>NZ_NEGJ01000019.1 GCF_002135415.1 Acinetobacter sp. ANC 3832
GTTGGTTTACCAATCCCTTTATCCAAAGTAACACAGCAGTGGTGGATACTCTTCAAAACGACTTGGCAGCTGGCAATGCCGAAGGTTATGCAAGTTGTTGTGAAGCTTTGGCTAAAGCGGACCTGCGTGAACAGTTAAAAGAGATTACTGTTCCTGTTCTTATTGTGGCCGGAATCCAAGATCCTGTGACGACAGTAGCAGATGGTCAATTTATGTTAGATCGTATTCCAAATGCGAAGATGTTTGAAATTAATGCATCGCATATTTCAAATATCGAATGTCCAAATGAGTTTATACATGCTTTACATACTACTTTTAATTAGTTGAGTATTCCTCTTTAGATGCAATACTAGCGTATTGCATCTTTTTTAAGTATTAAATTTATATTTTAAAAGCATTATCAAATACAAAAAATAAGCAAAATATAGTAAATCATAAACGCCTATTTGCTGTAAATATTCAAAATACCGCCAATTTTAATGACATTTACTTTAAAACCATTTCAATCAAAATTAAAAGCTTTTTGATACTCTATCTTTTCAACGTGCTCCACACATTTTTCTAACCATTGCATTAAAGAATTTATTGGCAAATCCGCTGTCACGAATCAGCAATGCCGTTAAATCTGTGCATTTTTGCTTAACATCTTCACTGAGCGGAAAATCTTCCCCTCTCAAAGCATCTGCTTGGCATTGAATTTCAGCAGCACGCTGTACAGTCCACAGTAAAAAAAATGCTTTTTCAATACTGCTTTCTCCTACAGCAATTCCATGATTTCGCAAAACTAAAATATGCTTATCTGCAAGATGCTGAATCATCCGCTGTTTTTCTTCTTGAAACAAAGTGATGCCTTCGAAAGTATGATAAGCAACTCGGCCATATAACTGCGCGCCATAGAAGCTGTCATAAGTAAAGCCATTTTTTTTCTGTACCACTGCACTAATCGGTGTTGTATGGGTATGAATCAAACAGCGTATATCATGCCTAGCCCCATGAACAGCACTATGTAAAGCAAACCCTGCAGGGTTCGCATCATATTCAGAAGGTTCTACTTTATTTCCCTCTAAACCGACTTTCAATAAATTTTCTGGTGTCACTTCACTATAATTCAGCCCGAAAGGATTAACTAAATAATAGTTTTCTTCACCTGGCAACCTCGCGGAAATATGATTAAAAATTGTTTCAGTCCAGCCAAAATAATCGACTAAATGATAGCAATCCGCCAGCTTCACACGTAATTCCCATTCCTGCTGCCCGATATTCAAAGGTTGAATACTTGCGTTCATAAAAATCCTTTTTAAATCTTCAATGATTGTTCACTTAAATATGCCGTTAAATTACAAATATGCTTCGTAACTGGCATAGGACAATTAAATTGCTCGGCCAGTTCAAAAACAGCTTCTGCTATTCCTGTCATTTCTAAGGGCTGTTTCTTTTGGTAGTCATGCCACATCGATGTATGCACATTGCCCATATTTGTCCCTAGCTGTAAAAAAGTCACTGGATCAATAGTAATACGCGCACCATAACTGGCGGCCACTTGTCGGACTTCTTGGGTAATTTGCAACGCCATTTCATGTAAGCGCGGATGTGCATAGACATCTTTTAAAGTAGCGCCTGTTACAACAGAAAGTGGGTTCGAACTTAAATTGGCAATTACTTTGGTCCAAATCTGATCCCGAATCTGGTCGGTAACCCTTAACTCAATCCCTGTATCTACAAAAAGGCTTTGAATTGTTTCTAAGCGCTTCGTCACTTGATTATTTGGCTCACCTAAAATCAGCAAATATGGATTATCTGACTCTACTTTTCCATATCCCTTCAGTCTTGCTGTGATAAACACCACAGCGCCGATTAAATGTGCTAGAGGAAAGTGCTTAATCAATTGCCTATTTTCGTCTAAACATTGAATGGCCTGTATATCATCAGTGCTTTGCCCTTGATAAAAATACCAAAATGGAATGCCGTTCATGAGTGGAATAACCACAGTTTCAGCATGCAATACAGGCCGAATAAATGCGGCCACTTGATGAAGCGCATTTGATTTTGTCGCAATAAAAATAATATCTTGTGGCTCAAGTTCTGCGATATCTTGCACAACCTGATAGGGTATCAACTGATATTCGCCGGTTAAATCCTTCAGCTGAATACCTTTACTGGACAGCGCCTGATAATTTTCACCGCGTGCAATTAGGCTGACACATTCACAGCCTGACAAAATGAGTCTAGCGGCTAATGTACAGCCAATGGCTCCAGCGCCTAAAATAGCAATTTTGGCATTTTTTCCCATCATGCACTCCTGCTTAAATGCAACATTAAATAGAAAGAATGTCCTGATGCTTACTGTTAATCCCTAAATAACTTTCAATAATTCTTGGGTCTTCCACAAGATCTTGACCCGTCCCTTGCATAGACAATTCGCCCATTTCTAGCACATAGGCATAGTCAGCCAGCTTCAAGGCTGCGCGCGCATTTTGCTCTACCAATAAAATAGACACACCTTGACCACGTAGCTGATCAATAATTTTAAAAATCTCTCGGGTAATTAAAGGCGCTAAACCAAGACTCGGTTCATCTAGCATCAACAGTTTAGGCTTTGCCATAAGCGCACGCCCCACAGCCAGCATTTGCCGCTCGCCACCTGATAACGTGCCTGCTTCTTGAATCCGCCGTTCTTTTAAACGCGGGAAAATACTATAAACTTCATCCAGCGTTTCTTTTAAACTGCGGTCACCTTGCCTATAACGTTGAAATCCGCCCAGCATGAGATTATCTTCAATGCTCATGCTGCTGAACAATTCCCTTTTTTCAGGTACTAAGCCTAGTCCGCGTACGACCATTCGCTCTATCGGCGGACATTGCTCGACACTGCCGTCAAATTCAACATCCCCTTTTGAAGCAAGAACTCCCATAATTGCAGAAAGTAATGTGGTCTTCCCTGCACCATTTGGACCAACAACAGACACAATCTGCCCCTCATTCACCCTCATATTAAAATTCATCAACGCATCAACTTTGCCATAGGCAACGCTTAAATTACTGACTTCTAATAAGCATTTCCCTTGCGTATTTTCTATTATCACACTCACGCTGCGCCTCCTAAATAGGCTTCTAGAACAGCTTCGTTCTTTTGCACATCCTCTGGCAAGCCTTCTGCTATTTTTTCACCAAACTCCATCACTACCACTTGATCGACCAAATTCATCACAAAATCCATGTCGTGTTCTACCAATAACGTTGCCATGCCTTCTGCTTTCAGTTTCATTAATAGCTCAGTCAAAGCCTGCTTTTCTTTCAAACGCAGACCCGCAGCAGGTTCATCCAATAACAATAAGCTTGGCTGCGCACATAAAGCGCGAGCAATTTCAAGAATCCGCTGCTGTCCTAATGCCAAATTCCCAGCTTCGGTATAGAGATAATCTCCTAACCCGACTCGCTTTAATTGAAGCTTTGCTTCATTCAATAAATTATTTTCTTCTTCACGGTCTAACCTGAATAGCGAAGCCCAAACGCCTTTTTTACCGCGTAAATGCGCGCCAATTACTACATTTTCCAACACCGTCATTTCAGGTAAAATTTTGACGTGCTGAAAGGTTCGACTCAATCCTTTTTTAGCAATATCACGTGAGAGCATGCCATTGATTTTTTCACCTAAAAAGATCACTTCACCGCTGGTTGGAACATCAACACCGGACAGCTGATTAAACATGGTGCTCTTTCCTGCGCCATTCGGGCCAATAAGCGCCAGAATTTCACCTGCATGAATTTTTAGATTCATGTTGTTGTTGGCGACTAAACCGCCAAATTTTTTCGTCACATTTTTCGCTTCTAAAATCAGCGTACCTTTTGGGGGAAATTCCAGAGTAGGAAGCGTTTGAGTAGGTGCTGTTAATTCTGTATGCATATCATTTGCTCTAAACCGTGACGGTATGAGCTTAACAATCATTGGCCATAAACCAGATGGAGCTTTTTGCATCAACAAGACAATCATTAAGCCAAAAATAATGGTTTCATACTGACCATCATTGCCAAAAATAATCGGCATTAAGTCTTGCAGCCATTGGCGCAGCATCGTGAATATGCCTGCTCCAAATATTGCGCCCCAAATACTCCCAACACCTCCAAGCAAGGCCATGAACAAATAATCAATCCCCATTTGTAAACCAAAAGGTGTAGGATTAATAAATGATTGGTTATGCGCATATAACCAGCCTGAAATAGAGGCAAAAACTGAAGATATAACGAATACTACCATTTTGGATCTAAAGGTATTTACCCCCATAGACTCGGCCATGACTTGTCCGCCTTTTAACGCCCGTATCGCACGGCCTTCTCTAGAATTCAAAATATTTTTGGTCAAAATAATGGCCACAAATAAAATTAGCCAAATGAGATAAAACATTTTATTGCTAGTATCTAAAGCATATCCAGCAATAGAAATGCTCGGAATATTAGAAATACCAGAATGTCCGCCTAAACTTTCAATGGTTGAGAAAAAGTAATAGAGTGATATACCCCAAGCAATGGTCCCTAAAGGCAAGTAGTGTCCAGACAGTTTTAACGTCAAGCCTCCCACAATAAATGCCGAGAAAACTGTCAAAACAATCCCTAAAAGCAGCCCCGCCCATGGACTGCCGCCCGTCCACATTAAAAACTGTGGCAGCTGTTCTGTTACTGTTAAATAAGCTGTCGAATAAGCGCCAATTCCAACCAAAGCTGCTTGACCGAAACTGGTCATGCCGCCAACCCCAGTCAAAAGTACTAAGCCTAAAACGACTAGAGCATTCAGCCCGATATAATTAAGAAGGGTGACCTGATATGCAGGTAAAATGAACGGGCTAAGAACCATAAGTGCAGCAAAGCCTGCAAATAAATATTTAGACTTCATTCATGGTCCTCCTCAATGTGACGAGACGTTAAAGATTTCCAAAGCAAAAATGGAATAATGAGAGTAAAGACAATGATTTCTTTATAATCGCTGGCCCAAAACATAGAAAATGCTTCAATAATGCCAACGGCAATAGAACCTGCTGCCGCCACTGGAAAACTTGCTAAGCCACCAATAATTGCACCAACAAAACCTTTGAGGCTAATAATAAAACCAGAGTCATAATACAACGTGGTAATAGGCGCAATTAAAATACCCGCAAATGCCCCCATAAAAGCCGCCATTGCAAAGGTAATTTTGCCTGCAAAAATAGGAGAAATTCCCATTAACTGTGCCCCAACCCGATTCACCGCAGTAGCTCTTAATGCTTTGCCATAAAGTGTCTTTCCAAAGAAATACCACAGCACAAAAATCATGCTAAAAAATGCAGCAATAATATAAAGGGTTTGACTGCTGACAGCTAAGCTTCCAAATTGATATACAGCATCACTGAATGGCCTAGTCTGTGCACCATCTGGACCAAAAATTAACAAGCCAACACCAACTAAAGCCACATGTACAGCAATAGAAACAATGAGTAGCACTAATGATTTAGCAGCCACTAAAGGCTGAAAAAACAAACGATAAATTTGTGGCCCAAGCGGTGTAATGACAGCCAAAGCAAGTAAAACTTGAATAAACATTGGCAGGCTCGCCAATGGCAGCAAATACATTGCCCCAACAATTAGCGTAATGTAAACAGCCCAGAGACTGTGGCTTCTTAAATTAAATGGAATCTTATTTTTAAAACTTGCATAAAAATCCAGAAGTAACTGAACAGCAAAAAATATGACCAATAGCCAGACAATCCTGCTTGGTGTTCCGGCTTGAATAGACGCAAGTGTCAGTGCACCAAAAACACTGAATTCACCTAAAGGTATGAGTAAAATTCGGGTGACAGTAAAAACCAATAAGATGCATAAGGCGAGCAATGCATAAATTGCCCCACTCGTGATCCCATCCTGCCCAAGAATTAATGCGATATCTAAATCCATGACCGCCTGATCCTTGCTATTTTTCAGAAACAAATGCTCTCTAAGTGCAATTGCACTCTGAATTGAATAGCAGATTAATTAATTTAAAAATTTATTACTTCAACAATTTCCATTGCCCATTTTTTACAGTGACCATGACCCGACCACGCTTATCAAAACCGCTATGATCCATTGGCGTCATGTTATAAACACCTTGTGTCCCTGCTAATTCTTTGGTTTGTTCCAATGCTGTGCGCAATGCTTCGCGGAATTGAATACTTCCCGGTTTCGCCTGCTTTAACGCTACTGGAATCGCTTTTTCTAAAAGCAGCCCCGCATCATAGACATTCGCACCAAATGTCGCTGGGTATTCACCATACATTTTTTTGTAATTATTCATGTATTTCAAAGCAACTGGCTTAGAAGGATGCGTATTATCAATTTCATTAATGACAAGCATCAAGCTAGCAGCCAAAATAGTGTTATCCACTTTTTTCCCGCCCAATTTTAGAAACTGATCTAAAGCTGCACCATGAGTTTGATAAATTTGCCCACGATAGCCACGATCATATAAAGCAGCTTGTGGAGTAACTGCAGCACTTCCCGGAGCTGCAATTAAAATGGCTTGTGGTTTACTCGCAATAAGTTTCAGCGCTTGACCAGTTAATGATGTATCTTGACGCTGAAAAGATTCCTTCTGTGTAATTTTAATACCTTTGCTCGCTGCTAAATTAGCAACGACTTTACTCCAGTTCTCTCCATACGGATCGGCTGTACCAATAAATCCTAACGTCTTAATTTTACGTTTAACCATATCATCGACTAAAGCCTGAGCAATAAGATCATCATTTTGTGTGGTCTTAAATACCCATTTTTTTTGTGGATTCATCGGCAACACAACAGTGGATGTACCAACAGGTGCAAGCAAAGGAACTTGTGCTTTGGCAATTATTCCAATGACTGCACTGGCATTTGGTGATCCAGACGGGCCAATAATGGCATCTACATTGCTTTCACTGATCAATTTGTTAATTGCTTTTACGCTTGCTGTCGGATCACTCGCATCATCCAAGGAAATATAAGTGACTTTTTCACCGCCAATCGATTTAGGCAGCAACGCAACTGTATTTTTCTGCGGAATTCCCACCATTGCTACGGGGCCAGTAGATGAGGTGACAACACCTATACGCACTTCTGCATGAGCAGTTACAGAACCCGTTGCTAAAGCAGAAACAAGCAATATTTTATTGATTTCCATATGACAAACTCCATTTATCATTCATTAAAGAGTCTCACGACTGCATTTTTTATAACATAAATACATGTAATTTTCTTGTTAATTTTAAAAAATATCATTTATCTTAAAGTTAATTCTTCAGAATACATTCACTCAAAAATATCTAAACTAAAATGGTTTTTGCAGAAAAACCTTCTATAGCATTTATACACCTTAAATAAAAACAAATTATAATACAGAATCTTATGTTATTTAACACTATATTTTAATTCATAAATGAAGCATAAAAGTATTTTTAAATTAGAGAAAGTATAACTTTATACCTATTCAATAGTGGAAAATTACATGGATAAGTAATAATTTAAAATAATGAACAAGGCATGTTCATAGGTGAATTTAGCCACTTTGTATAAATGGCTACAGCTTAGTTGATTCACTTCTAAATTATAATGAAAGCAAGGATCTTTAAATTGAAAAATCATATGCTGAATGATCAGCCTCCTTATAGAAATATTTTAATTCGATACGGAATTTTAGGCTTAAGTTGTATACTTCTCGCAGGATGTAACTCCTCTTCAACTTTAGATCCAGCATCTGCTCCAAAACAGGTCACCATTAAGCGCGATAACTTTGGAACCCCGCATATCTATGCAGACAATACATTCGGACTGTTTTATGGATATGGATATGCTGTCGCCACAGATCGGCTATTTCAGATGGAAATGTCTAAACGGACAGGTAAAGGGACAGTAGCCGAAGTCTTAGGTCCAGACTACTTGCAATATGATATTGCGACTCATAGCCGATTTAACCCTGAAAACATTAAACAGCAGCTCGCTCAACTGTCTCCAGAAGACCGCGCAATTTTTGAAGGCTATGCAGCCGGCTTTAATAAAAGAATCAAAGAGATTCTAGAAAACCCCGAGCTCATGCCAAAAGAATTCATCGATTATGATTTCAAGCCATCAGCATGGCAACCCGAAGATATTGCAATGATTTGGGTGGGATTGATTTTGAACCGTTTTTTTGCATCTAGTTCAGAAATATCTAATTTAGATCTGCTCACTCAGTTGCAAAAAGAAAAGGGACAAGATGAGGGTTTAAAAGTTTATCAGCAATTACGCTGGCTGGATGATCCGAGTGCTCCGACAATTATTCAGTCAGGGCAAAAAACTCAGCTTTCAGCACACCAGAAGCAAGCCTTCACAAAAGTTCAGCCTATCTCAAAACAAGCAGCAGAAAATTATTTAACTCAAGCACGTATTGCTTTAGGCAAAGGGGTCATTGATGGTGTACCCACTGCAAGCAATGCATGGGTTCTAAAGGCTGATAAAACATTGGAGGGACAAGCTGTTTTATATAACGGCCCTCAGCAAGGATGGTATACCCCTGCTATTACCTACAGTATTGGCTTACATGGTGCCGGTTATAATTTAACAGGCATAACTCCTGTCGGCCTGCCTGCTATTTTATTTGGGACCAATGGCAAAATTGCATGGGGTTCAACTGTCGGCTCACTAGATACCAACGATTTTTACCAGCTAAAAATCAATCCAAATAATCCCAAAGAATACCTATACCAAGGAGCATACATTCCTTTTGAACATCATCAAGTCAAAATTAAAGTACGAGCACAAGCAGACTATGACTTAGATGTTTATAAGAGCAAACAAGGTTTTGTTAATGCTTGGGATGAAAAAAATCAAATTGCTTATGCGCAAAAACGTAGCTGGGAAGGTGTTGAGGTTGAAACATTATTGGGTTGGGCAAATGCAGCCAAAGCCACCAATTGGGAGGGATTTTTAAAACAAGCCAACCGTGTTGCAGCTTCCATCACGTGGTTCTACGCTGATACAGATAATAATATTGGTGTTGCTGCATTAGGCCGTTTGCCTATCCGTCCAGAAAATCAGCATCCTCAGCTTCCTGCTCAGGGCGATGGCTCAATGGAATGGCAAGGTTTCTATGATTTCACTCATAATCCGAAAGAATATAACCCTGAAAAAGGCTATATTGCCAGTTGGAACAATAAAGCTTATGCAGGTTTACGCTCAGACTCATCTAATTTTTCTCACGTAGACCGTGTCAATGAGTTATTAGAACCCCTCGAAAGTAAACAAAAGCTGAGTCAGCAAGAGATTTGGGACATTAATAAAACTGGCGCATGGGCTGATCTCAACGCACGCTACTTTATTCCTTCTATGATTAAAGCGACACAGAATCCGAAAGCATCTGAGGCTGCAAAAAAAATAGCACCTTTACTAGCCTCTTGGGATTACAAACTTCGTCCAGATCAAAATGCCAAATATTATGAAGGCGCAGCTCCTGCTATTATGCGTATGTGGCTTAATCAAATGATTGAGTTAGTACTAAAGCCCAATTTATCAGAAAGTATTTACAGTCGTTATACCGATACGCTTTATCCTGTTAATTTAGATCCGCGCAGTACTCAGCCCGCTGGTGCATCCAAATTAATTTGGAACGCACTTCAAGGAAAACAATCAGGTGTTCCTCAACAAATTGACTTCTTAAAGGGGCAATCTCCTGATGATGTTATTTTAAATGCTCTTGAAAATACATTAACAACACTATCTAAACAATACAAATCTGCAGATCCAAATGATTGGAAACTTCCTGTTGCGACCATGGGTTTCTCCAGCAAAAATTCAGTCGGCATTCCGTGGGCGGATCTGGCGCATCAGCAAAAATTGAGTACTTACGGAAATACAGGCAGTGCCTCTTTTAGAGTGGTACTAAATCCAAATCAAGTTAGTATGTGTTCAATTCTAGCACCTGGTCAAAGTGGATTTATTCATCGCAATGGAAAGACCGATGTACACTTTGCTGATCAGCTCCCATTATTTGAAAACTATCAATGTAAGGATGATGCGGTAAGCCAAAAGCAAATTGATCAAGTGACACAACAAAGTATGACTTTAACCTATTAATTTTTAGTTCTAAAACGCCCAATATATAGATATATTGGGCTGTTTAGATTTTAAAGTTTATCCAATCCATCATTTATCAAAATGATGTACATACCGGAAAATCATGCCGGTCCCTTGTGGTCGATTTTCTGCATCTTGTTCAAAATAAGCATTTGCAACAAGATGGTCATGGGGAGAAAAACTATACATCGCCCCTGGACCGATCGCCCAGACCTGTTCACGTCGTCCTTTGACATTTTCACCATCCACCTGTGTATCGGTGATTTGATTGAGCCAATATCCATTTATTCCTAACCGAAGCTGTGGTGTGACTGCATAACTACTTTCAAAGTTGGCATGTAATGCTTGCCCAGCCTGTATGTCTTCAGCATTCCCAAAACTATAATTTGGATCATTATTCTTAAAGTTATAAAGATAGTGTAAGCGTGTCGAAAGTGTCCATTTGGGATTCAGCCAATAGGTTGCAGCCCAGTATGGATCAAGTGACACTGCATTGGCACCAGGGTTTATATCCTTATTATGATCGTATTCACCTGTAGGTAAATTGATTTGAAATTCAAAACGATGGGGAAACTTAGGCCCGTCTTGCCCCATCACTGGATCAAATTGGATAAAAGGGCCGATAATAATGTCGCCCAATCCCTTATTTGCTTTAATGGCTTGATTATTGAGGCCATCATCCACATCTACATGTGCCAAGCACAGGAATCACCATATTTAAGCCAAGATTACCACTGCCCAATTTGATATCTGACATATAACTGATTTGCTGAACAATCGATTGATACTCAATCTCTGACTGAGGGAGTGCGATTTTGTTGCCATGTGTATCGCGAATACTATCCGCGCGATAATTCTGAAAATAGGTTTGTGCATACCAACCACTACCTGCTGGAACTGCACCGTCTACAAAACTCGATAGACCTAAATTCACAGTTGGCAGATCACTGGCAAAACTTGTATGCGTAATAAAAATCAGACCCAGTATTTTCTTATTCATCTTCAATATCCTTATTGTTGAGGTAAAATCCTCCTACAGGTAGCAATTGATGCTGCTACCTTTTTCTAACTAGATTTGCCTGTTTAAATAATATTGTGCATTTTTAATAACGGATCATCACTGACTTTAATTCAGTGTAATCCTCAATAAATGCGTCTGAAAATTCACGACCCAGACCAGATGCTTTGACTCCACCAAAAGGAACGGCAGGATCAAGGAATGTGTGCATATTCACCCAGACTGAGCCTGCTTCAATTTGCGGAATGAGTCGCAAAGCTTTCGCCAAATCATTGGTCCATATACTTGCAGTTAAACCAAAACGAGAATGATTCATCATTGAAATTAACTCTTCATCACTTTCAAAAGCAATCACATCCACCACAGGTCCAAATGTTTCCTCAATAAATAATGGATCATCCATACCCCGCACTGTTAATAAAGTTGGCTCTACAAAATAGCCTGTTCCTGCAACGACTTTACCACCACAAATGATTTGATTATTTTGATGAGCAAGATCCAGATAATGTTTAACCTTCTCAAAATGTGGCTTATTTGAAAGTGGACCAAACATAGAGGATTCATCCAGCGGTGAACCTATTTTAAATTGCTGAAGAGCTACGGCTGCTTTTTGAATAAACTCTTCATATTTAGAACGATGCACAAAAAAACGTTCTGGTGCTGCACACACTTGACCTTGATGGACAAAACTGGCTTGTAAAAGTGTTGGTAAAATTTCATCTATTTGAGTATCCGCTAAAATCGCAGCTGCATTTTTTCCGCCTAGTTCTAAGCTGACACGGGTTAAATCGTTATGCATCGCTTGTTTGCCAATCGCAATTCCTGTGGGTACAGAACCTGTAAACGAAACTTTTTTAATCTTTTTAGAGTCAATTAAATATTGGCCAGTTTCTCCTGTGCCTGTGACAATATTAATCACACCTGCGGGGATGCCTGCTTCTATTGCAAGCTCGGCTAAACGTAATAATGAAAGTGTTGTGAACTCACTAGGTTTAAGCACGATTGTACAACCCGTTGTCAATGCCGAACCAATCTTCCAACATCCGATCATCAAGGAAAAATTCCACGGCACGATCCCTGCCACAACCCCAACAGGTTGACGCACCGTATAAGCTGTATATTTTTCACCATTGGCTGAGGGAATAGAAGGTTGCATGGTTTGACCATGAATTTTGGTGGCCCAACCAGCAAAATATCTTAAAAACACGACAGTCTGAGCAACTTCTAAGTGTCGAGAAAGATTAATCAACTTGCCTGTAGTCAAAGTTTCTAGTTGTGCTAGTTCCTCCGTATGCTGTTCAACCAGATCAGCAAGCTTATTCAGCTTTTGCCCGCGCTCATAAGGTGATGTATTGGCCCAAACATTTAGAAAAGCATCTTGCGCACTGTTTACAGCGGCCTCAACATCGGATTTAGTCCCAATCGTAATACTTGAAACAGCCTGTTCCGTTGCTGGGTTAATCAGCTCAATTCGAGTACGCGTATCATCGAATTCAATATGTTGGCCATGAATAAAATGACCGTGTTGACGTTGCAAAAAAGTTTGGACACTCGCTAAAATTTGTACTTGGTTCATCTTATTATCCTGTGTTCTATATAAAAATCTTGGCAATTTAAGTTCAGCAATTTCTATGAGATTCAGTTATGCATTTAGAATAAAGTCAGCACCGCGCTCACCAATCATGATGGCAATGGCGTTGGTATTTCCACTTGGTACTTGTGGGCAAATGGAACAGTCAATCACGCGTAAATTTTGAAAACCATACACTTTAAGGGTTTGGTCAGTAACGGAGTCTTGTGAAAAATTGCCCATTTTACAGCTGCCTGCGGGATGGTAGACCGTTTTAATATTTTGACGCATCCACAGATCAATCGCAGCAATGTCATCGGGATCGATATTTGCTGGTTCAATAATGTCTTTGACTATAGATTTTAATACAGGCTGTTGTAGTAAACGCAGCCCTGCCTGAACCGCGCGGATATTGGCATCAATATCTTCTTGATGACCTAAATAGTTTGGATCAATGGTCGGCAAAGCATTTGGGTCTTTACTGCTTAAACGTAAACTGCCTCGTGCTTTGGGTTGTACATGTCCAACCTTAATGGTGAGACCATGTTCTTGTGCCACTGCTTTTTCACCTGGCGTATTATCAAAATTATCCAGTACTGGCAAGAAATGGAACTGTACATCAGGTCGGCCATGGTTATTGGTATCAATAAAGCCACCGCCTTCTAAAATATTAGACGTTAATAAACCAGAACGGGTAAAGCGCCATTGTAAAAAGTGCCGTAGTGCTTTTAAACCTTGATCTTCCCCAAGCAAGCTATTCTTGGTTTTAACAGTTGCATTCACTGACATATGTAAATGATCATGAAAATTCTCACCCACAGGTAAGTCTTGAATACATTCAATACCCAGTTCATTTAAATGCTGTTTTGGGCCAATCCCTGAGAGTAATAAAACTTTTGGACTACCAATTGCACCAGCACTGACAATAATTTCTTTGCTTGCGTGTACAGTAACAGCGGATTTTCCAGCAATGCTATAGGTTACGCCTGTCGCCCGACCGGCATGTGTTTCGATTTTATGAACCAGTGCATCGGTCACCACAGTAAGATCTGCAAGATGTTCAACCGCTTTTAAATAGGTCTTTGCAGTACTGGCTCTTTCACCACGCAAGGTTGTGGTTTGATAAAAGCCGACACCTGCTTGATCCCATCCATTGAGATCATTGACATATTTCATCCCCATTTGCTGACCTGCTTGAATACAGACAAGTGTTAAAGGATGACGATAACGATTTTCACTGACAGGTAAAATACCCTCTTGTCCGTGATACTCATCCGCAAGGCTTTCATTCTTTTCAGCTTTTTTAAAAAATGGAAGCACCTTTTGATAAGACCAATTGTTACAGCCCCATTCAGATGCCCATAGATCATAATCCTGACGTTGTCCACGACAGTACACCATGCCATTGACAGAGCTACCTCCGCCAAGAACTTTTCCTTGTGCAAGAATCATTTCACGGTGATTACAATG
Organism: Acinetobacter sp. ANC 3832; assembly: GCF_002135415.1. Lineage (GTDB taxonomy): Bacteria > Pseudomonadota > Gammaproteobacteria > Pseudomonadales > Moraxellaceae > Acinetobacter. The sequence continues at coordinate 14,145 of NZ_NEGJ01000019.1, forward strand.
TTTTTGTGGAACCGTCATATACGGCCATGATTTTTGTTGAAACACTTTGATCACTGTTGCAGGGATCGTATGGAACATACTATTGTCCTTCGTCCCCGCCTCTAAAACCAGCACTCGTCCTGCTTTTGCTTGTAATAATCGTGCTGCGACCACACAGCCTGCCGACCCTGCCCCAATAATAATATAGTCATATTCTGCTTGCATCATGCTTGCCTACTCATTCAATTCCTTGAATAAGATTTCACCATGATTACAGCGGATGTTCTTGTTTAAACGTGACTCACTTTATGTGAAATTGTGACATTAACAGGAGATCTAAAAATTCATTCACTACACTTTTAAGCGATATTGTTTCGGTGAAAGCCCTATCATCTTACGAAATAATTTTGAGAAATGAGCACTGTCACCAAATCCCCACTTCAAAGCAATTTCAGTAATCGATAGACTTTTATTTTTGCCATCTTTTAATTCATACTGAATTTTTTCGATACGGTGCATTTGAATAAACTTGTGTACAGATTGCTGTTGATGTTCAAATAATCGGTGTAAATGCCGAAGTGAAATCCCTAAATGATTTGCGATCATTTGTGCATTCAAACTTTGCTGATTGAGATGTTCAAAAATAAATCGCTCTGCTTTTATTTTGAGATGACTGGAAATTTCAATATTTTTATAGTTAATTGTCGGTTTGATTAAAGCAATCAAGGCATCTTCAAAAGCATTGCCATCCTCTTTTGCATACCAAAGCTCAATCTTTTCAGGTGATAGATTTTGCAACATACTTTTCAGCAAATGCCCACTCATATTGGAAGTGTTTAATTTGCCAAAATGATCGACTGTAATGCCTTGCCTGAATAATTTCTCACGCGACAAATGCACTGAAACATGACTAAATAAACCTTGTGGATACATATCAATCGTTTCTTCAGGATCAAGTAAGGTAATGTCTCCTTCATTTAAATCAATATTTTGATCTTTATAAACAATCCGCATCTTACCTGTGTACTGAATCACCAAAAAACAGAAACGATCTTTCACTCGATCGGGCATACCACTTTTTCTACAAATATGACTGGCATTACTTTTTATAAAAGCAACCTCTGTCTCACCTAATAAAAAAAATTTTACTTCACCAATAAATAAATTATTATGCTTATGAAAGGTCGTTTCAAAGTCACCACAGATCTTTTGAATAGATTGCTTCCACTGCACAATTTCATTTTCTTTAGCTTGATTCATATCCATTCCCCTTGGACAGATCGATTCAATAGTTTGAGTAGCTTTGCTTTATCTTTTCCAACACCATTAAAAATTCTATCTCAATAAATCCAAATAACCGACAAATTCATCTAGATATTTGTCGGTCAGTTGATGTTTATGCAATCCCAGCAATATCCCGTAAAATTTTAATAAAACTGTCTTTTTCACTGTCCGAATATTTATTCAATACTTCATTTTGATGACTGTCTGCGATATCAAATAAATAATGCGCGGTTTTCTTACCCTTCTCTGTCAATTTATAGAAGCCGTTCGTCTCAATCAACAGGCCATCTTTTTCCAGAATTGCAGCAGATTGTTCTACTTCCTGCATTGGCATGGCAATATCACGCGGTAAATCCGCTTTGCTTGAAGCCGTACCACTACCTAAAACCAGTAGAAGCCGTGCTTCACTGGTACGGAAACCCGTTACCAACTGCTTAGGAATATAATCATTTTGATAGAATTTAAAGGCACGACTCATCAAATAGCAGACATTACCATGCAAATGTCCCTGATGCATCGCCCCTACATCTTCAACTTCAGCAGACTCTCTCACCTGCAATAAAGGATGCGGTGTCACACCTGAATAAGCCCCTTGATGGTAAACCAATGGACTACGGCCTTCATCATGAAAATTTACCACTTTGCCGATAATAATCCAGTGATCTCCACCTTCAATAATCTGATGGCGCTCACATTCAAAAACAGCCGAGCAGTGGTCTAAAACTGGTGCTAATCCTACTCCCTCCTGAAAACTAGTACCTTCATATTTATCGATATTACGGCGTGAAAACTTATTAGAAAGTTCAATTTGAGAACCTGATAAAATATTGACTGCAAAATGTGTTGCTTGCTCAAAAACATGAAAACTTGAAGAATTTTTATCAATACTCCACAAAATTAAAGCAGGGTCTAAAGAAACAGAATTAAAACTATTTGCTGTGACTCCTACCTTTTCGCCATGTTCATTTTGCGCAGTCATAATGGTGACGCCTGTAGCAAAATTGCCTAATGCGCGTCTAAATTTCATTGGATCAACTTTTACAGTATCTATTGTATGTAATGCGTTCATGCTTCTCTCCTGAATTTTACAGTCCTATTCCTGTGCGGACTCAATACTTTGCAATTCCAATTTGAATTGTAGTTACTTAAATATCTAAAACCAGACGGGCAGATTTAGATCGAGAACAACACACTAGTATTTGATCATTGCTGGCTTTCTCTTCATCGGTAAAATATACATCGCGGTGATCCGGCTCACCTTCAATCACATCGCACATGCATGTACCGCAAACGCCCTGCTCACATGACATTTCTATCTCAATGCCTTCACGTGCCAATGCCTGTAAAATAGTTTCCTCAGCATCGACTATAATGATTTTACCGCTGCGTTCAGCCACGACTTCAAAAGCATCACCACTCGTTTCCACATCTACTTGAAAATACTCTTTATGAATCTGATTTTCGGGAAAGTTCTGAGTCAGCGCTAGATTAATGATCCAATCCATAAATCCATTTGGACCACAAGTATAAATATGGCTATCTACATCAATATTTTGAATAGCTGATTGAAAAAAGTCACGATGATTCGCACCTTCTGATTTAAAATGAAGGGTTGTGAATTGAGCCAGTTCACCGTTTTTAATCTCGTCTACAAAGGCACAGCTCTCTGGACTTGCGCCGCAATAATGCAATTCAAAAGACTCACCTTGATGCGCCAACTGATATGCCATCGTAATCAGTGGAGTAATGCCAATCCCCCCACCAATCAACACAGAATGTTTAGCTTCCACCAAAGAAAAAAGATTTTTTGGCTCGCTGACTTGAATATGCATACCATCTTTTAAATCGTCGAAAGCAGATACAGAGCCACCTCTAGATTCAGGATCACGTAAAATTCCTAAACGGAAAATACCTGTTTCATCTGGATTTTGGCAAAGTGAATACTGGCGTACCATACCATTCGGCAGGTGCACATCAATATGTGCACCTGCGTCAATTTTAGGTAAGGCTGTAGATGTTGCGGATTCAAATTCCATGACTGCAACATTTTCGCCTTCTACATGGCGGTTTTTGACAACAACATTATAAAGTTCAGTCATAATGAATCTCCTCTTTATGCATTAAACCCAAGGCTTAACGCATAAATAATCCGCCGTTAATATCCCATGTTGCACCTGTCACGAAACTGGCATTTGGACTTGCCAATAACGCGCACGTTTCAGCAATAAACTCCATACTGCCCAAAGCTTTGACAGGGATATTCTGAATAAATTGTGCCATTTTTTCATCAGATACCACGCTATGCACAATCGGTGATTCCATTGGCCCTGGTGCAACTGCATTGACCGTGACACCTTTCGCAGCAAATTCTTTGGCAAAAATTTTGGTCAGGGTTACAATGGCACCTTTCGTTGCTGCATAGTGCGCGCCCGTTGCTGTTCCGCCATTTTGACCTGCTAAAGACGCCATATTGACAATACGGCCATAGCCTTTATCTGCCATATATTTACCAATAATCTGACACGACTGAAATGTACCGCGCTGATTGACTTGTGTGATCCAATCAAAATCAGCCGCGGTAATCTCTAAAACAGGCGTTGCTTTGGTGACCGTCGCGTTATTGATCAGTACATCAAGTTTTGAAAACTTCTCTTCAATCCACTGCACAGCGGCATGAAAATCTGCTTCAACAGAAATATCCAGCTTCAGAGAAAACATATTATTCGCATTTACACTGCGTACTTTAGCCGCTTCAGCTTTTTCCAGTGTGCTTGCAGATAAAATAACTTGATGACCTTGGCTAGCAAGGTATTCTGCAACCACATTGCCTAAACCTGATGCTGCACCAGTCACTAAAACAACCTGTTTCATTTTCTTCTCCTAAAGAATGTAACTGATACCCGCCAAAGTATCGGTAGAATTGACCAAGTTAATAATTTTACGATTGATTTTAAAACCTTGTTCAGCATCACGAATCAAGTGAAATGTGACATCCGCAGTATAATGTTTTAAATTTTCTTTACGGAATTCACGCAGATTTTGCGCACAGCGTAAAATAATTTCACCATCTTCATCTTTGATAATACGCACACGGGATACACTGCGTACTGTATTGGCTTTTGGAGATGTTGAAATGGCTTCACCGTTATCCAAACGATTCACACGCAATTGACGCATGTGATGATTGTCATAGGCATAATTCAAATTATTTTCATAATCCGTTAAAGCAGGATCAATCGGAATAATATATACACCCGTTTCATTCCAAAGTTTTAACCATGCTTCATGTTCGTAATGATCGAGCATGTCTGCTTCAGCCCAAATAAAAGCTGTCGCTTCATTCAATAAATTTAAATCGATTTTCATTGCTCTCTCCTTAAGCCGTCATCAACTTTTTCCACTGCTGATACGCAGCTCGCATGCCCGTTTCAGCACTTACATCACTTTTTAAGCCATCTTCAGTTTCCACTTCGCCTGGTAAACCGCGGTTGAGCATGATCCATAAATCATTGCCTGCATCTGCACCCTTTTGTACACGCTCCCAAGCTTCCGCATCATCTGGTGTACCAAAACCAAATGGGCCTTGGAAATGCTCATGCAAACGTAAGCGGTACTGATTGGCAATTTGAGGACCACCGTCCATGGTAATCACTGAGTGATGAATTTCTGTTTTATCTACAGAGATTGGCTGCATAACACGGAAGAATGCCATTGAACATGCAATATTCGGGAATAAGTTTAAGTTAAATCCCGAACCACCTACAGCGCGGACAATACGGCGTACTTCTAATTCTGCATGACCTTCATCACGCAATGCCTGAGCAAGATCTTCAAAACGTTCTTGAATTGGACGTTCCATCAATTCTTCTTCAAGATCGACAAGTTCTGGAATCATCACCATGACACTATGGCCATTGCCTAAGTCTTCGACATAACCAGGCTGATTATCAAAGTTAAATAATTCTTCAGTTTTTTCATCAACTGAGCTTAAGAATGATTTATGTACCAGCGGAAAGTGGTAGGCATCAGTGGTATTTTCCAACTGGATTTTCCAGTTGCCCGGGAACGTAAAGCGATGCTCACCCAAAACTTTCACTGGATAACCCGCACCCTGTTTCATGAATAGGTCAATCCATTTTTTCGCCGCACCAAGAAAATCTTCTAACGGTTCAACATGATGGTTAAAAGAGGCGAAAATCATACCGTTATATTCTTCAACACGCAGGCTAATTAAAGGAAGTTCAGATTTATCTAGGCATTCACCATAGCTTTCAGGAGATGGCACACCACGCAGGCTACCATCCAAAGCATAGCTCCAGCCATGATAAGGACATACAAAACTGTTGGTTTTGCCTTTTTTATGTTCACAGAGTGTTGCAGCACGGTGACGGCAACGGTTAAGCAGCACATGAACTTTCTTTTTACGGTCACGTACTACAACCACGGGCTGCTTTCCGATATTTATGGTTTTATAGTTACCGCCTTCTGGAATTTCGCTAGCATGCGCCACCCAGACCCAATTACTGTAATAAATTTTTTCCATTTCATCTTCAAATATTTTTTCATCTTTATACAAAGAAGTATGTGCACGGTCCGATTGCACTAGCTCATTGTAGTCAATATCAATATTTTGTATTGGGATGATACTGTTCATGTCAATTATCCTTTTAAATTTATCCTTGAGTTATTTCTGAGACGGTACTGGCAATTCCGCTGTACTGTTCCAATGAGAAACTGGACGGCTGAAAATATTTTCTGTTTGAAAATGCTTAATTTTCCAAGACCCGTCCTGCTGCTGTTTAAATGCCACTGTGAGTTTGGCTGCATTTAAATGGCTGCGACTATCTCTAAATGCTGAGGTTTGCAGCATCAGCCAAGAGGCTTTTGCTTGCGTATCCTCAACATAAATTTGTTCTGAACTCACAAAATGCGCATTCATCACAAAATGCGAATCTTTCTGGGTATACCCCTTAAACATGTCGTGAATCGCTTGCCGTGAGCTGAAGTGACCAAAAGACTGCGCATATTTCTCACCTATGCCCTCCCAAATACTGTCTTCATCAAATAAATTTATTAATTCATTCAAGTCAGTATTGGCATCTAAAGCATCACAAATTTCCATGTAGCGGTTAATGCAGTTTCGAATTGCAGCTTGCGCTTCCAGCCGTTCTAGACGCTGTAAAATTGCGCTGAAATCCATTTTGTCATTCATTCTTAATACTCGCGTATGAAATCAATCTGCTTATAAATAGCCCGGTGCCGGTTTTAAGCCAAAGCTGATTAAACCTGCATTCTGCAATGTTGCATCCCCCATAAAGGCATGCTGTGTCACCACATGGGTATCGTTCACAAAGCGGCTGAACACATTGTTGGTATAAATAGCTGTCATACCTGCCAGCATTTGCATTTTGCGGGCAACGCGGGCAGTAACTCTGGTAGCATGAGTACAAGACAGACGCATATCACTGATTTGTTCTGCTGTCGGTGTACGACCTGCAACCACTTCACTCCAAACGATATCCATCGTTTCATAAAACCATGTACGCGCTGCTTTAAACTCTGCTTCAGCTTGTGCAAATTCATATTGTGTCACTGGACGATTTGCAATTTCGGAACCACCAGTAATAGAAGCCTTGCCTGGAGCAAGTTTTTTGAACTCTTCTAAAGCTGCTGCAGCTACGCCTATGCCCACTACTGTCAAGACTTGTGTTGCAAGTGATAAAGAGGGATATTTAAAAAAAGGCTCTGAAAGCTTTGACGGCTCTCCACGTACAAATGTCCACTCTTTAGGGACCAAAACATCCTCAACGACTAAATCATGACTTCCCGTTCCTTTTAGGCCCACTGTATCCCAAGTCATTTCAATTTTTACTTTTTTTGCAGGCATGACTGCCATACGTGGCAAGCCTTGCGCTTCATTATCCTTTTGTGGTGCAATACCGACGCCAACAATATCTGCCCCCATGCAGCCGCTGGAAAATTTCCAGCGTCCTTTAACAACAACACCATCTTCAGTAATTTCTGCTGGCTGTGGAGGGAAAATACCGCCGGCAAAAACAATATCAGGAGAATCCTTGTAAAGTTCTTTGAGTGTTTCTTCTGGCAAGCTACCTAAATAAGCTGGGCTCATACCAAAACTTGCTACCCATCCCACTGAGCCATCTGCCATTGATAGTTTTTCAATCAGCTCACAAAATTCGCGTGGTGAAACTTCAGAACCACCAAAACGCTTCGGAACAAATGCCCGATATACACCTATTTTTTTTAATTTTTCAATAATATCCTGACTGACATATGCCTGATTATCAAATTCACCCGTACATGCGCGTTCACGGATTTCCTGATACAAGGCCTTCAAATCTACTGCTGTATTATCCATGACAAAATCCTTTGTAGATAAATCATTCATTTGTTAACTCCTTGTAACTTATTGCGCCGCCTTCACGACAAATTCAGCAATTGCACAAAGCTGTTCATCCGCATTTTTTTTGGCAACAATTTGCAATCCAACGGGTAAGCCCTGTTTTGTCTCTAATGGTACTGAGATTGCAGGATGCCCAGACAGATTAAATGGACGAACCAGCCCCGTTAAATTCAAAAATGCAACTGTATTTTCTGCATCTACAACTTGTGGCGGAATTTGTGGCAACGTTGGTAACAGCAATGCATCATATTGATTCAGTAAAGCATCTACTTCTTGGGTGAAACGTTCTTTCACATGTTCAGCTTCTGTAACCTGCTGGCATGTAGTTTCTGAGGCTTTCAGTAAACGTGCATTGACATCTGAGCCCAAAAGTCCCGTTTCAGTTAAAGCGCCATACGCCTGCCAATTCTCAAAATTGATAATTTGCATACCTGCATGGAATGCGTCATCAAAAGATGCAATGTCTACATGTGTCAAAACCAGCCCAGCTTTTTCAAAGTATTCATTAATACATTCATTTACTTCATCACTCGCCTGTACATTCAGCACTGCAAGCTTAGGCGCTTGCTCTAGAGCTTTTGCAGTATTAAAACTTGGATCAATAATCTGCATGGCTGTTTCAATCATGCTAACTGAATTTGCAAATGGTCCGATACAATCCAATGAACTGTTTTCAGGATGTACGCCTTCACGACTTACACGACCAAAAGTAGGCTTTAAGCCAAAAATTCCACAACAGGCAGCAGGCATGCGGATTGAACCGCCTGTGTCTGTTCCTAATGTAAAATCGGCTAGTTTGGCAGCAACAGCTGCAGCTGATCCGCTTGATGATCCGCCTGGAATCAGTGCAGGGTATTTAGGATTAAGCGCTGTACCGAATGCACGATTAATGCCTGTAATGCCAAAAGCCAATTCATGCAAATTTGTTTTTGCGGTAATTTGACAATCTGCAGCCAAAATACGCTCTACCACAAAGGCATTTTGTTCTGCGACAGGAATAGTCTCTAACGCTTTACTTCCTGTGAGGGTTTGAAAACCTTGAATATCGATAGAGTCTTTCACCATCACGATGAGTTTTCCTGACCCTAAATGAACATTCTTTGCCACAATATTCATTCACTTTTCCATGTATTTTTATTACTAATACTAATATCTGAAAAAGCAATGTAATTGTCAAGTATTTTCATTGCAGAGAGTAAAGAAAATATTTTTAATTTTTGTATAATAGGGTATCAATTTTTACAAAGTCATCACTTTGCCATGCTTACTCATTTAGAAAATTTTCTGCCTAACAATGAACCTAGCAGCCTACAAAGCTATCCTTTTTTTTGGATCTCCCAAGTCAATGGAAAATATACTCAAATAATTGAAAAATCTATAAAAAAATTAGGAATAGACAATACACGACGCAAAATCATTTTAAGCACCAACGCCTTGGGACAAGCCAGCATTACTGAAATTGCAAACCTATCAACACTCAAATTGACCACTGCAACCAAAGCTATTTACCGCTTAGTTGAAGATGAAATTGTTCAGGTTTTTTCTTCGGAATTTGACGAACGTATTTCTATGGTCAAGTTAACAAATAAAGGTAAAAAACTGGTAGAACAGATCAATCAGATCAGTCAAGTTACACTTTCAGGAATTCTGAATGCTTTTGAAGATGAAGAGTTAATTCAGCTAAATGCGCAGATGAAAAAAATATTTGAGCTAATGCCATCCAGCTAACCGCTTAAAATAGCAATTAAACAAAAAGCCCATACATGATGATGGGCTTTTTTTACTGGCTTTTTTTTAAACTATGGAAGAAACAATATTCAACTTAGGTTTTAAACCGGATGTCTCAATTCTATTCAAAAATGTTTGAAGTACTTGCTTCTTGTAAGCAGGAATATCCACTCCCTCATATTGATAAAAACCCTGCTGTTCTCTTAGACCATTTCGGCCATTTTGCATATTTTCTTTAATAATATCAGGCGTACTATACCTTTCGCCCAGCTCTCGCTCCAAATACTGTGATGCATAATACAGAATATCACCACCGCCCCAATCAATAAACTCAAGTAAACCTAAGACAGAGAAGCGTAAGCCAAAACCGGTGCGAATTGCAATATCAATATCTTCTGCAGATGCAACACCCTCTTCTACCATTCGGGCTGCTTCATTCATAGCCAATGCTTGAATTCTGGGTACGATATAGCCTGCTTTAGCATTACACACCACTGCGACTTTCCCGATACTGGTCAAAAATGATTTAAGCGCCAACACGTTTTTATCTGAAGTTTGCTCTGAGCGACTTAATTCGACTAATGGCATTAAATAAGCAGGGTTGAGCCAATGTGCATTCACCACTCGTTCAGGATGAGAAAGCATCTTGGCAATATCTGTCACTAAAAAGGTAGAGGTCGTAGAAGCGACTATACAATCTGATGCAACATGCTGATCCAGCCATGTAAAAATATCCTGCTTCACCTGTATTTTCTCAGGCACGCCTTCCAGAACTAAATCACATTGATTTAGATATTGAATAGAGGTAGATTTTGAAAGTACTTCTATATTGGCTTGAATTGATGAAATTTGCGCAGTTTGTATAAGTTGAATTTGGCTTAAGAGTAGCAATTCCTGCGTAATATCCTGTTCCACTTGTTGTTGATATTGCACAAAGTCTTCACATGAACGTTCTTTGGCATCAATCAATTTTACTTGCAGGCCAGCATAAGCAAAAGCAATAGCAATGGCTTTACCCATTCGCCCTGCCCCCACCACGGCTGTGTGCTGAATATTGGACATCTTAAACTCCATACTGCAAGATTTGTTGCAATTCCTGCTTTGATTTATCCGCTAAACCTAAGCTTTCTAATGTTCTTCCTTCAGCATATAAATCTTTTCCGGCAACGGCTGAGGCAATATTCAGTAAACCTTCAGCTACAGGGGTTTTAATGCCAGCCCAACGTCCCATAGAAACAATGAAAGATAAACCTAAACGGGTATCTTCAAGCATATAGCGATGTGACTGCAAATCAATATCCTCACGCCAGTCACCACTGTCTGTGAGCTTGCCATGAGCACCTCGCCCATACATCCACTCATCTCCTTCATCTGTTTTATTATAATGATCAGCCAAAGGGAAATGCGGTGCAGAATACCCTAAGGCTTCACGCAGATGCATACGTTCGGCATCCAATTGAGATGTGACACGGCGAATAGATGGCTGTGTGCCTTCATTATGAATATCCCATGCTTCGAAGTGTTCCAAAGGACCTGCATTCATTATAATCAACGGTGGATGAATAATTGGACCAGCATTCATCAACGCCCCACTTAAACTGTCTTCTATTGGTTCTACACTCGGATAGGCCTGCTGCAGAATCTTAAATGCATGTCCAGATAAATGACTTGGGAATACACCTGTAGGTAGGCGGGTCGCATAACCGCTCACGACAATGTGGTTTAGCCCATGCTTACGCACCAAGTATGGCAATGTACCCGTTTCAGCAAAAGCTACCTGCGCATGATTACCTGCATCTTTCATAGCTTTAGCAAAAACAAAGCTACCAAAGGTGCCTGGCGGTAAATAGACCACTTGTCCATCTTTAAAATAAGTCGCCGCTTGCTGCGCTAATTTTAGGTGCGTGGTGGCAGGCAAAGGAATAATAATCAGTTCAGCGCTGACGATCGCTTGCTCTAAAGATTCTTGTAAATTGATCTGACTATTGTCAAGGCCAACCGTTACTGAACGCTCACCCTGATAATCCAAAATAAACAGTTCACCGGTTTCTGCCAATTTTTTTAATGCGTTGGCATCTCTGCGCCATAACACTACATCATGACCTTTTTCCGCCATCTCCACTGCTGCCGCATAACATCCATGACCACCGCCAAGTACTGTAACTTTCATCTTGAATCCTCCTCATTAAGTAAATTAACCTTAGAAGATTAAAATGAAGTTCACCCCCCTATATACGAATAGTCTATTCAATATACGAATATTTTTCATATTTACATCACTTTTTTATACCACTTTCATTTTTAAAGTTTGTGATGGCAGGCAACCATAGCGTTTTTTATACATACTGGAAAAACGACCAAAACTTTGTATGCCATTTTGCAACAGAATATCTGTCACTGTATCACTGGAATGACTGTTCAATAATGCTTGATGCACCCATTGCATACGCTGATCCCGAATATATTCAATCGGTGTTTGCTGACAGTACTGATTAAAACCTTTTTGTAAAGTACGACTAGAAACGCCGCAAAAAATGCTTAGCTCTGCAAGTGAAATCTGCATTTGAAAATGCTGTTGAATATATTGCTGTGCTTTTCTCATGTAACTTGGCAATACTTTTTGTCTGCGTTCATTGAGCTGTTGGCTGTAATTACTGGAAACTTTTAACAAAATCAATTCAATTAAATACTGGTTGAAACTAGCTGAAATAAAGCTCCAGTTCTGAATATGATAATAAGCATGACAAAGATAATTCAGTGTTTCAATAATAGCGTTCAAACCTTCTGCGGTACATGATAGTCCATTATCAAATAATACAGGTTCAGCACTGGTATAGCCCAGCATTTTACACAGCTGTGTTTCCACATCCTGCTGTGTCAGTTTAAGAATAATATTACGGCAACAGTGATTGGTCATAATGCGGTTTTGAGTATACGGATGTGTCACCGTCATAATGCCATATGACTGTAACACCTGATTTTGCGCATGCTCAAATTTACATTGCCCTTCAAGATTAATACGAAACAGATAATACGGTGAGGTTTCATCTATAGTGATTGCGACGGCAGCACTATATTTCAAATCATATAAAGCTGAATTTCCAAAACTGAAACCATTTAAGCGAGTATTCAAACTCGAATCTGTATCCACATTAAACTCATGCGGGCACAAATAATGACTGATTTTATCTTTAATAGTCTGATAGTCATCTGAATTAAACAGTAAAAACTCATCCAGATAATGCAAATGGCTCAAATTTAAAAATTGACTCATGTCTGCACTCCGTTGATTTCGTTATTCTAAATTAGAATAACAGCAAAAGCCCATTAAATATAAATGAGCTTTTCCCGTATCTTGAATTTCTAAATAATTGGCTTAAACTGGATGTTCTTGCTGCATACTAGCACTAAATGCTTTGCATCCTTTCTTCAATAAAATAAAGGCTAATACACATGCGCAAGTACCCACAATAGACAGTGACATACCTACCATCTGTGGGTTTCCAAAAACTTTATCAGTAATTAAGGCCACTAGAGTCGTGCCAATTCCGACCGCGACTAAATTGCTGATCAGCAAAAAGACCGCTGAAATCTGTGCACGCAGCTGGTTAGGCGCAAGCATTTGCATTGCCGTTGTTGAAATTGGCATTGGAAAAGATGCAAAAAACATGGCTGGAACCAATAAAGCCACAGACAGCCAAAGTTCAGATACTTGGGTAAAAACAATCATCGGAATGATTAAACCTACAATACCAATCACACCTGTAATCATTGGTGCATCTGTTCGGCCTTTTTGAATAAACCAATCATTTAACCAACCTGCACAGAATACGCCTAATGTATTTGCCACAAGCATAACCGTACCCAGCATATACCCAGCTTCTGTCGGCGTCAGTCCATATTGACGCATATAAAATGCGGGTGTCCAACTAATAAGGCAATACAGCGCCATAGCATAGAAGGTAAAGCCGAAATAATGACAACCAAAAGTAGTACTGTGTTTTTTAATAAACTTAAATGCTTTTTTCATGCTGGTCTTTTCGACTTGACCTTGTGCATTCAAACGCTGGCCTTTCCGTTGTGGATCTCGTACTGTTAGAATAAACAGCAGGCCAATAAAAATACCTGGTAAACCAACTAGAATGAAAGCCATTTGCCAAGCTTTGATTGCCCCTAAAAGCGGTATCTCAATCAAGCTCATATTCTTCAATAAGCCAATCACATAGCCACCAACCAAAAAGGCAATACCACCTCCGACAAAGGATCCACTGGAATAAACTGCGACAGCACGCCCTAATTTTTCCTTAGTGAACATATCACTGAACATAGAGTAAGCAGCTGGAGATAATGCAGCTTCCCCAACACCAACTCCCATCCGGCTAAAGAAAAGCTGAAAGAAACTTTTGCTTAAACCACATAGAGCAGTTGCAATACTCCAAAAAACAATACCAACCGCAATAATTTTAGGACGCGAAAAACGATCAGCCAAATAAGCCAGAGGCAATCCCATAAAGGCATAAAATAGTGAAAAGGCCAAACCATGTAATAAGCTGAACTGAGTATCTGATAAATTTAAATCAGCTTTAATTGGCTCAATCATCAATGCTAAAATTTGGCGATCTATAAATGAAAAGATATAAGCTAGCATGCACAGAAGCACGACATACCATGCATATGCATTTGATTTTTTACTGACTGCTGGGGTTTGATCACTGATAGAACTATTCATGTCACTAAATCCTTGTATGACAACTTATTTTCCGTACAAATCCATATTTCTTACTTTGCATTGGGAAAATATTTCTTAACCAACCGCATCATAAATTGGTTATTGATTCCCCAAACTTACTTCCATACAAATTTATTTTTCGGTTAAATCATTCAAAATTATTACATCAAGAGTTTAATTATATTTACTTTTATATGTAATATTCCATATCTTTTTGAGTATAAAGTTATACCTTATAAAAATACTGCTTCTCCCCCTAAATAGCTTCATGCCTCACTAATTAGAACTATTCTTCTTAAAATATAAATTAATCAAATATATAGATCTTCATATGAATCTAAATATCAAAGATGATCGTAAAAAAACAGTCCTTTTCCAACTTTGGTTTCATAGTTACAATATCCATCTAAAAGTCCAACTCCTTAAAGCTAACAGACACGATTGCATTTACTGTCTTACATACCTGTGGTTTAGTTGCTCTATTAATTGGTCTATTTCAGATTTTACTGAATATGCGATCAAACTATGTACTAGGATCAACTAAATGCTAGTCTTTATTTTTATTTTCACGAATGGAGCCTAAGTGAAAATTTAGTTATCTGCTGCTCAGGTTTCCCCATCACAAAAAAGGATCAAAGCGAAAAAATATTGATTACTTCGATCTTTCTCTGTGGGTAAATTCAAAAACTTCAAACTGAAGCTGATGTATTTTAAATATGATTAAACAGCATCAGCTGATACTGTTTAAATAAATGGGATTGAAGCACTGTTATCCTGTAAATGTTTCCTGTAGAAAACGCCAAAACATTTTGCCTTGAATTTCCTCAATCAGTGCACAAGAACGGCGGATTAATACACCAGATTCTTTGATATGCTTCTCTGTATAAGTCAAAAAAATTGATTGTTCATTTTGTGAAATAATATCTTCATCATAGATCTCAATTTGGATATCCGGCATTTTCCCCTGATTATTCGCAAACAATTGTTTTACTTCTTCAAATTTAAACTTTTTACCCGCGGCACCAACCATTTCAAAATTTTCAGAAAAATGTGCAATCAATAATGCTAAGTCTTGCTTACTGTGAGTACCACTGAAAATTTTTGCAATCAGCACATGCATGGTATGAATGCTTTCTATTGCTTTATCTGCAGAAAGTGCCATATCTATTTCCTTATATTCAATGTTGAACCATACAATAAAACAAAATTACATGTAAAATTCAATATTATTTATTTTAATTTGAAAAATAATTTTCGAATTAATAGTGGCAGTCCAGTTAGTTAAAAGACAAAGCTCCTTATTGAATATTTATGCTTCTTTCGCCATTGATTGCATATCAATCACAAAACAATATTTCAAATCACTTTTTAACATACGCTGGCTTTGTTGCATAAAGCCTTAAAAGATAGAGTTTTCCTGAGTACCTTAAATTTAAGTGGTAACTTGGGTATGGGGTTGGCCTAACTCCGTAAATTTATTCAGAACTTGAGCAGTGCTACTGCGAAAGGTGCATGAGTTTTATTGATCTGACTATCAAAATTACGGGCAATGAGTTTATCTCCCAATGATTTAATACAATGCATCTTAGTTTCCACCAGACTGCGTCGATGATAACCAGACCACTTTTTTCAAATCGTTCTGCCCAAACGTTTGACTGTTCTTAATAATTCATTTCTTTCTAAAAAGCTCAATTTCTTATCTTTCCATGGCTTTGCATTTTTCCTAGATGGAATTACAGCATGTGCTTGATGAGCTGAAATCACCTGTCTGCAATATTTAGTGTTATAGGCTCCATTGGTATAGACTGAATCAATTCGCTCATCAAGCGGGATTTGATTCAGTAAATCACTAAGGACTTGTGAATCACTGATATTATTTGTTGTTAACTGCACAACCCTTATTTGAAAGGTCTTAGCATCAACGTCGATATGAAGTTTACGCCATTGGCGACGGTATTCAGGCTGATGTTTCTTACGCTTCCATTCACCTTCACCTAAAAACTTTAAGCCTGTTGAATCGACGAGTAGATGTAGTCCATTACAACTCTTTTCATAGCTAATTTGAATATCAATATGCTTTTATCTGCGGCTGAGAGTGGAGTAATCTGACGCTATCCAATCTAATCTGCAAAGTTTAATCAAGCTTTATACAAAGCCCGTGACCATACGTAAAGAGAGTCGAAATAAGGATTTAATCATTAAATGACATTGAATCGCTGTATCTGAGTAAGTTTGATTTCTTCCATGCTTACCTTGAGACTGAGCATACCACTGAGTTTTAGGATCAAACCAAATGGCAATATTTCCACGATTAATGAGAGCTCGATTATATGAGGACCAATTGGTTGTACGTTAAATTTTAGGTGCTGGCTTCTTCACTCGGAAATTATATTGCTAAAGATGGCTTTAAGAATAGGGTTGTACAACAAAGCCCAATTGAATCCAAAATTTTATGTGGGTTACAATGTGGGACCAAAATACAAGCAAGAAAAAAGCCCTTGTGATTACAAGGGCTTAAATCAATATTTGGCGGAAGCGGTGTCCGCATAACAGCAGTCCTATACAGTCCAAACAAATACTATAAAAACATATTATTCAATTAGATATAACACAACCAATCCAACGACATCTTGACCAATCCAGTCAATTCCAGTATTTTATGAGGGGTAGGTTGTGGGGTAAATTAATAGCATGCCAAAGAAATCTAAAGAGCTATCTGCACTCAGTGTAGCAAAAATTAAAGAGACTGGTCGATATTCCGTAGGTGGCGTTGATGGCTTATGTCTAAATATCGAAGGTAGTTCTCGGGTCTGGATTTTGCGTGCTGTTGTGGGCAAACGTCTGGATAAAGATGGGAAGTTAAAACCTCATCGCCGTGATATTGGTATTGGTCCCTACCCTGAAGTTTCTTTAGCTGAAGCTCGTGCTAAAGCCACTGAATTAAGATTACAAATACGAAATGGCATTGATCCGATTGCTCATAAACAAGTACAACTTGAAAAGCTACATATTCAGAAACTTCGGGATAGATCATTCCGTGAATGTGCAGAAGTGGTTATAGCAAATAAAACCCGTGAACTGAAGAATCAAAAACATATTGGTCAATGGGCCACAACACTAGAAACTTATATTTTTCCTATTTTAGGTGATCGTGTGATTAGCTCAATCACCAAAGTAGATATTGCTAAGATTTTAGAGCCAATTTGGACTACAAAAAATGAGACGGCTAAACGACTTCGTGGTCGCTTAGAGACTATTTTCGATTACGCCAAGGCTATGGAATATTTTGAAGGTGACAACCCTGCTGAATGGAAAGGTAATCTTGAACCTATTCTAGGTAATTTAAAACAAATATCACGCCCTCACCCTTCTTTACCTTACGATCAAGTAGCTGAATTTGTTCAACACCTTCGTCAGAAAGATGGTATTTCACCCAAAGCTCTAGAATTTTCAATTTTAACAGCATGTCGCTCTGGTGAAATCTTTGGAGCCAAATGGCAAGAGATCGATTTTGAATCTAAGGTATGGATTATTCCGAAAGAACGCATGAAAGCTGAAAAAGAACATCGAGTTCCACTTTCAGAACCAGCAATTCAATTATTGAAATCCATTCAGGTTCATACAGAATCACAAGGCTATATTTTTCCTGCACCTCGTGGTGGCGGCATGCTTTCAGATATGTCATTAACTGCTTTAATCAAGCGTATGCATGAACAGAAATTTAAGGAAAATGGCTTAGGCTATATTGACCCAAAACAAAATCGTGTTGTAACTACTCATGGCTTTCGTTCAACTTTCCGTGACTGGTCTGCTGATATGACCGATTATCCTCGTGAAGTTTGTGAGCATGTTCTTGCTCATAAACTCCCAGATGAAGTCGAAGCCGCTTATTTACGTGGAGCTTACCTTGAAAAACGTAAAGGATTAATGATTAAGTGGGCTAATTTTTGTCAGAATAATATCGATTAGGTCTATAATCCAATGTTTTATAATTAAAAGTGCAGGCATGATTCTAAAGGTCAACATTCTCCATTAGATTATGAAAGGACCCATCAAACGATGGTTAGGTGTGTCTAGAATTTTGGTGGCTATTCAATTTATTAGATTGTAAAGAAAGCCCATATGGGCCTTCTTTGGTAATTCTTTAATTAAATAGGAGTACGTCTAACAAATCTCTCATGCATTTCCTTGGTTCTTTGTTGCTCTAGACGTTTCCGTTTTATTTCATTGTCAGTTTTCTTATCTGCAATATCACGTTCTAAATCCCTATAGCTTTTAAACCTTAGCTCAGCCTCTAATAAATCTCTCAACTGTGCATCGTTAAAAGATGGATTTTCTCTTTTCACTTCTGCATACGCGTCTTTAGCAGCGGTCTCTGCTGCTTCGCGAAGTCCTTCGTTTATCTTGATTTCTATTTCTTGTTTTGCAATATCATTCCACATATCAGCTCTACTTTCAGGAGTTAATGGGGAGGCATTGTATTGAATTTCCATTACTCTTGTCATTTCTATGCCAGTGTTGGTGTCTACAAGAGATTGGGCGTTCATCTCTTTTAATTTTTTTTCCACTTTAGAATCAACACGTCTTTCTCTTAATAAGGATAAAATTGCTACCGCAGTCGAGCCTCCTGCAATAATTCCGCCCACTATTAAAAAAGCCAAATTTACAATCGTGGATTTATCCCACTCACTTTGTGAAGAATCTGAATCTTCTTGGTCTTCTTTTTTTTCAACGGCGCAAAAATTGATTTTTGAAATTTTATCTAAATCTGAGGTATATGTGCCTTTAATTAATCTATCTATTTTGGAATTTCTCTTTTGCGCTGAATCGACCTGCAAACTAAGACCAAACTCAAGGAGTAAATACTTCTTTTGAGACTCTATGTATATGAATAAGCCTGTAAATCCCCATCGTCCATATTTACCTTGCTCAAAAGCATTAATGTATTCATTGGTTACACTGGTTTCTTCACCGTTGATCTTAATCTTCGTATTATTATTTGTGGATTTTACTTCGAGGTGGACTTGTTCGAATTTTGAGTCTATTTCATTGTATAAGGCAACCAAGTATGTGCCATTAAAATATTCCAAGGCATTTTGTCTTAGTCTGATTGCATTAAAAATTGATTTATTATCTACGGCGTCCAATGCTGTTAAGGTTGCCCCTATGCAATCACCCGCAATATCTCCAAAAATAGAATATTTTAGCGTGCCTCTCACTACCTTTGCATGCCTAAAGGACTTTGCTTCATTTTCGGCAACTTGGAATGTAAGTTCACCGCCCTCCCATGTAACTTTGAAATTTTCTGGATCGTAGTCGTAATTGAAAATGGCAACACCATTAATATTTATGGAATCATCACTGACCACCATTAAGTAGTAGCTATTATTTACCCATAGGGTATATTCGCCTTTCCAAAAGGATAAAGAGTCCATAAACGTATTTACCGCATCGTCTAAGCTGACTTGAGCAACGGTATAGCCCTTTTCAGAAAACCAGTTGCGTTTCACATCATCACTGACATCTTCATCATCCCAGTTTATCCTTTGGAGTAGGTAATCTGACGCAATAAGTCTGCTAGAGGCTGTATCTGCTACAAATTGTTGTTCGCTGTTTAACATGTTTATTTCCCTTATCTATAAATGACTGGCAATTCGATAGCGATTTTTTTAATTAAGTCCGGGGAGAAGTTTAAATTCGCCCCATTTTCTTGGGAAACTTTAATTTCCCATTCCGCATATACCCCCATATCTCGATATTCAACTTGAAGTGGATCTTTGTCTGCAGTGTTCGCTGCGAGTGTATTCGCTGTCCGTAAAACTTCGTTATACAGTGGGAAGTCTATAGCTTGTATTAATTCAAATTTCAGTGCTTTGCCGCTTTTGTCATAAATAGTATCGAAGCGCTTATGACGAAGATGGGCTGAAACAGAAGCAACTTCACTTCCTGATTCCATTTCGATATGGAGTTTAATTCTTGAGATTTTTTGACTAATTCTTACATCATAAAACAGGGCGAGCTCTGGCAAGAAGTACTCGCCAAATTTCTGACATTCATGGTCTGAGCGTACGATTTTAAAAGGAAGCTTAAATACTTTGAACGATAAATCGTTATCCCCGAATTTTTCTTCTACGATAAAGCCAAAATTTGAATCCTCATTTTTCTTAAGATCTAGGAAAATACCCTTTCCATCTTGTGTTGCTGGAACCGGGGTTGGTGGGATGGTTTGGTCAACTAGAAAACTTCTGTATTTTTCCTCAAGCAAATTAACATACGATTTCATGTTCTGCGGTGATGACATGTATGTAACTGAACTATCTCCCCATAAAGAGATATTCAAATATCGATCTATTTCGACAGACGTTAGATCATTCAGAGAAATATACCGATAGGCTTTGATTAGTTCGAAAAGATGTTTCAAGCATAGGTCATTTAGGTCAGAGTACCTTTTCTTCATTGAAGCCATTATGTAATCGATCAACGGATCTTCACTGTCATTCAACTGATCGGCATTCTTGGCATCATCAGCTTTTATTTCTTTGATTTTATAGTCGCACAGATATATATCACTCAGTTTCTGATTGTATGAAAGGATCAATTCACTGCGACTTCGAATGATTTCAAACAAAGCGGTACTGGTTTTGTGCGCAGCTTTGGCTGATGGAATAGACTTAAAGTTATTGATAACTTCATCTAGGTTTTTTAAGTCTGCCAAAACCCTTGGTGTACCCTCACACACTTGAGTTATATCTAATGTGGTATTTGAGATGAAGTTTTTAAAATCTTCCTTAAAACTTCCATTGAATTGTGAAATATCATCCAAAACAAAAGTCTTATTTACGCTGATTCCATTGTCATCAATGACTTCATTAATTCCTTTATACAGCAAATTGAATCCTTCTACAGCGGCTAAAGGCTTGGCAAAGACAGTCATCGTCATTGCATTAACGAGTTGATCTATTGATGGAAACTGAAATGCGTTGACAGAATCTATAAAATCATCCACGTCATTAAGCAGCTTATATTTCAGCTCTATCATTTTTGTCGTGAGCGCACTTATTTCCTTAAACATTTCAGGAATTTCAGCAATATTTTTCTTTTTTTCATTATCTAAATTGTCAATTAGCATGCCATTTATCGCTTTCTTTTCGGAATAAAGCGCTTTACTTCTGCTAATAAAATTCGTCTCCTCTTTTAATTTGTTAAATATTATCTCTTGATCAGCTAGCCTTTGTACTAACTGATCTAAATATACTTTGACGCTATTAAAGCTAACGTTAGGGATTTTAGGAGCGAGAATATCACCTCCGAATGGTGAGATACCGCGTTTTAGATTTAATAACAGAGCCGATGCGAGTTTGTTTATATCTTGCAACTCTTCAAATTTTAGAGTTTGCTTAAACTTGTCATCACAACCATTCGTTTGACTGTAGTTTTCAACTAATTCTAGGGTATTCATTGCCCCTTGCATGATCTCTAAAAAACGATCTAAGGAGTTGTTTACAGGATCTACTTTTAGAATATTAAAAAAGATTTCTGACTTTGCGCTCTCAAACAACATATTTAAATAGGTCGTTGATATGAGGTCGTAGATTGGGGCCTCTCTTTTAAGTGTACCTTCAGGACCAGCGCTGCTTTCTTTTTGATTATTAGGAATAGGTGTCTTGTTTGGATTGTTAAGCAATTCAAGTTTTTTGTCTTCTTGATATTCTTTTCTGGTTTCCTTATCGCAATTGTATTTAACTCTTCGTGGCAATCTCTTCCCGTATGGATCACTAAAATCACTTTCAACGTCATCGAATGTGACCTTTAGTCCTTCAACTGCTTTAGCTTCAATTGTACTAAAACCATTATTCCCTAACTTCCCATCAATGCCTTTCGTACCAGATTTTCCTCCTTTGTAGTCAAACGATACATTTTCATTTATGTGAGGAGATACAAATACAATAGATCCTCCCTTTCCTCCGTTTCCACCTTGTCCACCTTCACCACCTCGCCCACCAACTCCCCCAAAGCCTAAATGATATAAGTAATTCGTCTTTTTAGAGAAAAAGCCACCACTTTTTTTAGTGAAAACTCGATAGAAGCCATCACCACCATCTCCTCCATCTTGACCTTGCTGTCCCTGTCCACCATCTCCACCATTTACATTGATGATTAAGCTTTTAGCCTGATTTATAAAGGATATTTTTTTTGCGTAAACTTGAACCGTACCGCCAACTCCCCCATCTCCACCTTGTTTAGCTATTTTTGGAGCATCATCACCGCTGTGACCATCCTGTTCTTCTTCCTTACATTTATTTGAGTCTCCAGATGCAAACTTCCAAAAGTCTAATCTGCTTTCATTACTATAACCATCTTTATGCCAATAGCTTTGGCTATGCTTACCATGCTTTGTATCCCTAGTCTGAGGCGCAATTCCAGCAGGCTCAACCTTATCTTCCCCTTTTTTTCCTAAACTTGTAATTTGAAATATATTGTCTCCTTCTTTCATTTTGCTTAACACTAATTCTTCCGTAAAAAGGAGCAAACTTATCTTAGAATCTAGAATTAAATTTTCATTTATTCTAATTTTAGGCGCATAGATATAATGGTTTTTATCTTTACTGAGTAATATTGAATTCCCTTTAATGGATGTGGTTTCAAAACTTATTTCAAGCTCAGAAAGAGTGGAGCAAATATAGACATTAGAACCTTGCTCAAATCTCTTGTACGGCACATTATTTGGTGTATTGTCTACAAGTGGCATTTTATTCTCCGTTATTAATTTATCGTTTGTATCGGTTACAATTGTTTAAACAACATACTCAAAATAGATTTATTTTGTTTTAATTTTTTTGTGAATACTACTCAGAAAACTGCTGAGACCTAAGAACCTGATTAAATAAATTGTCCAACTTCCTACCGTTGGCTATGTCTTCTTAATTACCTTTATTTTTTTCTATAATATATCGTATATACAATAGGCTTTGTTGCACAAAGCTGTTCTTAAAGGCTTCTTTAGCAATATAATTTCAATATGAAGAAGCCAGCATCGAAAACTTATCATACGACCAATTGGTCTTCTTATAACCGAGCATTAATAAATCGAGGAAATATCTCGATTTGGTTTGATCCTAGGACTCAATGGTATGCTCACCCACAAGGCAAACACGGACGAAATCAAACTTATTCTGACGCAGCCATCCAATGCTGCTTAATGATTAAATCTCTATTTAGATTGTCTTTGCGAATGGTCACTGGCTTTGTCCAAAGTCTGATTAAGCTTTGCGGATTAGATTGGATAGCGCCAGATTATTCCACACTGTGCAGAAGACAAAGGCATATCGATATTGTGATTGGCTATCAAAAAAGTAGTGATGGACTACATCTATTGGTAGACTCAACTGGCCTTAAGTTTTTAGGTGAAGGTGAATGGAAACGCAAGAAACATCAGCCTGAATATCGTCGCCAATGGCGTAAACTCCATATTGGTATAGATGCTGAAACCCTGCAAATACGAGCTGTTCAGCTCACGACGAACAATGTGAGTGATTCACAGGTACTTAGTGATTTACTTGATCAAATTTCACTTGATGAGCAAATAGACTCTGTCTATACCGATGGAGCTTATGACACAAAAAGATGCCGTCCAGTCATTGCGGATCGACAAGCGCATGCGGTGATTCCACTCAGAAAAAATGCAAGATCTTGGAAAGATACAAAAGCACATTCTCAGGAGCGAAATGAATTACTTTGAACAGTTAAACGTTTAGGCAGGACACTATGGAAAAAATGGTCAGGCTATCATCGTCGAAGCTTGGTTGAAACCAAGATGCATTGCATCAAATTATTGGGAGATAAATTAACATCAAGGAGTTTCCCTAGTCAGGTGAATGAGATTCATGCACGTGTAGCAGTCTTGAATAAATTCACGGAATTAGGTCGCCCTCATACCCAAGTTGTCACTTAAATTTGAGTCGCTTAGGGGAGTTCTACTTTTAAAATCTTTGTGCAACAAAGCCATTACTGATCTAAAGCATAGGCAATCACATAATCACCATGGTCAGGAGATTGGCGTGCACCACCCGCAGAAATAACAACATACTGTTTTCCAGTTTTAGGCGAAATATAACTCATAGGTGTACCTTGGCTACCAACAGGTAAGCGCGATTTCCAAAGTTCTTGACCATTTGAAGAGTTAAATGCTCTTAAGTAGTAATCTTGCGTTGCTGCAAAAAATACTAAACCACCTTGAGTTGCCATTGGGCCACCAATCGTTGGCATACCAATAGGTGCTTTCAAACCCATTTTTATTCCCATTGGACCCGTATCTTGTACTGTACCTAAAGGAACTTGCCATGCAATTTGACGCGTCGTCATATCAATTGCTGTCATTGTTCCAAATGGCGGTTTTTGACATGGAATACCCAAGACAGACATAAAACGGTTTTTGTTTACTTTATATGGCGTATCTTTCATGGGTACAGCACCCATACCTGTATTTACTTTTTCTCCACCATTGGCTTCAACTTGAAGGTCTTCTGGAGTCTGTTTAATCAGTTGTATCCACAAGCCTAAACGCATGTCATTAACAAACATATAACGGTGCGTTGGATCAAAGGCTATGCTACCCCAGTTCATACCCCCCAATGAGCCTGGAAAACTCAGTGAGATATCTTTACCGGGTGCTGTAAATAAACCATCATAGCGCATTGATTTAAAGTTAATACGACACATCAATTGATCAAATGGTGTCGTGCCCCACATATCAGATTCAGTTAAAGTTTGATTACCAATTTGTGGCATTTCAACTGAACGTGGTTGTGTCTTACTGTATTGTTCATCTGGAATATCTGCTGCTTTTACAGCTTGCTCAACAACTTTGGTTAATGGCTTTCCTGTCACACGGTCAAGTACAAAAAACTGCCCAGACTTTGTACCAATGACAACAGCTGGTTTTGTTGATCCATCTTTCATAGGAAAATCAACCAAGCTTGGCTGCATCGGTAAATCAAAGTCCCAAAGATCATTATGTACGGTTTGATAAACCCACTTTTCTTTACCTGTCGTCGCATCTAATGCAAGGACAGAAGTATTGTATTTGTGGTCAACTGGTTGACGGTTTCCACCCCACACATCGACAGAAGAACTACCCATTGGTAAAAAGACGGTATTCATTTGCGGATCATAAGACATTGCAGCCCAAGAGTTCGCAGAACTACGCTTGTAAATTTCGCCAGCTTTAAGGACATAGTTAGGATCTGGATTACGTGGATCAAATACCCAACGTAACTTACCTGTAATGACATCGTATGCACGAATAACACCACCCGGCATATCCGCAGCAACATTATCGGCAATACGGCTACCAATCACGATAGTTGTACCTGCAATAGTCGGTGCTGATGTCACCTCAAAGCGTGGTGCTTTGGTTCCATCCCCTAAGCCTAGAAGTAAATCTACAGTTCCATCGATACCAAAGTCTTTACAGCGTTCACCTGTATCCGCATTGACTGCAACTAAGCGTCCATCGGGTGTATTGGTATAGACTCGACGTGGACATGCCGTATTTGTCGCGACTGTTGTTACAGGAGTCGCACCCGCTAAAGTTGGTTGTACCAAGGGGTGCGTAGCATCAAAATATGCAACGCCACGGCAACGCTCCCATGCATCCGCTGTTGAATTAACTTCAGCTTTCCAAATTTGTTTACCCGTATCGGCATTCAGTGCAAAAATATTATTGTGTGGTGTACAAACAAATACCTTGTCACCTACTTGTAAAGGTGTGCTTTGATCTTCGGCTCCATTACCAGAACCTGTCGTCAAATCACCTGTTTGAAAACGCCAAACTTCTTTTAAATCTTTAACATTATTACGGTTAATTTGGTCTAATGCTGCAAAGCGACTACCACCCGTATCATTACCATAATGCTGCCAATTGACTTGCTGTTTATCTACATCGACTGGAATGAGCGGTAATTCTTGACCCGAAGCAGCCACAGTCGGATGAGGTTGAAACATCTGATAAAAAGCAATCAACATACCAATAACAACAACTGTTGCACCTGTATAGGCGGGTACAACCAAGCTACTTTGTGCTTGATAACGACGAATCGCGGGTAAAGTAAATAATAAAGCGGCAAAGGCAGCCGCAGGGAACATCAAGCGAGAAAATAAAGCCCAAAAATCCCAGCCTGCATCAAACCATGCCCAAATAAGGGTACCTACAAATACGAGCGTAAATAACCACACACCGAGTGATTTTTTTCTAAAAACAAAAATTGCTGATGCTGTAGTCAGCAATCCAGCAATAAAGAAATACCATGACCCCCCCAAACTAATGAGTTTTCCACCACCAATTAAATAAAATAAGCCCGTTAATAACAAGGCGAATCCAAGTATAAAACACCATATTTTGAATATGGGTTGAGGCTTAGAATGAGGTTGAGACATAGATCTTACTCCAAGTATTGTGAGCTTAAATGATCACTTCTTCTGCTTTGAGCATCATTTTCAATCACGGATAATGTGTTGCTTTCGCAATAGATTTGCTTGAGCAATTTAAAAAATGTTTAAATCCAAAGTGCTTTATTATTTGTATTTTAATCACTTTGAATTTTAGGTACTGTTAAAAATTGACGCGCATACTTAATCCTGCAACCCATGCATCATCGACTTCTTTAACACCCGCAGGTTGATGGATATATTGAAGATTTGGACGTAACATGACTGCTGGAGACCATTGGTAGGTATAGTTTAATTCAACGTTTAATTCATCTCGTTGAATGGGTATATAGTCGCTGGCAAATGCGTCATAGCGGTCATAACCTCGGCTTTGATTGGTGGCAATTTGTCGGTCTTGCATACGTTCATTCACCACATAATTCGCCAAACCAAAACCGACAGAATCATTTGGACGATTCTCTAATGGCCCCTTGTACCAAAGTGCGATTTGTTGAGTACTTTGGACTGTCGTGGTGGCTTTATCATTAATTACACCATTAAAGCTGACATATAAACCGCGTTTTGGATCTGTACCTTGTTGAGTTAATTGTTGCTGAGCATTTAGCCAAAAGCTTTGCTTACCGTCATGGACTTTACCTACTGTTTTGACATCTTTGGCTTCAGCTGTTGAATATAATGCACCGAGTTTATATTCCCCTGGTAAACCACCAAACAAGGTCAGTTTGGGTTTCCATGCCAGTTCGACTGGAATCGTGGCACCTTCAACATTATTCATATCAAGGTTAAAACCGTCGCTGTCTGATTGAGTTTTTACGTTGTCTGGATTGACTTCATAAACGCCTAATCCTAATGTCCATTCTGGTGCAAATTGATATTTCACATTTGCACCCCATAACCCGACAGGCCAGTTGTACCAAATTGAACCAATTGATTTACCTAACTGACCGCCACAAAGCAGTAAATTTTGAAATTCACACTGTGAACTATTGAAGTCATCAGACATGCCCATACGTCCAATTTTGAACTGAACCGTATTTTCCGCAAATCCTGTTTTGACCCAAGCCTGTGTTAAACGCCAAATTTTTCCACGCCCATAAATTTCTTGGCTATTGCCTAATGCACTTGAACGTGGATCCTTAATTCGCTCTAAGGTTAAGGCATTGCCATCACGCTTGGTGATCATAATTGCTGCAGTCGTGTTTTCCAACCCCGCAATTTTGTTCAAGTCAAAAGTCGCACCAAGCGTTAACTGCCCTGCATTTTCCAAAGTATTGTCATCGTTATAACCACCTGCCAAATTGGTTGCAGCCTGACTCATAATGGATGCCGTAAATTTATAACCCTGATCTTCAAGTTGCTTACGCTCACCATTCCAGTCACCGAGTAACCACTGACGATCTTGTGACCAAAATTCATTTGCACTGGCAAATTGACTCCCCAACAGAGCGACAGACAAAAGGCTTAATTTAAAAAAGTGTTGCATAACGAAATATCCCTTTCTGTTTGGAAAACTCACACCATATGAGTTTTCCACGTTTTAATTGTTTTATTTAATGCGTACTGCCGGACTCAATTCAGAAGTTGCACCTAAGTGATTGGTCAAAGTCGCAGTCATTGTTGCTAAGCCAGTAACAGGCTTCCAAGATGCCTGCGCTTTTCCTTCAGCATTGGTGGTAATTACTTGTGAGCCAAGATATTGTTCAGCTTCTTGAGCATTCGATTGGCTGTTCGCAAAGAATTCTAATTGATAGCGTTGGTTCGGCTGAGCCTTGATCTCTGCAATCACTTGTCCCTGACTGAAACTTAATATAGGAGCTTGTATCGCTTGATTTGGAATGGCATTGCAGCCTTGTTCATTGGGTTGAGTACAAGTTTTTTGCAGTTTTTCTGCTTCAATGACTACACCACCACCACGAGAACCGACAAAGTCCGCATGTTCAAGTGCAGGAACCCCAAAAATGATTGCACCTAAGCGCTGATTCGGCACACAAGAACCACCTGCCTCACAACGTTTAATATCTTTGCCATTATTCCAAATTAAATTTTTGGTTAATGTCGTACGTGCATTGGCATCTTTTTCGGAACGAATCGCAATACCAATGCGATTGCCGTGTACTTTATTACTATCAAAAATATTACCATCACCAGTTAAGTTAAAACCGAGCGAATTATTAGTCAGTTCGTTATAGGCAATGTAATTACGTTTACCCCAATTAATTTGCAAACCATCTGAATAATTTTCAAATTTATTACCCACAACTGCATTGTCGTTGCCCCATAAAATTTCAATGCCTTGTGAGGGTTCTGGATTGGCTTTCGTTGAGGTAAAAAGATTATTTGCAACCAGATTAAATGCAGCACCACGTGTTAGTTCTAAACCATCACCATTATCAATAAAAATATTATTCAGCACTTTATTGTTGTTGGTCGTGGTTGATGTTGGATTACCTTTACCATCGTCACCCGTCAGCATGACGCCTGAACCACCATAGTTATTACTAATACGGTTATGCTGAATTAGGTTGTTGCTTGAACGATTAACAAGAACACCAATACAGAAGCGGTGAATATCCAAACCTTTTAAGGTCACACCATTAACGTCTTGTAGTACCAAACCCGGTAAAGTCGTAGTACGTACATTGGTTCCATACTGCTCAGGGTTTGCCCCTGGACAAGCTTTAGCACCTTCGCCTTTAATATAATTTGAACCATCAATGGCAATAAACTCACCTGTTTTGTCCCATTCTGTGCCGATAATTTTGACCGATGATTTAATAGGTGGTAATGGCTTGTCTGCCTTAATAATGTATGGTGCTTTACCCACAGCTTGAATTAAGATTTCATTTTCTTGCGCTGCATTGGCATTTGACTGTTCAATTGCCCAACGTAATGAACCTTTGGTGCTATCATCTTGATAACGATCGACAATATAGGTTTCTGCGGCTGCAAATCCAGAACTTACCAATCCTAAAGTCAGTGCTGTTAAACGTCGTGAAGCTAATTTCATGGCGATATCCTTGTCCAAAAATTAAGGGGTCGGTTGAACTATTTTTAAAAATTGTTTTAACTGTGCGACATCAATTTGACCGGGTGCAGAGGCTTCACCAATCATGCCAAAACTCATACTGCCGCCCATATTTGCTGTTGCAATACGAGAAATCGTGCCTAAGCGTCCCATCGACATGGTCAATAAAGGCTTTTTACTTTTCTGACTGACATTGAGTGTTGCATTCATTAGGGTAAGTACATCTTGTTTAGACTTCGGCATCACTGCAATTTTGAGGATGTCTGCACCCATTTGATCTTGTTTTAATAAACGTTGTTCAATATCTTGTTGAGTTGGGGTTTTATCAAAATCGTGATTTGACATAATCACCAAGACATTTTTTTGATGTGCGCGTTGGGTGAGTTGTTCTACGCGCGCTTGATCACGAAACATTTCTATATCTAAAAACTGCATAAATGGTTGCTTTAAATATTCGGTATAGGTGCTCTCATAATCTGCATCAGATATTTTCAGTTGCCCACCTTCATTGGCTGTTCGAATTGTGGCAATTAATGGTTTATTTTTTAGAACTTGATTGAGTTCTTTACCTAGCTTGATCACAGCTTTAGTGTCTGATGCAAAATCCAGTAAATCAATACGAAATTCAGCCATATCTGCATTTGGATTTTCAGCAATAATTTTTGCTTGTTCTAAGGCTTGTTGTTTAGTTTTTGCAGTAATCGGTACAATCGTTTTGACGGGTAATTCGCCAATATTCAAATTTTTAACATGATAAATTGCAGGAGAAAGCTCTTTACTTAAGGGCTCTGCCTGTGCCACCGAAAAAACCCATGAAATAGAAACGGCTAAACATAATTGTTTTACAAACTGATTTAAATTCATCATTATTCTTCCCTGTGATTCGGCAGTGTTCATACATGGACTGCCGAATATCATGAATATATGTTCTAAATTAGATATCTAGAAAAACTGTCTCTTTATCGCCTTGAATATAAATATCAAAACGATAAATCACTTCACCATCACGCTCTTCACGTTTGGCAATTAATGTTTGACGACGTGGCTCCCATTCAATGCTGTTGAGTACTGGGTCATTCGCATTCGCCTTACTTTCATCTTCAAAATACACACGGGTGTTTAAACCGGTGTTAATACCACGAGCGAAAATAATCAAGTTAATGTGTGGTGCTTGAGTGGATGCCTTACGACCCGGAACCGTACCCGGTTTAATGGTGTCAAAATGCCAAATTCCAGTCTTAAAATCAGCACCTGTACGCCCCCAACCATGGAAATTAACATCTGCGACTTTGTCTTGGAAATCCGCTTGGCTTGGGTAAATGCCATTGGCATCGGCTTGCCAAATTTCAACTAAAACATCACGTAAAGGCACGCCAATACCATCAAAAACTTGACCTTCTAAACGAATACGCTGACCTTGTGGGTTGTTTTTAACCAGATCGTTATTAAAGTTATTTTCAAAAACGTCAATCCCTGCCTGTTTAGGCAATAAACCAATATGTACATAAGGCCCACCTGTTTGTGATGGTGTCTCATGTAATTCTTCAAAATTCCAACCTTTCATTTTTTATACTCCATCCATTAATGTAGTTCGTTTTCGAAGTAAGTCGCTCGACGACCACGTAAGGTAATGTCAAAACGATAACAGCGACTATCTGCCTCAATAAAATTGCTTTTATCTTCTAAAGCAATGAGTGCGCGACGTTGTTCTTCTGATGGAATGGTTTTCAAGATTGGACATGAATCAATTAGAGTGTCACCTTCAAAATAGAACTGTGAAATTAAGCGTTGTGCCCAACCATCAGCTATCAGTGAAAAGTGAATATGTGCAGGTCGCCATTCATTAATACGGTTACGCCAAGGATACGGTCCAGGCTTAATTGTACGGAAAATATAAAATCCATTCTCATCAGTCATCATGCGACCACAACCACCAAAATTAGGATCTAATGAACCGACATATTGGTCATTAGGATGGCGATAACGTCCTGAAGCATTGGCTTGCCACACCTCGAGTAATGCATTTTTAACAGGGCGACCAAACTGATCACGAACATAACCATGTACGATTACACGCTCGCCTACAGGCAAACCTTCTTTAGCACAGTTTAAAATTAAATCATTATCTTTCGGCCCAAATTGGTCAGCCGAAAAATGTGGTGCAGTGACTTCTGAAACGGTTTCACCTATTGCAATAAGTGCATTTTTCGGTGAACGTAACACACTGGTTTTATAGCCTGGCGCATATGCTGGCGGATGGTCGTCGGTATTACGCTGTGCGTAAGCTCCCCATAAAATTTGAGACATTCGATCTCTCCCTTAAATACCTTATTGGTCTTCTACAAGTTTTCTAGGCACAATACCCATTTCTTCAAAAATCTCTTCAGCCATATGCATGGCCGCATTGGCAGCAGGTAAACCTGCATATAAAGAAGAATGAATAAAGAGTTCTTTTAAATCGTCTTTGGTCACGCCATTGTTGAAACATGCACGTATATGCATACGTAATTCATCGTTACGCCCAAGTGCGAGTAAAATAGCAATCGTCACTAAACTACGGGTATGACGTGGCATACCTGGGCGTGACCAGACTTCACCCCAAGCAAAACGACTAATAAAATTTTGAAAATCTTCATTAAAATCATTTAAATTTTCTAAAGATCGCCCGACATGTTTTTCGCCTAATACTTCAGTCCGAACTTGTATACCTTGTGTATAACGTTCTTCGTCATTCATGATGAATACCTCTTAAGTTGCGTCTGTATGGGCAACAAATGATTTAATAAGAATGGCCAATGCAGCAGCTGTCGCTGGAATCAGGAGCATGCTTAAAATAGAGCTGAACGACCAGTTGTTACCTAGCAGTACTGCACCAATCCAAGCACCGAAGACAGCACCAAAACGGCCTATACCAGACATCCATGCCACGCCTGTTGCACGGCATTGCGTTGGATAAAAACGTGTACTCAGCACTGGCATTGCAGATTGCGCACCGTTTACAGCCATACCCGCACATAGAATAAAGATGGCTAGCAAAGTTGGACTACCTAAACTTTGGCTAACAATAAAAGCAAAAATACCTGCTGCAAAATAGAATCCAGCAATCACTCGGTTTGGATTAAAACGATCCATTGCCCAACCCACAAATAATGCGCTAAGCACACCACCGAATTGGAATAACCCACCAATAAATGCAGCGCGTTCCATTGTGGCACCAGTTTCACGCATCAACGTTGGTAACCAACTGGTGAGTAAATAAATAATGACTAGACCCATAAAATAGGTAAACCACAATAAGAAGGTTCCTTTGGCATACTGTTTTGAAAATAGGATGCCAAACACACCTTTTTTAGCCGTAGTTTCGTTCTTTTCTTCGGGTACATAAAATTCTGTTATATGTGCGGCTTGCTCAGGCGCAATACGCATTAGAATATTTTTAACTTGGGTTGCTTTATTGCCTTTTAAAATAAGGTAACGGTACGATTCGGGTAAAAAGAAAACCACGACCAACATTAAAATAAGTGGTGCCCATCCGCCAACTAAAAATAGGCTATGCCAACCATAGTTTGGAATTAGCCAACTACTGAAAAAACCACCCACAGCCATGCCTAAGTTATAACCACAAAACATACAGGTCACTAACAATGAACGGCTACGTGCAGGACAATATTCAGAAAATAAAGTGGTTGCATTTGGCATTGCAGCACCTAAGCCAATCCCTGTTAAAAAGCGAAAAATAACTAAGCTATCTAAATCACTTGCATAAGCACAGGCTAAGGTAAAACCACCAAAAATTAGCATCGAAATTGCTAAGATAATTTTTCGCCCAAAACGATCAGCCATTGGACCTGAAAATAAGGCACCGAAGATCATCCCGCCTAAAGCTGCACTCATCACTGGACCTAGCTGTGAACGATCGATGCCCCAATCTTGAGCAAGTGCAGGTGCAATAAAACCCATTGCTGCTGTATCAATACCATCGACAAAAACAATCAGAAAACAGACTGCTGCAATAAGCCATTGATATTTGCTTATTGGCGCTTGATTAATTAATGCTTGCGCATCCATTCCTGATTTATGCGTATAACTATCCTGAGACGCCATTGTTGCCTCCTTAAGGCCAAATCCTTTTTATCAATTACTTTATTGATTTTTCTCGATAAATACTTCTAGCATTTGGTTAAATTCATCGGAGCATTCAATATTCGATAAATGAGATGCTGCTAAAATTGCAATCTCACCCTTCAGTATATGTTCTTTAATGAATTCACCATCTTCCACTGTCGTTACAGGGTCTTTCGAACCACAAATAATTAAAGTTGGAATTTTCAGTTGAGGTAATTCATATAGAACATCTGCATCTGCTAAAGCTCGACAAGCATTTGCATATCCTTTTGCTTCGGTGGTCGCTAGGCTTTGAATCGTTTTTTGCGCCAAAGCATTATGCTGATAATCAAATGTGTCACTAAACCAGCGGCTATGTGTTATTTTAACTAAATCAGCTAAGCCATTTTTTTCAACGATATCCGCACGGCTAATCCATGCATCAGCTTGGCCAATTTTTGCAGCAGAATTTGCAACTGTAATGCTATTAAAACGATGAGCCGCATTTAAACCTAACCACAGCGCCGTGATTCCTCCCATAGAAATGCCACAAAAATGGGCTTTTTCTATATTTAAAGCATCCATAATATCGATCACATCTTCGCCTAAATTAGCTAGCGTCGTGTCATCCATCACATCACTTTTGCCATGACCACGCGTGTCATAACGTACAACTTTGTATTTATCTTTAAAGTATGTTGCTTGCGGATCCCACATCCCTTTATCTGTACCTAAAGAATTAGATAAAATAATGACAGGCAAATTTTCAGATCCATCAACTTGTATAGATAAAGTTTTTCCTTGTCGGTTGATAATAGTGTTATTCACTTTGCCTCTCCTTTTGCTTCTTTAAGCACAGCATCGATCTGATCCTGAATATTGCCTAAATAAGATTCAGGTTTAAAAATCAGTCGTAATTCTTCCAAATTAAAATACTGTTGCACTTCATCCACTTCACTGACTACATCATATAAATGGCACTGTTCAGCTACAGCTTGTTTACAGGCTTTTTCAACCAAATGATGTGCATTTAAACGCCCCATTTTCGGTGCAAGAGCCATCATGACGGCTTCGGCCATAATTAAGCCGTTCGTGCATTCAATATTGCGCTGTATATTCTTACTATTGACTTCTAAACCTTGCAGTACTTCAACTGTACGTTGTAATGCGCCTGCACAAAGCTGAAAAATCTCAGGTAAAGCCAACCATTCTGCATGCCAAGAACCGAGACTACGTTCATGTTCTTGCACCATACTTTGATAGATACTCGACATCAGTGCGGGCACACGATTTGCTGCTGCTAGAATAGATGCTGCGGCCACTGGATTACGTTTATGTGGCATCGTGGACGAACCACCACGACCTTTTGCATTTGGTTCAAACACTTCTGCAATTTCAGTTTGCATCATCAGCGACCAATCACGTGCCATTTTCCCCGTATTCCCTACCACAATGGCCAGAAAGCCTGCAATCTCGATAATACGATCTCGTTCTGCATGCCAAGTACAGGTTGGAACACTCAGGTTTAGTTGTGCAGCATAAGCTTCAACAACCTTAGACCCTTGATCCAGCAGCGATGCCAATGAACCCACTGCACCACCTAATTGGACTGTAAGTACACGTGCTTTCATTTGTTCTAATCGGTCTAAATCACGTTTAAAACTACTTGCCCAACGAGCCGCTTTATGACCAAAAGTAATCGGTAATGCTTGTTGTAACCAAGTACGCCCTATCATCACTTCAGCGCGATATTTTTCTGTAAGCTCAAGTGATGCTACATATGCTTGTCGCAATTGAAATTCCACAATATCTAAAGCATCTCGAGCTTGTAAAATACACGCTGTATCAAGAATATCTTGACTGGTTGCCCCCCAATGCACATAACGGGAAGCATCTTCATCAACGGCTTTTACTGCTGCTGTAAACTGCTTTACAAATGGAATTGCGATATTTCCAGCAAGCCCTGTCGCTACTGCAAGGTTTTCAAAATCAATCGCTTGAATACCTTGAGTATTTGCAACATTTGCAATGATTGTGGCAGCAGACTCAGGAATTACACCAATCTGAGCTTGTGCTTTCGCCAAAGCCACTTCAGCCTGAATCATGTACTTGAGCAAAGCATGATCACTGAAAATTTCAGTCATATCGGTTTGGTAAAATAAACTCGCATATAAGTGACTCATAAGACGACAATCCTTTGACTTAAACCCGTTGAATAATGATTGCGATCCCTTGCCCGACACCGATACACATTGAGCAAAGGGCATATTCTCCACCTGTTGCTTCAAGTTGATTCAGTGCCGTGGTAATCAGACGTGCACCCGATGCACCCAGTGGATGACCAATCGCAATCGCACCACCATTGGGATTGACTTTTTCGCTGCCATCCGCAATACCTAAATCACGTGTCACTGCCAAAGCTTGTGC
>NZ_NEGJ01000002.1 GCF_002135415.1 Acinetobacter sp. ANC 3832
AGCTAGGTCGGCTATACTACTCTCTTTCGATGAATAGTCAACAGGTTTTGTTATTTAATTCTCTTAACAAATCATTCCTTAACCAATCTTTAAAATTCCAGTTCGAAATCTTAACATCTTAATCAAGCTACTGATTTATCAGAAGTTTTATTTAACATCACCGCCGATGGATGTGCATTCTACAGCATTCCTAATCCTACACAACCCCCTTTTTAAACTATTTTCATTTATCTCAAACAACAGCTTAATAATTACTCAAAATTGAGGTTTTTGACTATTTTTTACACGCAAATGGCGCAGGATGCGCAACTTCTTTTGATTTTTTCTCTTTATTATTCTTTTCTTGCCACTTTAAAGGACGACAATCGATATATTCGCAGTAACCGGCTTGCCCTTCTTCCATCTCTCCGTCAATCGTCACTTGATAAGTAAAACTTCCAACATAGCCTGCGGCTAAGCCAAATTTAAAGTCACCGCGACTTTCTGCTAAAACATGAATGGATCGTTGCTCATCTTGATATGTCCATTCAAATTCTCGAGGCAAGTACATATCTTGATGATTGGGTGTGGTCATTTTTGGATAAACACGATGGACTTTGAAATAGACATAATTATCAAACATCTCTGCCATGGCAGTATTTCCATCTCGCAAATACATTCTAGACTGGATAATTTGATTGAAGTTATTTCGAATTTGCGCAAGAAGTAATTGACGTTGATTTTTTAGATTAATAATTTGATAGGTAAAAAAGCATAAGGGTAAGTAAGGAATATTGATTGCCCTTGCGTACTCAAAAGATCCCATCTGATCAATCTCATACTTTTGACCTTTATAAACGATTTGACCTTTACACTGGCAAAGTAATGACCAATGGTCAAACAACCCTAATCTTAATTTCGTGAAATGCGAAATAATCGGCTTAGTATAAATATTTAGATCGATTGAAAGCTCATCATCTTCACGTGTTAAACGGAAATGAGGAAATGTACCGCGTAAGTGCTCTTTATTAGCAAAATAATAATCTTCATCTGTAAATTGGCAATCTTGCTCAATCGAATAACGGCTGGAATGCCCCACCATGTGTGGACTTGTACTACTAATGACTGTGACTGTATCTAATGCAGTCGTTTGAATGGCAGATTGATTACGAATCATGGGTACATTCGGTTGCCCAATGATCGTTAAGAAATTCAAATAATGTAAGGGTGCAGATAAATTAGGAATCATCAATCCTTGATGAATAATTTTAAAACGTCCCTTAGGACCATGATAACCAAGCTTCAGTGGAAACTGAGCTTGATTGAGTTGTTTGGATTCATCGACAAAATTCATTAACAACTGCATATCAAGCTCCTTATTTTTATGGTGTTATATTTTTTCTCGCCAGAAACGTGGTAACAAAACCTGAAAGTGCGTAAATAATCGATAAGATGAGTATTCCGACTGGAATATTATACGTAATCGCTGCAAGGATAAAGACTGCAATCGGTAGCACTGCAAAAGGTACACGTTTACGATCTACTGTTTTAAACGAATAATATTTGATATTCGAAATCATCAACAAACCAACCGCAATAATAACCACAGCATTGATTGTTTGAATCACCGTATCTTTTATATCAAAGATAAATGGAAAGTCTCGACCAACCCAAACCAATGAAATAATCATTACCGCAGCGAGTGGACTGGCAACACCAATGAAATAGCGTTTATCCACCACACCTATTTGTACATTAAATCGTGCTAAACGAAAAGCCGCACATGCGGTATACACAAAGCAAGCAGCCAGACCAATACGACCTAAATCATGCAAACTCCAACTATACATCAGGATTGCAGGAGCAACACCAAATGCCAATAAGTCAGAGAGTGAGTCAA
Source organism: Acinetobacter sp. ANC 3832 (assembly GCF_002135415.1). Lineage (GTDB taxonomy): Bacteria > Pseudomonadota > Gammaproteobacteria > Pseudomonadales > Moraxellaceae > Acinetobacter. The sequence goes on from NZ_NEGJ01000002.1 coordinate 1,880, forward strand.
ACTGTTCTCCGAAAGCACTTTGCGCACCGATGGCACGTGCAACACGCCCATCTAAACCATCCAATAGTGCTGCAATAAAAATAGCAAATATGGCTTGCGTATAATCACCATTCATACTCGCAATAATTGAGTAGAACCCTGACAACAGTGCCGCAGTCGTAATAAGATTTGGCCACAAGTAGATACCACGTCGTTTGACCTTTTGCCCTTCATGGGTGTGCTCTTCTTCTTCAACCTCAAAAGTGATGCCATCAAAACTATGATCATCAATTGAAGAAGTTTCACTTTCAGGCTTATTTGTATTTGTCATTCTTGTTGATCCTAACGGGTGACCTTATCTCAAATTAATACGACTTTTCGAATTTTAAATTATTCGCCAACCAACCAGCGTACAGCAGCATGTCCACCATTATCGCTCATGCGTAAATGTGGGAATAACCATTGTAGTGCTTCATCCGCATCTTCTGAAAACTTCCAAGGTGGGTTAATGATGAGTAAACCACAACCATTCAAACCTACAGGAGTATCATCAGGCCATACACAAACTTCACAAACCAATTGACGGCGAATACCAGTTTTAATCATTTTCTTCTCAAAACGATCAATCATGGCACGGTCTTTAATTGGATACCAAACGGCAAAAACGCCTGTAGACCATTTTTTATGTGCCGCAGCGAGTAATTCAACCAACTGTGGAAAATCTTTACGTTCAAGCTCATAAGGTGGGTCAATCATCACCAAACCACGTTTTTCTTGTGGTGGAATGACACCCAGTAAACCTTCATAAGCATCACGTTCATGCAAACCTGCACGACGATCACGAATATTGAAATACAACTGTTGAAATACATCACGTTGCATTTCAAAAATAGTTGCTTTATCAATATCACGCATGCCTTCAAGTGCAAACCATGGCGAACCTGGATATGCACCTTTTCCTGATGTTGCGCGCATATCTTCAACAATTTTAAGATATTGTTTAATGCCTTCAGGTGCTTGACGAGTAATTGAATCATCCAGTTTAACTAAACGATGAATACCTGTTAAAAACTCACCAGATTTTTGCGCAGCAGCAGTAGATAAATCATATTTACCCGCACCACCATGTGTATCGATATAACGATATGGTTTGTCTTTGGCATTTAAGCGTGTCAAAAGTTGCAGCAATAACACATGTTTCATGACATCAGCAAAGTTGCCTGCATGGAAATGGTGACGGTAATTCATGTTTCAATTAATTCCTGAGTTCAACGGGTATTTTAGCACGAAAAAAGATTTCTTCACTGCCCATCGATTGTTCTAAGATAGTCACTCTTATTATTATATTGATTTCTCGGAATTATATGGAAGCAACTTTTCTCCCAAAGTCATGGAATGTTGATCAAATTCTTACAGATTTAGATCAACATGGTTTTGCAATCATTGATGAAGCTTATCCCCAAGACTATGTACAAGCTTTAGCCGAAGAATGTATATCCAATTTAAATCGTTTCCGTGATGCTGCTGTTCAAAGTGGCATTGTCAGCAAAATTCGCAGTGACCATATTTTGTGGATTAATGAAGATTTAGTGACAGCACAGCAACATATTGATTCATTAAAAGAACTTTCCCAACATTTGAATCAATGCTTTTATTTAGGCATTAAAGAAGTAGAAGCACATTTCGCTTGTTATAACGCAGGTGAATTTTATGCATTACATCGAGATAATCCACAACAGAAAAATGATCGTGTCATTTCAGTGGTGTATTACCTGCATGAAGACTGGCAGGACAACTGGGGTGGTGAACTTCATTTACAAGATAAAAATGACCAATGGCATTTGATCCAACCAAAACCCAATCGTATTGCGCTCTTTCAAAGTGATTTAATGCATGAAGTGATTCAAGCCAAACATCAACGCCTTTCTATCACGGCTTGGTTACGTAGTGGTAATCATCTGTTTTAAGCATGTTTCATTGTTTGAATCACATAGAATGTTGGTTTTCCCTTTAAATCTGTATTTTCAGCCTTATATACACAGCATTCATAAATAAGGAACAGGCTATGTTTGAAAATACAAAACAAGTGATCGCGCGTATTGGTGAAACTGACCAATTGTATTTGACAAATAATACGCCTGAACTTGCCTTAGAACGTGCTGATTTACGCTTACAATTGGTGATGATGAGTAATCTTCGTCAGGAACAACTGCATTTTCTTCAAGAAGCCATTGTTCTATTAGAAACTGCTCGTGTTGAGTATGAAGAAATGCCCATGCGCCAGTATCTGAGCTTATCTTTACACTTGGCTAAAGCCTATATGGTGTATTTTGAAATCACCAAAGAGTTGCGTTTTGCCTTAATTACTCAACAAATTCTTAAACCTTTGGCTGTGAATAACAATGGAGATATTTACTTCTTCTTGGCTTATGCATCTGCATCTAAACAAGAAAGTGCTTTAACTCGTCATTGGTTAACTAAATTTATTCAAACACCTGAATTTGATTTAGACCTTTTACAACAACACCCTGCTTTCAAGGCTATGCATAAAGAGCCATGGTTTGTAAAAATTATTCAGAGTAAATTACATTAAGTTATTCTGATTTGGATTTGACCAGCTTATTTTTATCATGAGTAGGTCAAATCCAATCAAGAGTGAATTACATAAAATAATTCTCTTACATAATTACCACTATCCCTTCCAAACTTTAAACTTTGCCATCAGCCAAATCATTAACGGCCAAAAAATCGTATTGATGATGTCATGCATACTTGCACCAATACGCCAATAACCATGATTGATCAAATCATCACGCGCATCAAACAATTCATATCCAACCGCAACGATAACCACTGCCCAAATTGCAAAATGTGATTTCAACTGTCGATGATGTAAAAAAGCCACAATAAAGAACACCAATAAGCCTGCGTAAAAATATGCAAAGTATCACGGGCTAAATCAGTAAAATGAACAATATAAATTTTGAATTCTTGGAATTTAGACAAATACATAAAATATCATTAATTTTTTAGCTTTTTATTTAATAAAGCATCTTCGCCAAGTATGAATCAGCACTTTGTATTTTCTATAATGAGACATTAAAAAACTTTTATATAAGAAGCCTATCTATAATATTGAGATATTTTTTATCTTTAAAAAAGTACAACCCGAGTTCTGCATCCTGCAAAACTCGGGCTCATGAGGTCGTGCTTTCAATTACTTTTTTATTTTATTTGGTTGTCCATTCCAACATCATATCCATGATGATTTACCCATCAGCTTCGTCTTCCTTAGTGGGACTCTTCCTTTCCCTACTCCGTGTGCCGATGTAGTCATATTATGATGATTGAAGATGTGAATCCATCCGCTCTGCGCCTAAATCCTTGTAAGCAATAGCGTACATTTTAAGCACATTTTCATGCCTTTTTGTCTAACACTTATAATCTTGAGCAATTTCATCCGTCACTATTTTTTCTTCTTTTTCAGCTTTTTCAATACCTTCTTGAATCGCCTGTTGTGCTTCTTGTTCATCGGCATCTGTTTGTTCAAGTTCTTGTTGAACCTGCTCAAAAATCCGACCTGTCTGTAAAACCACATAAACAGGGAAATGATCTGAACCAATATGAGGTAAACGCTCCATTTTCACCAATGCAAAATCAGTACTGTGAAATACATGATCGAGTGACCATCTTAGAAACTTATAATTGGCATGAAAAGTATTCACATATTTACGCCCGACACGTGGGTCAAGTAGTCCACTGATCCTTTGAAATAATCGTGTGGTACGAGACCAAGCCACGTCATTTAAATCGCCCATCACAATACAACTTTCATCCAGTTCCTTAATTTGATCCCCCACAATCAATAATTCTGCATCTCGTAAAGTTGAATCTTTCGCTTCAGTTGGACTCGGTGGTTTTGGATGTAGACAATACAATTGTACGGGTTGACCCGAGGCTAGAATCACAGTGCAATGAATCGAAGGAATTTCATCACTGAGGATAAATTTGACATCCACATCCTTTAGCTCAAGCTTACTGTACAAATGCATTCCATATAAGTTTTCCAAAGGTACAGCCACTCTATATGGATAGTCTTGTTCAATCACTGAAAGTTGTTGTTGCCAAGTTTGATCGGTCTCTAAAGTTAAAACCAAATCAGGTTGATGTTTTTCAATCTGTTCAATTAAAAGATAATATTGATCATTGGGAGTCAGCACATTGGAAATAATTGCTGAAATTTGTTGTTTGGGATTCAATTTATTTTGCCTGACCTCCTTCACCTGTTTTTTCCACACAAAGGTATAAGGCAAAACCATCTTCAGTTGATAAGCCAAAGCGGCAATCAACAAAACCAATATGATCTCTCGGATTAAATCCCATGAGCCAGGCCAAAACAATAGGAATAGTAGAGCAATTATTCCCACAAAAAGAATTTGTAATCGTGGAAAATCTGCGCCTCGAAACCACCATTCATCCCGAGGAATCAGTGACCAAAAAGTCAGCCAGACAACGATACACGCAGCAATTTCAATCCAGATCATATTTCGTAACTCTTATATTCTGATTTTTTTATTCATTCATAAATTTATATCAGTTTTGCATGTAACATAAACAAGATATATTGCACAACATATTTGCTGTTTTGATTATGTTGCGCTTGTAGTTGAGCGCACTTTTGATACACTCAAACCCCTTTTAATTTTTTAACACACCGAGGCAAAATGACATGAAAGTAGGTCTGGTCGGTTGGCGCGGGATGGTTGGTTCCGTCTTGATGCAACGTATGGTTGAAGAGAATGATTTTGCTCACTTTGAGCCGTTCTATTTTTCTACCAGTAATGCAGGTGGTCAAGCCCCTGCATTTGGTGGTAAGACTGCCCCAGCACTTATGGATGCTTCAGACATTAAAAGTCTAAAGCAAATGGATGTCATTATTACCTGTCAGGGTGGAGATTACACTTCTGACGTTTTTCCAAAGCTCAAAGCTGAAGGCTGGAATGGCTACTGGATTGATGCTGCATCTACTTTACGTATGGATGATGATGCAATCATCGTACTTGATCCAGTCAATCTAAATGTCATTAAAGACGGCTTAGTCAAAGGGACTAAAACCTTTGTCGGTGGTAACTGTACCGTTTCATTAATGTTGATGGGTATGGGTTCACTCTTCCAAAATAATTTGGTGGAATGGATGACTGCGATGACCTATCAAGCAGCTTCTGGTGCAGGCGCGCAAAATATGCGTGAGCTCATCACAGGTATGGGTTACCTGTATAACAATACTCAAGATTTATTAGATGACCCTAAATCTGCCATTTTAGATATCGACAGTAAAATTGCGTCTCTACAACGTGGCGAAGGCTTCCCATCTGCAAACTTTGGTGTGCCTTTAGCAGGTTCACTCATTCCATATATCGACAAACAGTTAGATAACGGTCAGTCGAAAGAAGAATGGAAAGCACAAGTCGAAACCAATAAAATCTTAGGCAATCAGCAAATTGTTCCTATTGATGGTCACTGTGTTCGTATTGGTGCAATGCGTTGCCATTCTCAAGCTTTAACACTAAAGCTGAAGAAAGACGTTCCTCTTGATGAAATTGAAGATATGATTCGTCAATCAAACCAATGGGCAAAAGTCGTTCCAAATACACGTGAAGCATCAATGACTGATCTAACACCTGTTGCAGTGACTGGAACTTTAACTGTACCTGTGGGTCGTTTACGTAAATTGAATATGGGCAAAGAATACCTTGGCGCATTCACCGTAGGTGATCAGTTGCTTTGGGGTGCTGCGGAACCTTTACGTCGTATGTTACGTATCTTAATTGATTATAAAAATGCTTAATTTTTTTGCTTAAAACGAAAAGCCGATCACATTAGATCGGCTTTTTTATGTAACCCAACCGTTAACAATTTACATTTGAATAACAGCTAGGTATTGTATACTTTTGCTGCCTTGAACTTCATCTGAGCAATGGATAGAGATGACTGTATATAACAAATTAAAAATTGCCATTTTAGCCATTATTTCTTCGCAATCTATTTCTGCGATTATACTTGACCCGATCCAAATTCAATCGGGTTCAGGGGATTTACTCTATGCTGAAATGAAGTTTAGTCATGCTGATCCAAATGCTAAAATAGAAGTGGGTTTAGCTGAAGCCGATGATTTGATGAGTATGGGGATTTCTCATCAACCACCTGGGCATCTCAATTTTTTCACACGACGCTCTGGTGATGGAAGTGGTGTGATTGTGATTACCTCATCTCGCCCAATTATTGAATCAGAACTGAATATTTTATTAAAGATCAAAGAAGGTTCTGCTACACGTATTCAACAAATTAAGACACCACTGGTACGTAATCGAGCGACTCCTGATGTTGTGAAGGCATCAAATATTGAAAAAGCATTAAAGCCTCAAATTGTGGTAAGTGAAAAAGATATTCAATTAAATTTACCGACTAGCACGCAATATGCAGTAAATAATAATGCGACAACCAATAGTAATACTACAAAATCTGGCGATAAACCGTTGACGATTAGTGTTTCAGCACCACCAGCCTTATCTTCAGCAGCACCGAAGACTCAAACATCTAATAGTGCATCATCACAAGCATCTAAAAATATCAATCAAAGCAAAATAAATGCTCAAGTTCAGCAAACAACTCAAGCAACAGCGAATGTGACTCAGCAAGAAACTGCCCCCGCTATTGATATCAAAGCGATGCAAAATTCTATTACTAAGACAACACCTATCAATAAAGAAGCGATGCACCAAGATGCTTCAGAATCAGATCAAAATGCTTTAAAAACCAAACAAAAAACAAGCGATTCTCAAACTGTCAATAAAACATCAAAGCAACAAGTTCAAACTGCACAAGATAAAAAATCTAATACTCAACAGCATGTTGTGCAAGCCAATGAATCTTTGTGGAAGATTGCATCGCGTATTGCAGCAGAAACCAAACAAAGCATTCCTGAAGTCATGAAGCAAATTAGATCAAATAATCAATTTGCGTTTATTCAAGGTGATCCGAATCGAATTCGTCAAGGCGCTGCTTTAAATATTGCTGCGAGCTATCACGCTGTGCCTGCTCAAAAACAAAACTCAGCTCTTTCATCGGCACCCGTACAAAAGCAATCTGGAAAAGCCAAATACCGTCTCAATCAAGCTGAAATGAGTTTGGTTGCAGACAATGATCAAGTCTCAGCACAAGGTTCTGCAAAAAAAGATTCTTCGCAAAATCAAACAAGTTCAGAATTATCATCAAAAGTTATGACAGCTCGTGAAAAAACGGTTAAATTACAGCAGAACGTGTCTCAATTAGTGTCGGCTTTACAGCAAAAGGATCACAGAATTCAATTATTAAATGCTCGACTTGCTCAGTTAGAACAACAATTGAAGCAACAAAATCAGGCGAATAAGCCGACACACTAATCAACAAATATTTTAGATATATAAGGTTCATTGATCTCAATGAAGGGGTTAAATTATGTTGTATGTGATTCCTTTTATTTTATTATTGGTTATCGCCATCGTCCTGAAAAAACGTGATGATGCCAATAAAGAAAATAGTGCGAATAAAGCAAAAAATACCAACAGTAAGAAAACAGCGAAAAAAAATACCGCACGCTCTGCTCGAACTTCACAGACACAGCAACCACAGAGCAAAGTTGTTGAAGATGACATCATCTTACAAAAAAAGACCACCCCTTTAACGGCTGACTTTAAAAAAAGTATTGAAAAGCTGATTCATGAGAAAAACTTTTTTTCTGCTGAAGCCAAAATCAATCAGTCTTTAAACCAAGATAACTCACAACATGAACTATATTTATATCTATTAGATGTACATGTTGCGCATAAAGATGATTTAGCTATTGGTCAATTACTGAATCATATTCGTTCATTGGGCTTAGATGATATTGCAGAACAAGCTGAAGTAAAAAATCAAGCCTATGAATCTCAGAATCAACTGGCTCATAACGATGCGATTGAGTTTGACCTTCCAGCAGCAGCTAAAACTGAAAAGCAGACCCATACTGATGCTGCATTTGATGCACTTGTAGGAAGCACTCCTACTGTCCAAAAACACAATGATTTTGAACAATTACAAAATAAACCCGTTGAACAAGAACCGCTTAGCTTTTCCTTAACAGAAGAGCCAGCTCCAGTTACTCGCCCTCAAGCAGAAACACCTGCAACAACAATTGAACCCCTTGAATTTAATTTTACATCAAGTGAAATATCAACGGATACAACACCTGTTTTAGACCTGAGTGCTGAGTACATTGCTCCGCCTGTAGAAGTAAAAACAGCGGAAACGATTCAACCACTTGATTTCACATTTGACTTAAATCCAAAAGTTGAAGAAAAACCTGAAGTTCAAGCACCTGATTTAGCGTTTAAATTTGATGCACCTGTTGTAGAGGAAGTTCAACCGAGTTTTAATTTAGAGTTAGAATCTCCACTTGTAGTTGTAGAATCTTTACAGTTTGAAACGAAACAAGAATCTGCGCCTATCACTCAAAGCCAAGATCCTCTTGCTCAATCGTTCCCTGCGCTCATCGATATGAATGAAATTCAATTGAATTTAGAGCTAGCATCGCAATATATTCGTTTAGGTGCGTATGCATCTGCTCGTGAGCTTCTTGCACAAGATGAGCACTTATATTCACCAGAGCAACGTGAAAAATCTCAATTGTTACTCAATAAAATAGCTTCTTAAGCTATTTCGCCTTAACATAAAGCAGTCATTAATGGCTGCTTTTTTATGATTATGAAAAAAATTGCTTTAATTTATATGGGTGGTACATTCGGCTGTGTAGGTGAACCACTTGCGCCAATGCCTGAAGAACTCTTTTTCCCGCAATTGAAACGGATTCTTCCGATTCATTACAAAATTGAATGCTTCAAAGCACCCAGTATTATCGACAGTAGTGCATGTACCGCTGAAGACTGGCTAAAGCTCATTCAACAAATTCAAAGCTTACAACAACAAAATTATCAACACTTTGTGGTTATCCATGGTACAGATACACTAAGTTATGCATCTGCAGTACTGGCTCAATTTTTACAACAATCCTGCCATGTAATTCTTACAGGTAGCCAATATCCCTTGCTCAATATTCAAGGGGATAATAGCCGTGAATTTACCGATGCAATTGACAATCTCATTACTGCCTTAGACCAAGTTGTGAAAGTCCCTGCTGGTGTTTACCTTGCTTTTTATCATCAAGTTTTTCATGCCAATACTGTACTAAAAGTACATACCACTGCTTTAGATGCATTTCGTGGACAAAAAATAGATCAAAATATTGAGCCAACAAATCAAGTTGCTTATTCTATTCAGGTCTCAGATCTTGAAAAGAGTAAGAGTTTAAATATCAGTAATATGATGATGCTCCCCATTGAAAAACAACAGCTCAATCAGAATTTAAAAAATCTACTCTTTTCACCCCCACATTTTTTAGTAATACAAGCTTACGGTGTGGGTAACTTAGCGGTAAATCAAGACATTATTGAAACACTCAAAGCATTACAGCAAAAAAATTGTCTCATCATTTTAGCGACCCAAGTACCTTTTGGTGGTTTGGATCAACGTTATGCGATTAGTCATTGGGTGAAAGATGCAAAAATAATAGTGAGTAATGCAAAAAGTCAGGCAGATCTTTATGCCAAAATACTCAAAATCTATTTACAATACCCGACTTCTGAACAATGGCATGACCATTGGTACGAGTAAGCTAAATAGAGGTCTTTATGCAACGTTTTGCTGTAGGTATTGAGTTTTGTGGCGTTCGATACAAAGGTTGGCAAACGCAACAAGCAGGTGTACGCAGTCTGCAAGAAACCATAGAAAAAGTCCTCAGTAAAATTGCCGATGAACCAATCCTATTACATGGTGCAGGTCGTACTGATGCGGGCGTACATGCAACCAATATGGTGGCACATTTTGATACCAATGCCATTCGCCCTATTCGTGGATGGTTAATGGGGGCAAACAGTACACTTCCGAAAGACATTGCTATTCAATGGATTAAAGAAGTCGATTCCGAATTCCATGCTCGCTTTAAAGCACAGGCACGTCGTTATCGTTATGTGGTTTATCAGTCTCCAAGTCGCCCTGCTTTACTCCATAAGCAAGTGACCCATGCTTATTATCCGCTTGATGTCGATAAAATGATTGAGGCTGCGAAAAAATTTCAGGGCATTCATAATTTTGAAAGCTTCCGCGCTGCGGCATGCCAGTCCAACAAACCTGTTCGCCATGTGACCCATTGCCAATTGATTCGCCATGGCGCTTATTTGGTTTTAGATATTCAAGCAGATGGCTTCTTACACCACATGGTGCGTAACATCATGGGCTGTTTACTTGAAGTCGGTCAGGGAATGTATGACGTTGATCATATTGATGAAATATTCGCTGCGGAAGACCGCAAAGCTGCTGGTATTACCGCACCACCTGATGGCTTATATTTTATTCAAGCACATTATCCTGAACAATTTGACTTACCTAAAGTTCCATTAGGACCACATTGGCTGAATATGCCTGAATGATTTTCAAATCAAAAATCCCTCTAAAAAGAGGGATATATTTAATTTACAAATTTAATAAGTAAACGCTGAGCTACCAAAATTTCCACCATGGTTTTTTATTCTTCTCTATATTAGATATCACGTCATTAGATATAATATGATGTTGATGTTGATGTTGATGTTGATGTTGATGTTGATGTTGTAATGATTCACTGGTTACTAAACTTTGGTTTTGTTCAATTAACCCTATTTGTTTTTCTTTCATTTCAGCCAAGCTACTATCCAACCACAACTCATACCAATCTAAAAAAGTGAGTTTATCGGAGTTACCTAGCTCACGAGATGGATAAATTCCTCCATCATCTGCCCGATCATCTGTCCAGATATAGCCATATTCTTGACCATTCACCACTAAATTTAAACTGATACCACATCCATAATTACAAATTGCAATGACACCATCCATTTGATGTTGATGAAATTTAAAATACTGCCTTTCAAATTCCTGCTCATCTTCCTCATCACACGTTGCATTAAATACTTCATTCCAAGGCTGTGTATGTAAAAAGGGTAAATCAGGATTGAGCAGTGATGCTGAACTTGGACGGTCTAAATCGACATATAAGATTTTTTCAAAAGGCTCTACACCTAAAAATGGACCTGCGCCACCATTTCCAACATGCATCAAAAAATCCACATATTCTTTTGGCAAAGTAACATTATAAAGACTTTCAAACTGCTGAATAGTTTGTCCTGTTAAAATAGGATTCAAATGATATTGATGAATGTTTGAACCGAATAAACGGTAATCTAGATCTAAGGTTTTGAGTTTTTCCAACTTTGTTATTATTCTTTCTAGGTGTTCATTCATTTTTATTATCCTGTATGACGATCTTATGCATTAAAAACATCTTTAAAAATTAAAAGACGGAATAACATAAGATGAATTTAAGTGAAAAGTTCTCATGAGAACTTTTCACTTACGATCACTCACTCAACATTTAGCGTTGTTTACGCTTTCGGTATTCTACAGGTGTTTCATTAGTCCAACGCTTAAACGCGCGATAGAACGTGCTTGGCTCAGAGAAACCTGTTAAATATACAATTCGCTCAACACTCTCCGCTGTATTCGCCAAAAGCTTTTTGGCTAAACGACAACGATAGTCTGATAAAATTTGCTGAAAACTAGTATTCGCTTCAGAAAGCTGTGTTCTTAAACGACGTGGAGTGATATTGAGTTGCGCAGCCACTGTTTCCAATGTGGTTTCACCACTTTCTAAGGTCGAGCCAATTGCACGACGCACCTCACCGACCAAATCATAACGCGCAAGCTCTTGCAACTTCTCAATTGCCAATTGCTCGTGCAATTGCAATAGCTCGGGCTCTGCCTGCCAAAGTGGATAATCCAAAATAGCAGGATCAAAATATAAGCGTGTTTCTTTTTGCCCTAAACTAACAGGGCATTCATAAACACGGAAATACTCTCCATCTGTTGCACCTTCCGCGAAATTAAAATCAATATAGATTGGCTCAAAGCGCCCTTCTGTAATGAATTTAAAGAAACGTAAAATACCTGAAATTGCGCATTCAGAAAAATGACGGTTCACAATGTTATTTGCCCAAGGCTGAACACCATTGGTTAAATAACAACGCCCATCCTCTTCCACAATCAATTTGGCATGGAATGCATCACTAATCAGACGTTGATAGGCTAAAGCTCTTTTTAGACCTTCACCAAAGTTTTCACTGGAAATAAATAGGTGTTCAATCACTTGTCCACGGTACAGTGGTAAGTTCTCACCCAAAAACAATCCAATATCAGGATTTTTACTGACTTCTTCCGCAGCCACCCAAAATGCATATTGCGCACTTAAGGGTGTACGTGCATTTTGATCGACCTGATTTAATGCCACACCCGCTTTTGTTAATATTTCTTCTGTAGGCAAACCCGCACGACGGATCGCTTGATAGCCTAATCGCAAAACAACCGAAGCATCAGTTAGCTGACTCACGCAGTGCCCTTCCTTGTATGTTATTCATTTATACTAAAAACACAGATTTTAGATTACAGACGATTGACCAAACTGACAACAGGTATCCGCATTTTTTTGTAGAAATTATTTAACCAGATGTTCGCCTATTTTGGACACATCTGGCAGCTAGAACAGCCTAACCATCTTGTTTTTTACAAAAAAATTGCCTATAATTTGCCCCTTTCCAATTTGATCATCAGGTAGGCTATGGCCAATAAAGAGGAACTTATCGAGTTCGAAGGCGTTGTCACCGAAACGCTTCCTAATACTATGTTCCGTGTACGTTTAGAAAACGGTCACGAAGTGATTGCCCACATCTCTGGTAAAATGCGTAAACACTATATCCGTATTTTAACTGGGGACAGTGTGAAGGTAGAAATGACACCTTATGACTTAACCAAAGGTCGTATTACTTACCGTGCACGCTAAGTTTTAGTGTAAGCAAAAGCCACTGTTAAAGTGGCTTTTTTTACTTTTACAACTATTATAAAACGACTCAACATATTGGTTTAAAACAAATATTAAGAAAGTATCTTTACATCAAAATAACAGCAATCTCTGATTAAATGATACATTTTGCGAATAGTACTTGACTGTATCCAAATGAGGCTGACTTCAATCAACATCCTATTTTGCTCAAATATTGAAACTTAGAATAGATTTTAGAATCACCTTTTTTTAATATTATCCCATTCCCATAATGCCTGATTTTTTAGTTCAACTTATTATTGACCAAGATAAAAACTCACAAAGATCGGCAGAACAGTAATAAAAAATACTCTTTTTAGAGTATAGATCTTCAATATCGATTTTTAGAAATCTAAATTCAACTTTTTATATTGAGTAATATGAAATTATTTTTGAGGTAATTAAAAAATAAATCATCCTTAGATCCTCTAATTTAGGATTTCCAGTACATTAAAATTAAAAATATTTTGTAAATATTAAACTGCTTACATCAAGCTTTTTATTTTTGCTTTGATGGCAAAAATAAAGCACTTGTGAATATTAATGCAAAATGCCTATTATTTATGCTAGAAATCTTATATTCACATTGGAGAATAGGATCATGCATAAAATACAAATAATTACGCTCAGTCTATCTATTTTGTCTTTAGTCGCTTGCCAAACACCATCGATGCGAACTCAAAATTTAGATGCTTATTTACAAAATTTTATTGGGCAATCAAGCGATGTCATTCAACAGAATTTAAACTTTAAGACATTGGGCTACCAAACTAGCCAACATGTAGAACAAACCAAAAATCAATTGATTTACACCATTCTCCGACCAATTTATATTCCAGTAGCGGGTAGCAATGCATCAATCAGTTCAAATGCAATGGGTGCACCCATGATTAGATATGATACGGCTTCCACGCCACATTATGATGTGAACTTTAACTGTAAGGTAGTATTTAACCTTGAAAATGGAGTCGCCAAATCTATCAATTACTATGGTAAAGCCTGTTAAACAGGCTCATTTTATGACATCGAAAAATGTTGAGTGCTATTTGACTCCACTTAACTATTTTAAAATTTGATTACGATAGCTACTTTTATATGCCACATCATCTTTCAGATTATTTCTAGTATTTGTAAAAATACCAACCAATGTCTAAACGATAATAATGAAAATAGATACAACTCGTCCTCTTAGCAAATATGAAGCAATAAAAAACGCAGCTAAAGCTGCGTTTTTCAATCTATCAAATATTAAGTTAATGCTTTAACAACAGCATCACCCATTTCAGAAGTACCAACTTTATTCATACCTTCAGACATGATGTCACCAGTACGTAAGCCTTGATCCAAAACGCTACCGACAGCATCTTCAATGGCTTTCGCGGCATCTTCCGCGCGGAAGGTATAACGTAACATCATCGCTACAGAAAGAATCGTTGCAAGTGGATTTGCAATGTTTTGACCTGCTATATCAGGCGCTGAACCATGACAAGGCTCATACATGCCTTTACCATTTTCATCTAATGATGCAGATGGCAACATACCAATTGAACCTGTCAACATTGCAGCCTCATCAGACAAGATATCGCCAAACAAGTTACCCGTTACAATCACGTCAAACTGTTTAGGTGCACGTACCAATTGCATCGCAGCATTATCCACATACATGTGGGATAAGTTAATTTCTGGATATTTTTCTTCTTTTAATGCAGTTACGGTTTGTTTCCAAAGCTCAGTCACTTCAAGAACGTTGGCTTTATCAACCGAACAAACTTTACCACCACGTAAATTTGCCATTTCAAAGGCAACTTTGGCAATACGCTTAATTTCAGACTCTGAATATACGTCTGTATTGAAACCTTGTTTTTCACCATTTTCTAATTCACGAATACCACGTGGTTGACCGAAATAAATACCACCTGTTAATTCACGTACAATCAGAATATCTAATCCAGATACAATTTCAGGCTTTAAGCTGGAAGCATCTGCCAATTGTGGATATAAAATTGCTGGGCGTAAATTTGCAAATAAATTCAATTCACTACGGATTTTTAATAGACCACGTTCAGGGCGAATCGAACGCTCGATCGTATCCCATTTTGGACCACCCACAGCACCAAGAAGAATAGCATTGGCTTTTTTTGCTTGTTCAGCAGTCACAGCTGGATATGGTTCGCCATGTGCATCAATCGCAGCACCGCCTAAAAGACCTTGTTCCCAAGTCAAACCTAAATTGAATCTTTCATTGACACATGTAAGTACTTTTTCTGCTGCAGCAACGATCTCAGGACCAATACCATCACCTGCCAAGATCAAAATTTGTTTAGACATTTGTATTTCCATTTTTTAGGATCAGCAGCACTGCTACTGAGTGAGATTAAATTTTTTGCTCCACATATTCGCTCACACCTGTCACAACATCATATGGGCGGCAAAAACGGCGAATTGTGCGCTTTTCTTGAATCAAATCTACACACAATGGAGTTGGTGCAGATACATTCAATAAGCTTCCTGAGCTTTGTGATCTTTTACGATACATTTTAAAGGTATAGCGTTGATTCGGCTTAAATTGATGAATAACATGAAAAACTTCTGCATGCTGTTGAGAAATGGGATAAAAACGAATCACCATTTCATATTGTTGTGCAGGAATAGTCAAATAAAGCCCATTTTTATCGAGCGCGTCACCTGTTAGTTTGACATAGCCTTTTTTAATCGCCTTTGAATTCACCCGATGTGAATTTTGATCCACAATCTTGATGTTATTCATCCGATCAAATTCACAATTTTCCGCACCAGAACAATAAATTTGGACATTATTTTGGCTAAATTGCTTCTTTTCAGCATCTTTGATACGTGAAGCATCCACAAAGTGTTGTGTCGATTGACATGCACTCAGAATGAAAGATAAACCAATAAAAACGCTATAGCCAAAGACCTTAATCATGGTTCAGACCCAACCTCACTCACTGAGTAAACATATTTCTATATTATTATACAGCACATGTTAGCAAGAGTTGGGTATTCACGCCATGCTTAAATGATCATCACTTAAGCTCGAACATCTTGAAAAACCCAAGGACGAGCCTGTTTAGTTTTTTCTTCGTATGCATGGATATCATCAGCCACTTGTAATGTTAAGCCAATATCATCCAAACCATTTAACAAACAATGTTTACGAAATGGGTCAACTTCAAATTTAAAAGCTTCACCTTTGGGTGTACGAACTTCTTGCGCTTCTAAATCAACGGTTAATTGATAACCTTCATTGTTTGTACATTCTTTAAAAAGTTGCTCAACAATTTCTTCAGCTAAAATCACAGGCAACATCCCATTTTTAAAGCTATTATTAAAGAAAATGTCTGCATAACTGGGTGCAATCACAGTACGAAAGCCATACTCTTCTAAAGCCCATGGCGCATGTTCACGGCTTGAGCCACAACCAAAGTTTGTACGCGCAAGTAATACAGACGCGCCTTTGTAACGTGGTTGATTTAAAATAAAATCTGGATTAATTGGGCGAATAGAATTGTCTTGTCCCGGATAACCTTCATCCAAATAACGTAACTCATCAAATAAATTATCACCAAAACCAGTACGTTTAATTGATTTTAAAAACTGTTTTGGAATAATTAAATCTGTATCCACATTGGCACGGTCTAATGGTGCAACGATACCTTGTTCAACGGTATAAGCTTTCATAATATGCTCCTATGAGCGCCAATTAAAATGAACGAACATCAACAAAATGACCTGCAATTGCGGCTGCCGCTGCCATTGCTGGGCTCACTAAATGCGTACGTCCGCCATTGCCCTGACGACCTTCAAAGTTACGATTCGACGTTGATGCACAATGCTCACCCGGTTGTAATTTATCAGCATTCATTGCCAAACACATTGAACAACCCGGCTCACGCCATTCAAAACCAGCTTCTACAAAAATCTTATCTAAGCCTTCAGCTTCTGCTTGTTGCTTAACTAAGCCTGAGCCTGGAACAATCATCGCTTGTTTAATTGATGCTGAAACTTTACGACCTTTAATCACTTCTGCCGCTGCACGAATATCTTCGATTCGAGAATTGGTGCAAGAACCAATAAATACACGATCTAATTGAATATCAGCTAAAGCTTGACCTGCTTCTAAGCCCATATAATGATAAGCACGCGTCCAATCATTACGTTGTACATCATCTTTTGCTTGTTCTAAAGTCGGTACAGCTTGTGTCACAGGAATCACCATTTCAGGCGACGTTCCCCAAGACACTTGCGGTTCAATCTCTTCACCTTGCAACACAACAACAGTATCAAAATGTGCATCTGCATCAGAATGTAAAGTATTCCAATAACTGATTGCAGTATCCCATTGTTCAGCTTGTGGTGCGTATGGACGTCCTTTTACATAGTCAATTGTTTTATCATCGACAGCGACCATACCAACACGTGCACCTGCTTCAATCGCCATGTTACATACCGTCATACGTCCTTCAATCGACATATCACGGAAAACTTGACCACCAAACTCAATGGCGTGACCCGTACCGCCCGCAGTACCAATTTTGCCAATAATCGCTAAAACCACATCTTTAGATGTCACGCCTTGACCCAATACACCGTCAACACGAACCAACATATTTTTCATTTTCTTTTGAACTAAGCATTGAGTTGCCAATACATGTTCAACTTCAGATGTACCAATACCATGTGCCAAACAGCCAAATGCACCATGTGTTGCTGTATGTGAATCTCCACAAACAACGGTCATGCCTGGTAAAGTTAAACCTTGTTCAGGACCCACAACATGTGCAATCCCTTGACGAATATCATTAATATCAAACTGTGCAACATTAAACGTTTTACAGTTATCATCTAAAGTTTGAACTTGAATTCTTGAGGTTTCATCTTCAATACCTGCAATTCCTTCCGCACGTTCTTTCTTAGAGGTCGGAACGTTATGGTCAGGTGTCGCAATATTTGCGCTTAAACGCCAAGGTTGACGACCTGCAAGTTGCAAGCCTTCAAATGCTTGTGGAGAAGTCACTTCATGTAATAAGTGGCGGTCTATATAAAGTAAGGCTGAACCATCATCTCGTTGTTTTACTAAGTGGTCATCCCACAATTTGTCATACAATGTTTTTGCAGATTCTGTTTTTGCTTTTTGGTTTTCGCCTGCCATGTCGATGTGCTCCACTGGACTGGGTAATTCTTTCAATAAATCGATTATAACGGTGATTTCACATAAATCTAATTTATCATTTTTATTAGTTCAAAAACTTTTTAGAATGATTAATACCTCATTTTCATATTGCCCCATTTTTTATTTACAAAATCGATTGTTATAAAAGCAAATTCCTCTTTTACATTTCAAATAATAATGATTATCATTTAAATAATTTCAAATTAAAGTGGTGATCATCATGGTACGCATTCAAAAATTCTATAACTCTAATCAAAGAACCTTAAAGAAAACCTTTAGTTATTACCTCATGCACATTACTGTGGCAATGATTGTGGCCTATTTTGTCACAGGAAATTTATGGATGGCGATTACTTTAAGCTTACTCGAACCTACTGTTCAAGCTTTTGCTTTTTTCTTTCATGAAAAAGTATGGAATAAAAAAGATATTAAAGCGACTGAAAATATACAGCCGACAAATGTCTAAGGTTAATAGGCATGCTGCGTGATGGAGGGGTTAATCACCACCGCCGCCTCCACAACTGCTACAACTACTGCAAGAAGATGATGAATCTGAACCAGAATCCGAATCCGAATCGCTACCATGACCTGAACTTGAGTGAACATCTCCACAATTATTTGAACTCGTATCACTTGAGAATCCATCACTAGCTGAACCCAATGATGTGGAAGAAGAGCATGAAGAAGTGTTATTAGCATCCTGTTTATCAAATTGATTATAAAGGGCCATAATCATGAGCATATTAAAGACTAAACCATTGTTCCATTGTGTAGTTTTATCGATTTGGAATAATCGAGGAAAAGTTTGAGGACTTTTAGGATCAAGATGATGTAAACGGCAACTTGCTTGCCATGTATTCAGCAACTGCCACTGTTGCCCTTGCTTCTGAGCCTTACTTGGTTTTTTTAGATGTGCTCGATGAATCAACTCAAACCCAAGTAGCTTTTGGCACATGCGCTGATAAAATTCAGGAAATGTGTCTAATAATAAATGCCATAACGCATCGACTGAATGCGAAGGCATCGCATAAGCTTGCCGTTTAATCAGGTGTAATGCCAAATAATCCTTAAAAGCTTCTTCTATTGGGTTCTGATCTATTATACGAATCTGAGGATTTTGTTTTCTAAACTCAGTCCAAATTTCATCTGGTATTTTAAATGCCTCGAGGCTATTCATTGTTTTTATTTTTCTATAACGCAAGATTGCCCATATCGTAAAAACAAGAAACCAATCCCAAAATAAAAATAGCAGTGATTGAAAAAAGTAAGTCAGCAGCAGAACAACGAAACCACTCGATACTGCAATTTTAAAAAATCGCGCCCAAGATACGGTATAAGCATAACGAGGCAAAGTATGAGGATTCTGATGAAAGTGATCTTGTTGAACCAAATAATAACCTTTTTATTTTTTACTTTTATTGATGTCTAAACTAGCTTAATTCTCCCTCGTGCCACAAAGATAAATGTGTAATTTTTTAAATATATTTCAATTTTCGACATTAAGTTTGAATTTGTAACACTTTTATTTTGATTAATTCTTAAAACTTCTGAATAATAAAATACGCATAAAAATTCTTTATGGATGGAGTTAAAATGAACCTTGCTGCCTTTGAAGCATTTGTTAGAGTAATGGAAACTGGATCTATTTCCATGGCAGCTGAACTATTGTTTATTACCCAACCTGCTGTCACCAAGCGTATACATAGTTTAGAAGATTATTTTGGGGTCAAACTATTTGAATCTGCAGGTCGTGGTGTACAAGCGACTCATGCAGCACATTCACTGTTACCCAAAGTTAAAAACTGGCTGAATGAATTAGGGGATATCCATCATACTTTAAGCCATGAACAAAGTGAGGTTCGCGGTAAGCTAAAAATTGGGACAAGTCATCATATTGGTTTACATCATTTGCCTAACCATTTAAAAAGTTACGTTCAACAATTTCCCAATGTCAAACTTGATGTGCATTTTGTTGACTCGGAACAAGCACATGAGCAAGTGATTGCAGGTGATTTAGAATTGGCTTTTTTAACCTTACCTCCACAAGGAGATGACCGTCTAAATTACGTCACTATTTGGAATGATCCTTTGGTTTTTGTAGCCGCTCCATTTCATCCTTTGGCTCAGCAAAAAAACTTAAAACTTGAAGATCTCATTTCTTACCCAAGTTTGCTTCCTGCTGCTCAAACCTATACTAGTCAAATCACTTTAGATGAATTTGAAAAACAGGGTCTCAAACCTAAAATTACGATGAGTAACAATCCACTTGAATCTATTCGTATGTTGGCTTCAATCGGTTTAGGCTGGTCTGTTTTGCCTAAGACACTGATCAATCCAGACTTACAACAACTCGATATTAAAGTGGAAATGAATCGTAAATTAGGTATGGTGTGGCATCCTGCACGGACTCAATCTAGAGCGGTACAAGAACTGATTGAGATGATGAAGTAAAGAAAATAATAAAATTCCAAATAATCAGCCATGATTATTTGGAATTAATACTTTATCCTTCTAAAAAAATTCCTAGACTAAGAAGTGCTATAGCAATCAACAATAGAGACCAAGCAGCGGTAGGATTCGTACCACCTTGTTTTTCCACTTCGGATATCGTCATATTCTGAGCATTTAACTTTTTATCAATAAAATCTTTATACAAACCATTCCCACCAAATCCCATGGCAACAGCAAGTCCAATAGAAATACCACGATCTATAGATTCGGACATCTCAAACATCGTCGTAATAACGCCTGAAATAAAGATAAAACCGATATACATAAAACCATAAGCGTACATTTTACGGTAAAATAACCATACTGCGCCTAGGAAAAATGCTGCAATATTAAATCCACCTTTTGGCTTAGTAGCCTCTAAGCCTTGAAATTTTTCTTTATAATAAGGCTGATATTTTTCACCAATGAATGCCTCGTAATATTTTTCTTTTGTAGATTCTGATGATGTACTTTCTACTCGAGGAAATGGTGGTGGAAATACAGTTTCATTTTGATTCATATTATTATCCCTTTTTTTGTATCATTCTTTTATATTTAATGAGATTATTTTTAATACTTATATAAGAAAACAGCATCCTAAGACACTGTTTTCATAGTAACTAATAACATTAGAACTACTTCACTGAATCCTCGTGTAAAGATTCATTCAGTTGATCGACAATAATTGCCCACTCACCATCAGACTTTATTTTTTCTGCTAAAAACTGGCGTTGTGCCTCTGTCCAATAACTCGCATGCGTGATTAATGTATCCGCACTTAATTGATGGCTTTCAATAAATTTTGCAATCGCTTCTTCACTTGAATCTAGACCTAATTGTTCAAATAAATTGGTCATTCTTGGACGTACACCATTCATTACTTTTCCCCATCATTTATCATTCTTATCTTTAAACATAGCACTTTATGAGCAAAAGTGAAGTTCAAATCATTCATTTTTATAAAAAACTACAAAGAAATGATATTTATAAATATCCAATATAAAAAACAGCACCTAAGCGCTGTCATTCATCAAGTATCTAAAAATGATTAGATCAAATTGACCAATCTTGAATGTCCCAAGCCTGCTCTTTCGCTAAAACTTCTAAACGATCATCAGGATTCACGGCTATCGCCTGATCTGCATATTCCAATAAAAAACGATCATTAATAGAATCTGAATATGCCCAAGACTCAGAAACAGTACGACCCGCTAACCATTGCTCTAAACGTACCAATTTACCTTGTTGAAAACATGGCAAGCCTAAAACCTTACCTGTGTATTGCCCATTTTTAACTTCTGCATTGGTGGCAATAATTTCAGTAATCCCAAATTCACGAAAAATTGGTGCAGTAATAAAGTCAGATGTTGCAGTGATACCCACAATTTCATGCCCTGCATCTTTATGCTTTTGAATCGCTTTAAAGCCTTCGGGGCGCATTTGGGCACGAATCACCTTTTTCATAAATAGTTCATGTAACTCAGCAAGATAATTATTATCATGTTGCGTTAAAAACTCAAATACAAACTCATTATAAGCAATTGGATCTAATTGTCCTGATTTATAATCTTCATAAAACTTGTCATTCATTTGACGATGATGGATCGGATCAACCAAGCCTTCATTCACTAAAAACTCGCCCCATGAGTGGTCAGAGTCGGTGTTTAACAAGGTGTGATCTAGATCAAATAACGCCAATTTCATAAAAATTCTCGTTCAAACTGAAATTTAAGAAAAAAAATGTAAATCTATCACCGCTAATGGATAGAAATTCGTTAAGATCATAGCAATTTTAAAACATTATTACTTTGACTTTGTCGAGTTGGACGTAAAAAGTGAACGTCCCCATATACAAAGTTAATGAAATTCACAATTTTTAGGTAGCCAAATGATCGACTCAGAAGGTTTCCGACCGAATGTCGGGATCATTTTGGCAAATGATATTGGGCAAGTTTTATGGGCAAAGCGCATTGGTCACAATGCATGGCAATTTCCTCAAGGGGGGATCCAGTTTGGAGAAACTCCTGAACAGGCGCTTTTCAGAGAACTACGAGAAGAAGTCGGGTTATTACCTGAACATGTCCAAATAATTGCGCAGACCGAAGGTTGGTTGCATTATCGTTTGCCGCTTCGATACATCAGATCTGATTCAGATCCGATTTGTATTGGGCAAAAACAGAAATGGTTTTTATTAAAGCTCATTGGTTCAACGAAAAATATTCAGTTGAATCTTTCTGATCCGCCAGAGTTTGATCAATGGCAATGGGTCAGTTATTGGTATCCACTTGGACAAGTGGTGAATTTCAAACGTGACGTTTACCGTAAAGCCATGTTGGAACTGTGTATGCACTTACCACGGCAATCATCTGAAAATTCTTCAAAAATGTGAATGATTTTTCAAAATAGTGCTGTTATAAATAATCCTTTAACACTTTTTAATTTAAATTGAGGAGCACACTTCCATGTCGAACATGCAACTAGACACCTTAAGACGCATTGTTCAAGAGATCAATGCTTCGGTCAGTTTGCATGATTCATTAGAGATCATGGTCAGTCAGGTTTCTGAAGCCATGCATGTGGATGTCTGCTCTGTTTATTTATTAGATGAACGTAATCAACGTTATGTGTTAATGGCAACCAAAGGTTTAAACCCTGAGTCTGTTGGTAATGTTTCACTTCAACTTGGTGAAGGTTTAGTTGGCTTGGTTGGGCAACGTGAAGAAATTGTCAATTTAGACAATGCCTTTAAACATGAACGTTTTGCCTATTTCCCTGAAACTGGGGAAGAAATTTACAATTCCTTCCTTGGCGTTCCAGTCATGTATCGCCGAAAAGTAATGGGTGTTTTGGTTGTACAAAACCAAGAACCACAAGACTTTAGTGAAGTTGCTGAATCTTTTTTAGTAACTTTATGTGCTCAGCTTTCAGGTGTAATTGCGCATGCGCATGCGGTGGGGAATATTGATGTGTTTCGTAAACCTGGTAATTCCCCAACCTATAAAACCTTCCAAGGCTCATCAGGCGCAGGCGGTGTTGCTTTAGGCCGCGCCATCATTCTTTATCCAGCAGCAGATTTGGCAGCAGTACCAGATCGTGATGCAGATGACATTAGTGAAGAACTCAAATTGCTTGATCAAGCAATTGAATCTGTTCGAGCAGAAATCAAATCACTTGATGAAAAAATGCAAGATTCACTCATGTCTGAAGAACGTGCTTTATTCAGCGTCTTCTTACGTATGTTGGATGAAAATGCCCTTCCTGCTGAAATTAAAGAACTTATTTTAGATGGTAATTGGGCACAAGGCTCAGTCAAACATGTCATTGATCGCCATGTAGCACTCTTTGCACAAATGGAAGATGACTATTTACGTGAGCGTGTTTCCGATCTTAAAGATTTAGGACGCCGTATTCTTGCCTCACTCCAAGAGGCAGATTCAAGTCATCGTGAACTCACTGCTGAAAGTATTCTCATAGGAGAAGAAATTAGTACTGCAGCATTGGTTGAACTCCCTGTAGATAAAATTGCAGCTATTGTTACGACTGAAGGTGCTGCCAATTCACACATGGTGATTGTTGCTCGTGCACTCGGGATTCCAACCGTAGTTGGTGTCACTGAGTTGCCTGTAAACACTCTTGATGATGTTGAAATGATTGTTGATGCGTATCAAGGGCGTGTTTTTATTAACCCACCTCGTCGTTTGCGTCAACGCTATAAAGAAATTCAAAAAGAAGAAGAGCAAATTGCTAAAGATTTAAAGCAGTATGAAACCAAAGAGACCATTACTCCAGATGGTGTAACGGTCAAACTCTATGTGAATACGGGCTTAATGATTGATGTAGTTCGTGGTGTACAACGTGGCGCGAAAGGTGTTGGTTTATATCGCTCAGAGATTCCGTTTATGTTACGTGAACGTTTCCCTGGTGAAGAAGAACAACGTGCCATCTACCGTCAACAGCTCAGCCATTTTGCCAATAAACCAGTGGTCATGCGTACCTTGGATATTGGTGCAGACAAAGATCTGCCTTATTTCCAAATTGATGAAGAAAACTCTGCTTTAGGATGGCGTGGAATTCGCTTTACACTGGATCATCCTGAAATTTTTTCTTCACAGATTCGTGCAATGCTCAAAGCCAGTATCGGATTAAATAATCTTCATATTTTATTACCGATGGTGACCAGTGTCAGTGAAGTGGAAGAAGCACTTTACTTACTTGAACGTGACTGGATTGCCGTGCAGGAAGAAGAACAAGTCAAGATCAATAAACCTAAAATTGGCATCATGATTGAAGTACCGAGTGTACTTTTACAAATTGGTGAATTTGCAGAATTAGTGGATTTCTTTTCAGTCGGTTCAAATGACTTGATTCAATATTTATTGGCGGTAGATCGTAATAATCCACGTGTATCTAGTATTTATTCGCATTTCCATCCGTCAGTATTGATTGCTTTAAGCCGTGTGGTGCAAGAATGTCATAAGTATGATAAACCCGTCAGTATTTGTGGTGAAATGGCGGGTGATCCACTCTCGGCAATTTTATTGATGGCGATGGGCTTTAATACCCTATCGATGAGTTCAAGTAATATTTTAAGAGTGCGTAAAGCAATTTGTCATGTATCAATGGCAGATGCACAGACTCTATTGGAAGAAGTCATGAAAATGAATAATCCATTGATGGTGAAAAGCTGGATGGAGTATTACTTTAAACATCATGGTTTAGCAGATATGGTGAAATCAAATCGAATGATGGCTCTTTAAATTAAGCCTTATTTTAAGTAAAAAAATTAAGAAAATTAGCAGTATAAAAAAGGGCGGTATTCTTCGGAATATCGCCCTTGCTTATGTTTGCTATAACCACGTTTTGCATCTTTCTTTCGATCCACAAACACTTGGCTTTTGTTGACTTCATGCATGTGTTTTGCCACAAAGTTATTCAACACCATTTCTGGCTTTGCTATTTTCTTCGCCATTTTCCTCACCTTTAAGCTTGTCATTTCTATCCACAGTTCGTCACTGCGGATAGAAATATTACGCCTTTTTGCACAGAATTCAAGCAAACTTTTATTAAAAAATAAAGAAGAGATTAAAGCGCTTATTTCATCATTATTTTATCGAAAGTCATCTCACTATTAACGAACTTCAAATTCCGCTTCTGCGGGATCAAAGCGCCATGTCCGAATAATACGTAGCTCAGAAATATCTTTCATCTTTGCATCAAAACGTCCAAACGGCGCACCTTTACGTACAGAAGCTTTGGCTGCTTCATCCAACATGGGATTGCCTGAACTTTCCAGCAAACGAATAGCACGTATTCCACCTTCTGCATTTAAAATCACCATTAAACGCACTTCACCAGAAAGCCGTTGTTGCTTTGCCAATTCTGGATAAAAACGATTACCATATATTTCGACTTTCTCACGAAATTTATCTAAATATCCAGCAGAGGCATCTTGCTTGGCTTGAATACCATCTAAAGTTTTAATCTTTTGCTGACGGCTAAAGTTTTGTTGTTTTTGTAAATATTGCGCTTCTAAACTTGCAACCATAGCAGCCTTGGCTTGAAACTGACTTTGCATTTCATCCATGGCTTTTTTACGTTCATTTTGTTCAGCTTGCTTCTGCCAGCTCAACACGGTCATCAATACTTTTTCGTCAAAATTCAACTCACGCTTTTGTTGAACTTTTTCTAATGCTTGTAATTGCTGCTCCCCTGCACTTAAGTCTTCCGCTTGGGCAGGCATGTCACTCGACATACGATGCGTTTCGCGAAAGATGCCAGAACCTTGTTGATCTGCCTGCGCTAAAAAATCTGCGTCTTTCACTTTTTCTGTGCTTGGTCGAATGCTGACTGCAATTTCTTCGCTGGTCGAGTCACTTTCCTGAGGCATAGTAAATTGTAAGGATAAAAAAATCACATGCAAAATCGCGGCAGTAGAAACTGCACCAATAAACAGTGGATCTTGCCACCAATGAATGAATTGCTTTGGATAATGAACTATATTTTTTATCATGATATCAAACCGATAAAACATCCCATTCCATAAATATAAAAAACCTTTAAAATAGGTTTATTCTTACGTTTTACACATTTTTTGTGATCAACTTGTGTAAATTTAAACCATTATCTCAAATCTGTAAAAATGGTGCATGGATTTTTGCTAAACTGCAATCGTTGAACTGGAATTTTTTAAACAAATCGACAAGATTACACCTTATAAAATCAAGATTATTCGGGACAATACTTATGCCTTCTTTGCTTTCCACTATTGCCAACCGTATTCAGCGACTCTATCAAAAAGCTGGCGACTTTATAGAAGAAGAGCGTGAGTTCCCTGTTTCTCAAGTTTTTTTAAATGCGACCTTTAAACGCTTTGTGACAGACAATGTTGCAATTTTAGAAGATTTACATGCCGATTTGCA
Organism: Acinetobacter sp. ANC 3832; assembly: GCF_002135415.1. GTDB lineage: Bacteria > Pseudomonadota > Gammaproteobacteria > Pseudomonadales > Moraxellaceae > Acinetobacter. The sequence continues at coordinate 29,001 of NZ_NEGJ01000002.1, forward strand.
TGACGATTGGTTACGGCTTTATGCCACATTAAACGTGAAAGGCATGCATTTGGTTTTATCTGTCGATCTAAAATTAGTGCAAATGGAATTTAATAAAGATATGCAACTAATTGTTTTCGAACAAATCAGTAATACCCAAGTGATTGAAGCAAGCTATCCTAAAGTTTGGATGAAAATGGGCGTGAACGCTGCCTTATTTTTCTATCAAAAAGTATTACGCAAAGATCCATTGGGTATGATCTTAGAAAAATTTGAAGTGGTAAAAGTCAAAGATGAACTTTTACATTTAGATCTCAATCGTTGGTTAGGAAAAAGCCGGTCGATTATGGATACGTTAAATAAAGTTCATGTTAACCATGCTGAATTACGTGAAACTGAACTGATCGTCATGGGTAATGTGAATGTCACTGCATTATTCAGCAAAGTGAACAGTATTGATGATTGGGATGATAAAGACGATATTGAAGAATCTGAAGTCACACCGATTCAACAAAAGGAAAGCTAATAAAAGCTTTTCTTTGGTTCTTTCAATTTCGTTTAGAGTATATCAACTCAAATTTTATACATAAATATACAGTTCCATCAGCAAAATTGAACTTTTCTACTCAATTGAGTTGCATAATATATTCATAGCGAATAACGCAACTCTAATTGCAGAGGATTTTAACTGATGGCAACAACTATTTTTAAAACATTGAGTATGGCGACAGGCTTATCCACTGCCCTATTATTTACTGGGTTTTCTAGTCATGCTCTTGCCATGAGCCCATTCCAAGCAAGTTACCAATTTGGTTATAACGGTAAAAATATGGGCACGGCTACTCGCACCTTAAGCAAAAGTGGTAATACTTGGTCTTATGTGTTTGCTGCTAAAGCGGCTGCAATTGCATCAGCGACTGAAACCAGTCGTTTTACATTGAATAATGGTCAAATCAGTTCGAGTAATTTTAGTCGTACCAGTAAAATTTTAGTGCATAACGATACGATGACGATTAATTTCAATCCAAATACAAAAATGATCAATACCAAGAAAAAAGACAAAGAACGTTCTTTTGCTTGGAAAGCAGGTGTTTTGGATGAACTGAATGCTGAGTTACAAGTGCGTGAAGACCTCAAATCTTCAGGATTAAAATCAAGTTATTTAATTGCAGATGCCAAAGGAATTGATACTCATCAATTTGTAAAACAAGGCACTGAAAGTGTAAAAACCAGTTACGGTACCTTTGATACCATCAAAGTTGTCATGAAGCATGATAACAATGATAAGAATTCAACTTTCTGGCTAGCACCTAAGCTTGACTACCTGCCAGTGAAGATGACCCACCAAGATGGCAACACTTCGTACAGTTTATTGCTCACTGGATATAAGAATTAGACGAAATATCAACTTTTAAGCAAATTCGACTTGCATTTTTTTTGGTGCTTTTTAAAATACGTCTTTGCTTGAAAAAGCACCTTGCCCCTAGAGGATTCTCCCCGTGCATGCACTAGAACAGAAAATCTTAGCTGAAGGTATCGTTCTATCTGATCAAGTTCTGAAAGTCGATTCTTTTCTGAACCATCAAATTGATCCTGTAATGATGCAACTGATTGGTCAAGAATTTGCGCGTCTTTTTAAAGATGCGGGTATCACTAAAATCATTACCATTGAAGCATCTGGTATTGCTCCTGCGGTCATGGCAGGTTTAGAACTTGGTGTGCCTGTTATTTTTGCACGCAAATACCAATCTTTGACGTTAAAAGATGATTTATACCGTTCTAAAGTATTCTCTTTTACCAAACAGATTGAAAGCACCATTGCGATTTCAAAGAAACACATCTCTGCAAACGATAAAGTTTTGGTGATTGATGATTTTCTTGCCAATGGTCAAGCCGCTTTAGGTCTTGCAGATTTGATTCACCAAGCTGATGCAGAAGTTGTTGGCATTGGCATCGTGATTGAAAAATCATTCCAACCAGGTCGCCAATTATTGTTAGATAAAGGCTACCATGTTGAATCATTGGCTCGTGTTGAATCACTTGCGAATGGTACAGTGACCTTTGTTCAAGAATAATTCTGAACATCAGTTACTTTATAAAATTGAGCGCATTCGCGCTCTTTTTTATACTCTTTAGGTCATGATAGGATCTTTTTGACCATTCATTTTAAGCACCCCCTCCGCTATATTGTTTTAATAAATATATCACTTAGGTAAATAATGGATGGGATCAATCACACAAAAATTAGTTGATCTACTGAATGTACAACAGTTGGATGATTATCTATTTCAAGGACAGAATACACGCTTGTTTGGCTCACATTTATTTGGTGGGCAAATCTTAGGACAAGCACTCATTGCCGCCTCAAAAACCACAGATCGCCCTGCGCATTCCTTACATGCTTATTTTATTCGAAGTGGCCGAACAGATTTACCCATTTTATTCAAAGTCGAAAATTTAAGAGATGGTAAAAGCTTCGCCACTCGCCAAGTACATGCTTTGCAAGAAGGTCTCGTTATTTTTTCAGCGCTCATCTCCTTTGCTATTCCAGAAGATGGCTTAAATTATCAAACCATCGAACCTAACTATCCTTCACCTGAAGAATTAATATCAGAACAACAACATAAACAAATGATCAGTGAAGATATTCCTGAATTTATGCGTTCTATTGTTATGCGACAATTCAATATTAAAATACATCCTGTACAACCCTTTAATCCATTCAAGCCAGTGAAAGGCGAAACAAATTATGCGGAATATTTTCAAACATTTGAAACAATTCCTGATGAGTTAAATTCGAGGATGATGCATCAAGCCATCGCCGCCTATTATTCCGACTATAATCTATTGACGACATCTCTAAGACCGCACGGCGTGAGTTATGCAATAGGTGATGTCAGAAGTGCCAGCCTAGATCATTCAATTTATTTCCATCATGATTTTAAAGTCGATGAATGGCTGCTTTATGATATGCATGCCACGGTTTCAAGCCAATCTAGAGGGCTTAATTTTGGTCGTATGTGGCAAGGTGGCAAACTCGTCTGTAGCGTCACTCAAGAAAGTTTAATGCGAGATTTACGTTCGTCATCTTAGCTAACTTCAGCATCATACAGAACCAATTTGCTTTGAGATTTTAATGCTATTCTGACGATAATATTTGTTCCATTTACATCGTTACAAGCAAGCTAAATACTTTTCATCTGAATAAGCTAAAATCTGCATAAGTTGTAATCTTTTCAACATAATAAATCTGACGAAGCACAAAAGGACTTTGTCTTGTATGAGTAAAAATCAATGACTGATGAAATAACAGTAACCTGCCCAAAATGTGGTTCTACTGATGTTGAAAAACGTGACCATGAACAATTGCTTCAAAAAACAGGGGGGGTTTTACTCTCTGCAGCAGGGACAACAGCAGGGACTGTTGGTGGTGCTGCAACTGGAGCATCCATTGGCGCTGCCATTGGAACCATAGCAGGACCTTTAGGTGTAATTATGGGCGGGACAGTCGGAACTTTTGTTGGTGCGATTAGTGTTGGAATTACAGGTGGATTTTTAGGGCATCGCTTTGGTAAAAAAGCAGGTGAAATTGTAGATCAGAATCTTTTCTTAGATTACCAATGTTTAAAGTGCAAACACCGATTTAAAGAAAAAGCTTAAAGAGCAAAGTTTTTTATATGACACCTTTTATTTCTTCTTAAAAAAATAAAAAACTTGTCATTACTTAGCGGCACTATTTTTTCATCTAAGTAAGAAAGTTAGTATTCGATACTAACTTTCTTTAATACGTCAATCTCTAAACATTTAAAAGCTTTTTGGCGATTTCCCCTAAGCGTTTGCCTTGCTCTGTACATAGCGATTTTTCATCTTGGCTTAAGCCCAAGTCATGCCTTGGGCCACTCACATGACTCGCACCATACGGCGTACCCCCTGATTTAGTATTGGACAAAGCAGGATTGGCATTGGTTAAACCCATCATCATCATACCGTGATGAAATAATGGCGGTAGCATGCTTAATAAGGTACTTTCTTGACCGCCATGCATTGAACCTGAGCTGGTAAATACACAAGCAGGTTTATTGTGTAATGCACCATTCAACCAAAGACTGGTGGTTTGATCCCAAAAATACTTCATTTCTGATGCCATATTACCAAACCGAGTTGGCGAGCCTAAAGCCAGACCAGAGCAATTGGCTAAATCATCCAAAGTACAGTAAATATCACCCTGTTCTGGGATACTTGGCTCAGCTTGTGTAACGACGGTTGAAAGATTGGGAACCGTACGAATTTTGACAGCCATGCCAGAACTTTCAATACCATTGGCAATCAAGTGTGCCATTTCTTTGGTTGAACCATATTTGCTGTAATATAAAACCAAAATGTAAGTGTGCATATTGTTATGAATATGATGAAAAAAGAAAACTATACGGTATTTTTCCCATTTTTTGGTTAAGCTAATGTTTGAAAACGTAAGAAATACCAATAAAAGAATAGAGACTTTATATTTATGATGGATTTATTAAAGAAACTGCCCTTTTATGACAAAACATGGTTTCAATTTATTTTTTTTGTCATAAAACGTTTTGAAGCAGATCGCTGTCGCGAACAAGCTGGCTCTTTGACCTATACAACATTGTTCGCCGTTGTTCCGATGCTTACGGTTTTCTTGGTCATCATTTCATCCATTAAAGCGCTAGAACCTGCTAGACAGCAGTTGCAACAAATGATTTACAGCAATTTTTTGCCAAAAACCAGTATTGCCTTTGATAAAGCCTTTAACGTTTTCACTCAGAACTCAAGTAATCTGACTGTGATTGGTGTGCTCTTCCTGTTTATTACCACAGTCATGATGTTAACCAGTATTGAGACTGTTTTTAACCGTATTTGGCGTGTAGAAGAAACTCGCAACGGAATTATTGGCTTTATGCGCTACTGGACCATTATTTCATTGGGTCCTATTTTACTTGGCAGTGCATTCGTCATCTCATCTACCTTAGCATCTATGAATGTACTGAGTAGTTTCACAGGCACTTATCAGGTTGATGGTACTTTTCTATTTTGGTTAATTTCCTTCGCACTCACCGTCTTAGGTTTTTTTATTCTATATTGGACTATTCCAAACCGCAGTGTACCCATAAAAGCAGCCTTTATTGCAGGTTTATTTGGTGCCATTATTTTTGAATTACTCAAAAATTTATTTGGTTTCGTGATGAGTAATTTCACCAGTTATACTTTAATTTATGGTGCTTTTGCCGCAGTGCCTATTTTCCTTTTATGGATTTTTTTATCATGGAATGTAGTTCTGCTTGGTGTTGAAATTAGTTATGCGCTGACTGCCTTCCATACAGGGAAAATTCAAACTCGCCAACCTGTTTTAATGTTGCTTGATATTTTAGAGTTGTTTTATAAAAAGCAAAAAGTTGGGCAGTCTGTAACAGATGCCGAAGCCTTAAATATTCTAGGACGCGGTGAAATTGGTCGTTGGCCAAGTTATGTGGTGATGTTAGAAAAGCAGAATTTAGTGAGACGTACTGACAATAACGAATATGTATTAGTCCGTAATCTAGATACTGTTGATTTTTGGACATTCTACAAATTATTACCTTACCCATTACCACGACGCGATGATGTTGGAAATGTTCATCCTGATGATGTATGGATGCAACGTATTGGACCTGCGCTCATAGATTCTGATGATTTTCTAGCGGCAAAACTTTCTATTCCACTTTCAACTATTTTAGAAGAGAAATAAAAATTGGCCGATGCTTAAATTTGTCTTTTTATATTTTGGTATCTAATACAAAACACCTCTCTTTGGAAAACCATCAAAGAGAGGAAGATCAAATTCAAATATTTTCTGAAGTGCTTTTCCAGCAAATCAATGCACCAATTGAGACCAATATTGTTCCCATCCAAAAGCTCAACTCAGGACTGACATCTAAAAGCAGCATCGACATGTCTGAAGATAAAATGGGGATAAAATAGGTCGCTAAAATCAGCAGTTTCATATTGCCAAATTGTAGGCTCTGATTCCAATTACTATAAGCAATGCCAACTAAACTACCTGCGATTACAATCATTCCCCATAACTTGAGTGTCGGAAAAATAAAAGGTTCATGCAAAATAAAATGAATCATCCACAAAGCAATTGCTGTGATAGTAAAAAATAATGGAACAGCATTGTGTCCTTGGGCATATTTTTTGGTTAATACGCTATAACAAGGCCATAGCAATGCCCCGATAAATGCCAAACTATAGGCAAGCGGATTCTGCTGTAAAACTTTCCCAAAATGCTGTAAATCAAAAATATTGGGATTTACAACCAACATTAAACCCAAAATAGACAAGACAAACCCGATGATCACGCTATAACGATAATGCAGTTGCTGAGCAAAAATTGAAAAAATAATCGTTAATGGTGGCCATAAATAGTTAATCATGGCAATGATGAGGACTTGTTCATGATTATGTGACAAGGCCACTGAACTAAGGAACAATATTTCATATAGAATAAATAACAGCCCACAACCCCATACATAGGCTTTCGGCATAGACTGGATTTTAGGCCAACCATTTAAAGCTAAAATACTGACTGCACTAAAACTATAAATTAATGCGATGGCTGAAATTGGACTCAATGCTTCACTAATGAGTTTTACAACAGCAACGAGGCTTGCCCAAATTAAAATAGAAGATAAGCCGATTAAGGTGGGTTTATTCAATAAAGTGTGCATGATCCAACTTTCGTGTTATCCAACTTTGCATACTCACAACGAAAACGCACAGCATGACCAAAGCTGTTCTAATCATAAAATTCATTTCGATGCTTTCGTTTCAAAAATTACACCAAAAAACATACCCAAAATGGGTGTTAAAAAAGAGGATACACCGAAATGGTTCGAAAGATCACTGCAGAATAACCAAAACTACAGCATTAAGCTCATAAATGACATGATCAGCGTATGGAAAACTAAGCTCCCAATCGCAATATGAGTCCAATGAATTTCAGCTTGCCCCAATATAAAAGCCAATGGAAATAGAAAAATAAAGCGCTTATAAACACTTATACAAAAGTTCTCATAAAACTTGCTATAATTTAACCATCAAATAAAAACTAGCCTCATTGAGAAAATAATGAAAAAGAAAGAACAAGATGTTCCGACCATTATTATTGATGAGCACAATCCTGATCAAAATAAATATGAGCGATTAAAAGAAAAGCTAAGATACAAACAAGCCTTAAGAGAAAATTCAAGAAAAATTGACCATAAACAAGTCCGATTAAATATTCAGGCTGATGCGCTGCCCAGTAAAACATTTTTTATTATGAATGCATTGGCTGCCATTATTGCAGGTTATGGCTTATTAAGTGATTCTACGGCGGTGGTGATTGGTGCAATGCTTGTTGCCATGATGCTGGGTCCAATTTCAGGCATTGCATTGGCATTAATAGATGCTCGTTGGCTTTTACTACGCACCGCATTAAAAACTTTAGTTTTGGGTGTGATTATGATTTATGCCATTGGCATGATCATGGGCTTCATCCATTTCGACCTTCCCATGACCAATGAAATTTTAGCGCGAACAAAACCAACGGCAATTGATTTAATGATTGCTTTGGCAGGTGGTGCTGCGGGTGCTTTTTCTGCAGTTTCGCCACGCTTATCTGTTGCTGTAGTAGGGGTTGCTGTTGCTACCGCTCTAGTCCCTCCACTTGTTGCAAGCGGTATTTTACTTGCACATGGGCAATTCCAAAATTCAGCAAATGCCTTTCTATTAGCATTTACCAATATGGTTGCCATACAAGTCAGTTCTTCTTTGGTTTTGTGGATTGCAGGCTTTAGACGAGGTTCGGATGAAGACGTTAATAGCCTGTGGGGGTTTTTTAAACGAAATAGTATTAGTTTGATTATTCTATTGATATTGGCAATTTATTTGTCTTTAAATCTCATGCAATCTGTTCAAAAGCAACTTTATGAAACGCAAATTAAGCAACAGATCAGTCAGAATCTAAATATCAATAATAATGTGATCGACACTATACAGTTTGATCAGCGTGAAAACTTTACCATCGTTCGTACCAGTATTCGTGGTGATACCCCACCCATGTCTTCAGAGATTGAAAAGATCAATACTCAACTCGCAAAAGATAGAAAGGGACATCCATCTTATCTACAAGTTCGGTTTATTCCAGTGCAAATTATACAAACAAGCCCCCTTCAAACTGTGAATTTAGACAAGCAAGATGCACAAGAACTGTCTATTCAAACGGCGAATTAAGATTAAACAAGAATAAAAAAGACCTAAAATTTAGGTCTTTTTTAGCCAAAGCTATTCAGCATAACTTACATTGCTTTGGGCTCATGATTTTCATTGTCTAAATAGCTTTCCAAAGAATCATCAAGTGCGTGCAACCATGCAGTATGATGAGGTTTCGCCATTTTACCTGTCATCACAGAACGATATGTTTTATCTCTAAAACCCATAATATTTTCTTTCTTATGCTTTTTCCACTGCATAAAAATATCATTAACTGCATCAATATTGAAACTTGGGTAATCTGTTTCAGCGATTAATTTCTGAATATACGCTCCTTGAAACTTAATCATTTGCTCCGTATTTTTTAGATTTTTTTCTTTCTCAACCCATTGCTGTGTATGTTGGTGCATTTCAGCTTGGGAAGGCAATACCTGCTGTTGTAGGATAATATCTCTCACATACCATGCTTGGGCATCAAACATATTGAAGGTATACCATTGATCTTGCATACCCAAATAAAAGAGTCTTGGATTTTTCTCCCAAACTACCCCCTTATATAAACCTTCTGGATATAAACAGTTATGGGTTTTTAGGCATAAATCCTCTGCCATATATGGGAAATGATGCAAATAACCTGTACATAAAATAATGGCATCAATTTTGGCAAAACTACCATCTGCAAAATAAGCGGTATTTTCATCTACATGGAGTAACTGTTGTTTTTCAGTCCAATTTTTAGGCCATTTATAGCCCATCGGCTGACTGCGATAACAGCTATAAATTTGCTTTGCGCCATATTTATAGCACTGAGAACCCACATCTTCAGCAGAATAGCTACTTCCGATAATTAGAATATTTTTATCTTTAAATTGCACTGCATCACGAAAATCATGTGCGTGTAAAATTCGACCATTAAAAATATTAAAGCCTTCAAACTCAGGGACGTTCGGTGTAGAGAAATGGCCTGAAGCCACAATTACATAATCAAATTGCTCTTCATAAGCCTGATCCTGAGAATGATCATGCACAGTGACCTTAAATTTTTGACTGTCTGTACTGAATTCAACATTATTAACAGTCGTATTAAAGCGTACTTGGTCTTTCACCCCTGCTTTTTCCACACGACCTTTAATATAATCCCAAAGTACTGCGCGTGGAGGATAAGATGCGATGGGCTTTTTAAAATGCTCATCAAACGTATAATCAGCAAACTCTAGTGCTTCTTTTGGACCATTTGACCATAAGTAGCGATACATACTGCCATGTACTGGATTTCCATGTTGATCTACACCTGTACGCCAAGTGTAATTCCATAAACCGCCCCAATCGTTTTGTTTTTCGAAACATACAATTTCTGGAACTTGTTGACCTTTGGCCTTTGCTGATTGAAATGCCCTTAATTGAGCCATACCGCTTGGGCCAGCTCCGATAATTGCAATTCGAGTCATTGCGATCTCCATTAGTTTTGAGTTCTGTAAAAAAGCTCCTGCTTTTGATAGGTCTAATAAATATTATGATTCTATAAAGAATCATTATTTGAGTTAAAACAACAATAACGTAGAACCATAATTCTAGAGATAGACACTATCTTTTTAATTAGGATGCTTTAGAAATATGAGCTGAAGAGATAAAAATGAATAGGGTTTTTAATACCTAGCACCTCTCCATAGAATAAAAAATACTCACAAAGAAACCACACAATATCACAAATATTGATCCATCCAATACAAATGAATCAATTTAACAAATAACAATTAGTTACATTTCTAATAAATTGACTCAATTATTAATTACTTCTAAAAAACAGGCATAAAAAATGAACTAAATTTCACAATTTAGCCCATTCGTTAAAATTAGTTTAGATTTTCTTAAAACTTATTTCACAAAAGTTTTCCATACAAAATCTTGAGTTTGACCATGTAAAGTCATGCTCAGTTGATCCCCTGCACTTAAAGCTGCCACACCCGCTGGTGTGCCTGTCATGATCACATCGCCCACTTCTAAAGAAAAAACTTGGCTAATATCTGCAAGTAAATAACCAATATTAAAAATGAGTAATGAGGTATCACCTTGCTGACGCATTTGATCATTTACTTTAAAATCAAAAGTGACTGCATCCCAAGCTTTTACTTCTTTTATATCTACCCAATCGGCTAAAACACACGAACCATCAAATGCTTTAGAACGTTCCCAAGGCTGTCCTTTTTTCTTTAAGTCATCTTGCAGATCACGTAAAGTTAAATCTAAACCCAAAGTCACCGCATCAATCGCGGCTAATGCTTTTTGTGGATCTGTCTCGCCTTTTAACGGCCGACCGATACGCAAAGTAAACTCACACTCATGGTGACAATTGCCCCACTCAGGATTCCATGAAATACCATCTTCCAAAGAAATCAAACTACTCGGCGGTTTGATAAATAACACAGGACAGTCTGGAATAGCATTTCCGAGCTCTGCTGCATGTGCTGCATAACTACGACCGACACAGACAATTTTTGATGGACGTGCATTCATATCATCTTCCCTTCTGATTTTACTGAGACACAAAAATTAAAGGCTACTTTTTAAATGTATTTTCAAATACAGTTTGATCCGTTGTCGAATCAAAAGCACTTTTCGGTACAATAATCACTGTACGATTTTTTAATTCAATCATATACGTCAGTTTCCCCACTGCAAACTGCTGTACATCTGTGTAATTAAAACTTTGTTTTGGGCGACCACTGGCAAAAAGTTCCATATGATCTTGGAATAATTCTATTCCTTGCTCACTTTTTCCAAACTGATGCTTGATGAATTGACGCTTAAACATCATCGGTAAAAACCAATAGCGCATCAATGCTTGTAAAACCAAGAAGAAAGCACCCAATGCCACATAGTAGCGACCAACACCATCTAAGCCGAGATATAATCCCCAAATTAAAATTGCAATACTCACTAAAGGTGTTAAAAATTGTGTGAGTTGTTTTTTGCCAAATGTGGCAAGTGAAAAGCCATCTTGAGACTCTTCTAAGGTTAAATAATAACGTAAAGATAATGCAGGCTTGCTGTCTGACATAGATTATTCAACACATTTCATATACAAGTTGCCAAGATATTACACTAAATTAATTAGCAAATTGATGCTTTTCATCACACTTTACACAACAGCACTTTCTTTCAAAGTGAAAACATCTTAAAACGAAACCTCATGGATCACACAAATAAAAACGATAGGGATTGTGATGAATAACTTTTCTTTTGCTTTATTTTTATTGATTGGTATAAACACTCAAGGCTTTGCCCAAATGATCACTTGGACCGATAATATTCCAAGTAGTTTACAACCTTTCCAAAATAATCCTCAACAACTGGCTAATTTGGCTCAAGACGATATTTTTATTTATTCGCATGGTGCAACAAAAACCTCTCTTCCCACACTCAAAAGTAATCCACAACCGCTCGCTAAATTCACCAGTTCAGCCATTGTCTTACCAATTAGCACACAAGAAGTTGCAAAAATACTGACCAATTACAGCCAATATGTCGGTTTATTTCCGACGTTGAAATCTGCCAAAATCTTAGAACAAAAAGCAAATATCAGCCAAGTCAAATACAAGATTTCTATTCCAACCCCGATACCTGTTTTAAATTTTAATGAGGATGTGACCTTACAACATCAGATTGGTCAAAATAGTATTTCAACCCTGGTGATTGATGCACCTATTCCCTATGGTGTGGGTAAATTTGAATGGTTTAGTTTGGGCAATAACAAAACATTGGTCACGCTTACTCAATGGGGTGATTTAAATCAGCCCCAAGGTTTCTTATTTAAAAAAATTCTAAGTGCAATTCCAGAAGTAAAATTAGGTATTCCAAGTGGAACCAATGCTTTTATTCTAGAATCACTGAAAAATCGCTATGTTGCCAAAAAAGTAATTACATTAAATGTGGGGCAATTCCCGACTCCACAACTCAATACAGCGCAATTGAATAAAATTAGTCAACTCAGCCAAGTTTCACAACAGCCTGTTAGTTTTGTTTTAACACAAAGTGCTGTGCCTTATCAGCATGGCAACGAAGTTATGCGTTTTACAACGACTTATCAATACTACCCTCAAACACCTCAGCAAATGCAAAAATGGCTACAACCAAGTTCATATCAAAGTTTATTTCCACGTCAAATTAAGAAGCTCACGACATCGAATCAAACCGCTCAAGGGAAAGATACTCAATTCAAAGTGAGTATCGGCTTAGGTGTGATTAGTATTCCTTTTGACTTTAAAATGCACTTTAATTTTCCACAAAGTACTGAAAATAACTTCTATGCCAATGGTGGAGACTTACGTTTTTTAAAAGGCCAAATGCAGTTCTTACCTGAGGATAGTGGTTCTCTATTTAAAATGACCACTTCAGTTAAAATTGATGAGAAAGCACCCTTTTTATTAAGAGTGGCACGCAGTCTGCCTTATCATGAAATGTTACCTGCTGTAGGAACCAATGCAATATTTGCGCAGAAAATTAAATTGCTCAATCAATAATAGCCGTCTTATTGATGATAAAGACCTCAAATGGTACTAGCGACATCAACAAATAAAGTAAAAGGGATCATCAATACATCATTGACAAAGGTAACAGATGTTAAAGCAACTTTTTATAATAGTACTAGAGTATTCACAGACTTTTTAACTTTACCTTCCAAAGAAATATTGATTGGATAAACCTAAATGATTTTTTGGTATTTTAATGCCCTCAATTCAGGATTTAAACCAACGACTTTATCTATCAGCCCTGTTTGATAGCTATGTTATTCTTTTTCAGACACAAAAAAACCGCAATTAAGCGGTCTTTTCAATCTTGATCAAGTTGGTGCGCTCAGAGAGATTCGAACTCCCGACCCCTTAGTTCGTAGCCAAGTGCTCTATCCAGCTGAGCTATGAGCGCGACGTCTTGATGGGACGCATTATACGCCTTTTCACCTATTTGATAAGTACTTTTTAACGAATTCGCAACTGAATGTTTAGTATTTAAACATAATCAATATTTATGATTATTCCTTAAGCACACCTTATTCAGATTTCATTCGACATTTAACAACGCCAATACTTTCATGCATTCAGTACAATAAGTAACTCGTTCATTATCTAAACTTTGTATTTTAAGTTCATAAACAAAGCCGATGAGTGATCGATTACATCCATCACATGGTCTTAAATTTAAAAGGCAAATAAAATCAATATATTCATAAATATAATAACCATCTGTATATTTTTTCATTTCCTTATTCAGCAATTCTAATTTTAGAACACTATTTTAAAAGATTTGGTTAAGGAAATATCAACCTTTACAGGTCTAAACGACAAAATTTGTCGTACTATTCTCTTTTTAAAATTTTGCCTAAAATCCTTTAAATGAATAGTCATTTAAAGGATAGGAAGTAGATCAATCATACTTTCCTTATAAATCATTATTTTGATTTTTATATTTTACCTAATTTCAGGTACAAAAAAACCGCAATTAAGCGGTTGATTGTTCAAGTTGGTGCGCTCAGAGAGATTCGAACTCCCGACCCCTTAGTTCGTAGCCAAGTGCTCTATCCAGCTGAGCTATGAGCGCAAACTTGTGTTGCCTTTAACGGCGTTCGTTACATACATGAATAACTTAATTGGTGCGCTCAGAGAGATTCGAACTCCCGACCCCTTAGTTCGTAGCCAAGTGCTCTATCCAGCTGAGCTATGAGCGCATTATAAGTTATTCGTGGCGGTGAGGGAGGGATTCGAACCCTCGGTGGGCTTTAAGACCCACGCTCCCTTAGCAGGGGAGTACCTTCAGCCACTCGGCCACCTCACCGTAACGAGTCGCCATAATACAAACTTCGTCCCCTATCTTCAAGTCACATTTGAAAAAATTCTGCTTTTTTTGATCAATCATCTATTTTTTAAACGATTTACAGTCTTTTTTTGGTTTTAATACCCTTTTTATAAAAAATTTAGTGTTACCTAAGTCCATTCAATTGGAAAAAACAGGCAGAAAACACAATATTGCAATCATTTGCGTGCAGTCTGCGCTTGCATGACTTATGCTAAACATATCTTCTGACATGAAGCCAAAGACATATGAAAAATTGGGTCGATCCTGAAGCCAAAGCGGAAGCTGAACGTTACGATAATCCTATTCCTAGTCGTACTCTTATTTTAGAGACGATAGAACAACTAAAAACACCATTATCACATTCAGACTTGGTGGAACGCTTTAACATTGCAGATCAAAAAAGTATTGATGCTTTAAGTCACCGTTTAAGTGCAATGGTTCGTGATGGTCAGCTCATGAAAGACGGATTCAAATTCCAACTGATGACAGACCAACCGACTTTTGATGCAACTGTCTATATCAATTCTAAAGGTTTTGGTTCAGCCAACTTAGATGGTAAAAAAGACGAAATGTCTCTACCTGAACGTGAACTTCGCCAAGTCTTTCATGGCGATCGAGTGAAGGTTCAGCAAACGTCAGTAGATCGCAAAGGTAAAGCTTGGGGCTATATTACTGAAGTCACACAACGTCGTGTAAAACAATTAATTGGTAAGCTTGCGATTCATGAAGGTGAATATTTTATTCAGCCGAGTCATCCCAATGCGCATCAACCGATTACGCTAGAAAAAGAGCTCATCGAGCATGCAAAAGCCAATGTAGGCGATGCATTACGTGTCGAGATTGATGACTATCCAACCCGTGAAGAGTTGGCAACAGGTCATATTATTCAATCAATGGCGGATAAAGCCGATACAGAAATTATTATTCCTCAAACGATTTTGGAATTTGGTTTACCGTATGAGTTCCCAGAAGAAGTTGTCAAAGAAGCTGAAAGCTTTAAAGAACCCAATGCTCAGGATCGTGAAGGTCGTATAGATTTACGTGATTTACCATTAGTCACCATTGATGGTGAAGATGCACGTGACTTTGATGACGCTGTTTATGCGGAAAAACGTGCTGGCGGTGGCTATCGCGTTGTTGTTGCGATTGCAGACGTCAGTCACTACGTTCGTGTAGGCAAGCCATTGGATGATGAAGCTCAGGAACGTGGTACATCTGTATACTTCCCGCACTTTGTCTTACCAATGTTGCCTGAAGCACTATCTAATGGTTTATGTTCTTTAAATCCAAATGTTGATCGTCTTTGCATGGTCTGCGATTTAACATTATCTCGTGCAGGTAAAGTCACTGGATTCCAATTCTACCCTTCAGTGATGCATTCAAAAGCACGCTTAACCTATACACAAGTTGCTGAATATTTGAATGGGGATAGCGCTGCTGTTACTGAAGATCGTGATGTTCGCAAATCACTGAATACATTATTCCAACTTTATCAAACGCTAAAAGGTTTACGTGCCGAACGCCATGCAATGGAATTCGAGACTGTCGAAACTTACATGACCTTTGATGAACTTGGTGGAATTAAAGAAATTCTTCCGCGTTCACGTAATGAAGCGCATAAACTCATTGAAGAATGCATGTTGTTGGCAAACGTCGCAGCTGCCGAATATTCATTAAAAAATGAAATTCCAATGCTTTACCGTGTGCATGAGCCACCTGAGTTTTCACGTATTCAAAAAGTGCGCGACTTTGTTAAATTGCTTGGTTTACCGTTCCCAGAACAACCCACTCAAGCGGATTATCAAAGAGTCATTGAAGCGACTAAAGACCGTATTGATGCGCCAAGTATTCACTCGGTATTACTCCGTTCGATGATGCAAGCTTATTACGGTGCAAAAAATGCAGGTCATTTTGGTTTGGCATATGAAGCGTATACTCACTTCACATCACCCATTCGTCGTTATCCTGACTTGTTATTACACCGTGCGATTAAAGCTCAGTTAAAGCAACAGCCTTATCCACTTTCAGGTGCTGCTTTAGATGAAGCAGGTCAGCATTTCTCTGCGACTGAACGTCGTGCAGATGAAGCCTCTCGCTCTGTGACCACATGGTTGAAATGTCACTATCTGCAACAGCACATTGGTGAGGAATTTGTCGGAACAATTAGTGCAACTGCTGAGTTTGGCTTATTTGTCACACTGAAAGACTTGTATGTCGATGGCATGATTCATGTGAGCCAATTAGGCGATGATTACTTTGTCTTTGACCAAGCCAGCCAAAGTCTAGTAGGCCAAAATCGTGGTCAAACCTTTAGCTTGGGCGATGAAGTAAAAATTAAAGTTGCTGGGGTTAATTTAGAAGATCGTAAGATTGATTTTGAATTGATTCAACAATTGACCCATGCTGGGCGTGCTATACGTAGTCGTGCACCGCGTGTTGCCAAACAAGTGAACAAAGAAGAAGTTTTTTCTGAACGACCTTCTAAAGCAGTGAATACTGCTGAAAAGTCGAACGCCAGTGAAGATGGGGAACGTCCCTTTCGAAAGAAAAAGCCAAAACCAACCACTTACGCTAAAAAACCTTCAAAAAATGCTTCAGCAAAGCCTGACGCAAAGGTTAAAGATAAAGTAAAGAAAAAAGCAAAAGCCAAAAAGAAAAAGGCCAATGCAAAAGCAAAGACTGAATAAATTTGTTAAATAAAAGAGAGCTTCGGCTCTCTTTTATTCATAATCCATTAAATTTCAAATACTCATAAAATATGAAAACAATTCTAATTACGAAATATTATTATCACTATTATCTGTTATTCATTCTGTTTATTTTACTCTGTAGTGGAACAATTACTTTTCTGTTTAGTAATTTTTCACCGACTCGAAATATTGAAATTTATAGCTTTTGGATTTCTTCCGTACTTTATTTCGGCGTGCTTTTTTATTTTTTCTGCTTACATCAAAAACAACAATGGATCATTCCTCACAACTGGGCAAGCTTTCGTAAAAGACCTACTTTTTACAGCACACTCATCTTCCCCATAGTTTTTATTGGGATATTCTGGATGAATTTTTCTTCTACTTTCCCTATGGTCTATACAGCCCTATTCGGTGCACAAAAAACACTGATTCAAAAAGCAGAAGCACAAAAGAAAACGTATAAAGTAACATCACATATTGTTTATATACGGTTTATTCATGCTTACCAATTTTTAAAATTGAATCACAACAATTTCAGCAATATCAAAATCAAGATTTAACGTTAAAGTTGACAGTCCAACAAAGCTCAATGGGAACGATCATTCGCTCTATTCATCATATTGAAGTATTACCACAAAAAATTCAGACAAATAAATTCAGATAAATAAGACGATAAAACACGACTAGATTGTACTGAAAAAACATCATCAGTATTGCTTTTAAAGATATGGAATGTACCCATGCATTTGAATACAACTTGAAAAGCAAAGACATTCAATAATTCACATCTGTTTTAATTTATTGCTACACCTTGATTTATCCGCCCAGAAGCCCTACATCTACAAATAACCTAGAAAATTATTTGGCATAGACTTATGACATTAGAAAAGGCGACTTTGCCTGTACCACAATTTGATCAAATTACATTAGATGATTTAAAACAGAAAATTGAACAAGCGATTGAACAAGGGCAAAACTTTCTAAATGAATTACAAGAAGTACCGCAAAGTATTCAAGCCCAGCTCAGTGTCTTAGATAAGATTGATACCCTTGAAAATAACATGGGTGAATCTTGGGGAATTTTGTCACACTTAAATGCAGTGATGAATAATGTAGAAACACGTGAGCTTTACCAAACCTTACTTCCTGCTTTAAGCGAATACTACACAGCACTTGGGCAACATGTACCCTTATATCAAACTTATCAGCATGTACATGATGCATCTCTATTTGATACCTTGCCCCCTGCACAACAAAGTGCAATTAAACTTGCATTACGTGACTTTAAACTTTCAGGTGTTGCCTTAGAAGGTGAAAATAAAAAGCGCTACGCAGAAATTTCAGCACGTTTATCACAATTGGCTTCTGACTTCTCCAATCATGTTTTAGATGCAACTCAAGCTTTTAGTAAGCCATTAACAGAAGCTCAGCTGAAAGGTTTACCGCAAAGTAGTGTTGAACTTTTAAAACAATATGGTCAACAACGTGAATTAGAACAGCCTGTTGCCACTTTAGATATCCCCTCTTACTTGGCAATTATGACTTATGCAGATGATCGTGAACTTCGAGAAGAACTGTATAAAGAATATGTAACACGTGCTTCTGAGCAATCAGCCCACCCAAGTTTTGACAATACACCAGTGATGGAAGAAATCCTGAGCTTACGTCAAGAAATGGCAAAACTACTGGGTTTTGATAATTACGCAGAATATTCACTTGCAAGTAAAATGGCGCCCGATGTCGAAACTGTAAATCAATTTCTAGTTGAACTTGCAGAACACGCACGTACACCTGCATTAAAAGAAATTGCTGAGCTTAAAGACATTGCCAAACAAGATGGTATTGAAGAGTTAAAACCGTGGGATAGCACTTACTATTCTGAAAAATTAAAACAACAGCAATTTAATCTTTCCCAAGAGTCACTTAAACCTTATTTCCCTGCACCTAAAGTGATTCAAGGCTTGTTCAGTGTAGTCAATCGTTTATACGGGATCACTGTAGTAGAACGTGAAGCCCCACTGTGGCATGCAGATGCTCATTATTACGAACTTGAAGACCAAGGCGTTGTGATTGGTGGATTCTATTTCGACCTCTATGCACGCAGTGGAAAACGTGGCGGTGCATGGATGAGTGGTTTCCGCTCTCGTATGCAAACTGAAAATGGATTACAAAAACCAATTTGCTATATGGTGGGTAACTTTACACCGCCTGTTGGTGATCAACCTGCGCTATTAACCCATGATGAAGTCAATACTTTATTCCATGAGTTTGGACATGGTTTACATCACATGTTAACAGAAGTAGATAATATTTCTGTTGCAGGTACACATGGCGTGGCGTGGGATGCTGTGGAATTACCTAGCCAATTTATGGAATTTTGGACTTGGGATAAAGATAGCCTCGACTCTTTAAGCGAACATATTGAAAGTAAAGAAACCTTGCCAGAAGAATTGCTAAAAGCATTATTAGATGCGCGTTTCTTCCAGTCGGGTATGCAAACTTTACGTCAAATTGAATTTGCATTGTTTGATTTAAACATTCACAAAATCACACCTGCACTCAATGCGACACAAATCCAAGCGACCTTAGATGACATTCGTCAAAAATTTGCCGTACTACCGACTGTAAGTTATAACCGCTTTCAAAATAGTTTTAGCCACATTTTCGCAGGTGGATATGCTGCTGGCTATTACTCATACAAATGGGCTGAAGTCTTAGCCAGTGATGCTTTTGATCGCTTTGAGAATGAAGGTATTTTTAATACACAAACAGGTACTGAATTCCGTAAGGCAATATTAGCAGTTGGCGGAAAAGATACAGCACTTGACGCATTTATCAATTTCCGAGGACGTGAACCAAAAATAGATGCATTGTTACGTCACCAAGGTTGGACGAACACATAAAAAACCGCTTAAACTAGGCATCGTAGATAATTAAAGTGTGGTGAGAGTATGAATATCAAACGTCGTTTCATTGCGGGTGCAAAATGTCCTAGATGTGAAGCGATGGATCGTATCATTATGCTCACCACAGGCGATGCTGAATGGATTGAATGCATCGAGTGTGACTATTCTGAAAATCGTCCCACCAAAGTGGATGAACCCGCAGAACCAGAAACACCTGATGAAATTGGGGTTATTCAATTCAAACCGCGTCCGGTTAAATAAATTGGATAATAAAATGACCTTAAATCAGAGTGAAAATTCTAAATTAATTTGGATGATTGCAGGTGGATTGACCGCACTCATTCTATTATTGCTCACCTATCTTTGGATCGGCTCAAATACTGAAGAAAATGCATCCGCTACTCCTACAGCAACTGTGTCTACACAGAAGAAAGAAATAGCAGCTTCTGCGACAGCAACCCCTCAAGCTGTGGAACAAAGTACAGCCTCTGAACCTGTTGCATCTACATTGATTGATGAAAAAATTCTGAAAGATGAAATTCCAAAGAGTGCCAGTTTAGCCAAAGAGGAAGTAGCTAAACTTGACGATATTCAAAAGCAACTCAATGAACAAGAAAAAAATCTTGCTTCACAGCATTCAGATGCGGATCAATTGATTAAGTTAAAAGAGGAACAAATCAAACTTCTTGAACAACAATTGGCAGCACAAAATAAATAATTGAATTTAAGATCTCAGTCGAAAATAAAAAAAGCTTTAACTCAACGTTAAAGCTTTTTTTATTAATTTAATCATTCAATTTATGTTTTAAAGTATTCAAAATGATTGGTCGTTGCATCAATTGTGCAATCAGAATACCCAATAAGGTCAACCCACCACCAATATAATGGAATGTCTGCAACTTCTCACCGAGTAATATCACAGCGATAAGTGCTGTAAATAAAGGCAATAAATTCATAAATATACTGTTTTTATTTGGCCCTAAATGCCTCACACCTTCAATCCATAAATAAGACAAAAGGACGGATGAAAAAATACTGGCATACACAATCAAAGGAATCGTTTGTCGATTCAATTGTATATCTACAGCAGGTAAAAATACGAAGAATGGTAAGACATAGATGAGGGCAAATGTAGATTGAACAAAATTAGATTGCCATGCAGGAATCGGCATCTTCCATTTTTTTAACAATACGCCATATAAGGCATAACCAATAGCAGCGATCAACATCAGTACATCACCCAAATGTACACCTTGCGCTAAAACTTCTGAAACAGAACCTCGCCCTAATAAATATAAAATGCCATAGAAAGAAATGACCCCACCAATCAACATTCCATAGCTAACTCGATCTTTTAGAATCACACTACTCAAAATTAGGGTTAATAATGGAATCAAAGTCGTCACAATGGCCATATTGGTTGCTGTTGTCGTATTGGCAGCTTGATAAGATAAAAACTGGAATAAAGAAACGGAAAGAAATCCACCCAATGCCAATTTTTTCCAATGTAATGAAATGACTTGTCGATTTTTCCATACAGGAATCAGAATAAAGGTACTCATCACAGCCAGTGCAAGAACCAAACGATAAAATGTAATGGCGACTGGAGAAATACTATGACTTGCCATTTTGGAGACCACTACATTACCTGACCAAAATAAAATGGCAAGTAAAGGGTAAATAGATGCTTTTTGGAACATGAAGGGTGACCTATACAATGCGATAGGATCATGTTAAAAAATAATCATTCTACTTTTACTCGATAAATAGACAATTACTATCGAGAAACGGACAAATACAATTAGCCAAGGATTTAAAAATTGGGGCAAAATTTTGATCATGGATATTTAAACTATCCAATTTATGCATTTTCAGAAAACTATCCACATGGTCATATTGAAGATTGGCATCAGCATGATCGAATTCAGCTGATCCATACTTTATCTGGCGTGATTCGAGTTCAAACAGAGGAAGGTCTCTGGATTACACCCCCTGGACGTGGCGTATGGATTCCTGCAACTAAACCACATGCTTTATTGATTAGTGGAGAGGTAAAAGCCCGTGGTGTTTTTATCGAAGCGAATATTCAGACAGATTTAGTAAATGATTGTCGTGTGGTGGTGATTCCAGCATTACTACGCGAGCTCATGAGCAGTGCGATGTCTATCCAAACTGAAATACAAGTGGGTAGCCGTAATGAGCGATTGCTCAAATTAATCCTTGATGAAGTACGAATACTACCCTCTTTGGCATTTAATTTACCCGAACCACAAAATCAAAAATTACAACAGCTTTGCAAGACAATTAAAAATAACCTCGCATTAAATTGGAATTTAGAAAAAGTTGCTCAACAGCTTCACATGAGTAGTAAAACTTTTGCACGGCATTTCCAAAAAGAGACAGGTTTACATTTTTCACATTGGCTTCGACAAGCCAAACTGATGCAGGCTATGATTGATTTAAGTATGCAGAAATCTATTTTGAATGTTGCCATTGATTTAGGCTATGACAGCCCAAGTGCCTTTAGTGCGATGTTTAAACGAGAAACAGGATTAACACCGACTGAATATTTACAGCAACTCAAACACTGATTGATTTCATTCTCGTTTTAAATGATAGACTTTTTTCGTTAGATCTCTTGCATAGATCAGCTTTTAATCAATATTAATTCATAATGGATGTTCCCTCTCCTTTTTAATGAGAGGGCTAGGGAGAGGATTATCTTTAAGATTCAGCCTCATCCTAACCTTCCCCCAAAGGGAGAAGAAATATTCAATCTTAATCAAATGCAATTTCTGCTTATAAAATTTTGTCCATTTTTCGACTTTCGCAAGAAGCCTATTAAAAGCCTTTCTCTTTATTTAAAAAAAGCTATAAATACTTATACAAGATCCTTACTCAATAAAGCGATGACTACACACATCAAAAAAGCACCCGTAGGTGCTTTTCTTTATGATCAAAACTTACTTATGCGGATACCAATCGAATAGATTAAAGAAGTATGGTGCATAGGTCACAATCAATAATGAGGTGAACAAGACCATAATCGGCAAAATCCAACGTTCATAGCGATAATAGAAACTGGTATATTTTTCTTTCGCTTCTGCATCGGCGGCGGCGACTTCTGCATCACCAACCGAGAGCCTCGTCAGCAAGTGATTCAATGCCACTGGTGGTGTCACATAACCAAATTCGAAAGCAACCAAGACAATCATCCAGAAGTGAATCGGATGGATACCATTTTCAAATGCAACTGGGGCAATCGTTGCAGCAACTAGAATTACCGCACCAAATGGATCAGTAGTCATACCAACCAATGCCAATAGTAATGCCATAAAGCCAAGTGTGATGAGAATGCTACCTAAATGCGTTGGAACCATCGTCACGATTTCACTACGTTCGATAAGCCCCCCCATACTTGCAGATAAAGCCATAAGGATAATCAACGCACCAATATGCCCAACACTTTCAGAGGTCGCAAAACGAATTGCAGCACCAAACCCACGTTTATGACCTGTTTCACTATGTTCTTGTAAATAAGCTGACTGTTTTTCATGCTCTACTGCCAAGGCATTGTAGCTTTCTGGAATCGGTAAACGATCACCAAACATCTTGTCAAACAAAATGAAAGCCAACAGCATAAATGGCAAAATAACAGGGGCAGTAAACTCATCCATCTGTGTATCTAAACCATATTTATAGAAACCGATGATTAAGAATACGATCACAACATAAGGAATTACAGGCACCATTGCACGCAACATACCTGGCAAAGCAATTTTCGGTGAATTAATACGGAATTTATCTTCAGCTAGATATAAAGATACAGCAAGGAAAATAAAGGCAGTTAACCAGAAGACATAAATACCGTGATTAAACAGTTCATCAGAAGTGACATGTCGACTATCCAACATCGAAATCAAAATCACCAATAAGCATGGACGTAATACTACACCCAATGAACCAGACATTGCAGATACAGCCAGTGCATATTGACGGCGCGCACCTGAATTCCAAACTTCCTTATAAATAATTGCACCTGCGGCAACAACGAAGATACCTGATGCACCTGTGTAAGCAGTTGGAATTGCAGCACCAATCAAAATAATCCAAGTTAAAGTTTCTGGTGCTAAATTCCAAGGACGCAGAATCGCAAGGAATAAATCCATAATTCGAGTTTGAGTTAGTAACATCCCTGCCCAAATGAACAATGCAAGGTTAAGGAAAATACCCGAGAACTCAACCAACTGACCTAGGTAAATACCTTGTCCCATTGGATAATCCATAAAGAAGGTAAATGCTACACCTGTAATAATGGCCATGAATGCGTATAAGGGAACACTCAATAAGGCTAGACCAATTTTCCCACCTTCTTCCGCAGTGGAAGGAATTCGGAACAATTGGAACAAACTAATAATGGTCAAACTGATAAATAACGTGATCCACAACCAATACACGCCAATGGTTTCATATGTTGAGGCAACTCCTGAATTAAGTACGGAGTTGTATTGGCAAATGACGGAGTAACTGAGTAATGCATTACCGATGACCATAAATAAATTATAAATACGGAAATCGAGTTTGGTTTTCGGCGGTCGCAAACCAATATGATGCATTTTGACTGAAGCGGTAATGGAGGAAATAACCACCATCAACAATAAAATTAATACTTTATTATCTGTACCAAATTTAAATAGCCAAAAGAAACCCGTTTCTACATTTCTATAGGGACGAATTGAAGGATGATCATCTAGGTATTTGATTGATTTATCATAAAATGTAAATTTTTCTTCACATTGTTGTTGAGCAGCCATCACAGATTGACGAACATCGGATTCTGATGAAGTACCAAAAATATCGGAAAATTCATCTTTTGAATTTGCCTTCATTTGTTGCTGTACTAAAGCATCAACATTCGGGTGGCGGTCACACGTTGGCTTTTCTGGTTCAGCTCTTAAAAAGGAATATTGCATTCCTATTTTTTCATCCCCGTATAGACTTTCACCTATACGGAGTAATTGCCCATGAATCATTTCTCCTGTCCCAATAATTAGGGTCAGCAGAAGTAAAATAAGTATTGCAAAGGTAGAGAACCACTCATTCCAGAGATAACTGAGTAGACCTAATCCCGATCTTTTATTTACAGGTTCTTGCATTGTTATTCCAGTTTTATATATTGCCACCGTACATTGATATGTACAGCTCATCTTTTATTTTTGATTTTAGGTAAAATCCTTCACCCAATATCCATTCTTGGTATTACGGCTTAAATGTGCCGTAGTTCTCGCTCAATTAATATGACATTTTTCTGTTATTTTTAATTATTTTATGCCAAGAACATGCTGTTTTTATATAGATATTTGCTCAAAATTTTCGTTTTTATTATTAAGTTTTTTTAAATCATAGACATAAAAAAAGCACTCGAAAGTGCTTTTTATTTACAATTTAAAATTAATTATTGATACCAACCAAATAATTTAAACATATAAGGTACATAAGCAATAATCAACATCGCAGGGAACATCACAATCAGCGGTAAAATCCAACGTTCGTAACGGTAATAGAATGACATATGGCGAACTTCAGCATCTGCTGCTGCCACTTCTTCATCACCGATAGATTGCCTCGCTAATAAATGATTCAGTGCAACTGGTGGAGAAACATAGCCCAATTCAAAGCCAATTAAGGTAATCATCCAGAAATGCACAGGATCAATACCATATTTATAAGCCACTGGTGCAACAGTTGCTGAAATCAGAATCACGGCACCAAACGGATCCATGATCATACCCACAAAGATCATTAATGCAACGATCAATGTAATTACGATATAAATACTACTGATATCGGTTGGGAATAATTCCATGATTTCAATGCGTTCTAAGAAACCACCAACACTGACAGAAAGCGCCATTAGAATAACCAATGCACCAATATGCCCAACTGTTTCACTTGCGGACAAATGAATGGCTTTCCAGAAGCTTACTTGACGCTCAGGATTATTTGGATTGTCATCACGTGCAACTTTCTCAGTTGAAACATGTGCTTGATTGGCAATTTGCTCAGGTGTATTTTCAGCTAATGTACTGTCCCAATGCCCAACAGCTGCTAATGGTGCAGGTTGATGGCGTAGCTTCTCATACAGAACCATGATCAATAGAATAATTGGCATCATCACTGGTGCGGTAAATTCATTCATATTGGTATTCAGTGCGTATTTGTAGAACATCCAAACCAATAAGAAAACGATCACATAAGGAATAACGCTGAGCAATGCTTTTGCTGAACGTGGTAATGCTTCTGCTGGCGATGCAATACGGAATTTCTGCTCGGCAAAGAACAGTGAAACCAATAAGAACATAGTTGAAGTAATGAGGAAAACATACAAACCATAGTGATAAAGTAAATCAGTTGTGACTTCTTTATTTAAAGATGCAACGACAACAATCAATAGACATGGACGTAATACGACACCTAAAGAACCTGACATTGCAGCTGTGGCTAAAGCAAATTGACGACGACCACCTGCATTCCAAACTTCTTTATAAATGATTGCACCTGCTGCAATAACAAAGATACCTGATGCACCTGTATATGCCGTTGGTAATGCAGCGCCGATTAAAATAATCCAAGTTAAGGTTTCAGGTGCTAAATTCCACGGACGTAAGATGTTCAGGAACACATCTACAATACGGGTTTGTTTTAACAACATCCCTGCCCAAATGAACAGTGCTAAATTTAAGAAGATAGAAGAGAACTCAACCAACTGTCCTAAATAAATCCCTTGCCCCATTGGATAATCCATGAAGAAGGTAAAGGCTACACCCGTAATAATCGCCATAAAGGCATATAACGGCACTGACAGTAGAGATAAGCCAATATTACCGCCTGTTTTTGCACTTTTCGGTACAATAAAAAACTGGTAAATGCTGATCAGTGTTAAGACAGAGAATAGAATCATCCATAACCAATAGATGACACTCATTTCAGTGGTCATTGGCACACCAGAGCGAACCACAGATTGATACTGACTAATTGCTGAACTGGTCAACAAAGCATTGGCAGCCGTCATTGCAACAGCGTAGACACGATAATCTAAACGCGTACTTGGACTGCGTAAGCCAATATGATGAATCTTTAATGTGGTCGTAATAGCAGCCAGAACCACCATCAAAATCAGTAAAATGGCTTTGTTGTCTGAACCAAATTGGAAAATACCGAAGAAGGTCGTTTCCATCGTTCGATAAGGTCGAATCGAAGGATGATCATCTAAATATTTAGTCGCCGTATCATGAAAAGCATATTTGTCTTCACATAATTTCTTTCCAGCCAAAACTGATTTACGCACATCTTCTTGTGAGCTTGTCCCAAAGATATCAGCAAACTCATCTTTGGCATTACTCTGCATTTGTTGTTGAACAAGTGCATCTACATTGGGGTTTCGATCACAGGTTGGTGTCTCAGGCTCTGCACGTAAGAATGAATATTGCATTCCTGTTTTAGGGTCACCATACAAATTCTCTCCGAGGCGGAGCATTTGACCATGAATCATCTCCCCTGTACCAATAATCAAGGTCAGTAATAAAAGAGATAAAATAACAAAAGTGGCAATCCACTCATTCCAAATATGACTTATGAAGCCAAGTCCTGACTTCTTTTCCTGATTCGTTTCCATCTAAATTCCACTTTTATTATTTAGCTCTGATCTTATAATCACTAAGATATCGCCTATAATTTTCTAAAATTATGAGTATTTTTAACCTCATAATTACCCCGCGAGTATGACTGAATTTCAATCAAAATTTACAATAAATATAATGACTGAAGTTCTTTTGTTTCAGGTTCATTCAGTCAATTGGAGCAACGCTTACGCTGTTGCTGAAAAAATAAATACATGATGGCAAAAATACCTCCCCATATTGCTCCCAATAAATGTGCCTCTACTAAAACGGGGCTTCCAATCAATTCCGCTGTTCCCACTTGTCCAAATGTATTTTCCCAAAGCAATTTAACCAGTACTAAACCTAAGACCAGTAAGGCAAAATTTCGCTCTTTTTTATAAGGTAAATATAGAATTGCTGCTGCAATATAAAGTCCATGCAAAATACCGGACAAACCCGCATAGGCTTCAATATTTGAATAAAGATAATAAAAACAGAGGCTAATTAGAGGTGCTTCGAGTAAGAGCAAAAGGCAAAAAAATCGAGTTCTAATATGAGGAAAAATAAAAGGTAAACATACAAATGCGAGCATATTTAGGAAAAAATGCATCCATCCGACATGAACCCAATGTGCTGTCCACCAACGCCATGGCTCAGAAAAAAAGCTATAACGCCAATAAATAAAAACATGCTGAAAAACTTGTAAACAAGCAGAGAGACTTATACACAATGCTAAAAAAATAATTTTCTTTTTCACATCTATATCTTTCATCACTCTCTCTATTTGTGAAATCCAAGAAAAGCTTTCATGCCCTTCTTGGAATTATTTGAGAAAATTGAAATTGGTCTTTTTATTGTGAAGGTGCTGCGCTATCTGCTGCTGGAGCAGTCTCTGTAGAACCTGCTACAGGAGGTGCATCTTCAAATAAATCATCATCTCCAGAATGTCCTTGATCATCCCAGAATGTTGTCATTCCATCATCAGCAGCACGTACACCTGTATGTTCTGTCCAATAACGGTCTGCAATACCCTGCACCATCTGACCCGCCATGCTATCAATCAAGCGGAACTCTGGATTCACTGGCTTATCGTCACCTTTAGATGCAGCATAAGCACGTAATGATTCACGAATTCTTGCATCATCACCACTGGCTTGCGCAGCAACTGCATTCAATGCATGTGCGAGGCGAACACCTTTCTGCTCACCAATTTTCATTGATTGCTGTAAGGTTTGATATGGATCAGGTTTACCATCTCCAGCACCTGGCAATAACGTCCAAATTACAGCACGTGTTGCATTTGGCGCGCCCCAGAATTTATTGTTATCTAGACATGCCATACCACGTTCAACAATCGCTGCGATATCTTTAGGCACATTCACTTGACCACCGGAGTTAATGTCATTGGTCATGGCTTGTAAGCCACTCACAAGACCTAATAAATAGATGGTTTGATCTAAATCTTTATGCATGGTTGGGCAAGAGTCACCCAAAGTATATTTATATTTGCTCTGCCAACGTTCAGCAAACAATTGATAACCCGCATACTGGCGTTCGGATGCAAGTGCAGCCCAACGTTTTTGTTCAATACGTGCATCTTGCGCTTCTGTCACTTGACCTGCTTTGGAAGCGCGTAAATAACGTAATTCTGCATCTAATGCATGGTTTTCAGCACACATACCCGCAGCAGAATAAAGCAACACCGCCATTTTGGTTGGGTCAGCACCCATGTCCTTGGTCGCCATAATCGCAGGAGTTAATGCATTTCCTGTATTACACGCCATGTCAGCATCACCCATTCCTAAGATCGGAGGAACGATATGCTTTTCACTAAACCCTAAAGCGACATTTGCACCTGATTTAATAACGTAAGAACAACCAGATAAAATAGATGAGGCAACAACCGCTGTTACAACAAATTGACCAATTTTATGGACTTTAGACATACTTCCTGTCCTCTATATAATTGTGTTTATTCCTTTTTAATTAAAATATCAGATGCCTAATCCGAATTAAAGAGTAATTACTCTAATTTTAATATTCTATACTGCCATTTATAATTTAATAAAAAATTGACTCAATTCAAGTTTAATGCAAATTTTGGGCAAAAAAAAGTAGCATTGCGACGGTTCGGCACATGCTACTTATTAAACGGTAAACTCTCAGGAGAGTTTATTTGTTTTGAGCTTACTAGTTTTAAGTTTCTCAATCTGGTCCTTCAGCATAGTTCCTAGTCTTCCAAAAATAATCGCCATAACAATTGCGATCACTAGAAACCAATATGTATGAATGTCACCCATTTGGGAATCCTTCATTGGCTGTTGGTAGAACTAATGTACCGTTAGATTCAAAAATACACCTGTATAATTGTCTAACAATTTATCGATTTCGGATTTATGTGCCAATCTGGTTAGACAACAGAAATAATTTGCTGTTAAAAAAACATATATAACTGATATTCATAATTATTATAATATTTTAATTTATCAAACTGTCTAACAATTAGGCAATTTTTGCTGTGGTTTTTAAGATTTTCCAGTGATTTAGAGCCAATTGATCCTGCCAAATCACTACAGGTTTCAATTTTTTGTCTGCTAAATAAATCACGATATATATTCTATGATCAATAATTTTAACAATTTGTGATCTGATAATATCAGTCGAATTTACACATTGAATAGACCAATCTAATCCATCCAACTGCTCGACTTGTTGAATTTGAGCTTGTTTTAAAAATAGAAAATAAGCGATACAAAGAAAAATTAAGCTCATAATCCAGAGCCCAATATTCAAAACCTGAAATAAACAAATCAAAATAAATAGTCCGCTTAACAACTGAAACCCGCGTGCAATACGACTCGGTTTCAGTTGGAAACGACGCTGAATTTGATTGATACGTACATCAGCCATGAACATAATGTTTCAGTTTTAAAATAAAAGTTTTCAATTCAGGACGTGGTGGTTCAGAGACTTCCATAAACCAATCCAGTAAATCTGGATCTTCTTGTTCCACTAACTCCGCAAACATCTCTTTTTCAAATGCATCTGCTTGTAAATAGTGTTGTTTAACATAAGGGTCAAAATACACATCGATTTCTTTTAATCCACGACGTGCACGATAAATCACTTTACGTTCTTCTAAAGTTAACTCTTCAGACATCTTCATAGCCTTGCAATTTGACTCGATTAGTTTAACTGATTGACCGATGAGTTTTAAAGAAATTGTGCTAAATGACCAAATTTATCATTTATAACAAACAAATGAGCATTCATCACATTGTGCCTAAAGTCCACATCACTTAGTTTTAGCCTAACAATACTACTCCGTAATTTAGGAAACAATAAAAATGCAATCAGGTGCAATTCGTCCATTAGCTAATATGTTACCCCGTACTTTATTTAATGCTGAACATGAAGCATTCCGTGAAACTGTACGTAAATTCTATGAAAAAGAAGTTGTTCCAAATATTGCTAAATATGAAGAACAGCAACATGTAGACCGTGATTTATGGAATAAAGCAGGCGAAATGGGCTTACTTTGTGCAACCATGCCTGAAGAATATGGTGGTTATGGCGTAGATCGTTTGTACAGTATGATTTTGATTGAAGAACAAGCCTATGCTATGGATTCTTCAACAGGTTTTTCACTGCATTCAGATATCGTTGCCAATTATATTAATAACTTTGGTAATGAAGAACAGAAGAAACACTGGATTCCTAAAATGGTTTCTGGTGAAACGGTAACAGCAATTGCCATGACTGAACCTGGTACAGGTTCAGATCTACAAGGTGTTCGTACTACAGCGGTATTAGATGGCGACGAATATGTGATCAATGGTTCTAAAATCTTTATTACCAATGGTTATCTATGCGACATGGCAATTGTTGTATGTAAAACAGGTAGCAGCGAAAAAGGTTCTGCAAACTTATCTTTAATTATTGTTGAAGCAAATCGCGCAGGTTTTAGCAAAGGTAAACCACTCAATAAAATCGGTATGAAAGGACAAGATACTTGCGAGTTGTTCTTTGAAGATGTGCGTGTACCGAAAGAAAACTTACTCGGTATGGAAGGCATGGGCTTTATCATGCTTATGAAAGAATTAGCTTGGGAACGTATGTTGGTTGCGATTATTTGCCAAGCAGGTTCAGAAGCAGCTTTTGCACATACTGTTCAATATACCAAAGACCGTAAAGCTTTCGGTAAGCCAATTGGTGCTTTCCAAAACACACGTTTTAAACTTGCTGAAATGCGTACAGATATCGATTTTAGCCGTGCATACTTAGACCGTTGTATGGAACTGCAACTTGAAGGTAATCTTGGTGTAGACGCTGCTGCTGCTGCAAAATACAAAATCTCAGACATGTTCTCTTCTGTAGTCGATGAATGCTTACAGCTTCATGGTGGTTATGGTTATATGTTGGAATATCCGATTGCTCGTGCTTATATTGATAACCGTGCAAATCGTATTTATGCAGGAACCAATGAAATTATGAAAGAATTAATTTCACGTTCACTCTAAGTTTTAAATGCAAAAAAATGGGGCTCATGCCCCATTTTTTAATCTATATTTTTTAAGAATTGTTGAATACTTTGCAAAACTTGTTCTTGTTTTTCTTGATGTGGAAAATGACCACACGCTTCAATTAAGCACAGCTCAGTCTCGCCTTGTGCTAAATCTACAAAGCGTTTGGGCTGAGCAATCGTAGCATACTCATCAGTTTCACCATGAATCGCCAAAAGTGGACAATGCACTCGTTGTAAATAAGCATCTAAATCCCACTTTTTAAACTCAGGTGATAACCATGTTTCTGTCCATGCATCTAAAACCCATTGTGTTTTATCTGCATGATATTTTGCTAAACGACTTAAAAACTTTTCATTGGTAAAATTTACTTTAGCTCGACGAATACCGTCTAATGTTTCCTCTTCAACCATTGATTGCGCTGACTCAGTAATCAAAGCTTTACACTGTTGTGGATATAAAGCGGCACAAATGCTTGCCATACCACCACCGACACTATGTCCCATCACAATAAAATGATTTAAACCGAGTTGTTTTAATAAGATAGGTAACGTTTCTTCTGCCTCTTTTGCCACAAAATTAAAGTCAGGTGGATCAATGAGAGCAGATGAATGACCAAAACCTAAACGGTCATAAGCAATGATATCTCTTTGAGTCGCTAAAGCTAATTTTTCAGGAAAATCTCGCCATAAAGCCACGCTCCCTAAAGATTCATGAAATAAAATAATAGGGCTTTTTTTTAAAAGCGCTGTATTTTTATATTTCCATTGTTTAACAAAGATCTGTCCCTGTTCTAATGTTAAAAACTGCTCATTTATTTCGATATAATCCAATGTAAAAACTCCTTCTTCTTATCTTATTTTTTAGCACAGATTCTTTCATTATAGCGAAACCCATAGGTCTTCATTCATTATGCATGCACGTAAAAAAGGAGCCTAAGCTCCTTTTTATTGGTTAAATTAAATATCTTACCTCGCTTTTTATAAGCTTGTTAAGCAAGATATTCATTTAAATCTTGTTATGACACTAATTTAGGTTTACGTGCCGCATCAGCATCACGTTTCTCAAATTTAAGGACGTTATCTTCAAATTTAGCCTGCTTTAACTCTTTACGATCAGCAAGATAGTTATTCGATACTTTCCACGGTGCATGTTTACCTTGTTTAGGCATAACTTCTGCCGCACGTGCAATATAACCTGAAGATAAACTGCCCATTACAGTATCATCCATCAATTCAGTTGCATCACCTTCAGGAATGACAGCATCGTAGCCTTTTTTATCCATATAATTTAACAAACGACAAATATAATCGGCAGCAACATCCACTTTTAGTGTCCAAGATGCATTGATATAGCCAATAATCATCGCCATATTTGGTACATCACTCACCATCACACCTTTATATAACATGTGTTGTGAGGTATTCATGGGCTTACCATCAATGGTTGCTTTAATCCCACCCAAAATTTGAATCTCTAAACCTGTCGCTGAAACAATAATATCAGCTTCTATGTGTTCACCAGATTTAAGTTGAATACCCGTTTCTGTAAATTTATCTATTTGATCTGTGGCAATACTGGCTTTACCAGAACGTAAGATTTTAAATAAATCACCATCGGGAACAACACAAAGGCGTTGATCCCAAGGATTATAAGTTGGGGTAAAGTGTTTCATATCCACCTTACCCTTCAATTGCATTTCAACTGATTTCAACAGTAATTTACGCAAAATTTTCGGCTGTTTCTGCGCTAGCGCATAAATACCACGTTGCATCCCAATATTACGTGCACGAGTTAATTTGTATGCCAAATCTTCAGGTAAAACTTTACGCATTTTTTCGTAAACAAAATCAATTGAAGGTACAGTTGCAATATAAGTAGGAGAACGCTGTAGCATGGTGACATGCCCTGCTCCACCTTTCACCATTGCAGGTACTAATGTAATCGCAGTTGCACCACTACCAATAATAACGACTTTTTTACCTGCGTAATCTAAGTTTTCAGGCCAAAATTGTGGGTGAATGATTTGACCTTTGAATGCTTCTTGATTTGGAAAATTCGGTTGGAAACCTTGGTCATAATTATAATAACCTGTGCATCCTACAACAAAGTTAGCCACCCAAGTTTGTTTCTTCTGGTTCGCATCTTCAATTTCAACGATCCATTTTTTTTGAACTGAATCATAATTTGCAGCCAATACTCGATGCTGAAATTTAATTTTTTCTTTTAACTTATATTCTTCAATCACTTCTGAAAGATAGCCCTTAATTGAAGCACCATCTGCCAATACATTCGATTTCTGCCACGGTTTAAAACGATAACCAAAAGTCGACATATCTGAATCTGAACGAATACCAGGATACTTAAAGAAATCCCAAGTACCACCAAAACTTTCGCGTCGTTCAATAATCTCGAATTTACGATTCGGACAGTTTTTTGAAAGGTGTGCTGCTACGCCTAATCCAGAGATTCCAGCACCTACGATGAGAATATCAATTTGCTTTTCCATGTTCTTTTTATAACCTGTTTGTCTGTACATTTTTATTAAAGCACAAATTTGACAATACGCAATGTCAAGTTAGTATTTTTCAGACAAAAATTATGTCACTTGAGGACAAATGATAAAATTGTCTAACAATAGACATAAAAAAAGACCGGTGATTAACCGGCCTTCTTCTGAACAACTAAAAGTCATTCTACACGAAATTATTTAACTTCGCGATCTACTAGCTCAACGTAAGCCATCGGTGCAGCATCACCTGCACGGAAGCCCGCTTTAAGAACACGTAGATAGCCGCCGTTACGTTCTTTATAACGAGGGCCAAGAACTGTAAATAATTTACCTACAGTTACTGCTGAACGAGTACGAGCAAATGCCAAACGACGGTTTGCTACTGTATCGTTTTTAGCTAAAGTGATTAAAGGCTCAGCAACACGACGTAATTCTTTTGCTTTAGGAACAGTTGTTTTAATCAACTCGTGTTCAAACAAAGAATTAGCCATGTTTTGGAACATCGCTTTACGATGACTGCTTGTACGGCCTAATTTCACACCACTATTACGATGACGCATGGTGATAGTCCTACTTAATTAACGGCTACGATAGGCAAAACGATCGTCCATACGTAAACTAGCTGGTGGCCAGTTCTCTAAACGCATGCCGAGTTGTAAGCCTTTTGAAGCCAGAACATCTTTAATCTCAGTCAACGATTTTTTACCTAAGTTAGGAGTTTTTAACAACTCAACTTCAGTACGTTGAACAAGATCACCGATGTAGTAAATATTTTCTGCTTTCAAACAGTTAGCAGAACGAACAGTAAGCTCTAGATCATCTACTGGACGAAGCAAGATTGGGTCAACTTCTTCACGAGGCTCTTGAGCAACAGGAGCTTGATCTTTCTGAAGATCAACAAAAATTGCAATTTGTTGTTGCAAGATTGTTGCCGCTTTGCGGATCGCTTCTTCTGGATCAACTGTACCATTGGTTTCAAGGTCAATGACCAATTTATCAAGGTCTGTACGTTGTTCAACACGCGCATTTTCAACGGTGTAAGAAACACGTTTGATAGGGCTATAAGAAGCATCTAACTGTAAACGACCCACTGGGCGAGTTTCGCCTTCTGGGAAACGTGAGTCAGATGTTTCATAACCACGACCTTGAGAAACTTTCAGGCGCATTTTAATAGAGCCTGAAGCACTCAATGTGCCGATCAAATGTTCCGGGTTAACCACTTCAACATTATGAGGTAAACGAAGATCAGCAGCAGTAATATCGCCAGGACCTTGTTTCTCTAATGTTAAATACGCTTCATTTTGATCGAACAGCTTAATAGACAATCCTTTAAGGTTCAGCAAGAGCTCGACGATGTCCTGCTGCAAGCCTTCTAAAGTACTGTACTCGTGCTCAACACCTTCAATTTCAACTTCAACCACAGCTGCGCCAGGTAAAGAAGAAAGAAGGATGCGGCGTAAAGCATTACCTAGAGTATGACCAAAGCCACGCTCTAAAGGTTCCAGAATCACTTTTGCCGAGGTCCCGCTTGCCGCTTCGACCTTGATCGCTTGCGGAGTAAGAAACTCGTTTGCAGTACGCGTCATTATTGCTACCTCAAGGATTATTTAGAATACAATTCTACAATCAAGCTTTCGTTGATTTCAGCAGGTAAATCAGAACGATCTGGTGCAGCTTTAAATGTACCTTCAAGTTTCGAATGATCTACTTCGATCCAAGGAGAAGTACCACGTTGAGTAGCTAATTCAATTGCGTTTTTAATACGTAATTGTTGTTTAGCACCTTCGTGAACTGCGATAACATCACCAGCTTTAACTTGGATAGACGCAATGTTAACACGACGGCCATTCAAAGTAATGCTACGGTGAGATACAAGCTGACGAGCTTCTGCACGTGTAGAACCAAAGCCCATGCGATAAACAACGTTATCAATACGGCTTTCAAGCAATTTCAACAAGTTTTCACCTGTTGCGCCTTTAACACGAGCAGCTTCTTTATAGTAGTTACTAAATTGACGTTCTAACACACCGTACATACGACGTACTTTTTGTTTTTCACGTAATTGTAGTGAGTACTCAGATTGTTTACTACCACGAGCTCCGCCGTGTTGGCCAGGAGCTTTAGCATGTTTTTTTGTCTTAACGTCAAACGGTTTAACGCCTGATTTAAGTTGCAGGTCTGTCCCTTCGCGGCGAGAGAGTTTGCATTTTGGACCAATATAACGAGCCATGAATGATTCTCCTTAGACGCGACGTTTTTTAGGTGGACGGCAACCGTTGTGCGGGATTGGCGTCACATCGGTAATGCTGTTAATTTTATAACCCACTGCACCTAAAGCACGAACCGCAGATTCACGACCAGGACCAGGACCTTTTACAAGGACGTCCAAGTTTTTCAAACCGTAATCCAAAGCTGCTTTACCAGCAACTTCAGCAGCTACCTGAGCAGCAAACGGAGTTGATTTACGTGATCCACGGAAGCCTTGTCCACCCGAAGTGGCCCAAGCCAGTGCATTACCTTGACGATCGGTAATAGTCACAATGGTGTTATTAAAAGAAGCGTGAATGTGTGCAACACCTTCAGAGACGGTACGAGTGACCTTCTTGCGTGCGCGAGTATCTTTAGCCATCTTTTAGCTTCCAGAAATCTTATTTCTTAATAGGTTTGCGCGGACCTTTACGGGTACGTGCGTTAGTTTTGGTGCGTTGTCCACGGACAGGCAAGCTGCGACGATGACGAAGACCACGATAGCAGCCTAAATCCATTAAACGTTTAATGTTCATGGAAATTTCGCGACGTAAATCACCTTCGGTCGGAACCTTGGCAACTTCTGCACGAATCGCATCAAGCTGAGCATCATCCAATTCACGGATCTTAGTAGTAGTGGCAATACCAACAGCAGCTAAGATATTCTTAGCAGTGTGGCGACCAACACCAAAAATGTACGTGAGGGAGATAACAGCATGCTTGTTATCCGGAATGTTTACACCGGCAATACGAGCCATTCACTTTTCTCCAAAAAGGCAGTAGATAATCAACCGCCCCACAAAAAATCTTGAGGGGCGGATAATAACCTAATTAGCCTACTGAAATCAACAGGTCTTGATCAGATTAACCTTGACGCTGCTTATGACGAGGTTCTGCGTTGCAAATCACGCGGATAACCCCATTACGACGGATAACTTTACAGCTACCACAAATTTTTTTAACAGAAGCTTGAACTTTCATGATGAAACCTCTAAGTGCGCTTATCCCTTAGGATGAGCAGTCTTTCTCATTAACGTTTGATTATCGTACTGACGTGAAGTGAGATGAGCTTGAAGCTGAGCCATAAAGTCCATCACAACAACAACTACAATCAGCAAAGAAGTACCACCCAAATGGAATGGAATACCAAAAGAACTTTGCAAAATCATCGGCATTAAACAGATGATTGTAATGTAGATCGCGCCAATAAAAGTCAAACGATTAAGAATATGATCTAAGTAACGAGCAGTTTGCTCCCCTGGGCGAATACCAGGTACGTAAGCTCCGCTGCGCTTCAAATTCTCTGCAACTTCTTTAGGACTGAAAACCAGTGCCGTATAGAAATAACAGAAGAAGATAATTAACGCACCGAATAACACTAAATACAAAGGTTGTCCAGGCGATAAAACCAATGCCAAATCTTGCAAAGAGCGTTTTACAATTCCTGCATTTGGATCAGCACTACCTAACCATTGACCTAAACTTGCAGGGAACAACAATAACGAACTAGCGAAAATTGCTGGAATAACCCCTGCCATGTTAATTTTCAATGGCAAATGTGTTTGCTGTGCAGTAAATACACGACGACCTTGCTGTTTTTGAGCATAGTTCACAGGAATGCGACGTTGAGCTTTCTCAATAAATACAATGGCAGCAAGTACAGCTAAAGACAGTAAAGCAAAAACTGCCAAACCGATTAAACTGGTTTGACCATTTTCTACAGAAGAAAATGATTGAATTACTAAATTTGGTAAACCCGCCACAATACCTGCAAAAATGATCATAGAGATACCATTACCAATACCACGCTCGGTAATTTGTTCCCCTAACCACATCAAGAACATGGTACCTGCAACTAACGAAGTTAGTGCGGGAATGTAGAAAGCAAGACCAGAAGTTAAGGTAATCCCTTGACTAATAAGCCCTGCACACATTCCAATACCTTGCACGACTGCAAGTAAAAGTGTGCCATAACGCGTATATTGATTAATCTTACGCTTACCCTGTTCACCCTCTTTCTTTAATGCTTCCAGCGAAGGAACTACCGTAGACATTAACTGCACAATAATAGATGCAGAAATGTACGGCATAATTCCTAACGCAAGAATTGACATTCGCTCTAATGCCCCACCAGAGAACATATTAAACAAACCTAAAAAAGTACCTTCATTAGCTTTGAAAAAACGTTCTAGTGCGACATTATCGATACCTGGCAGCGGAATATGCGCTCCTAGTCGAAAAACAACCAATGCGCCAACTAAGAACATTAATCGACGAATAACTTCACGATATTTCACATGAAATGGCTGGCCTTTCATCATGTTAACATGACCTGAAGAACTAGGAGACATAGTCACTCGCGATTACTCCTCGACTTTACCGCCAGCAGCTTCTAGAGCAGCTTTAGCGCCTTTAGTCAATGCAACACCTTGAACAGTGAATGCACGAGTGATTTCACCAGAAAGTACGATACGAGCACGTATCATATCTTTACGTACAACATTTGCAGCTTTTAAAGTTTCAAGTGAAACAATATCACCTTCAACTTTAGTAAGTTCAGACAAACGTACTTCAGCAGTTTTCAAAGCCAATTGGCTAGTGAAACCGAATTTAGGCAAACGACGATATAACGCAGTTTGTCCGCCTTCGAAACCTGGACGCGTACCACCACTTTTACGTGAGTTTTGACCTTTGACACCACGGCCACCAGTCTTACCAACGCCAGAACCGATACCACGGCCTAAACGACGGCTGTCACGTTTTGCACCTTCAGCAGGTGCAAGCTCATTTAAACGCAGAGTCATGGCTTATTCCTCTACACTAACCATATAGTAAACTTTGTTGACCATACCACGATTAGAAGGTGTATCTAACACTTCTACAGTATGACCAATACGACGCAGACCTAAACCTTGTAGACAAAGTTTGTGATTTTTCAAACGATGCGAAGAAGATTTAGTCTGGGTAACTTTAATCGTTTTCATGATTGATTACCCTTGAATTTGTTCTACGGTTAAACCACGTTTCGCAGCAACCTTCTCAGCGGAAGTCATATCACGCAAACCATTAAAAGTCGCGTTTACTACGTTAGCAGCGTTTGTAGAACCATAACACTTAGTCAGTACGTTACGTACACCAGCAGCTTCAAGTACGGCACGCATAGAACCACCAGCGATTACGCCTGTACCTTCAGAAGCAGGTTGCATGTATACACGACTTGCGCCATGACGAGCACGGATTGGATGTTGTAAAGTACCATCAGCAAGATCAACAGTGATCATGTTGCGGCGTGCAGCTTCAAGTGCTTTAGAAATAGCAGCTGGAACTTCACGTGCTTTACCACGGCCAAAACCTACGCGACCATTACCATCTCCAACCACAGTCAATGCTGTGAAAGAGAAGATACGACCACCCTTAACAACTTTGGCTACACGATCAACGGCAACCAGCTTTTCAACAAGACCTTCGTTTTGTTCAACTTTAGCCATGATTAGAACTCCAAGCCGTTTTCACGAGCAGCATCAGCCAAGGCTTTGATACGACCATGATATTTAAAACCAGAACGGTCAAATGCAACTTTAGTTACACCAGCTGCTTTCGCGCGTTCTGCGATTAAAGCACCAACTTTAGTTGCAGCATCTACGTTACCCGTAGTACCGCTACGTAAAGATGCGTCCAAAGTAGAAGCTTGCGCTAATACTTTGCCACCATCTGCTGAAATAACTTGCGCATAGATGTGACGCGGAGTGCGGTTTACACACAAACGAGTCGCACCCAATGCACGGATGTGCAAGCGTGTGCTTTTCGCACGACGCAAACGGGATTGTTTCTTTTCGTTCATAAGAACCTCGCGCCTTATTTCTTCTTAGCTTCTTTACGAAGAACAACTTCATCCGAATAACGAACACCTTTACCTTTATATGGCTCTGGCGGACGATATCCACGGATATCTGCAGCTACTTGACCCAACATATGTTTGCTTGCTGATTTCAAAATGATTTCAGTAGCAGTTGGAGTTTCAGCAGTTACACCTTCTGGAAGCGTGTAATCGATCGGGTGTGAGTAACCAAGGTTAAGGTTAACAATGTTACCTTTAACCGCAGCTTTATAACCAACACCAATAAGTTGTAACTTACGTTCGAAACCTTCGCTTACACCTTTTACAAGGTTATTTAAAACAGCGCGAGCAGTACCTGCTTGCATCCAAGCGTCTTTCGACTCTTTAACTGGAGCAAGTTGAAGGGCACCTTCTTCCTGTTTAAGCTCGACCAGCGCATGCAGGTTGAAAGACAAAGTACCTTTTGTGCCTTTCACTTCGACCTGCCGGCCGTTCTGAGTAACTGTTACACCGTTAGGTACAGTTACTGGGGCTTTAGCCACACGAGACATGAGGAATCACCTATTAAGAAACAAAAGCAATAACTTCACCACCGATGCCTGCAGCACGTGCAGCGCGATCAGTCATGATGCCTTTGCTTGTAGAAACAATCGCAACACCCAAACCTTGCTTAACGCTAGGTAAGTTATCTTTACCGCGATACTGACGTAAACCTGGACGGCTTACACGTTTCACAGTTTCGATAACAGGCTTGCCTTCGAAATATTTTAAAGTAATCGTTAATGTAGGTTTGCCTTCATTCTCAGCAACCGCTACTTCAGCGATATAACCCTCTTGTTGAAGAACATTTGCAATAGCAACTTTCAACTTAGAGTTAGGCATAGAAACAGTTTGTTTCTTAGCCATTTGTGCGTTACGAACACGTGTTAACATGTCGGCAACGGTATCTTGCATACTCATTTAGACGCTCCTTACCAGCTTGCCTTAACAACGCCCGGCACATCGCCTTGCATTACTGTTTCACGTAATTTGTTACGGCTTAAGCCGAACTTACGGAAGTAACCATGAGGACGACCAGTTAAACCACAACGGTTACGAAGACGTACCGGAGATGCATTACGTGGCAATGCTTGTAACTTTAACATCGCATTGAAACGTTCTTCATCAGTTGCATTTACGTTTGCAATCGTTGCTTTATATTCAGCACGTTTTGCAGCGTATTTCTCAACTGTAGCTTCGCGTTTCAACTCGCGATTAATCATACCTTTCTTAGCCATATCGACCTCTTATTTGAACGGGAAGCCGAATGCACGCATAAGCGCACGGCCTTCGTCATCGGTGCGAGCCGTAGTAGTGATAGTAATATCCATACCACGAATACGATCAATCTTATCGAAATCGATTTCTGGGAACATAATCTGTTCCTTCAAACCCAACGAGTAGTTACCACGACCGTCAAAAGATTTCGCTGAGAAACCACGGAAGTCACGGATACGCGGGATTGCGATAGAAATCAAACGGTCTAAGAATTCGTACATTTGGTCGCCACGTAAAGTAACTTTACAACCAATTGGCCAACCATCACGGATTTTAAAACCTGCGATTGATTTACGTGCAAGAGTAAGTACTGGTTTTTGACCAGCAATTGCTTGCATATCTGATAATGCGCCGTCTAATAATTTCTTATCAGCAGAAGCAGCACCAACACCCATGTTTAGAGTGATTTTAGTAATGCGTGGAATCTGCATTACATTCTCAAGACTCAAAGTTTCTTTCAACTGAGTCTTAAGTTCTTCGTTATAACGTGTTCTAAGTCTGGCCATAGCCGATTCAACCTATTACTTCGCTACCGCCACTGATTCACCATTTGACTTGTAGACGCGAGTTTTAACGCCTTCAGCAACTTGGTAACCAACACGGTCAGCCTTTTGGGTTGTAGCATTAAAAACCGCTACATTCGAAATATGAAGCGTAGCTTCCTGAGTAACAATACCGCCTTCAGCGCCAGTTACTTTATTCGGCTTTTGATGCTTCGTAACTAAGTTAAGGCCTTCAACCTTAACTCGGTCATTAGAAACAGACAAAACAGTACCCTGTTTGCCTTTTTCTTTACCTGCGATCACAATTACTTGATCGCCTTTTCTAATCTTAGCCATGATTGCCTCTATTATAGAACTTCAGGAGCCAATGAAATGATTTTCATGAACTGTTCAGTACGAAGCTCACGAGTCACTGGTCCGAAAATACGAGTTGCAATCGGCGCTTTGTTGTTGTTCAAAATAACTGCAGCATTATCATCAAAACGGATCACAGAACCATCTGAACGACGAATACCGAACTTAGTACGAACTACAACTGCATTCATCACGTCGCCTTTTTTAACACGACCACGTGGAATTGCTTCTTTTACAGTAACTTTAATAATGTCGCCAACAGAAGCATAACGACGATGTGAACCACCTAGTACTTTAATACATTGTACGCGGCGAGCTCCACTGTTGTCTGCTACGTCGAGCATACTTTCGGTCTGAATCATTGCCCTACTCCAAAACCGAGCAACACCGGTCGAAATTTCGAAAGGCTCAAAGAGTACTCGAAATTAACCGATGATGCAACAAGAACGTCTAATTACTCAGCAGCTGCTTCAACAACTTCAACCAAAGTCCATGCTTTAGTTTTAGAAATTGGGCGGCTTTCTTTAATGATCACAACATCGCCAGTTTTAGCAGTGTTATTCTCATCATGAGCGTGTAATTTTGTTGAACGGCGGATTGATTTGCCATACAACGGGTGTTGAACGCGGCGTTCAATAAGCACAACAATAGACTTGTCCATTTTGTCGCTTACGACTTTGCCAGTTAACGTGCGAACTGTTTGCTCACTCATTGTCCGTTCCCCTGTTTTTCGGTAAGGAGTGTCTTAATACGAGCAATAGTCTTACGAGTAAGCGCAACTTCATGCGATTTACCCAATTGACCAGTTGATTTTGCCATACGAAGACGGAATTGGTTTAGCTGTTGCTCATCAAGCAAAGCTTTCAACTCTTCTACCGATTTTTCACGTAGATCTTTAGTATTCATTACATTACCGTCCGAGTCACGATAGCGGTTTTAAACGGAAGTTTAGCAGCAGCCAGCGTAAATGCTTCGCGCGCTAACTCTTCGTTCACACCGTCCATTTCGTACAGGATTTTACCCGGTTTGATTTCGCAAACCCAATATTCCACTGAACCTTTACCTTTACCCATACGAACTTCTAATGGTTTTTCAGTAATTGGTTTGTCTGGGAATACGCGGATAAAGATTTTACCACCACGTTTAACACGACGGCTAATTGTACGACGCGCTGCTTCAATTTGACGAGCAGTCATACGACCACGACCAATTGCTTTCAGTGCAATAGTACCAAAAGATACAGTGCTACCGCGATGCGCTAGACCAGTGTTACGGCCTTTCTGCACTTTACGGAATTTAGTACGTTTAGGTTGTAACATGGATTATTCTCCTTTTTCAGCAGAACGATCATTGCGACGACCACGACGCTCTTGACCTTCACCACGACCACGACCGCGTTTAGCTGGACGTTCTTCAGCAGGAGCAGGGTTCATGACTTGTTTCATGCCACCTAAAATCTCACCACGGAAAATCCAAACTTTAACACCAATCGTACCGTAAGTAGTCTCAGCACGCATAGTTGCATAGTCGATGTCCGCACGAAGCGTATGTAAAGGTACACGACCTTCACGATACCATTCTGTACGAGCAATCTCAGCACCGCCTAAACGACCTGAAACCTCAACTTTGATACCTTTAGCACCAGCACGCATCGTATTTTGAACCGCACGTTTCATAGCACGACGGAACATTACACGTTTTTCTAATTGAGAAGCGATAGCTTCAGCAACTAAACGAGCGTCTAAATCTGGGCGATCGATTTCATTGATGCTTACTTGCGCTGGAACACCCATGATAGTGGTAAGTTCACGCTGTAATTTTTCAATATCTTCGCCTTTTTTACCGATTACGATACCTGGACGAGCAGTGCTAATAGTTACTTTAGCAGCGCCTGTAGGACGTTCGATAAGAATATTGCTCACCATCGCATTCTTAAGTTTTTTAAGCAAAAACTCACGAACTTGAAGATCTTTAAGCAAATATTCAGCGTATTGTTTCGGACTCGCATACCAGTTAGCGTTATGACGTTTCACAACACCTAGGCGGATACCGATTGGATGAACCTTCTGACCCATATC
Organism: Acinetobacter sp. ANC 3832; assembly: GCF_002135415.1. GTDB lineage: Bacteria > Pseudomonadota > Gammaproteobacteria > Pseudomonadales > Moraxellaceae > Acinetobacter. The sequence continues at coordinate 73,718 of NZ_NEGJ01000002.1, forward strand.
AAACCCCTACCTTAACGGTGATGTGACAAGTACGCTTAGTAATACGATCTGCACGGCCTTTGGCACGTGGCAAAATACGTTTAAGGCTAGTGCCTTCATCAACGTAAATCGTAGAAACTTTAAGGTCGTCTACATCTAAACTGTTATTATGTTCAGCGTTTGCAATTGCAGATTCCAATGCTTTTTTTACTAAAACTGCAGCTTTTTTGTTGCTGAAATTTAAGATATTTAAAGCATGAGCAATAGATTTGCCACGAATAAGATCCGCAACCAAACGTGCTTTTTGTGCCGAGATAGCGGCACCGCGTAATTTAGCAGTAACTTCCATCATAGCACCTTAACGTTTAGATTTCTTGTCAACACCGTGACCACGATAGGTACGAGTTGGCGCGAATTCACCGAGTTTATGACCAACCATATGCTCAGATACGATTACTGGTACATGATTACGGCCATTATGAACAGAAATTGTTAAACCAACAAAATCCGGGAGGATCATCGAACGACGTGACCAAGTTTTGATCGGCTTGCGAGAATTACTTGCAACAGCCGCTTCAATCTTAGCAAACAAGTGCGCATCGACGAATGGGCCTTTTTTCAGAGAACGAGGCATTGTCAGATTCCTTTACTTGTTACTTAACGCGACGGTCGCGAATAATCATCTTAGTCGTACGCTTATTGGTACGTGTTTTGTACCCTTTAGCTTTTTGACCCCATGGGCTTACAGGTTGAATACCTTTATTACGACCTTCACCACCACCGTGCGGGTGATCAACTGGGTTCATCGCCATACCACGAACGGTAGGACGAACACCACGCCAGCGTGCTGCACCTGCTTTACCAAGTGAACGAAGGTTGCTTTCTGAGTTGGAAACTTCACCCAACACAGCGCGACATTCAACATGTATCTTACGCATTTCACCAGAACGTAAACGAACGATGGCATAAGAACCGTCACGACCCAACAATTGAGCAGAAGTACCAGCAGAACGAGCTAATTGCGCGCCTTTACCGATTTTAAGTTCAATGTTGTGTAGAGTAGAACCGATAGGCATGTTGCGAAGTGGCAAGCAGTTACCTGAACGAATTGGAGCATCGTTACCAGACTGAACTTTATCACCAGCACGTAAACCTTTAGGCGCAATGATATAACGACGTTCGCCATCAGCATACAAAACTAAAGCAATGTGTGCAGTACGGTTAGGATCGTATTCAATACGCTCCACAGTCGCTGGGATACCATCTTTATTACGTTTAAAGTCTACGATACGGTAGTTTTGTTTATGACCACCACCAACGTGACGAGTAGTAATGTGACCATTGTTATTACGGCCACCAGTACGTTTTTTAGCTTCAACCAACGGTGAGTATGGCGCGCCTTTGTGAAGATGGTTATGAACCACTTTCTCTACAAAGCGACGTCCAGGTGACGTTGGTTTACATTTTTGAATAGGCATAAATTTCGTCCTTATTCCGCTGCGCTTTCAGCGGTATCGCCCAAGTCAGCCATTTCAACATCTTGGCCAGCTTTCAGGGTGACGTATGCTTTTTTAACATCAGAACGACGTCCTAATGTTTTACCAAAGCGCTTAGTTTTACCTTTAGTGATAGTCGTGTTAACTTTAACAACTTCCACACCAAAGAGTTGCTCTACTGCTTTTTTGATTTCAAGCTTGTTTGCATTAAGTGCAACTTTAAATACTTGAACACCAGCAGTGTCACCTAAAACTTGTGCTTTCTCTGAGAATACAGGTCCTTGTAGGACTTGATATAAACGTTCGTTGTTCATCCTAGTTCTACCTCTATTTTCTTAGCAGCAGCAACAGACATAACAACTTTATCGAACGCAATCAAAGCTACTGGATCAATTGCAGCAGCATCTACCACATCAACGTGTGGAATATTGCGTGCAGCAAGATATAGATTCTCATCAACAGCATCAGTAACGATTAATGCACGAGTTGCATTCAAGTCGCTAAGTTTTGCAAGCAACTCTTTAGTTTTTGGAGCTTCAACAGAAAACTCTTCAACTAATACAAGACGATTTTGGCGAACAAGTTCAGCCAAGATACATTGCATTGCACCGCGGTACATTTTACGGTTAACTTTTTGAGACCAATCTTGTGGACGAGCAGCAAAAGTTTTACCACCACCAACCCAGATCGGGCTACGAATAGAACCAGCACGAGCACGGCCAGTACCTTTTTGACGGAATGGTTTTTTACCACCGCCAGATACTTCGCCACGTGATTTCTGAGCTTTAGAACCTTGACGACCACCAGCTAAATAAGCTGTAACAACTTGGTGTACAAGAGCTTCATTAAAATCACGACCGAAAGCTACTTCTGATAATTCAACAGCAGAGCCGGAAACAGTTTTTAAATTCACGTTATTTCCCCTCAGGCCTTGATCGTAGGACGAACGATAACGTCGCCACCAGTAGCGCCAGGAATCGCACCTTTAACAACTAGAACTGAACGTTCTAAGTCGATAGATACAACTTCAAGACCCTGTACTGTTACACGTTCAGCGCCCATATGGCCAGCCATTTTCTTGCCTTTAAACACGCGTCCAGGTGTCTGGTTTTGACCAGTAGAACCTAAAACACGGTGAGACAATGAGTTACCATGTGTAGCATCTTGCGTACGGAAATTCCAACGCTTAACACCACCTTGGAAGCCTTTACCTTTAGACTGACCAGTTACGTCAATAACTTGACCAACTGTAAATAAGTCAACGCCAATAGTACCGCCAACTTCACGACCTTCAAGATCAGCTTCTGTAGCGCGGAATTCTTGAACTAAACGACCAGCAGCAACACCCGCTTTCGCGAAGTGACCTTTCTGAGCGTTAGTTACGCGAGATTCGCGACGTTCACCAGTTGTGATCTGAATCGCTTGATAACCATCAGTTTCAAGCGTTTTGATTTGAGTGATGCGGTTAGGATCAACCTCAATCACTGTTACAGGTACAGAAACACCAGCATCTGTAAAGATACGTGTCATACCGCACTTGCGACCGACTAAACCAATAGCCATGTGCATAAACCTCTAAAAAAGCGGCTTAATTAACTTAGAGCGTTAATTAACCGAAAGCCTTAACCCAATGCGATCTGAACATCAACACCAGCTGCAAGATCTAACTTCATCAACGCATCTACAGTTTTATCTGTAGGTTGAACGATGTCGATCAAACGTTTATATGTGCGGATTTCATATTGGTCACGCGCATCTTTATTTACGTGTGGTGATGTCAAAACGTTAAAACGCTCGATACGAGTAGGCATCGGGATTGGACCACAAACTTGTGCGCCAGTGCGTTTTGCTGTTTCTACGATCTCTTGAGAAGATTGATCAATCAGACGATGATCAAAAGACTTAAGACGGATACGAATTCTCTGGTTAGACATACCAGTTAACTCCAAGCCAAAAATATAAAGAATCACCCTTGACGCATCTCCCCCCACTAAATGGGCGAGTGTCAAAGGCAGTGAAAATCACTAAGGTCATGATCGATGCCATGACTGTAACGATCTGAACGACTTTATTCGTCATTCAGCCCTTCCTATCGGAGGGTCGCTCATTATAGCGATTGTTTAACGCTTAAGCAAACAAAAATGCACACTTTCACCCTTTTTTAAATAATTTATTGTAATTAAAACAGTTTAAGAAATAACCAACGCTTTAGGCCTGCAAAACATAATCAATTGCTCGATTTAATAAGAGGTTTCCCACATTAAAGTCTGTTTTTTTTGTATATTTTAAATACTCTAAAGCTTGCACATAATCCCCCTGAAATATGTGCTGATCTTCCTCATGTTCAATATACATTTGGAGTACTCGTGGCGTCATTTCTGGGTGAAATTGAAAACCTAAAACATTATTTGCAATTTGATACATCTGATTCAAGCAGGCTGTATTTTGTGCTAATCGGACTGCACCTTTCGGAATATCAAATGTTTCGCTATGCCATTGCATCACTTCAAATGTTGTTGGAACTTGAAAAACATCCTTTGCGATTGCTTCACTCCGATAAACTGACGTCCAACCCATTTCTTGCTGTGGATTCCGATGTACATTTGCGCCCAAAGCATGTGCAATCAATTGCCCACCTAAACACAAACCAATTGCAGGCTTAGCTTCAGCCAAATAGCGTCGGATCCAACGTTTTTCAATCTTTAACCATGGAAAGTTTACTTCATCATTGACGCTCATTGCGCCACCCATAATAATCAGCAGATCCACATCCTCTATATCTGGAAGCGCCTCTATATCTAATGGTAAATCCATAGGTAAAGCAAAAAATTCCGTTGCTGTAATTTCTGCATTTTTTGATTTCAAATAATCATAACAACTACCAAAACCTTCGCCTGCAATATGCTGAAAATAATGTACTTTAAGTTGGCTCATCATCGACATCCTATTTTTTGTTTTCACCATTCATGTCGTATAGCTTTGCAAAAATAGAGCCAACTACAGTGCTTGCCATAAATTTTCACAATTCAACACTTTGCCCTCTGCATTTATTATGCTTTTCTTAAGTTTATGATTTCAGCTTTCTTTTCTGAGTATTCTTGTGAAATATGATCCGCAAACAGCCTTAATTCATGCTCCTCGTAAAGCACCACAATATATAGAGACAGTACAGCCTCCCCTATTTCGTGCATCTACGATTATTTTTAAAAATACCAGTGCATTATTCGATCGTCATTGGACAGATGACTATGATTACAGTTATGGCACGCATGGCACGCCCACTACATATACATTGGGAGACAATATCGCTCAAATCGAAGGCGGTGATTATTGTTTACTTGCACCCAGTGGTTTATCAGCGATTAATCTCGTCAACTCATGCTTTCTTAGTCATGGTGATGAAGTTTGGGTTGCAGATAATATCTATGGTCCAAATATGGAGCATTTACGTAACTTAGAAACTCGATATAACATTCTAGTTAAGGTTTACAACCCAATTGATATCAATAGTTTTCAACCCTCTGATAAAGCCAAACTGATTTGGCTTGAAGCAGCAGGATCCGTCACCTTAGAATTCCCTGACCTAATCAATTTTGTTAAAAAAGCCAAAGAGGCCAAAGTATTAACAGCTTTAGATAATACTTGGGGTGCAGGTCTAGCCTTTAATGCCTTTGATTTTGGTGAAGAACATTTAAGTGTCGATTTGACTATTCACGCACTGACCAAATATCCAAGTGGTGGGGGTGATGTTCTAATGGGTTCAGTGGTCACACAAAATAAAAATCTACATCATCAATTATTCCGTATGCATGCATTACAAGGCATAGCGATTTCAGGCGATGATGCTGCACTGGTGCAACGGAGCTTAGCATCGATGAAAATTCGCTATCAACAGCAATCACAAAGTGCTTTAACTGTTTTGCAATGGCTCAAACTACAAGAACAAATTATTCAAGTACTTCATCCCGCAGATGAACATTCCGCAGGACACGAATATTGGAAAGAAGTTTGCGAAACAAAACAAAGTGCAGGATTGGTTAGTGTTATTTTTAAGCCTGAATATGACATGACTGCAATTCGTTCATTTTGTGATAATTTATCTTTATTTAAACTTGGCTTTAGTTGGGGTGGTCCAATCAGCTTAGTGATGCTCTACAACTTAAGTGAAATGCGTCGTTTACCACAACAGCATCTGCAACACGGTTTATTGGTTCGGTTTTGTATTGGACTTGAGAAGCCCGAAGATTTAATCCAAGATATTGCAAATGCATTAGAAAAAATGAATAAACCACAATCCCAATAAATAGATTGATCAATAGAATAGGAAGAATTATGGGCACACCAATCGTTATTGCTAAAAAAACCTCAGATACTACACAAGATATCGTGATTCACTCACAATTTGCCAATCGTCATGGTCTTATTGCAGGTGCAACAGGTACAGGCAAAACCGTCACACTTAAGGTTTTGGCTGAAAGCTTTTCTCGTATTGGTGTTCCTGTTTTCCTCGCCGATGCAAAGGGTGATGTTTCAAGCATTGCCAAAGCAGGCTCTAGCAATCCTAAATTTGATGAACGAATTAAAAATTTAGGTATTGATAGTGTTCTCTTTGCAGCTTCACCAACGATTTTCTGGGATTTGTTTGGCGAACAAGGGCATCCAATTCGTACCACTATTTCAGAAATTGGACCTTTATTACTCGCACAAATGCTGAATCTGAATGATACCCAAGAAGGTGTATTGGCTGCTGTATTTAGAATTGCAGATGATCAAGGCTTATTACTCATCGACTTTAAAGACCTGAAAGCGATGCTGACCTATGTCAGTGAAAATGCTTCCAACTTAAAAGCAGAATATGGCAATTTATCGCCTGCAAGTTTAGGCGCAATTCAACGTAATCTATTGGCTTTAGGCGATCAAGGTGGTGATAAATTCTTTGGTGAACCGAGTTTAGATATTCTAGATTTCATCCAAACGGATACACAAGGTCGTGGTTATATTAACTTATTGGCTGCCGATAAATTAATGAATACACCTAAGCTATATGCAACTTTTCTTCTTTGGATGCTTTCAGAACTGTTTGAAAAGCTCCCTGAAGTCGGTGATCTGGATAAACCTAAACTGGTGTTTTTCTTCGATGAAGCGCATTTACTCTTTGATAACGCTAGCCCAACTTTACAAGAAAAAATTAAGCAAGTAATTCGCTTAATTCGCTCCAAAGGTGTTGGGATTTATTTTATCACTCAAAGCCCCTTAGATATTCCAGAAGATGTTTTAGGACAACTTGGTAATCGTGTACAACATGCTTTACGTGCTTTCACCCCTAAAGATCAAAAAGCCGTTAAAACTGCAGCAGATACTTTCCGTGCCAATCCTGAATTTAAGGTGGATGATGCGATTACTCAACTCGCTGTGGGTGAAGCCTTAATTAGTTGCTTAGATGAACAAGGTACACCGCAAATCGTTGAACGTGGGATGGTGATGCCGCCTTATTCCTCATTTAGCCCAATCACACTCGAAGAACGTAAAGCACTGATGGCGCAAAGTATTGTTGCGGGTGTTTATGATCAAGAAGTTGATCGTGACAGTGCTTATGAAATGCTTCAAAAGAAAATGAGCGATAGCACTCAACAGCAAATTGCTTTTGACATCGCTGCTGAGCAAGCCAAGCAATTAGAAGCAATGGGCAAACAACAGGATGCTTTAGCCAAGCAACAGCAGAAAGAACAAGAACGGATCGATAAAGAGCAACAGAAAGAAGCTGAACGTGTGAGTAAACAACGTGAAAAGCTCACACAAGATATTGTCGGGACATTTGCCAAAAGTGCTGCACGTACCTTAGGTGGTCCAACAGGGCAAAAACTAGTACGTGGTTTATTGGGTTCTCTATTTGGTAAAAGATAATTAGAAATGAAAAAAATAAAAGGAGTCTGATTAGACTCCTTTTTTATGCATTATAAATTCTGTAAATCAATTTTATTTAAATAATCAGTCTTATTCTTGCGAATCATTTGCCCTAGAGTATATTGATTTAAATAGTCATAAAATACTTTGGTTGCTTTATCTAAATGCCCTTTTAAATTACAGTTCATACGTAATACACAAGGCGGTACATTACATTCAACCAATGCAGTATTGGCTTCTAAATCTGCAATTACATCACCGACACGCAAACCTAAAGAATGAGGGGCTAATTGCACACCGCCACCTTTACCTCTTGTGGTAATGACCCAACCTTTTTTTGAAAAATGATGAACAATTTTAACCAGATGATTCTGAGATATTTGCAAATCATCTGCGATTTGAGCAATTGTGTAGCTTTCTCTCGCATCTGTTTGACTTAGATAGAGCAACAGGCGAAAACCATAATCTGTGAATTTATTTAATTGCATAGTCTTATTTAATTTTCGCAAATATTTTGAAAAATATTATATCAATTTAAAACAACAGGCAAACAGTTTAATTATACTAATCAATCATTTTAACTATAGTAAATATATATTTACTATATATCTACTGAAACTATTTTATCTTATATTCATCTATTGAATATACATCTTTGTTAATATTTATGTTACATACACTTTATAAATTTAATTTTACTAAACAATAAGTTGTATAAAAACAATTAAGTCACTGTGTTGCAAATGTTAACAGTCCGATAAAATCATTGATATAAAGCATAATAAACAAATAAAATGTGACACATATCACAAATAAAAGAATTTTTATAAATTTAGCCAGATTATTGAGGTTTAGAAAATGATTAATGTACCAAGCGAAGTTCAATCTAAATATGAGCTTCTAGAAAAAAAATTAACAGACATGCGTCAACACAATGTATTTTCTTCAATTCAAAGCGTTGAAGACCTTAGAACATTCATGCAATGGCATGTATTTGCTGTTTGGGATTTTATGTCACTGGCGAAGCGTCTGCAACAAGATTTCACCTGTGTGACCTTACCTTGGATGCCACCTACTGAAATTGAAGCTGCACGCTTAGTCAATGAAATCATACTCGGTGAAGAAACCGATGTAATGCCAAATGGTCAAGCAGCATCTCACTTTGAAATGTATTTGATTGCAATGCAAGAAATTGGTGCTTCAACCAACCAAATTAACCGCTTACTCACCATGGTTTCAAATGGTGCAGATTTAGCAGATGCATTAACCAATTTAAAAGTTAGTCCAGCCATTAAAAACTTTGTACTCACCACAATGCTGGTTGCAATGCATGGCAAAACCTCTGAAGTACTTGGCAGTTTCTTTTATGGTCGTGAAGACTCAATTCCGGAAATGTTTGACCACTTACTAAAAACTTGGAATATCCGAGAAAAAGATGCTGAAGTTTTTGTGTATTACCTGAATCGTCATATTGAACTTGATGGTGATGCACATGGCCCTGCTGTGCAAAAAATTATGAATAATCGCTTAAAGGGTGATGTCAAAGCTTGGCATGAGCTTTTTGATAGCGCAATTCACGCAGTTGATTTACGTATTGCACTTTGGGATGCCCTTGAGCAAGAAATTAATTCGACAAAAGCAATAAAAACAACAACTCAACTTCATGCTGCAGTTGCATAAACTGCACAACGCTTCCCAAAGCTCCTTACAATAAAGAAGGGAAAGATTATGTCAAATTGGTTCAAAAATTTATTTTTAGCATTCTTTAGATTGTTTAAGCCACAAACACTTGTCAATACAACCACAAACGAAACTGTTGAAACAGCGACTCCAGAAAGCAGTGCTTCACCGAAAGCCCGTATTTATGACCGTGAACCTGATAGCAATATTCAGTTTTACCCAAAATTAGTTGATCATTTGGAAGCAGACCATCAACAATTGGTCCGTTTATATACCAATATTGGCAATACCTTCAATATCCGTGAATATCAACTTATTCCAGGACAATTGAGAATGTTCCAAGAAAACTTAAAAGCGCATCTTGATGCTGAAAACATTAAATTTTATGGTTATTTAGAACAAAGTTTAAAAGATAAACCTGAAGAATTTGCAGCAATGCGTAACTTCCGTAAAGAAATGCGCACCATCGAAAGAACAGTGATTAAATTCTTAGAAAAATGGATGACGGATGGGATTAAACCTGAAAGCTCTGAAGAGTTTAAAGCTGAATATGATGCGATTGGTGGCGCATTAGTAAAACGTATTGAAAGTGAAGAAAAAGAGCTCTACATCCTATATGGTCGTATCTAAATCCTCTTCTCGTTATGATATAACAAGCTCACTTCGGTGAGTTTTTTATTGCCTTAAATTCTTAAAAAGACTAAATATTGCACAAATAAAATAATTCAACTTATTGATTACAAATGCAATTAAAAAGTATTAATCATTTAATTAATAATATGTATTTAAAATACACTTTATGTCCTTTATAATATATATTTAAAATACATCTTTAAATTCGTTAGTCAAAGGCACCCATCTTATGAATCCACAACATATTGAACTCGTTAAAAGTACAGTCCCTGTATTACGCGAAAACGGAGTTGCGCTAACCAGTTATTTTTATCAACGTATGCTGAACAATAATCCTGAATTAAAAAATATCTTTAATTTAGATAGCCAAAATTCAGGACGGCAACCACGTGCTTTAGCAGCAGCCGTATTGGCATACGCAGAAAATATTGAAAATCCGAGTGTCCTCGCGAAAGCCATTGAGCACATCAGCACCAAACATGTCAGTTTGAATATTCAGCCTGAACAATATGCAATTGTGGGCGACAACTTATTACACTCGATTAGTGAAGTTTTGAACGTTCCATTTGAGTCTGATTTGATTGCCGCGTGGAAAGAAGCATACTTACAACTTGCAGATATTCTGATTAATGCTGAAAAGCAAAAATATCATCATTTAACGGCGCAAACAGGTGGATGGGCAGGATGGCGTGGTTTTGAAATTAGTGCAATTTCAGATAATGGCATCAGTAAAATATTTACAGTAAAAGCCAGTGATGCACAAGCGATTATCACAACGTCAACACCACAAAAAATATCGGTAAAAGTGAAAATTCCACAGCAAGAACTTGAACAACCTCATCAGTTTATTGCCCTTCCTTCAACGGATGGCGAATATCAATTTGAAGTCAAAGCTGAAGAAAATCATACAGAATACTCTGTACCAAATATTTTACTACAGCATTACCAGATTGGTGATCAAGTTCTATTGTCTGCACCTCAAATCAAGTAAACATATTTGAAATCAACAGTATAAAAATAGATCAACGCGGTGGTCTATTTTTATACCTCATAAGCGACATATCTTTATCAAAAAAATCAGGTTATGATGACTCGCTCACTTTTTAACGATTCGATTGTTTAATCATGCAACTCAATAAATTTACAGACTATGCTTTACGTGTATTGATGTATATCGCTCGCCCGAAAGATACGCCATATACCATTGCTGAAATTGCTGTAGATTTGCATGTTTCTCAGAATCATTTGGTTAAAATTGTTCATTTTATGGGGAAGCAAGAATGGATCATAACCAGTCGTGGTAAAGGTGGTGGCATTCAACTCAATACACTCTCACTTGAACTTCGTTTAGGCAAAATTGTTCGTATTTTACAAGGTGAAAATCCAATCGTAGAATGCAATACCCCACCCTGTGTTTTACGTACACACTGTGGTTTAAAAGGTATTTTGGATGATGCTGTCAGTGATTTTTATCAAAGCCTTGATCAATATACGTTATCGGATGTGATTCAACGATCACTCCCTCCTCTCTCCCAGAGTCTATCTCCAATCGCATTGGTCAATTTATAAAGTCGTAAATGCTTATCTGTAGGCAAAGTTCGCTTGAATTACGGACTTCCTTTATAATACCCATGTAGATTATTTTATTGAAGTTGAATTATGCATCGCAGCAGTGGCAAATCCAAAAACAGCAGAGCATCTCATGCTCCTAAGCAAAAAATCAGTTATGAGAAAAAAGTGGACTCTGCGACTTCAGAATATTCATCTTCATCACTAATCTGGTTACGCCAAGCTGAATTTTTAATGAGTGCACCAAAACTCAATCTGTGTGTAGAAGACACAGGTTATGAGATTGCTTTTGCAGGTCGCTCAAATGCGGGTAAATCAAGTGCAATTAATGCAATAACCAATCAAAAACAACTGGCTCGTGCTTCAAAAAGACCCGGTCGTACACAAATGATTAACTTTTTCAGCTTAGGTAATCCTGATCAACGCTTGGTCGATTTACCTGGTTATGGTTATGCTGCCGTACCAGAAGCAATGAAACTTGTTTGGCAAAAAGAGTTAGAAAATTACCTGATTCATCGTCAAAGCTTACAAGGTTTAGTGTTATTGATGGATATTCGCCATCCATTACAACATTTTGATGTGATGATGTTGGAATGGGCGTATTCACGTCAATTATTCGTACACGTGATGCTGACGAAGGCAGACAAGCTCAATCGTGGTCCTGCAAGTAAAGTATTGCTTGAAGTTCAAGAACAATTGAAAAAGATGAAACTACATTTCTCTATTCAATTATTCTCTGCTTTGCATAAAATTGGATTAGAAGAACTTGCAAGTATTATGGCGGGTCGTTTGAACTATACACTTGAGCAACCTGCTTACTTCGACTTAGATTCTATTCCAGAAGCCTCTGAAGATGACATCGATCTTGATGAAGAAAATGATGATGACAGCGATTTAGCTGAATCACCAGATCATGAAACTGAAGTGAAAAATAATGAGATCCAAGTCAAACCTGAGTAATTCATTCAATAATTCACATTGTCTGACCAAAATCATCACTAATTGATATTCGAATGTCCTAAATTGCTAAGCACAATTCAGGGCATTTTTTTATACTGGAAAGTATAGTGCATAGCGTCACATCAATAAAAATCAGGATAGAGTGATGAAATTATTTTCGCGATTAAAAAATAGTAAACTTGGATCATCCATTCAATATCATATTAAACCACGCAAAGTGAAGTTTGAATGGGAAGAGACGCCATTGGATTGGATTCCAACCCAACCTTTTGCAAGTTACTTTATTAATGAAATTAATAATATTCTTCCCGCAGGCGAGTTTTGGTTTTGTCGCTTATACAATAAAGTTTTACCACAAATTACAGATGAAAAATTAAAAGAAGATGTTCGCGCTTTTATCCGTCAAGAAGCGATGCATGCTCAAGCGCATAACTCTGCCAATAATGAATATCTAAAAACACGTAACATCAATATTGAACGTAATCTAAAAATTATGGATTTCCTATTTGGCAACCTACTTGCTGATCAGCCTTTAGGTATTACCGTACCTAAAGTTTTAGATCATCAATGGGATTTGTTCCGTTTAGGCATCATTGCAACAGTTGAACACATGACTTGCGTCTTGGGTAAATACGTACTCTACAATACTGAATGGGAGCGTTTAGGTGCAGATACTAATATGCTTGATTTGGTGAAATGGCATGGTGCAGAAGAAATAGAACATCGTACAGTTGCTTTTGATTTATATCGTCACTTAGGTGGGGGATATATTTCACGTTATTATCAAAGCGTTATTGCAATGACTGCTATTTTCCTTTTATGGGTGGATGGTGCAGCACATATTATGGGACAAGATCCGCGCTTTGCTGAAATGAAACCTGCAGTTTATAAACCATGGATTTGGAGAAAGTGGAATAGTATTGCTCAAAATGACAATCGTATTCTACCTAGCCCATTTTGGCTTGCTTCACAACAATTGGGCTATTTAACCCCTTGGTATGATCCTGTGCATGAAGCTAAAACAGAAGATGCGATTGCGTATTTAGATAGCTCTCCTGCTGCAAAAAGAGCATTACCTAAAGTCGCTTAGAAGTGATTTAAAATCTAAAAACACAAAAAAGCGGGATATCCCGCTTTTCTTTATCTGTATCAATACTTTTGGATTATCACAATTACAAAGCTAAAAAACACTTTATGAAGAAGCTTCTGAGCCCATTCCTTCTTCACGAGTATGACGATCTACAACCACACTAATCATCATATCGCCTTGTACATTTACCACTGTACGCACAGTATCTAACAAACGATCTATCGGTAATAGAATTGCGATTGCCTCAGCAGGTAAACCCACAGACTGTAAAACCATGATCATGGTGACCATTCCTGCACTTGGAATCCCAGGTGCACCCAATGAAGCAATCATTGCTGTTAAACACACGATAACCTGTTGTGTCAGTGAAAGCTCCATCCCCATCAAATTTGCAATGAATAAAGCGGCTGCCGCTTCATAGAGTGCTGTACCATCCATATTTAACTGTGAACCAAATGGCACCACAAAACCTGCAATTTGCGGTCTAACCCCTAAGTTTTCTTGGGTACATTTCAAACTTAAAGGCAAGGTTGCCGAACTTGAACTGGTTGCAAATGCGGTAATCAGTGCTGCACGAGTGCCTTTAAAGAAGGTAATCGGATCCATCCGACCAAAAATCCACAGTAATATTGGTAACACAACCACACCATGGAAAATCGTCGTTCCTGTCACCACAACAGCAAACTCAGCTAAACGGCTTAAAATAGAGATATCTTCAGTCGCAATCAGCTTTGCAAGCAATGCACAAATCCCTAAAGGTGCGAGCTTCATTACCCATGACACAAGCATCATCATGATATCAAAAAACTGCCGAGATATATCCCGAACCGTTTTAAAGCGTTCGCCACCATGCACCAATGCCAAACCTAAAAATAAGGCAAAAACCACGACTGCAAGAATGTTGCCATCACTAAAAGCCTTGAATGGATTAATTAAAGTATTTTGAATAAAGTTCGTTAAAAAAGAACTCGGGGTTAATGTTGCTGGGCTTTGATGCTGACTCATCGCTTCTTTAAACAGCCCAATATCAACACCCTGCCCGACATGAAAAATATGCGCACAAGCTAAGCCTAAAATTAGCGCCAAAGTCGTCGTGGTAACGCAACTCGCTAAGGTGATTTTCCAGACTCGTCCAAGCTGCCCACCTGCTTCTAAATTTGAAACACCGACAACAATCGAGCTAAAAATCAACGGAACAAGCAGCATTTTTAATAAACCAATAAAAACACTACTCGCTATACCCAAGGCATAGAGACTGATATCAAAAAATTGCGTTTGCGGAAATAAATTGAGAAGAAAACCAAATGCGACACCGATGACCGCAGCAATAAAAATTTGGGTATTTAAGCTCATCTTTTGCTTACTTTATTGTGAATCCTTTTCGGCACTATGCCATTGTAGGATTGAAGAATCGAGAATTATTTTGTGACAAGCAAAGCTTAAACATAGAAAAGCCATCTCAAATGGATGGCTTTATTTAAGCATTGAAGTTCAAATTACTTGGTTTCAATTTCACGCATACGCATCAAACCTTCTTGAACCGTACTACAAACCAACTCACCATTCTGCCACATACGCCCATGGTTCAAACCACGTGAACTGGCTGTAACAGTTGCATCCATATCATAAAGCATCCACTCATCTGCTTTCACAGGCTTATGGAAGTAAATGGTGTGGTCGATACTGGCAATTTGAATACTTGGTGTTAAATAGTTAACTCCATGTGGTCTTAATGCCGTCACCATAAATGAGTAATCTGAATAAAAAGCAACAATCGCTTGATTCAGTGCCACATCATCAGCCAATTCTGCTGGCAATTTATCAAATGTTTTCATGTAAAAAGCATTACTTGGCGCTTCAGGTTGAGGCTGAAACGGATTACCAATATTAATGGGTTTTATTTCCACCTGACGTGGGCGCATAAATGCAGTCCTAATATTTTCAGGAACAAAGCTAATCAGTTTTTCTTTAAGTTCTTGTTCAGATTTAATTTCATCAGGTGCAGGATATTCAGGTTCTTGAATTTGATAATTCAGACCTTCTTCTGGATTTGCAAAAGACACCATCGCAGAAAAAATAGTTCGACCATGCTGAATGGCACGGACTTGACGGCTTAAAAAACTTTTACCGTCACGTAACTTTTCTACTTCGTAAATAATGGGTGCATTAATATCACCACCATACAAAAAATAAGCATGTAATGAATTCACAGGACGATCCGCTGTATAGGATGCAGCACGTAATGCCTGACCAAGCACCTGACCACCAAAGACACGTTTACCCACTAAATTTCGGCTTTGCCCACGGAAAATGTGCTCTTCTAGCTTTTCTAAAGTGAGAAGTTCGACCAGTTCTTTGGTTAAATCATTCATATTAAACCTATATTTTACCCTACTTAAAAGCAGTAGATTGATATCTTGCAAAGTGAAGATTGGATTGAAAATTCACATCGATTTTTCTATTTTGCCATAAAACCTGAGCAAACAACTAAAGTTTGATTGACTGTATTGTCACCATGCTTATTTGATATAATGCTAAAAATACGATTTTTAACGATAAAATCTACCTATACCGATATAATTTGTCCGAAAATGACATCTTGTTTTGTGCTTATATTTCAAAATTATTTATCCTTATTTATTCAATAAGCAATATTCGTCTTTGGCTAGGAGTGTGTATGTCCAAGAGTGGCTTTGGTCAAATGTATCGTCGGCTTTCTAGTAAGCTACTTGACCTTGTGGTAACACCGCATGTTCTTGGAGAAGTTCCTACTGAAACCCAACTTTCAGAAAATCAACATGTAGATGATGCGAAGAAGAAAGTAGTCTGCTACGTTTTACAAAACTATTCACGTAGTAATGCCCTTGTTGTTGATGGTGAGACTCGTCGCCTAAAACTTCCTGCTGCCTTAGACCCAATGGTGGTCGGGACTCAACAAGAGAAAGCGGCTGTTTTATTTTTACAGCATCAAGATGAGACCAATTTACTCAATCCACCTCCACATGCATTTCCTCCTCGCTTACTTCGCATGATCGAGCTGTTAGAACAGTATCCTGATTATGATATTGAGCTTGTTCCCGTGACTGTACTGTGGGGACGCTCTCCTGACAAAGAAGACTCTTGGTTTAAACTCCTCTTTACTGACACGTGGGCAACGCCGAGTAAAGTAAAACAATTGATGAATATTGGCTTACATGGTCGTGAATCTTATTTAGAATTCCATGATGCTCAATCATTAAAAGAATTGGTGCAATACGCAAAAAAACATCATCCAAATCTTTCTCCAGCAACCTACATCGTCAGTGAGTTGAATGAATATTTAGATCGCCAACGTGAAATTGTATTGGGACCAGATTTATCTGATCGTCGCAATGTCATGCATTCATTGATTAAATCACCTGATGTTCAAGATGCGATTCGTAAAGAAAGTATCCGATCTAAAGTCAGTATGATTGAATCTGAACGCCGTGCGATTGGTTTTGTGAACGAAATTGCATCTGATTATTCTGCTTCAGCTGTGCGTTTTGCTGACAAAGCCCTGACTCGACTGTGGACGCAACTATATGATGGTGTCGAAGTACATAACTTCAGTACAGTTCGTGAATTAGCGAAAGATTACGAGATCATTTATACCCCATGTCATCGTAGCCATATTGATTACTTATTATTGTCTTATGTAATTTATAAACGTGGCTTGATGGTGCCGTATATTGCTGCAGGCGACAACCTCAACATGCCATTCGTAGGACAATTACTGCGTGGTGGTGGTGCATTCTTTATTCGCCGTTCATTCCGTGGAAATGCACTTTACACATCAGTATTTAAAGAATATTTGTACAGCATTCTATCTCGCAACACACCTTTAGAATACTTTATTGAAGGTGGTCGCTCACGTACAGGCCGCTTGCTTCCACCTAAAACGGGTATGTTGGCAATGACGGTACATAGCCATTTACGCGGTCGTGCAAAACCAATTGCGTTTGTTCCAACCTATATTGGTTATGAACGTTTGATGGAAGGTGCAACCTACGTCGGTGAAATGAATGGTAAAGCGAAAGAATCAGAATCAATCTGGGGTATTCTACAAACACTGAAAAAGATTGAACGTATTTTCGGTAAAGTACATGTGAATTTCGGTGAACCTGTATTTTTAGATGATTTGCTTAAAGCGCATGGTGCGGATCAAATCAAAATTGAACACAATGATGATGCTGTTCCACCTGAAGTTACAGAAGTCGTAAATAGCTCAGCCAATGCGATTTTAGAAAATATTAATCGTGCAGTGGTCATCAACCCAGTTTCGTTATTGTCTTTAATTCTACTTGCAACGCCTAAGCATACTTTAGATGAAGAAATCTGCATTAAGCAGCTTGATACTTATCGTAAACTTGCTTCGGCATTACCTTATGATGAACGTACGCAAATCACATCACTTTCAGGTAAAGAAATCATTGCTTATGGCATGAAACTTAAACTGATTAAGCGCGTTAAACACGTGCTTGGTGACATCATTGCTATTGAAGACAATCAAGCGATTTTGCTGACTTACTTCCGCAATAACATTCTACATGCATTTGTTTTACCATCACTGATTGCTGCCTTAGTTGAACATAATGGTTCAATTAAACATGCCGATTTGATTAATGTGATTCGCACACTTTATCCATTCTTAAAAGCTGAACTGTTCTTAAAATGGAAAGATGAAGAAGTTAAAGATCAAGTTTGTGAATATGTAAAAGCTTTGGCTCAGGCAAATTTAATTACTGTCGATGAAAATGGTGATATTCACAGCCCTGCACCAAATTCAGAAGATCATAATCAACTTATTGTTCTTGCAGCACCCGTCAAACAAAGCCTTGAACGTTATTACATGACTTTGGCGCTGATTACTCAACGTGGTTCGGGTAATATTTCAACCAATCAAGTTGAGGTACTCAGCCATTTATTGGGTCACCGTTTGTCTGTGCTTTATGAGTTCAACTCACCTGAATTTTTTGATAAAGCACTGTTCCAAAGCTTCATTAAAGTGCTGACTCAGCAAGGTTATATTGGCAAAAATGAAGAAGGCGCAATTACCTTTGATGATAACTTCCGTAATGTCGCTGAATACGCCAATTTAGTTTTAGATGATGTGACTTTACAAATGCTGCAACATATTACATCTTTTACTGATGAAGAATTGAAAGATGCCTTGGATGCTGTCGCTGCGCAACAAGCGAAGAAACGATTGAAGCGAAAGAAGAAGTAGATAATATTTTTAACTATTGGGCTAGATCATGATAATCTAGCCCAATAGTTAATTTTTCCATAAAGTATTTATGCTAAAGAAAATTTCAATTGTATTTATAATTTTTACAATAACTATAACAATTACATTCCCTTACTTAACTAACTTAAAAAATAATTTTCTAACGAAAGAAGAGCGTCTAAAAAAATTTTATCCTAAAGGCTTAATGAGAGGTTTTTTTCCTTCAAATGAAAGCGAGTCGATTGATAAAAATACATTGAATTATTTTAAAAAATTTAACAATCAAATCTACTTTAGTTTCGACATACCTATAGATGGATATCATGTTCCTATTCCTGAAGCGAATACAGATTCATTTCAAACTTTATCTCAATATTTGAAATGGGAAGATCGATATGATCAAGATCAGCTTCGTAGAAGAAATATTGGTCTAGATAAGCATCATGTCTATTGTGGATTTCAAAAAATCCCTAGCCTAAATCCATCACATCTAACTTATCTTGGTAATGGTTATTTAACTGACAATAAAAATACCTACTTTTGTGATTGGCAATTCAAATCCAAATCAGACATGATTGAACCTAATATTTTGGAAAAAATAGATTATGCATTACTAGGAACTAAAATTGCTCGGTCAGGATATTACTACCCCCTTATTCAGCTATCGAATGGAATAAAGCCTTATAAACTTATACTTCCTAATACAATCACGAATGGTCAGAATACTTATGTTGATGGACAACTTCTGAAAACAAGTTACCCTTATCAATTAGAATATTTATTCACATTCAAACCAGATGAAAAAATATGGCAAACGGAAAGTTATACAACCGATAAAGAAAATGTGTATTTAAAAAATGAAATGCTTAATTTAAAATTCCACCCTAACCTTAAATCAATTCCTTTTGATTTTGAAATATACCTATTCGACCCGAATACTAAAACTTATTTTTATAAATATCACAAAATTGATTACAAAAACCTAAAGATGATTAAAAGTGAAGATAATCATTCATTTAATCCTATTTTCACTTATGATAAATATTTGTCCTTTTTCAACACCAAGACACTTCAACTAGAAGAAATAAGTGAAAATCCTTTTACTCAACATTTCTACCCACTATCACAGAGTGTACTGAGCAACGATCAAAATATTTATTTTTTTCGAAAATATAATAGATTTTCAAGCACAATTACTATGTTCTTTTCAGAGCTATGTTCAACTACTTCTGAAATAAGAGTATTACATGATATGCCTTTGTTTAAATGGAAAAAAATAGCTGATTTAAAAATTCAACATCCTGAATACAAAAGCATTTCATTTCAAGGTACTTTTTGGGAATACAATAATGACCTTTACTACTTACCCGAAATAGGAAGCTACCAATATTCATTATTAAAAGTAAGTAGAACAGCGGATGTTAACAAACTAATATACAATAAATTTAACTATGTAGATGCTGAAAAATTATTGACTAACACTGAAATATTTAAACCTGTGACAGGTAAGAAATTTGCAAAAATTCAAAATACAAACCGCTTTTGTTTTAAAAATTATTTTCCTTAATTTAGGCTTTTTAAAACTTAAAATTAAATCCTCCCCACCTCGCAAAAATCTTCTTTCCTGTTTCCCTTTCACTCTCCAAAACCAATTCAGGCAAACCTAATTCACGTTGAATCTTGAGAATCTTTTCATGTAAAGGCTGAGGTTGATTATCGGTACAAACATATGATTTTTCAGGATGTTCCACGTGAAGTAAATGCACTAAGAAGTTTGCAAGATCATCAATATGAATCCGATTTGACCAATGAATATTGGGGTAAGTTTTTGTAGTTTCAGCCAGTTTGACCATTCTCGCAGACGATGTCCCATAAATCCCTGTCGGACGAACAATCACACATTCATTGGGATAAGCCTGTTGCCATAAATGCTCCATTTTCAACAACAAACGCCCTTGCTCATCACTTGGATGGATTGGAGAATCATCGTTAATCACTTCACCACCATTCTCACCATACACACGCGTCGATGACACCACAATAATGCGTTTTACGGGATGACTTTTTAACGCATTGACAATCGGCTGAACCGAATTTACATAGGTCTGCGTGTAAGCTTCAATAGAACTTAAAGATGTATTTCGAGATGGCGAAAGCAAGACATAAACAGCATCGACAGGTTTGATTTGCGATAAATCCAATTGATAAATATCTTGTGTCAAATGCTGCGTGAAATCATCTACCTTTGGACTACGACTCACTGTGGTAATTTGGTGATTCTGCTGAAATAATTGTTTAGCAACCCGCGAAGATGTTTTACCATAACCCATAAATAGAATATGCATGATCCGACCTATTTAAACCGATTCATCAAAATTGACGCACCGAAACTGATAATTAAATCAGTACACACTAAGTTGAGGGAAAATGGCTGCTGTTCATCAATTACAAGGCGTTGGCAATGCTGCCGCAGCTTTACTTGAAAAACTGAATATTTTCACGACAGATGACCTGCTGTTCCATTTACCACGTGACTACGAAGATCGTAGCACGATCATTCCCATGAACCAATTACAGGTTGGGCGTAGTTACCTCATGGAGGGCGTGGTTAGGTCCATTGAGATGCCACCCGGAAAACGCAAGTCGATGGCGATTTTATTGCAAGATGATTTTGGCAAAGTCACCTTACGTTTTTACCATATTTATAAAGCCTTGATGGATCGTGCCAAAGCAGGCAATCGCTTGAGAATATTCGGTGAAGTCCGTGTTGGCGCACGAGGCTTAGAGTTATATCACCCTGAAATACAGCTCATTACCGAACATATACCTTTACCACACACTGAACTCACCGCCATTTACCCTGCAACCGAAGGTTTAACGCAGCCGAAACTACGTGAATACGTCAAACAAGCACTGAATCATCATGCCGATGATCTGCCTGAATTATTGCCTGAAAAATTCACCAACGGTTATGCACTAAATCAAGCCCTTGAATATATTCACCATCCGCCTGTAGATGCCAATATGTTGCAACTGTCGCAAGGTTCGCACCCTGCGCAACAACGACTGATTTTTGAGGAATTGGTGGCACATCAAATTAGTTTATTGACTCGTCGTGCTTATATTCAGCAAATTGCAGCACCGTCATTTTCAACGAGTAAAACATTTGCCAAACAGCTTCTAGCAAGCCTTCCTTTTGAAATGACAAGTGCGCAAAAGCGTGTATCCAATGAAATTGCTAAAGATTTAAAACAAAACAAACCGATGCTTCGTTTGGTGCAAGGCGATGTGGGCGCAGGTAAAACGCTCGTTGCAGGCGTGGCTGCTTGTCATACCCTCGAAGAAGGTTGGCAAGTGGCATTGATGGCACCCACTGAAATTTTAGCGGAACAACATTATTTAAATTTTAAGAAATGGTTTGAGCCACTCGGTTTAACCGTGTCATGGCTTTCAGGCAAGCAAAAAGGTAAAGCTCGAACTGCTGCCGAACAAACAATTCAAGAGGGTACGGCAAATGTTGTGGTCGGAACACATGCACTGTTTCAGGACAATGTAAAATTTGCCAAACTCGGTTTAGTGATTATTGATGAGCAACATCGTTTTGGCGTCGACCAGCGTTTAGCACTGCGTAATAAAGGGGTAGATAACACCACACCACATCAATTGGTCATGACTGCTACACCTATTCCCCGAACACTCGCTATGTCTGCTTATGGTGATTTAGATACCTCTGTGATTGATGAACTTCCTCCTGGGCGTACTCCAATTCAGACGGTCACTATTCCTTTAGATCGTCGTGAAGAAGTGCTCAATCGAATTACGACAAACTGTGCTGATGGTAAACAAGCCTATTGGGTTTGCACCCTTGTTGAGCAGTCTGAGACTTTAGATGCGCAGGCTGCTGAAGCAACCTATCAGGAAATTAAAGAGCGTTTCCCACATATTAATATTGGCCTTGTTCATGGCAAGATGAAGGCTGATGAAAAACAAACAGTGATGAAACAGTTCAAAGACAATGAATTGCAATTACTCATTGCGACCACAGTGATTGAAGTAGGTGTAGATGTCCCGAATGCTTCAATTATGGTAATTGAGAATGCAGAACGGCTTGGGCTTTCACAATTGCATCAGTTGCGTGGTCGAGTTGGACGTGGCGCGACAGCAAGTTTCTGTGCCCTGCTTTATAAAAATCCGCTCTCTCAAAATGGACAGGAACGCTTACGTATTATGCGGGAGACCAATGATGGTTTTCTTATTGCGGAAAAGGATTTAGAAATTCGTGGTCCAGGTGAATTACTCGGCACCAAACAAACAGGTGATATGGGTTTTCGTGTTGCTAAACTGGAACGTGATGATCATCTGTTGGCACAAGCACATTATGTCGCAGGGCAAGTCCTTAAAGACTATCCGAAAAATGCAGAAGCTTTACTTAAACGATGGTTACCTGAAGCGCCACGTTATGCCTATGTTTAATGCACTGATTGCATGTCGCTTTTTTATTCAACCTAAAATGAATATGACGCATTTGAAGAGAAATTAAAAATAGCACTTCTCTTCAATTAAACTTTTAAAATCAGCTTAATATATTTAGCTCGTTCACTGTTCAGTGAACGCAATTATTTTGGGGCTGTAGTAGATTAGTGATAAATATTCACTATAAAAATAAAACTTCATCTATGCCTAAACTTTGATTAAAATCTATTCATGATCAAAACTTAAAATAAAAATTATGCTCCAACTCATCAACCAAATAACTCATAAAATCATTCAAAGGCTCACACCCTGTCAACTATGTGGACTGGAGCATCAATACTACCCTTCACTCTGTGTAGACTGTTGGAATAATTTACCGTGGTTTAAACAAAACATTGAACGACATGAACGTAGCATTCAAGTCGCACAACATTACCAATTTCCGATAGATCGCATCATCCAAAAATATAAATACGAGCAACAACTTCACTATCAAAACTTATTAGCACAAAGCTTACTCAGTTTAAGATTACCCAAAGTTCACGCAATTGTTCCTATGCCCATCTCAACAGAACGGCTGGTTGAACGAGGTTATAACCAAATGCTGATTATTGCTAAAATCATGGCAACACAATTGAATATTCCCATATGGCAACCTGTCGTTCGAGAAGCACAGCATTCACAAAAAGGATTAACACGAATTGAGCGTATGGAAAATATCGAAAATCAATTTCAGATCATTAAAACAGAACGTAGAAAATATAAAAAAGTATTGATCATTGATGATGTGGTGACGACAGGCAGTTCAGTCCATGCCCTAGCAACAGCATTGGAGAGCTTAGGTTGCCAGCAGATTTACACAGCATGCATCGCAGCTGCGGAATAAAGCTACCGACACTTATCTTTCTTTAGGAGAAAATAAGGAAAGATTTATAAATTTTTTCGACACCACGGAATCACAATTTCTTTGGTTAAAGGTGCCAATAAGGTCTGATCATCATCTAAATCAATCCATTTCATTTCTGCAATTTCAGCATCAATTTTTGGTGCTTGATCCAATTCGACCTGATAGACATAACTCACCAATTGATGATTTTTTTCATTGGCAGCCAGAGTCTCAAAACGACCAATAAATTGCTGAATCGTTGCCTGCCCGCCAATTTCCTCTTGAATCTCACGAAGCATGGTATTTTCAGGTAATTCTTCAGATTCTAACTTTCCGCCAACCTGCATAAAAAATTGCGTATTCTTTTTTCGCACCAATAACAACTGATTTTGCTCATTTAAAATAACAGCTGCTGCCACAGTAATCGTATTCATTATTCCCAACTTTAAGCCAATTTATTCATTTTCAAATCTAAATCCGTACGTTCCTGAGCTCCCCACTTCGGTTCAGGCGCAACAAACTTTTCAAACTCATCTAAAATTACATCAATCGAATTAGATGCAATTAAGGTTTCAGTAAAACGACTCTTGGTAAAACCTTTTTCGGTACTCAGTTGGATGAATTTAAATAAATCATCATAAAAACCTTCAACATTCAGAAAAGCACATGGTTTTAAATGAATACCGAGTTGTGCCCAAGTCCATTGTTCAAAAATTTCTTCCCATGTACCAGAACCACCTGGCAATGCAATAAAACCATCTGCAAGCGCTGACATTTTTGTTTTACGTTCATGCATATCTTTTACAATATGTAACTCTGTTAAATGTGGATGTGCTAATTCATTGTCCACAAGGTTTTGCGGAATTACACCGATCACTTTACCACCTGCTTGTAAGGCACTGTCAGCCACAGTCCCCATCAAGCCCGAACGACCACCACCATAGACTAATGTTTTACCTTGCTTGGCGATAGTTTCGCCAATTAAACGTGCCTGTTCTACAAATATAGAATCCGTACCTAAAGCAGAACCACAAAAAATAGCAATAGAATTCATAAATTTAACCTATTTTTAATTTTCTCATGCTATACAACTAGACAGCGCTGAGAGATTTTTTTTACAAAAGAACAATGTTAACAGTGTTTTTCCTGAAATCCTTGTCTAAAATACACCCATCGATTGAACACAATACTGCGTAAGGGAGAAAAGACACAATGCTTGAAGCCTTTTACGCCACAGAGCGCGGTAGCTTAGAAGACGCTACTATCAATGGAGGATTCGATCTACACCCAGAATTGGTGTGGGTTGACTTAATTGCTCCCTCGCAAGAAGAACAAGAATGGGTACTTGAAGCCTATGAACAAAATCTTCCGACTTTAAAATCGCTAGAAGACATCTCCTCATCTGCCCGATTTTACCGTGATGATGATGGTATTTTACATATTAGCACCTACTTTTTAACAAAAAATAAAAACTATCAAGTAGAAGCCGACCCCGACGATTCATCAAATATGCTTGCAACCGTACAAACCGTTGCTTTTATTTTACATAAAGATCGCTTATTTACTTTGCGTGGCGAAAAACTCGTTGCATTTAGAGCATTTAGAGCACGTGCACGACGTAATGATTATGATATCGACTACAAAGATCCAACTTGGATTTTATTGGGCTTACTTGAAGCAAAACTAGATGAACTTGCGGATATCTTGGAAGATATCCACAAAGACCTCGAAACATATTCAACTGAAGTCCTGAATGTGCGACATCGTGAACAAATTCTTGATCTTGACGACATGATTACGCGACTTGCACAAAAGGAAGATGTTTTAGGTAAAGCTCAACTGTGTCTCATCGATTTAAGGCGTGTACTTACCTTCTTATCACGCCCACGTGCTTTGGGTAGTCATATCTATGATGCAGACATTCGCGAGTTAAGTGAAGATGTACGCTCACTGGTAGAACACGATGCATTCTTATTTCAAAAAGTCCGATTCTTACTGGATACAACGTCAGGCTTTATTAACACTGAACAGAATGACACGATTCGTCGATTCTCCATTTTACCCAGCATGCTTGCACCACCGATGTTGATTGCCAGTATTTATGGGATGAATACGGAAATTTTACCTTTTGCACATGGCAAAACTAGCTTTATTGTTGTGATTTCAATACTCATCGCTTTCTTTGTTGGACCACTGATTTACTTTAGATGGAAAAAATGGATTTGAACAAGCGTTGAAGTACCGCTTCAAAGCGAAGCGCAAGCAATACACAGTCTGTGGAAAAGTTTGGATATTTTTCTTTTCCCACACTAAATTAATGCTGAGATTACCCCACTTTTTTTTCTTCAAAATAAAAAAGCACCTTACGGTGCTTTTTTATTTCTACAAAATTAACTGATATTTAAATCATCTTGTAGATGACAAGATTGGATAATTTTCATCATTTTCTCAGGCACATTTGTTAAATGTAAGCCTTTTGATTTTGGGGTTTGGCGCAACCATTGCACCAATACAGCCAAAGCCAAAGTATTTCCATGCTCAAGCTGTGCCAAATTCACTGTGACTGGAAAAACATTCTGATGTTGAATCAATGCTAGACCTTGACTATAAATAGTGCCAGCATTTTTAAAACCAATTTTTCCAGAAACACATAGTTCCTGATTTTTTAACTCTATCACCCGACACCTATCTTTATTTATTTTTTAACAGCTGCGTCAGCATCTGGTTGGAATGTCGCAATTGCTTTATCTAAATTACCACCATTACGTTTTACGTTAGCAGCAAACTGATTACGGAATTGCAAACCTAGATCAATACCAGAAACATTGATATTACGAATTTTCCATTGTGTGCCTTTGTCTACCAATTGGAAAGACACAGGAATTTTTTCACCATTATTACTAAAATCAAGTGTCACAACTGGAAACTGACTATCTGTTGCTTTATACGGGCGCATTGAATAATTTTGATTACTATATTTCGCAAAAGCAGAACCATAGTTTTCAATTAACGTTTCACGGAAATTTTGTTCAAACTGTGCACGTTGCGCTGCTGTACTATTTTGATTGGTCGCATAAGTTCCAAGCACAATACGTGTGAATGATTGTGAGTCAACAAATGGGTCTAAATTTTGACGAACAATCGCTTTAACCGCTGCTGGGTTATTTTGCAATTTATTATGATCTGCTTTTAAGCGTGTAATTAAGCCATCTGCAACACGTTTAATAAATGCTGGTGGTGCTTCTGCTGGTGCAGCAAAAGCTGTACCTGCTAGCATTGTTGCTAATACACTTGCAGTCAAAGTTTGTTTTAATAACATATTCATTTTCAATAACTCCTCTAATGCTATTCAGCAAATGATGTTTGGGCATCTGTAGTTTCAGGTGTAGTAGCATCTTTCGAATCTGTTGTACCACCTACAGATTTCCCTGCACCACCAGTAATAAATTTAGTAATTAAATCTTCAAGATCCATTGTGCCTTGAGTATTTGAGATACGGCCACCACGTTTAAGGAAATTCAATCCGCCACCAGGTACAACTTTCAAATATTTCTCGCCCAATAAACCATTAGTTGCAACCATAATGTAAGCATCTTCATCAATACTGGTGATGGATTTCATGTTAGCTAACAGTTGCTGTTCCATAGTTTTTTGTTGCGCAGGATCAGCAGACTTATAATCTGAGCTGTAATGCAATTCATCTAAAGCATTTTGTTCAACAGTTTTTAATTGTGCTGCATTAAATGTGGTTAATTGACCATCCAAATCAAACGTAACCGTCGCTAAACGGGTGACAGGGTCTAAACTAATCGATTCAACTTCACCAATTTTAACACCGCTCATACTGACTTTTGCTTTCGGTTTTAAGCCATTCACATTGTCAAAAGTCGCTGTCATGCTATAGCTGTCTTTTAAATTTGTACCGACTAAACCACTCACTTTCATTGCAATAAAAAATAATGCAATACCAAAGATAACGACAAATATACCTACGGCCAATTCACTTGCACGTGATTTCATTAAACACCTCCAAACATGACCGCAGTCAACACAAAATCAAAACCTAAAACACAGAGTGATGAATAAACGACTGTACGTGTTGTAGATGTCGCAATACCTTCAGATGTCGGCTCACATGCATAACCCTGATACACAGCAATCCAAGTACAAATCAAAGCAAATACAAAACTTTTAATAATCGTACCATTCAAAACATCTTTATAAAAATCAACGCTATTCAGTATGCCGCCCCAATAAGAGCCTTCATCGGCACCTAAAAAGTCAACACCCACCATTTTACCGCCCATCACACCAATGGCAGCAAAAATAACAGATAACATCGGTAAACTAATAATTCCTGCCCATAAACGCGGTGAAACCACACGTTTTAATGGATCAACCCCAATCATTTCCATACTGGAAAGTTGTTCTGTTGCTTTCATTAAGCCAATTTCAGCTGTTAATGCTGAACCCGCACGACCAGCAAATAATAATGCAGCGACTACAGGTGCCAATTCGCGGAATAATGTTAAGGATACCGCTGTTCCCAACATCGCTTCACTGCCGAAATTGACTAGAATGCTATACATCTGTAAACCAAGTACGGCACCGATGAATAAACCAGATACAGAAATAATAAGCAGTGATAAAACACCTACTCGATACATCTGATAAATAAATAACTTCACACCCAATAGTGTTGGTATTGAGCATAAAATTCGTAACAACATTAAAGCTGCTACACCAATGCCTTCAACACGTTCAATTACGCGTCTACCTAATAAGGCAATTGCATTCATGAACGCACCTCATTATCTAAATAGGCTTTATGGCTAAACTGATAATCTACAGGACCTTCCATAGAACCTGTCAAAAACTGTTGCACAAAAGGTGAAGCATGTACACGCAACTCATTCGGCGTACCTTCGCCCTGAACCTTACCTTCTGCGACCACATAAATATAATCAGCAATAGAAAGCGTTTCAGACACATCATGCGAGACAATGATAGAAGTTAAATCCAAAGCATCACGTAAAGAACGAATTAAACGCGTTAGCACACCCATCACAATTGGATCTTGTCCAGCAAAGGGTTCATCATACATGATCAAATCTGGATCAAGCGCAATTGCACGAGCCAATGCCACACGACGATTCATACCACCTGATAATTCAGCAGGCATCAATTGTTCTGCACCACGTAAACCCACAGATTCTAATTTTAATGCCACTAATTCTGCGATTAAGTTTTCAGGGAGTTTGGTATGTGCCCGAATTGGAAATGCGACATTTTCATAGACTGGCATATCTGTAAATAATGCACCACTTTGAAATAACATCCCCATTCGAGCGCGTGCAGCGAACAATTCTGAACGCGACATACTCGCAATATTTGTACCATCTAATAAGACTTCACCGTGATCTGGTGTCAATTGCCCACCAATCAATCGAAGCAATGTAGTTTTTCCTGTCCCAGATGGCCCCATAATTGCGGTAATTTGTCCACGACGAATTTTTAAATTAACATTATCATAAATGACACGTTCACCACGGTTAAAGCTTAAATTTCTAACTTCAATTAAAGCTTGACCATCGGGAAGCGTTTGATTATTCATATGAACATTTCCTGCATTTTTCAGCTCGACTACTATACTCCGAACCCACTGAAATTTGTTGTTATAAAAGGATAACAAATCGCGAACTATTGTATCATTTTTATGCAGAAAAACTGTTTGTTATTATTTTATTGATTTTAAATTGATATACTTATTTTTATTAGGCACAGCTATTTATTTGTTTAAGACAACATACTGTAAGCAAAATAAGTAATATTTGAGATTAATAAAACTGAAAAAAGATAAAACATAATAGCTCCAAAATTGGCGTCCCCACACATTTGCAACGAATTTTTATTATCCATAATTATCTTTTTATATCCAAACCATGACAAAGTATACACTTTTATTTAATAAGTGCAAATATTTTGGACAATAAAAAACCAGTCCGAAGACTGGTTTTTTATATCGATAAATCTAACGATTAGTCGTTAAATTTACGACGTGGACGATCTTCACCACCTTCACGGCGTGGACGATCTGAATTAAATTCACGTTTAGGGCGATCTTCACCACCGAAAGTACGTTTTGGACGGTCATCACCAAACGCTGGACGTGCTGGACGATCACCGAAATCACGCTTAGGACGATCATCGAAAGAACGTTGTGGACGATCACCAAAACCGCCTTCACGACGTGGAGCTGGACGATCACCAAAATCACGTTTTGGACGGTCATCAAACGAACGTTGTGGACGATCACCACTTGGTTTGTAATCTACACGGTTACCACGGTTGTCATCAGCCGAACGTGGTTTGTCACCAAACGCTGGACGTGCTGGACGATCACCGAAATCACGCTTAGGACGATCATCGAAAGAACGTTGTGGACGATCACCAAAACCGCCTTCACGACGTGGAGCTGGACGATCACCGAAATCACGTTTTGGACGGTCATCAAACGAACGTTGTGGACGATCACCAAAACCGCCTTCACGACGTGGAGCTGGACGATCACCGAAATCACGCTTAGGACGATCATCACCACCAAATGCAGGACGCGCTGGACGATCACCATAATCACGCTTAGGACGATCATCACCGCCTTCACGACGTTTAAAGCTGCTTTCGCCACCGAAGCTACGACCACCGCCATCACGACCACGACCGCCATCACGACCACCGCCGAAACCGCCACGACCGCCATCACGACCACGACCGCCGCCATCACGACCACGACCGCCACCATCACGACTACCGCGTGCAGGAGGTGGAGAAGGCTCAAGACCTTCGATTTCAGAAACGTTTAAACGCGCTTCTAAATATTCTTCTAATGCACGAATTTTACCGCGTTCACGGTAAGTCGCTAATGTAATTGCTTTACCAGTACGACCTGCACGACCTGTACGACCGATACGATGTACATAATCTTCGTTCTTCATTGGAAGACCAAAGTTAATTACGTGTGAAATTGTTGGTACGTCAAGACCACGAGCTGCTACATCTGTTGCAACTAGGATTTTTGCACGACCTTCACGGATACTGCGTAAACGACGGTTACGTACAGTTTGTGGCATAGCACCATGAAGCGCTACAACTGAAAGACCTGCTTCTGCAAGCTCTTCAGCAAGCATATCGGTGTCTTCTTGAGTTGAAGCAAAAACAACTGCCTGATCTACATCATCAGCACTTAACCAATGCGTAAGCAATTTTTTCTTATGCTCAAAGCCATCAGTCCAATGTAAAGTCTGTGTAATATCAGTATTTGTAGAATGACCTGTTTCAATTGCGATACGTACAGGATCTTTCATCATGCGTTCAGCAAGACTAATAATACGTGGTGCAAATGTTGCAGAGAACATTAATGTTTGTTTACGATTTAAAGCCAAATCGCTGATTGCTTCTAGGTCTTCAGAGAAACCTAGATCAAGCATACGGTCAGCTTCATCGACAATTAAAGCATCAACTAAATCAAGTTTAATTTGACGACGGTTTACAAGATCAAGTAAACGACCTGGAGTCGCTACTACAACTTGTGCACCTTTTAATTGCTGGATTTGTTTACCAAAAGGCATACCACCCATGATTGCAGCAACACGAACACCTTTCATGTGACGTACAAGTGCGATTGCATCTTGACATACTTGCTGTGCAAGTTCACGAGTAGGTGAAATCACCAAAATATTTGGCTGAGTAACCGCTTTCATGCGATCTTTAAATGAGTTTAGCGTGTCTTCACCCGCTAAAGCATTTAATGTAGGAAGTAAAAATGCAGCAGTTTTACCAGAACCAGTTTGGCTTGATACGAGAAGGTCTTTACCTTCCATAGCTGCAGGAATCGCTTGTTCTTGTACTGTTGTAGGTGCAGTAAAACCTAGGCTTTCAAGGGCCTTTTGAAGAGATTCGTCTAAAGAAAAGTCAGCAAAAGTTTTGCTCATAGAGGTATTCACCCTAATGTGGGTGCTCCATTAAATATATGGTCTGATGGACATCGGCAAAAAGCGGCACAGCAATAATCGCTGAAAATATAGAATCAGCGGCGATCCGAGAACGACGATGCGTATAACGCACATTTGATAACAGCCGCAACCTGAAGGAATCGCTTAAGCGATTGGGTGGGGCGCGAAATATTGTCCTCTCTTGGGACCGGACGCGCATACACAATATAGAAGAGAAATGTTCAGGTAATGAACGAAATTTAGTGCGTGGGCGGATTATAGCAGAATTTTTAATAATGTCACCAAGTTTTATTGTTTTTTCCTGTATATCTAGCTTATGCACTGTTTAATTAGAATATTTTATTTTTAACACAATTGATCAATTAAATGTGCAACCTATTTTTCACCTATTAAGATATCAATGATCCAAAACAATTCTATCTAAGATATTAGTCACAGCTTCAATACAATACTCAATAATACGTATCGTGTATGAGTTTATAGTTTTTCCAGAAGGAGAAATTAAAAGACTTGATGTGAGAAACCAAATCATACGATTGATGATTTCCCTTTTTATCATATCTATTCGGATAATAAATTTTAGGTTTCATTATCGATCAATTGAGATATTTTCATCCTTATTTTTTCAACAGTTTTATTCGGTTCATTATCTGTCAAAATTATTTCACAATTTAAATTTGAGTAAAGCTGAAACCGTTTTCTAATTTTCACCTCTTCTTTTTCCAGAGTTGTATGTAGATACTCTCTATATATTTGTCTTTTGATAAGAATATTGACACATTCCTCTAACTCCAATGATGGCATTAAAAGAAAAGTCGGTAGATGATATTCAATTTCTTGTTTTGTTTGTATGTACTCTAAATGGGTCTGATCTGAAATAAGTCATGAATCCTAATGAGCACACAATAATACTCAATACACTATTATAAATACTTTGCTTAAGCTCTAAATAGAATTCAAAATTTCGCTTTGTCTAAGAGTGATAACCATATTTCTGTATGAACTGTGAAATATCTCCTTCAACTTGCATGAAGTATTCATCTAAAGCATAACAATCTAATTTTAGTTGCTGGGCAAGTAGCTTCGCTGTTGTTGTTTTCCCTACTCCACCCAAACCAATAAAATGTATGATCATACAAATCTGCCTATTCTTTTTATAAAAAAACCCTCACATATTCGGAGGGTTTTTATCTAACAAATTCGTCTGCTTATTTAGCAGCATCGCCCCATGCAGGAACAACAGTTTGCATAAGCGGTTTTAACATTTTCATTGAACAAGCAATCACTTGACCATTTTCCATAGAATCCGCACCACCGCGTGCATCTACAACAGTACCGCCCGCTTCTTTCACAAGAAGTTCACCCGCAGCGATATCCCATGGTTTTAAACCAAGTTCAAAGTAACCATCAAAACGACCCGCAGCAACATAAGCTAAATCTAAAGCAGCAGAACCTGAACGGCGGTATTGAGCACCCGCTTCGGTTACTTTAAGAAGCGATTCAAAATGGTTTTTTGCATAAGAAATTACTTCACCATTGCGTTTCGCACGATAAGCATGTCCAACACCCATGAATGTATTTTCAAGGCTATCTTTTACATTTACACGAATACGGCGTTGGTTCATCATGGCACCACGACCACGACTTGCAGAGAATAACTCATCTTTCACAGGGTCATAAATAACGCCGTGTTGAGTGATCCCTTTATGCTGAACAGCAATAGAAATACAAAAATGAGGGAATGCATTAATAAAGTTTAAAGTGCCATCAAGTGGATCAATTACCCAACACCAATCAGCATCGTGACCTTTACCTTCTTGTAGACCAAACTCTTCACCATGGAAGCTGTGATTTTTATAGCTTTTTTTCAGTGTATCAATCGTCAATTGTTCTAAATAGCGATCTACACGTGTAACAGGACCATCAATCCCTTTTTCTTCGACTTGTAGATCGAGTTTATGACGATTTTGATGCGCCTTTAAAAGCTCTTGACCAACTAATTGAGCCGCGCGCGCAGCCATAACCACCATAGGTTCCATTGAACACTCACTACAAATCTGAAGATACTGATAAAGAATAATGCATAAAAGCGCCAATATTTTAACAAATATCGGCGCTTTTAGGGAAAAAATATTTCTAAATTTTTACATCATTGTATTTACACGGTTTGCATTAGCTTCAACCATGCTTTTTCAATCGAGTTTTGAATACCTGCTGCATCCAATCCAGCTTGTTGAAGCATTTGCTCATGCGTGGCTTGAGCCATAAAGTCATCGGCTAAACCTAAGTTTAACATTGGCTTTAAAATTTGAGCATGTGCCAAATATTCATTTACAGCACTACCTGCACCTGCCATCACCGCATGTTCTTCAACAGTCACGAATAAACTGGTATGTTCAGCCAATTGAGAAATAAGTGTTTCATCTAGAGGTTTCACAAATCGCATATTAACGACTTTGACAGCCAAGTCATGCGCTTGTGCAAACTTTTCAGCAGCAACAATGGAAGCTTGAACACGACTACCAAATGCAAGAATACTGATGTGTTCATCATGCCCTGCATTATTAGATGTATTAAAACTCGCCACAACTTCTGCTTTGCCCATCTCAAGCTGAGTCATTTGCTTTTGAATTTCTACACCCATGCCTACTCCGCGTGGATAACGCACAGCAGCAGGGCCTTTGTATAAATAAGCCGTATGCAACATCTGACGACATTCATTTTCGTCTTTTGGTGCCATGATTACCATATTGGGAACAGTACGCATATAGGCATAATCGTATGCACCTGCATGCGTTGGGCCATCCTCACCTACCAAGCCAGCACGATCAATCCCAAAAGTAACATCTAAGTTTTGTAATGCGACATCATGAATCAGTTGGTCATAACCACGTTGTAAGAATGTTGAATAAATCGCAACAACGGGTTTTAAACCTTCACATGCCATACCCGCAGCTAAAGTCACTGCATGTTGTTCTGCAATCGCGACATCAAAATAGCGTTCAGGATAAGCTTTGGCAAATTCCACCATACCTGAACCTTCACACATTGCTGGTGTAATCGCTAGCAATTTATCATCTAGCTCAGCTTGGTCGCATAACCACTGCCCAAACACATCGGCATATTTAGGTGCTTTCGAAGTCGATTGAGCAGCATTCACTTTGCCAATGGCATGGTATTTAATTTGTTCAGCTTCAGCAGGTGCAAAGCCCTTGCCTTTGACGGTATAAATATGAATTAAACGTGGCCCTTTACGTTTTTTCAAGGCATCAAATACGTTCGCTAATTGCTTAACATCATGCCCATCAAATGGACCAAAATAATCAAAGCCAATCGCTTTAAATAAATTATCTGCTGCATCTGTGGCAGATTGATGTAAACGTGAATTGTAGTCCCAACAATCTGGATGAGATTGAATGAACGCATCACCATTCTCATCAATATGAACAGACTGACCTTTTTCCCAAATCGCAGCGAGGTGTTTTGCGAAACCACCTGTACTACATGAAATCGACATATCATTGTCGTTTAAGACCACAATTAAATCAGCATGATGTGCCACAGCATCATTCATGGCTTCAAAAGCCATTCCAGCAGTCATTGCACCATCACCGACAATTGCCACAACTTCACGCAAACTCTTTTGGTAACGACTTGCTAAAGCCATTCCTAATCCTGCTGAAATTGCAGTCGATGAATGTCCTACCCCAAAAGTATCAAATTCTGATTCTTCACGTGTTGGAAAAGCAGCTAAACCATCTTTTGCACGTATTGTTGTAATTTGTTCACGGCGACCTGTGAGTACTTTATGTGGATAAGCCTGATGACCCACATCCCAGACCAAACGGTCATTTGGCGTATTAAAACAGTAATGCAAAGCCACTGTCAGTTCAACGACACCCAGATTTGCACCAAAATGCCCGCCACTTTGACCAGCAGCATATAAAATATATTGACGCAACTCATCCGAGACTTGTTCCAATTGGTCTTGCTCTAGGTCACGCAATTGTTGAGGATGATCAATTCCATCTAACAATGGTGTAACTGGACGTTGAGTTGGTATTTCTGTATACAACATATGTGGCAAAGCCTTCTAAAGCCTGGCAAATCCTAAGCTAGGTAAACGGGTTAGCACGATCGTGAGATTGCATAATATCACATCCAATCAGCCACACTTATAATGATGCTTTTTGAGAAGTACTTAGCAAGCCATGTGCTCTTCAGTGTGATTATCCTGAATAATCTTACTACTTATCAACTATTATCGTTCTCTTTATACAAAAAAGAATTTTTCTTGTATAAAAAACGTGATGAGCAATTCTACCAATGTCCTAGCATTAGGCTATACTTTAAAGCAATTTCTAAACAATAAATGGATGCGCCAGTGCCAATTGAATTTGTTGCAACCTCTAAACTCCCAACGGCTTTTGGTGATTTTAAAATCACGGTCTTTCAAGATCCGAAAACAGGTGAAGAACATGTGGCACTTTCTAAAGGCTTAGATACGCCACCGACAGCACCTGTATTGGTCAGAATTCACTCTGAATGCTTAACGGGCGATGCCTTTGCTTCATTAAAATGTGATTGTGGTCCTCAACTGCATAACACCATGCAAATGATTAATGAGGCAGGACAAGGCGTGATCTTATATCTACGCCAAGAAGGACGTGGTATCGGTTTGACCAATAAAATCCGCGCTTATGCTTTACAAGATCAAGGCCATGATACGGTTGATGCCAATTTATTGCTGAACTTACCTGCGGATGCCCGTAAATATGATATGTGCAGCATCATGCTCGGACACTTGCAGATCGAACAGGTGAAGTTAATTACCAACAATCCATTAAAACTTGCTGCTTTAAAAGATTTGGGAATTGATGTGACTGATCGTGTTCCGCTTACGGTGGGTTTAAACCCTTTTAATGCTGAATATTTAAAAACAAAGCATGATCGTATGTCGCATATGTATCAGAAAGATGACTTCTAAGTCATTATTTTAACCATTCAGATGACATCAAACCGATGATAGGGGTTTTTTAACAAAAGATTAAAAAATCCCTTAATTTTTTTATGGTTTTGTGTTTTGATGTATTTAGTCATTAAATCTTCATTCTTAAATTCTCTCTGAGAGGGTCATCATGCAGAATCCAACTTCAGCGGATATTCAACGCGTACGTGAATTTCTTCTTGATTTACAAGCACGTATTTGTGCTGCTTTGGAACAACAGGAACAAGTAGGTGGCGGTACTGCACAGTTTGAAATAGATGATTGGCAACGTCCTGAAGGTGGCGGTGGTCGTTCACGTGTCTTGCAAAATGGCACTGTGATTGAAAAAGGTGGTGTGATGTTCTCTCACATCAATATTTCAAATTTACCTGCTTCAGCCACCGAACGACATCCTCAAATTGCAGGTGCAAAAGCACAAGCCATGGGTGTATCTCTGGTTATCCATCCTAAAAATCCGAATGTCCCAACCTCACATGCTAATGTTCGTTTATTTGTGGCAGAGCCTGAAGGACAAGAACCAATTTGGTGGTTTGGCGGTGGTTTTGATCTGACACCATTTTACCCAAATGATGAAGATGTGTTGGCTTGGCATCAAAAAGCCCATGATCTTTGTGTCCCTTTTGGTGATCACGTTTATGCTGAACATAAAAAATGGTGTGATGACTATTTTTATTTAAAACATCGTGATGAACAGCGTGGTGTGGGTGGTTTATTCTTTGATGATGTAAATCAATGGGATTTCGAAACTTGCTTTCAATATATTCAAGCTGTAGGCAATGGTTATTTAGAAGCCATCTTACCCATCTTCAAGAGAAACCAAGATAAAGCCTATACCGAAGCACAGCGTGAGTTCCAAATTTACCGCCGTGGTCGCTATGTAGAATATAATTTGGTCTATGACCGTGGCACTTTGTTTGGTTTGCAAACAGGTGGCAGAATTGAATCGATTTTAGTGAGTTTACCCAACTTAGCAGGCTGGTCTTATCGTCCTGAATGGGATGCTGATTCTCCTGAAAAACGTTTAACCGATTATTATTTAAAACCACAGGATTGGTTAGCAGAACTTAAATAGTATTCTTGGCGACCTTTTAATGATGCGGGACACCATTCACATCCAATAAAAGGTCGCTTTTTATTTTTTCTTTTCATTCTATTCATCTTTTAATTTTATTTTCAGAAATGAAATCTCACAATTTTTAAGAATCATTCTCATTTTTAAATATCATTCCGGCAAACATCGGACTACACTTCGCAACTGATCGATCAAAAGTAGATGTATCCTAAGATGCAATATTTTTGAATCGGATGAATATGGGTACACGACAGAGCGAATAATGATGTTGAATTTGAAAATGAATCAGAAAATTATATTGTCTATTGCTCTGCTGTTTTCTTTATTCTGCTCTATGGCAACTACTTTTTCTTTTGAAAACGATGTCACGGATGGCGTGTCTATTGCGGTTAGTGTATTTATCTGTTTAGCGATTGTCGTTGTATTTTCCGCTGTTATTCTAGAAACGCTTGAATCCATTTGTAATCCATAAAATAACTCTTTATTTGTACTTCTAAAATATGTATTTTAATATCCCCCTAAAACAACATCATTATTCCAATAAAATAAATTAAACAATAACATTTAGATACTTTGGCGCTTACTCAGAATTCACGTATATTATTGCCATCTCAATTCTACTAATTTGGACATTTTCACATGAGTAAGCAATTTGCTGTCATTGGTAATCCGATTGAACAATCCCGTTCTCCTGAGTTACATCATGCTTTTGCTGAAAAAACAGGAATTGATCTAAATTACACCCAACGTTTAGCGCCACTCGATGGCTTTGAAAGCAGTGTAAAACAATTTTTTGCTGACAATGGTATCGGTATGAATGTCACTGTGCCATTTAAAGAGCAAGCTTTTGCCTTATGTGAGCAACTGACTGAACGAGCAAAAATTGCCAAAGCTGTAAATACATTATGGATGCAAAATGGCATGCTACATGGTGATAATACCGATGGGCAAGGTTTAGTTGAGGCGATTCAAGCTTTAGATTGGAATTTAATAAAGAGTAAAATTTTAATTATTGGTGCAGGTGGTGCGACCCGTGGTGTGATTTATCCATTGGTTAAAGCGGGTGCAAAAGAAATTGTGATTGCAAATCGTACTTTAGCACGTGCTGAACAGCTTATTTCAGATCTACAACATGCTGTACCCGAAGCGCAACTTAAAGCATGTGGCTTAGATCAGCTACAAGGTGATTTTGACCTTGTGATTAATGCCACATCTGCCAGCTTATCTGGGGATGTATTAGCTTTACCTGATAACTTACACTTTAAATATGCATATGAAATGGCGTATGGCAAGCCTTCTAGCTTTTTGGATCAAGCCAAAAGCCGAGGTGTTCCTACATCTGAAGGTTTTGGTATGTTGGTGGGACAAGCAATTGAAGCATTTTCAATTTGGAATGGGGTAAAACCCAATTTAAAAGATTTTATATAGGAGCCGCCTAACTCTGTCTTAAAAAGATAAAAAGGCTTTTAAAACGCAGAATAATACATCTAAATTTTAGATGTATAAAAAAGCCAGTCTGCTAAACATAGACTGGCTTTTTTACTTAACGATCTTATTACTGAACTGATTTTTGTACTTTCTCATACACTGTACGATACAGATCATAATCAATATATTCAGTACTTTCGTCTTTCAAGTTTTCAATTGATTTCATCGTCAATTGATTCTTTCTTGAATCCTCAAAAGCTTTGGCTAGAATTTGAGATGTTGCTTTTAAACTGGCTTTTTGTGATGGATCTAAATCTTCATCTTTCAGAAATTGTTGATAATAATACTGCGCAAAAATAGCTTGAGGTTGTTTGTATTGCTGTACAAATGTATTCCATTCTTGGCGACCTGCAGTACCATTTATTGCTTTAACCACAATATTGTAGGTCTCTTCACCCACCTCATCATCATATTGTTCACTGCGTTCAATATGATGCTTTTTACCGAGGCTTTCTAGCTCAGCAAGCTCTTTGCCTTTTGGATTGTAAATACTTTCACCTGCATAACCATAGGCATAAACTCGTGCAATTTCATTTAGCTCTTGCGTACTATAATGCTTCACTACATCTGGCTGCTCTGCTGTAAGCTTCATAATAAAAACAGCTTGATACGTCTTGATATATGATTTTGAATGATCATAAACCTGTGTCGCTAGCTGTTCTAATTGATCATCTAAAGATGCAACTACATTCTGTTTTGATTTACTTTTATCTGTATCAGACACACCCAAAGATTTACTAAAGCCTTTTACCATATTTTCAAGCATTGAGCCTTTACTTACTTCCTCAATGGACTTGGCATTTTTTAATTCAGCGCGATTAATTGCAGTACCTTGACCATAATTCAACACATTCATATCCGCCTTAAGCTTGAATTTACCTAAGTCCTGAATAGAATACGCGACATCATAATCCATTTTAACCGCACGACCTTTTGCATCTAAGCCAATATCAATCACAAATGGATTGAGCGGTTTAACATCGGATAGATATTTTTTGATTTCAACATGATGTTTATTCCACAACTGTTTAAAAGTCTCTGCATCTTTAAAGTCAGTTGAGGCATATCGCTCAAAAAGATGATCCAATGCTGTTGTATCAGTAGAAAAAATGGTTGGCTTCTGTTTTGACTGTGCGTCTTTGTTTAATACATCAATTCTATATTCAGCATTACAGAATGTTAAATCGCCCATTGCCACTTGAGTTTTTTGTGTGATGAGTGCTTCACATTGTGTTTTTGTTAAATAACCATCTTCTGTTGTTTCTTCTTCCGAATCATTTAAACTGGTCGTCGCACCTGTTTGAGTTGCTATTACAGTGTCACTCTCATTGCTTACCACTTCTGCTGTTGCTGTAGCCTCTTCATCTATTTCTGTCTCAGAATCAGACTGCGCTTCATCATCATGACCAAAGCGTTGACTCACCAACTTATACAACTTTTTGCTTGAACGATATGCTTCCGCTTCTGCCGCGCTCATTCCATACGTTGCCAAACCTGATAAGTCATCAGAGCTTTCATCATCTTTTCCTTCGATATTCTTCGTTGCGTCCTTCGCTTGCTCAGCATTCGATATACCCACAATCGATTGTGCAAAATAAGGCTTATTGACCAATTCAAATAAACGCATTTGTAATAACATTTCTTCCAAAGAAACATTTAAGCGAATTTTTTCAACCACACCTTGTGCTTTATCTTGTGCACTTAAATTAATATTTTGAATCTGTTGATGATCTGCCAATAAATAAGGCAAAGCTGTCGATTGTTTTAAATAAGCCACTAGTTTTTTAAAATCAACCCGATCAATTTCATGCTTATATTTAGAGAAATCAATATAGGCAAAACTATTTTGACTTTCTTTATTGACCAAATACGGCATTAAAGCAAAATAATTGGTGTAAAACTTATGATTCTGAAAATCAAGCACCATCGGTACTTTCGCTTGGACTAAAAGCGTTGGTTTTTCATATTTTGCAGTTAAATTTAAAGATGCCAATTTCTCTTTATAATGCACCGAACCATCATAGCTAAATTGCATCGTACTGATAAGATCCATAATCGACTGACCAAACTTCTCAAAAGTTTTTGATGACGATGTCCGATCTTTCTTGGCAATGGCTTGGTATAAATCTTGTTTTTGTTGTGATGTTAAAGCAATATTTTGAGCTTTCAAATAATCATTAATTTGCTTTTCTAAGCGTGTATCTAAGGGTTGTTGAGTCGTTGAGTTTAGGCTGTTTTTTTTGCTTTGATCGATATCTAAAGCCACATTAAAACGACCATTATAATCATAACTTGGGTATTCATACATGGCATTTACGCCATTGGCAGCCCTTTGTTCAATACTATTCACAGGACTTGTATTGGTTTTAATGACATGAGAAGAACAAGCTGACAAGCTCAGTCCGAGTAAACATAAACTTAAATATTTTAATCGCATAATATTCTTCCAAGACCTTATTATTTATAATGACAAATTCAAAATTGCCGATAAAATAGACACAATATATATTTAGAATACTATCAAAAAGCCATCAACTGCACCTCTATCTTTTCTACCAAATTCGCTTTTCTGACATTTTTTTCAGTTTGTCTTATCAATGTATTTTTAAACTCAAGAATGAATAATCAATCTATTGATTAATAAATCCAAGCTATTTTTAAATTTAGGATTAAATACATGCCAGCATATAAAGCGCCCTTACGTGATATTCGCTTCTTAATGAATGAAGTTTTTGACTATCCTGCGCACTATAAAACTTTATCGATTGGTGAAAATGCTGATCCAGATACTGTTGATATGATTCTTGAAGGTGCAGCAGATTTTTGTGAAAACGTACTTTCTCCTTTAAACCAAAGCGGTGATGAAGAAGGTTGCCATTTTAAAGATGGCGAAGTCACCACACCAAAAGGCTTTAAAGAAGCATACGACCAATTTGTTCAAGGTGGATGGCAAGGTCTGTCTTACCCAGAAGAATTTGGTGGTCAAGGCTTACCAATGTCTTTAAATCTAGCTAAATCTGAAATGATGGGGACTGCAAACTGGTCTTTCACCATGTATCCAGGTTTGAGCATGGGTTGTATGAACACCATCATGCAATTTGGTACAGATGAACAAAAAGCAACGTATATGCCACACCTGACTGCAGGTACTTGGTCAGGTACGATGTGTTTGACTGAACCACAATGTGGTACAGACTTAGGGCAAGTAAAATCAAAAGCTGAGCCTCAAGCAGATGGTACTTACAAAATTACAGGCACAAAAATCTTCATCTCTGCGGGTGAGCATGATTTAACTGAAAATATTATTCATATTGTCCTTGCTCGCCTCCCAGATGCACCTGCAGGTACACGTGGTATTTCACTGTTTATCGTACCTAAATTCATTCCAACGGCTGAAGGCAGTGTTGGTGAACGTAATCCTGTGACTTGTGGTTCGATTGAACACAAAATGGGTATTCGTGCTTCTGCAACAGCCGTGCTTAACTTTGATGAAGCAACAGGTTACTTAATTGGTGAAGTGAACAAAGGCTTACATGCCATGTTTACGTTCATGAACACTGCACGTATTGGTACTGCAGTTCAAGGTGTTGCGCATGCTGAATTGGCTTTCCAAGGCTCTCTACCTTATGCAAAAGACCGTATGTCTATGCGCGCACTTTCAGGTAAAAAAGATCCTGATAAAGTAGCAGATGCGATTATTCACCATGCCGATGTACGTCGTATGTTGCTGACTCAGAAAGCGATTGCTGAAGGTGGCCGCTCAATGATTTATCATGCAGCTCAACTTGCAGATAAAATGACGGATGCATTGCTTCAAGGCGATCAAGCGAAATACGAAGAATACGATGACAAATTGGGGTTCTATACACCAATTCTAAAAGGTTTCTTAACCGAAATGGGCTTAGAAGCTGCCAATCACGGTATGCAAATTTTCGGTGGTCATGGTTATATTAAAGAACATGGCATGGAACAAATTGCACGCGATGCACGTATTGCAACTTTGTATGAAGGAACTACAGGCGTTCAAGCGTTAGACTTGATTGGTCGTAAAGTTTTACTTTCTTCTAAAGGTAAAGTGGTTCGTG
This sequence comes from Acinetobacter sp. ANC 3832, assembly GCF_002135415.1. Lineage (GTDB taxonomy): Bacteria > Pseudomonadota > Gammaproteobacteria > Pseudomonadales > Moraxellaceae > Acinetobacter. The sequence goes on from NZ_NEGJ01000002.1 coordinate 117,301, forward strand.
ACTATACCGCCGAAATCTTGAAATTCTGCGCTCAACATGCAACCAACAAATATATGCGTCGTTTTGCATGGGACTTAACCAAAGTCTGTGCACAATGGAATGCTTTAACGGTTCGTATCATGCTTGCTGCACGTAAAGATCGTGACATCGTTTCTTCTGCTTCAGTCGATTTCTTGATGTTCTCTGGTTATGCAATGATGGCTTTCTATTGGGCACAACAAGCGGCTGTTGCATCAGAAAAATTAGCATCGGGTAACGGCGCTGAAGTCCCAGAATTCTATAAAGCTAAAATCAAAACTGCTGATTTTTTCTTTGAACGTTTATTACCACGTTCACAAGGTCATGCGGAATCAATGGTCAACCCATCAAAAACAATGATGTCTTTAGAAGCTGAACATTTTAGTTTTGATTACTAATCTTTAAACTTGTAAATATAAAAGAGCGCTGAGGCGCTCTTTTATATTCGTTAAATAAAATGAATCTAAAGTGGTCTGTTACATGGTTTAATTATTCAGACCACTTACTCTTTAAATATCTAGTACTTTTTTGGTGAAGTAAGATAATATAATATTACTTAGATTGAATAAGGAATACTGAAATGATGAACTTTTGGAAACAGAAGAATAAAACAAGTTTTGTATTCTTCATCATGATATTTTATTCAATTATTGGAATTGGTTTAGGCTATCTTTTTGCTGAATACGTTTTATAAAAATTCATTTTTACTCACTTAGTTTAGTTTTTATTTTAAAATAGAAAAGAGCGCCAAAGTGCTCTTTTGTTTGTTTATTTAAATACTTTTGCTTAACCAAAAAAATAAAAGGCGAGATGTAAAACACCATATTCAGATTAAAACTCAACTTAATTTTTTTCCTGCGTGACAGCCTTTTTTGTGGTTTTAATAAGCTTCAACTCTCCATTTTCCAACACATAAAAACGAACCGTTAGGCTTTCCACCGCATAATTTTGATCCATGTGTTCTTCCTGAGTCACCAGTAATCGACTCCATGGATTTGTTGCTATAACATCTTCTGAATTTTCCTCACCACCGAAACCTGCCTGTAATAACTTTCCAGTGCGCTTATTCACAAAAGAATACATGCGACAACTCGCACCACAGCCCCACATAGTCGTGACATACTCTCCTGCGAAATCAGCTTTTTGTTGCAATGCATCATTTAAACGGGTGCGAAACATTCGAGCATCGGGATCAGAAATATCTAATCTTGCTGTTGTACCTGTATAAACAGATTTGACTGGATACTCACTAAATTGAGGAACTGTATTTTTCGCATTGCTTAGAGGGATAATTATGAATATTGTCGTTATGACAAAGAGCATCTTAATGAGTAATTTATGCATGATGATGTCCAGACGTTTTTATTCGTAATTTGTCTAAACATCATCATAGCAAAAGTAGATATTGCTCACATTGTATTTATAGAAACTCTTCCAAAACTGAATTTAAAAATACATGCCCTTGTTCAGTACAGGCGAGTCGATTTTGATCTTCAACCATTAGTTTTCGTGAACGCAATGACGTTAAAACTTGATCTAAACTTGCTAAATCTAAACCTGTACGCTCCGCATAAAGTTGAGTTTCAACACCTTTATTTAAACGCAAAGCATTCATCATAAATTCAAATGGCATTTCTGTTGCTTCAATCTTTTTATATTGAAGATTTTCAGCAGGTACTTTGGCTAAATAATCTTTCGGTAAACGGGTTTTTTGAAAACGATAGACACCATCTGCTTGTGTAACTTTGCCATGCGCCCCTGCACCAATTGCGAGATAATCACCAAACTGCCAATAATTTAAATTATGGGTAGATGGCTTTTCCTTACGCCAAGCGGATACTTCATAGTTCACAAAACCATTGGCTTTTAAATAGGCTTCGCCCTGTTCCTGAATATCTTCCAACACATCATCTACAGGCAGTACAGGCTGTGTTCTAAAAAATACTGTATTCGGTTCAATGGTCAATTGATACCACGAGACATGCGTTGCGCCATTTTCCACTGCCAGTTTTAAATCGAACAAAGCCTGTTCTAAAGTCTGTTCAGGCAAACCATGCATCAAGTCGACATTGACTCGTTCGAAACCAGCTTCTTTGGCATTATGAATGGCATGAATCGCATCATCATTGCTATGAATTCGACCTAATTTTTTTAAATGATCAGTATTAAAACTTTGCACACCTATAGAAAGACGATTGATTCCTGCTGCCAAATAATCTGCAAAAGGATCATGCTCCACTGTTCCAGGATTGGCTTCCAAGGTAATTTCACAACCACTTTCAAAAGGAATGATGCTTTTCAGTTGTTGAAATAACCAGACATAGGCTTTGGCTGAAATTAAAGACGGCGTTCCACCCCCAATAAATACACTGTGAATTTGACGTCCTTGAGCGAAATCAATCTGCGTTTTAAAATCTTCAACCAAGGCATTTAAATATTCTTGTTCTAAATCTAAAGACAGTTTCCCATCAGGCACAGCATGTGAATTAAAGTCACAATACGGACACTTCCGCACGCACCACGGCATATGAATGTATAAAGACAAAGGAACAAGTACAGGATTTAAATCAGCCAAGGAACAAGCTCAAAACAAAACAAAAATCTATTTTAGCATGCCTTCATAAGAACACTGAGCGAATGTCATCGATTTGAATTAGACTGTTTAAAACCAAGAAGAATGAGATAAGAATATGCTGAAAATATCCAGTCACTTGCTTGCACTTTCCCCCTTAGCCATCGGGATTGGAATTGCCATGACTTTTCAAACGGCAATTAACAGCCAATTAAGGGAATATGTATATTCGCCCTTACAAGCTGCCCTTTTATCCTTTTTGGTTGGTACAATTGTTTTAGCTGTTTTGGTGTTTTTTCAGCACGCACCCAAACCCAGTTTAGCCACTTTAGCCAACATTCCATGGTTTTTATGGATGGGTGGATGCTTAGGTGTTTATGCCATTAGTATCAGTATTTTTACTGCGCCTAAGCTTGGTTTTCTGACCTTATCTGGGTTGATTATTTTTGGGCAAATGGTTATGTCGATGCTTGTTGATCAATTTGGCTGGCTCGGTATCGAAAAAACACCAATTTCATGGCAACGCTTTTTAGGTGCGATTGTTATTTTTTCAGGGGTACTTTTAACCCTGCAACGCTAAATCCTAACTTTACGAATTAAAACGAGTACTTTTGTGTCAAATGCTACGACTGTTACGACCACCCGCTTTGAATTAAAGCAACTCTTCCACCTCATGATTCCAATATTGGTGACGCAATTTGCACAGGCAGGTTTCGGACTGATTGATACCATTATGGCGGGGCATTTATCCCCACAAGACCTTGCTTCAATTGCTGTGGGTGTGGGGCTGTGGATTCCAATCATGTTGTTATTCAGCGGTATTATGATTGCCACTACACCACTCGTTGCGGAAGCCAATGGTGCACGTACACCTGAACAAATCCCTTCTATTGTACGTCAGTCACTTTGGGTTGCTTTGATTCTTGGCATCATTGCCATGCTCATCCTGCAAACCATGCCTTTGCTTTTACCTATTCTAGGTGTGCCTGAAAATTTATTGCCTAAAGCCAGTTTATTTTTACATGCCATTGGTTTTGGTATGCCCGCAGTCACCATGTACGCCGCATTACGGGGCTATTCCGAAGCTTTAGGCTATCCACGCCCTGTGACAGCAATCAGCTTAATTGCACTGGTTGCACTGATTCCGCTGAATTTTTTATTCATGTATGGTATTGGGCCTATTCCACATTTAGGCAGTGCAGGCTGTGGTTTTGCCACAGCAATTTTGCAATGGTTGATGTTTATCAGCTTGGCGAGCTATGTTTTTAAAGCCAAGCGTTATCAGAAAACGCAGCCTTTTGCACTTTGGGAAAAATTGAATAGCTATTGGATTAAACGTATTCTCAAACTGGGTTTACCCATTGGTTTAGCGATATTTTTTGAAGTGAGTATTTTTAGTACAGCAGCTATTATCCTCAGCCCTTTGGGTGAGATCACCGTTGCAGCGCATCAAATTGCCATTTCTGTAACCTCACAACTCTTCATGATTCCCATGTCTTTAGCAATTGCCTTAACCATTCGTGTTGGTACATATTATGGTGAAAAAAACTGGGATGCGATGCGTAAAGTTCAAGTACTAGGACTTGCGACAGGAACCGTTTTTGCATTGATCACCATGTTATTGATGTGGTTACTTCGTGCTGAAATTGTCGCCGCCTACACTTCTGATTATGAGGTCACACAAATTGCCGTCTATCTCATTCTCTTTGCCATCGCTTATCAACTCATGGATGCCTGGCAAGTCAGTGCTGCAGGTTGTTTACGTGGTATGCAAGATACTAAAGGCCCGATGTGGATCACCATGTTTGCTTATTGGGTGATTGCATTCCCTGTCGGCATTTACTTGGCTCGCTTTACAGAGATGGGGGCAGCAGGTGTTTGGGTCGGCTTAATTGTCGGTTTAAGTATTGCCTGTGTACTATTACTGACACGCTTGCACATGAATAATAAAAGATTGAGCTTCAATAATTAATGACTTATAGATTTTCCCTAAAACTTTGAAATGTGCTTAGGGAAAATCTGGATCATCCTGTTTATTCATTATGATACCAATTGATCATTATATTTGTTGATCTATTGCATTTCTCAGACTCTGAGATATCTCTGATTCATCTGCAACTTCTTTCATCATCGCTTGCCCAACAATGACATCGATACCATTAAACGTCATGGTTGGTGAACCATACAATTCATAACCATCATTCAAAGCTTTGGTCACTCTTGCACAAAAATTTACATCATCTTTACCGGTTAAATAACGATAAACCTTCATATCATCCCATCAATATCTCAATTTTCATGCATTTTAATCCATTTCACTTTGCGATATGCTCAATCGGTCTGAGTTTGCTTATCGTTTAATAAAATAGCCAAGAAGAAACAATATCTTAACAATTTAAAGTAGGCAGTCTGTAATTTGTCGCCTATGATCAAAAATAGAAAAACTTTATCTAAGTTTAGGAATCAATACGAATGTCAAAAAATTCCAGCACACCCGGTCGACGTTTTATGAAACTTGCCAGTATGACGGCAAGTATCGCAACCAAAACGGTGTCAAACTCCATTCGTAACTTTAATGCAGATGAAGAACAAAAAAACGAATCTCGCAGTAAACTCTTTCAAGACATTGGTATTCAAATTGCTGACACCTTAGGTGAAATGAAAGGTGCGGTGATGAAGGTTGGACAAATCGCATCACAATATAAAGATATTTTCCCACCTGAAGTCGCTAGAGCCATTGCCAAATTACAACGCCAAGCACCTGCCATGCCTTTTGCTGAAATTAAACAACAAGTCGAAAAAGAACTTGGAAAGCCTTTAGATAAAACTTTTAAACATTTTGATGAACAACCTTTTGCCGCTGCTTCAATTGGTCAAGTACATAAAGCAACTCTACTAAATGGCACAGAAGTTGTGGTTAAAGTGCAATATCCAGGGGTAGATGAAGCCTGTGAAAGTGACTTAAAACAAGTTCGTTTAGCATTACGCTTAATGGGTGTGTTAAAGGTTGATAAAAAACTACAAGATCGTCTGTTTAAAGAAATTCAAGACAGCTTACATGAAGAACTCAATTACGAAATTGAAGCACAGAACTTACAAGTTTTCCACACCTTCCACCAAGCTCTCGATTCAAAAATTATTATCCCTCAAGTCTACTTAGATTACTCAACGCGCCGTGTTTTAACACTGAGTTTTGAAAAAGGTGAAAGTATTGAAACTGCGAGTACTTGGGATCTTCATGTTCGCAATGAATTAGGTCGTCGCTTGGTTCAAGCTTTAGGACAAGAAATTTTCTTCTTAAAACGATTCCATTGTGATCCACATCCAGGCAACTTTGCATTTAGAGAAGATGGCAGTGTGATTATTTATGATTTTGGTGGGGTCAAAACCTTATCCAATGAGTTAATTACTCACTTTAAAGTCTTGGTTCGTGCTGCACGTAAACAAGATATTGCAACCATTGAAGATCATCTGATTACCTTAGATGCACTGGTTGAAAAAGGTAAATTTCCTGAAGAGTTATATAAAGATTGGCTCGAGGTTTTATTGCGTCCACTCACGACTCAATATGATTTTACTGAAAACTCAGCCCATCATGATGGTGTCCGTTTAGTGAAGAAATCTTTGAAATATTGGGATGCATTCAAACCCTCTCCAGATACTTTAATGGTCAATCGAACCATTTCAGGGCAATACTGGAATTTAATTCATTTAAAAGTGAATGATAATTTAAATGATTTATTTGAAGAACTGGTTCCCACACTAGGTGAATAAAAAGCTTTTTTCATGATTTGACAACTGAGATCAATTAAATGTAATATTATAACATTACATAAATCTTCAATAGGTCAAATCATGCGTGTAAATATTCATCCGCAATATCAAGAAGTGCTGTTTCACGATACCAATGCTGATGCCTACTTCATTATTGGTAGCACGATTCAAACCAAACACAACAAAGAATATCAAGGTAAAAGCTATCCCTATGTCACGCTTGATATTTCAAGTGCATCACATCCATTTTATACAGGCGAAGTTCGCCAAGTAGGCAACGAAGGACGTGTAGCTAGTTTCAATAAACGCTTCTCACGTTTTAAACGTTAATTTTTCTTTAAGCTTCGTATTTTATAGTGAATAATATTGAAACACTTTAGAAGTTTAAGCGTACTCCTCCTGCTTAAGCTTCTTTTTTTATGTCTAGTTTTTTAATGAGTTTTTAATAAAATTTGAAAAATATAAAAGCCAATGGCTAAACAAACCACACCCATAATGACACTAGAAACAGTATAAGCAAAAGCGATTGGAAACTGCCCTTGACGAATGAGTTGGAAGGTTTCCAGACCAAAACTCGAAAACGTGGTAAATCCACCTAAGATTCCAACCATTAATAATAAGCGTGCTTCATTTTGTAGAACTGGATAACGTTGCGAAAAAGCAAAAAAAATACCTGCCAAGAAACATCCAAGCAGATTAATGGACCATGTTGCCCATGGGAACATGCTATGGGGTTTGCTCATCAGAAAACCGGCACCATAACGTAAGCTTGCCCCAATTGCTCCACCACATGCGACCAACAACCAATTCATCTAGTACATTCTCCTCATGTGTATAAGTCTTAACTTATCCACAATGTATAACATTTATGTGCACTTCATTAAATTTGGAAGCTTCATTCTAAATAACTATGAATGGCTCATTTTTCTAGGGCTTTTACGGGTTCTTCACTCAGCACATGAAAATCCAAGTTTGGAATATAAAAGCACATTGCAGGGCTATTCACATCCACTCCAAATTCCTCCAAAAGAGGACAATCTATCTCGGTAATTTTTAATGTTTGGATATCATTAAAATTAGCCATAATTTTAATATTCCCTTGCGATAATTGACGAGGATCATCCACACATTCTACCCAAGCATGTTCTTGCGGTACAAGAAATTCAAAAGCTTCATTCCAATGCTGAAAAATATCACACCACTCAATCGGAATTTGCTGAGCTTTTTCACTTTGTAATTTCACCTGTAAAGAATATTTTGCATCCATTTCAATTCGAGCTTGTATTTTTAACTCCTGATCCATCCTTTGAACATCATGCTGAAAATTCGGATCATATTGCGCAGGCATAGCATCACTGAGGAGTCGTCCACCAAATACATACAGCATTTTATCAACAACGATTTGTTCAAAAATTACCGTTTTGGACACTATGTCATCCGCGAGATAAAAGCGCCAATTACTTTGTCTCGGTGATGGGAAAATCTTTCTAAGCGGACCTAAACAATGTAAACCAAAATGATGGTGATGATAAAACAGAATACTGAATATTGTTTTTCCATCCTTCTCCCATAATTGTATAGGTTCAGGAAAACGATTCTTAACTTTTTCGATATCCACCAGCCAAGACATATAAACAGTATCTGTTGCCTGGCTTTCCAAACGTAAAAAAGGTGAAAATCGCATCACAAAACGACGAATTTTTAATAAAACAGATAAAGAGACGAGCCAAATCAGCAGTCGAAAATATATATTTTTATGGATAAATTTGAATGAATGACGATTCATAAGACTATTAATAATAACTTTTTAATTTATATTTAAATGAAGCATGATCTTAACAAATTAAAAATTATTGAGGTGGAATAATTTGCACATTACCTGACCTTTTTCATTTTTTTAGTTATGATGCTCAAGCAATTTAAATTAGGACTAAACCACATGGCTCTAGAATTATTAAAACAACTTCAAGCAGGCGAAGCGAAATTTGCTGATGTTATCGCATGGATTGAAGCTCGTTACAACCATACAGCAACTGCATTTAGTAATGGTGAGCAACACAATGCCGCTTCAGAAAACCAAGGCAGTGCTAAAGTCTTTTCTTTTGCCAAACTCAATGATTTAGATCAACAGCAAACTTTAAGTTTATTTGCAGAACACTATGCCTCTGTCTTAACCACACCTGAAGCAAGCGATCATCAGAATATCCGTCAATTCATGCAAAATGGCTGGAATGGTGTGAAATTTGAAGGTACTGCTTTAACAGCAAAATAAAAAATCAAAGATTAACAAAAAGGAATCACGCTCGATTCCTTTTTTATTTTAAAACGCTTATTTACATAATCTTATCAAAGATTAAGGTCGTTCAGCATATTCTGGCAATCCATCACAAATGCTGTCCCACTCTGCTTTATAAGCGGTAAAAATATGATGTGTCGGTTTCTGTTCTAGTGGTGTATCCAAAGTTCCGATACGCAAACGGTAAATATCAGGCGTTTCCGTTTTAATACTCATAATCGGTGATGCACACTCGCCACAGAAACAGCGTTCAGTCGTTTCACTAGAACGATATTTTTTCAGTAAACTTTCACCTTGTACAATTTTAAAATCTGCTTTTTGAATCGGTGCATTGGTTGCAAAAGCCGTTCCACTGGCTTTACGACAGCGTTGACAGTGACATTGAATAATTTCCCCAATTTCGCCATGAATTTCATAACGAATACCACCGCACAAACAACTTCCTGTATATAATTTTTGCTCTGACATTTCATTTACTCATGAATAAAACCATAATGAAATTAACATGAGTAAATATTATCTACAAAACAATTAAGCTTAATTTGTTTTGCCCGAAAGATAGTGATGGACACCCTCTCCTGCTGCACGCCCCGTTGCAAAGCATGCTGTCAGCAGATAGCCACCTGTGGGCGCATCCCAATCCAACATTTCACCACAACAAAAAACATGAGCATTCGATTTTAACTGTAATCGTTCAGTCAACACGTCTTGCTTAACACCACCTGCACAACTAATTGCTTCTTCAATCGGACGAAAGCTTGTTAAATCAATACATAGATTTTTGATCTGTTGTGCTAATTGTTCAGGTTGATTCCAGAATGACTTATTCACCAATTCTCGAACTAAACTGGCTTTCGCTTGATCTAAACCCGCTTTACGCCATACATTTGTTGAAGATTGTTTTTTGGATGGTTGCAATTTTTGCGTTAATTGTTCAACCGTTTGATCAGGGAGTAAATCTAAGTAAAGTCGCATTACTTGTTGAGTTTTGACCAATTCACGCAAAGCACGACCTTGCTTATAAACCAAACCACTCTCTAAACCATAATGGCTAATGACAATATCCCCAACAGTTTTCTGTTGCGGATCAACCCAAGCTTCTACACGCTTTAATGGTTGTCCAAATACAGGATGCATAAACGCAGACCAAGCGATTTTCACACCTGCATTGCTGGCTTGAAAGGGCTCTATTTCAGTAGATGCCAACCAATTTTGCCATTTACCATCACTGCCCAGCTTTGTCCATGACACAGCACCACATGCCAAAATAATCGCATCAAAATTTTGTGAATATTCTTGATTAGTGACTAGGTTTTTAATACTCAGTGTTTGCTCTGCTAAATCGGTAATTTGATGGCGATAGTGAAATTTTACGCTCTGTTCAGATAATCGTTTTAACCAAGCTCTGAGCAATGGTGCAGCTTTCATCTCCACAGGGAAAATACGCCCTGAAGTTCCAATATATGAACCGATACCTAAATCTTGCATCCACTTTTGAATCCAATTGGCATCCCACTGCTTAATCCAAGCACTTAACCAATCCGCTTGATCATAGCGCTCAATAAACTGTTCAATCGGTTCAGCATGCGAAACATTAAGACCAGTTTTACCTGCCATCAAAAATTTACGGGCTGCTGATGGTTTTTGCTCAAAAACATGCACATCATAATCAAACTGACTGAGCACCTCTGCAGCCATTAAGCCCGCTGGGCCTGCACCAATAATCGCAATACTTTTACTTTTATTTGACATCAACATTCTCTAAAGATGTCTGATTTTTTGATTGATCTACAATCATGCTTTGACCTAGTAAAGGCTGAAAATCATCAAAACGCGTATTATAATTTTCAGGCTTTGTAATAATCAATTGTTGGCACAATTCGTCACGCTCTAAATATTTAATTTCAAAATGAGTTCGAGCAGAATCTTTTGCAATGATTTGCTTTTCAAAAGGCAAATGCCAAACTTCTTTCAATTGTTGTTCTGCTTCATCAATATATTCAGGAATATTACTCGCAAGTGTAATTCTTCCATTCACTTCTAAGCGTGAAAGTAAGAACTCAAAAAAAGGCATATTCAACCAACGCTGAGCAGGATTATGTGGCTCAGGGTTTGGATATAAAATAAAGAACTGTTGCACCTGTTGTGGATGTAAAGCATGTACAACCCAAGGTAAAGCATCGGCATGAATGGTACTTAAATTCGTTTGACCTTCGATTTGATGCTGTTTTTGCATCGCAAGGAATTTCTCACGTGTTCGTTCAACCGCAACCAAACTATGCTCAGGATTTTGCCCTGAAAATAAAAGTGCATGCTTTCCTTTTCCCGCACCAATTTCAACACAAATCGGCTGATTTACTATCGGTTTAAACTCACGAGGCGCATGCATATGCTGTGCTTGAAATTGACGAATCGGCATAATCAGATCAAACTAGTAAAAATCAGTCTAAGTCTAACAACTCTTGCTGTATTTGCCTATTTTGCTTTTCATTCACTTAAAGGATATCCATCATGCCACGTACTTTCCCATGTCCTCGTTGTGGTCAAAAATCAACTTGGGAAGGCAATGACTATAGACCTTTTTGTTCTGAGCGCTGTAAAATAATTGATTTAGGTGCTTGGGCAAGTGATGAATATGCTTTGCCAACTGAAGATGCCCCACAAGCAGATTTAGATCAATACGATGATTAAACTTCAATAACCATTAAACAAAACTTACAAAATGCGAACAACTGTTTATTAAGTGATACATTCCTGCCATATTTTTTTATTAAAGTTCCTAAGATAATAAAATGAAGTAAAAATTCTGCATTAAGAATGATGGGGTAATCGTAATGAAGACAGGTCTTAATTTACTTTTTTATAGTTTCCTCATCGCTTGTTTAGTTTTTATTGGATTTGGTTTGTATTCTCTAGATATTGCCTTAATTTCAATTTCAATTTTATTTGCCGTTGCTGCTCTCTTAATTGGTTTAGAAAACAAACAATATTTACGTAACCCTTTCAGACACTAAACCTCGTATTAAAATTGATTACTCAGTTAAATTTTTAAATAGAGCGTGTTTATATCAAATTACTTTAAAACCTTAATAAAATTAATATTTTTTTACATTTAGTATAAAAAACTATCAAAACATTCAATACAAAACACTTAATTTAGTGTTATTGTGACAAAGTCATCACTAATAAAAAGATCAAGACTATGATTATGTACAGAACCTTAATATCAATAACAAGCATTTTTTTCATACTGGGCTTTTGTTTTGCAGTACTTGGATTTTATGCTTTAGATGCGTCACTGATTATCGTTTCAATTCTATTCGTCATTGCGGGTATATTGTTTAAACTTGAAATAAAAGAATTATTACTTAACCCTTTTTTAGGAAAATAATAGTTTCTTTTATTTCTGACAGAAGTTCAAATAAAATTTATTTATCCAGCTTTACTCGCAACAAAAGGATTGAATTGCTTTTCATAACCAATGCTACTCATTGGACCATGACCTGAAATAAACTGAGTTTCATCAGGAAGACTAAAACACTCTCGTCGAATGGACTCGATGAGCTGGTCATGATTCCCTCTTGGAAAATCTGTACGACCGATTGATCCTTTAAATAGAACATCGCCTGTCCACAGAATCCCATAATTTTGATTATAAAAAATGACATGACCTGGGGTATGACCTGGTGCAAAACGTACTTCAAACTCTTCCTCGCCCAATTTAAGAATTTCACCACCCTCTAACCACTGATCCACATTAACAGGTTCAGGAATCGGAAATCCATAACGTGCTGAGACTTCTTGCAACATATCCAGCCAGAATTGATCTTCTTTGTGTGGACCAATAACAGGGATATTCCATTCTTTAACCAATGCACCAACCGCACCTGCATGATCTAGATGCCCATGAGTTAACCACAATGCTTTGACGGTTAATCCAAGAGATTGAACTTCTTTCATTAATTTTTCAGGTTCACCACCAGCATCAATCAGAATAGCTTCTTTAGATTCAGAATCCCAAACAATGGAGCAGTTTTGTGAAAATGCAGTAACTGGAACAATTTTAACTTGCAACATATTGCGACCCTCAAATCTCTTCTGAAACCAATAATGTAGCTTTTAATGCATCTAAATGAGCTTGAACTAAGCCAGATAATAATTCGATATGATCATGACGATTATTTAAAGCAGGAATATAAGCATAATGCTTTCCACCTAAACCTAAAAATAATTCTGAATTTTGAATTGCTAGTTCTTCTAGGGTTTCTAAACAGTCTGCTGAAAATGCAGGACTCAATACCTGTACAGACTCAATCCCTTGCTCAGCCCAACTTGTTAAAACCTGATCAGTATAAGGCTTCACCCACTCTTGCTTACCAAAACGTGATTGAAAACTAATTGCCCATTGATCATGATTTAAGCCTAAAGCTTTTGCAACTTTTTGAGCTGTAATACGACAACGTTCTGCATAAGGATCACCTTTATCCGCATAGGGTTGTGGAATACCATGAAAAGACATCAGTAACTTATCGGCTTGCCCATGGATCGTCTGATATTCAATAACACTATTAGCCAGTGATTGAATCAATAAAGGATGCTGATAATAATCACGAATAATGCTGAGGCCCGGCAAATTGCGCTGAGTTGGAATCCAACGAGCAATAGCATCATATAATGGGCCAGTAGAGGTTGCAGAATATTGCGGGAAAAGTGGTAATAAAATGATGTGATCATATTGTTGTAATGATGCATCTATAAGAACTTGATTAATCCCTGGATTACCATAGGTCATTGCAGGCACAATATTCAAATCAAATTCAGCATATTTAGACGTTAATTGCTGTCGAAGTGATTCAGCTTGTGAAAATAAGATTTCACGCATAGGGGAATCTTTAGACCACACCTTTGCATAAGCTTCAGTGACATGCTTCGGTCGAAAAGGTAATACAAAACCATAAAGAATAATCTTCCAAAGTAATTTTGGAATTTCAATCACACGCTGATCCGATAAAAATTGTGCTAAGAACCGACGTACAGCAGGTACAGTGGGCTCATCAGGTGTACCTAAATTTGCAACAATCACCAATACTTTAGGCTTTGAAGACATTTCGTTTCAACCACACTGCAATATTTTCACTGCCTTACTTTATCAGAATAATCATCAATGATTCTATTCAACCTCAAATCATCTACGAAATAGATGAGTGTCGCCCTGTTTGTTGTGCGCCCTCTAGTAGTTTTAAACCTTTAGAGGTAATTTGCCATAACATACGTTGACGATCATCACGTCCAACAGGAACGATCCATTCATTTTGACGCATTTGCTGTTTAATCGTATATAAAGCACGAATATTAATTTGCGAACGTGCCACCGCATGAGCACGTGGCATGGTCACATGCGCATCAGCTAAACCACTGACATTTAAATATTCATTCAACACTTTAGAAAAAAAGTCTTCCAAAGTCGGCTGACGAAAATCAACAGATAATACTTTTAATAATTCCGCCCATGTCATTTCACGAATGGGATTTAAGTCTTTAAAATTACCATCTTGGTATGCATGCATACGATAATCAAAACTAAACACTTCATGGAAAGTAACTTTCGGCAAAGTCAAAAATGGATCTGCTTCTTTTTTTACTTGCTCAGGTGTAATTTGAGCCAATTTCATTTTTAAACGATCAATTTCATCCTGTAATATTTGAATGCTTTGCGGTCGTACCCACCCCGTCACAGGATATCGTTCTAGCATTTGTGGCATATAAGACCGAACAGCAAGTTCTAAGTCTCTCAGCGTTCGATAAGTAACAACTTGATCGACTTCTTTTTGTAGTTGATGCCTAAACTCATTAAATTTTTCTTTTAATTCAGGCTTGGTATCTTGCAGGCTTGTATCACGCGATTCTGGACTTTCATGCATGAACACGATAATCGGTTTTTGCTTGGTAACCGCATAAATATATTCCAAGTGCATATAACTTACACCTGAAACAGACTGTTCACCATATTGGCTGCCTAAAAGAAGTAAAACATAATCACAATCATCTGTTTGACGACGTGCAAAAGCCGTACTTAATGGCGTACGTTGCTCTAGGCCCCATGAAAAGAAGCCCATACCAATCAGTGTTTGTGACACTACCATTCTTTCTGGCAGCATCTCTTTGCCTGATGTTGTTATAAAAACTTGAAAACGTTTATCGAGCATAGGTAAACCTATTCCTTTCATATAACTTTATAAAACCTTGCTAAAAGGATCCGAAGTTAATATGCCCTACACCAATTAAAAAAATAATATAAAACATTTATATGCTGAACTAATTAGTTCAGTTTATCAACAATATTTTCTATTGACCACGAAATATTCGGTTGAATTAGATGTTTTAAAACCGTTTGTAATTCGAATGCATTCTGTCCACTCACAAAACATTTTAATCTTATTCTATGATGTTGTATCGACTCAGATATTAACCCATTTTTGATTAATATTCGTGCCGTCTGTCGAGCAACTGCTCCCCCTGAATCAATCAAAATCAGCTTTTCATCATAAATCTGTTGAATCGCCTCTTTCAAAAAAGGGTAATGCGTACATCCTAAAACCAAATAATCAGCTCCAGCATCAACAACAGGCTGAAGCACTTTTCTTAAACTGCTATAACATGCTTCACTGTGTTGCAACCCTGCTTCGACATAAGGAACTAAATCTAAACAAGTTATAGGTAAAACACTCACTCCAGCAGGTTCAGCAAAATTTTGCATGACATCTCGAATTAACTGCCCTCGAAATGTTGCAGGTGTCGCCAAAACTGAAACAACTTTACTTTTAGATTGTAGTATCGCTGGCTTTAATGCAGGCACTAAACCAACAATTGGAAAATTATCTCCATAGTGTTCTCGCAAGTAATCTAGGCTAAACGCAGATGCCGTATTACATGCAACAACAGCCACTTTACAACCTTGACGATATAACCATTCAATCGCATGTGCCGTTAATTCTCGAATCTCCTGATCATCACGAGGACCATAAGGAACATGAGCTGTATCGGCATAATAAATAAAATGTTCATTGGGTAAATAATTTGCAATTTCTTGTGCAATGGATAAACCACCAACGCCTGAATCAAAAATACCAATAGGTGCATCTGCCGATGTCTTAGGCATAGGATCATGAAGCGGATACAACGGATAAATGGCAGTCATAATTACATCTATTTGCAAATCACATTACTCAGTAAAGCTTAAACCTCAAGTGCCTAATTGCAAGTGCAAATCACCACTTTGTAACGTTAAAATAGTCTCTCCTTGCACATTTTCAAGGAGTTCTCCATATTCAATTAAATGGAAAAATGTATGCCGTTGAATCAAAGCATTTATCCCAAATCGAACATGTACATAGGGACGCAACTCATTTGCATACTCTCGCATAAAAACAAGGTGTTCTGAGTCAACGATCACAATATCCTGATTTGTTGTTTTAAACTGTAAATATTTTTTACCATCAATATCAATTTTATCGATTTGATTGACCAGCAAAGGTTCATCTTCAACGTCAATTTCAATCTGTTCCACTGGTGTTTTTAAATAAAATTTTCCATCCTCTTTCCAAAGTACCTTGGTAAATAGATCGAGAAGTGCTTGTCGCTTAATCAATTGACCTTCGTGCCACCATTCTCCATTGGCTTTTACCGTTAAATCCATTTTGCCACAATGCTTTGGCTTCCATTGCTGCAAAGGGGGTATTGACCTTTTGTGACCCGCCTGTGCATCTTTTAAGTATTGTGCAATGTCCATTAAGTTTTTATGATCAGAACTTGGCTGATTTCGAGTCTCTGATGTTGAATTATTTTGATTTACCATGGTTTATACCTTGCTGACTAAAAAATAATGCGACTCAGCCAATTGGCTAGATCAAGGTTTGAAACTATACTAGCGCAAACTATATAGAGGTTTGTTAACAGTTTATTACTGCTTTGCAATTGCATCCAGAAATAAAAAGTCAACAAATGCTACAGGTACGATAACAGAATTGTACCTCCTAATTAAGAACACTCATGGCAGCACCGATTTTTTTATTTTCAATATTTAAATGATTACGGTTGCCACCCTTAGCAATATGAGGAGTCCTACATGGAACACATCGAACGTGAAGCGATGGAGTTTGACGTAGTTATCGTAGGTGCAGGCCCTGCTGGTCTTTCTGCCGCGATCAAAATTCGTCAACTAGCAATTGAAAACAACCTTCCAGATTTATCTGTGTGTGTCGTTGAAAAAGGCTCCGAAGTTGGTGCGCATATCTTATCTGGTGCTGTACTTGAACCACGTGCGATCAATGAGTTATTTCCAAACTGGAAAGAAGAAGGTGCGCCTTTAAACGTGCCTGTCACTGAAGACAAAACCTATTTCCTTCTTTCAGATACTAAATCACAAGAAGCACCGCATTGGATGGTTCCAAAAACCATGCACAATGATGGCAACTATGTGATCTCTTTAGGTAACGTTGTTCGTTGGTTAGGAACTAAAGCAGAAGAATTAGAAGTTTCTATTTTTCCTGGTTTTGCGGCTTCAGAAATTCTTTATCATGAAGATGGTTCTGTAAAAGGCATTCAAACAGGTGATATGGGAATTGGTAAAGATGGCGAACCGACGCACAACTTTACCCCTGGTTATGAACTTCATGCAAAATATACAATTTTTGCGGAAGGTTGCCGTGGTCATTTAGGCAAACGCTTAATTGCTAAATATAATTTAGACAAAGATGCTGATCCACAACATTACGGTATTGGTATTAAAGAACTTTGGGAAGTAGATCCTGCAAAACATAAAGCAGGTTTAGTGATGCATGGTTCAGGCTGGCCATTAAATGAAACAGGTTCTTCAGGCGGTTGGTGGTTATACCACGCTGAAAATAACCAAGTGACTTTGGGTCTGATTGTTGACTTGTCATACACCAATCCAAATATGTATCCATTTGCAGAAATGCAACGCTGGAAAACCCATCCTCTGATCAAGCAATATCTTGAAGGCGGAAAACGTATTTCTTATGGTGCTCGTGCGATTACTAAAGGTGGTATGAATGCGTTACCTAAACTGACCTTCCCAGGCGGTTGCCTAATTGGTGATGATGCAGGTTTCTTGAATTTTGCGAAAATCAAAGGTTCTCACACTGCCATGAAATCTGGCATGCTCTGTGGTGAAGCTGTATTTGAAGCAATTCAATCAGGTCATAAAAAAGGCGGTGATTTAGCTGTTGCTCGTGTCACTGAAGGCGAAGATTTCTTCGCTAAAGAATTAACGGCTTACACAGACAAATTTAATAACAGTTGGTTAAAAGAAGAGTTATATCGCTCACGTAACTTTGGCCCTGCAATGCATAAATTTGGTTTATGGATGGGGGGCGCATTTAACTTTATCGATCAAAACATCTTTAAGGTGCCATTTACATTGCATGACTTAGCGCCTGATTTCAGTGTGTTAAAAACTGTAGATCCGTCGACGTTTAAACCGAACTATCCAAAACCAGATGGTAAGTTAACATTTGACCGTTTATCTTCTGTATTTGTATCGAATACAGTGCATGAAGAAAACCAGCCAGCACATTTGAAATTGACCGATGCTTCTATTCCAGTAAATGTAAATTTACCTAAATGGGATGAGCCTGCTCAACGTTACTGCCCTGCTGGTGTGTATGAAATCATGGAAAATGATGATGGTTCTAAGCGTTTCCAAATTAATGCTGCAAACTGTGTACATTGTAAAACGTGTGATATTAAAGACCCTTCTCAAAACATTACTTGGGTAACACCTGAGGGTGGCGGTGGTCCCAATTACCCTAATATGTAATTAGTCTCTATAAAGAATAAACTCGCGAAATGCGGGTTTATTTATAGGACAATTTTTATTTATTAAACTCTTAAAATATAAATTGAACTCTCTTTACACGATCCTTCGGATTAACCCTTTTTCACCAAATAGTGGAATTCTTTATTTCCTGTCTCATCAAGCACTTCTTCTTGAAGAATGAGCTCATGTCCCAAATGCATACAAAATTTTGGAATATCCCAAGAAGTTGAATTATCTGTCGCAAAAACCTCAACCACATCACCAGACTTTGACTTACGAATCGCTTGATGTAACATCATTACAGGCTCAGGGCAACGCAACCCACGTGTATTGATTTGAATAGTCGGAGTATTTGTCGATTCAGACATGCTTAAGCTCTATAAAAAATCTTGCTAATTTTAGCATATTAAAATTAAAAACCCATTGAAAGACATAACAACATGATTCTCTACATAAATTGATTATTTATATACTTTTTGGATAATCCACATTTATTGATACTTGTGTTGACCTTGCATCGCAATTTTATATCTATCCACATTGATTTATTAGCTTATTCCCATGCCGACACCTAAATATCACGATCATGTGTAGCTGAGATATTATTGGTCAAAATAAAAGAATAAACCTATCATTCATTTCATATTTAAGCCTATTGTTATAAATAGATCATTTTATGACAGGTAAATTACATGCTATTAAAAATATTCTCTAATTTTAATTTTTGACTTCAATATTCATCGTTTCTCAGCATTTTATTGATAGACATCTGTATTTTCTGCGGTATGATAAAATTTACTTTTTTGAAATAAGAGTCTTTAGGAAAGATCATGCACGAGGAATCAGGCCCATCGTGGGGAATGCGTGGCTTACGCAAATGGTTGGGTACAGCACCCGAAACCCGCGATGAACTACTAAAATTAGTACAAGATTCACGTCGTTTTTTAGAACCAGATACAGTTGCTATGTTAGAAGGCGTTTTAGATCTTCCAGCAACCAAAGTTCGTGAAGTCATGACTCCCCGAACGGCAATGATCAGCTTACAAGAAGATGATCAATTGCTTGATATTTTGGATGTGCTCATTGAATCTGCACATTCTCGTTTTCCTGTGTTTTCTTCAGACCAACCTGATAATGTCGTTGGGATTTTATTGGCAAAAGATCTTTTGCCTTTTCTGACAGACCGCACAGCCAAAGTTGATATTCGTGATTTAATGCGCCAACCCTTATTTGTTCCAGAAAGTGCACGCTCAGATCAAGTTTTACGTATGCTCAAAAACACGCAGACACATATTGCGATTGTGATTGATGAATATGGCACAACTTCAGGAATTGTCACTTTAGAAGATATTCTAGAAGAAATTGTTGGTGAAATTGAAGACGAACACGACAATGCAGATGAAGAAGCACAATTCATTCTTCCTGACCCGAGCCATAGCACAACCAATGCATGGATTGTACAAGCACTTACACCAATCGAACATTTCAACACTATTTTAGATGCTGATTTTTCTGATGATGAAGTAGAAACTGTTGGCGGTTTATTGCTTCAAGAAATTGGCTTAGTGAGTGATTTACAAGGTCAAATTATTGAACTTGGCGATTGGGAATTTACGATTATTGAAGCAGATGCCCGCACTATTCATCTGATTCGAGCTGTACGTAAATGAGAACACACTTTGACAAATTGTTAAATCTTTCACCACACCAAAAGCAGCTTCCATTTATTTATCCACTCATCATTGCTTTACTTGCTGGTGCTGTCTTTAGTTTAGCACTTGCACCTTATCATTGGTGGTGGCTTGCTATTCTTTCGCCTGCATTATTATATGCATGCTTAAAAGGACGCACGGCCAAGCAAGCTTTTGCACTTGGACTGAGTTATGGCTTTGGTTTATGGTTTGTCGGTGCTTTTTGGCTCTTTACCTCGATCCATACTTATGGTGATACCAATGCTTTTTTAAGTGTGGGGATGATTGCACTCATGGCTTTGCTCATGGGTTTATTCACCGCCATACAAACATGGACATACAGACGGTTTTTTCCAGAAACCCCCCTTACTTTTGCGCCACTTTGGGTGCTTTTTGAATGGTCTAAAACTTGGGTATTTACGGGTTTTCCATGGCTTTTTGCAGGTTATGCTTTCACTGAACGATTATTAGATAGTTATGCCCCATTATTTGGTGTATTTGCTGTTTCATTTGTCGTGATTATTTTAGCTTGTGCTTTAGTTGAGGTTCTCAATAAAAAAGTCTTTTGGCTCATTCCTTCTGCGCTGTTAGTTTTAGGTGCTTGGGGTGTTTCGTACATTAACTTTGTAGAACCTAAAGCTGAAAAACCATTGTCAGTCTCTTTAATTCAAGGAAATATTCCTCAAGATTTAAAATGGCTCACAGAATACCAAATCAAAACTTTAGAAATTTATGTCAATTTAAGCCGTACAGAATGGGGCCGTGATTTAATTGTTTGGCCAGAATCATCGATTCCATTATTCCAAACCGATATTCCTGAATTTTTACAAATGATGGATGAGCAAGCGAAAAAAACAGGTACAGCTTGGGTTACAGGTATTCCCTATTGGGATTTAAAAGAATCTGAACAAAATGGCTACCCTATGTACTACAACAGTATGATGGCTTCGGGTAGTGACTCTTCTGGCTTATATAAAAAGCAACGCTTAGTCCCTTTTGGTGAATATATCCCACTTTCAGGTTTACTCAGTTGGGTACTGCCTGCACTACAAAATGATCCATCTATGAGTGGTTTTTCACGTGGTGCAAGTGAGCAAAAGCCATTTAATATTAAAGGACATCATTTAGCTGCTGCAGTTTGCTATGAAGTTGCCTATCCAAATTTGACTCGTCGTAATGCTGAAAATAGTGACTTTTTAGTAACCGTTTCTAATGATGCATGGTTTACGGGGACAGCAGGCCCTTTACAGCATTTACAAATGGTTCAAATGCGCGCCAAAGAGAATGGGCGTTGGTTTATTCGTGCGACCAATACAGGTGTGACTGCCTTTATTGATCATAATGGGCATATTGTGAAACAAGCACCCATGGATAAAGAAGCAGTATTACGTGGTGACTTACCTGCAATGCAAGGCGAGACGTGGTACACCCGTTTTAGCGACTGGCCAATTCTTGGATTATCATTATTATTACTGATGTTAGGTTGGATGTATCGCCCTAAACAGGTGGATGTCAGCTTTAAGTCAAGAAGATAAATCAACACTTACAAGGTTTCTATTCTAAGCCTGTTTATTTCTATATAAAAAACCCGAGGAACTTTCCTCGGGTTTTTTATTGAAAATATTTAAATTTGTGTTGCTAAATACGAGACCATTACAGTTAAAAACAGCATTGGAACATAACGATAAATTTTAAAAATATTTTGCTCTAGAGACGATGCTTGTTCTGATTTAATTTGAATTATTGTTGCATTCAAAGCGCTATAAAAACTAATAATTGAGAATGCACTAAACATACTCATTGCTAAAAAACCAACCATAATTTGGCTACTAGCATCAGTGCTTTGTAATAAACTGATAAAAAATTGGCTCATTGGCAACAAGCTCAAAATTAAAAGAACAGATTTCAGCATCGACCAATGAAATTGATTCATTTCATCTAATACAAATAATGCTTTCATTCTATCCTCCACGACAAATTGGCTGTCTAAGAACTATTATGCAAGCTTTCATTTAAATAAAAAGTCTATTTTTATCCATTATTTAACTTTCTTGTAACCATTACACATGGAAATAATTCTTATTATAACTCTCAAATGTATAAATTTTAAATAATCAATACTTTCCAATAGCTTAAGTATTAATATGGAATTAAGAAACATTATCACTTCACCTAACATTTATTAATTTCATTAAGTGAAGTGATTCATTCTACTCATTTATTTATAATAAATAAATTAGAATAATTCTTAATCAAGGTTGGTAATAAATATCAGCATCATTTCCTTCGCCACCTTGCTTACCATCAGCACCGAAAGAGTAAAGATCAAAAGAACGACCTTCTGAACCTGGAATGACATATTGCACATCATTATCCCAACTATCTTTAGGATATCCACCTTTTACATAACCACCTGGTAACCAATTTTTAACCGTTGCAGGTTGATGTACCAAAGCATCTAAACCACCTTCTTGAGTCGTTGGGAAATGTCCATTATCAAGCTTATATTGATCTAATGCACCAGCAACACCTTTTAAAGCAATTTTAGTGGTGTCTACCTTTGCTTTTTCTCCACGCCCCATCACATTCGGTACGATTAGAGCTGCAAGTACGCCTAAAATAACAATCACAACCATCACTTCAATTAAAGTAAAACCTGATTGCTTAGTTTGAGATGTCTTCCGTTGCATTCAATTTCTCTCTGATAAAATTCGTTATGACATAATTATAGGTGAAATAATAAGCCTAAATCATATTGTTCATATTCACGATGGGTAACATCACCGCAATCACAATGACCAATACGATGCCTGCCATAAAAACCAACATTAAAGGTTCTAACAAGGCAAGTAAGGTTGAAATAAAGGTGGTCACTTCACGATCTTGCATATCCGAAGCACGCCCTAACATTCGATCTAACTCACCAGAGGCTTCACCACTTTTGATCATTTGTACCATCATCGGTGGGAAATAACCACAGCGTTCAAGTTGGGTTGCTAAATTACCACCTTCGGTTACTTTTTCAGCAGCAATATTCACAGCATCGCGAATTACCCAATTGCTACTGACTGCCGCACCAATTTTCAGTGCATCAACCAAGGGAACCCCTGAGCGTGTCAAAATAGACAAGGTACTGGCAAAACGTGCGGCATTTATACCACGAGATAATTTACCAAATAATGGCAACTTGAGTGTTAAACGATCAAAGGCATAATGCCCCGCAGTCGTCCGTAGAAAACGAACCAATAGAAACACACCCAAAATAGAGGCAACAATCATGAATGGCCATGCAGTGCGAATTAAATCACTGGCTTTCATTAATGCAACTGTAATCCAAGGTAAGGCTTGTTTACTTTGATCAAAGGTTTTTACAATATCGGGCACAACATAAGTCATTAATCCCATAACAATCGAAAATGACATGAGCATGAGAATAATGGGATAAACCATCGCACCTTGCACTTTCTTTTGCATCGCAAAACGATTTTCTGTGTAATCTGCCAATTGATCGAGAATTAAATCGAGATGTCCAGAGCGTTCGCCTGCAGCAATGGTTGCAATATATAAATCTGGAAATCGTCCAATTTGTTGCATCGCTTGAGCTAAAGAATGCCCTTCAAGAACTTTCGAGCGGACTGATAACAATAAATTTTGCACATGCGCTTTTTCACTTTGTTTAGCGACTGCACGCAATGCCTCTTCCAAAGGAATCGCCGCAGCAACCAAAACGGAAAGTTGGCGTGTCATTAGTGCTAATTCGTAAGCTGAAAATTTCTTTTGAAAGAATCCTGACGTTTTACTTTTATCTTTCTGCTCTACGGGATCAACAGTAACAGGAATCCATTCTTTATCTCTGAGTTGCTGTCGAATTTGGCGTGCAGAATCACCTTCTAACACCCCTTTTTGTTGCTTCCCAGAAGCATCCATGGCAGTAAATTGATATGCAGGCATTATGATGCTCTAGTTTTCCAAAATTTTTAGTCTTTGCTGTTGCGTCTGACCCTTCAAATCATTCATATTCAAATCTATAAATGACCGCTACACTCTAGCATAACCTAAAACTGATCACGATATTATTTCACCCTGAGTAGCTGACAATTTAATATGCCGAATTCGACAGATTTAAGCCTTGCCATTTACCGTATACGCGTTGCGATACCTGTACATCTGTATGATTGTTTTGACTACAAACTCAGTGCTGAACAATATGCGCAAGCAGAAGTCGGTGCACGCGTTGCTGTCTCATTTGGACGCCAACATGTCACTGGAATTATTGTTGAAAAATTAGCACTGGGTGAACCAATTGATCCACGTTTTCAACTGAAATTTATTACTGAATTATTAGATGATGAAGCTATCATCAATCCTCAAGTTTTAGCCTTACTTAAATGGTCTGCACAGTATTACCAATTTCCGATTGGGGAAGTGATGCAAGCAGCTTTACCTACATTATTACGTCAGGGTAAACCCTATAATTTATTGGCGAGAATGTGGAAAGTTTTAGATTTACATGCTGAAGAAAAAGTAAAACGTTCTGTTAAGCAACAAGATGCCTATAAAATTTTAAAGCTACATCCTCAAGGAACTTTAGAAAACATTTTAAATTTGAGTGGTATTGAAACAGCCACACTCAAAGCATTAGAAAAAAAAGAAATTATCCGACGTGATTTAGAAGAACAAAACTTTAAGGCAGAACCTGTTCAGTTGGCACAAATGCCATTAACACCGAATGAAGATCAAAAGAAAGCCATTCAAACCATTTTAAAAGCACAAAAAAAATATCAGGCTTTTTTGTTAGATGGCTTAACAGGTAGCGGTAAAACAGAAGTGTATTTGCAAGTCATGCATGAAGTTTTAAAACAAGGCAAACAGGTTTTAGTTTTAGTACCTGAAATTGGTTTAACCCCCCAGACCATTAGTCGTTTTCAATCACGCTTTCATTGTCATATTGCTTTATTACACTCAGGCTTAAATGACACAAAACGTTTTCAAGCTTGGCAACATGCGCAAACGGGCAAAGCCTCTATTATTCTGGGAACACGTTCAGCCATTTATACCCCTCTGCCAAATTTAGGCTTGATTGTATTAGATGAAGAACATGATCTATCTTTTAAACAGCAAGAAGGTTTCCGTTACCATGCCCGTGATGTGGCACTGTATCGGGCACATTTAGAAAGTTGCCCGATTATTTTAGGCTCTGCCACACCAAGTATTGAAAGCTATCATTTAGTTCAGCAAAACAAAATGACGAAGTTAGAGCTGAACCAACGTGCGGGCATAGCCCTCATGCCTAAAATGCATGTGATTGATCTAAAAATTGCCAAGAAAAAGCATGGACTCAGTGAACAACTGATTGATGAAATTGCAAAACGTTTAGAAAAAAAGGAACAGGTTTTAATTTTTCTCAATCGTCGTGGCTATGCCCCTGTTTTAATTTGTGAAAGTTGTGCGTGGCAAGCCAACTGTCCACACTGTGATGCTCATTTCACATTACATATGAAGCCCTATTCACATTTACATTGCCATCATTGTGGGACAATTAATCGCTTACCTGATGCATGTCCGCAATGTAATCAACAAACACTGAAACCGATTGGTATGGGAACGGCTAAAGTTGAAGAAAGCCTGAATGAGCTTTTCCCCAACTTTCCTATATTGCGAGTCGATCGTGATTCCACCAGTCGTGTTGGCAGTTGGCAAAGAATTTACGATCAAATTCAAAAAAGTGAACCAACTATTTTACTTGGCACACAAATGCTGGCAAAAGGACACCATTTTCCCTACGTCACATTGGTTGCCATTTTAGATGTTGATGCAGGCTTACTCAGTGTCGACTTTCGAGCCGCTGAGCGCACAGCGCAATTAATTGTCCAAGTTTCAGGCCGTTCTGGTCGTGGTGAGAAAAAAGGGGATGTTTATCTACAAACCCTTCGCCCGGATCATCCCTTATTAAGTATTTTACTGGATAACGATTATCGCGCCTTTGCAAAACAAACCTTAAGTGATCGTAAATTGGCGTTATTACCGCCTTGTCGTTATGCCATTTTAATTCGTTGTGAATCTAAAAGTCAGGAAGAAAATCAAAAGTTTTTGAATGAAATGTCGCAGCTTCTACGCCAACAATCTGAAGAAAACCTCATTGATATTTGGGGCCCTATTCCTGCCCCGATGGAACGTAAAGCAGGACGTTACCAAGCACATGTTGTTCTACTATCTTTAGACCGTGCCAAAATGCATTTTTATATTCGCCAGTGGTGGCTACAACTTTTACATGCAAAACCGTCTCAGATGAAAGTCACCATTGATGTTGATCCACAAGAATTAAATTAAATCCCTCAAACAGCTTAGCAAGGTATCTCTCCTTTTTCTAAAGAGGAGAGTTTTTTAAACATATTCATCTTCAAAATTATCCTCCTCTTTAAAAAGATAAAATCAAAGTTAACTTAATATAAATAATACTGAGCATTTCAGGTTTTTCACGTTACAATTTCTGAAAATCACAAATAACGCTTAGGACAAGTGAATGTCACTATTACTGGAAATCACCATTTTTTTAGGTGCAGTGTTGCTAATTGTGCCACTGGGTAAAAAATTGGGAATTGCTACAGTTTTAGGCTATCTATTTACAGGTATTCTACTCGGTCCAAATGTTTTAAATATTGTAAGAGATACCCATGCAATTGCCGAATTGGCTGAGTTTGGTGTGATTCTACTGATGTTTTTAATTGGATTAGAATTACGTCCACAACGTCTGTGGGAAATGCGTCAATCTATCTTTGTGATGGGAACTTTACAAGTCGTAGTTACTGGTATTGTTTTAATGGGAACAGTGTTTTTATTGTTCCAACAATCTCTCTCTGCTAGCTTCGTGATTGGTTTTGCCTTAGCACTTTCCTCCACTGCTTTCGTTTTACAACTACTTTCTGAAAAACAACAACTCAATACTACGCATGGTCAGCAATCATTTTCGATTCTACTGTTCCAAGATATTGCGGCGATTCCGTTATTGGCAATCATTCCGGTCTTAGCAGGTGGTAGCTCTACACATCATGGCATTGCATATTTTGCAGCAATCATTGCCACATTTACGGGTTTATTTCTGCTCAGTCGCTATGTGATGCGACCTTTTTTCCGCTTTGTCGCAACCAGTGGCGCATCTGAACTGGTTACTGCTGTTGGATTATTTATTGTCATTGGTGTGGTTTTACTCATGGATACTCTGAGCATTAGCACCACACTGGGCGCATTTTTAACAGGGGTACTACTCGCAGATTCTGAATTTCGCCACGAACTTGAAGCCAGTATTGCCCCCTTTAAAGGCTTGTTACTCGGTCTATTTTTCATGACTGTAGGCATGACCACTCAACTGTCTTTGATTGTGGATATGCCCTTATTGATTATTGGTGGCGCGGTTCTTTTAATTTTGATCAAAATGCTCACCATGACTGCTATTGCCCGCTATAAAAAATATAGTTGGAGCAATAGTTTAATGATTGCAACATGTCTAGCTCAGGGGGGGGAGTTTGCCTTTGTGGTCTTAAATGTTGCAAAAAGTGAAAAAGTGCTGACTGAGGCGATTACCGAACCTGTTACTTTAATTGTCACCATCTCCATGGTACTCACACCTATGGTCTTTTGGCTTGCATCGACATGGATTCTGCCTTTATTTAATAAAAATTCAGAACCTGAATATGATGAAATTCCAAATGAACATCCACCACTCATCATTGCAGGTTTTGGTCGTGTTGGACAAATTGTGGCGCGTTTAGCGCATATGCAACACTTCCCTTTCACTGCCATTGATAACAACCTACAACGCATCGACTTTGTTCGACGCTATGGCGGTAAACTTTATTATGGCGATGTCACACTGCCAGATTTATTGCGTGCCGCAGGTATTGAACAAGCCAAAGTTTTTGTACTCGCGATTGACGATGTCGAAGCATCGATGAATGTCGCACGACATATTCGCCTCAATTATCCAAAACTGAGTTTATTGGTTCGTGCGCGTGATCGTTATCATATGCATCTATTACGAGATTTAGGCGTCCAACACATTTGGCGTGAAACTTATTTAACGTCATTGGGTATGGCTTATCGTACCCTGTGTGAACTTGGTATTGAGAAGAGTAAGGCTTACGATAGTATTGAAATATTTAGAAATTACGATGAAGAATTATTGTCTCGCCAACAACGGGTTTATACAGATGAACAAAAGGTTTTCGAAACCTATCGAAACTTTTTAGCAGAACTCGAACATCTGTTTGAAAGCGATGCCAAACTTTCAGATGAAGATACGGATACAGATCAGTATCAAGATGTTCAAAATCTTGATGAATCAGGTCTTGAACGCCCCACAATTTTTAACACTCAAAATGATCGAATTAATGTGACACGAGATGAACAAAATCAATGAGTGCTTTATAATACAAAGCAACTTGTGATTTGCAATATTGCCACCATCTAAGCAGGGATTTGGAGAATTTTATGTCTGATTTACGTCAACGATTTTATATTGAAGATAGCCCTGTTCGTGGAGAAGTTGTTCATCTAGAAGAGGCTTTACAAACCATTCTTGCACAACGTGATTATGCCCCTGCTGTACAAATTTTATTGGGTGAAATGCTCAGCGCAACCGCTTTATTGGCCAGTACTTTAAAAATTAAAGGACGCATCAGCTTACAAATTCAAGCTGAAGGATCATTAAAATGGGCGATGGCTGAATGTAACCATTTAGGTCAAGTTCGTGCATTGGCAGATTATGAAGAAGATTCACGTTTTAGCCATGCTGAAAATAGCAGTACGGTATTGTCATCTTTAATCAAACCCGTATTATTTATTAACATTGAACCTGAACATGGTGAGCGTTACCAAGGTATTGTTCCTTTAGACAAACCGAATCTTGCTGGTTGTTTAATGCAATATTATGATTTATCTGCACAAATTCCAACACGTATTGTTCTTGCAAGTACAGCAAAAAGCTCAGGTGGCTTACTGGTTCAATTATTACCACGTAATAATGAAGAAGAACAACAATTGGTCGATGAAGACATTTGGCCACGTTTAACTGTATTAACAGAAACATTAAAAGCCGATGAATTGACCCAATTGGATGCTCAAGAAATCCTTTATCGTCTCTATAACGAAGAAGAAGTTCGCTTACCTGAAGTTGAGCAACTTCACTTTGGTTGCACTTGTTCTAGAGAACGTTGTACCAATGCTTTACAGCAAATTGGTATTGATGCCGTTCGTGAAACCTTAGAAGTGCAAAATCCAATTGAAATGGATTGTCAGTTCTGCAACAGCAAATACACCTTTACTGCTGAAGAAGCTTTAAGTTTATTTGGGGAACATTTAAGTTAATCTAAACAATGGCTTATTTTAATTTATAAGCAAATAAAAGATTGATTTTTATCCTAAAAAGAGTGAACCTAGATTCACTCTTTTTTTCAATTCGTATAATGACAATTAGGAAATAACAATGAAAAGGATTTTGGCGACTCTTATACTTTCTACGATGATGACATCTAGTTTTGCCGCTGACTTCGCTGGAAAATGGAAAACTGTTGATGATAAAACTGGATTTTCACGTGGGGATGTTCTGGTAACTAAAAATAATGATGGAACCTACTCAGGAAAAATTATTGCAATTCGCCCATTACCAGATAAACCATTGGTAGAGACATGTGAAAAATGCAAAGGCGCACTTAAGAATAAACCCTATGTCGGTTTAGAAATTGTCAGTGGTTTTAAACAAAATCCAAAATCAGAAAATGAATATACAGATGGTCGTGTACTTGACCCTCTCTCAGGCAATGTTTACAACGGTAAAGTAAAAATCAATGCGAAAGGTACTCGTTTAACGATGCGTGGTTATATTGGGATTTCTGCCCTTGGTCGATCTGCAACGTGGATTCGTTACGATTAATCATTCTTCCAATATGATAAAATATAAAAAAGCGCTTCGGCGCTTTTTTATTTTCAATTCTAATAATGAGACTGAATGCTCAACAATCTCACTATAGATACTCTTAACTCTCGATCACATCTGAATTAAATAAAAATTGAAACAATATCAACACCAATAAAAACTATGAAATTTTCTAAAAATAGCTTAATAATGAAACAAATGAAGATCATTTGTGACCTTAAATTATGGCAAAAAATTATTATGAAGAGCTCGGCGTTGCTCGTGAAGCAACACCCGAAGAAATTAAAAAATCCTACCGTAAATTAGCACGCAAATATCATCCTGATATCAGTAAAGAAGCTGATGCTGAAACTAAAATGCAAGCCATTAATGTTGCCTATGACACATTAAGCAATCCTGAAAAAAAGAAAGAATACGACTTTGAACTTGATCATCCTCAAGGCTTTTCAGGATTTAACCAACAAGCAGGTCAAGGTGGCTTTGACGGTGCTCAATTTTACCGCCAAGGCGATGCTCAAGGTGGTTCAGACTTTAGTGGCTTTGAAGATTTATTTGGACGTTTTGGTGGTGGATTCGGTGGTGGTCAGTCTCAAGATTTTGGGCAACGTAATTCAAGACAGCAACGAAGTTATAAAGGGGAAGATCAACATGCAAGCATAGAAGTTGATGTCGATATTGCTTATGAAGGTTCAACTCAAAATATTACGCTACAAATTCCAACTTATAATGCTTATGGCGAACCTGAAGTTCAACGTAAAACTTTGCAGGTCAAAATCCCGAAAGGTATGAAAGAAGGTCAGCAAATCCGACTTTCTAAACAAGGGCAAGCAGGCATCAATGGGGGTGAAAATGGCGATCTTTATATTGAGATTCACTATAAAGATACCGACACCATTCGCGTTGAAGGTGCTGACGTTTATTACACCGTCAATATTGCCCCATGGGAATCTGCTTTGGGTCAAAGCATCGAAGTCACCACACCTGCGGGTAAAGTTAAAGTCAATATTCCTAAAAATGCCAAAAATGGACAGCAATTACGTCTCAAAGATAAAGGCATTCCAAGTAAAACCCCAGGTCATCTTTACCTCGTACTTAATATTGTATTCCCTGCTGCTCAAACTGAAGCAGAACAACAAGCTTATCAAAATCTTGCAGATACTTTTGCCGAATTCGACCCTCGCGCATCTTAAAGGAGCATACTCATGACCACCATACATTATCGTGAAATTGTTTATGATGGATTCCATGATGTTGAAATTGTGGATGAAAGTCGTAGTTTCGACCTCAATCATTTTTCCGAAGCTTGTGGACAACCTCCTGAATGGGTTCTACAACTTTTAGAATACGAAATCTTACCTGCTCGCCCCGAAGAACGAATTCACCAATTTTTTGGAGAAGATATTTCACGAGCTCGTCGTGCATATCGCTTACAACGTGATTTCGAAGCCAGCCTTTCTGCTGTTGCCATGATGATGGATTTAATTGACGAAGTTCAACAACTCCGCAAACAAGTACGACACAGTCACTTTGAATAAATATTATTCGCAACTTTTTGTTAAATCACATGACAGGGGCTTCAATTACCTGTCATGATGATCGTTTTCTATTCAACTTTAACATTGTAAAAGGTGTCAAAAATTTATGAATATTAAGGTAATGAACAAAAAGATTAAGAATATGTTTCCAGAATACTGCGAATTAATGACGCTCTTGAAACAAGAAAACCCGCATTTTTCTAAAATGCTTGAAGAACATGATGCATTAGACCGTGAAATTACCCAACTCGAACTTAATCCAGTGAATCTGATTAATGATGATATTGAAAAATTAAAACGGAAAAAACTCAAATACAAAGATGAGCTTTATCAGATTCTTAAACGAACCGAACAAGAAAATTTAAAATAAGCCAAATGATTATTTGAATTTAGTCATTTTCTCGACTTCTTTCATGGTTTGTTTAATCGGTTCATAGTCCAAGAACCAAAATAAATTGACGTGTTGATCTTTATGTTGCTGTGCCAACATATCGATCACACTTCGTTCACCACGCCCGACTAAATGACGACGATAAAAATAAATCATCAATAATAAAGTACATACCAACATCACAATGAGCATAATCCAAAAGCCCACTGGATTTTTTAAGCCTGGAATAAACTCAAAATTCATCCCATAAACACCAGTCAGTAATGTTAGTGGCGCAAAAACAGCGGTTAATATCGCCAAGATGCGCATATTTTCATTGGTTTGGTTTGCCACTGCAGAAAAATGTAAATCAATTGCAGATTGAATTGCACTAGCTAAACGGGTGGTGTATTTCTGAATCCGCTCCACATGACTAACCAAATCATCTACTCGAACCAATGTGATATCTTGCTTCTCTGTGCGTTTCTTACCTTTTAGATGTGCATAATTTTCAACAATTTCATCTCGAAACTCTTGTAAGGCATCAATTTGTTCTTCACATAGATTTTCAATTTGCTGAAATGCCATATTTTCTTGAAAAAGTTGATGCCATTTTTCAAAACGTCGATTGCCTTGCAATAACTCTTGTTGCCAAAATTCTACACGGCGACTGAGTGGATTTCTTAAATCAAGATAGCCATCAATCATGGTATTTAAGAGTCTTAATGCTAAATCTATAGGTGTAGTCGGTAACTTTCTTGGTTTATTTTGCTCGTCGATACCTTTATTCATAATATTCGTTATACGAGATAGATAATTTTCAATCGCATGATTGCCTTGTTCTCTCACCGTAATCAATACTTGAGAGGTAAAAATAAAACTCACTGGGGAGGTTGCTAAGCCAAAGACACTCTCATGTTTTTCAACAGCATTTTCACCGCTATAAATTTTGTCATCTGGTGTAATTAATTTACGAAAAATAAGCAAATCATATTCATCCATGGTATCAAAAGCACAAGGATGTTCCAGATTTAAAATATCTTTAATATGGTATTCATTCAGAAATAATTGGCTTTGTTTTAATATATCTTGTTGCCATTGTTCAGAGTGATTTACAACATCTTCACGAGTGCAGTCAATCCACATAAATTGTTGTTCTTGGTCATGTGTAGGCTCCTTTTGAACACAGATATATTGTTCATCAGGATGTTGAAAAAAATAAAATGTTTGCATAGTGATTATTATGGTCTTGGCTCATGCTTTGCATAATGCCATAAAAAAAGCCCTGAGCAAGCCAAAGTCATTACTTTGGCAAAGCTCAAGGCTAATTTTTTAACCAGAAGAATGATTAAGCTTGTGGAGCTGCTTGATCAATATCTTTCATGGTTAATTTAATACGACCACGGTTATCAACATCAGCAACTTGTACTCTTAATTCCTGACCTTCAGTCAAAACGTCTGCAACATTTGCAATACGTTCGTTTGAAATTTGAGAAATATGAAGTAAACCATCAGTACCTGGCATAATGTTTACAAATGCACCAAATTCAACGATACGGATAACTTTACCCATATAAATTGTACCTGGTTCAATTTCAGCAGTTAGTGCTTGAATTTTAGCAACCGCAGCAGCTGCAGCAGCTTTAGTTTCACCAAATACACGTACTGTACCGTTATCTTCGATATCGATTGCAGCTTTAGTTTCTTCAGTGATCGCACGAATAGTCGCACCACCTTTACCAATCACATCACGGATCTTATCAGGGTTGATATTGATCACTTGGAATGTAGGTGCATGCATAGAAATTTCAGGGCGAGCACGTGAAATCACTTGATTCATTTCATTTAGGATGTGCATACGACCCGCATACGCTTGATTTAATGCAGCTTCCATGATTTCTTCATTGATACCTTCAATCTTGATATCCATTTGAAGTGCAGTAATACCGTTTGCAGAACCCGCTACTTTAAAGTCCATATCACCTAAGTGATCTTCATCACCTAAGATGTCAGAAAGAACTGCGAAACGTTCGCCTTCTTTCACTAGACCCATTGCGATACCTGCAACTGGTGCTTTCAATGGAACACCTGCATCCATCAGTGATAATGAAGCACCACATACAGAAGCCATTGAAGATGAACCATTTGATTCAGTAATATCAGATACGATACGAATCACGTACGGGAAGCGATCAGCAGGCGGAAGAACCGCTTGAACACCACGACGTGCCAAACGACCATGACCAATTTCACGACGTTTAGGACCAGATTCACGACCAGTTTCACCTACAGAGTATGCAGGGAAGTTGTAATGCAACATGAAGTTATCTGTTTTCGTACCAGATAATGTATCAACCATCAATGCATCACGTGTATTACCCAAAGTCGTTGTTACCAACGCTTGAGTTTCACCACGTGTGAATAATGCTGAACCGTGTGCACGACCCAATACACCCACTTGTACGTCAATAGCACGAACAGTTTTCGTATCACGACCATCAATACGTGGTTTACCTGACAAAATATTGTCACGTACAGTGCGGTATTTAAGATCTTCAAATAATTCGTTTACGTCATCAGCAATGCCAGTTTCGTCATTTTCAGGAACGAATTGAGCAATTGCTTCAGCTTGAAGTGCATCTAATGCAGCATAACGGTCATGCTTAACAGCAATCGTATACGCTTCAGAGATTTTAGCTTCGAATGCAGTTTTTAATTGAGCTAAAAGTGCTTCATTCTTGGTTGGCGCAACCCAAGTTGATTCAACTGCACCAGCAGCTGCAGCAAATTCTTTGATCGCTTGAATTGCAATTTGCATTTCGTCATGACCAAAAAGTACAGCACCTAACATTTGGTCTTCTGAAAGCTCTTTCGCTTCAGATTCAACCATAAGTACCGCACCCGCTGTACCCGCAACAACAAGATCAAGATCACTTTCTTTCAATTGTTCGTGGTTCGGATTCAGAATGTATTCACCGTTGATTAAACCAACGCGAGCACCAGCAATAGGACCACGGAATGGAACACCTGCAATTGACATGGCAGCTGAAGTACCAAGCATTGCAGCAATATCAGCATCCATAGTTTTGTCAGAAGAAACAACTGTTGCTGTTACTTGGATTTCGTTATAGAAACCTTCTGGGAACAATGGACGAATTGGACGGTCAATCAAACGTGAAATTAAAGTTTCAGATTCAGATTGACGACCTTCACGCTTACCATAACCACCAGGAATACGACCTGCAGCATATTGCTTTTCTTGGTAATTTACAGTCAATGGGAAAAAGTCTTGACCTGCTTTTGCTTTTGGTTGAGCAACAATCGCAACAAGAACAGTTACGCCGCCCATTGTAATCACAACAGTATTTGCCTGACGTGCAACACGACCAGTTTCTAAAATAACGTTGTGTTGACCATATTGAAATTCTTTACGAATAATATTAAACATCGACATATATTTTTCTTTCCTAATTTTATTCTAGTGGAGACCCCTAAGGTTTGGCATTCACATCTAACAAAACAATGATGGTAAATGACAAAGCTTAGAAGCCGACCTCACCAGATATAATAAACACTTATTAATACACTATTTTTAAACACAAAGAAGGAGCGAAACATCGCCCCTTCTCTTTTACCTTACAAAAGCAAGGCAGACTTTAGTTTTCATCAGTACAGCATTTGACATGCAATCATCCGAAAATAAAAGTTTAAATCGAATTAACGACGTAAACCTAAAGCAACAATCACATCTGTATAACGAGTCGCATCTTTACCTTTAAGGTAATCAAGAAGTTTACGACGTTGGTTAACCATACGAATCAAACCGCGACGGCTATGATGATCGTGTTTATGTGCTTTAAAGTGACTTTGCAAATCATTGATTTGCGCAGTTAATAAAGCGACTTGAACTTCTGGTGAACCAGTGTCGTTTTCAGCGCGAGCGTATTTAGCGATGATCTCTGCGCGATCTGCGTTTGTTAAAGCCATTCGATTTCTCCGAGATGCTTAAGTTAAATATTTGATACAAATCAAATAAGTTCTTCAAAACTCATTTGACTGCCGTGCATCACTACAGCAGTGGGCTATTTTAAAGGAAGTACCCATATAATGCAAAGTTATCCGCAAATCTTCTTGCATAATTGTTACTCAGATCAGGGCAATTCAGACACTGACATTGAATCAATGCATAGGCACACTGGTTCAGAATAAAAACAAAGAATTTCCAGAGGATCATGTGAAACTATTTTCAACCAATACCTGTTATGTACCAAAAGATTTAAATACGATTACGCAAACCAAAGATGAACTTCCTGCTGAACTTGGAGGAATGACGGATCAACAGATTAAAAATATTTGGACAAGCGTTGAAAACTTGTATCAAACGGGTAATTCTCCACTGATTAGCTTTTGCTTAAAGCGTCAGGGAAAAATTTTACTCAATCGAAGTATTGGCTATGCACGTGGCAATTCAGCAGATGGTTTAGACAACAATCCTATGATTGCCACGCCAGATACACCAGTTTGTTTATTTTCAGCATCCAAAATCGTTACCGCGATGCTCATTCATATGTTAGATGAAATGGGTGAGATTAATTTACTCGACCCCATTAGTTATTACATTCCTGAATATGCTCAAAATGGCAAACGTCGTGCTACGATCTTCCATTTATTATCACACCGTGGGGGAATTCCACGCGTTGAAATGGAAGTAACCCCTGAATTACTGTTTGATCGTGAACGTATTTTGCAGCATCTTTATGCAGCGAAACCGGTGTCTAAAGCAGGCTCTCATCTTGCTTATCATGCAGTAACTGCAGGTTATATTTTAGGTGAACTGATTGAACGCGTGACAGGACAAGATATTCGCCAGTTTTTGCATGAATACATCGAAAAACCGATGAATATGCCTTATTTCAATTATGGTTTAAAACCTGAATTTCGAGATGATGTTGCTTTAAATTACCCAACAGGTATGCACCCTAGATTGGGTACAGACCACTATTTAAATCATGTATTGGGTGGTGGCTTGCAACTGGCTGTTGATGTCACCAATGATCATCGTTTTATGGATACCGTTTGCCCCGCTGGAAATATTTATACCAGTGCTGAACAAGCCAATCGCTTCTTTGAAATGTTGCTCAACGGAGGGGAATATAATGGCAAAAGAATTATGAGCCCACAAACAGTGTTTCGCTCTACTTTACCTACGTCTAATACCAGTATAGACCGCACCCTGCTTGCACCGATGCGTTATGCACTTGGTCCAATGCTGGGCAGTAATCCTATTGGTATTTTTGGCCCAATGACTGGACAAGCTTTTGGTCATCTTGGATTTTCGAATATTCTCTGTTGGGCTGACCCTGAGCGTGATATTAGTATTTCATTTTTAAACACAGGTAAATCTGTAGTGGGTACGCATATTCCAGCGCTTGCCAATGTGTTATATCAGATTTCAAAAAATTGCCCTAAAATCCCTAAAGAGCAACGTCGCTCATTATTTGGCACAGATTCGACTGAAACAGATTTAGTTTAAGTTTGAATAAATGTATTGCATAAAAACTTTTAATTTTTCTGTTTTTAATTCCGCTTTAACGAAGAAGTTAAAGGCCCTTGTGTGGCTATAAATGCAAGATATTTAAGAATATGAGCTTTATAGCCAAATAGTGAAAAAGCCCTAGAATCTCTTCTAGGGCTTTTCCGGCGCTGTAGTTTCTTATGTTTTCATTATTATTGTTTAATTTATTGTATTTATTATATTGAGTGAATGTTTCACTTTTATTATTAATACGTTCCTTGTTCTTACTTCAACATTTCCTTATAAAACCTATTCTGCCACAAATAAAATGCTACAAAAGTCGCATTTTTCGTATGTTTGTGTAAGCAAAAGCGCACAAAATGTATCTTATGTTAAAAAAAACTCATAGCTTAAGTAAATAATTCTTTTTATTTCAACTACTAATGGATAAATAAAAAATCTCATTTTATTCTTTTTCTGCATAAAATTTTTTATGTCTTCATAGCGTTATGAAATACAGAGGCTATTTATGTTTATGTCAATTATATATTCACTGATTAATTCAACATTAGATATTAAAAGAGCGGATATAAAAAAGCCCTGTAGTCTCTCCCAAAACTACAAGGCTTAGCGGCTGTAAGTTTCCTCTTTATACTTACTTCTTGTAAGTTCGCAGTCTCTCGACTTT
Organism: Acinetobacter sp. ANC 3832; assembly: GCF_002135415.1. Classification (GTDB taxonomy): domain Bacteria; phylum Pseudomonadota; class Gammaproteobacteria; order Pseudomonadales; family Moraxellaceae; genus Acinetobacter. Next base: position 155,529 of record NZ_NEGJ01000002.1, read on the forward strand.
AAATCATTATTATTGTGCGATTTTACTCAGCATTCCATGTTGAGTTCTTTATGACAGTCATCATCGCAAAAAGTTAGACAAAGCTCTATGCGCTAATCTCTCGAATATCTGTAAGCCATTTCGTACAGCGTTACATTTATGTACTTGGATTTAACAGTGTTTTTTTTGTGTTAATTTTTCTAAGCAATCCGCTTTGCCTTGTCGTTGCAATGCTTAAAGACTGAATAAAAGCTTCTGAATCAACCAAAAGACTAACAACCGATTTTGCTCGTGTTATCGCTGTGTAAATTAATTCTTGGCTGAGGAGCTTAGTTGCAGCAGAATCTAAAACCACTGCCGTATGAGTAAATTCTGAACCTTGTGATTTGTGAATGGTCAATGCAAATGCTGTTTGAATCGATTTAGGTAAGCGTGTCGCAGGAATCCATTTGTCTAAACTTGGAAAATAGACTTCAAACTGATTGGATTGTTGACGATGCTTAAAGCAAATTCCAATATCGCCATTGGAGGTTCCGAGTTGATAGTCGTTATAACTCATCATCACTGGACGACCGACATACCAATCACCTTGCTTTTGTAAGCTCGTAAGATATTCAAATAAAGCCTTTTCCATCGCTCTATTTAATGCTTCCAGTCCCAATACGCCATGATGAATGGCTGTTAAGATTCGATAATGGTCAAAAGCCTGGATCACCATTGCAACTTTAGTTTTTGGATCATCCTGATTCAAATAATGTTGGATACTATTAAAGTAGTCTTGATATCCCCAACTCAATTTTTGGTAATAACCCGTGATATCTGCTTGAGCAATCACTTCTGGTAAATATTCCAGTTGAATCACATCTGGCATATTTGGATATAATGCAATTGGCTTGAATTCAGCAGCAGAGACAATTTCCTGTTCAAAATTTGCCAATAATTGTGTTGAATGAGTGCCTGAATGATTTTGTGTTGAAAGGCTCTTTTGTGTTTGAATAAACTGTGCCATTTTCCCAATCAATGCACCCTCTTTAAAACGGCGACTGGTCACTAAATTAACGCGATTTTCTGCCAGTGATTCAGCCTGCTGTAAATCTGCCAATACAGAACCCACATCGACTGAAGCCAACTGATTGGCATCACCCAATAAAATCAAACGACAATGATCAGGCACTGCTTCTAATAATAAAGTCGCAAGATTGAGATCTAACATGGATGCTTCATCGATAACGATGACATCATAAGGCAAAGGCTGTTTTAAGTTAAAACGTGCTTTATATTGTGTACCTAAACCCAATAAACGGTGGATAGTGAGCGTATCCTGTTGTTTCAACGTATCGCTAATTAAGCCCAATTCATTAAGTTTTTCATCATTCAGTGAATTCTGTAATGCTTCTTTCATCCGTTGAGCGGCTTTACCCGTCGGTGCTGCCATCGCAATGCGAATATCAGGAATGGCTTGACTCAAAACCGCAATAATACGTGCAAGCGTATAAGTTTTCCCTGTTCCTGGCCCACCTGTAATCATATTAAATGCATTTTGAGCAACCATCGCTAAAGCAGCTTTTTGATGTTCATCTTGTAATAAATGTTCAAACGCTTGGATATCAACAGCCTGAATCTGTTGTTGTTTTAAACGCATAATTTGCGTTGCTAAACGCTGCTCTAAACTCCAGTAGCGATACATATATAAATATTCATCATCAGCCACAAAAGGGGCAACTTGATAAAGTGCATCTTGCTCATCAATCACGAGCTGATATAACGATTGAATATTTTTTCCTGCACGGTGGATACAACTATCGCCACGAGTGATCGCAAGTAATATATCTTGGACTAATTCCAGTGAGTCCTCATTTAACCTTTCATGTAAATCTGAGCCTGTGGATGACTGCTGTAAAATGTATTTACTCCAAGTCGCAATCCATTGCGGCACTTGGCTTTCTAAATCCTGTCTATTTTCCACACAGTTATCCTCAGAGTTATCTACAAGGTTTTCAACACAGTTATCCACATGGTAACTTTCTGTTTATACAGCTATTCAAATAATCATTCATGCAATTTAAGCCGTTTTATCCACGCTTAAATCTTCAATAAAATAGCCCAAGATTGCATCAAGTCGTAGGATAAATTCGGCCCTTGGCTTCCAGTAATAATAGCCCTGTTCAGCTTGCCCATTCATACCCCGTAAATAAAGATAGATTGCACCACCTAAGTCTTTTTCAATTTGATAATCCAATAGTTGAACTTTTAAATAACGATGTAAAGCGACGAGATACAAGGATGCTTGTAACCAATAACTGGCATGCGACATGCTTTCTTGAATTGATGCAGTATTATAATGTTGCTGATCTGCACCTAAGAAATTACTTTTATAATCGGCAATGTGATATTGCTTACCATCAAAAAATAGTAAATCAATTGAGCCATTCAAATAACGAGCTGAATTGGCTTCTTTAAAATCAGGCATCGCAATTCCATACTCATCAAACAGTTGATGAATACGCTGAATCGCCAACACACGATCTGATAAAGCCAAATAGAATGGAAACTCTGCCAGATGTTGATCGGATGCCAATTGTTTAAGTTTAAAATCCGACTGGATCGGTGTATCCAAAATATGCTCTAACCATTCCGACATCCATTGCAGTAAAGTTTCTTCGATCTGTTGTTCACTTGGAAATGCTTTACTAAATTTCTCAATCAATTCATTCCACAGCATTGCATAGTCATTTTTAAAACGACGACGAATTTCTAAATGCCAATATTGTGAGTTTTGAAAATCAATATGTTCAAAAATTTCATGTAAGAAATTCCCTGCAACTGTGCCCATTGGAAAGCTGGCTTTAATCCATGTAATCGGTTGATTCGCCTCAGCAATAATAATCTGAGGAATAGGTTGATTGATTTCATCTTCTGCACTTTCCGTCTCCGCATTGGCAACCGCTAAAGCATCTTGAATTTGTCGACGGGTTAAGTGTTGTGCTAAATAACTAAAACTGGTTTTACCCCGTGGATAAAAGCGTTGTTGTGGAAATTGATGCGCCTGAATTGGCACAATCACCTCTGAAGGTTTGGCTTCAATCTTAATCGGTCTTTCTGTGAGTAAAGGCTCAAGCGCACTATTCGGATGTTGGAAGATATTTGCGCCATGCCCACGCCAAAATGCCAAGCCCGTTGTCGATTTTCCATCATTGTCCTGCATCATGGCATAAACACGATAACTGGCACGTGTCAGTGCCACATACCATAAACGGTGATGTTCTGCCAAAGCCCGCTCATCATGCCGATCAATATCTGCTTGTTCTAAAATATTTTTATCATTAACAGCAACAATACGTTGTATTTCAATCAGCCCTGTTTGCATATTTATTTTTTCAGACGTGGAAAAATTCAGAGTTTTATTCATTTCTTTAATGCCTTTATCCGCACCTAAAAGAAAAACAAATTTAAACTCTAAACCTTTAGATTGATGAATCGTCATCAATTGCACACCTGCTTCATTCGACAGTTTACGTTCGAGTTCCCATTCTCGTTGCATGGGTGAAGTGAGTTGTTTTAAATACCAATAATGTAAATTCTGCGCCCCTTGATAATCTTCGCTGTGCTGACTCAGCAATTCTGTAACATGACGTAGATTCACCACCACACGTTCATTGTCCCGACTTTGCTTTGCAACCAGTGTTTTCCATACATCGAATTGATTTAAAAAAAATTGCCAAGCCGTTAAAAAGCCTTGATTGAGCCACATCTCACGAATCTGATCGAACTGTTCAATATAAGCGCTTAAACCATCAGCTTGTTGTTCCAATTGCATCAATTTTTGTAGGTTAAATCCAAGTAAACGACTGAGTAAAGCACGCTTAATTTTACCTTCATCATAAGGATGCATAATCGCACTCAGTACAGCTCCCACATCCTTGGCAAGGTTACTTTCAAAGACACTTTTTTTCGATGGACGACTGACGCGAACACCTAAATATTCCAGCATTGACTGGGCTTTATCTAAGCCATCATGATTCTTGGATAAAATCGCAATATCATTTTCATCAAGAGCACGATGTCCTGATTTTTCAGCAAAATATAATGAACCCTGAATGCCTTGATTGAGTAAATCTCGAATTTTCCATGCCACTTGTTCTGCTTCAGTCGCTTTATCTTCAAGTTGCAACCAGCGTAGTGGTACAGGATTAATGTGTTGTTGGTCAATTAAATCAGGATGTGGACGACTACCTGCCTGTACGGGCGTATAGATTACCTGTTCCCCAAAATCAGTCTGTCGCTGAAATAAGGCATCAACAGCTTCGACCAAAGGCTGAACTGAACGATGATTCTGCACCAAATTATAAGCATGCCCTTCTTTGCCAAAAACGTCCTGATGGGCTTTTAAAAAGGTCAGCATATCTCCACCACGGAAACCATAAATTGCCTGTTTACGGTCACCGACCATAATCATACAACCATTTTTGACACGTTTTGGATGACGCCAAATTTGCGCCAACATATCATCCTGATCTTGATTGGTATCTTGGAATTCATCGACTAAAATTAAGGGATAACGAGCATGGACAAAGCTCGCAAATTTCTGCCCTTGTTCACCTTGCAAAGCTTCAGCCAAGGTTCGAATTTGCTGTGCAAAAGTGGTTTCACCTTTTTGCTGTAAGACTTGTGGTAAACGTTTTTTCACTTCACTGGCAAGATGAAATTGTAAATAACTGTCTAAAACATCTAAATCAACTGTGAGCTTTTGCATTCCCTCAATAAACAGCTTGAGAGAACGAATAATGGGATGATTTTCAAAACTTTGTAAAACATCTTCAGCGCATTTATTGAGTGGTTTTTTGGTGGTTAATTCTGTCAGTTGTTTCAGCGTATTTGCATATTGCGGTGCAAATAGTGCATAAGCTCCCTGCTGTTGTAATGATACTAAAAATGCAGGTAAAACCTCGGTAAAAAGCATTTGCATTTTGGCTTGGTCACGCCATTTTTTTGCAATAATTTTATGATGTTGCCCCTCTGGCAAATAATACTCAGATAGCGTTTCAAGTTGAGTTAAATCTAATCGTTGAAGTTTTTGAATTTCATCGTTGAATTGTTCTAAATCTATTTCAGGTTGTGGTACAGCCTGAAACTGTGCCGAAGCAAAATTCAAACTATTTTCCACCACAGAAATATAGTTCTCTTGAGATTTTAGTTTTTTATTCAGCAGTAGATAATCAATAATATTTTGTGGTTGCTTCTGAATCCATTCGCGTAAAACATCATGGATCAATTGATAGGTATAACTTTTTGCATCATCGGTAATTTCAGCTCGTTCAATTTTGCCACTTTCAAATGCAAATTCACGTAATAACTTCTGACTAAAACTATCTAAGGTTCCGACAAAAAGTTCATCTAATTGATCAATGACTAATTTTAGGCGTTCACAAGCATAACCAATTTGAGTCGAAAAAATCTGTAAAACTTTGGCAAACAAAGGGTCATTTTCCTGTTGTGCTCTGGCTAAAACTTGTTGTTCGGTTAACTCTCGACAACTCTCAAAATAACGATGGGTTTCCACCAAACGTGAGCGAATTCGACTTTTTAACTCTGCGGATGCTTTACGAGTAAATGTGGTTGCAATGACCTGACTTGGTAAATATTTTTCTAAAAAAATTCGTACCATCAAACTCGAAAGCGTATAAGTTTTACCTGTTCCCGCAGATGCTTCAATCCAATGTAAGCCTGAAAACTGCATATCTGCAATCGGTTGAATAGACACTTTTTGCTGCGTCATGTGTTATTCCTCCGCCACATATTGATGCTGATAAATCGGTTGATATAGGTCATAAGCAAAGGTGTCACAAGCATGTTTGAGCAAAGCCGTAGCATCCTGTTCTTGTAAAATAAATTGCCAATCTCGATGGTATTTGGTCGCTTCATTATTCTCTACAGAAAAAGAAGTCTGGAATCGAGCTGAATCAGCATTCCATTCTTTTAGAAGATCAGCAAAGTTATTCAAACTCATTTGACCAAACTCATCTTCATTCCAATCGAGTTCTTTGCCTTTTTCAGCAAGTTGTAAAAGTAAGGCTGATGGTAAAACCAAAGGTTGAGTTTGTGCATACTGATAAGCCTTAAACCAAGACAATAGAAACGCTTTGGCTTGCGCCGAACTCACACCTGTATTGATGAGTGTGACATCACTAAAAATAGCGATACGTTTTAAATGAGGTGATCGCTCATCATTTAAATTGCTAAAACTCAGCCACAGCAAATATTCCAACCAGACTTTGGCACGGCGCTTGGCTCTTGCACTAGAGGCATCTAAACTCACCCAATCTTTTTTTCCATCAAGACTTGCATATTTAGGTACCGTTAAATTGATGGTTAAATCAGGCTGAATCCGCCACTGTCGTTGTGTAATCTGGGTTACTTCAGGTGCATAACGATGTAAGCGTGCTTTTAAATTTTCTTGTTCAGCCAAGCTCATTTGCCATGCACTATGCTGAACTTTTCCGACAGGTAATTGGTCTTGTAACAGCTCAGGTTTAAAACTCTCAATATTATCTGATGACTGGCTTTGTTGTTTCTGTAAAAAATCTCGGATGGCATAACGACCTAATCCATCTAAAACTAACGGTTCATCCTGTGCAGGGATATCCTCAGGTTTTAAATTTTCTACACCCAAAGTCTTGAGGTATAACCGCGCAGGAAAAGTCATATCTTGAATCCACTGCCCTGCATCCAAAACAGTGACAGCATCCTGTTCACGTTGATATTCCACATTTGCCCATGCTTCACGTTTAGAGTGTGCATTTGTATGACGAATCTGTTGCGCAACTTGAAACCATTGATCCTGATAACGAATAATTTCAGATTTTTCAAATCCAAGTGGATCAAAGGGTTGTAATTGATGGACATGATAAAGTTGCTGAATTTGCTCAGGCACTTCAATCCCTTCAATTGAAACCAAAGTATCGACTTGGCTCAGTACGTCAGATGCAGAAGATGGCGATGAATCCATTTTTTGAGGTGATTGTGTAATAAAGGCAAGATGGTTAATGAGTTCTTGTAAAACACTTGAAGGCTCACGAACTTCACCATCACTCACATCAAAGCCATTATAAAACAGCCATAAGTTTTCTTGTGCTAATAGTAAAGCATCTAAGAATGCACCTTGATCATCTTCCAAACGAGACCGATCGCCCAATTGCGGACGTAGTAATTGCATTAAATCAAAAGGCAAATGATTATTTCGTGTTGGAAATTTGCCACCATCTAAATTCAACATTACCATCAACTTATAAGGCAAAGGGCGAATCTGACCAATTTGGCTAAAAGTAATTTGACCTGTCGGTACAGCCTGATCCAATTGGCTATCTAAAGTATTTTGAATTTCATTGAGTAAATAAGGCAAAGGCAAATTAATATTGCGAAGGATTGAATCATCTTGCTCATCATAAAAGCTTGCCAAAGTTAGCATCCGTTCTTGTTTTCTCACAATCTCACGGACTTTTTTAAGAGATTCCACACCAGCTTGCTCAAACTCAATAATGTCTTGCATTAACAATTTAAGCCAAGCTTCAACATTCAATGTTAAGCCTGTTGTAGATTTTAATTCATGTGCAATCATCCAGTTACGGCGTTGTGCAAAATCTTGATAAATTTCGATTAAAGTGCTGATTAATTCAAATTCACTGGGCAAAACCTGTGCATAACTTAAAATTTCTGCAAACATGGCATGTTCAGGAATAGCGATGCCTAATGCAAGCCGATCTAAAGCAAACTTCAGGCTAAAACGATAATCATCATCGCCCTGACTCAAACTGCGTTGTAAATGTTCTGCATCCAAACCGCGTTTAAAGCCTGCTTGAACCAATAGTTCAATCATACGTTCAGTATTATGAATATCTAAGCCATAACGTAATTGTGTCGCATTTAAGCTCAACCAATCGGCAAAATCTTCAATACTCAAACGTCCCTGAACTAGTTCAATTCGACCCAATACAGCACGCCACGCATTATTGGCATCCAACTGTGTTACACCTGCTATTTTCACAGGTAAAAATATGCCTTCATGATTCGGTGCATGTGGAAATACACTCCGAATTAAAGGTTCAATTTGTTTCAGATCAGGAACTAAAACCAGAATATCACTTGGGCGATGTGGATTTTCCAATGTGCTTTGCGCCAACCAATGGGTAAATTGATCTCTTAAAACTTCCAACTGTCTTAATGTTGAATGACAGACATGGATTTGAATTGAATCATCTTGCAGGTGAAGCGGATAAGCATGCTGTTCAGGCTCGACCAAATATAAAATATCAGATTGTAATTTCCCCAATAAATGCGGTGGAAACTCGTCCACAAAAGCATCGACCCATTGCCCTTCTTCACCTGAAGAAAGATTAGAAAGAATCGAAAAATGATCACGTGCCTGTTTACCCAAACGAGTCAACAATGGATGACGAGATTCACGGACTTCTGCATTAAAATTTAAGGTGAATTCTTGAAAAAATTTATCAATATCTTCATCGGTCGCTTTAGGGTTCTTCGCAATAAAGCGTTCTTTCACGCGTAAATCGTATTGTTTTTTCCAGTTTGGATCGACACTGTCTGCCCAATATTCTTGCGATGGGTTGTAATGTAAAATCAATACATCTAAATACTGTCCCAAGCGACGTAAAAACTGTAATTGACTCGGTGGTAAATCTAAAAGCGTAAATACAATCAGCTGCGAGGGTAATTTTTTTAAAGCCTCTTGACGTTTTTCAGCATCATCCATAATTTGCCAAAAATCAGTATCAATACTTTGCATTTCAGCAAAATCTTCATGAAAAGTATGTTGCCACAACCAACGTTGCCAACTCTCCAATTCTTGTGCTTGATTTAAACTAAACGCAGAAATTTCAGTATTGGTTTTAAAAAACTGCTGTTCAACATTCAGTTCCTGATCCCGCCCCCACATCTGTAACCAATTTGTTGAGCAGCTACAACTATCGCCACAGCTTTGAATACAATAACCACGATAAATCATATAATTGCTGAACAATTTTGAGACTTGCTCAGAAACCCAATACAACATACTTTGTTTTTTTAATCTTTTTTCTAAACCATCTTCAAGCTGAGCGACACTTTCATAAATTCGCAGAATAATCGAATATAAAGGATGCTCACTCGTTAAAGCGATTTCATCTGTGGAAATAAAACTTTTCAGTGCCTGATAAATCCGCCATTTCATAATCAAACGTGGAATATTGGCTTTACGAACCTTATCTTTATCTTCTAATACTTGTTGGTAAGCAAACCATTGAAAACCTCGAATTCGTTGATGAAACTGACTGTTGGCACTGATCCCTTGCTGTTCGGCAATTTTTTGTGTGAGCCATTCTTCAACCGCTGGTGTCGGAACAATAAAATGCTGAGTTTTTAAAACGGCAAATGGATTCTGGGAGGGTTTAGTTGTACTTTGCAACACACCTTGTACCAACACATCAATACGTTGGCTTTGAATCACATGAATTGCCATATTCCCTCAACTTTTTCATTCAATTATATATTTTGAACCAATGCACAAAAACACAAACATTCAGCACTATACATCTTAATGTGAGTGTGGCATTTTTACAGCACAGATCAACAAAAACTTTTGAAAAAACAAGCTAAGCTATGCTTTATGAATCATGCGAAATGAACAATAAATCTCACAAGCTTGTTGATAGGTAACTCCTTTATGAAAATTGATAAAATTCCAGATTCAATCGATCCAAATTTAAACTTAGAACAAATTCGTACTGAATGCTTAGAGTTGGTAAAAAAACGTGCCTATGTTTCAGCAGGTGTTGCGGTAATCCCCATCCCATTTTTTGATGTGGTGATTGATGTTGGTATTCTCTCTTTATTAATTCCTGAAATTAATGCACGCTTTGGTTTAGCGCCTGATCAAGTCAGCGTTTATGACCCTGCAACTAAGCAGATTCATTGGAATGAACTGCGCAAACGCGGCTTTGAGTTTTCAGGTCTCGTGGTTGCACGTACTGCGGTTAAATCTTCACTGAACAATATGGCTGCGAAAATGATCACCAAACAAGTGACCAAATTCATTCCTTTAGGCGGTTCAATTATTGCAGCGAGCTTGGGCTATATTGTAATGAAAAAAGTCGCTGAAGCGCATGTAGAAGAATGCTACAAACTGGCAAAAAGCATTCAACAAAAGCAAAATGCGCAAGTTGTAAAATACTCTTAATCAAGTTTTCGATGATGTAAAAAAAGCGGATTTTAAATCCGCTTTTTTTGTCTAAGTATTCAAGATCTGATTCAATTTACAAAACTACTTTTAAATAGTCATGTAAAAAATCTGATGATGAAGAATAAAATCAATCAACCTTCAACTGTTTCAAAATTGCTTTTAAAACTTGAATACGTGCTGAATATTTATCATTGGTTGCAATAATATGCCATGGTGCATATTCAGTATTGGTTCGTGCAAACATATCCGCTGCCGCATTTAAATACTCATCCCAATGCCCACGATTACGCCAATCTTCAGGAGTAATTTTAAAACGCTTATGTGGTGTTTCTTCACGGGCTTTAAAACGAGCCTCTTGCTCTTCCATTGTAATCGCTAACCAAAATTTAATAATCACCGTTTGGTTATCCGATAAATCTTTTTCAAAGCGGTTAATTTCATCATAAGCACGTTGCCACTCAGCGGGCTTAGCAAAACCTTCTATACGCTCCACCAAAACACGACCATACCAAGTTCGATCAAAAATGGTAATTTCATGTGTTTCTGTTAATTTTGTCCAAAACCGCCATAAATATGGACGACGCAATTCATATTGTTCAGGCGCTGCAATGGTATGAATTTCGTACTCACGTGGATCGAGTTTTTTAACGATACGTTTAATTGCACCGCCTTTACCTGCTGCATCCATACCTTCAAAAGTAATCACCACATTCCGAGAATCATTGCGTAATGCATCTGATACTTTTTTAGTCAGCTTTTTCAATTCAGCTTTATAATCTTCTTCTTTTAAAACGTCTGTGGATGGTGCTAAGAGTGCTTCTGGAATTGCTGCTTGTTTCCACTTGGTACGAACCGTGGTTTTATGTTTAGGAAGTTGCTTTAAAGCTTGTAAAAGATACTGTGCAAATTGCTGATCACGTGATGCTTTATCTTCACAATCAATCACCAACCAATCATCGGTAAACTTTTGACGTAACTTTTGTACCGTATCGTATTGTTTTTTATTGCGCCAATCCAAACCATGTAATTTATGCCAACGTTGTTCGGATGAATCCATTTCATCTAAACGCTTTTGCAAGCTTTTCCACGGTAAATCAAACCACACTTTAATCACATCAACATGGTTATTTTTAAGGTCTTGTTCATAAGCACGCATATTTTCAACATAAGCTTCAAACATGGTCTCATCCAAAGGTTTAGAGACATGCATTGCTGTGGATAATAAATCACTGTACCAATTGCCAAACATGACCTGTATTTGACCTTCAGCAGGAATAAAACGTGCATAAGGTTGCCAAAATGTTTGATTATCTGTAAATAAATGTGGTGCATCGGCCTTGACACGTAAATAGCGCGGATCTAACCACTCACGTAGCTGTTTAACTGCCTCACCTTTACCTGCGAGTTCAATCCCACTCACCAGAATGACCAAGCTTTTACCGTTATTTTGATCACGCGTATTTTTCAGCGCATACTGTGCTTCAATCAGATCAACAGAAAGTTCATCTTCATCTCGCAAAGAAAATTGTAATTGTTGTTCGAGCATAAAATTCACACTTTTATCTATTTTAAATAAAGTATATCCATTTCATTTCTTTGAGCTATATCTTTTCTGTACAGCTTTTTATGAATAAAACATGCGTACTGACCTAAATTCATGCTTGTTTCTATTCAATTGTCATAGCGATACACGTAAACTCCCTTTATGCTTTTTTCAAATTTAATTTTTTGAGTTTTGATATGTCTAAGCTTGCAGCACTCGATGAACTTTTAGAACAATATAATGCATTGGCTTATCACCAAGACCCTATTTTAAATCAACGTCTACATGATGCACAAAATTGGTTAAAAGAAAGAATTCTAAACACGCACCAAGAACTGTTTAATCAGCCTGAAAATCAATTAATGGCAAAATACTTTATCAATCGTTTATATGGCGGTCCTGATTTTGACGACCTTGCCAAGCAAATTGAACGCTTGCTGAAATATGCCCATAAAGCTGAAAAAATCTTGCCTGAAAATGCAATCCGAACTGGTTTAAAATCTGTGGGGTTGGCTGTTCTCGCTATGCAATTAGATGAGCAAGTGGCAAAACAATTGTTAAAAGATTATCCCGCTGAACAAAAAATTGATGATGAAATGATGCGTTTAACTTTAATTAAACTCGATCAGGAAAAAGAACGTCTGCAACAGCTTGATTTATTAGATGAGTTAGGTTTAGCACTGGATAAATACATGCGTTCATTTATTATGCATACCGCCTTTAAAATGTGTAAAGGCACTGCTGCCAAATATCACTTTGAATTGATGTATGACTTTATAGGTGAAGGTTTTGTGGCAATGAAACCGTTGAAATCTGCAGCAATTTTTATCAAAAGTTTTACTGCACAAGAACGCAAAATCGTTGAAAATGTACACTTAGGAAAACAAGATCCTTTTAAAATATGATAAGGTTTGAGCCGATGTGATCAAGACTTGATTCGCATATTTTCTGTATATTATTCATAACAATTGCATGATGAACGCTGTAAAAGGCAAAAGAATCTGTCATTATGCAGACCACTGCAAGATTTATTATTTTTGTGTTCAGGAGTGACTCAAATGTCGAATGAAAATCAAAAGCCGAATGCTCAAACGGAGTCGGCACAAAATACAGACAATGTGAGTCCTTTTCTAACCGAACCATTACCGCAAGGTACGCCACAAGGTCAACAACAATCGTTACAACAAACATTGACTGATACGCCTGTTTCAGGAACGATTCCTAAATATAATTTACCCCGTGGTGCCAATACAGGCAATGTCGGTGCAACCACACACTTCGGTTACCAAACGGTGAGTAGTGAAGATAAAGCACAAAAAGTAGCTGAAGTTTTCCACTCAGTGGCAAGTAAATACGACATTATGAATGACTTGATGTCTTTCGGTATTCACCGTATTTGGAAACGCTTTGCGATTAATATGTCAGGTGTTCGTCGTGGTCAACACGTGCTTGATATTGCAGGCGGTACAGGCGATTTAGCCAAAGTATTTAGCCGTGAAGTCGGCCCTACGGGTCATGTGGTTTTATCTGACATTAATGAATCAATGTTAAATGTCGGTCGTGATCGTTTAATTGATGCAGGCTGTACCAATGTCGATTTTGTACTTGCCAATGCTGAAACCTTAGAACCATTTGCAGACAATAGTTTTGACTTACTCACTATCAGCTTTGGTCTTCGTAACGTGACTGATAAAGACGCAGCACTTGCAGCCATGTATCGCGTGCTTAAGCCAGGTGGTCGTTTACTGATTTTAGAATTTTCTAAACCAATTTTTGAACCATTTTCAAAACTCTATGATTTATATTCATTCACAGCGTTGCCAATTATGGGCAAACTGATTGCGAATGATGCTGAAAGTTATAAATACCTTGCGGAATCTATTCGTATGCATCCAGACCAACGTACTTTAAAAGGTATGATGGAAAATGCAGGCTTCCAAAACTGTGATTACCACAATTTAACAGGCGGTATTGTTGCCGTTCACCGTGGTTTTAAACTCTGATTCTAGATTAAGGTTTAATTATGTGGTCGATTCTTGCACTCGGTGCAGTTGAACGATTAATCAACCAAGTGATCAATTTGGATGCCATCACGCGCATCCAATTAAATGAGCTTCAAGGCAAGATATTACGTGTGGTGATTGACTCACCACAATTGTCTGTTGATGTATTTTTTGATGATCATAAAGTTCGTCTTGAACCGACAGTGACGGGTCATAGCACAACATCTTCTATTTTTGAACAGCGCCCTTTTGATAAAAATAATGCCTTTACTGAAGCAACAGCAACCTTGCATGTTCAAAATGTGATTGAGCTGATTAAACTATTTTTAGCAGATGATATTGGCAATATCCCCTTGCAAGGTGATTATCATCTTTTACAAGATATTCAACGCATCATCCAGCAAACTGAGCCTGATCTAGCAGCAAAACTGAGCCCATGGGTTGGTCCTGCTTTGGCACATGAAATTGCTAAAATTCAGCTTGCACCGAAACATTTAAAACGCTCCATACAAAGCCACTTGTTCTTTGCAGAAGATGCTTTAAAAGAAGATACAGGTTTATTGGCACCACGTTGGCAAATGGATGATCTACATCATGCAACACGTCAACTGAATCAAGACTTAGATCGTCTTGATGCGAAAATTCAGCAATTACAATCTCAAATTCAACCGACACACGACTAGGTAATACCATATATGATTCCGCACATTACCCGCTTATTCGAACTTTGGGGCATTGCAGCTCACTATAGACTCGACACGTTGGTTCCTGCGGAAGAATTACCTGAAAAAGCCCGTCATGCTTTAGCACTGATTCGTATGCACCCTGCTGCATGGTCAAGTAAAGAACGTAAAAATCCTCTAAAGCTTAAACAAGCTTTAGAGGATATGGGTCCTCTCGCTATTAAGATGGGACAGTTACTTTCAACTCGTCGTGATTTAATGCCGCCTGAAATTTTAGCGCAATTGGTGTTACTCCAAGACCGAGTAAAACCTTTCGGTTCAGATGTTGCCAAAACTCGTATTGAGCAATCTCTTAAGGCTGATATCAATACACTTTTTTCACGTTTTGATGAGCAACCACTGGCTGCAGCATCTATTGCACAAGTGCATACTGCGGCTTTGCATGATGGTCGTGAAGTCGTTGTCAAAGTAACGCGTCCTGATATTCGCAAACAAATTTTACAAGATTTTGAAATTTTAGAATGGTTAGGTAACTTCCTTGAAAAGCGCTTAGAAGCTGCTCGTGCATTTCACTTGTCTGAAATTATTCAGGATTATCGTCAAGTCATTTTGAATGAATTGGACTTGAGTTTAGAAGCTGACAATACCCGTCGTATGCGCCATTACTTTACAGGCTCAAGCATGATGTATGTGCCTGATGTCTATATGGACAGTACCGATGTGATGGTGGCTGAACGTATTACGGGCGTACCCATTTCAGATATTGAAACCTTTGATCGACTGGGGATGGATCGTGCACAATTGGCAGAAAGAGGATTAACCATCTTCTTTACCCAAGTTTTTCGTGACAACTTTTTCCATGCAGACATGCATCCTGGAAATGTTTTTGTAGAAACGATTAATCCAAGTAATCCACGCTTTATTGCACTAGATTGCGCAATCATGGGCGAATTGTCTAAGCATGATCAAATGACAATTGCCCGTATGTTACTTGCTGTAATGAACAGCGACTTCATGCAATTGATTCTGATTGTGCATCAAGCAGGTTGGATTCCACCGGGTACAGATCAAGATGCTTTAGCACGTGAAATGCGTCGTACTGTAGGTCCAATGGTCTCTAAACCCATGAGTGAGTTGGACTTTGCAGGCATCTTGCTTCAAGTCATGGATATTGCACGTCGTTTCCATTTAGAAATTCCACCACAACTCATGCTATTGCTCAAAACCTTGGTGCATGTAGAGGGTTTGGGAACAGATCTTTATCCTGATTTAGATATTTGGAAATTAGCAAAACCCATTCTAACTGAATGGATTAAAGCACAAATGAACCCGCAAAAGAACTTAAAAGAATTAGGACAGAAAATTCCTGATTTACTTTTAGGTGCGCAGGATTTCCCAACGTTAATGATCGACAGTTTAAATGGTTTAAAAAATCAGTCTGCTTGGCATGCGAAGCAATTGCATGAATTACAGATGATGCGTTTAGAAGTGGAACATCAACAAAAGCGTAGTTGGGTTTTTGGCAGTGTTATTGCCATTTTCCTCGCTATTGCGATTATTACACCTTGGTATATTTCAATTATTCTCATTCTTTTATCGAGCATTTTAGCCATTTGGCGAATTGCAAAATAAGTATATTTTTTAATCGAAATCCTATTTCAAATGAATAGGCTTTTTTTATATCTATAAACGTTCAATCGTCAGAATTCTTAGACATCATTTTTCATTTTCCTTTAAAGGGAGAATAATAGATATCTTGCTAATTCAGTAATTTTTGTTAAATTTAAAACAATTACACAATAATATTCTAATAAATGACTCACCTATCCATGAAACCACTCCACTTTGCCATTATCGGTGCAGGAACAGCAGGTTTAGCCAGTGCAATTTTATTGGCACAACAAAACATTCATGTCACTCTTTTTGAAAAATTCCCACAACTTGAACCGATTGGCGCAGGTTTACTGCTTCAACCCTCAGGCCTTGCGGTATTTGAACATTTGGGTGTTTTAGATGAAGCCTTGAAGCTCGGTGCAATCGTCACAGGTTTAGAAGGTCAAATGCCAAGTGGGCAATTACTGGTGAATAGCCATTATCGTCAAGCAGGTGAACACTTTTATGGTTTAGGCATTCATCGTGCGGCGTTATGTCATGTTCTTGAATCTAAACTTGCTGAATATTCAGAATTGATCACATGGCGAATGAATACTGAGATTGAAAAAATTGAAGAACAACATAATGAAGCTCGAATTTATGGTTTAAGCGTTGGGCAAAAATTTGATGCCTGTTTTGATGCCGTCATTATTGCCAATGGTACTCGAAGTACTTTAAGACCACCGAGTTGGGTCAAAGTCGATCAAGCTTATCCATGGGGAGCAAAATGGACGATTGTTCCTGAGTGCCTGACATTGAATTCTGAAATTTTACATCAGTTTTATAATCGCTCTAAAATCATGATGGGAATTCTGCCAACAGGTGCAATTCCAACACAACCAGATCAGCGCTTATCCAGTGTTTTTTGGAGCTTGCCTTCAAACCAGTTAAATAATTTCCTACCGCATCAACAGGCCAAATCTGCATGGTTAAAACAAATCTCAAAACGCTGGAAACCTGCTGCCGACTGGCTTGAACAAGTCATTGTCAATCCTGAAGATCAACAGCAGTGGTTATCTGCTCAATATCGTGATGTCGTGATGTCTAAATTTGGTGAAGGTCGTATTGGTGTGATGGGTGACGCAGCACATGCCATGAGCCCGCAACTTGGGCAAGGTGCAAATATGGCACTTTTGGATGCATGGGCTTTGGGGCAAGCAGTTCAGTCTGTTCGAAATAGTGAAAGTATGGATTGGACACAGCTTTGGAAAAATTACCATCAACATCGCCAATCATCGACGGCTTTTTATCAGTTTTTAAGTCGGCTGCTCACCCCTTTATATCAGTCTGATTTATGGTGGACAAGTGTTATAAGAGATCTTTCTTTTCCTTGGATGTATCGTATTCCTTACTTTCGTAAAGAAATGGCACTGACAGTTTCAGGCTTAAAAACAGGGATGTTCAGCCAAATGCAATATGAGGATGTCGCCCATCCATTTTCAAGAAATAGAGAATTGACCGACTCCGCTTTTAAAATTGAATAAAGATTATGACGCAAAACCATTAATGATCACGTAAACTATAGCCCTGCGGTTTTAACCGTTTCCATATATTTTAACGAACAACTTTGGTGAAATCCTATGAACAACTTGCAATGGCTCGATGAAGTAAAATTTAACGAACAAGGACTGATTCCTGCTATTGCACAACACCATCAAACTGGACGTATTTTGATGGTGGCATGGATGAACAGGGAAGCATTAGCTTTAACCGCAGAGAAAAACCAAGCGGTGTACTTTTCACGTTCACGTAGTAAGCTATGGCACAAAGGTGAAGAATCCGGTCATTTTCAAACCGTACACGAAATTCGTTTAGACTGTGATGCGGATGTGATCGTACTGCAAATTGAACAACATGGTGGTATTGCTTGCCATACTGGTCGTGAGTCTTGTTTCTATCGTAAACTCACAGCAAACGGATGGGAAATTGTCGATGCACAATTAAAAGATCCGAGCCAAATTTATGGTGAAAAATCGTCAAATCCACATACGATTGCAATGAATGCTTCAAATGCGCAATCTGAACAAGTGGATGTATTGAGCTATTTGGGTCAAATGATGGCTGAGCGTAAAGTGGCTGATCCTGATTCATCTTATGTGGCAAAGCTTTACCACAAAGGCTTAAATAAAATTTTAGAAAAAGTCGGTGAAGAAAGCTTTGAAACGGTGATTTCTGCCAAAGATTTTAAAGCCGAAGCCACTGAAGATCATAAAAATGATTTGATTTATGAAGTCGCAGATCTCTGGTTCCACACCATTGTCATGCTCGGTTATTTTGACCTTGATGTTCAATTGGTTCTGAATGAATTAGCGCGTCGCCAAGGGCTTTCTGGCTTAGTCGAAAAAGCTGGCCGAGATCATTAATTCACTTTAACTCAATCTTTAAGTCGTAAAAAACCCATGCCATTGCATGGGTTTTTCTTTTCATCATCCAACCAACATTCTGCTAAAGCCTTTTTATTTTCCTCCCTAGCTGAGAAACAGTAAAAAGGCTTTATACAAAAAGTTAAATTAAGCTGATTTCTTCTCAACCGAAGGAGCAATCGGGTCAGCCGTTAAATAACCCACTGCTGCTGCATAACGATCTTTATAATTTGCACGAATAAGCGGGTCTAACGTTGCTTGTACTTTATTATGTAAAGAAGACCAATCCCCTGCGTGTTGGAAATTACTCATAATATATGTCCAACCATTAATTGAGTCGACCGCATGTAAACCTGTAGATTCAGCACCCGCTGGGCAAGACAAGATACGAATTAATTTTTTCGCATCAACATCATAAGCCCATAAGTAATTATTCACGTGGTTACCACTATCTTCACCAATGAATAACACTCGGAAAGTTTCAGAGAACTTTAAGTTATCTGCACTTGCAATCGTATTTGGATCAGAAGTATTACCGATACCTAATGGATCAGATGCAGCATCAATATCTTTACCGATTAATAGCATATGCGATTGATAAGGCACCCAATCACTGATAATTGGACTACCCGATTTATCACTCATCGATGCTTTCATATCATGTGCAAAAATACCACCCGCAGATATTTTCTTGGCAAAAGATACATTATGAGCCGCCGACCAAGCAGCATTATCTTTAATCATTGAATCTTGAATATTTGCTAAAGCTGAATAGGCAACTTTATCTTTTGCATTCACAGTTGTACCTTCCATCTTGGTGAAAGCCATACTCCCACCCATCAGTGCAGCATAACGATGCGTTTCAAGGAAAGCTGCTGCTTTCTCCATACCTGGTTTCAACTTCAACCAAATGGTTTTCTTCGCAAGGATCACTTTGGTATAGCTTGCATCTAATGGATCTTTATCCAAGCTTTCCATAATATCTGAAGGCTGAATATTCTTCACATTGATAAGATCATCAATTTCTTGGCTGGTTGCGTGACCCAATTTAATCCATTGAATTTGTGCAATCGATGTTTCATTCAATTCGTTCAAATACTTCGCAACATATAATGTTCCCGCAGATAAATCTTTTTCTTTATCTGCAACAAACATGAATAAACCACCATTGGTATAATCATCACCCATTAAAGCAGTACGATTATCTGGCATTACTTGAATCAATTCATGCGAGATACGACCCAAGCAATAATGCTTGATGGCAGTACCTGTTCCGTCTTTATTCACAATAATTTCAGGTAAATGTCCATAGTTATATGGTTTTGCTGATGTTTCATCACCATACACATTTTTACTATATGCTTTCATAGTGGTCATATCTGTACCTAGACCTTGACCGAAAGCATCTGGCTCATACTCTTCACTTGAAAGATGCGTTCCCCATGGCGATAAGCTTGCGCCACAAGTAATCCACAAACCGTGCGCTTTAGACATATCTACATTATAATATTTCACAAGAGATAAATGACCTGTTTTTGGGTCTTGATCTAATGAAAGCACTGCAATCGGTGAGGGTAATTTGCCATACATATCATTCCCCGCTAAATCACGGGTTGTATATTCAAATTGAACTACTGCAAAGACAGGATTACCTTTAACACCATCCACTTTGGCATCTTTTACCGTTAATAACGATGTGCCATCTGGACAATCTGAAAAAAATTGGCGTGCTGTGCCTTTAGAACTGTCCATAATTGGCTTGTTATTAATATCGTAATAACCGCCTGCTAAAACTTGGCCACCTTTACCATCACTGACCATATCACCCGTTTGGAAAAAGGTTTTATACGCAAGTTTATAATCTGTCTTGGTATTATCATCCCAAGTCACGGCTAAACCCGATGCAACCGTTGTTGTCGCCATCGCTGCTGCATTGGCTAAAGTCGGCGCATCCATGGATGTGAATGTTGCAGTTTTTAATTTTGCAGCTGTTACTGGTGGTGCAACTACGACCTCTTTATCATCATTACACCCTGCAAGTGCTGCAGACGTTGCCATTGCCCCAAGTGGTAAAAAAGGAATGCTGGCTAACCATTTAATTACTTCGCGACGAGTATGTTGGTTGGCTGAATTTGTCATACATATATCCAATATTTGAATTTAAAATTTTTCCCTACTAGAGTGTAAAAATTTGTCGTGACAATTCAGTTTCACTTTTAAGTCATTTTCAAGACAATTGATCGTTAAAGTAAAAATGCTCCTCCAAACAGGCAAATATTTTTATTTTTGCTTTTCAGATGGATAATCATTGCTTGAGGAATTAGACTCCTTCGACTGTTTAATTTTTGCTATACTCCAAGATCAAATCCCCTATTATTTTAAGACTATTAAACGCTGTGCCTGATATATTCAAACCCACATTAGAACAAAGTTTTGCAATTGCAGAAGCACAAAAAGGTCAGTCTTTCAAAGTGATTGCCTATGCTGGCACAGGTAAAACCACGACTTTAAAGTTGATTAGCGATGCTATGCAAAATAGACGTGGGATGTATTTGGCTTTTAATAAAGCGATTGCAACTGAAGCTCAAAATAAGTTTCATGGCAATGTTGATTGCCGTACCTTCCACTCGCTTGCTTTCCGTAGCGTTCCACGTGGAGTCACGGACAAACTTCGTTTACCGCGTTTAAGTCCTAGTTTTATAGCAAAAGAATATCGTTTAGAACCGATTACGCTCCGTCGTTTAATGGGTGGACGTTATGAAAAATATCTTTTAATGCCTAGTCGTTTGGCGAGTTTGGTTGCCAATGCCGTCAGTTATTTTTGCTCAACCAGTTCGCAATATCCTGCTCCACGCCATATTCAAGCACCAAGTTGGTTACATGCAGATGATATTGAATCATTACAAAAGCATCTCTACCCTGCTGTAGAAAAACGTTGGTTAGAATCGATTGATCAAAACCATCAAGCAGGTATTGGGCATGATATTTATTTAAAGCTTTGGGCGTTGTCTGATCCCTTTATTCCTGCTGATTATGTGTTATTTGATGAAGCACAAGATGCTGATCCATTGATGTTAGGTATTTTATTAAAACAACGCAGTACCCAAGTCATCTATGTCGGCGATGCTCATCAACAAATTTATGCATGGCGTGGCGCAGTCAATGCCATGCAGCAGATGCCCTTACCTGAATCTCGCTTAACCACTTCTTTTCGTTTTGGTGAGCCGATTGCAGATGTGGCAAATCATTTGCTCAGTGCATTAGATGAAACTGTTCCGCTACTTGGCAATCCAGATGCTAAATCGAGTGTCGTCAATAAACCACATACTAAAATGCGTGATGCTATTTTGTGTCGTACCAATGCCCGAGCAATGGAATTATTACTTTCAGGTTTAGTTCAAGGTGATAAAGTCGGCTTACAGGCAGATCAAGCCAAACTCAATCGCTTTGTGGATGCAGCCAGTTTGCTGAAACAAGGGAAACGAGTCGTTGATGTACCTGAGCTGGCTTGGTTTAATTCATGGCATGATGTGCATGAATATTGTGAAACCAATGATGGCAGTGACATTAAACCCTTAGTTAAACTGGTTGATGACCATGGTACTGATCCACTAAAAAGAGCGCTCGCAAAAATCACACCCATAGAACAAGCAGATTATGTGATTTCTACAGCCCATAAAGCCAAAGGTTTGGAGTGGAATCGTGTTCACATCGAAGATGATTATCAATTTAAAATCAATGGACTTGAACATAAAATTAGTGATGAAGAATTACGTTTATTATACGTCGCATGTACCCGTGCTAAAGTAAGCTTAAACATTCATCATATTTACGACCTTATACAACAACTCAAAGTTAAGGCATCTTTAAAAAATAAAGCAACTGCATAAATCTGTAGTTTAAATTTGTAGGTAATCTCATGAAGCTACAATCCATTCAACTTAGGCACACTTATCATTTTGCTGATCTCAGCATCAATTTTGATTCAGCAAATAAACCTATTACATTGATTATGGGTGATCAAGGTTCGGGCAAAACTGCCATTATTAAAAATATTTACCAAGCTTTAACTTGGTTTCCTTCACGCCTTAAAGATTTACGCACGGCCGGTGTGGTGATGCTTGATCAAGACATCATGAATACCCGTGTCCAATCAAAAATTGATCTTAAAATCAGTATTCCAACAGAGATTGGTACGCTAACTGAAAGTCCCGACTCACAAACGGATGAAGTGTCGAGTTGTGCATGGCAACTGTATAAAACCCTCAACGCAAGTGGTATTGGACTGAGTAAAGTTGAAACTCAGCAACTTGAACAATGTGTTGGCTTATATTTACAAGCCATCAAAAAAGACCCTTTACAAGGTCTACCGATGATTGCTTATTATCCTTCTGAGCGTTTCGTCAACGATATGAATCTGCTGAGCAAGAACAATCCAAGTGTTTTACAAACACATGCTGCCTATGAAGGTGCAGCCATTCCTTTTACCACTTTTGCCCGTTTTTTTGAGTGGTTAAGAGAAATCAGTGACATTGAAAATGCACAAACAGCGCAACTTTTCCACCATATTATTTTAGAAAATATGTCGCCAAATTTTGAAGGCGAAGATCCCTCTATCTTAGAAAAAGACTTACAAAACACGCTTTTTCAAGCACAAACTCAACTGCATTCGCCAAGCCTACAAGCGTTAAGAAATAGTCTGAATAAAATCTTTCCTGAGCTGTCTGATATTTACTTGGAATATCATCCAAAATTACAATTGATGGTAACGTATCAAAATCAAACTGTTCCCTATCTACAACTTTCCAATACCTTAAAAAATTGGATTGCTTTGATTGGCGATATTGTCAGACGTTTATGCTTACTCAATCCTGCAAGTTTATTTCCTTGTTTAGAAGGCGATGGTATTTTATTGATTGATGATATTGATACCCATCTTGATCAAGACCATGCCGAAGTGATTTTAGATCGCTTGCATCAAGCTTTTCCGCAAATCCAAATTATCGCGACGGGCAATCGTCCTGAACTCATGGAAAATGCAGCCCATTTTCAATGTTTAAAACTTGAAAATAAAATGATTCAAGAAATAAAGCCTCCAGCATCTTGGGAGCATTATCATTCAATTTATGAACACCTATTACAAGGTCAAGCAGCTGTAGAAGCTGATGTTGTATTAACCCCTGAAAATCAAGCATCAAATGCAGAAGAGATTTTCCAACAAATTCAACAAATGGATATTGAACAACAAGCTGAATTACTCAGACTATTAAAGACAGGCGATGATCAAACGGCACCACATTCTTTGCCCTTAAAATAATCGGGATATTGCCTAACGGAAAATGAACCGTTTAAAAATACCGTAACTCAAATCGCTTGATTCTAATAAAATCAAGCAATTTTCAATCAAGGCTGATAATCCTACCTCTGAGGCGTACAATAACAAAAGTGTGCGCAAAAAATGTTTGATGTTGTTTTATTCATGTAATAAGATCAAAACTCATTAGATTTTTATAGCAAAATTGGCTACCGCTGTTTGCTATAACTTGTTCGAGTTGCGCAACACAACTTGTTTTTAGTTATTTTTAACTCACTTCGGCTTTCAAGATTTAAGACGTTGGATAACTCTTTGCTGTCCTCAAATGCTTGAAAGATAAGATTCATCATAGGTTTCGACCTATTCAAGACAATGGATACGCGTGTGCTACCGATTATTATATTGTTACCGTTAATACTTGGCACAACCCTTGTCTCGTGGCTGAAGCAATTCTCTCGCGGGGTAACAGCTTTTGGCGCCATCGCTGTCAGTTTAAGCAGTTTTATTTTGCTACTGATGCAAGCCAAGCAAGTCTTTCAAGGTTCTGTTATTTCGCAGAGCTGGGAATGGCTTCCGCAGGTTGGAATTGATCTAAGTTTCCGCCTTGATGCACTGGGTTTAATTTTTGCTTTGCTGATCACTGGGATCGGTACACTCATTTACATCTATGCTTATTATTATTTAAGCCCGAAAAATTCCCTCAGTAAGCTGTATTCATTGCTTATGCTATTTATGGCAGCCATGCTTGGGATTTCACTATCCAATAACTTAATTCTCCTTTTAGTTTTTTGGGAACTCACCAGTATCTCTTCCTTTTTATTGGTCGGTTATTGGAACAATTACGATGCTGCACAACGTGGCTCTCGTATGGCATTGACCATCACGGGGATGGGTGGTTTAGCCATGTTAGGTGGATTTGTTCTACTCGGACAAATCACGGGAACCTATCAAATTGACCAAATTTTAGGAATGACCGCGACAATTCAAAGCAGTCATCTCTTTGTTCCAACTTTATTGCTGATTCTATTGGGTGCATTTACCAAAAGTGCGCAGTTCCCATTCCATTTTTGGCTACCGAATGCCATGGCGGCACCCACGCCTGTATCTGCTTATTTACATTCTGCGACGATGGTGAAAGCAGGTATCTTCCTACTTGCACGTTTATTGCCTATTTTTGTCGGTTCTGCGCTATATCATAATTTGGTCACCACAGTGGGGCTATTTACCCTGTGTATGGCAGCTTTCTTTGCTATTTTCAAAGAAGATTTAAAAGGCTTATTGGCTTATTCAACCATCAGCCATTTGGGATTAATTGTTTGCTTATTGGGAATTGGCTCCCCGCTTGCTGTAGCAGCAGCCATTTTCCATATTATCAATCACGCAACCTTTAAAGCTGCACTGTTCATGATCGCAGGCATTATTGATCATGAAACAGGAACCCGTGATTTACGAAAGCTCAGTGGTGTTTGGCAACTCCTACCGTTTACTGCAACACTGACCATGATCACCGCAGCATCTATGGCAGGTGTTCCACTCACCAATGGTTTTTTATCCAAAGAAATGTTCTTTACCGAATTACTAGCGAATTTATCAGGTGGATACGTTGTTATTGCAGCTATTATTGCGACCTTCGCAGGTTTATTTGCCGTCGCATATTCAGTCCGTTTAGTTCACGGCGTATTTTTTGATGGTGATTTAGGACGTAATGTACCAAATAAAGATGCACATGAACCTTCACTGGGGATGCGTGCACCTGCTATTCTACTTGCGACTTTATGTATTTTAGTCGGCATTATTCCTGCTTTAATGGTTGAACCGATTGTGAATGCAGGCACACGTGCCAGCACTCAATTGAGCACATTTGAAGGCATACATTTAGCCATTTGGCATGGTTTTAACTTACCACTTTTAATGAGTGCAATTGCCCTGATTGGTGGTGTGATTTTCTACTTTAGTTTAGCCAAAGGTGGTCGGATTCGTGAAATTGACTTAGATCCAATTCTGGGGAAATTTCAAGGTAAGTTATTGTTTGAAGATTTCTTAAAACATCTTCTCTTAATTTCTAGAAAAATTAAATTTAAAACAGAGACGGGTTCTCTACAGAATTATTTACTGTGGATTGTGATCTTTAGTATCGCAATGGTTGCCACACCACTTCTCAATCAAGGTCTAACTACAGGGACACGTGAACTCACCCATGCGCCACTGATGGCAATTGTGCTTTGGCTATTACTGTTCTCTGCCTGTTGGATGATGTTGTGGTTCCATCACGAACGAATTAAAGCTGTCTTAATTAGTGGTGCAATTGGATTAGTGGTGACCATGGTTTTTGTGACCTTATCTGCACCCGATTTAGCCTTAACTCAAATCACGGTTGATGTCGTGACGACTGTTTTATTGCTAATGAGCTTATCGCTTCTGCCACAGCTGACACCTTATGAATCTAGCCGCACCCGTCGTTGGCGTGATGCCATCATTGCGATTGGTGGAGGTTTAGGCATTGGTTGGATTACATGGCTGATTCTGACACGTGATCACAATTCGATTTCTTGGTTCTTTGTACAACAATCCATCCCTCTTGGTGGTGGCTCAAATATCGTCAATGTGATTTTGGTCGATTTCCGTGGTTTCGATACCTTCGGCGAAATTACTGTATTGGGTATTGCTGCAATTGGCGCGGTCTGCCTTATGGATGGTATGCGTGCTCATGGTACAACCATCACCCAAGGTTTAACCTTCCGTTTTAATCCATCTCCATTGATGTTCCGAATGACCGCCTCTTGGATTTTACCGATTGCCTTGGTGGTCAGTTTATACATTTTCCTTCGTGGACATAATTATCCAGGTGGTGGATTTATTGCAGGCTTAATCACTGCAATGGCTCTCATCATTCAATACGTCGCATTGGGGCAAGATCAAGCCGAACAAATGCTGAAAGCCAAATCTGGTCGTTTATACGAAATTTGGATTGGTTTAGGTTTACTCATTGCAGGGCTGACAGGTGTTGCAGCATGGTTATGGGGTCGCCCCTTCTTAACCAGTGCGCATGTTTATGTTGAATCAGGCATTTTTGGTAAATTCCATTTTGCTTCAGCCGCTGCTTTTGACCTTGGGGTTTATGGCACCGTTGTTGGTGCGACCATGCTATTAATTTCTGTACTTGGCGATTCTCGACACTCGAGTATGTCAGGTCCGCTACCTAAGGAGTAATTCATGATCAGCTTAGAATTTTTACTGGCTTCAGCGATTGGATTACTGGTAGCGACTGGCATTTATTTAATCCTCAGGGCTCGTACTTTCCCTGTGGTTTTAGGCTTAGCTATGATTGGTTATGCCGTGAATTTGTTTTTATTTGCGATGGGGCGCATTCAAATCAGCTCACCGAGTATCTTAACCGAAGCCAGCCAAGTGACTGATCCTTTACCACAAGCTTTAGTCCTGACTGCTATTGTTATTGGCTTTGCAACCACTGCATTTATTGTACAACTGGCACTGCGCAGTCGCTTTGAATCTGGTAATGATCATGTAGATAGTAAAGAAGATCAACATGATAGTTTTGACCCACGTGAGGATAAGCCATAATGATGAATTTGGTTGAATTTTGGCATACTCACACCCCGATTTTAAGCATTTTAATTCCTGCTTTTACTGCATTCTTTTTAGTTTTATTGGGCAATCCAGGTTCTGGTTCTTTAGCACAAGATTGGCGTCAACCTTGGCGCCGAGGCATTAGCCTATTCTCAGTTATACTCAGTCTTGCTACGGCAATCAGTTATTTAATTCATGCAAGTTCTGGCCAAATTACAGTTTATCAACTCAGTGAATGGACTGCTCCATTTGGGATTGTATTAGTTCTAGACCAACTTTCAGCACTCATGTTAGTACTGACTTATGGACTTGCCGTTCCTTTACTTTGGTTCGCCAGTAAAGAGTGGGATGAACGTGGTCGCTATTTCCATACCATGTTCCATTTTTTATTGATGGGTCTGAGCGGTGCATTTTTAACAGGCGACTTATTTAACCTATTTGTATTCTTTGAAGTTTTGTTGTTGGCATCTTATGTCTTGCTGTTACACGGTCAAGGCAAAGCACGCTTTCAATTGGGGATCCATTACGTCACCATCAACCTGCTCGCTTCTGCCCTCTTCCTAATCGGCTTAGGTATGATTTACGGCAGTGTCGGTAGTTTAAATATGGCAGATGTTGGGCGCTTATTACCTACTTTACAGCCTGATCAACATAAATTAGCCATTGCAGCTGGATTACTTTTATTCGTTGTTTTTGGAATTAAAGCGGCCATGCTTCCTGTTGGTTTTTGGCTACCGAAAACCTATGCTGTTGCAACAACTCCTGTCGCAGCATTATTTACCATTATGACCAAGGTCGGCGTTTATGCCATTTTAAGGGTGAACGGCACCGTCTTTAATGATGAGCTTGGGCAAAGTATATTCACAGCATGTTTACTCCCTATTGGCTTAGTCACATCGCTATATGGTGTGATTGGCGCAATAGGTGCAGATCGTTTAAGACGCTTTGTTGGCTTTATGGTGCTGTCCTCTGTCGGAACGATTTTAGTCGCTATTGCACTCTTTAATACTGCTGCATGGACTGCTGGTCTATATTATTTGGTACATAGTACGCTCATTGCAGCTTCATTTTATTTGCTTTGTGGATGGATCACCTCGCAACGTGGCGAGTTTAAAGACCATCTAAAAGTTGCACCCAAAATGAAACAAGATAAAGTCGTGGCAAGTACTTTCTTTATCATTGCGCTCATGATGGCAGGACTTCCACCTTTCAGTGGATTTTTAGGCAAAGTGTTACTTTTACAAGCAACTGCAAATGTTCCTTATCAAGGTTGGATCATCGGTATTGTTTTATTGGTCAGTTTGCTCAGTATTTTGGCTTTTACCCGTGTCGGATTTATCTTGTTTTGGCGTGCGACGACACCCGAAGCTGATCCGAAGAAAGTGGCGTGTGATGTCTATCAAAAATTGCCAGACCAAGCCCCTCCGCGTAACGATAAAGCTATTTATCTGCTATTAACAGGCTTAGTTCTATATGTCGCTTGTGCACCAACAATCTTAAAATATTTAGATCAAACTTCACATCAGCTTAAAGATATGCAAGCGTATCAACATGCGATCTTAAAAACAGATGATAAAAATGAAGTCATTAGCGTGCAGCCTTTTGATCCAAATTATCTACCAGAAACCAAGTATGGTGGTGAAGCGGTTGATCCAAATGCACACTATATTCCTTATGCAATTTCCCAAGCGACTTTGCAAGGTGAACATATTTCTGAATATAAGCAACGACAAATTCAACAGCAACAACAGCATCGAAATCAAGATCATCATGCTGATGATGCAAAACTTAAACCGATGGAGCAATAAATGAAGCAGAACTCTTCCTTTTTTGATCGTGGCATACCGCATCCATTTGTTTCTGTACTTGTGGCTTTAAGCTGGCTGATGCTGAATCACAGTGCTGAACTGTTTGATATTGTTGTCGCTCTTGTATTGGGATTGATTATTCCTAAACTGATTCAGCCTTTTATTGTTCAAACACCCAATATCAATTGGCGTATGGCAATCAAATTATTCTTTATCGTGCTTTGGGATATTGTGGTTTCTAATGTACGTGTTGCGAAACAGGTTTTAGGTCCTACTCAAAATTTACATCCAAAATGGTATCGTGTTCCATTGGATACAGACCATGAACATGTCAATGCTTTATTGGCAATGATCATTACCACCACTCCAGGGACAGTAAGTGCAGGGATTGATCAGGAACGTGGTGATATTTTGGTTCATGCATTAAGTTCCGATGATCCTGATGCAGAAATTCTGGATATTAAAGCTCGCTATGAAGCCCCATTGATCGTGATTTTTAATGCGCAACAAGGAGAAAATAAATGATCATCTTGCCTTACGCTTTGGGAATCTGTTTATTGGTGGTAACCATTTCGATGCTGCTGTGTTTAGTCCGATTAGTGATGGGGCCATCCATTGTCGATCGCTTATTGGCTTTAGATACCTTATTTTTAAATGCGACCTGTCTCATCATTATTTTAGGGATCTATTGGACCAGCACCAATATGTTTGAAGGTGCTTTACTCGTTGCCATGCTTGGTTTTGTATCTACTGCGGCTTTGGCTAGATACTTCACCACGGGTCATGTGGTTGATTAGGAGAACGATATGGAAAATAACATGCAACTTGTAATGGAAATTACCGTTTCTTTCTTCTTAATCATTGGGGCTTTTTTTACACTTGTCGGTGGTATTGGGATGGTCAAACTTCCCGATTTGTTCATGCGCCTACATGCACCCACCAAAGCCAGTACTTTAGGCCTTGGAAGTTTCCTCATTGCAGCCATGATTTATAGTGCTTTTAATAGCAGATTTGGTTTTTCCGAGTTACTGATTACTTTACTGGTTTTTATTACTGCGCCTGTTTCTGCTAATTTAATTGCACAGGCAGCAATTCATTTACGTCTACGTTCAACATCGGGTGATGTACCTGAATCTTTAGATCGCCCTTTACCTTGGCAAAGACAACGTAAAGCTAGACATCAAGAGGAAGAGTTATAAGTTGGATGAAACCATTGTGTATTTACGACTATAAAAAATGTGATGTTGATTGATTCAATTTAGATGAAAGCCTAATTTTGGGGATTGGGCTTTCTCATTCAAGAATATAAATAGAAGCTTCAAAATATAAGAATCATCAATTTTTTTACTTATTCATTTAAATACTACATCTTCCCTTTCAAAATAAATTTTGCTCACTTTAATTCGCTAACCATTGTCCTGCTTTAATTCGTGCTTTCTTACTTTCTGGTACAAAAGGTACGATTGGCCATGCATGCCACATTCCTGTCCAAATATCTAAAGTTGCATCTACACCATGGTCTTTTGCGCGCTTAATAAATTCACGGCTATCATCAAGTAACACTTCTTTTGAACCAACTTGAACATAAAATGGTGGTAAACCTGTAAAGTCTGCAAATAATGGTGAGATGAATGGATCTTTGCGATCTGCATTCCCGACATAATGACGAGCAAAATCACGTTCTAAAAAATAAGTCCCTAAAAATGGATCTCGATGATCTTGCTTCTTATGACTTAAAGACGTTAGCGTTAAATCCAACCACGGCGACTGTAAATAAACCCGAGTAGGCATTTTTAAGTGTAAATCTCGCAATTGAATACAAAGTGCTAATGCAAGATTTCCACCCGCAGAATCTCCTGCCAATACAATTTCATGGTTTGGATGTTTCGCAATAACATATTTCCATGCCTCTAAAACATCATTTAAGGCATTCGGAAAACGAGCTTCAGGCGCTAATCTATAATCGGGTAAATAGGCAAATTCAGCCTCAGAAATTTTACACAGACTTGCAACATAAGCCTTATAACTATTAGAGCTTCCAATAACAAACCCACCACCATGAATATAAAATAAAATTTTATTGAGATTTCTATTGGGTTTTAGATTACTAATTTGCATCATTTGAATATGTTCCAATTGATGCATACAGGTCTGAATATGAGATGGTACTGGAGAAAATCGAGTGCCTTGTTCAAATAATTTACGCATGAAATGAGTATTATTTTTATGTGCCAATAACATTCGTTTTTGTTGTTTAAACAGAAGCATAGCGATACGTGCTTGAGGACTGATCACAGTTGTACCTGAGTTTTATATTTGTATACGCAAAGCCTAGCGTCTAATTCAATTAAAATAATTGGCTTTACACTAAAATTAATCTTAAAAACTGCAAAATAAGAGAATATATTTCCCTTAAATCAAATTTATAGGCACTGTATTTTCAGAAAAAGAAAGCCAATGATCTACATTGGCTTTCTTTTATCTCACTCTAGATTCATATGGATTAACTATACAAAGGTGGATGCACTTCTTCTTGGAAGCTTTCCATACCATATTCATCCGCTAGGCGTTCTTTCCAATATTCCACAATTTTACTATAATCAATTTCTGATGGATGGAAATCGGCTTTAAAATAAGAGAGATATTCAGGAATCAATGAAATCAACATTTTTGAAATCATATAAACACCGTATAAATTACCTGTCACTTTAGGTACACTTTTCTTCCAATCTTGCATAAACAAACGACTCGCACCATAGAATGTCAAACTTGCAAAACCAGTCGTTACATTACGCATAATCATTCGACGTAATTTGTCATCTTTATAAACAGATTGGTAGACGTCAAATGCAACTGCACGATGCTCAATTTCCTCGATGGCATGCCAAACCCAAAGTTTGATTGCATCATCATCTAGAGTACTGAGAATCTCTGGATGTCTTAAAATATAGCCACCGAGTAAAGCGGTAAAATGCTCAAATGCACAAGTCACAGCCAACTGAACTTTTGGATGCACCGATTTGATAAATGAATCACGTGCAGCAAGCCAAGCCTGAAAACTATCTAAATTATAATCATCACGACGCCAAGCATCATTAAACTCTGCATGTGCTTTAGAATGCATCGCTTCTTGACCAATAAAAGCCGCAATTTCTGTCTGCAATTTTTCATCTGTTACTTTGGCACGTACATTACGTACACTGTGTACAAAAAATTGCTCACCGATCGGAAAAGTAGAAGAAAGTGCAGTCAATAAATGTGACATCACCGGAGAGTTCGCAAAAAAATGTCTACGAATTGCTTTCGGGTTAAAGCTTGGTTTACGGACTTTAATACCAATGGCTTTAGGACGATTTAAGTATGTTTTTTTTGCCGTCGCTTGAGCTAAACTCATAGGTCTAATCCTACATTTGTCTGAATTTAGATCTATATTGACAGATGCTTTTTATTTGTACATTGCTAAAAAGCACACAAAATGACCAAAATGCTCATTTTGTCATTTAAGCCAATTACTATAATAATAAGTTTAAATAAAAAATTATGATTAATAATTAAAAATCATGTATTTAAATAAAAATAATTCAATTAAATAAATTCAATATTTTGTCCAAACCATCAACTTTATTTATTTTTTATTGTAAGAATAAACAAAGCCCACATTATTGTGGGCTTTGGAAATTGATCTTTGAATTTTTAATACATCATATCTATATTAAATATCAAGGTAATCTAAAATACCTTCTGCTGCTTCACGACCTTCCCAAATTGCTGTAACAACGAGGTCAGATCCGCGTACCATATCACCACCCGCAAAAATTTTCGGGTTCGATGTTTGGAATTTATAAGTTTGTTTTTCAGGTGCAACCACACGACCTGAGCCATCAAGACCAATATTCGCACCAGTAAACCAATCTGCAGGGCTCGCACGGAAACCGAAAGCTAAAAGTACTGCATCTGCTGGTAAAATTTCTTCAGAACCAGGTACAGGTTCAGGGCTACGACGTCCACGGCTATCAGGTTGACCCAATTGCGTTGTCACAACTTTCACACCTGTAACTTTGCCATTTTCACCGACAATTTCAACAGGTTGACGATTGAACTGGAAGTCTACACCTTCTTCACGGGCATTTTTAACTTCACGGCGTGAACCTGGCATATTCTCTTCATCACGGCGATAAGCACACGTTACTTTTTCAGCGCCTTGACGAATTGAAGTACGGTTACAATCCATCGCAGTGTCGCCACCACCTAAAACAATAACCTTTTTACCTTCTACACTAATGTATTCAGCAGCATCTTTTTCCCAACCTTGAGTGCGATTCACATTGGCAATGAGAAAATCAAGTGCATCATAAACACCTTCTAACTCTTCGCCTGCAAAACCGCCTTTCATATAGGTATAAGTTCCCATACCCATAAAGACTGCATCATAATCAGTAAGCAGTTGTTCGATGGTGATATCTGTACCAATTTCAGTATTTAAACGGAATTCTACGCCCATGCCTGAGAAAATCTCACGACGGCGTTTCATTACATCTTTTTCCATCTTAAATTCTGGAATACCAAAAGTCAGTAGACCACCAATTTCTGGACGTTTATCAAATACAACGGGTTTTACCCCTGCACGTACCAAAATATCAGCACAACCTAAACCTGCAGGTCCTGCACCAATAATTGCCACTTTCTTGTTCGTCCATTTTACATTGGACATATCTGGGCGCCAGCCTAGAGCGAATGCTGTGTCATTAATATATTTTTCAGCATTACCAATGGTCACTGCACCAAAACCATCATTTAAGGTACAAGCACCTTCACATAAACGATCTTGTGGGCAAACACGACCACAAACTTCTGGCAATGTATTGGTTTGGTGACACAGTTCAGCTGCTTGGAAAATACGACCTTCTGCAATCAGTTTTAACCAGTTTGGAATGTAGTTATGTACTGGACATTTCCATTCGCAATACGGATTACCACAACCTAAACAGCGATGTGTTTGATTTGCCGCAATTTCAGCTGTAAAAGGCTTATAAATTTCCACAAACTCTGCTTTGCGGACATTCAGATCTTTTTTCTCTGGATCTTGGCGTGCTACATCCAGAAATTGAAAGTCATTGTTTAGGCGCTCTGCCATGTCTCTCTCCGTGGGTAAGTGTGGATCTGCTTCTGCAATACCCTTTTGTGTATAACCTTAAAGTTATCCACACCTGCCTAAAATTTGAGTAGTGGAATTATTGTGGATCTGCTTGAGTTGTTTTCAAAAGTGTCTGCAAATTCGCAGCTTTTGGTTTTACAAGCCAGAATTTACGGCTGTAATAGTCAAACTCATTGCGGATCTTATACGCCCAAGCACTACCTGTTTCTTTAATATGTTCATCTAAGATACGTGTTAAGAACTCTTGATGTTCTTCCATCGCCTCTGTAGAAATACGGTTTAATTCAATTAACTCATGGTTGTAATGGTCAACGAAGTCATTGTCAAGATCGAGTACATAAGCAAAACCACCCGTCATACCTGCACCGAAGTTATGCCCGACTTTACCCAGTACAGTTACAATACCACCCGTCATATATTCACAACAGTGATCACCTGCACCTTCAATTACAGCGAAAGCACCTGAGTTACGTACTGCAAAACGCTCACCTGCTGTACCCGCAGCAAAAACTTTACCACCAGTCGCACCATATAAACAGGTGTTACCGATAATTGCAGTTTCTTGGGTTTGGAATGGTGAACCTTTTGGTGGGAAGATGGATACACGACCACCTGCCATACCTTTACCCACGTAATCGTTCGCATCACCTTCTAATTTGATGTGAAGACCACCTGCATTCCAAACACCTAAGGACTGACCCGCAGTACCTTTCAAGTTCATCACCACTGGATGCGCTTCCATGCTCAAGTTGCCATAGCGACGCGCTATTTCACCTGAAATACGTGCACCAATTGAACGGTCACAGTTACCAATCTTGAAGTGATAATCACCACCTGTACCCGCTTCAATTGCAGGAAGCATTTGGCTTACCATTTTCTCAGCAAGAACACCTTTATCAAACGGTGCATTGCCTTGAACTTGGCAATATTGCGCTTTACCTTCAGCAGATGGATGCGATGTTAACAAAGCACTTAAATCTAAATGTGCATGTTTAGCTGTATCACCTGGTAATACTTCAAGTAAATCTGTACGACCAATCAAATCTTTCAGTGAAGATACACCTAAAGCTGCTAACCATTCACGCGTTTCTTCTGCAATAAAGTGGAAGAAATTGATCAGCATTTCAGGTTCACCAATATAGTGTTCCTGACGTAAATGATCCTGTTGTGTTGCCACGCCTGTTGCACAGTTATTTAAGTGGCAAATACGAAGATATTTACAACCCAATGCGATCATTGGTGTAGAACCAAAACCGAAGCTTTCTGCACCTAAGATAGCTGCTTTAACAACATCTAAACCTGTTTTTAAACCACCATCGGTTTGTACACGAACTTTGCCACGTAAGTCATTCACACGAAGTGCTTGATGCGCTTCACTTAAACCTAATTCCCAAGGCGAACCCGCATGGTGAATCGAGGAAAGTGGCGATGCAGCTGTACCACCGTCATAACCTGAAATAGTAATGAAATCAGCGTAGGCTTTTGCAACACCTGCAGCAATGGTTCCTACGCCCGGCTCTGAAACCAGTTTCACAGAGACCATCGCTTGTGGATTGACTTGTTTTAAATCAAAGATCAATTGTGATAAATCTTCAATTGAATAAATATCATGATGCGGTGGCGGTGAAATCAGCGTTACACCCGGCACTGAGTAACGTAAACGTGCAATTAAGCCATTCACTTTACCACCCGGCAACTGACCACCTTCACCTGGTTTTGCACCTTGCGCCACTTTGATCTGTAACACTTCCGCAGACGTTAAATATGCAGGTGTTACACCAAAACGACCTGATGCAATTTGTTTAATTTTCGAGTTACGAATCGTACCGTAACGTGCAGGATCTTCACCGCCCTCACCTGAATTTGAACGACCACCAATGGTGTTCATAGCAATCGCAATAGCTTCATGTGCTTCAGGAGACAACGCACCTAAAGACATACCAGCAGAATCGAAACGTGGCAAGATCGCTTCAACAGATTCAACAGCTTCTAAAGGAATTGAATTATCTGTTTTTAATTTGAATAAATCACGAATCGTTGCGATTGGGCGATTATTCACTAATTCAGCGTATTCTTTAAAGTCAGCATAATTCCCTGAACGTACCGATTTATGCAGTGCATTAATCACATCAGGGTTAAATGCATGATATTCCTTATCGAACACAAACTTGAGTAAACCACCTTGATCAATCGGCTTACGTGCTTTCCATGCATTTTCAGCTAATTTTTTCTGATCATTTTCCAGATCAACAAAAGTCGCACCTTGAATACGGCTTGGTACACCAAGGAAACATTGATCAACCACTTCAGAAGATAAACCCACAGCTTCAAATAATTGCCCACCACGATAAGAGGCAACCGTAGAAATACCCATTTTCGAAAGTACTTTTAATAAGCCTTTCTCAATTCCTTTACGGAAATTGGCTTGTGCATGAATTGGATCACCCAATAATTCGCCTTTGGCAATCAAATCATTGATCACATCATAAGCCAAGTATGGATAAATCGCCGTTGCACCAAAACCAAGAATCACAGCAAATTGATGCGGATCACGTGCCAGTGCTGTTTCGACAATAATATTGGCATCCGTACGTAAACCCACTTGAATCAAGTAATGGTGAATCGCACCTGTAACCATCGCAGCGTTCGCAGGTAAATAACCTTGACGGATTTTTCGATCTGAAATCACCAATAAGGTTTTACCATCACGAACGGCTTGAGCCGCTTCTTCGCAAATACGTGTGATTGCAGCTTGCAGACCTTCAGTTTCTACATAGTTTAAATCGATATCTGCGATTTCATAACCCTTACGACCTAAAGTACGCATTTGATGCATTTTAGAATTCGATAAAACAGGGCTTGAAATAATTAAACGATCCGCATGTTCTGGGCTTTGTTCAAAAACATTTTGCTCACGCCCCAAACACGTTTCCAAAGACATCACAATCGATTCACGTAATGGATCAATCGGTGGATTGGTCACTTGGGCAAACTGTTGACGGAAATAGTCAGACAGATGACGAACCTGACGTGACAATACTGCCATCGGTGTATCATCACCCATTGAACCTACTGCTTCCTGACCACTTTCAGCAATCGGACGAAGCAATTGATCACGTTCTTCAAAGGTCACCATAAACATTTTTTGTGCCGCTTTGAGGTCATCGCCTTTTAAGCCTTGGTCACATAAATATTCTTCAAGCTCAGGGCTACCTTGTAAACGCACTGAATTTGCACGCAACCATTCACGGTATGGACGCATGCTTTTCAAATGATTGCTGACATCTTTAGTATCTAGCAATTTACCCGTCAAAGTATCAATCACCAAGATTTGACCTGGACCAACACGACCTTTAGAAATTACATCTTCAGGTTCATAACCCCACACCCCAATTTCTGATGCAAGTGTGATGTAACCATTTTTGGTAATCACCCAACGTGCCGGACGTAAACCATTACGGTCAAGCATACAAATTGCATGACGACCATCTTGAATCACAAGACCTGCAGGACCATCCCAAGCTTCCATATGCTTAGAGTTAAATTCATAAAATGCACGTAAATCAGCATCTAAAGTTTCAACATTCTGCCAAGCAGGCGGAACAAGCATACGAAGCGCGCGGAATAAATCCATGCCACCGCCCACAAGAATCTCAAGCATGTTATCCATACTTGAAGAATCTGAACCAGTGCGGTTTACAATAGGTTTTAAATCGGCTAAGCCTGGTAATAATGGGTTTTCAAATTTAGGTGCACGTGCCATTGCCCAGTTACGGTTTGCCGTAATGGTATTAATTTCACCATTGTGTGCAAGATAACGGAACGGCTGAGCCAAATGCCAAAGGGGCAAGGTATTCGTTGAGAAGCGTTGGTGAAAAACTACAATGTGTGATTTTAGACGTTCATCAGCAAGGTCGGTGTAGAAGTCAGCAATGGCTTCTGGCATCATCAAACCTTTATAGGTAATCACATTTGAAGACAATGTAGTTACATAAAATGATTTGTCATTGCTCAGTAGTTGCTCTGCACGACGACGTGCTAAAAATAATTTACGGTTAAATTCAACTTCATCCACACCCATTGGGCAATTGACAATCACTTGCTCAAAAGCCGGCATAGAACGTAAAGCAATTTCACCTAAAGCATCAATATTGGTCGGCACAACACGCCAAGCAAGTACTCTTAAACCTTCAGATTCAATTTCTTTGGCTAAAATATTTTTTGCATTCTGTGCAATCGCTGAATCTAAGCTTAAGAAAATTGTACCTACAGCAAAAACTTCACTCAGTGTAATATCACTGAGTTTTTTTGCTTCTTCACGGAAAAATTGTTTTGGCATTGCCAATAATAGTCCGCAACCATCGCCTGTTTTGCCATCTGCAGCAATACCACCACGGTGCGTCATACAACTTAGACTATGCATTGCGGTCTTGACTAAGTCATGACTTGCATCACCCTGCATATGGGCGATCAAACCGAAACCACAGTTATCTTTAAACTCATCCGGTTGGTATAAACCTTGAGCGGGAGCTACAGTATTAGGCGATGGCATGTGCATAGCGTACCCTTCTTTTAACATGGCCCTTAGGGCAAAAACATTCAAATTATCAAAATCACGACTTCTTTAGAGCCTGCTCTACATCTTCAGTAAAACACTGAACGATGATCTTGCTCCAGTCAGTATTCACTTTAATTGCAAAATTGTTTTACAAGCTTTGCACTTCTTTAAAGCAAATGAACTCACTTAAATCGCACACTAATTGAATCGTTTCGCGCCAAAATAGGGACTATTAACTCAATTAGTGCACCAATAAAGCAAAAAATATGCCAAACCTTATTTTTATTTACGAAACGATTTAAATATCGTGAAATAAAAGCATTAGTATTTTTTAGTGAATCATCTTATTCAAACATACCGCACCATTATTGTGCGGTATGCTTATTTTTATAACTTAATTTGCGCTATTTTAGAACCACTTTTAGTTAAATGGATCACTTATTTCATGTTGTACAGGTTTTTTCTCAGCAGCACCATTTTCTTTGGCTTTAGGTTGTTCTGCTTGCCCCTGATTCACAGTCGATTGTGAGCGTTGCACATCAACCACCTGACCTTGTTGATCTTTACGTGTAATTGTTGTCTTTGTTGCGGTTTCCATTGCGCTTGTAATTGGAGAAGCCACCACTGGTTTTGGCAATAAAGTTTCATCAATGATCGGTAATGGCGCAGATTTTAGCTTCACTTCATACAGCTTATTACTACCACCCTGCATTTCATCTGCACCTAAATCATTCACCAAAGGCACATATTGATCAATTTGTATCGCTTTAGGATGTACTGAAGCAGGCAAACCCAAACTTAATTGTGTCAGCTGGGTTTTAGCTTCCGCATCACTTTTAAATACGCCATACGCTAAAACATATTGTTCAGCCTGATTTTCACCACTTAAACGAAAATAAATGAAATTTTTACGATCTATTTGTTTTAATAAAAAACTTTTAATGATGTCTTCGTCAGTTGTACGGAAAAGTTCAAGTGTCCAATTTTTTTTATTTTCTTGAATAAATTTTGTGCCACGAAACTCAACCCCGTGATTGCCTGAAGCGACCATACGTGTTGTTTGTTCTAGTGGTCTTACTTCATCCGTCAAGCTACCTAAATGTGTTGTTGCAGTGACTTTCTCAGATTGAATTTGCACTTGTGAATCTTCAATTGGATTTTCGGTTGTGACCAAAGATTTAGTATCCGTCATTACCCAGAAAATAAGTGCAACCAAAAGACAGAGCAACCCACCAATCAACCAAATATATTGTCGAATATTTTGCCAATTTAAACGGACTGCTCGCATGGTGTTACCTTTATCTTAAATTTGATTTGCAAGAATTGCTTGTTTCATCAATTCCACATCAAAGTCTTTAGTTATAATTGCACAGCCCAATTGTTTCATCAGAACTAAGCGCAACTGCCCATTCAATACTTTTTTATCATGAGACATATATGATAAAAACGCATCAAGTGGAATTTGAGGACATGCTACAGGCAAATTTGCTCGATGAATAATCTTTTTTGTACGCGCTAAATCTTCAGATGAAATCCAGCCCATTCGATGTGATAAATCGGCAGCCATCACCATACCTGTTGCTACAGCTTCGCCATGCAACCACACACCATAGCCCAAGTACGACTCTATAGCATGTCCAAAAGTATGCCCTAAATTTAATAATGCACGCTCACCTTGCTCTTTTTCATCATTGGCAACAATTCGTGCTTTGTGAGCACATGAACGATAGACAGCCTCAGCCAATAAAGCAGAATCACGCGCGACCAAAGCATCTATATGTTCTTCAAGCCATGCCAAAAACTCAACATCACCTAAAAGTGCATATTTAATTACTTCCGCCAAACCTGCGGAAAGTTCACGATCAGGCAAGGTATTTAATTGTGCCATATCAGCCAAAACCACTTGCGGCTGTTGAAAAGCACCAATCATATTCTTCCCAAGAAGGTGATTAATCCCTGTTTTACCACCGACACTTGAATCTACCTGAGACAATAATGTTGTTGGTACTTGAATAAAATACACACCGCGCTGAAAACATGCAGAAGCAAAACCTGCCATATCACCAATCACACCACCGCCAAGAGCCAAAACAGTGCAATCTCGATTAAAACCAGTTTCCAACAAAGCATCAAAAATTAAATTAAGGTGTTCAATATTTTTATATTTTTCACCATCAGCTAATACACACGTCTCAACTTTTTTACCCAAAGCGCTTATAGCATCAACATAATGTTTTAAATACAATGGTTGAACCGTTGTATTCGTCACAATCATCACTTGCTTGCCTTTAATATAAGGTTCAAGTAATTGCTGTGGATTTAATTGACTACCAATAAAGATAGGATAACGACGATCGCCAAGTTCAACGTGTAAAGTTTGCATGAGTTCCTACGCCAATAAACGTGTGTTTAATTCAATTCTTCAGCAATAATTAACTGTAAAATATTTTGTGCTAAATCACGTGCAGCACCCTGATTTGTTTCAATAATATAATGTGCAACTTCGCGATAAAGCGGATCTCTAGCTTTGAGCAGATCTCTTAATTTTTTTTCAGGATTTTCGACTTGAAGAAGCGGACGATTTTTATCGCGATAAGTTCGCTGTAGTTGAATTTCTACAGGAGTGTAAAGATAAATCACAATTCCACGATGATTGAGAAATTCGCGATTTTCCACTTGGGTGACAGCACCACCACCCGTTGCAACGACCAAATTTTTTTTTGAGGTAAGGTCTTCTATGACTGTTGTTTCACGCGAACGAAAGCCAAGTTCACCTTCCTTTTCAAAAATCCATGGAATGGTTGCACCTGTCTTACGTTCAATTTCATGATCACTATCTAAAAATTCAC
This sequence comes from Acinetobacter sp. ANC 3832, assembly GCF_002135415.1. Classification (GTDB taxonomy): domain Bacteria; phylum Pseudomonadota; class Gammaproteobacteria; order Pseudomonadales; family Moraxellaceae; genus Acinetobacter. The sequence continues at coordinate 197,256 of NZ_NEGJ01000002.1, forward strand.
GCCCCAATAAGTCTGCCAAATGCCGACCCACTGTAGTTTTCCCTGCGCCCATGGGCCCTACCAAATAAATGTTTGGTAGGGACTCAAACTCTTTGCTTTGCAAGGAGTCACCTATTGAATTGCTTTCATTGAAAGTATATTAATGATTTCTGGTTTGACTGTCATTAACAATTCGTGGTGTCACAAAAATCAACAGCTCACGTTTATTCTCTGATTTAGCATCTTTACGGAACAAACGTCCGATATAAGGAATATCACCAAAGAATGGAACTTTGGTCTGCTTATTAATAGTTTCCTGTTCAAAAATCCCACCAAGAACCACTGTTTCACCATTTTCAACCAGTACATTGGTATTGATTTTATTTTTAGCTAGATAAAATTCTCCGCCAGAAGTAACTCCAGCAATACTGTCACTCGAAATATCTAACCCCATTTGCACCTTACCATCAGGCGTAATACTTGGTGTCACATCTAAACTTAATACGACATCTTTAAATTCAGTTTTTGATACTGCATTTGCACCACCACCCTCTGAAGATTGGTATGGAATTTGGAAACCTGACTCTACTTTGGCTTTTTGCTTATCAGCTGTTAAAACTTTCGGCGTTGAAATCACTTCACCATAACCATCTGCCTGTAAAGCCGATAATTCTAAATCCAACATAAAATCAGATAAACTAATCAAACCAAATGCGATACGGCTTGCACCCGCTGCTGTCACACCTAAATCCACATTGAGATTATCTGGACGTTGAATGGTATATTTCCCATCATCATCAGGTGTTTTTAAATCCCACAAAGTCGTATCACTACCACCTACGAGTAGATCATTATTTCGAGTAACTCCTTGAGATAAAATCCCCCATTTCACCCCCATTTCTTTGGTAAAATCTGTGGTTGCTCGAACAATACGCGCCTCAATCATGACTTGCTTAACAGAGACATCAAGCAAATCAATCATTTTACGAATTTGATCAATTTTTTGTGCTGTATCATTAATAATTAATGTATTTGTTCTAGGATCTGTCGAAATTGTTCCACGAGGACTTAAAAGAGAACCGACACTATCACCCAATGGATCTGATGCATTCCCAGAACTAGAATTACCATTGCTTTTACCTTGAGTAATCAGCTTTTCAATATCAATTGCCTTGGCATAATTCAATTGAATATATTCAGTTTGCAACGGTGATAACTTTACACTTTGTGCAAGTGCTTTTGCTTCGTCTTCTTCTGATTTAATGAGCTCAGTAACAGGTGCAATCCAAATTACACTACCATTACGACGCTTATCTAAGTTTTTGGTTTTTAAAATAATATCAAGAGCTTGGTCCCAAGGAACATCTTTTAAACGTAGGGTAATATTGCCTTGTACGGTATCGGCAGCAACCATATTGATCCCAGTAAAATCTGCCAATAATTGTAATACTCTACGAACTTCAATATCTTGAAAATCTAAGGAAATTTTCTTACCAGCATATGCATTTGCAGATTGCGGATTCTTTAAACCTTTCTTTTCTTCTGGGCGTTTTAAACTGATGGTTAATTTATTCTCAGCTTGGTAAGCCATATATTCATAGCTACCTGAAGACTGAATGGTAATCACCCCATTTTGACCTTCATTATAAGCATCAATCACAGAAACTGGAGTTGAAAAATCGTTCACATTCAAACGACGCACAAGATGTGCTGGAAGCTTATTCCCCAGAAGTCGAACAACAACTTTACTGCCTTGTTGTTGCACATCAACTGGGGTATTTGGACCAGCCAAATTAATTCCAACTAAACCTTCACCATTATTTCCACGTTGAAAGCCAATATCAGACACGCCTTGTCTCTGAATATTTGCAACAGGTGCTAAGTTAGGTAGGCTCGATGTTTGCCCTTCTTTGTTAATTTTAAGAATAAAAGTATTGCCTTCTACACGTGTTGTAAAAGCACTTTTCTCATTTAAATTGACAGTTAAACGTGCGCGTTGCTCATCAGAAGCGACATCAATTGAACTTGCTTCAGTGGTCGCCACTGGAATAGCGGTTTGGCTTAAAGACTGTTTAGCTTGATTAAAATCTAAAATCAATCGAGATGGATTTTCTACCTGATACGCTTGTGGCTGAGGAGGCAAGCCATTAAACATCACACGGATTTCTGTTCCTTGACCCGCAACCTGCATCGGTACCACATTGGTCATGGTTACTTGTGCAGATACCACTTGCATGATCGCAACAGATACAACTGCCATAGAAAATTGACGAAGATGACTACTCATGAATTTACCGTCCCCACTTAAGAATTTTTGCACACTATTTTTCATTTTTATTCCTTAATTTAATCTCAATCTGTTGGCCCGAGAAGAACTAAGCTTCTTGGTCTTTCGATATAAGCCTCTCGACCATCAGGCACAATTTCTATCAGATCAATACGCGTCGGCGAAATATCAACAATTCGTCCTTGATTGACACCCAAATAATTACCTCGTTGAACTCGCTCAATTTGACCATCAGGCGTTTGGATTAATGCGATCACTTGACCATCATTACCTTTCATACTGCCTTTCATATTCAGCGTTTCAATCGCATAACTTTCTAGCGGTTGAGCTTGACGAGAAAAATTTGGATAAACACGCTTTCCAGACATAATCTTCAACTCATTCGCCAATGACCCTGGCATAAATGGGCTACGAAGTTGTTGTGCTGAATAATTAAAACTTGGGACTGGCGCAAAAACTGGAGCCGCTTCTATAGGTAAAGGCTGTTGACTTCTAATATTTGCCATTTCTTGATTAACCGCATCAATTCGAGAATCACAACCAATCAATGAAACAGCAATAATCAAACCACTAGCTATTTTAATTATTTTCATTTTTGTTGCCCTCCCGATTGACTCGCAGGTGTCTGTACATCTGCCTTAGCTGTATCATCTGCCCCTACATAACGGTAAGTTTTAGCCTTAAGAGAATAATCAACGACAGGAATATCAGATTTTTTATCCTGACTCTGGGTCGCTGTAATTGTAAAATCATGCAATGTTACGATTCGTGGTAAAGCTGCAATTCCACTGACAAAACTTCCAAATGAGTGGTAGTCGCCTGTTGCTTCAATTGAAATTGGCTGTTCTATAAAGAACTCTTGCTTAACTTCATTTTCCAAACGAATATTTTTAAACTTCAATCCTGAGCTAACGCCTGTCACGTTGATATCTTCAACCAAGCTCGGAATTTCCGTTTCTTTAGGCAACTGTTCTAACTGTTGATTGAAATTTGCTTCCATCTGTTGCAGTTGCGTTTGATATTGTTGCAAATTTCTAAGTTTAGAATCTTTTTCTTTAAATTCATTTAATAAATTTTGTTCTTGAGCTTGGGCTGTTTCAATGGTGTCTAATTTAGGTTTAATTGCTAAAAAATATCCAATTGAACAGACCACAAAAAATAGAAATAACCAACAGGTAAATTTGACCGACATCGGCCAACTACCATAATTATTCATATCTAATGTATTGAACTGCTGGAAAAACTTTTCAACAGACATTTTTTTCTTTTGAGGTGCTTCGTGTTCCGAGTCAGTTTTATTTAATTCATTACGGCTCATTTTGCACCTCCTACATTCGCTTTATCCGAGCTTTCATCAGCAGAAGGAAGTGCGATTTCACCTAAATCCACACTCACGACAAAACTTCCGTAAGATTCTTCAACTCTAGGCACAATCGACGTTGTACCTTTATTTTTGTTTTCTTCAGCTGCAAGGAATGAATTCATAAATGCATTTCTATACCATTGTGATGCTTCCAAGCCTCGCAATAATTCAGCAACTGTATTTGGACTTTCTGCTTTACCTTCAATCGTAAACTTATCACCTACACGACTAAACTTAGTGACATACATTGCTGATGGAATAACACGAACCAACTCATCAACCAAACGCACTGTTACAGGTCGTTGTCCTTGTAAACCTTGGATCAGCTTCATTCGCTCAATAATTGCATTTCGACGTTCTTGTAAGCCATCAAGCGTTTTTAATTGCGTATCTAAATTCTGATTGGTATTGGTGATCAATTGGTTCGCTTGCTCTTGATCTTCTAGTTTGTGATCAAAATAAAACCAAGCCAACATGACGGCAACCAAGCCAAGTAATGCAATACCGACACAGATTGCGACGAATTGTTTCTTTCTTTGTTCTCTTAGCTCATCACGCCAAGGGAGTAAGTTAATCTTTGCCATTAATCAAAACTCCTCAACGCTAAGCCACATGCAACCATTAAAGACGGTGCATCATTTTCTATTTTTTTAAGATCAATTTGTGGTGAGAAACCCATCTGTAAAAATGGATTGGCAATAGTCACCCGATAGCCTAGTTTTTGTTGTAATAATTTAGAGAGACCCGGAATATTGGCATTACCACCCGCCAATAAAATATGATCAATTTCATTAAATTGTGACGAAGAAAAAAAGAATTGTAATGATCGTGCGGCTTGTTGAACAACTGCTTCAAGGAATGGAGTCAGTACTTCTGTTTCATAATCATCGGGTAAAGTACGGTCTTTTTTTGCTCGACCTGCTTCACCATAAGATAATCCATAACGATTTTGCACATCTTGTGTCAGTTGTTTACCGCCAAAGACTTGTTCACGTGTATAAATAATTTTGCCATTCTGCATCACTGACAATGTGGTCATCGTATGCCCGATATCAAGCACACCAACCATATTTACCCCAATAGGTAACGTATCAGAGAACACTTCAAATGCACGTTCTAATGCGTAACTTTCAACATCTGCAATTTTTGGTGTTAACCCTGTAATTTCAACAACTTCAACCCGAGATTCAATATTCTCAGTGCGTGTAGCAACCAAGAGTACATTGACACGATTTGGGTTTGCCAATTTATCAGACAATACTTCAAAATCTAAACTGACTTCATCAAGGGGAAACGGAATGTATTGCTCAGCATCCATTCGAATCTGAATTTCGCGCTCTTCATCACCCATGTCCGCATCCATTTCGATGACTTTATGAATCACCATGGATGTAGGCACAGCAACAGCAACATTCTGTGATTGAGGGTTGGCAATATTCAGCGCACGTTCTAAAGCGTCTGAAACTGCTTCTGGGTTGAGAATGTTTTTCTCAACCACACTCCCCTCTAATAATGGACTTAATCCATAACTTTCAACCCAGTAACGACCGTTCTTAACAGAGAGTTCTAATAACTTTACAGAAGTAGAACTAATATCTACCCCTATCAACCCCTTATTTGGCTTACGATATAGTCTAAGCACGATACAATTCCTATTATTTTTTTATCCCCAACAATAATACAAACTAAATACAGCTGGTCTTAATTTTTTCCCAGATACAATATCTCATCTAACAATCCGTCAAATGAAAAGCTATACTGACCATTAATTAGTTTGCCATTAGCTCTTATTAAAACTTACTTGTTATGAAAAAGCTATCTCGTTTAGGTTATATTCACCCCTTTTTTTTGCTGATTATTATTATCTTAATCGCAATTCCGATGGGCTTTTATGGCATGTATCTCTATATTGCCCCATCCCTTCCAGAAATGAGTTCCTTAAAGAAGGCGCCATTACTGAAACCACTGCAGGTTTATACTGCAGATAACCAGCTGATTGCAGAATATGGTGGCAAACTTTCCGTGCCTGTGGAATATAAACAAATCCCACCAACATTCATCCATGCCTTTTTAGCTGCTGAAGATTCCTCCTTTTTTGAACACAGCGGCATTAGCTTCAAAGGCTTAGGTCGAGCAGTTAGTGAAAGTGTGACAGGCTCAAATGTGCAAACTGGTGGTTCAACCATCACAATGCAAGTAGCAAAAAACTACTATCTATCTTCTGAACGAACTTTAAAACGTAAATTAACGGAAGTTTTTTTAGCTCGAAAAATAGAACAAAATTTATCAAAAGAAGAAATTTTAACGTTATATGTCAACAAAATTTTCTTAGGTAAAAATGCGTACGGTATTGCTGCTGCTGCGAAGATTTATTATGACAAAAGCTTAGATCAACTCAGCACAGCACAAATGGCGATGATTGCAGGTTTACCTAAAGCACCGTCAAAATACAACCCAGTGGTCAATCCTGAACGTGCTTTAGAACGTCGCAACTGGATTTTGGGTCGTATGCTGCAATTGGGTTACATCAACCAAGCTGAATATAAGAAAGCAGTGGCTGAGCCTGTTAGCCTGAACATGCCAGATCGTGGAGTGAGTAATAAATTTCCCTATGTAGGGGAAATGGTTCGCTCTGAATTGGTTGAAAAATTTGGTGAACAAGCAGTCGATTCTGGTTATAAAGTTTATACAACTGTAGACAGTAAACGTCAGGCTTTTGCAGAAGACTCTGTACAGAAAGGGCTTGAAGATTATGATCGTCGTCATGGTTGGCGTGGTGCTGAAGCACATGATAAACCTTTAAAAGAATTTATCGCTTATGCAAACACCTACCCTGCTGAAGTGATCAAAGTCAATAGCAGTAGTTTTGAAGCTTTGATGCAGGATGGTACCAAAGTCACTGTGCCATGGTCTGGAATGTCATGGGCAAGACCTTACCGCAATGCAAATAGTGTCGGTGGTGCTCCAAGTAATGCATCACAAATTGTTAAAGTGAAAGACATCATCCGCCTAAGACCCAATGCTGAAAAAACGGCATGGTCATTAATTCAAATTCCAAAAGTGCAAGGGCAATTGATCGCAATTAATCCGAATGATGGCTCAATTGAGGCAATCGTTGGCGGATATAATTTCTATCAGTCTAAATTTAACCGTGCTTTACAAGGCTGGCGTCAACCTGGTTCAACCATTAAGCCGTTTATTTATGCTTTAGCACTTGAACGAGGCATGACCCCTTATACCATGGTGAATGATAGCCCAATTACCATTGGTAAATGGACACCTAAAAACTCTGATGGTCGCTATTTAGGTATGATTCCGTTGCGTCGTGCGTTATATCTATCTCGAAATACCGTTTCTGTTCGATTGTTACAAGAAGTTGGTATTGAACGTGCTCGACAATTGCTTATGGATTTTGGACTTCAAGAAAATCAGATTCCTCGTAATTTCACCATTGCACTAGGTACACCACAAGTGTTACCTGTACAAATGGCGACTGGTTATGCGGCTATTGCCAATGGTGGGTATCGCGTGCAACCTCACTTCATTAATCGAATTGAAGATGCATTTGGTAAAGTAATCTACGAATCGAATCCTGAATATGCTTGCATTCCATGTATCAATGGCAAAGATGTGGATGTTGACCAAGAAGCGATTACTCCAGATGATGAAGTGATTGAGGTCACCAATCAGACCAAAACTGATACTAAAACTACGAGTAAACTGAGCAAAGAAGAGCAAAGTAAATATCGTCAAGCACAACGCATTCTTAAATCTCAATCTGCATTTGATATGGCAAATATTCTGCATGATGTGATTGTGCATGGTACAGGTCGGGCAGCATTGAAAATTGGTCGTGATGATATTGGTGGTAAAACAGGAACAACCAATGATGCGAAAGATGCGTGGTTTGCAGGCTTTAATGGCAAACTCGTTGCAATTACATGGGTTGGATTTGATCAACCCACGACTTTAGGTCGTCGTGAGTATGGTGGTATTGCAGCATTACCTGTGTGGACAAACTTCATGGATAAAGCTTTAGCGGGAACGCCTTCTTCATGGGTGCATTTTGATAAAAATGCCAAAGATCCTCTTTCTAGAGAACAGCGAGGGCAACAACCACAGATAGAAGCTGAGCAGAAGGATGACTATCGTAGTTCTCCTCCTCTTGCTCGACCAATTTATCGTCCCGCACCTGTTGCACCGAAGCGTAATCCATCGAATGACTTTGATGATTTACCTGATGATGAGGAGAAATCTCTCAAACCTTCTAATAATGCACCACCTGCATTAAACCAAGGAACTCCATCGGTGAAACGAGAATCCAGAGACTCCTTAGAAAACTTGATTAATGAAGTGCAATAAATTTCATTAAACTATAAAAAAAGCCATCTTCGGATGGCTTTTTTACTTCCTTAAATTGTAATTCTAAGCGCCGAATTAATTCTTTAATCTATTTATTTCTTCTGAAAAAGATAAATTTGAAAACTGGCTTTTAACGTGGTTTGTTGTTGCTGTTCTAAAGCTAAACGCTTATCAGCTTTAGCTTTATATGCATAAGGTGTCATCGCGATCAGATTTTTCAATTGTTGCTGATCTAAGGTAAAATCCGACTCCACAATAGGTTGCTCTATCAGCTCAAAATCAGCCTGTAATTGTTCAACAAATTTCTGTGGATCATGGGGTTTAACTTCATCAAATAAAGCTTCACGCATGGCATATAAATGTTGTGGCGCTGGTGTAACCACCAATAAATAAGCTTTAGATTTCAGTACGCGTAAAATTTCCTGTTGCGGAATCGGGCTAAATAAACTGGTACAGATATCAATAGAATGATCTAAAACAGGTAAAGTTGCACCCGTTCCCACCACCCAAGTCACTGCCTTATTTAACTTCGCTGCAACTTGTACAGCATTTTTCGCTATATCTACACCGATGCATTGCATAACTTTTTTTTGCATTGCATCTGTGTAATAGCCTTCGCCACAGCCAATATCCAGCAAATTATCCACCTGAAGATCTTGTAAAATATTCACAACAGCTTCTTGTAAAGGTTGATAAAAACCTGCACTTAAAAATTGACGACGAGCATCGACAGATTCAGGCGTATCACCTGGATTTTTACTGTGCTTATGCTGTACCACATGTAAATTTACATAGCCTTGTTTCGCAACATCATAACTATGCTTCAATTCACACTGCCACGTTTTATCTATCAGTACCAATGCCTGACGACATACAGGACACATCAGCAGATTCATCATTTTCTCCAGAACTTAATCGTCAGCCATAAAAAAATCGGCAAATGTGGGAGCAAATGCCGACTTTTAAAATCATTTTTTGCTTAACGCAATTTTAAAGTCATTAGACCTAAAACTACCAGCATAATTGTAATAATCCAGAAACGAATAACCACTTGTGTTTCACGCCAGCCTTTTTTCTCATAATGATGATGTAAAGGCGCCATAAGGAATACACGTTTATTGCGCATTCGTAGTGAACCAATTTGTAAGAATACAGAAATAGCTTCGATAACAAATACACCGCCCATAATTGCAAAAACAATTTCTTGACGGACCATCACTGCAATTGTACCCAACATTGCACCCAATGATAATGCCCCGACATCACCCATAAATATTTGCGCAGGATGTGCGTTATACCAAAGAAATGCCAAGCCTGCACCAATCATTGCTGCACAAATAATCACAAGTTCAGATGTGTATTTCACATAAGGAATATGCAAATACGTTGCAAAACGAATATCACCTGCTAAATATGCAAATACGCCTAGACCTGCTGCAACCAGAACAATTGGCATAATCGCCAAACCATCCAAGCCATCTGTTAAGTTCACCGCATTTGAGCCACCATTAATCACTAAGTAAGTGAAAATGATAAAACCAATGCCCAATGGAACAGAAGATAAGGGAATACTGAGATCTTTAAAAAAAGGAATAAGCAAATCTAACATATTTGCAGTATGTTCAGGATTGGGCTGTTGTATTGCAATCACATATAAAGCAATCCCTGCACCAATTGAACCCACTGAGGTCCAGAAAAATTTCTTCTTCGCAGGTAAGCCAGCGTTGTCTTTATAGCGAACTTTAATCCAGTCATCCGCCCAACCCACTGCACCAAAAATAATCATCACAGCAAGTACAATCCAGACATAGGGATTAGATAAATCTGCCCAAAGTAAGGTACTAATCCCGATTGAAAGTAGGATTAATATCCCACCCATGGTCGGTGTACCCATTTTTTTAGCATGATTTTCTGGTGCAAATGAACTTACAGCTTGCCCATATTTCAAGGCTTGTAATTTACGGATCATGACTGGACCCAAAGCCCATCCAATCGCCAATGCTGTCAAAACACTCAGCAATGCACGTAAAGATAAATACCGAACCACCTGAAAGGTATTGTTATAACCTGCCAAATGTTCAAATAACCATAACAGCATTAAAATTTCTCCATCAAATCAGCCATCAACGTTTCCATATGGGTATAACGAGAACCTTTAAACAGGAAACTCATGGACTGGGGTTGATGTGTTTCGACCAAACTCATTAAAAAAGGAAGTGCTTGGGCTTGTGTTAAAAAAGCCTGCATTTTTTTACCATATTGAGTACTACGCGCACCTTCTAACGCAGCAGGCGCAAACTCACCAACTGCAACAACAAAATGTACACCCTGAGCAACTAAATCACGCCCTAGCATATAATGTTGTTGTGCGGCTGATGCACCAAGTTCACCAATATCACCCATCACCAAGACTTTAATGCCTTGCTGTTGCGCTAATACTTCAGCTGCGGCGCGCATCGATGTTGGATTGGCATTATAAGTATCATCAATAAATAAATGATTCGCTTTGTTGATGAAATTCAATCGACCTTTGGCACCTTGTGCCGTCTCAAGTCCGATGACAATATCATTCAGTGAAATACCAATGGCGAGTGCAAAAGCTGTTGCTGCCTCAGCATTATGCACATTATGTAGACCTGCAAATGGCAACTGGATCTGAACATTACCTGTGGGTGTATTCATGATAAAGTTTGCAGACTGTGCCAATAATTCAATTTCAGTTGCAAAAACATTACCACCAACACCAAAGCTTAATGTTTTTTTAGTTTGAATGGCTTGACGTATTGCATCAACAAAATCATCTTCAGCAGGGACAATTGAAATACCTGCTGGATTAATATGTGCATAAATTTCAGATTTCGCACGGCAAATACCTTCACGCCCACCAAATTCACCTAAATGTGCAGTTCCAATATTAAGAATACCTGCAACATGTGGTTGCACTAAGTTTGAAGTGTAATCAATTTCACCTTGATGACTTGCACCAAGCTCCATGACTGCATATTGATGTTCAGCACGTAACTCAAGCAACATCATCGGCACACCTAAATCATTATTTAGATTGCCACGCGTAATGAGCGTTGGTGCCAAACGTGAAAGAATACTACCCAACATTTCTTTGGTTGTGGTTTTACCACTACTGCCTGTAAGTGCAATCACTTTTAAGTGTGGATGCTGTGCACGACGATAAGCACCTAAATACCCCAATGCCAAACGTGTATCTTTCACCACCAGCTGATGAATATTGATATCAACAGGATGGCTCACGATTGCGATTTGGCAACCATTGTCCACAACCTGTTGAATAAAATCATGTGCATCGAAACGTTCACCCTTGAGTGCTAAAAATGCATCACCAGATTCCGCATGACGGGAGTCTGTCAAAATACGCTTAATATCACCTTGTGGTGCATGATCTAAATACCAATAACCTTGAGTCGCTTCAGCGAGTTGTTCTGCTGACCATGGCTCCAAAGGCAAAGTACTGGTGGTCGAGGTGTGCATTTCTTCTTCCTACTGAGCTGGATAAGCTGAATCAGGTTGATGATGTTGCGCATCAATAGCGGATTGCACTTCAACAACATCATCAAACCAATGGCGTACACCATCAATTTCCTGATAGTTCTCATGCCCTTTTCCAGCAATGACAACAATATCACCCGATTGAGCATGCTTTACTGCATATTTAATCGCTTCACGGCGATCGTGAATTTCATGTACATCATGTTGACTAAAATCCATATCTCGCTTCATATCCGCAAAAATTTGTTCTGGATTTTCTGTCCGTGGGTTATCTGAAGTAATGATGATAGGGTTGGCTTGCTCTAAAGCAGCTTGCGTCATCAGTGGACGTTTACCACGATCACGATCACCACCACAGCCAAAGACAGCCCATAATTGATTTTCAACATGACGCTTTAAGGTTTTTAACACTTGTGTCAAAGCATCTGGTGTATGTGCATAATCCACGATAAACAGACGATCTTGATCACGAATCACTTGCATACGTCCCGGTGCACCTTGTAACTGAGGTACAGTCGCAATTAACTTAGACAATTCAAAACCTGCTTGCTCTGCAACAATTAAACTGACTACTAAATTTTCTATATTAAAATGCCCAAGCAGCGGACTGTGAATCTTGAACTCGCCTGTTATTGTTTTAAGCTGGAAGGTTGCACCATTCAAACTATATTGAATATCAAAAACTTGATAATCTGCAGTTTGACTGGTCGAATACCTGAGTACTTTTGGATGGGATGGATTAGCATTTGCTGCATCCAACATGATCTGTGCGTGTTCATCATCAATATTAATGACCGCTACTTTTAAATTTGGAAATTTAAATAAACGTGATTTTGCTTCTGCATAAGCTTCAAGCGTACCGTGATAATCCAAATGGTCACGACTTAAATTACTATATGCTGCAATTTCAATCTCACAACCGTTTAAACGACCTTGCTCCAAACCATGCGAACTTGCTTCAAGCGAAGTAAATTCAGCACCTTGCTTGGCAAAGTTATGCAGTAAATTTTGTAAATGTAATGCATCTAATGTGGTGTGTGTAGATGACTCTAGATTGGGTAAAATACCATTTCCTGTTGTCCCCATCACAGCGCAAGCGCGACCTTGTAAAGCAATCAATTCAGCCACTAAACGAGAAATCGTGGTTTTACCATTGGTTCCTGTTACAGCCAAAATACGAACAGGCACGATAGGATCTGTTGCTTGTAAATATTGCTTTTGCCACGTACCCATTAAATGACGAACGTCAGTACACACCCAATTATTCTCTAGACCTAAATCTATTTCACTGATTACAGCAAGCGCACCTTTAGATTGCGCAATTCGTGCAAATTCCACTGCTTTTTCAGGTTGAGAATAACTTGTCAGGGCAATAAAAATTTGCCCTTGCTCAACATAACGACTATCTAAACAAAATCCATAAAAAGGTTCAGTCATCCAAACTTGCAGATTTTCGACTTTATCAATGTCTTGAAAACAAATTGTCATATTTCACCTAATTATGGAGATTTTGCTGTTTCAAGCGGTTTATCTAAAGGCACATTCATTAAACGTAAAGATTCTTGCATAATTTTGGCAAATACTGGCGCAGCCACCAAACCACCGTAATATTGCCCACGAGGGTTTTCTACCACTACAATAATCGCTAAACGCGGATCACTGATCGGTGCAACACCTGCAAATAATGCACGATATTCTGTATTTGAATAACCTTTGTGGTCTGGACGTAATTTATGTGCTGTACCTGTTTTACCACCGACACGATAGCCTGCAATATTGGCTTGTTTCGCAGTACCACCTGGCATGGTCACTTGCTCAAGCATCAATAAAACTTCATCCGCGATTTTAGGCTCTAAAACTTGTTCACCTTTTGCCTGGCCATCTAATTTATATAAACTAAGAGGATTTTTCACACCGTGATTTGCCAACATGGCATAGCCCTGTGCCAACTGCAAAATGGTTGCATTTAGACCATAACCATATGCCATGGTTCCAATTTGCGCTGAATTCAGACGATCTGTTGGTGCAATCAATCCACCACTTTCACCAGGGAATTTAACAGCTGAACGTTGACCAAATCCAACACGTTTGAAAAATGCGGGCAATGTATCTTTAGGCAACGATAAGGCAATTTTTGCTGAACCCACATTCGAGGATTTAATAATCACGCCTGTCACTGTGAGCGCACCATAGTTATGGGTATCACGAATGGTATGCCGACCTAATAACATAGAACCAGGAGAGGTATTCACAATAGAGGTCGGACTATATTTACCTGTTTCCAAAGCAGCAGAGATCGTAAATGGCTTCATGGTTGAACCTGGTTCAAACATATCAATCGCACCACGGTTACGCATCGCATCTTTATTATGCAAACCATCTTTATCATTCGGATTATAAGAAGGCCAACTGCTCAGTGCCAAAATCTCACCTGTTTTCACATCAACTGCAATAGCTGATGCTGAACGTGCATTATTTGCGACACCAACAGCCGTTAATTCGCGATACATAATATATTGTAAACGTGAATCGATACTCAGCGTGATGTTTTCACCTGACTCAACTTCTTTAACCACTTCAGGTGTTTTAACCCGATTCCCATGTTTATCACGAGAAATTTTTTGCTCGCCATCTTTCCCAGCTAAACGTGCATTTAACTGCATCTCTAAGCCTTCAATCCCCATGCCTTCACTATTGGTTAAACCAATAATTTGAGCATTGGGTTGTGGCTGAGGATAGTAGCGTTTATAGGTTTTTTCAGCGTATACCCCTGCAAAATTGCGCTTCACAATCAGGTCAGACTGAGGCGGTGGTACTTCTTTTTTCAACACCAAATAACGAGAACGTGGGCGATCATTGAGCTTTTTCTTTAAATCAGCACGATCAATGCCCACAGCATCAGCTAATTCATCTAAATTTAGATTTTTATTCGGCAATTGGCGTTTTAATTTACGGCTATTTGGTTCTTTTTTCAGTGCATCTGTAACGTTATTAAACTCTTCCAAAGTCTCAAAATACTCTCTTGGATCAATCACTACCTTCATAATCGGTGTGCTAATTGCCAAAGGTACACCATGACGATCATTAATTACGCCACGCATTGCCCTAAGTTTTTCGGTTCTTAAAATATTGGCATTGGCTTTATTTTGCAGAAAATCTTTATTAATCACTTGTACATAAAATGCGCGCCCAACAAGTAAAATAAAGCACAGCAATACTGCACCCCACATTAAGTAAAAACGCCACATTTCGACAGCAACCGTAGATTTCTCTGTAATAGACTGCTGTTTTTTCTGCGGTTGTCGTGTTTGTTTGATCTGCTTATCTGCCATACAGCATGCCTTATTTCTTTTGCTCTGGTTCAGTTGGTAATGAAATGACAACCGTTTGTGCCGCTGGTGGTGAATACATTCTTAATTGCGTCACTGCACGTGTACCAATTTGTGCAGTTGCACCAAAAGTTTGTTGCTCAATTAGCAATCGCCCCCATTCAGCATTGATATCTTCACGTTCACGCATATAAGAGTTGAGATCACGAAAATCGTGACGATATGCAAAAACTTGAAGTACAACCATGAAAGCACTGACGAGAACCAGGGTCACCAATAGCCCATATACAATGACTTTTTTGACAACTAACTTATCACTCTTAGCTTCTATAATTTCTTCTTTCATTCTGCGCCTTTAGGTTCTAAGCGTTCTGCTACCCGCAACCATGCACTCCGTGAACGAGGGTTTTCTTTCACTTCTGCTTCACTGGCACGAATCCGATCAACTTTTTTTAATCGACGTGTATCTTCTCGCTCTTGGGGCATACCCCAGCCCGTATCTTCGGCTAATGTCGATTCTTTTTGGATAAATTGTTTAATAATGCGATCTTCAAGTGAATGAAAGCTTATTACTGCCAAACGCGCATTTGATTTTAGCAAATCTAAAGCTTGAGGTAAAAATGTATGTACATCCTCAAGTTCTTTATTAATTTCAATACGAATCGCTTGGAAGGTTCGTGTTGCTGCATGTTTATTTTTTTCCCATTTTGGATGGGCAACTTTCACAATTTCAGCAAGCTGAGCAGTGGTCTCAATATAACCTGCATTCTTCACCGCTTTAGCAATACGACGGCTATAGCGCTCTTCACCATATTGATAAATAATATTGGCTAAATGTTCTTCACTGACATCTACCAACCACTGTGCAGCTGTCTGTCCTTGTGAATTATCCATTCGCATATCTAAAGGGCCATCTTTCATAAAACTAAAGCCACGTTCTGCCTGATCCAGTTGCGGTGAAGACACCCCTAAATCTGCCATAATCCCATCAACTTCATAAATACCCAGTTGATTCATTTCTTGTTTTAAATCTGCAAAACTGGCATGAATAATTTTGAATCGTGAATCTTCTTGTTCTAATTCAGTTGCAACAGCTAAGGCTTGGGGATCTTTATCAAAAGCATATACACGCGCATTGGCATCTAATTTTGATAACAGTAATCGTGTGTGTCCACCACGGCCAAACGTCCCATCGATGTAAATTCCTGTATCGCGATCTGCAAGTAAAGCTTCAACAGTTTCATGTAGTAATACAGAAATATGAGACATAAGTTAGGATTCAATTCATTCAAAAAATGTAACTGCACATTATTACCTTCTTTTGTCAAAGCTCCAAACGACTTTTTGTAGGGAAATATTACTTTTTATAGAGAAAACCATTTTATATTCTCTCACACATAAAAAAGCCCCTGTAACAGAGGCTTTTTTTAAACAATTGCTATTTTGGATAAGACTTTAAATCAGAAATATATTCAAATTGAATTATCGTTTATCACTATAAATTTGATCAAACATACCACCATTCACAAAATGGGTTTGCTGTGCCTTAGGCCAACCACCAAAAACTTCATCAATCGTGAATGTTTTTAGTTCTGGAAATTGTACAGAATATTTTGCAAGCACTTTTTCATTGCGTGGACGATAGAAATGTTTTGCTGCCATTTCTTGCCCTAATGGAGAATATAGATAGTTGATATAACCTGTTGCTAACCATTTATTCCCATTCTTTTCAACAGTGCGATCAACAATGGCAACTGAAGGCTCAGTCAAAATAGACATCGATGGATAAACAATATCAAATTTATCACCCAAAGTTTTTTTGCTAATAAGTGCTTCATTTTCCCATGTTAATAACACATCACCAATGCCACGTTCTGCGAATGTTGTCATAGAAGCACGTGCCGCAGGATCCATCACTTTAACGTTATGGTACATTTTAGACACGAAATCACGGGCTTTGGCATCATTACCACCGGGTTGTTTTAATGCATAACCCCAAGCTGAAAGATAAATCCAACGCGGTAATCCACCTGTTTTTGGATTTGGCGTAATAATTTGCACGTCTGGTTTAGTTAAATCGGTCCAATCCTTAATGCCTTTTGGATTTCCTTTACGTACCATAAAAACAATTGTAGACGTATAAGGTGCCGAGTTATAAGGAAACTCTTTTTGCCAGCCCGGCTGAATTTGACCAGATTTCACAATTTCTTCAATATCATTGGCCAATGCAAGGGTAACCACATCACCTTTTAAACCATCAACAACCGCACGTGCCTGCTTACCAGAACCACCATGTGATTGTTTAAAGTTTACTTTATTGCCTGTGCGACTTAACCAATACGCACCAAAAGACTTATTAAAATCATCGTAAAATTCACGTGTAGCATCATAAGAAACATTTAAGAAGTCACGCTCTGCAGCTTGAACAGATGTTGCCGTGAAGGTCACACTTGAAAGCAGCAATACTACACTTAATAAGCCTTTAAATTTATTTTTCATTTCAGCACAAATCAATGATCTTTAATTATGATAAATATATGAAATATGTTCATAAATCGCAATTAAAAATATTTTGCGAATAAAACAGAAAAATAAAGATAAGTAATTGTTTTTAAAAGTTAAAGACTTAGTGAGTTACTTATTACACTTTTATACCTTTTTATGCACCACTTATAAAGAAATAGAATAATGAATTACTCTATTTCTTCATTTATCGAATTAAGTTCTTTCTTACTTTTCCGATGAAATCTGATCATAAATCGCACCATTAACAAAATGTGTTTTTTGCGCTTTTGCCCAACCACCAAACACATCATCAATAGTAAATAGCTTTATTTTGGGAAATTTTGATGCATATTTTGCGGCAACTTGAGTATTACGAGGACGAAAGTTATATTTTGCTGCCAACTCTTGACCTTGTGGCGAGTATAAATAGTTCAGATAACCTTTAGCTAAATTACGATTACCATCCTTATCTACAGTTTTATCTACAATAGCAACCGAAGGTTCTGCGAGAATAGATATAGAAGGATAGATAATTTCATATTTATCTTTTCCTAAACCTTGTGTTGCCAATAACGCTTCATTTTCCCAAGACAATAAAACATCACCAATGCCACGTTCAGCAAATGTTGTCAGAGAACCTCGTGCACCTGAGTCGAGCACTTTGACATTCTTATACAGCTTTTTCACCAACTCGCGTGCTTTCACATCATTGCCATTGGGTTGCTTTAAAGCATAACCCCAAGCAGATAAATAAATCCAACGTGGTGCTCCCCCCGTTTTAGGATTTGGTGTAATAATTTCAACACCTGTTTTTGTTAAATCATTCCAATCTTTAATATTTTTAGGGTTTCCTTTACGCACTAAAAAAACAATTGTTGATGTATAAGGTGCTGAATTATTGGGAAACTCTTTTTGCCAACCTTTTTCAATTAAACCGACATTGGCAATTTCATCAATATCATTTGCCAAAGCCAAAGTCACCACATCTGCTTGTAAACCATCTACAACTGCGCGTGCCTGCTTGCCAGAACCACCATGTGATTGCTTAAAATCAACCTCTTGACCTGTTCTTTTTTTCCAGTATGTTGCGAAATTTTGATTATATTCTTGATAAAACTCACGTGTCGGATCATAAGAAACATTTAAAAATTCTTTTGCAGCATAACTGCTTGTATTTCCCAGCCCCACTAAACCCAACAAGCTTACAAAAATGATTTTTTTCATTGTCTTTCACTATTTTTAAGATTTGTAAGCACTATATTTTTATTTTTCAATTTGAACAATCATCTGGTTATATCAATAAATTCAACAATAATTCTTTTTTTAGATATCTTAAAACTTGCTTTCTTTAGTTAAATAAATGAGAATAAATCTCATTGTTAATCATGTATCTTTTTAGCAAACTCTTCACTGTGTCTACACAGTTAGCTGATATAAGAACAACATCTTCAATATGATGAATCTGCACCAATGAAAGGTGCTTTTATTCCTTGATTATGTAAATAAATGTGACATATTTGTGGTTTTTTTTATTATTTATAGTTAATATATAGCCAAAGGTGAAAAATCCTAAGCTATAAGAACAACGATGAACATGGGGGATGTTTTAATGGATACACAATTTTATAAAGTACTTGGTTTCAGTTTATTCTTATCTGTGGTTGCTCAAACAACACAAGCCGCTGCTATTAAAGATACACAAAAACCGATCATTTCAGCTGTCGTTACAGATAAACAAACAGCAATGGAAAAAGCTTTAACTCAAAAATCATCAATCAAAGATAAACGTGGCGATTACACACTTGTCAGTAATGATGATCAGCTTAAAGTTTTAACTTCAATTAAAACAGCACCCGCACAGAATTTTTTAGCTGAACAACATCAACGGTTTTCACGTTTTGTTCAAGCCTTATTCCAACCACATACCTCTTAATTAATAATAAAAATTCTTTTCCCCAAGAGAATTAAAAAGCCCAATTGTTTAATGGTGAATTAACCCTTAAGCAATTGGGCTTTTTCGTTATAATAGATTTAATCTACATTCTGAATAATATTTGATTATGACAGTCCGTACTCGTATTGCTCCTTCTCCTACAGGTTTTCCACACGTAGGTACTGCGTATATTGCACTCTTCAACTTATGCTTTGCCAAACAGCATGGTGGAGAATTTATTCTTCGTATTGAAGATACTGATCAATTACGCTCAACCCCTGAATCTGAAAAAATGATTTTAGATTCTTTACGTTGGTTAGGTCTAAATTGGTCTGAAGGACCTGATATTGGTGGTCCACATGCACCATATCGCCAATCAGAACGTATGGATATTTATAAAAATTATGCTTTAGAATTGGTTGAAAAAGGTCATGCATTCTATTGTTTCGCGACAACAGAAGAACTTGACCAAATGCGTGTAGAACAGCAAGCACGTGGTGAATCTCCACGTTATGATGGTCGTGGTTTAAAGCTTTCACAAGAAGAAGTTGAACGTCGCTTAGCTACAGGTGAAGCACACGTTATTCGTATGAAAGTACCTGAAGAAGGTATTTGCCAATTTAATGATATGTTACGTGGCGAAGTCGAAATTCCTTGGGCTCAAGTTGACATGCAAATTTTGCTGAAAACAGATGGCTTACCAACCTACCATTTAGCCAATGTGGTCGATGACCACTTAATGCAAATCACGCATGTGATTCGTGGTGAAGAATGGATTCCTTCTGCACCTAAACACCAATTATTGTATCAATACTTTGGTTGGGAAATGCCTGTACTGTGCCACATGCCATTGTTGCGTAATCCAGACAAATCTAAATTATCAAAACGTAAAAATCCAACATCAATTAATTACTATAAAGATATTGGCGTATTACCTGAAGCTTTGTTGAATTATTTAGGTCGTATGGGTTGGTCAATGCCAGATGAAAGTGAAAAATTTACTTTGTCTGAAATGATTGAACATTTTGATATTAAACGTGTCTCATTGGGTGGTCCAATTTTTGATGTTGAAAAATTGAATTGGCTGAATGGTCAGTGGATTAAAGCACTTTCTCCTTCACAGCTTCTTGATACTTTGTTGGCTTGGAAAGCAGACCGTAAAACTTTAGAAGATATTGCGGCAGCCATTCAACCTCGAATTAACTTACTTTCAGAAGCGGTAAACTGGGCTGGTTTTTACTTCAACCAATTCCCACAACTTTCAAAAGAACAGTTTGAAAGTAAAAAACTCAGTGAAGAGCAAGTTCGTCAAAGTCTGCAATTTGCAATTTGGCGTTTAGAAAGTTTATTCACTTGGAATAATGATACTGTAAGCCAAACGCTGATGGATCTTGCAACGCAAATGGAAGTGAAGTTACGTGACTTTATGCCAACATTCTTTATTGCCATTGCAGGTTCAACAAGTTCAACACCTGTCATGCAATCGATGGTGACCATTGGTCCTGATTTAACATTTGCTCGTTTACGTCATGCGCTTGAAATTGTGGGTGGTCCGAGCAAAAAAGAAGCGAAAGTTTGGGAAAAACTCAATGAAAGCTTAAAACTGCCGAAAAATGATGCAGTTGATGAAGCTTAATTAAATTTCTTATTGACGTGTGAGTGGAATATCCCTAATATGGCGCTCACACAAGCTGAGACGATTTAATCAAATCAGTTGGTAAATTTTTAATTTACTGGTGTGTTGCCTCGATATTGTCCCTATCGTCTAGAGGCCTAGGACATCGCCCTTTCACGGCGGTAACCGGGGTTCGAATCCCCGTAGGGACGCCAAATTCTAAAAAGCCACTGACACATTCAGTGGCTTTTTTATTGCTTTAAATTTAAGATTTCGATTATAAATTTAAATTTTAAGCACAATTTTAAATTTCCAGCACATTACGATAGAATTAAATTAAAAAGATCTGTGGAGTTGTCATGCAATACCAATGCCCTAAATGCCAAAGTCGTAAAATTTTACCTGTAGCAAGTAGCAATGCTCCTGCTGTACGCCCAGTTGTGCCAAAAAGTCTGGTTTTTTTAATCCCTGCTATTTTCATTTTATTATTATTGGTGATTATTAGTATTGCGATGTGGATCTTTGGCAATGGCGCAGGTCAAACGCTACAAATTGCAACCGTGGTTATTTTTCTAGTGTGTTTAATTGCAGGTGTTTTCTTTTGGCGTGATCTTCCAGATTTCAAAATTTCAATGCAATCCTTTATGAATGCAAATAAAAACTGGAAATGTCGCGACTGTAACCATGAGTGGCATACACAATAATAGTGGTCGGTCTTAAATAAATATTTTACATACCATATTTTAAATAAGTGTGATTGCCCTGTAAATATGAGCAATCACACTTTTTATTTTACCTCTAAATAACTTTAATGCTCATGTGCCTCGTGATCGTGATCGTGATCGTGATCGTGATCGTGATCTGAATGTACATGCTCTTTCGATTGATGCGTATGTGCCATGCATGCATCATCTTCTATTTGTAAGGTGATTTCTGTAATCGCATGCTCATGTTGAAGCATTTCCATTGCTTGTTGATACAGTTGATTCCGATCAGCAGATGGTGCAAGTAAATGCACAGTCAAATGCACATTTTTGGAAGTAATTGCCCAAACCTTAAGTTGATGAATATCCTCCACACCATCCAGTGCCAATAAATCATCACGCAATTTTTCAATATCGATTTCTTCTGGCACACCTTCCAATAAAATATTAATACTTTGCTTCAGCAATACCCACGTTCTTGGTAATACCCAAAATCCAATCAATACAGCAATGATGGTATCCACCCACATCCAACCTGTGAAATAAATAACCGCTGCACCAATAATCACACCGACAGAACCTACAGCATCGCTGAGGACTTCAAGATAAGCACCTTTTACATTCAAACTATCTTGTGAGCTTGAAAAAAGGATTTTCATTGAAATAAGATTAATGACCAAACCAATACTTGCAACGATCATCATCCCCATGCTTTGAATTTCAGGTGGATGACTAAACCGTTGGTAAGCTTCATATAAAATATAAATTGCGACAACAAACAACATCATCGCATTAAATAAGGCTGCTAGAATTTCAAAGCGCTGATAACCAAAATTGCGCTTGTTATCCGCAGGTAATTTACCAATTTTAATCGCAACCAAAGCAATGGCCAAAGCAGCTGCATCGGTAAACATGTGTGCCGCATCAGAAAGTAATGCCAAACTTTGCGTCATAAAGCCTGCGATTACTTCAATAATTAAAAACGTACTTGTCAGTGCCAATGCAAAAGTCAGTTTCTTTGCATTGCCTTCAGTGACAACTGCATGACTATGGTCATGCCCATGATGCTCACTCATCGGTCACCTCTAATTTCATGTCCATTTCCATCAGCTCTCCTGATTAATTAGTACTTTATTAATTTACTCAACAAATGATAATGATATTTATTATCGTTTATAATATTTTATCTATATACTACAACACGTTTAAATATTTCACTTTTTAAAATCAGCCTGCATCTATCAGGGACACTGCCAATGAAAAAATATCTTTCTCTTGCACTTATGTTTTGTGCTTATAGCCATGCACATGAACCTTATGTCGCTCCTTTAAGCTATGTCACTACCAATACACAAATTCCTGTGATCAGTGGTTATGCAGAAGAAGCTTTGAATTCAGAACATGCACTCAAACAGCTTAATTTCACAGTCATTCAACCTGATAACAGCCAGCTGACCATTCAATCTATAGATACTGCTCAATCTGCCTCTATTTTTAATTTACCGCTTAAAGACAAAGGAACCTATCGTATTTTTGCAAAAACATCATTCCCACTCAAATATGTTCAGCATAATAAAGAATGGAAAATGCTGTTTGATGTACCTGCGGATAAAGCCGAACCCATCAATGAACGTGAATATGTAGTTCCTTCTGATTTTAAAAAAGTACCTATACCTGTAGAGATTACCCGTGAATGGTCTCTTCAAAGCTATGTTTCCAAAAATGAAACTTCAGCTGTTAATACGATTACAGAATCACCTATTCAGGTTGCATTCAAAACCCATCCCAATAATATTCATGCATCAGAACCTGTTGAAATTTCGATCACCCAATCAGGTCAGCCATTAAAGCAAGCTGAAGTTTTGATTCGGGCACAAGGCACCACAGATAAGCAAGCTCAACATGTTCAAGTCAAACAAGATGGTACAGCAACTTTAAGCTTTCCTCATTCAGGACAATACCTGATTGAAGTGAGTGAAACTGTGAATAAAACAGCCAAGCCACGCAATCAGTATTACACCATCATCAGCTTAGGCATTTTGCCCACTACCACAAAATAAAATTCTCTGTGTAAGTTTAAAGCCTGTGAATTCATTGATTCACAGGCTTTAGCGTTAAACTTTTATTTTAGCTTCATTCATCCAACGATAAACCATCGGCAATAAAACCAAGGTTAATAATGTCGAAGAAATAATGCCACCGATCACTACTGTTGCTAATGGTCGTTGTACTTCTGCGCCTGTACCTGTTGCCAAAGCCATTGGAATAAAACCCAGTGATGCCACACATGCTGTCATCAACACAGGTCTTAAACGCAAAATTGCGCCCTGCCAAGTCGCATGATAAACATCAAGTGTTTGCCGTAACTCTTTAATAAAGGTCAGCATCACCAAACCGTTTAATACAGCGACACCTGACAATGCAATAAAACCAACACCTGCCGACATAGATAATGGAATATCACGTAACCACAGTGCAATTAGTCCACCACATAAAGCAAAAGGCACACCACTAAACACCAATAAGCTTTCCTTAAAGTTATGAAAAACAGCCATCAATAAAATAAAAATCGTGATCAGTGCCAAAGGTACAACCAACTGCATCCGTGTTTTTGCCGAAGCCAAATTTTCAAATTGACCACCATAGTCAAGCCAATAACCTGCAGGCAATGTCTGCTTGGCCAAGGTTGTTTGCAACTCTGTCACAAATGAGCCTAAATCACGTCCTTCAACGTTGGCAGTGATCACGACACGGCGTTTACCATCCTCACGACTCACTTGGTTCACACCCAATATATTTTCAACTTTAGCAACATCCTGAAGTTGAATTAGTCCCCCATTCGGCAGTTGTATTGGCAAGCTTGCTAAATGTTGTTCTGTTCGTTGAGTATCATCCAGACGAATCACAAAATCAAAACGACGATCACCTTGTAAAATTTGCCCAACATTTTGCCCACCTACACTACTCGCAACTAAATCCTGAATTGATTTCACAGATAAACCATACTGTGCAGCCAAAGCTTTATTCACTTCAACATTTAACAGTGGTAAACCATTGGTCTGCTCTACATTGACGGCTGTAGCACCTGAAATCGTCTTGATCTGTTGAGCAATTCGTTGGGCTTCACGGTTCAACACTTCCATATCATCGCCAAAGATTTTCACTCCAACATCACTACGTACACCTGAAATCAGCTCATTAAAACGTAATTCAATGGGTTGAGAAAACTCACTATTATTGCCAGGTAACGTTGCCAAAAAGCTGATCATGCGCTGACGCAGTTCATCAATACTTTCTTTTGGATTTTCCCACTGATCTTTGGCTTTTAATAGAATCACCGCATCCGAAATATTCGGTGGCATTACATCCGTTGCCACTTCGGCGGTACCTGTTCGTGCAAAAATGGCTTTAATTTCAGGAAACTCTTTCAGCAATAATTTTTCAGTATTTTCCTGCATCCTTAAAGATTGCTCTAATCCCGTACTCGGTGAACGCATTTGCTGTACTGCAAAATCTCCCTCGCTGAGTTGTGGTGCAAATTCACTGCCAATCTGTGTGGCTAATACGGCCGTTAAAAATAGAATGCCGCCCGCTATTGTTAGAACGACCGCTTTAAATGAATAAGCGATGTTTAAAATGGCTTCATATTTACGCTTCAACCAAAGCATCCAACGGCTTTCTGTTTCTTTGACTTCACCCTGAACAAATAAAGCAACTGCTGCAGGAACAAAGGTAACCGATAAAATCATTGCACCGACCAGTGCCAGTACCACTGTCATTGCCATCGGATGAAATAACTTTGCTTCTACACCCGATAATGCAAAAATAGGCAGGTAAACCACGAGGATAATCAGTTGACCGAAAATTAAAGGACGACGTGCCTGTTTTGCTGCAAGAAAAACTTCTTTAAAACGCTCAGATTTAGTCAGCAAGCGACCTTTTGCATGCTGGGCTTCTGCCAAACGCCGAATACAGTTTTCTACAATAACCACTGCACCATCAACGATAATGCCGAAATCGAGCGCCCCCAAACTCATTAAGTTGGCACTGATTTTTTGCTCTGCCATTCCTGCTAATGTGAATAACATAGACAGTGGGATAACGCAGGCAGTAATTAAGGCTGCTCGTAAATTCCCTAAAAACAAAAGCAGAATAATGATGACCAGAATTGCCCCTTCAATCAGGTTTTTCTGTACCGTCTTAATCGCCTTTTCAACCAAGCTTGTACGGTCATACACCGTTTCAATCACAACACCTTTGGGTAAAGATTGCTGAATGGTTTTAATTTTGGCATCTACTGCTTTCGCCACAGTTCGACTGTTTTCACCCATCATCATCATGGCAATGCCTAATACGGTTTCTTCTCCGTTATAGGTTGCCCCTCCTGTGCGTAAATCATGCCCAATCGATACGGTGGCAACATCTGCAACACGTATTGGAAAACCACTTTTATTGGCGAGGCTGATATTCTGGATATCTTCAATACTATTCAACGTTCCAGGTACACGAACCGTCAGTTGCTGACCATTTTCTTCAATAAAACCCGCACCACGGTTATCATTATTTTCAGTTAAAGCTTGTTGCAAATCACTCAAGGGAATTTGTAGTTGCTGTAAGCGTTTTAAGTCAGGTGCAACCACATAGGTTTTGTTATAACCCCCAATACTGTTAATTTCTGCCACACCTTGCACACGTTGCAATTGCGGACGCACAATCCAGTCCTGAATTTCACGTAAATCCATGGCAGTATAAGCTGTACCATCTGCTTTTTTCGCATTCGATTCTGCTTTAATCACCCATTGATAAATTTCACCTAAACCTGTTGAAACAGGTGACATGGTCGGTACAATTTGCGTCGGCAATTCAGCTTGAGCTTCTTGCAAACGCTGATTAATCTGCTGTCTTG
Organism: Acinetobacter sp. ANC 3832; assembly: GCF_002135415.1. GTDB lineage: Bacteria > Pseudomonadota > Gammaproteobacteria > Pseudomonadales > Moraxellaceae > Acinetobacter. The sequence goes on from NZ_NEGJ01000002.1 coordinate 223,761, forward strand.
CCCAATAAATATCAGTGCCATCTTTAAAAATAATGGTCACTTGCGACAAACCATAACGTGAAATAGAACGGGTTTGCTCTAAATCAGGCATTCCAGCCATTGCTGTTTCAATAGGATACGTAATCCGTTGTTCGACTTCCAAAGCTGTAAAACCGTTGGCTTGGCTATTAATTTGCACTTGGGTATTGGTGATGTCAGGTACAGCATCAATAGGAAGTTTTTGATAACTCCATATTCCGACACCCATCCACGTCACAATAAACAACATGACCCAAATTGCATTTTGAATAGAGAACTGAATAATCCGATCAAATAAACCTTCAGGTGGAGGTAATTGTTGATCTGATGGAGAATCTGACTGTTGATCTAATTGTCGTTGTGGAGATAACTCAGCAGATAATTTATCTTTTGAAGAAGGATCTAAATCATTAATGCTCATGACTTGCTTCTCCTTTCTCCAATTCAGATTTCAATAAAAAGCTACCTTGCGCAACATATTGCTGTGCTTGCTTTAAACCTGATTGAACTTCAACCCATTGACCATCACCTGAAACTTGCCCAATAACAATAGGCTGAGCTTTAAATTCAATTTTTTGATCATGTTCAGTTGCAACAAACACAACATCCTGACCTTCAATTTTTTGTACGGCACTTTTTAAAATACGTAATGCCTGCGTTGAACTATTTTGCTTCAACTGCACATTCACCATTAAATTGGGACGTAATTCAGAAGCATTGGAAAGTACTTTGGCACGTACTTGTAAACGACCTGTTTGCGCATCTGCCTCACTGTTTAAACTTTGAATTTGCGCTTTAAAAGTATTTCCTGTTTGTAGTGATTTAAATTCAATTTGTTGATTGGGCGCAATCGAAGCAAAATTTGCATTCGGTACAATAAATTCAAGCCAAAGCTGATCTAATTGATCAATAATAAATAATTGATCTGCAAGCTGAACATTCTCACCCACGACTAAATCTTTTTTACTAATTATTCCCGAAATCGGGGCTTTCAGTATAAAACGTCCATTCGATCCTGCACTTGCACCAAAAGCAGAAAGTCGTGACTTGTTTGCCTGTACCTGAATTTGTGCTTGTTGATAGGCATTATAAGCACGCTGATAATCCTGTTTTGCAGAAATACCTTGTGACCACAATTGACGTTCACGCTCATAATCTTGTCGAGCCAAATTCAAATTGGATTGTACAATGTGTAAATTAGATTGCTGATCCACCAAATCAGGAACCAATAGCGTCGCAAGTATTTGCCCTTTTTGTACCTGCTGACCCAATTCCACATTCACCGATTCCACATGACCTGCGAAACTTGGTGAAACATGCGCTTGTCGATCTGTGTTAACCACTAACTTTGCAGGATAAGCTGAGACTTGAAGCACTTCACCCAACTCTGCTTTAGCCAGTTGAATCCCCTGCTCAGTCATTTGCTTGGCTGTTAATGCAATTGCCTGACTCTGCTCCAAAGTTTGATCATGCGAACCCTCAGCCTCTTGATGTTTCGCTCCATCAGCTTGATGCTCCTGATCAGTATCTGTATGTGCATGCTCGCCTGATTCCTCATGACTACCATGTTCATCTGTTTCAGGCTTCGACTTATTTTGACCGAAAAAATAAATCGCAACAGCAAGCAGTGCTGTAATAATCAGAACGAGGAGGATGAGTAATTTTTGTGAAATCTGACCACTTTGATTTTTGAAGGTTTTTTGTAGATTTAACATCTTAATTTCTCCCACCGATCACAGGTAAAGCCTGTGTGTCCTGCCATAAATTTTGATTCATTTGCGCAATCGCATCTTTCGCCATCACAGCACTCGGTTGGATACCCAAACTTAAACTTTCAGCTTCAATGGCACGCTGCCATGCGTCTTTAAGTAACTGCACTTTACGCATACGCACATCCTGCAATTGCAATGTGGCTTGTTGCACATCTGTCACAGCAAATTTTCCGGCACTAAAACCCATTAAAGTTTTGCGCTGTACCTGTGTTGCGAGGGGGATTTGGGTCTGATTAACTGCTTTAAATTGGGCTTCTAAACCTTGCAATTCCGTTAATAGTGTTCCGACTTGTAATGCATTTTGCTTTAAATAGAATTCCTGCTGTTTGAGCAATAAATCTTGCTTGGCTTGTGCAATCTGAACGCCATATTGCTGATGGTTAAAAATATTCAAAGGAATAGATACACCAATCACCCATTCATTTTCAGTAGATACTTCAGGTGACTTGGTTCGGTTGACACCGACATTTAAAGTCGGATTGGGTTTTGACTGCGCTTGCAGATATTTCACATTCGCTTTTGCTTCGATAAGTTGCAATTGACGAGATTTTTCATATAGATTTTCAGCGAGATAATGCTCTACTTGCTGAAAGGTAGACTTTGGCCAGAGTAAGCTTGGGGATAATGCAATGTTGACACTTTTATCTCGTTGCCCCCATACATTAGACAATTGCTGAGTTGCGACTTGTAGCTGTAAATCTGCCTGATGATATAAACGTTGATTTTCAGATTGGCTCAGCTTTGCCCGATCGACATCAACCTGAGCCACACTACCCGCCTGATAACGCTTTTCTATAGCGATTAAATTGTCCTGACTGACCTGCAATTGTTCATGAACAACATCCCGCTCCAATTCAAAAATGGCCAATTGTGACCACAAATATTTCACTACCAATTGAAGCTGAGCCTGATAAATTTTTTGTTTTAAATCGACCTGTGATTTTGCAATTTCAGCCAAATTTTGTTGCGCTTTACGCTCACCAAAAATATCCAAAGGCTGAGATATGCCAATGGAAAGCTCTTGATCTTGATCCGAAGCAAAACCAGATTGCTGTATGGATAAGTTTGGATTTATCCACAGCTTCGATTGTTTTATGTTCGCTTCAGAAATCTGTTGTTGGCTTTGCCAAATCCCCTGAGAAGCCTGATAAGTTTCTGTGCGACGAATCGCTTCGTCCAAAGTTAAGTTTTGGACTTGCTCAGCTTGTAGATAAGTGAAGGGATTGAATAACACAGCACATAATGCTGTCCACAAAACTCTACGCTTCGTTTGCTGTAAAAACAGTAACCTTGAATATTCCACCCTATTGGAATGTTGATCGATACTTTCTTTTTGAATAAATTTTGACATGATTATGCCCCACTAAGTTTGTGATAAAACCAAGTGGTGGGCTTATTTTTGGCTACCCCACCTTATAGCGGGGAATATACGGGCGGTGGATTGGGGAGAAATAAATGTGGTGATTGGTATAAATTATTCCAATCCATGAATAATGTTCGCAGATTGATTGAAAAATGAGGCTTATCTGCTTCTTGCTGAACATCAATGACCATAAAGTGTGAAAATGAGGGCAAGTGATCACGATGATCATCTTTTAGATTTTGATCAAAACTTGTTGAAGAAACACTTTGATCTAATAACAACTGTTTATTATTATTGGTTTTTTGAAGATCAGCATGTTCTAAATCATGTTGATCATCTTTCTGGCAACTTAAAGCCACATGATGACCAAAGTGCTTTAGACCTAAGGTTGGTACATCCTTACGATTTTCATGGGTGCAAAAAGCCGCAGCCACATTCCAAAGACTTTGGAACATGAACAAACTTAATAAAATACCAATAAAAATACCCGAACGTTTGACCATATTCAGTCTACATGCCTCATTTCCCCAATATAACAAGCAAAGCACATGTAATAAAATTACATTATTTTTATTTCAGTCAACTAAATTGCTTAAAATAAAATTAAAGTGTTATAAACAGTATATTGTTATTCAATAAACTCATACAGTTAAAGATCCATCAATTACAATTTATTATTTGAAAAGTTTTAAAAATCAGCTAAATTAATTATATCTAATCGATTATTTCTGATTAGTCATCTCACATATTGTTAATGGATTAACAAGGAGGTTTATATGATTGGACATATTTTTAATCGTTTTAAAAATTATGCTGAAAATGAGAGCCAATCTCACAAATTGTCTGAAGGTGAATTACAAAAACAGCCTTTCCTCGAACAAGCTGTCAACCAACCTCATGCCAGTTATGCCGCCTTAATAGATGCTGAAAGCCATGATGTTCGAAATGCAATGTGGTGTTATTTACGTGCTGCTTTAAGAGGAGATAAAGAAGCACAGTATAAAATGGGACTCTCTTATTTAAATGGTCAACTCGGTTTAGACCGTAGTTATTCTCATGCTGAAAAATGGTTAGACCAAGCGGCTCATCAAGGGCATCTTGAAGCAAAACAAGAACTCCAAGAGGCTTATAAAAAACTCGCGTTTTCTTAAAAAAAATTTATTTTATTCACAATTATTTGAAATAAAAACCAGTTTTCGGACTGGTTTTTATTCGTTTGACATGTCTATTTTTTCACTATATGTTATTAATTATTAATAAGTTAAAACCAAAAAAATAAATGTGACACAGTACAGCTTAATAGCGTAGAAGATTAAATTATGGACATTAACGAGATTGTATATTATATAAAAAATAGTGTTCTACCTTATTTAAAGGTAAAAAATACACATCCTCATGTTTATGTGTCTGAAGCTTATCTTGAATATCAGCAAGCCCGACGTTACGAGTATCAATCTAAACTTAACTATTTTAATCCAAACCATACTGAACTGCTTTTATCCAATAGAGATGAACGTAACGCGATTTGGTGTTTTCTCCATTCAGCAAGTAAAGGTTATAGTTCTGCGCAATTTAAGCTAGGTCAATGTTATTTAAATGGTCAACTTGGTCTCACATCCAATACTTTTAAAGCGCAAGAATGGCTTGCTCTCGCTGCAAACCAAGGGCACATTGAAGCGCAAACTGAATTAACAAAAATTCATAATGCTCAGCTTTTGTCTTAATTTTTGATTGTCATTTAAACTTTTTAAATCCTTTAAATTAAATACAAAAAAACCAGCTCGAAAGCTGGTTTTTTCACACAAAAATAAAGGAATTAACCTGTAATTTTTTTGTATTTAGAACGTTTAGAAGAACCATCATCACTTAAACGTGATTGGCGATATGCTTCATATTCAGCATAGTTACCTTCATAAAACTCAGGTTTATCATTTTCAAATGACAAGATATGCGTTGCAATACGGTCTAAGAACCAACGGTCATGCGATACCACCATTACCGTACCTGGGAATACAAGAATTGCATCCTCAAGCGCACGTAAAGTTTCAATATCCAAGTCGTTTGATGGCTCATCCAGTAAGATTACGTTTGCGCCCATTTGTAAGATTTTCGCAAGTTGTAAACGGTTACGCTCACCACCTGACAATTCACCTACGCGTTTTTGCTGATCTTGACCTTTAAAGTTAAAACGACCGATATAGGCACGTGATGCGATTTCATAATCACCAATACGTAAGATATCTAAACCGCCAGAAATTTCTTCCCAGACTGTTTTCTTATCATCTAAGGTGTCACGTAACTGCCCCACATACGCGACTTTAACCGATTCGCCTAAAGTCACAGATCCTGTATCAGGTTGTTGTTCGCCAGTCATCATACGAAACAGTGTCGTTTTACCCGCACCATTCGGTCCAACAATACCCACGATTGCTGTTGGTGGTACAGAGAACGTTAAGTTCTCATACAGCAAACGACCATCAAACGATTTACTGATCCCTTCAACATCTACAACCTTATTACCCAAACGTGGGCCTGGTGGAATATAGATTTCAGAGGTTTCATTACGCTGTTGGAATTCACGTGAATTGAGCTCTTCAAAACGCTCCATACGCGCTTTGTTTTTCTTTTGCTGACCTTTGGCATTAGAACGAACCCATTCAAGCTCTTTCTTCAATGCTTTCGCAAAAGATTCTTCTTGCTTGTTCTCTTGCTCTAAACGCGCATTTTTTTGCTCTAACCAATTGGTATAGTTACCTTGGTAAGGAATGCCCATGCCACGGTCAAGCTCTAAAATCCACTCAGCAACGTTATCTAAGAAATAACGGTCATGCGTAATCGCAACGATTGTACCTGGGAAATCTTTCAGGAAACGTTCTAACCAAGTCACGGACTCTGCGTCCAAATGGTTGGTCGGTTCATCAAGAAGCAACATGTCAGGCTTAGAAAGCAATAAACGACATAATGCAACACGACGACGTTCACCACCTGAAAGCAACTTAACATCTGCATCCCAAGGTGGAAGATTCAATGCACCCGCTGCAATTTCGAGTTGGTTATTGAGATTGTGTGCATCCCAAGTTTGAATGATGGCTTCTAATTTCTCTTGCTCTTTTGCAAGTGCATCAAAGTCAGCATCTTCTGCTGCATATTCAGCAAAAACTTCATCCAAACGTGCCAAAGCATCTAATGCTTCACGAACGCCATCTTCAACGTTACCACGAACGTCTTTAGTTTCATCTAATGGTGGTTCTTGCTCTAAATAGCCGATTTTGATACCGGGTTGAGCGCGTGCTTCACCTGAGAAATCTTTATCTACGCCAGCCATAATACGAAGCAAGGTAGATTTACCTGCACCGTTTAAACCAAGCACACCAATTTTGGCACCTGGGAAAAATGATAAAGAGATATCTTTTAAGATCGTACGCTTAGGCGGTACTAACTTAGAGACACGGTTCATCGTGTAAATATATTGGGCCACGTAGGACTCCTCTATAAAAAAACCAACATTCACAAATGTGAACAAATAATTGCAGGCATTATACGATGAAAGTGCCGAAAAAATAAGGCTCCCCATCATTATAAAAATGCTTTTCTCAATTCAAATCATGTTTAAAAAATAAACATATTAATACAGCTATCAGAAAATTCAACTCGGCATGAAAATTGTTCATGTTTATGAAATAAAAAGAATAAGTATGCAGTTTTTTGTAGCTTTACTTCATATAGTTTAATGCTACACTCGATTGAAAATTAACGGAATAAGATGACAAAGTCATGACCTATAAAGATGAAACCCTTGCCATTCATGCAGGCTATACGCCAGAAGCAACCACCAAAGCCGTTGCTGTTCCAATTTATCAAACCACATCTTATGCATTTGATGATACTCAACATGGGGCTGATTTATTTGATTTAAAGGTTCAGGGGAATATTTACACCCGTATTATGAACCCAACTACGGCTGTTCTTGAGCAACGTCTAGCAGCACTGGAAGGAGGGATTGGCGCACTTGCTTTAGCATCAGGTATGTCTGCCATTACCTATTCAATTCAAACCATTGCTGAAGCTGGCGATAATATTGCTTCTGTATCCACTTTATATGGTGGCACTTATAATTTATTCGCACATACACTACCCAAACAAGGTATTGAAGTCCGTTTCTTCGACTATCAAAACCCTGAAGCACTACGTGGGTTAATTGATGAAAAAACCAAATTGGTTTTTGTAGAATCTATCGGTAATCCGCTGGGTAATATTATTGATCTTGAAGCCATCTCCAAGATTGCCCATGAATATGGTGTACCTGTGATTGTTGATAATACTGTTGCAACACCTGCCCTACTCAAACCTTTTGAGCATGGTGCAGATATTGTGGTGCATTCATTGACTAAATATATTGGTGGTCATGGCAATAGCATTGGCGGTGCAATTGTGGATAGTGGAAAATTCCCTTGGGGTAAATATCCTGAACGCTTTAAAGTATTGAACACGCCTGATCCAAGTTATCATGGTGTCAATTATGTTGAAGCCTTAGGTGAAGCAGCCTATATCGCACGTGCACGGGTTGTGCCTTTGCGTAATACAGGCGCTGCGATTAGCCCTTTAAGCGTATTCCTGATTTTACAAGGTTTAGAAACCTTAAATTTACGTATGGAGCGCCATACTGAAAATGCGCAGGAAGTGGCTGAATATTTAAAAGCACATCCAAAAGTAAAATGGGTCAATTATGCTGGATTAAAAGATCATCCTCAGCATGCGCTCGCACAGAAATACGTCAAAGGTAAACCCTCTGCAATTCTGTCTTTTGGTGTACAAGATGGTCTAGAAGGTGGGACACGCTTTATTGATGCACTACAGCTTTTCACTCGCCTTGTGAATATTGGCGATGCAAAAAGTTTAGCTTGCCACCCTGCAACAACTACACATCGTCAACTCAATGAAACTGAGTTAAAAGCTGCAGGTGTCAGCATTGATATGGTTCGTTTATCTGTGGGAATTGAACATATTGATGATTTAATTGCTGATTTAGAACAAGCTTTACAAGCGGTCTAAACAACATCAAAATCAGACTTCTAAGCAGAGGGGTCTGATTTTTAATTTAGCCTTAAAATAAAAAAAATAAAGACAAGTGCTTATTTATTAAACTACAATTATCACTTTATTGAACAAATAAAAAATTAAAAACGTTGATAAAAAGAGAAAATATATGCAACAACATGATAAATCATTGAAACTAAAAAAATTAGTTCAAGGCATTACACTTGTTTTCAGTTTAAGTACGATCACCGCACTGCCTACTTTGGTTTTTGCATCTGAATCTGCACCAACAGAGGCAACCCAAGCAAGTGGAGCGCAAGATAATCCTTTAACAAAATTAGATTGGCATATAGGGCCAACGGCTGAAACCATTGCAAATGTTGCTCAACTCAAAACAGCAAAAGGTGAAGGGTTTTTAGATACTAAAAACTCAGATCAATTTTTAGAGTTAACCAATAATTTACCTTCTGGAAGTACCAACATTCTGGTTGCGGATGATGACTCATGGTGGGCAACTTTTGATTTTGATGAGTCTGGCTATGTGAAAGATGATGAAAAAATTGATGCTGATGCCCTACTCAAAGAATTAAAAGATTCTGATGAAGCCAGTAATGAAGAACGCACGCGTCTGGGGATGAGTAAGCTCTATACGGCAGGTTGGGCAGTCCCTCCTCATTACGATCCGAAAACCAAACAACTTGAATGGGCCTTGAAAGTTCGCTCTGAAGATCAACAAGAAACCATTAACTACACTGTTCGCCTTTTAGGTCGTACTGGTGTGATGAGTGCAACCCTTGTGTCTGATGAAGAAAATTTGAATAAAAATATTCAAGCATTTAAACACTCCTTAGAAGGTTTTAATTTCAATTCAGGGCAACGCTATTCAGAATATAAAAATGGTGACAAAGTTGCAGAATATGGACTCGCAGCTCTGGTTACAGGTGGTGCAGTTGCCGTTGCTGCCAAAAAAGGCTTATTTGCAACATTACTGGTATTGTTAGCAAAAGCTTGGAAAATTGTCGTCATTGCTGTAATCGCAGTTTTTGGTGGGTTTACCTCTATTTTTAAACGCAAAAAAGATTAATGAATATTGCTTTTGAATATTGGGTAATTTTAAGTTTAGTCGGATTATATTTATATGATTCGGCTAAACTAATTGGTTATAACCAAGTGTTCCTTTATACAGGTTTACGCTCCAAGTTTTCGATTCATGTTCCATCAAAAAATATGAATATGCTTAAAAAATATTTATTTTTCACTCATCCTTTTCACAGCAGTCATCTACTCTTTATTTTACAATGGAATTTAAACACACAAAAAAAGCACAATGACCTTCAATTCTTAGATGAAATTCCAAACGTTAAAAAACAAGTTGATTCTTTACGAAAACTACAATTAAGCAGTATTGTTGTTTGGATCCTTACACTCATCGTTTTTCCCTTGTTATTTTTGATGCAACAAAGCTATTTACTGATTTTATCCACTCTCCTTCTGATTTATTTAATCAATATTGCTCAGGCTGCTTATATCATTTTCAAAAGAAAGCTGCTTTCATTAAATAAAAAACAATGTATATCCTTCTTCATAGATGCTTTATTTTGTCCACCCTTTGCACTTAATTTACTGAAAAAAATTACTTTAAATAAAGAAATACAAAATGATGCGATCTACATCGCACAACTTTTGCTTAAACCAACAGCATTTAATCACTGCTTAGCGCAAATTATGGACGATATCGATGCTTTGAAACAAAGTGAGCCCAATACTGAAACAGCTCAATATATACAACTCGAAAAGCGACATTCCGAATTAATGAAGCTACAACACGCCTCTAATATTTGACTGGTCAGTTTTAAATTTAAAGTTTACTTTTAAATTCTCAACTTAATTGGGTTGAATATTTTTTATACAATTTTAGCTTTTTTACGTAATAACTTTGAATTTACTCACTTTTAGACTAGTCATCCTTATTTTTATATGTTAAAAATCACTTAATAAAGCAAAACATATTAGAGTAATTACTCTAAAAATAATTTTAAAATTCAGATACTTACATCTAGCATTTTTTTTATTTTTCGTTATGATTGCCTCCCATAACCGCTGATCATCTTTTAGACAAAGATCATCATCATGTAAAACAAATACAATACGTCAATTCATTTCAGTCAGAATCAGGGAAATGTACATGAACCAAAAATTAGAGCAACTTTTTCAGAAAAAAGTGAACGGTAAAGTCGCACTTATCACAGGTGCTTCAAGTGGTATTGGCTTAACAGTTGCAAAAAAACTGGCAGCAGCAGGCGCTCATGTGCTTCTTGTTTCACGTACTGAAGAAACATTGAAAGAAGTTCAAGCTGAAATTCAAGCTCAAGGTGGTCAAGCTTCAGTTTTCCCATGTGATTTAAATGACATGAATTCAATTGATGAAGTATCTAAACAAATTTTAGCGTCAGTCGATCATATTGATATTTTAATTAACAACGCTGGGCGTTCAATTCGCCGTGCAGTTCATGAATCTGTGGAACGCTTTCATGACTTTGAACGTACCATGCAACTGAATTATTTTGGTGCTGTTCGTTTAGTACTCAACATACTTCCACAAATGATGATCCGTAAAGATGGGCAAATCATCAATATCAGTTCTATTGGTGTATTGGCAAATGCGACCCGCTTCTCTGCTTATGTGGCATCAAAAGCAGCATTAGATGCATTTAGCCGTTGTTTATCTGCGGAAGTACATTCACATAAAATTGCGATCACTTCTGTATACATGCCTTTGGTTCGTACACCAATGATTGCACCCACCAAAATGTACAACTACGTACCAACGCTTTCTCCTGAGCAAGCAGCAGACTTAGTGGCTTATGCAATTGTGAAACGTCCAAAAAAAGTGGCAACACACCTCGGCCGTTTAGCATCAATTACCTATTCAATAGCGCCAGAAATTAATAATAAATTGATGTCAATTGGTTTTAACTTGTTCCCAAGCTCAAGTGCGTCTGTGGGCAAACAAGATAAATTAAACTTGGTACAACGTGCTTATGCTCGATTGTTCCCAGGCGAACATTGGTAAGATTAAAAAACCGCCGAAAGGCGGTTTTTTACTCGTTATTAGATTACCCCAACGCTATCAACCTAAAAAATTATCTATTATCAAATAAGAGAGAATTGTAATAAAATTCTCTTGCCTAAGAGTAATTTAGCCAAATTTACTCAGCAAAAATTTTGTATATTATTAATGAGAGCCAATAGATTTATTCAAAAGCCCAATTAACCAATCAATGAAGTCTTGAAAATACTGAGGTCTATATTTGCGATTAGTCAGTAAAATATTGACAGGTAAAAATTGATATGTAATATCCGTAAATAAATCAACCAATCGCTCTTGCTTAAGATAAATTTGAGCATCAAATTCTGGAATTTGAATAATACCTAAACCCGATAAACCCGCCTGAATATAAGCTTCTGTATTTTCAACCAGTAATCGATATGGTATTTTTACGCGAAAATCAGCAAAAGTGAGTTCTGTAAATTCCTTATAATTTTGTGCAACATGATAATCCACTCCAAAATGTTGCTTTAAGTTATTTAAATCATTTGGTCTTCCAAATTCAGTAATATATTGAGGCGATGCTAACGTCAATAATTTCACTGATGTAATCGGTCTAATTAATAGATATTCATCTTGAACTTGCCCCACTCTCACAACACAATCTAGCTGTTGCTCAACTAAATTAGAAAAAGCATCACTTCCATTAATTAAAACTTTGACTTGAGGATATTGCTGATAATATTCACTTAAATTTGGAATTAAAATTTGAGTAGCCATCCTCTTTGGCATACCTATGCTAATTTTTCCTTGCTGATGACGTACTTGATATTTGAAACGATTTAATTCTTTAAGTTGCACAATTAAGCGCATTGATTCTTCATAAAAGAGTGTTCCTTCATGCGTTAACGATACTTTTCTCGTAGTTCTGTAAAATAATAATACTTCATACTCTTTTTCTAATGATTGAATCGCATAAGTGATACTAGACCTTGGCAAGCCTAATAGTGTGGCTGTTTGTGCAAATGATTTTTTTTCAGCAACAAGGCAAAAAATTTTTAATTTTTCTATTTTATCCATTATATTATTCAACTTTTACGAACAATCCATTCAATACTGTAGACTATTTCACACTTTAAAACTGCTCTAGAATTATTCCGATTACATAAAACCATGAGCAAAATATGTCTAAGCATGATTTGAAGAACAAGACGGTAATTATTACAGGTGGTGCAAAAAATTTGGGCGGATTAATTTCTCGCAAATTTGCGGAACATGGTGCCAATTTATTGATTCATTATAATAGTGCTGAAACTCAACAAGATGCTGAAGAAACATTAAAAGCTGTCAAAGCGCTTGGTGCTAAAGCCATTTTAGTTCAAGCTGATTTATCTGATATTCACCATATTGAATTATTATTTACTAAAGCCAAAGAAAACTTCGGTGGCGTTGATATTGCGATTAATACAGTGGGTCGTGTACTCAAGAAACCATTTGTTGATACAAGTGAACAAGAATTTGACGCTATGAATGATGTTAATAATAAGATTGCTTATTTTTTCATTCAAGCAGCAGGTAAACAATTAAATAATAATGGAAAAATTTGCTCCATTGTCACCAGTCTATTAGCAGCATATACAGGCTTATATTCTACATACGAAGGTTTGAAAGCACCTGTTGAGCATTACACTAGAGCTGCTTCTAAAGAATTCGGAGAAAGAGGAATATCTGTTACTGCTGTCGCGCCAGGTCCAATGGATACTCCTTTTTTCTATGGTCAGGAAGCACCAGAGGCTGTGGCTTATCATAAATCTGCTGCGGCACTAGGTGGATTAACTCAAATTGAAGATATTGAACCTTTAATTCGTTTCTTAGTCACAGATGGCTGGTGGATTACAGGCCAAACTATTTTTGCAAATGGTGGTTATACAACAAGATAATAATTAAATAAAAAAACCGCCAAAAGGCGGTTTTTTTATTTGGTATTTAAGGTTTATTTAGAACCTTTAATCCCTGCTTGTAATAATAATGCACCTAAACCACCAATTTTAGCTTCTTGTGGTTTAGCAGACTGTGGTTTCTTCGCTTGTTGTGGACGATCACCCTGCGGACGAGCCTGTTGAGGACGTTTCGCCTGTGGTTTACGTTCTCCACGTTGCTCAGTATTGGCTTGACCTTCACGACGTGGCTGACGCGCTGCTTTCGCAGGTGCTTCAGAACCTTCAGGACGCATAGACAAATTCACACGATTACGTTCTGCATCTACTTGTAATACACGTACTTGTACAATTTGACCTGGTTTAACCACTTTATGTGGATCAGATACAAACTCATTGGCAAGTTCAGAAATATGTACTAAACCATCTTGGTGAACGCCCACATCTACAAATGCACCAAAGTTCGTTACATTCGTAACCACACCTTCGAGTTGTAAACCTTCTGTCAACTGTGACACTTCTTTAATATCATCACGGAACTTCGCAGTACGGAATTCTGGACGTGGGTCACGACCTGGTTTTTCAAGTTCGCTTAAAACGTCTTGAATAGTCGGTAAACCGAATTTATCATCTACAAACGCTTCAGCGCTTACTTGACGAATAATTTCAGTATTACCAATAATGTGTTTTACAGTAGTTGATTGAGCAGCAACAATTTTCTCAACCAAACCATAACTTTCAGGATGCACTGCAGAAGCATCTAATGGCTCAGAACCTTCTTGAATACGTAAGAAACCAGCAGCTTGTTCAAAAGTACGTTCGCCTAAACGGGGTACATTTTTCAACGCTTGACGGTTATCAAAACGGCCATTTTCTTTACGGTATTCAAAAATTTGCTGTGCAATTGATTTATTCAGACCCGCGATATAAGACAAAATCGCAGGTGATGCAGTATTTACATCAACACCGACTGAGTTCACACAGTCTTCAACTACAGCTTCAAGTGTTTTTGCTAAACCTGTTTGGTTAACATCATGCTGATATTGACCTACACCAATTGATTTAGGATCAATTTTTACAAGTTCTGCTAATGGATCTTGTAAGCGGCGAGCAATAGACACGGCGCCACGAATTGAAACATCAAGCTCAGGCAGTTCAGCAGAAGCCAATTCTGACGCTGAATAAACTGATGCACCTGCTTCACTCACTGAAACACGGGTCAATTTCAAATCTGGATTTTGCGTCATCATTTCAGCAACAACTGCTTCTGTCTCACGACTTGCAGTTCCGTTACCAATTGCAATTAAGGCAACATCAAATTCACGGCATAAACGTGCAAGTTCTGCAATTGAACCGGCTTTATCTTCTTTTGGTGCAAATGGATAAATCGTGCTATGAGCAACCACATCACCCGATTCATTAACCACTGCCAATTTCACACCTGTACGAATACCAGGATCTACACCCAGCGTACAACGTGAACCTGCAGGTGCAGAAAGCAATAAATGACGTAAGTTTTCTGCAAATACATCCATTGCTTCTGATTCAGCGCTTAGACGCTTTTCAGTCAACAAAGAGTGTTCAATTTGCGGACGGATTTTACCAAGCCAAAATAATTTTGCAGTTTGCTTTAAGAAATCTTGACGTGCTTGTGGTTGAGCTTGATCAAGATTATATTCAGTTTCAATGCGCACAATCGGTTGATCGTCTTGACCATCAACTTTTAAGCCCAATACATTTTCTTGACGACCACGTAACATTGCCAATAAACGATGTGAAGGGACTTTATTTAAATTTTCTGAAAAATCAAAATAATCACGGAATTTTTTGCCAACTTCTTTTTTCTCATCAGAAGCGACTTCGCTTTTTAACAATGCTGTTTTAGCAAATGTTGTTTTAAGCTCAGTTGTTAATCCAATATTTTGTGCCCAATCATCAATAATAATGTGTTGGATTGCATCCAACTGGCTTTCAACATCAGCATAATTTTCGTGACTAAAATCCGCCAACGCTTCTGTTGGCTCAACATTTTCAGCAACGATTTTTTCAGCAATTGGACCTAATCCAGCTTCTCTTGCTTTAAATGATTTACTGGTACGCTTTGGACGATACGGTGCGTAAATTTCTTCTAATGCATTCTTAGTTTCAGCCGCATTCACGCGCGCTAACATATCATCAGATAATTTATTTTGTTCTTTTAAAGATTCTATTACTTTGCCACGACGTTCATACAAATCACGTAAATAAACGAGGCGTGTATCAAGTTGGCGTAATTGCGTGTCGTCTAAACCTTGCGTTACTTCTTTACGGTAACGTGCGATAAATGGAACACTGGCACCTTCATCAATCAGCTTGATGGCAGCCTCTACTTGGTTTGAACGTACGGCAAGCTCACTTGCCAACTGCTGAACTAAGTCAGTCATCGTGTTTAATTCCACAAGGATAAGGACTAAAAGTTAGTGATTATAAAGACCAAGACCATAAAATCCACAATTGTTTTGCAAATTACCAATGAAAAAAATGATAAAAGATCAATTTTCTTGAATTTTAAGGCTTAAGCTTCTCTTTAGCGCATTGTATTTGATTTTACTTGATCTTGTAAGATGAGGGTTTCAAATTCCACTCCCTTACCCTTTTATGATTCATGATCATCAAAAAGATGAAATATCTCAAAGCCCTTTAAAGCCTAAAAAATTAAAGAATATGAATCTGCTTAACTTACCCCACAATAAACGTATAAATAGCATCCGAATTTTAATCTTAAATCAAGATGATATATGTCCTTCGCTCATCGTATTTAATTTCACAAAATCACTCACATTTCATCCACTTTATAAAGCATGCATAAAATAGAGCTGAATCCCCCTTGTTTACACATTCATCTTGAATACTAAAAATTGGTGAATATATACGCTTAAACAAAAGCTTAAAGTGAAAATACATTAAAGTTTCATTTGCCAAACGGGTATCTTTTTCTTTATAACCTTAGCTATATTCTTAATTATTTATAGATGTTGTCTTTTGGTTTCAATAAGCGCTTAAAATTGTAATTTTGAGCAATTTGATACATAGTCTTAACAAGAACTTAGGCATTATACTGAGATTAACGAATATTTATAATTTACAACATTAAGGGAGTGCATCATGAGTTTAGTTGTACCTGCTGAAAATACAGATGTAGTACACAATGAAACTGACCGTGTCGAACGCATTCTAGTCGTCGACGATGATGTGCGTCTACGTACCCTTTTACAGCGGTTTCTAGAAGATAAAGGCTTCGTGGTCAAAACAGCTCACGATGCAACTCAAATGGATCGTTTATTACAACGTGAATTATTCTCACTGATTGTTCTAGATTTCATGCTTCCTGTAGAAGATGGTTTAAGCATTTGCCGACGCTTACGTCAATCCAATATTGATACACCAATTATTATGCTGACTGCTCGTGGTAGCGATTCTGACCGAATTGCGGGCTTAGAAGCCGGTGCGGATGACTATTTACCAAAACCATTTAATCCAAATGAATTACTGGCACGTATTCGTGCTGTATTACGTCGTCAAGTTCGTGAAGTTCCTGGCGCACCAAGTCAAAATTATGAAGTGGTTTCATTTGGTCCATGGTCACTCGATTTATCTACACGCACCCTAACCCGTGAAGGGCAAG
This sequence comes from Acinetobacter sp. ANC 3832, assembly GCF_002135415.1. Classification (GTDB taxonomy): domain Bacteria; phylum Pseudomonadota; class Gammaproteobacteria; order Pseudomonadales; family Moraxellaceae; genus Acinetobacter. Next base: position 240,601 of record NZ_NEGJ01000002.1, read on the forward strand.
TGGTTACGTTAACCACAGGCGAATTTGCTGTACTGAAAGCATTGGTACAACATCCTCGTGAACCATTGACACGTGATAAATTAATGAATTTAGCCCGTGGTCGTGAGTGGGGCGCAATGGAACGTTCAATTGATGTGCAAGTTTCACGTTTACGTCGCTTAATTGAAGAAAACCCTGCCCGTGCACGTTACATCCAAACGGTTTGGGGCGTAGGTTATGTTTTTGTTCCAGATGGTGCTGAATAATTTTTTACTCACAAAATAAGCCTTTTAAAGGCTTATTTTGTTTTAAGATCATTCAAGCTCTTCTATAAAACTTTTTAATTTCGCTTTAATGAAAAATAAAAAATATTTCACTCATTTTAAATTCGTGTTGATCTCGCGAAAAAATAATGAGAGTCGATTCAAACACATCATTTCCATTGCATGATGATGTCTCGTATTAGGAACATGTTCAGTGAAATTAGATCCCATCGACCCGCAAGCATTTAAAGACTTCTCTACTTATTCTGAAAAGAAACGGACTTCATCAGAACGCTTTCTCGATAAAATTAAGCCCCGTTCAGCGGCAATGCGCACAACGGTTTTGGTTTTATTTATCGTATTTTTCAGTTTATTTATGTCTTTATGGTTTTTTTGGAAAACACTCTACTTACCTGAAATTCAACAACATGCTAGATTTTTAGCTGTTGAACTAGAAATGGTCAATAATCCACATTTAAAAATTTATCATAATGAAACGCAGCTTGATGTGGATGAGTGGCTCAAACAACGGGTCGGGGTTGAATATGTCACCGATCCTGCTGAATACCCGAATGTTAAAGACAAACTGATTGCAGATTTCTTTACCAATCGTATCGAGCACCAACTTGCGACTGAATTAAAGATTAAAGATGTAACGGTATATTTCCAATTTAAACCAAGTCCGCGTATTTGGATTCAAACCCCAGAGATGAAAGGCAATTGGGTCAGAGAGCCTTTAACGACTTATGCCAATTATAGCCCTGAGCTCATTTTAGCTTGGCTCTTAGGTGTTCCACTCATTGCGGCAGGTATCATTTTAACGTTAGTTCGACAGTTGAACCGCCCTTTGCGTCGTTTACAGAATGCTGCAAACAATTATAGTAAAACAGGTAAGGCACCTTATTTAGAAACCAATCATGGACCTCAAGAAATACGAGAAGTAAATCAAGCATTTAACCATATGATATACACGCTTGAACAAACCGAACGTGACCGTCAAATTATGCTGGCAGGTATTTCACATGATTTACGTACACCACTGACTCGTATTCGATTAAGTGCTGAAATGATGCCCGATGATGATTTTCTCAAAGAAGGTCTTATTTATGATGTTGAAGATATGGATGCAATTTTGAATCAATTCATTTCTTATATGCGCGATGGCTCAGATGAAGAATTACAAGAAACAGATATCAACAGTCTACTTCAAGAATTAGCAATCCAATTTAAACCCTTAGATATTCGTTTTGAAGCCCAACCTTTACCGACAATTACAGCCCGTTCTTTATCGCTTAAACGTCTGATTGGTAATCTCATTAACAACTCCAAACGCTACGGTGCTGAACCGATTGAGCTTGAAGCCCATGTTGAAAATGATCATATTAAAATTAGTGTGTCAGATCACGGCGAAGGTATTCCTGAAGACCAAATTGATGAACTGATGCAACCCTTTGTACGGGGTAATGCAGCCAGAACTGTACAAGGTAGTGGACTCGGACTGGCGATTGTCAAAAGAATTGTCGATATCCATCAAGGAGAGCTTTCTATTCACAATCGTCCTGAAGGTGGTTTAGAAGCGGTGATTTCTTTACCGCTACCTGTGGAAAGTGAGGAAGAAAGCCAAACTCCGAACCCGATTCAAAAAATTAAGCAAACTTTGAGTGATCGTTTTTAACTATTGTTTAATTATACAACAAACAACTTTGTTCGTTTTACAAACGCACCTATTATTTACTTAAAAAATAATAACTTAAAACACATCACTGTAATTTATACCTACATTTATTGAAAAAATTAGACCTTAGCCTAACAGGCATGCACAATTTACTTTTAGGGCGGTACAATCCGTCTAGTTTTGAACAAGAATTGAGCGTAAATCATGTCTTTAGATCGTATTCGTTTAGCGTCACTTCATGACAAAGTCATGAGCGCAGAACAAGCTGCTACTTTTATCCAAGATGGTATGACTGTAGGTATGAGTGGTTTTACTCGTGCAGGCGAAGCAAAAGCTGTCCCTTTAGCCTTAGTAAAACAAGCAAAGGTTAATCCTTTAAAAATCACTTTAATTACAGGTGCGAGCCTTGGTAACGATCTAGACAAGCAACTGACTGAAGCTGGTGTGCTTGCTCGTCGTCTACCATTCCAAGTAGACAATACATTACGTAAAGCCATCAACAAAGGCGAAGTAATGTTCATCGATCAGCATTTGTCTGAGACTGTTGAACAAATGCGTAACCTTCAGCTTAAAAAGCCTGATGTAGCGATCATTGAAGCAGTTGCGATCACTGAAGATGGTGGCATTATTCCAACAACTTCAGTAGGTAACTCTGCAAGCTTTGCAATTTTTGCTGAAAAAGTAATTATTGAAATCAATACTAATTTAAGCCCTGCTTTTGAAGGCTTACATGATATTTACATCCCAACCTATCGTCCAACACGTCAAGCGATTCCATTGACGCAAGTCGATGAGCGTATTGGTACAACCGCAATTAATATCGATCCTTCAAAAATTGTAGGTATCGTGATTAACAATGAATATCATGACTCTCCATCAACTGTGACTGAACCAGATGATGAAACTCAAGGTATTGCAAATCACTTGATCGCATTCTTTGAAAAAGAAGTTGCTGAAGGTCGTTTACCAAAAGATTTAGGTCCACTACAAGCGGGTATCGGTTCTATTGCCAATGCCGTTTTAACAGGTCTTAAAGATTCAAACTTTGAAGACTTAGTGATGTACTCTGAAGTTCTTCAAGACTGCACCTTTGAATTAATTGATGCAGGCAAAATGAAGTTTGCTTCTGGTAGCTCAATTACGCTTTCTGAAAAATATGGCGAAAAAGTATTTAATAACCTTGAAGCGTACAAAGACAAATTGGTTCTTCGTCCACAAGAAATTTCAAACCATCCGGAACTGGTACGTCGTTTAGGCATCATTGGGATCAATACCGCACTTGAGTTTGATATTTACGGAAACGTAAACTCTACTCACGTGTGTGGTACTAAAATGATGAATGGTATCGGTGGTTCAGGTGACTTTGCACGTAATGCACACTTGGCTATTTTCGTGACCAAAGCCATTGCGAAAGGTGGAGATATTTCTTCTATCGTTCCTATGGCTTCTCACGTTGACCATTCTGAACATGATGTTGATATTCTTGTGACTGAACAAGGTTTAGCTGACTTACGTGGCTTAGCACCTCGCGAACGCGCTCGTGTGATTATTGATAACTGTGCTCACCCAATGTACCGTGATGCATTAAATGATTACTTTGATCGTTCATGTGCTAAAGGTGGTCATACACCACATCTTCTACGCGAAGCGCTTTCTTGGCATGCAAACTTTGAAGAAACAGGTCATATGCTTGTTAATACTGAAGAACAAGCTAAAAAATCTGCATAGAGCTTTGATCTAAAGTAAAAGCACCATAATAAAAAACGCCCAATTGGGCGTTTTTTTATTTATACATTAATATGAGATATCTTGCATAAATAGATCAAATCAAACTGCAATCGCATCTTGATTAATCTGCTCAATAAAAGCCACACTTGCTTGATCCTGAAGAATCATATCCACAGCTTTCTCCGCGATCATAATCACAGGTGCATTGGTGTTTCCATTGACCACGGTTGGCATAATTGAAGCATCTACCACCCGTAAGCTTTGAATACCATAGACACGCAATTGTGGATCAACCACAGCCATCTCATCGACACCCATCTTACAACTTCCTACAGGATGATAAACGGTATCTGAACGATCTCGGAGTATCTGGCGAATATCTTCATCTGTTTGAACTTTTGCCGTAAATAAATCTTCTTTGACGATAGATTTAAATGCATCAGCCTCCATCAGTTTTTTAGTGACTTTAAACCCTTTGACCATTTCTTCTAAATCCCAATCATCATCATAAAAATTAGGATCAATCAGTAAAGGATCATCCACACTTGCACCACTCAATTTAATTGTGCCACGACTTTTTGGATTTAACAGACAGACATGACATGAAATACCATGCCCTGTGTGCATGGTTCTGGCATGGTTATCCACCAAAGCCACCACAAAATGCAGTTGTAAATTGGGTAATACTTGCTCAGGAGAGCTTTTCAAAAAACCGCCACATTCAGCAAAATTGGTGGTCATTAAGCCACGTCTTTCATTACGGTAGCGCCCAATTTGTTTGAATAAATCAATCGTTCCTGGAATAGATAAGCCAAATGTTCCTTGAATATCTTTCACTTTATACGCAAAAATAAAATCAGGATGATCATGGAAGTTTTTACCAACACCCGGTAAATGTTTTTTAACCTCAATCCCGTGTTGATTAAGTTCTTGTTGATCGCCTACTCCAGACAACATCAAAATCTGTGGAGATTGAATAGCACCAGCACTGAGTAAAACCTCACGACGAGCGCGTATTTGTTTCACCTGCCCTTGATGTTTATATTCCACACCAATCGCGACATTATTTTCAATTAAAATGCGCTGTGTCAAAGCTTGAGTAATCACCGTTAAATTTGGGCGTTGCATATGTGGAAATAAATAAGCACGAGCTGCACTACAACGTTCACCATTGATATGAGTGACTTGATAAACCCCTAAACCTTCCTGCTCTGCGCCATTAAAATCATCTAAAATTGGAAAGCCTTGCTCTTTGGCAGCATTGAGATAGCGTTGTTGTAAGGGATTATCACTGTGTAAATCAGTGACCGAAAGTGGCCCAGAGTTTCCATGATATTGGTCATGGATTCTTTCGTTATTTTCAGATTTAATAAAATAAGGCAATACTTCATCATAAGACCAACCTGCATTGCCCGAAGCTGACCAATTATCATAATCTTGACGATGACCACGAATATAAATCATCGCATTAATCGCAGATGATCCCCCTAAGCATTTTCCACGCGGTTGATAACCCTTACGACCATTCAGCCCTTTTTGAGGAGTGGTTTCAAAAGCCCAGTTATTAATTTTAGTGGGAATACTAATGACTGCCGCGGCTGGAACTTCAACTTTCCACCCATCTCCACCTCCACCTGCTTCAAGTAAACATACTGAGACATTTGGATTTTCAGAAAGTCGTCCAGCCAATACACAACCTGCACTTCCACCACCGATCACGATGTAATCAAATTCCTTTTGTTCCATCTTTCATACCTTTATTATATTGCTTTCGTTTTATTGCTTATTTTTTATCATTATGCATTTTTAACATATAAAAAGAATGATCACAAAGGTCATCCTATTATCGTTTTCTCTCTAAATTTTCATTTAAGTATCTATCCATCTGATTTTTTTTATTTTTCTCATTTTAAAGCTTAAAAAAACATCTCATCTAGATTAATCTGAAGATCACCTCACTGCATTCATGATCCTATGTTTATTATTAGACCGTATGCCGAAACTGACTTGGAAGATATTATTGCACTATGGGAACTGTGTGACTTAACACGTCCTTGGAATAACCCTGAAATTGATATTTTCCGCAAGGTTGCACAAAGGGATTGATTATTTTTACTTGCAGTGAAAGATGAGCAATTAATTGCAACCGTGATGGGAGGCTATGATGGTCATCGTGGTTGGGTTAATTATTTGGCAGTTCATCCACATGAGCAACGCAATGGTGTTGCAACCGCGCTATTACAACAACTTGAAAAGCGCCTGATCGCTTTAGGCTGCCCAAAGCTCCAGTTACTCATTCGCAAAGATAATATTGATGTGCAGAGTTTTTATGAGCAACTGGGCTATGAAGAGATTGAAGTGGTGTGTCTCGGTAAACGATTAATTCAAGATTAATAGTGATCAAGATCATCAGCTAGGTACGCTTAGTTTAAGCTGATGATCGATTGCCTTTTTACGTTCCTTTCAATCAGAAAAATAAAAAAGAGATCGATGTTTCTATAAAATACGTTCTTATAAATTATGCTTAAAATTTATAGCCATAAGAAAAACCTAAAATATCCTGACTCATCTTTAAATTCGCTTCGCCACCACCAAAAGTGGCTGGAATAGACTGATTTCCTTTCACATCTTTTTCTAAAGCATGGGTATATGCCACACTTAACTCTTGATGGTGATCCATATTCCACGTTGCACCCACACTGACATGATCTTGAACCACGCCTGGTGCTAAAATATTTAAGAAAGTCTGATCATTTGAAATCGGTTGATCATTATGGCTATAGCCTGCTCGTAGAACCAATTTAGGATGAGCTTGATAAGTAATTCCCAGTTTATAGACATTGATATCATCCCAACCAAAACCCGGTCCTTGCTGTGACCCAAAAGGATGACCTTGCATGACTTTATTCACATCAAAGGTATTACCTACAGAACTTACATCTGAATATTGAATTCGTTGAATATCAGTAGCAACCGTGAGTTTAGGTGTTACTTTCAGAGCCGCTCCAATACCATAGCTTTCAGGTACATCAAAACCACCTTGTTCGGCAAATAACCCTTGGTATTGTTCAAACTTATCCGCTTTAATTTTAGATGAATATTCTGCGCCCAAAGTTAAACGATCATCATAGAACTTTCCTGACCAACCAATACGTGCACCAATGCCTGTAGATGAGTCTTTACCACGATTACTTAAATTCCCACCATCTGCAGAAAAACCTGCAAAGCCCTGAATACCTTTGGCTTCAAAACGTTGATATAAAATATTGGTCGCTATACCAATCGACTGATTTTCTGAATATTTCCAAGCCACCGCAGGAGAAATAAAGATTTCTGATAAATCCACACCCGCAGAACCCGTATTCCCAAAAGCAGCAAAAGGATTATTTTTATAACCTGTATTCATACCACCATTGCCATAGATGGCTAGACCTAAAGCAACTTGAGCGTTAATTTGATGGTTATACGCCAATTCAGGTAAGATAAAATATTTACGTCCATTGCCTTCATACTGACCATTTGCACCTGCTCCATTTCCCACAATTTCCGCTGAACGATCAGGTGCAAATACTGTTGCTCCAGCATCTAATCGTGTTCCAATCCAACTTAAACCTGCTGGATTATTTGCAATAGTGAGTGCATCTTGAAATTGAGCAATCGATGTCCCTGCATTCCCTTGAGCTTTCACGCCATAACCATGCATGAAATAACCTGTTGTTGCATGTGCAGATAAACTCAGAAAAGGGAGTAGAAGACTTAACGGTAAAACTTTAGAGAGAGAAAGCATGATTTAATTTACTTTTAAATAATATACATATGAGTATATTGTTATGCTTTTATCTTGTAATCGAATATAAAATTAAATACTTAGTCAATTTATTCATATAGATCAAAATTGCAAAAACATCTGCACCAGTCTAAACAAGTGCTTTATTTTATCTTCTAAACGAGCATAAAAGGAGATCATCCCCAAAGTTCTAAGCTGAAATTTTACCAATACGAAGCAATACGGGAAACTCTATATTCAGTGCATTTACATCCTGATTCTGCTTTATATACGTTTCAAGTTGAGCCAAAGGGTTATCCTCATGCTTATTTTTATAATGCTTAATTGCAGACCATGTATTGATATAATCAAGTAATTGCGTAGCTGACCATTGATACTGCATCTTTAAATCAGGTGTAAGCAATTCATCAAATGGAAAAGGAATAGTTTTATATTCTTCATCAATATAACGACGTTCAAGATCCCAATAACCATTCAACTGGTTAAAATAGACATCATGAATCAGCTCATTGATTACTTTATGTTCAACGTGAATCAAACCATAACCTATCACCGCTAAAATACCATTTGGTTTTAGGGTTCGTTTGACTTCATGATAAAAAGCCTCAAAATCAAACCAATGAATGGCTTGAGCAACCGTAATCAAATCAAAGCTATGTGTTGCAAATGATGTATGTTCTGCTGGCTGAATTTGATAGCTCACATTTTCAAAATAAGGAGCTTGTTGAAGCTGATTTTCACTTAAATCAGTCGCCACAATATGATCAAAATAAGGCGTAAGCAGTTGCGTAAACTGCCCTGACCCTGCACCACAGTCCCATGCAAAATGACGATTAGGAACATATTTTAAAACTTCCTGAATGACGGTCGCTGGGTAACTTGGACGGGCTTGCTGATAAAGCTGACTGTTGCTTGAGAATAAATCTTTCATTATCGTTGTAAAAATAGTTATAGATTTTCTAATGAATATAGTCGAATTATAAATTCAATCTATTATTTTTGTCCGACAAAATCTCGATTTCAACAAAGTTCATCTTCAGTTCTGCATTTCAAAAATCAGGCAATAAAAAAACCTCAAACAATTTGTTTGAGGTTTTTTTGAATATGGTGGCGAGACCCAGGTTCGAACTGGGGACACACGGATTTTCAATCCGTTGCTCTACCGACTGAGCTATCACGCCGTTGCGGTGTATTAAGCCGTATCTGAATATATTAGTCAATATAAATCATGACTTTTTTATTTGATCGGATATTTTTTACGCAAAAAAAATCTCTGATGGGATCAGAGATTGAAACTTTAAATAAGTTTTGAATATGGTGGCGAGACCCAGGTTCGAACTGGGGACACACGGATTTTCAATCCGTTGCTCTACCGACTGAGCTATCACGCCGTTGGGGCGTATTAAACAATCTAAACGTTTTAGCGTCAAGTATTGAATGCAGAAAAATTTATCAATAGTTTATTTTTACAGCACAATTTGCTTGTTTTGATGTTTTAGCTATCAATCTTAATAAAAAAACAGCCCATTCAGGCTGTTTTTAATCATATGCAGAGGATCTAAAGTTAAATTTTACCAATATGTGCCAAGCAACGATGAATCGCGCCACATCCTGGTTCAAATACTTTTACACCTTTCTCTTCCTCGATACGACAAACTTCTTCAATCAGCCTTTCAGCCACGCCTCGCCCCCGATTCGCAGGATGAACAACAATATTTTCTAAAGTTTTACTCTCCCCTTGACCTGTACACCAAACCGCACCAATAATCTTGGTATTAAATTCTGCTGTATAAAGTAAGGTATACTGAGCTAAGTTTTGCTCAAGTTGTTCTATGGCATCTTTTCCATCACCGAACTCAGGACTTGTGTCATACAGTCGCTCGAGTTGATCGCGAACTTCTTCATTGTCTAGTGAAGTTTTGGCATGTACGGTAATAGGCATTGATTAACCCTCCAGAGCAATCTAATATGCGATGACTTTCGTCACCGCGAAAAACATTTTAACATCAATCATTTTTGACGTTTTTGAGGAACGTGTCTATGACGCAACGTATCAGTGAAGTGGTAAGAAACACCAACGAAACCAAAATCCGAGTTCGTGTGAATCTTGATGGTACGGGTCAAGGCACCCTCAATACAGGTGTTCCATTTTTAGACCATATGATTGATCAAATCAAGCGTCATGGACTATTTGATATTGATATTCATTGTGATGGCGACTTAGATATTGATGATCATCACACTGTGGAAGACTGTGGTATCACGCTTGGACAGGCTTTTGCACAAGCTTTGGGTGATAAAAAAGGCTTACGTCGTTATGGTCATTTCTATGCACCACTTGATGAAGCTTTAAGCAGAGTTGTGGTTGATTTATCTGGTCGTCCAGGTTTATGGATGGATATTCCATTCACTCGTGCCCGTATTGGTACCTTTGATGTGGATTTATTCTCTGAATTTTTCCAAGGTTTTGTGAATCATTCACTGATGACACTGCACATTGATAACCTAAAAGGTAAAAATAGTCATCACCAAATCGAATGCACATTTAAAGCATTTGCTCGTGCACTTCGTATGGCATGTGAGATTGATCCACGCGCTGAAAATACTGTTGCTTCAACCAAAGGTAGTTTGTAATGACCCGAATTGCCCTTCTTGACTATGGCATGGGAAATCTACATTCAGCAGCAAAAGCACTTGAACATGTCGGTGCTACTGTTGATGTGACCAATGATCCAAAACTCATTGCTCAAGCTGATAAAATTGTATTTCCAGGTGTAGGCGCAATGCGTGACTGCATTCAAGGCATGCGTGAAGCAGGTATTGATGAAGTAGTACGCAATGCTGCTTTCAATAAGCCTGTTTTAGCCATTTGCGTAGGCATGCAAGCTTTGCTTGAATCATCTGAAGAAAATGGTGGTTCAAAGGCTTTGGGGATTTTTAAAGGTGTTGTCAAACATTTCCCTGAGATGAGCGGCTTAAAAGTTCCACATATGGGTTGGAATCAAGTCCATCAAGCAGATCCGAGCCATCCAATGTGGAAAAACATTGAGCAAGACGCCCGTTTCTACTTTGTGCATAGCTATTATGTTCAACCAGAAGACTCTAGCTTAGTTGCAGCAACCTGTGATTACGGTATTGACTTTTGCACTGCTATTCATAAAGAAAATTTGTTTGCAACACAGTTCCACCCAGAAAAAAGTCATACCGCTGGTTTACAGTTGTTAAAAAACTTTGTGGAATGGAAAGTTTAATCTTTCATTCCAAAGTAAAAAAGCTCATCACATGATGAGCTTTTTATAAAAAAATATAAGCTACTTTCTTTTATCCATTATTTTTACTATTATCTGATTAATTTTAAAACAATATGTAAAATTTTACCTTTTCTACAACAACTCTAAAATTAAATTTAAAATGAGTAATACAATGAATTCACCTAGACAAAATCAAGATTCACCCTTAAGTGCAAATGGTCGTTTCGGAAGACTCTCTTATTTAGGATGGAATATGTTATTAGGATTAATAACTGTCCTCATTGTTACTATTATCGCACTCATTGCACCAAGTATACTACCAACAAATCCTAGTGAAAAACTATCAATAGCGACTATCGTATTCTTTGTCATTATTTATGCTTTCATGATCTATTTTTCATTTATATTTACAATACGTCGGTTACATGACCGTGATCATAGTGGCTGGTTATCTTTAGTTATATTCATCCCCATAATTAATTTCTTTTTTATCCTATACTTAATTTTTGCTCCAGGAACTCAGGGTTCAAACAATTTTGGTGCACCACGTATTACTAAAACATGGGAAAAAATTTTAGGATGGATGTATGTGCTTATATTCCCACTAGGAATTTTAGCAGCAATTTCTATTCCTGCTTATCAAGACTACGTTAAGCGTGCTCAGCAAATGCAGTTAGAACAAAATATAAATCATTCTGAATGATTTCAAAATAAAAGCCTTCTCACTTGAAGGCTTTTATTAATCCCTTGTCACAAAACCACCTTCCAATGGTTCTACACTAATTTTAATCTCTGCTTTTAAATTTAAAGCCGCATAACGTGCTTTAATTTCCATCATCAATTGATCAACAGAAGCATTTTTTAAATCAAACTCAGATTGTTCATACGCTTTGGTTGCTAAATCTGCTTTTTCTTCATTTTTAGATTCAGAATTCCAACGCTCCGTCACACCAACCAAACGCGCTAACTCAATTAAACTCTGTGCCGTACTTGGGGTCGAGTTTTGGAACCATTTACTCATTGTTCCTTTCGAAATCTCAAGAATATTCACAATATCTATTGGCTTAATCTGTTTATCTTGAATGAGTTGTTTAATTTTTTTTGCGCCTTCTATAAAAAGGTCATCTTCCCTATCACTCATCTTTGATTACCCTAAATAACTTCCTGACGATTATCACTCAAACTAACATTTCTTGCTCATTTTTTGTTATAACATTTTTAATATATAAGCCTTTTGTGATTTATTTTGCACACTCCTGAAACCATACTCCCAAGCAAAGAACAAATTGCACTCTTGCCTCGTTTTCAGAACCTCAAATCTGAACAGATTTTGGTGATCAATACACTCGAACAATGTCATGCCATTGCAGATGAATTAACAACAGCAGCACTACTGGGTTTTGACTCTGAATCCAAACCCACATTTACCAAAGGTGAAATATCGACAGGTCCTCATTTGATCCAACTTGCGACATTTGAAAAAGCCTATTTATTCCAAGTTAACTCTGAAATTTTAGAATTTTTAAAACCCATTTTTGCAAACCATGACCAAATTAAAGTCGGCTTTGGCTTAAAAAATGATGCGCATCTTTTTCGTAAAAAAGGAATAGAACTGAATAGCATCATCGAACTCTCTAAATGCTTCTCAAGCTTTGGTTTTACCAATCCAATGGGACTCAAAAATGTGATGGCGCTATTATTTCGAGTCAATTTCCCCAAAAGTAAAACCATCAGTACATCCAATTGGTCTCGTAAAATACTCTCTCCGCAACAAGTTGATTACGCTGCTGCAGATGCTTATGCACCTGTCCTAGTCTTTGAAGAATTACTTCGTTTAGATTTAATTCCTCAAACAATTCCAAATACATCCTTAAAATTAAGGATTCGTCCAAATAAAAGCGCTGTTTGATACTTAGATATTGAGCAATACTTTGCTAAGATTGCGCACAATACATTCTTTATAAGATTTAGCGAGGAGCGCGAGCATGCTGATCATTCCTGCAATTGACCTGAAAGATGGCAAATGTGTCCGTTTAAAACAAGGTCGTATGGAAGACGATACTGTATTTTCTGATGATCCAGTTGCAACTGCACAACATTGGGTCAATGAAGGCGCACGTCGCTTACATTTGGTCGATTTAAATGGTGCTTTTGCAGGTACGCCAATCCATAAGCCAGTAGTTGAAGCAATCGCTCGTGCGCAACCTGAACTTCCAATTCAAATTGGTGGTGGTATCCGCTCACTTGAAACCATTGAGCATTATTTAGATGCAGGCGTTTCTTTTGTGATTATTGGGACGAAAGCCGTTCAAGATCCTAGCTTTGTTGAAGAAGCATGTAAAAAATTCGCGGGCCATATTATTGTCGGTATTGATGCAATGAATGGCATGGTTGCAACCGATGGTTGGGCGAATGTGACAGATGTAAAAGCCATTGACCTTGCAAAACGTTTTGCTGATGCAGGCGTATCTAGCATTGTCTATACCGATATTGCTCGTGATGGCATGATGCAAGGTGTCAACATTGAACAAACTGTCAATTTAGCAACCTATTCAGGCTTGCCTGTCATTGCTTCTGGTGGTGTGACCAATCTTGATGATGTACGCAATTTAAAAGGTCAACCTGGCATTTTAGGTGCAATTACAGGTCGTGCAATTTACGAAGGTACATTAAACCTGCGTGAAGCTCAGTCTTTGTGGGATGATCAATCCATTTAAAACGTACTGTTTTAAATGATGTAAAAGAGATCCAATTGGATCTCTTTTTTATCCCAAAGTATTTTCAAAATGTTGCATTTCAATTTTACTGACTAGAAACGGCTTCATCGCATTAAACCAATGTTTAAACTCTTCTGTTTTCATAAAAACGTCGGTATGTACTTCTAAATCAGTCCAATAAATTTGTAGAATATAATTTTGCTTGTTTTCAATACCACGGATCAGTTTGAATTTTTCACAACCTTGTGCATTGCGGAACACATCCGAAACTTCATAAAACTTTTTTTCAAAGGCTTGTTGTTGACCATCAATAATATGGAATATCGCTTGTTCTATGACCATGACTTAAACTCCTCTAAGTGTTCTTTTTAGCCAGTTTAATACTTTTGATATAACACAGGTATGAAATAACGTAGAACTTTTGAAATGTGAAGCATTCTACATCATGCCCTTTTCATTCATATTTAAAGAGAAAAGGAAAAAACCATAAACACGAATTTAAAACATCTATCAAATTAGATATTCAGGGACAAGCCCTCGATTCATATTCTTATAAAATTCATTCATTAAATACACGATAAGCGTAGAATATATACTCTTTGTTCTCCCTCATTGAATATGCAATCGCCCACTTTTTTATCCCAAAATCATATATTTTCAAAATATACCCCTCAACTTTCCCTGATTTTAATTACCATGATTTGGGGTGGCACATTTATAACAGTACAATATGCACTCAATTTTAGTAGCCCGATGTTCTTTGTCGGTTGCCGTTTTCTAGCAGCAACGATTATTGTTGGATTACTTTCTTGGTCTGATTTAAAAGGCATAACCAGACAAGACTTATATGCGGGCAGTTTAATTGGCCTAACTATCGCCATTGGTTATGGTACACAAACGATTGGTTTAAAAAGTATCAGCAGTAGTGAATCTGCATTTTTAACTGCTCTATATGTTCCTTTAGTCCCTATTTTGCTTTTACTGGTTTTCCGTAAAATCCCACATTTGATGACATGGATTGGTGTATCCTTTGCCTTTATTGGATTGGTGTTTTTGACAGGCAATGGTTTTAGGCAAATTTCTCTTAATTTTGGACAAAGTATTACGATTTTAGGTTCAATTGCCATCGCCATGGAAATCATCCTGATTAGCTACTTTGCCAGTAAAGTAAACTTACGACGTGTCACTGTCATTCAGCTTGCTGTAGCATCTCTGTTGGCTTTTGCCTCAATGCCTTTGGTCGGTGAATATCATTTACCCCAATTCTCATGGGTCTTGATTGCCGTTGCTATTGGATTAGGACTTGCGAGTGCTGTTATTCAATTGACCATGAATTGGGCTCAACGCTCTGTTGCTCCATCCCAAGCTGCAATTATTTATGCAGTTGAACCCATTTGGGCTGCGATATTTGGACGAATTGCAGGTGAGCGCTTACCTATTTTGGCTTTAATTGGTGGATTATTTGTTGTTCTAGGTGTTATTGTGAGTGAGTTAAAGCCAAAGTTTTTGAATAAAATTTCATCTAAAAAAGAGCTCAATTAAGCTCTTTGATGTTTAGTTATTCAGATCATTCCTTCTTCTTTAACAACATACAGGGTTCATAATATTCTACGGTTGGCATGGGATCATAAAAGTGATGCAACAATGCTTTCCAGTCTAAATATGCCTCAGATTTTCTAAACCCTTCAGTATGGTCTTCTAACTTATCCCAAAAAACCAGTAAAATATAACGATGTGGATTGTCTATATTTTTAATCAATTGCACTGCATTTAAACCCTGCATTGGATAAATAATTTGTTGAGCTTGCTTAAATGCAAGCTCAAAAGCCTGACTCTGCTCAGGCTTGATAGTCAAATGCACATGCTCAATAATCATTTAGACCACTCAGCTTTTGCATTATGAATACATTGCTTTGTTATCATTTAAAGCAATGATGCCTCGAATTGCACGATACACAATCCAAACCCAAGACAGACCAATCACAAATAAACAAAATGTTCCTGCACCCAATGCTACGCCAGCAAAGGCAGTTGCATTTTGACCTGTAAAAAATAGGAAGATGAAAGGAACAAAGGCAATGATATTCCAAATTAAATACCACCAAAACGTACGAATTTGCCATTTAAAATGGCTTTCAAAAATCGTACCTCGAACAGAATCCATCTTCACATAGTTAATAATTAAAGCGATAACAGCCAAAATACCCGCTGAAGCAATCGCAATAATATAAAGTGCGTAAAGAATAAAGGTAAGCGTTTTATTTTGACTTTGATCTATGCTTGTATTCATCTACTTGCCCCTTATGCTTAATTTTTCCTTTAAAATTTCAACACGTTTAAAGGAGAAATAAGCCATAAAATCAATAAAATATTTAATCCTATAGTACAAAAATAAATTTTACGAAACGGTTGTTTTTGTGTTTTATGTCGTAAGCGTTGTTGAGCCAACCATGCGGCTGGCCATCCACCCAAGAAAGATAAAAGATGCAGTGTATTTTCAGGTACACGGCGATTACCATTTTGTGCAGCTTCTTTATCTTGGCCATAAAACCAATAAGTCATCACATTTATAATGCTGATAAAAAGCAACACCATGCCACTTAAAAAACCTGAGACAGTCAAAATCGCCAATGCTAAAATATAAATAATTGCAAATATTTGCATCGGCTGAAGTTTCGATGTGGACTGCTTGTTGGGTTGAATGGTTGATGAATGGGTTTTTTTCTGTGTTTGCGATGCTTTCAAATACGTCACTTGAATGGCTTTATAACGACCTTGCCCATCCAACTGCACCACATATTCCAATGCACAACCCACAATTGGCCGCGGACCTTGACGAGCAAAATCCTTGATATGTAAAAACACACGACCTTTGGACTCATCATTCGGTTGAATAAAGCCATAGCCTTTGTCATCAAACCATTCAACTAAACGTCCTTGATCACGCATTTAAACTCCCTTATCTTTTCAATATAAATTCTAAATATGACTATTTTAATCAGCTACAAAAAACACTCTGCATAAGGTCTTTTAAGTTCTTCTTCTATTTTATAAAAATAGAAGAAGAATAAAGAAGTCGTAAATACTGATGCAGAACGCCAGATTAAGCCGTGACGAATTTTAATCTTTCAATCAACATATTACGCATTTCTTGAGGATTTTTCTGCAAAATATCCTCACCTGTACGACCTTCAATTTGATTCATATGTGCGACCTGCAAACGCATCATCCAAAAACGCCCTGCTGCCATCGCCAAATACAATTCTAAGCAAGATTTTTCATCTGAGGTTAACGGGCGAATGCTCTCATAAGCCTCTAAAAAAGCTTGAGCCTTCACTTCATCCAACGTTACTTCAGGATATTCTGTACAGAAATCATTTAACGTAATCGCAACATCAAATAATAATTCATCTTGATTCAGTTCATAAAAATCCAAAATCCCCTTGAGCTGATCACCTTCAAATAGCGTATTGTCACGAAACAAATCTGAGTGAATAAAGCCTTTCGGTCGGTTTGGATACATCGCTGTTAAGGCATCATATAAACCCAATAAATTACTCAAAATCGTTTGATCGGCAATATTCAATGTCGGTTTGATTTCTTTGGCAACATTACGCCAATATTGATGATTACGATATTCAGCACGTTGCAAAGGAAAATCTTTTAATGCCACATGAATTTGAGCTTGTGCAATGGCAATCGCTTTGATCTGCTCAATATTGGCAGGCATTGGATGATCACCCATTAATCGTGGTGCAATTTGTGCAGGCTTATCTTTTAAGGAGTGAATGGCTTTTCCATCATGTTTTAGAGGTACAGGTACAGCCAAACCTTGTTGCCCTAAATGTTCAAGTACAGGAACCAATTCACCTGCACCTTGCTCATCCATATTTTCAAATAACGTCAAAACAAACTGCGTGCTATCTGCACAAACAATAAAATAGTTCGTATTTTGAATACCTCCTTGAATGGGATTCAGCTCAACAACCTCTAATCCATAAGGTGCTGCGAAAGCCTGAACTTCCTTTAAACTCAAAGTGGTATAAACCGACATAGAAAACCTGCGAAAAAACTTACATAATTTTGATAGAATAACCGCTTCGACTATCAAGGTGTAGCACCTGAGTCGCTAAGTTTCACAATCGACTGTTATTTTTGGAAAAAATTATGCTCGCTAAACGTATTATTCCTTGCCTAGACGTTGATAATGGTCGTGTGGTGAAAGGTGTTCAATTTCTTGATATTCGTGATGCAGGCGATCCCGTTGAAGTTGCGCGTCGTTATAATGAGCAAGGTGCAGATGAAATTACCTTCTTAGACATTACCGCAACGTCGAATGGTCGTGATACCACGTATCGTACTGTTGAGCGTATGGCTGAAAGTGTATTCGTTCCTTTAACCGTTGGTGGCGGTGTCCGTAAAGTTGAAGATATTCGTTTACTCTTGAATGCTGGTGCGGATAAAGTCAGTATTAACTCTGCTGCCGTATTTAATCCTGAATTTGTCCAAGAAGCATCACAACGCTTTGGTGCACAATGTATCGTAGTGGCAATTGATGCGAAAAAAACAGGCGACAATAAGTGGGAAATCTTTACTCACGGTGGTCGTAAAACCACAGGGATTGATGCCATTGAATGGGCTGTAAAAATGGCTGAATATGGGGCTGGTGAGTTACTGGTCACCTCTATGGATGCCGATGGTACCAAATCAGGCTATGATCTGAAATTAATGCGACAAATTAATAACCGTGTGAATATTCCAACCATTGCCTCAGGTGGCGTTGGCTGTTTACAACATTTGGCTGATGGTATTTTACAAGGTGGCGCGGATGCCGTTTTAGCTGCCTCTATTTTCCACTTTGGGCAACATACCATTCCTGAAGCAAAAGAGTATTTAGCAAATCAAGGCATTGAAATGCGTCTTTAAGTAAACTGCTTGCATAAGACTTTTAGTTTTTTCTTTGAGCAGATAAATAAAAAGACTATTTACACTTATGTAAGATATTGAGCATTTCAAAATTAAGTATCAAAATATTTAAAAGAGTGCCGAATGGGCACTCTTTTTTACCGCTCTTTAAATATGATCATTCTTTTTAAAATAAAAAAAAAAGGAAACCTTATGAAAGGCTTCCCTATAAACCAAGAAAATAACAGCACTTGGCATTTTAAAATTTCTTAAAGAGGCTACTCAGTAAGCAAAGCCACTATAACCAATTTAAAATCTTGAATATTGACACGGTTGACAAAAAATATTGACTATTTACGACATGCGCGCACTAAAATTGCACATTAAACTCAAATTTGAGTACACTAAAATCATAATGAGTACAGCAAAACTCTGTTTTTTTTAAATAAAAAAAGGAATAACCCAATATTCCCTTTTCAATAAATCAAAATTTTAAGCCACTGAATCGACAGCCGAATCATCTTCTTTTTGTACTAATTTTGGTATTTTTTCTACTAACTTCGCTGGAAAATATTTCTCAACGCGTTTCGAAAGCCGATTTGCAACAGGTTGTGGTAAATGTACACCCAATGGGTTTTGTTCTTTTAAATCCGCTGAGGACACAACACGTGTACCCAATATATAGTCAAACCAAGGTTTGGTGACACACCAATTGGCATCCTGATTAGAATTCATATGATGGTCATAATGCCATGGAATTTTCTTCATTGCCCAATCAGGTTCTAAATGTGCACGGCGGTGAATATAATAATAATTACATGCACTATAAAGTGAAGCAGCCACCATTCCTTTCGAAATAGGATAAAAAATTAAGCTCGCTGCACCTGCTACAACAGCCAATGAAATAATTTCATTTTTTGTCCGCCAGTTAGAAATACCCTCAACATAGCAATCATCAAAAAATACTTGCTTACGCACTTCACGGTGATGTTCCCAATGCGACTTCATACTATCGGGTACAGGACTATAGCGTGGCTTACCTGCACGATGCGTACCGTGCAAAATGTATTTATGCGCAACCCATTCAAAGCCATTTGCAACAACTAAACCCACCAGAAAACCTTTTAGCATCTTCATATCTCCTTATTTAGCTTCTTGCATTTAAGTAATTCCTTTTCTTTTCCCAAAGAAAGTTGGCTCTACAATGTGTGTGCAAGAAGTCTCTTCTTATCATTTAATATAGATGATTACTTCCAAACGATATTGACCTTAAAATTAATTTACATTGACAAATTACGACATTTTTATGTTTAAAATTGATTCGCTTTTACAGTTAGGGAGTTGCCGATTTTTATTTAAAATGTTAAAACGTGGCTATATTTAGTTTAAATTGACATTTTACGACAATAATAAAGTGATGCTTATGCAACCGATAAAAGATTACGCAGGCTCTGTCTATGGTGGACTCGGACATTTGCTCTATGCGTATAGTCAAGCCAAAGGTCTCAAAATCTCAGATCAATTACAACTTGTACAAAACTTAGAACGCTTTGATTTTAGTATTTGGCGTGGACTACTTGATGATATTAATCGAGTTGTACAAAGCCCGACGCTTGGTTTAGATATTGCTGAATATGTACAACCTAAGCATTTAGGGATCATTGCCTATATTGCACAATCGTGTGACACATTAAGCGAAGCACTAACACGTTATTATGATTTCCATCGCCTCATTTATGATGGTAGTCCACTGAAAGTCGAGGTTCGAGGTAACTATCTCTCCATTCAATGGGATTTACTGCCTGAACATTTAACCACACAAATTACTGATGAAATTGCAATTGCTTTGATTGTTCAATTTCTCAAACATTTTTTAATATTGGATGATATTTTTATTCATGAAGTCAATTTCATTCAGCCTGCACCTAAAGATGTCAGTCTGTATGAACGTTATTTTCATTGCAAAGTTCGCTTCTCTCAGCCAAGAGCAGAATTAATTTTTCCACTACACTATTTAACCACACCCATCAAACAAGCAGATCAGACCTTACAAAAGCTTTTAATGCAACAAGCCAAAGCCTTGCTTGAGAATCTTCCCAATAGCACACAATTGGATGAACGATTACAACAAAGTATTTTAATGGGCTTACAAAAAAATAATTATCAAATTGAAGCAATTGCACAGCAACTGAATATGTCAATTCGCCAGTTACAACGTCATTTGCAAAGTCAAAACACCACTTACCAACAGCGCGTGCAAGAAGTTCGTCAGCTCTTGGCCATGCAATATTTACAAGATCCTCATTTAAGTTTACAGGAAATTGCTTTATTGCTGAGCTATTCTGAACAAAGTGCATTTCAACGTGCTTTTAAACAATGGACAGGATTAACACCTCAACAATGGCGTAAACAACGATCAGCTTAAGCTAGATTAATTCATAGCTTTTTTATAAAAACTGATTAGAATATTTCCGAAACTCATTAAAATTTAATTACAACAACTGTAAACAACACAATAATGGAAAATATATGAATAGATATCTCGCAGAATTTATCGGAACCTTTTGGCTGGTCTTTGGTGGTTGTGGTAGTGCTGTACTGGCTGCTGCATTCCCTGAGCTTGGCATTGGTTTCGCAGGCGTCGCTTTAGCATTTGGTTTAACCGTATTAACAGGAGCTTATGCCCTAGGTCATATCTCTGGTGGACATTTTAACCCTGCAGTCAGTATTGGTCTTTGGGTCGGTGGTCGTTTTGATGCCAAAGATCTTGTTCCTTACATCATCTTCCAAGTGATTGGTGGTGCAGTTGCTGCGTTTGTTTTATATATGATTGTAAAAGGTCAAGCAGACTTCGTCAGCGTTGGCGGTTTCGCAACCAATGGCTTTGGCGACTTGTCCCCAGGTAAATATTCAATGATGTCAGCATTAATCATTGAAATTGTACTGACTGCAATGTTCCTCATTGTAATTATGGGGGCTACAGATAAACGTGCTCCTGCAGGCTTTGCGCCAATCGCAATTGGTCTCGCATTAACACTGATCCATTTGATTAGTATTCCAGTCACCAATACTTCGGTAAACCCTGCACGTAGTACAGCGGTTGCAATATTTGCGGATACGGCTGCACTGAGTCAACTTTGGTTATTCTGGGTTGCTCCAATTATTGGTGCCATCATCGGTGCTGTGCTTTATCGCGGTATTGCGGGTGAACAGAAAAGTTAATATTTCAAGTTAAAAATAAAGCCTGCTCAATTACAGGCTTTATTTTTTAAAGTAGTTCACTCAAAACAACCAACTTTAGACGGGTGTATTAAATCTTTTTAATAACCCAATTATAAAAATGGATTTTCGACTTCACCCTCAATTTGACGTTCTATTTTCTCAGGTAAATTCTGTCTGCTTTCTAAAGCCGTGACAACTTCATTCATAAAGGCTTGTAATGCCTTGGCTGCCTGTAAGCCAGCTTGATCTTTGGTAATTTGTAGATTCCCATACACACTGATGCAATCTTCCTGATTTTCCAACGTTAAATCATGAATCGCATGTGATTCTGTTCCATTTTCAAAAGGTTTAAACATATTATTTATTCTCTATATTTTTCATTGTATTGTCAGAAAAGTATAAAGACTTTCTGACAATATTCAGCTTAATTTATTTCAAAATTTGTAATAAATATTGCAACAATGCTTCTACAAGCTGTTTGACCAAAGCATCTTGTGTCTGACCATCGACTTTCGGCACACTTATATTGGTTTCTGCTGGTCCATTTTTAGACTTAAATTTTTTCTGTAAGGCTTGTAACTGATCAGCCGAAACATCTGGCGCACACTGACTTTCACCATCCCAATGTGAATATGCAATTTTTTGATTGGCTTTTACTTGAGCCGTAGATAAAGGTAATTTATAAGTATTTCGCTTCTGCTCTTCTGTCAATTGCGGGAAAATATTGATACCTGTAAGTTCTTCTAACTGGCAGACACTCAAGATTTTGACCTGTAATGAATTATTATTGGGTGCGTAATAAGCCCCTATAATTCCTTCTTTAGGAATATAAATGGCTTTAAATACTGCCGTTGGAACAATCACTCCATTACCAATGGTGCTTAGTTTTTTACCTGAAAATACTGGACCAGTCACCACATAAACATCTTGCTTCTGCTTTGTCGCCATTGCACGAGTGGCTTCTTCTAATTCTCGCCAAACTTGCTGATTATTTTTTGGTGCTTGTGGCACCATATTGGCAAGAGAAAAACTATCTGCTTGGGATTGTTTCGTGGGCATATCACCATTTGGTGACATATGCCCACGGTCATAGCCTGAGCCTTTATAGTCTTTTAATAACGCACGATGTTCAGCATTCACGCGAAGCTCTTCATGGAAACTATCTTCACGTTTAATTTTTTGGCTTAAACGTTGTGGAGATAAATGCTCAGCCGTCCATAAAGGTGTTTTTGAAACACCCGAATACATCACATTAAAGCCATTAAAACATAGCGGATAACTATTTTTATTTAAGCTATCTTTCACTAAAAATGGAGGTTCTTCACGATAAAATTGTTTTAAGCACTCTGTACTTGTACCACTTGAAAATGGCATGAATTGCGCTATTTTTTCTTGTCCAAAGGCAATTGCGAAGCTACCTGTTGCAACTACACCTAAAACGATTTTGACCAACGAATTATTCAACAAAACTTTCCCTAAATTAAACTTCGTGTTACGACTTCTTTTCCGCGCCATTTTACCTACAAATCTTGATTTAAATGAGCTTTAATAAGCTTATTTATAGAAATAAATTATGTGAATTTTCAAATGAACAAAGCTTTAAGAATTGTTCCTGAATAAAAGCTGATTACCTGTAATGAATTGTTGTTGCATTAAGTGATATTTCTGATTGAAACGATCTGTCTAGAAATGTTGTATTAAACCTACTTTAGTCCATTCTGCTATCTAGAATGCTCAACATTGATGTTAGAACGACATATTTTGTCGTTCTAATTTATATATCTATATCTTGTATAGAAAGCAAAACAATAGACATAAAAAAACCAGAGCATAACTCTGGTTTCCCTGCATCCAAATTTAGCTTTTAAATCTCAATTTGACTACCCATTTCCACCACACGGTTCGATGGAATTTGATAAAAATCACTCACTGGACTGGTATTTCGTTGCATAGAAATAAATAACTTCTCACGCCATGGCGCCATGCCATCACCTAAGGTATGAATTAGACGATCACGAGAGATAAAGAAGCTGATTTGCATCATATCGAATTCAAAACTTAATTGCTTATAAGCCAATTCCAATGCTTGTGGAATATTCGGTTGATCTTTAAAGCCATAGTAGACGTAAATCCGATAGAAACGCGCATCAAGCACTTCTACTCGCACACGCTCCAAATCAGGTACATAAGGAACATCTCGAGTAATGACTGTGACGAGTATATTTTTCTCATGCAGCACTTTATTGTGCTTAATATTATGCAACATTGCATGAGGAACGATGTTTGGTGTACCTGTGAGAAAAACTGCCTCACCCGGAACAATCATCGTATCGCCATTTAAGCTGACACTTTTAATAAATAAATCTAAAGGTAAAGCATCTTTTTCAAGGCGACCAAAAACAATTTCTCGACCATTTTTCCATGTCATTAAAATCGTAAATACAATGGCACCAATCAAGATTGGAACCCATCCACCGGAAACAATTTTCAATGAGGTTGAGGCAATAAATATAATATCGATGATTAATAAAGGTATCGCAAATATGGCAACCTTCCATTTTGGCCAACGCCAAAGTCCATAAGCCAATACTGCTATTAAAATCGTGTCACAGAACATGGTCATGGTCACTGCGACACCATACGCATTGGCTAAATTCGCACTGGTCTGGAAAATCAAGATCAACAACAAAATCGAAATATAGAGAACCCAATTAATGAATGGGAGGTAGATCTGCCCTTGTTCAACATCTGATGTATGGTGAACTGTTAGACGTGGCAAATAGCGCAATTGAATTGCTTGATTTGCCATTGAGAATACACCAGTAATTACAGCTTGTGATGCAATAACAGCAGCAGCTGTTGCCAGTGCTATCATTGGATACAATGCCCACTCGGGAACCAATAAATAGAATGGATTTTCGATTGCAGCAGGATTACGCAACAATAACGCGCCTTGTCCAGCATAGTTTAGAAGTAAACAAGGTAAGACGATAATGAACCATGCCAAACGAATTGGTAAGCGTCCAAAATGCCCCATATCTGCATATAAAGCCTCACCACCTGTGACTGTTAAAATCACAGCACCCATTGTTAAGAAGGCAACAAAAGGCTGATGAAAAATAAAATTTAATGCCCAATGTGGACTGACCATGGTCAGTACATATGGTGTTTGACTAATGCTCCATATTCCAATCAAACCGATAGATGCAAACCAAGTTAATGTGATTGGACCGAAGAATTTACCCATTGTCCCTGTACCATGTCTTTGTACAAGAAACAGTGCAGTTAAAATACCCAATGCCAAAGGCATCAACCATTTATTAAACATCGGTGTTGCAATACTCAAACCTTCAATAGCTGAAAGTACAGAAATCGCTGGGGTGATAATGCCATCACCAAAGAATAATGATGCGCCGACAAATCCCAATGCAATTAAATAAATTTTCTTATTATCAGCAATGCGTGTGGAACGTAGATTTAATGCTAAAAGCGACATAATACCGCCTTCACCATTATTATCTGCTCGCATAATGACGGTGACATATTTAAAGCTAATGGTCAGCATTAAACACCAAAAAATCAGCGATAGAATACCCAATACAGTTGCTTCTGTAATCGCGATATGAGCTGTGAGGAAACATTGTCTTAAGGCATATAGTGGACTTGTACCAATATCTCCAAACACGACGCCTAATGCAGCGAGGGTGATTGCAGGCAGTGCGGCTTTCTTTGCAGTACTTTGCATATATTCGTCTTCGATGTAGACATAATTTTTCCGCAATAATATCACTGAGTAAAAAAATTTGCTCTAAATCAATTGTTGCTTGGCAGAAATGATTTTTTTGGTTATTATCGCTCGCCTTGGTGAGGTGTCCGAGTGGCTTAAGGAGCACGCCTGGAAAGTGTGTATACGTTTGCGCGTATCGAGGGTTCGAATCCCTCTCTCACCGCCAAGATTCATAAACATGTTGTAAACGAAGGCTTAAATCCAAAGGGTTTAAGCCTTTTTATTGTCTCTAGCAATCAATTAGCCCATCTTGAAATCGCCTTTAAGATGAGGGTATAAGTGGGGGTAAGATTTTTATCACTTTTTTTGTACCCCCATTTATTGACGGAATCAGTTCTCATGCTTACAGATGCCAAAGTTTGAAAGATAAAATACTTAGAGAACAAGAAATGTTAGTCAGATGAAAAGGTGTATGCCTAGAAGCTATTTCCGCAGTTGGAAGGTTTTGGTAATTTAAGTATTTTTTAAATGTCGTTTCTCAAGCTTATAATCACGTAACACTTAGAAAAGTAAATTAAGATCATCCATATACTTCTACCCTGTATTCTTCATAATTTAAAAATATTATTTTTATCTCACCATACCAACTGCAATTTACATAGAGTGAAGGATAAATTCATTTCATCCAAACTTTTAAGGATTAAGTTGAACTTGGCATAACTCAAGCCACTTATTCTTAAAATCATCTATCTCTTTCAATTTGGCTAAATCAGTTTTATACACAGGTGTTGCTTTCGCATCCAAAATCAGATTATTCAGCAATTGAACTTCTTGTGGATTAAGCTCTTCTTTATTGATTTCAATGTCATCTAATGACAAACCACTCTGATGAAATTGCATCAACATATCAGCAGTATCATCAATCAGTTCGCAAGCACTACTTTTTTCCGCACACGCATACGAACAAGAAAACAGCAGTAGTAAATAAATTATTTTTCTCATCGAAATCTCTTTTTTATTAAAATTGAATAAAGCTCACTTCATTCTTGCTTACTTTGGAATATTTAAACTTTTTATTAGATTCGTTCGGGCTACAAATCACTCATAAAATCAGCGATTCTTATTTCTTAAATTACTGAGCATCATCAATATTTTACATCATTATTAACAAGTTATTTTTCTCCTTTTAGGAAAGAATTTATATACAAAGTTTTATCGACTTAACATCAATAAAATTATGCCTAATTTTCAAAATTACAACACTATATCATAGAGATGCAATGTTCTTTAAGCATACTCAGATTGTTGATTGCCAGTCACAATCAATCGAATCCAACATAGAATAACTGCTATTCGGGAGCAAGAATGGATAACAGCACTAATTATGTCAAACAAATTAAAAATGCGAAACGCGGCGGATATACACCAACGATTGCAAAGGACGTTAATAAACACAAAATACAGAAAGCCATTCGGCTGATTGAGCAATGGCGAAGTTTAGCCAATGAACTTAAACCTCAAATGCAAATTGATATGGCTTTAACCTTAGAAGAGTGTGCTCAAGACTTAGACCAAATTTTAAGGAGCAAATAAGTGGCAATAAAAACAATCTCTCTTTTTAAATTAAATAATACATCTAGACCACTATTATTTTAAATTTCAAGTATTCACAATACATATAGCTCACCTTTCATGTTGGGCTATTTTATTTATGTTTAAAAATACTTTTTTATTCGGTATTAAGTATTTTTAAAATATTACTAAAATCTATTTAGAAAAATTAAAAATTTTTTTAGATTAATGTTTAAATATCGATAACGTGAAGAAAGAATTTATATTAATAATTTTATTTTTAGATTAACTAAACAATTTTAATTTAAAATAAAATATTTATAAAACAATATCTTAAATATTAATTTAAAAAATATTTAGTTTTTATTTATGAAATAAAAAGTTTATGTTTACAACCAATATTGAGTTTGATAATAATAGCGTTAAATAAGTCACACTAAAAATAAATATTATGAAAAAAATACAAATGATTTTATGTGGTGCATTATTTTCTAGCTGTACAGCTTTCGCAAATAATATTGAAACAACAGCAGTGAATTTAAATTCAACAACTCAGCTTAGTCATGATGCATGTCAATCATTTGCAAGTGCATTGGAACTCGCTAATAAAGGCGATGCAAAAGCTCAATATCAAATTGCCATGATGTATTTTAATGGTGATCAGGTTAAAACAGATCAAAAGCTTGCACAACAATGGTTATTGGCTTCAGCTGAACAAAATAATGTACAAGCTCAATATCGCTTAGCCACAATCGCTGAAATGGGTTTAAGTGGACAGAAGAATACACCTGAGGCTTTTAATTGGTATTTGAAAGCGGCGAACCTCGGTTATGCCAAGGCTCAATATAAAGTTGCGGACTTTTATCAAACAGGAATAGGCGTACAACAAGATCAGAATCTAGCACATGCTTGGTATGAGAAAGCAGCGAATAAAGGCAATACTTTGGCTCAAATTGCGCTCAAAAAATAATGATGTCTTTACACTGAACTTAACATTCTGATGATTGATGACTCCAGCCTCAACCATCTCCATAACAACAATAAATAATAATAACAATTAAGTGGTTATTTTTTGGCTTGCGTTCTTTGAATTTTTCTGTAGAATTCTCGCTACGTTGCCGGCATAGCTCAGTTGGTAGAGCAACTGACTTGTAATCAGTAGGTCCACAGTTCGAATCCGTGTGCCGGCACCATTTTAAACTTAGGTTCGCTTTTTAGTGAGCCTTTGTTGTTTCTAGAGATTCCTTTTTATTAATTGTCAAATTCAAAATTCTAACAATACATCACTCATTCAATCTCGCAGTAATCTGTACATATCTCACCAAACCATCTTGATATAATTTTTTGCATAATTTGGCTGTCATTTGGATTTTAAAATAATCTAAGTCGTGCTTCATTTTTTGTGCTTTGAGTATTGAATCAAAATAATTTGAAAAACCATGTAATACAGGTTCAGAAAAATCTTGTACCTCCATATCTATAAAAGCATGTTGTTTCAACATCATTTTTAATTGCTCTTCATCTAGCAAATTTTCTAAACGCACATCTGCCGATTTTAGTAACCATCGATATTGTTGTTTTTTTAATAGACTTGAATCTTTCCACTTTTCAGACCAAATTAAATAGTGAAACCCTAACCTCCCCCTCACGCTTAAAACACAACTTACGGAGTCTAGAAATAAATTTAACGGACTATGATAAGCAGCATCAATACATAGCACTGCATCAAATTTTTTTGACGATGGAATGATTGTTAAATTCAAAAAAGACTGACAATAAATTGCCTCTAAATTTTGAATATGTTCTTGAATGTGATCAACGCATTGTTTTTGTAATTCAACAGCAGCTAAGTGCTGAATATGATAATGCTGTTGCCAATGTAATAAGCTCGCTCCTTGTCCACAACCTAAATCAAGGAGATGATCCTGTGAATTTAAGGAAATAGCTTGTGCCAATTGATCCGCCAATTGACAACAAGCTTCAGGATAATGAGATGTATCGTTCCAATAGCCTAAATTACTCCAAGCGCACTCAGCATCATCCCCCAACTGTTTTGCATTGACTGCATATTTATGTTTGGGAAAACGTTGATGAATTGCTTGAAGCCATTTCATTTTCAAGAAAGCACACTCGAATTAATAACCCAATTGGGGAGCAACCTCAACTTTAGGTTTTAATCCAATAAATGGCAATGGCGCACCAAAAATTTCGGCAATATGCATCGCAGATGTCACGGCAGACTCTAAGATCGGCAAACCATCGCATGACCATGAACCACAATAAAACACTTTACGATCAGGTTCTTTATGACGTTGTTGCAGTTCTTTATTCAATGCCACGGTATCCATATTAACCACTGCACGAGTCAACGTTACCGTCGAAATCACTTTTTTAGGATCAATGGGTGTCACTGGGCGCCATGTTTGGAATACTGCTGATTTACCAACTAAGCTCGGCTCAATTGAGTTCAACCACACTGTAAATTGTTGACGAGTAAATTGACGATCCATCATATAGCTCAACACCGCCCAATCTTTACGATTCGGAGGCATCACAGTCGCATCGGTGTGCATTACCAATTCGCCCTGTTCAAATTTAAATTGATTGAGTAATGTAAGATCATCTGCAAATTGTTCTGCATTTAAAAAAGTGTCTAATTTATTGGTTGGCGTCGCCACTACAACACGATCAAAGAGAAATTTTTCCCCTTGTACATTCTCAACTAGGACTTGCTCACCCTGCTCTTCAATATTCGAAATCGCAGATCCACTCTGAATCTCGATACCTTCAATCAACTTATCAACCAATGCAGGCGTACCACCTTGTAAACGCAGTAAGGCATCACCATCGGTCAATTGTCTTAAAAAAACCAATAAAGGTTTAGCAGGCCATTCGCCAATCGTTTTCGGATCACAGGTGCAAATGGTATACAACACAGGCATCACAGCACCGTGTAAAAATACTTCTTCAATATCATTTTTATTAATAAATTCGGCAAGTGTAATCTCTTGATTATCTGATTTAAAAAATTGGTGAATGGCTGTTTTTAATTGCAACATGCCTTTTACTAAGCGCCAACCGTACTGTTTAATACTTTTACGACTATTAATGATTGGAAAATTACCAATGCGGGTACGTGATGTGGTGAGCCATGTTTCCGTTTTATTCTCGAATAACCAACTACACGCCATGAATGTGCGCACAGGAAAAGTTTGAATACCCAAATAGGCAGCAAGGCTTAAAGTATTCTGCCAAAGATGCGGATTCATCACACGTAAAGGCGCATCAATTAAACCACCTTCAAACTCAATACTGTGACTATCCATGCCTCGCCCAGGTAATGCTTCGAAGATGGTAATATGATGTCCTGCATCTTGAAGAATTCTTGCTGTAGCAAGACCAGCCATGCCACTACCAATTACTGCAATATTCAAAGTTATTATCCGAGATTGACTATTTTTTTTATTATGAATGATGCATGTTCAAAATACGGTATTAAAAAGTTCCAGTTTTCATCCTATTTATCGATCTCATCATTTTATTTTTGAATGATCAATCTCAATCAAATCGCTCTATTTCTTTAAGCAAATGAAACATTTTTCCTGATTTTGAAACGATATTTTTCTACTTTTTAGCACTTCTATAAAAATCGTTTAAAAATAAAACATATATTTTCACTATTTTTGAATTTTGGGCTTTACAAAGGAACGACGTTTGATTATTATGCGCTTACAAAATGTGAAATGAATCACACAAATTAAAATAAAAGATAACACATATAACCATAACAACAAATAAAAAAAGTAAACTACAGCGTAAAGGATCTCTATTGTGTGGGATAGAGATCCTTTTCTTTTTTATTAAATATTTCAATAAGATAAACTAAAAATAATTAATATTTGATTCTGTTTTAACAGCACTTTGAATCTTATTTCTAAAAATTTAAAAAAAAAGCAGATTTTACAATCTGCTTTTTTCCGTTTAGGCCTCTATGGCAATTTCACCAAATTTACCATTGTTGAAATCATGAAATGCTTGCATGATTTCTTCTTTGGTATTCATAACAAATGGACCATAACCTTCAATTGGTTCATTCAGTGGTAGACCTGTCAATACTAAAAACTTGGTATCTTGAATGGCCTCTACTTGAATCTCTGTTTCAGCATCTTTTGCAAAGATCACAACCGAATTATCCTGAACCTTTTGAGTACCGTTCAACAATAACTCACCTTCAAGTACAACCATTAAAGTCGTATGATCTACTGGAACGTGCACTTGTTGTGAATGATTTGCTTTTAATACAGCATCCCACACATTCACAGGACTAAAAGTATTTGCAGGCCCCTGTTGTTCAGCAAATTGACCTGCAATTACCCGAACCTGACCTGCATCATCTTCAAACTGAATCACAGGAATATCCTGAGACTCTATAGCTTGATATCTTGGTGCTGTCATTTTATCGGCAGCAGGTAAGTTGACCCAAAGCTGAACCATTTCAAATAGCCCACCTTTTTGGGCAAATTCTGGTGAATGAAACTCTTCATGCACTAAACCAGAACCTGCTGTCATCCACTGCACATCGCCTGTTTTAATAGTTCCGCCACCACCATGCGAATCTTTATGTGTCACTTCACCTTGGTAAGCAATCGTTACAGTTTCAAAACCACGATGCGGATGCGAACCGACACCATGTTGCTCTGAACTTGGCTCAAATTTATATGGAGAAGCATAGTCCAATAATAAAAATGGGCTAATGGCTTGACCTAATCGATCATAGGAGAATAGGTTTTTTACAGGAAAACCATCTCCAACCCAATGCATATTTTGGTTGCGATAAACACCAATAACTTTTTTCATTTTAAATCTCCTATCTCTAGGACTTATATTGAGGGCATTTTATTCGTTTTAAATAGGCAGTATTGTTAAATAGGTAGCACACTTCGTTGCATTAATAGAACGCTTAAACATAAAAAATCCAAGAGCTTAACTCTTGGATTTTTTCTTTCCCATACTATTTTTTAAATTTAAATTTTACCAATTAAATCAATTGATGGTGCTAATGTTGCTTCACCTTCTTTCCATTTTGCAGGGCAAACTTCACCTGGATGTGTATGTACATATTGTGCTGCTTTTACTTTACGTAGAAGTTCTTGTGCATCACGACCAATACCACCTGCATTGATTTCGATAATTTGGATTTTGCCATCTGGATCAATCACAAAAGTACCACGATCTGCTAAACCATCAGCTTCAATTAAAACTTCAAAGTTTTTAGCCAAAATCCATGTTGGATCACCCACCATTGCATATTGAATTTTTTTGATTTCATCAGAACTGTCATGCCAAGCTTTATGGGTAAAATGAGTATCTGTTGATACTGAATAAATTTCGACACCCATTTTTTGGAATTCAGCATAATTATCTGCTAAATCACCTAATTCTGTTGGACATACAAAGGTAAAATCGGCAGGATAGAAGAATACAACTGACCATTTCCCTTTTAAATTTTGCTCAGAAACTTCAATAAATTCGCCATTTTGATATGCCGTTGCATTAAATGGTTTTACTTCTGTATTGATTAAACTCATGAGATATTCCTCTAGCTTGATTTCATAGATTGCTTATTTGTGAAGCTAGAATACGAAATTTTATAAAATTGGTAAAACTGTACTTTTTTATAAAAACAATCGAAAAAATAGATCATAAAGCCCATTAACATCCTCTATTTAATTGAACATACCCATTCAAAATGATTATTTTTTAAAACTGAAATATATCAACTTGCCCTTTAAACCGATATTTATAAATGTATTAAAGCATTCCAAGCAGATTGGGCCAACACACTTTTATACTGTTGTGGTGAGGTTTTTACTTTGTTAGACAACCATGCACGGCAATAGCTTTCTGTTGCACCAATCACCAAAGATAAAAGTAATTCATGCGGAATTTTTTGAAGAATGGCAAAGTCTTGTTGCTGCTGAAACCATGCCATTAATGCTTGGTTCCGTTGTTGATTTCTGAGTTGTAGTTCTTCACTTGCGTTATTTTCTGTAATATTCAGTCTGGCTGTATATAAAAAGCTTGCAAAATCAGGATTCTGCTCAACCCAATCAATATAACTTTCAACAATAGAAATGATGCCTTGTTGCAAACTAGTCGCTTGTAGCAATGCTTCTTCACGGCGTTGTGATTGATCATCTAAAGCCGCAAAAAAAAGGGCTGAAATAATACCTTCTTTATTCTTAAAATGATGATAAATCACGCCAACACTGGCTTCAGCCCGATCACGAATCATTTCAATGGTTGTTGCTTCAATACCCTTTTCTAAGAAACATGAGAGCGCTTGCAATAAAATGATTCGCTTTAATTCAGCACGGCGACCCGAAAATATACGCTCAATTAAGATTTGATTAGTCATACAAATGCACCGCCTTTTAAGCATCACAAAAACAACGTTGACTTTATATCATGCAGATATCTACATTACAGCCAACAACAGAATTATATTCTGTATTAGAATAATATTCAGTTTGAATTTTCAATAAGGATAAAAATGATGAGCCAAGTTCTTAAACTGTGGAAAAAATTCTCCAATAAACCTGCAGGGAAATGGACATTTTCTAAAATGATCTGCTTGAAAGCGCCTTATTTTGGGAGTATTTCGCCGACTTTTGAAAAACTAGATGCCAATTATTGTGAAATTCGTATTCCTAAAAAACGTGCTGTACTCAATCATATTGGTACAGTACATGCTATAGCCATGTGTAATATGGCAGAGCTTGCAGGTGGGACCATGACTGAAGTGACAGTTCCATCATCACATCGTTGGATTCCAAAGGGAATGACTGTTGAATATTTAAAGAAGGCAGATACTGATCTTGTGGCTATTGCGATGCCAGCACAGCCATCTTTCCAATGGACTGAAGGCAGTGATTATCTTGTAAACGTTGATGTTAAAGATACTCAAGGCGAGATCGTCTTCCATGCCGTCATTACCATGTGGGTATCTGCTAAAAAGAAATAATCTTTAGACTTCCCAAATCAAATTTAAAATGTAAAAAACCCTTTGTTTTCACAAAGGGTTTTCTTTTGATGATGATCTGCCCTTTTAACTTATACAATAATTAAAAGAGCGATATCTCAAATGTCTCAAAATGGTAAATCATCATCTAAATCAGCAGGCGCTTGTACAGGTGCAGCAGGTGCCGACTGTGGTTTAGGCGATTGGAAGCCTTGGTTTACATTACCATTGCTATTGTTGCCATAACCGCCTTGGTTTCCACTTTGCTGATTATTAAATCCGCTATTTTGTGGCTGACCATAACCACCGCTTTGCTGGTTATTATTGTTGTTATTAAAACGTGGTTGGTTAAATCCACCATTATCACCAGAACCTTCATTCTGTTGACGATTGTTTGAATCTAACATTTGCATTTGTTCACCACGAATTTCAGTGGTATAGCGCTCTTGACCATTTTGGTCAGTCCATTGGCGTGTACGTAATGAACCTTCAATATAAACTTTAGAACCTTTACGGAGATATTGCTGAGCAATTTCACCTAAACGGTTATGTAAAACTATACGGTGCCATTCAGTTTGTTCTTTGCGTTCACCCGTATTTTTATCAGTCCACGATTCGCTTGTCGCGATTGAAAACTGAGTTAAAGACCCACCATTTGGGAAAGTTTTAGTTTCAGGATCTTTACCCAAAGTACCAACTAAAATGACTTTATTTACACCACGCATCAGACGTTATCTTCCTATTCAATTCTATGTTTTACTTTATAAGAGTTATGTTTAAATGGCTACCTCTTTACCCAACAAGTGCGTTAAATGTTGTCGCGCAGCATCATCTAAGAGCTGTTTATCAACTTTTACATAAGCCACTTGTTGTTCAGACATCACCACGACCTCTTCAATACCATGAATTGCCAGTAACTGAGAAGTCCAATCATCGGTTTGTTTATCTTCAGGTAATCGCAAAACAATCGAGGTTAAATAACGTGGTTGAGCTAACCCAAAACTAATCAGCAACCAAATTATAGCAATAGCCGATAATACACTCCAACCAATCGCAGTATTATGTAACATTAATAATTGACCGCCTAAAATCCCGCCACAAAATGCACCTAAAAATTGTCCGCTGGCATTTACGCCCATCGCAGTTGCTTTAGATTGAATTGGAGCAGATTTAGACAGCCATGATGGCAGTAAAGCTTCCATCACATTAAAGGCAATAAAGAATAAACCTAAGCCTAAAAGTAGAATATATTTAGATTGATAGCCAAAAATAAGAATCAATAAACCAATGATAATCCCAGCGATCGCTGTTAAAAATATGCCTCGCATCTTGCGATATTTCTCAGCCAGAATAATGCTTGGAAATGCAAAAAATAGACTCAGTACAAGTAGGGGTAAATAAACCATTCCATGCTTAGACAAAGGAATACCTGCAACCTCAATCAACTGAGAAGGGACATAAATAAACATTGCTGTAAGTAACAAATGCAATGCAAACACAGAAACATGGAGTCTATTTAAGTCACCCATTTTGAGAACTTGTTTTAGCTGACTAATATAACCTTGCTTATAATTTTTATGATGACGTGTGGTTTTAGGCACCATAAACACCATTAAAATTGCAAGCAATCCCATAATGGTGGTGACCCAAAACAGACCTGAAATGCCCATCAAACTAGTGAGCCAAGGCCCCAAACTAAAAGCAACCACAAAGGATAAACCAATGCTCATGCCCATGGTTGCCATGGCTTTTGAACGTTGTTCCTCTCGTGTCACATCTGCAAGCAATGCCATCACTACCGCAGAAACAGCCCCTGCACCTGCTATAGCACGCCCAATAATCACACCATAAATGGTTTCAGACATTGCAGCCACAGCACCGCCTAAAGCGAAGAGCAATAAGCCAAAAATAATTAAAGGTTTACGACTAAAACGGTCTGCCAAAAGGCTAAAAGGAATTTGTAATAAAGCTTGGCTTAAACCATATACACCAACAGCTAATCCGATAAGTGCTGGCGTTGCATATTGGTAAGATTGCCCTGCCACCGCAAATACTGGGATGATCATGAACAATCCCAACATGCGTAATGCAAAAATACTGCTTAATGCAAAAGTTGAGCGACGTTCTAAGGCATTCATCATATTCACTGGCTATCAAAATTGGCGATTCTGTTATCTCCACATCATCGCACATTGCTGCAACTTTGTGGAAACATTGAACATAAAAAAGGACGCAATATATGCGCCCTCCATTTTAAACAAATATCTTAAATATGGATTAACTATTTACAGTTCGTTTGTTGTATTGGATTGATGCAAAAATTGCCCAAACAATAAACGCCACACCAATAAGACCTGTAACCACTTCAGGAACATGTACACCCGTACCACTTGCCAGCATAATAAATGCTAAAGCACCAATGGCATAATGCGCACCATGTTCAAGGTAGATATAAGCATCCAATGTGCCTTTTTCTACCAAATAAATCGTCATTGAACGAACAAACATCGCACCAATAGCCAGACCTAGCATGATAATGACAACATCTGAAGTAATCGCAAATGCACCAATCACACCATCAAAACTGAATGATGCATCAAGGACTTCAAGATAAATAAAACCACCAATACCTGCTTTAATTACACCTGAAGGCGCACCACTGGCATCATGTCCAATCGCATTACCATCCTCATCTACTTCAGGCTCACCACCTAACATATGGCTTAAAACTTGTACGCCAATGTAGATCACAATACCCCAAATACCAGCCATCGTTACCACAAGACGTTTTGCTTCTTCTACATTTGCAGCCATGATGAGTAAAGCAATCAGCGCAACAAATACAGACATCGCAGGAACATTGGCAAGGTTGGCTAAACGGCGTTCTAACCATCTAAACCAGTGTGTATCTTTACCTTCATCTAAGAAGAAGTTTAAGAATACAAGCAATAAAAATGATCCACCAAATGCTGCAATTTCAGCATGATGTGCCATCAATTTTGCTGAATATTCAATAGGATTATTCAAAGCCATCTTCACGACTTCAAGCATTCCCATATCTGCTGTCACAGCAACAATCACGATTGGGAAAACCAAACGCATACCAAAAACAGCAACTACAATACCGACTGTTAAGAAGATCATTTTCCAGAAATGATCCCATCCTCGTAAAACTGAGGCATTCACTACGGCATTATCAAATGAGAGGGACACTTCCATGACTGCTAAAATTGCAGTAATGGTCAGTGCTGTGAACATGGTTTGTAAACCTGCTTGTGGACCATGGGTATAACCCCAATAAGCAGAAATAGCCAAACACACGATCGTAAAAAATATAGAGAAACCAAAATGTTTCATGGAACGACCTATGCACAATTATTTATAATGAAAATTCTGTAAAACTTAAAAGAAAATTTAAGATTTAATTGGATGTGATTATGACAACTTTTTCACATTTAACCAAAATTCTTCGTATGATTTTTTGAATTCTAGTCTGCGTTATGTTCTCTATCATATCTTCCTTTTAACAGTCTTGATATAGTCCTGACATTCCTCATTTTCTTTATTGTCGATAGGTATTTGACATGAGTTTTTCTCAAGATGTTTGGCAGCGTAATTTAAATTTATATCAAAAAACGTTAGATCTACCTTTTAATCAAGAGCTTGCTCAAGGGACGTTAAGCAAAGACGTCTTTTGTCATTATGTGATTCAAGATGCACATTACCTTGTTGCTTATGGTCGAGCTTTGGCGGTATGTGGTGCAAAAGCATTTGAAGCAGATGACATCATTCAATTCACGCAAGGGGCTAAAGAAGCCATTGTCGTTGAACGCAGTTTACATGATGGTTTTATGCAAGATTTTGGCATTACCAAACAACAATTTGAAACAACACCTTTAACTTTGGCTTGCCATCATTACACCTCATTTTTAACCGCAACAGCTTGGTCTGAAAGCTATCCTGTAGTTTTGGCTTCACTGCTCCCTTGCTTTTGGATTTATGCTGAAGTTGGTAAAGATATTGTGAGCAAATCAATTCCAAATAACCCATATCAAGCTTGGGTCGATACTTATTCAGGTGAAGAGTTTAATGAGGCTGTCCGCAATGTACTGGCAACCATTGATAAAGTTGCAGAGCGTTGTGATGCTGATACCATTGAGAAAATGCATCAAGCTTATACCAAAGGTGCTGAATTAGAATGGTTGTTTTGGGATGGTGCTTATCATCAAAGACAATGGCTAGGGCTTTCTCAACCATAATTGAGATGAATCAATTAATTTAGACTTGTGTATTCTACTTCTTGCATCACACCTTTTATTTCTCTTATAGAAATCATTCAAAGTGTAGATAGTACATGGTGCAAGAAGTTTCCGATCTTTGAGTATTTGAGTCTTTATCGTTTTCTTTAAATTGATGCTTCTATATAAATAATTCATTCGAAAAATTTACTGTTGAATGAATTACTGCGAAAAATTTACTGCTGAAAAATTTGCCATTCATAAATCAATCCAGCTGCAGCTACGATCCAACAAAGCGTTGCTAGACCTAAACAAGACCACATGGACATCTTTGTCGCTAACGCATAGACCATGATTAAATAAAGAGCATATGGAATTAAAGACCACAAGCCAAATAAAGCCGTTTTACGCAACGCCTCTGCGCCTTGCTGTTGTGACACAATGACATGGGCAATTAATGCAAAAGTAGGAAAGAGTGGCACTAAGCCAGCAATATAAAATGCTTTGCTTTTTGAAAGTATCGAAATAAGAATAACGACCGCTGCCCCTAAAATACATTTTAAAAACAAAGACAGCATAAAGCACTCAAATTTAGATTTTCTAAAAAATGTTAGTTTACGCTGATTCATTTCTTTTAAAAGATCTGATCTGCATAAAAGCGAATCACGCTTTAGTAGCTTACGTGAATATCAATGATCTCCTTTTATTCTCTAATAATAAATTCAAAGGTTTATGTAAAAATTGTATTGATTTAAAACTGGACTTTCAGTATTAAATCACGCATTATAAACGATAATGATTATCATTTATAATGCGTGATTTTGTTTGAGAGGGATAACAATGCAACTAGAAAATATGGGAACAGAAGCCATCCGTGCATTTTTCACCTTACAATGCTGTTGGCTGAATAGCGAAGAAATTTACTTAGAAAAAGGCTGTGAACATTGTGGTTCTGCTGCCACATATTTAATTTACTTTACCAACCAACACATCCAAAAATTAATGTTAGCCTTCATTCAAAAATACAATTGTTATCTATCCAAACAATTAGATTTGCTTGACTTACCAGACTTTGAAAAAAGCTATAACGACTTTCTACAAATTATGGAAAATGAAGTTAATTTTTATGCACGAAAGCATCATGAAATTCCACGTACATTGGCTTTCGAAGAAATAGACTCTATTTTTGAACGTTCATTCCGCATGGCATGCTAAATAACGATTGAGCATACATTCATGATGAAATGGTTTTTTATTTAGATGATTTGTTTAAGTCATTAAATAAAATTCACGACCATTAAAGTCACTAAAGCTGGCAGGGCTTGAATATATAGAATCTTTTTACTGGCGGTCATGGCACCGTAAAGCCCTGCAACCAATACACAGCCTAAAAAGAAATTGGCCAGTTGAATTGCAAACGGCATTGCTGCAAAGAGTGACCAAATTAAACCTGCAGCTAAAAATCCATTATATAAACCTTGATTCTGTGCCAAAACTTTGGTTAATGCTGCCTTTTCAGAATTATTACCAAAGGCTTTCATTCCCATCGGTTTGTCCCACAGGAACATTTCTAAAATAAGAAAGTAAATATGCAAAATGGCAATAAAAGCGATAAGAACTTTGGCAATGATCATTTTAATTTTCCAAATTATTTAATTTTTTGACTCTATACACAGCGTTCAGGATCATAAAATCTGCCATGTCACTCATCATCGAAGTATTCTTTTTACAGCATTAAATTTATCTTAAAAATGCAAATTTCAACAGAAAAATTTCTGACTTGTCACTACACAAAAACCTCGATACAGTGAGATTCTTAACAAATTCATCAATCCGACACAAAATGTCGTTAAAAAACGATTTAATACAGCTTGAACAAATTTAAATCGCTATCATATATAACCTTCAATTTGCACAATACCGAGAAAGTTTTATGAGCCAAAGTCATATCCGTATTCGAGGCGCACGTACCCATAACTTAAAAAATGTGTCCCTCGATATTCCACGCGATAAATTCGTGGTCATTACGGGACTCTCAGGCTCTGGTAAATCTTCCCTTGCCTTTGATACTTTATATGCAGAAGGACAACGTCGCTATGTAGAATCGTTGTCTGCCTACGCACGCCAATTTTTATCGCAAATGGAAAAACCTGAAGTAGATTCCATTGAAGGTTTAAGTCCTGCTATTGCGATTGAACAAAAATCGACAAGTCATAACCCTCGTTCAACAGTGGGAACGATTACTGAAATTTACGATTATTTACGTCTACTCTATGCTCGTGTTGGTACGCCTTATTGCCCTGAACATGATTTGCCAATGGTGGCGCAAACCATTTCGGAAATGGTCGATGCGGTTAAAGGCTTGGAAGAAGGCACCGCTTTAATGTTGCTCGCACCCGTCGTGCGTGAACGTAAAGGCGAATACACCAATCTTTTTGAACAATTGCAAAGCCAAGGTTTTGTCCGTGCTCGTGTCGATGGTGAAGTCATTGATATTGATACACCACCTGAACTCGATAAAAAGAAAAAGCACACCATTGAAGTGGTCGTTGACCGTTTTAAAGTCCGTGATGATTTGGGCAATCGTATTGCTGAAAGTTTTGAAACAGCATTACGCTTAGGCAGTGATATTGCGACATTATCGTGGATGAATGGCGAACAAAGCGATCGTACATTCTCGGCAAAACACTCCTGCCCTGAATGTGAACGTGCTGTCGGTGAACTTGAACCACGCCTATTTTCCTTCAACAATCCATTCGGGGCTTGCCCTGTCTGTGATGGTTTAGGTACACGCAGTCATTTCAGTTCAGAAAAATTGATTCCTAGCCCTGATGTTTCCATCAGTCAAGGTGCCATTCGTGGTTGGGACAGACAACGTCCGTATTACTACAGCATGATTGAAAAAGTGGCTGAACATTTTGGCTTTTCTTTAGATACGCCATGGAATGAACTCGATGCTGATACCAAAAAGAAATTCCTTTACGGTACAGGCAAAGACAAAGTTGATTTAAGTTATATCGATGAGCGTGGTCGTTCACATAAGCGTGTGCAAGCTTTTGAAGGAATCTTGCCTCATTTAGAACGTCGTTACCGTGAAACCGAATCAAATTATGTCCGTGAAGATTTAGCCCAATATTTATCCAATGCAGCTTGCGATGCCTGTGATGGTTCACGCCTGAATGAAATCTCACGTAATGTAAAAATCTTAGACAAGACCATTGCTCAAATCACCAAGATGTCGATTGGTGATGCCGAACAATATTATCAAGACTTACAACTTGAAGGTGCCAAAGGTGAAATTGGCGATAAAATCTTTAAAGAAATTCGTGAGCGTCTACACTTCCTTGTTTCTGTTGGATTGAATTATTTAAGCTTATCCCGTTCTGCTGAAACCCTTTCAGGGGGTGAAGCACAACGTATCCGCTTGGCTTCGCAAATTGGTGCAGGCTTAATGGGCGTGATGTACGTGCTTGATGAACCATCAATTGGTTTACATCAACGTGATAACGACCGTTTGCTTGAAACTTTAGTTCGTTTACGTGACTTGGGCAATACCGTTTTAGTGGTTGAACATGATGAAGATGCCATTCGAGCTGCCGATCATATTATTGATATTGGTCCTGGTGCAGGGATTCATGGCGGTCATATTATTGCCGAAGGAACCTATGAAGAAATTTTGGCAAATCCCAATTCACTTACGGGTCAATATCTCTCAGGCAAGTTAAAAATTGCAGTACCGAAAGTTCGTACTCAGCCACCAAAGCCTGAAGAGCAAATTAAGCTGATGGGTGCAAGTGGCCATAACTTAAGAAATGTCGATT
Source organism: Acinetobacter sp. ANC 3832 (assembly GCF_002135415.1). Taxonomy (GTDB): domain Bacteria; phylum Pseudomonadota; class Gammaproteobacteria; order Pseudomonadales; family Moraxellaceae; genus Acinetobacter. The sequence goes on from NZ_NEGJ01000002.1 coordinate 282,507, forward strand.
TGACCATTCCTTTGGGCATTATGACCTGTGTCACAGGGGTTTCGGGTTCAGGTAAATCTACGTTGATTAACCGTACCTTGTTACCGCTTGCAGCGACGCAATTGAATGGTGCAACCACGCTGACTGCTGAAAAATTTGATTCGATTGATGGCTTACAATTCCTAGATAAAGTCGTGGATATTGACCAAAGCCCGATTGGACGTACACCTCGTTCGAATCCTGCAACGTATACAGGTTTGTTTACACCCATTCGTGAACTTTTTGCGCAAACACCTGAAGCCAAAGCCCGTGGTTATGCTGCAGGTCGTTTCTCGTTTAACGTGAAAGGTGGTCGTTGTGAAGCCTGTGAAGGCGACGGCATGATTAAAGTGGCGATGCACTTCTTACCTGATATGTATGTGCCTTGCGATTCTTGTCATGGTGATCGTTATAACCGTGAAACTTTAGAAGTTGGCTATAAAGGCAAAAACATTTCTGATGTTTTGGGTATGACCGTTGAAGATGCGATGTATTTCTTTGAAGCCATTCCTGTGATTCACCGTCGTTTAGAAACCTTAACTCAAGTCGGTTTGGGCTATATACGTTTGGGTCAATCTGCAACCACGCTTTCAGGTGGTGAAGCACAGCGTGTGAAATTGGCACGTGAATTGGCGAAGCGTGATACGGGTAAAACCTTATATGTCTTGGATGAACCAACTACAGGTTTGCATTTCCATGACATTGCAAAGCTTTTGGATATTCTTCATGAGCTCCGTAATAAGGGAAATACCATTGTGGTCATTGAGCACAATTTGGATGTGGTGAAAACTGCCGATTGGGTGATTGATTTAGGCCCTGAAGGTGGTGCAGGCGGTGGTATGATTATTGCTGAAGGTACACCTGAAGACGTGGTGAAGTCTAAAGTTTCACATACAGCGAAGTTTTTGAAGGCGTTGTTGAAGTAATTTAGAGAAAGGGCTCATAAGAGCCCTTTCTTTTTAAAATTTTCTATCACAAATTCAATATTCTGCTGCTGAAATGAATCTGTGCTAACAGAGAGTTTATCGAATAAAATTGCTTCAATATGCTGCTTTATTAAAGGCGTTAAAGTTGAATCTATTTTTTGCTCTAATATAACTGTCATCAACTCTCCTTTGGTTAATGCTTTTAACTCCAAGTCAGCTGTTGACTGAATAAAAATAAAATCATCCCAATCTTTTTGAGTAGCATACTGTAATACTAATTTAGCCTTATTTTTTATATTTTTATCTAAAACATATACCTTCAAAACATCAAATAAAGAAGGTAATCCTGTTAATGAATAATGTAGCTTCTGACGTTTGATATACCAATGAAATAAATTATCATTCTTATAGCCAAAATGTGTAGCATTCTCCAAAACTTGATTATAATTTTCCTTCATTCTACTAATAAGCAAGGCTATTACTTTTGTTTTTAATTGTTTAGAAAGGTCATTACGACCAAATTTTTTAAGAAGAAAACAATGGAAATTTAGATTTTCTAAATCATTAAATGTGATTGACTCTGAGGATTTTTCAAATAAATAATCACAGTAGTCTTGATCTACATTCAAGTTTCTCCATTGATTCATTAAGGTTTGGAGTTCTTCTTTTATCAAATTATTTTTTTCTGAAATTAAATCTGAGTTTGCCAATTGTTTAAGCTCTTTAAAATCTAACGAACCCTTCTGTTCAAACCACTTTTTAAACTCAAATAACCATTGGTCTGGATCGATAACAAATTGATATGACACTTTACTAAGCCGATTTAGTACTATAAATTTTGTGCCCTGTAACTCATCATTTTCAATTCCATTCATTAATTTGATTGCATTTTCAATCGTAAAATCTTTCCACCCTACATTTGAACTTTCGCCATAATCATCAATAAAATATCCTTGTAAAATTCGAATCAAAATAATTTTTTCTGTTGAATAAGCAACTATGTCGGGTAATTCTGCTCTAAATTGCTTATACAACCTTATGACTTTTTGAAAAAACCTAAAATTATGAATCTTTAATTCATCAGCAAATTTCACCATTAAGTCTACTAATTGTTTATCTATATCTTTTGTATTTTCACGAATCAAAGGTTCAACTGAGTTAATAATAATGGTTTCATCAATCAATTTTTCTTTATATTCAGAATATTTTTCTTTGTTCTTATCCTCAGTTTTACTCTCATCTAAAATTAAAATAATCTGGCAATTTTTTTCTAGTTTGAGTTGGTTTGCCAAACCCATAACATCTTTAATATCAAGTTTATTCGACATTCGCTCAAAGTCATCGAAACAAATAACTGCGTCTTTAACCTGATTGAACATTAAACTGTCAAAAACTTTAGCAGAGGCATTGATGCCAAATTGTGAAATTTTTGTGTCTTTCAAAATTGATGGCAAACCTCGAATCCAACGAGGAATCTCAATACTGGAATGATTATTTTCAATATTGCTATAAATATGGGTTTTCAAATCACCAAGAGACTCTAAACCAAAGAGCGAAACATAAACATATTTATTTTTAGAAGGATAATCCTCTCTAAACTTATTCCAAAAATAAGTCTTACCGACACCCCACGAACCTGTAATTGCAATTGCTGTACCCATTTTTTCTTCTTTAATATTCTTTTCTAAAGCATCTTTAAGGCGCTTTCTTTTTTCTTGAATACCCATATTGTCTAAAACACAATTAATTTAGTTCGATCACTATCAAAACAAATACTATTCAAACTTTCAATCACTTATTCTAAAAATGCTTTGCATAAACCGACTAGACCATTTCACTTTCTTAAGTCGTAAGTTTAAATAAAAACGCCCAATGAAATTCATTAGACGCTAACTAAATAAAGACAATATTTGTACAGCAAAATACTATTTTTGCTTAGTGACTTGTAACTATTTTATCTGTCGTTTGCTTATAACTCTTACGAATCATGAGAATGCAAATAAAAGCGATCACTAACGGTATAGCCAAACTCATAAAGTAGCCTTGAATACCGAAACTAGCCAAAATAAGACCTCCTATTGCTGAACCTATAATAGCTCCAAATCGTCCCATCCCGATTGCCCAACCAATCGCTGTAGCCCGAACTTCAGTCGGATATGATGCAACTACTAAATAATTTAAGGCTAACTGCTGTCCACCTATTCCAAAACCTGCACAAGCAATTAATACAAATATAAGCCCCCACTGCTGGCTTTGAATGGTTAAACCTAAAGCAATCGCAATCGCTATACCGCAGATGAACATAAAAGAAAGTATTTTGACAGTATTTAACTTTGGTAGAAAATAAGCCAAAGGAATTGCAAAAACAATAAACGCTGCATTCACAGTGACAGAAGCGTAAGGAGCATTACTCGGATCTAATCCTGCTTGTTTTAAAATGGTCGGTAACCACGAAAGCAACATAAACCAAGCGACCCAATTGAAAAAGTATGTTCCCCATACGCCAATGGTTGTTTTAGCTAAACCCTGTTGAAATAAAATAGATAGCTTTGCAGTTTTTTCTTTAGATTCGGTAGTTGAGTGAAAGTTATTTTCATCCAAGTGAATTTTTTCTGCCGAGATCTTATTCAAAATCTTTTCGATTGTCTGTTTATTCAATGCCGTTGGTTTTTGGCGTAAATACTCCAAAGATTCAGGTAAAACAAAGAAAAGAATCACTAAAAAGAGCAAAGGAACGACGCCACCAATAATATAAATACTTTGCCATCCCCATATAGGCATAATTTTGGCTGCCAATAAACCACCTAACATTGCTCCCGCGGGCAAAGCCAATAATACACCTGTTGTTACAAGTCCTTTATAACGCTTTGGAGAGTATTCAGCCGCCAAAGCAAGTAATACAGGTGTCGCTCCCCCCATGCCTAAACCTGCAATAACCCTAAGAATAAAAATATGATTTAGGTGAGTTACAAAAGCAGTGAATAAGGTTGATATAGCAAAAATAAAGATACACAGAATTAATGTTTTTCTTCGCCCTAGCTTATCACCCAATATTCCTAAACACATTGCACCAATCGTCATACCAATAATTCCAGCCGTTAAAACTGGTGCTAAGGCTTTTGCTTCTAATTGAAAAGCATCAATAATTGCTGGGGCTGTGAAGGCAACGGCTTGAGTATCAAAACCATCAAAAAGTGCAATAAAAAAGCACAATAGAATAATTAACCACTGATATCCTGATATTTTTCGATCAATAATTGATGAAATTTGATTATTTGGACTCTCCATATCCTTGATTCTTACCTAATCTTGAAAATAATTATTTTGGATGAGATCAAGTAAAATACAACTATCATTAAGGTATATGTACATACCTTTGTGCATTATTTTCAGCTTAATAACACAATAACCAATTTTTTGAATAAATAATAAATCGGAAATATTAACCTTTACCCTGCCACAACATTTTTGCCTTGGGCCTTTGCCTTAAATAAAGACTTATCTGCCTTTTCAAGCAAAGCAATCCAATTTTCTGCCCCCACTGCCACACCAATACTGACAGATACTGTTAATTTTTGATCTGATTCAGGAAGCTGAAAATCAAGAGCCGAAATAGATTCACGAATTTTTTCAGCAGAAATTAAAGCTTGTTCGAATCCAATTTGATCAATCACCACCAAAAACTCATCACCACCAAAACGAATAATTAAATCTGTACTACGTACATTTTCTTTTAGACTTTCTGCGACAGAAACAATAACGCTATCACCAAAAATATGACCATACTGATCATTCACACGCTTAAAATTATCAATATCAATAATAATTAAACTAAGATAATCAAAATGTTGTGGGAGATACTCTACCGTTTTTAAATACTCATCTAAAAACAACCGATTTGATACGCCTGTTAATTTATCAGTATTGGCAATATTTTTTAATTGAAATTCAAAAGCATCACGTTGCTTCAACATATTTTGCAATTTTTGCATCGCATCATATAAAGAGTAAGTTTCTTGATTCTTACGAACTGCAATATCAGTATGATCTCGTGCATTGGCATAAGACAATTCTACAATCATATTTCTTGCTTGAATCAAAGGTGCAAAAACCTTGCGTTGTGCATAAATCATGGTAAATAAAGCAGCCATTAAAGAAATAATGGAGACCAATAAGGTCACTAAAAACTTTTGTTGAGCGATGTTTTGCTCTGCTTTTGCAACTTGAACACTAGATTCTAAAAGATATTTTTGTAGATTAATCACAGTTAAAAATTTATTAGAAACTGCATCTGTTAACTGTGTGCCTGTTAAATAATAAGGCTGATGGTGACGACTTTCATCAATCAAACGCATAATAATCGGTAAGCCTTGATCAATAAATTCTGTTTTGACTTGCTGATGTAACTGAATAAATTCAGGTGTCTTATCTTGCTCAGGTTGAATCGTATTCACCAAATCCCAAAGATATCGAACTTGCTTTTGAGTCTGTAAAGAACGTGCAATATTGTCGCTAGGTTGCGGTTCTGAAAATGACAAATATGCCATGACATTAGAAGCGACTCGCCCAGCTTGATCACGTAAATCTGCGAGAATCAAAATTTGCGTGTAATAGTTCGCCACGGAACTGTCTTTATTTTGTGACTGCATCACAACATTTTTTAATAGCTCATGACTACTGTCCCAAGCTTGAAACATCTTTAAAATAGCATCATCTAACTGTTTAGACTGACGTTCTTTAAAAGGTGTTTGAATATATTGATCAATACTTTGACGACCAAGACTCAAACTTTGAACTAAATCACTTTTTAATTCGCGTGTTAGCCCCGTAAAACCTGCTTGCTTTAATGTCTGAAAGGTAGATGCAATTTGCTGATCAACTTGTTTGCGATATTCTTTTAGATCTTGAAGGTTTTTTTGTCGTTCTTTAGGCGAACTCGACATTGCTTTATTGGATGGACCACGTTCTCTTGATATTTTATTGGCAAGGTCAGCAACAGCCCCTAGACTTTGAATTTCAATTAATGCGTGTTGTGCTTTTACATATTCTTTATAACTACTTACAATCAATGGAATAGAAATACACAATAATGACAACACAATAATCAGCATTGAAACCAATAAACGTTTACTGATTTGTTCAGAACGTAATTTTAACATCCGCTATACGCTCTCCAGTAAAACACTTATGTTCAAAAACTCTTAAATTTACATAAATTACATCAACTTAGTATCTAAAAAAACATCCATAGAAACAATTATACTAAATGCTATATTCATTATTTTTATAGAACACTACAGATACAATGTAAATGACTGTTTACATAATGTCCATGTTTGAATCAATTATGTTTTAAGAATTGTGATAAACCTAATCAAATCTATCGAGATCTTTATAAAATCAATTTCTATTAACAAAAAACACTCAATACTCTACAAAATCACTATTAAGATTAATTTTAATTGTTTTACTTATATTTAGATTTACTACATAATAATCATATAAGGTAAAGAGTCTTTTGAAGTTCAAGATACTTATACTTTAACTCAACACCTAGGATGTTTTTTCTCACAAGACTCTAAACATCCTTTTCGGGCCCAGTCATGTACCCCAATCGACTGGGCTTCTTTTTATCTATTGATCACTTTCCTATCAATCCTATTTCATCTTGGTATCTATAAAAATGCATATCAAAATATTTTATAAATAGTAAAAAATACCCAACTTATCTAATACATCCAATGTCAGTTGTTTACGCTCGGCAATATCAGCATCACGATTCATTTGCATATTTAAGCAAAAGGCAACGACTCTACCATCTGCTTTTTTAACCCAACCCGTATACCAACCCACTTGAGGATCAACATCTGTTGCCCAACCACTTTTGGCATAAAGCTGAGTATCACCACGGCGCTCAATATAGAGCATATCTTTGACTTGTTTTTGTACGTTCTGGTCAAAAGGAAGTTGTTCTGTTGCCAATTGATATGCAAATTTGGCTTCTTGCTCAGGCGTAATTTTTAAAGGTCCAAGCAACCAAAATTTATCAATTCGAGTACCTATATCCTGATTACCATAAGCAACTCGTTGCACTTCTTTTTGCATTAAAGTTAAACCAATGCGTTTCGCCAATTCTTGATAAACAGGGACAGCAGAAAGTCGCATTGCCTCTGCTAAAGTCATGTCTTTTTCCCACATTGGAAATGCTCTAGGTTGACCATCCCATTTAAAAACTTCATTAGTGCTGGTTTTATGATGTTGTAAACCAATCAGTGCATTAAGCATTTTAAATGTAGAAGCAGGTACATAGGCTTGTTGCGCACGGGTTAAATCATTGCCATATATCTGTGTCGATTGACCGTCATATACAATAAAGACAGCCTTTGTTTTTGCTTCATCAAATAACAGAGGAATTTCATTGATACGTTTAGAATCATATTGCATAGACTGTTTTTTAGGCTCTTCTCTCTTCTGTTCTTGTACCTTTTGTGTTGAGGTTACACATCCCACAAAGCTCAATGACATAAGGCTAAAAACAATCAGCAACGTGTTTATCTTCATAAGATCTATTCCATCTTTCACTGCATTTTCAATTCATTATAATAAGATGATTGAGGGATCTATCTGTTTGCTTTTTTTAATTTTAGAAATTCGATCCTAAAGTTGTAAGAATTTATTTACACACGCAACAAATAAGTGCATAATGCACCTCATTAGGGCACTTTAGAATCGATCCTCAGCAGGATTTCTAATTTTCTCGAAGATTTTGGCGAAAAATCTCAGTTTTCTTGTAAAACTGGGATTTTTTTTATGGTTTTTTTATTTAATAGGCAAAATATCGCACCAATAAAGTGCATCTTGTTTCATAAAAATAACACTCCATTCGCATCAATCAGATATTAAGTTCAAATTTAAACTTTAAAAATAGACTATTTCTCAGCAAGTGCACTTTTAAAAAGTGATATTTGCAATCAAAGAATAAATCCAGTTATAAACTCTTCAAATCTAAAGGCAAAATTTAAATAAAAAAAAAGCCCAACCTTGGGGAAAGTTGGGCATAGAAACCAAATATTGGTTGAATCAATGATTCTTAAATGAATCACATTCAATAGAAATATTATGTGAAAAAGATCAAATTATGTAAAGTCGATTAATTTGATCAGATTTGATATATCCATCATATTAACCAATAAACTCAATAATAATCACAAAATAGTCAATCAAACAGATTAAAAACACCAAAACAATAAAAAACATGTTTTAGATTGATTAAAAACAACAGTTACATTGTTATACAATTGTAAGATCAGCTGTTTTTTACAGCTAAATAAATCAGTATTTCCGATTAAATTTTAAATATTTAACTATTAATGTAATCACAGATATTCATCATATTGTCTTAATTTTCGTCTTTTTCCCACTTTTTCTATTCTTTATTTACTTGTTCTGATTCATCTTTTTTAAGAGTTGACGCATATAATTCAAGTGATCACTTTATATCCAATAGTCTATTTATGCTAAAAATTCAAAATTATAATGTCCTTAAACTTCATTGACTTAATATATTGTTACAATACAATGCGGTGTGTTTAACCCCATTTTAACCTATGGAAATGATTATGAAAAAACTCGGTTTAGCCACTGCTTTATTATTAGCCATGACCGGTGCGCAAGCGTATCAATTCGAAGTACAAGGTCAATCTGAGTACATCGATAATACAGTAAACGAAAAAAACTTTACTGGCGCTGTTCAGGGTACTTATTACCTCAAAAATGTAGATTCTTCTAAAGGTCCTTTGGCAGAAGCAGCTTTTTTAAACCAAGCATCTAACGTTTCTTTAGCTTATAACTATGGCGAATATGACGTAGGTACTGCTGATTTTATCTCACATACTTTTGGTGCTAAAGCGGAAGCTTATGTTCCAACTAAGTTTGTACCTGCATATGCAAGTGCTTCTTATAGCCACACAATCACAGATAACAAAAATGGTTTAGCTGATGACAATGGCGACCGTTTTGCATTAGAACTTGGTGCTGTTGTTGCTCCAAACTTCTTAGTTGCTCTTGGTTATACAAATGTTGCTAACCAAGTTTCTTATGATGCTTTCAACATCCTAAACAACGGTGTTGCTCAAGCTGCTTTAGAATCTGCAACAATTGGTCAAGACCAAGATGCGATTACTGCACGTGCTAAATATGTTGGCGCGATTGACGGTACAAATATGTCGATCGCTTTTGAATCTGGTATTGTTTACGGTGACAACACTGCATACCAATTAAAAACTGATTTATATTTAAACCCACAATTAAGCGTTGGCGCTTCTTACGCTGAATCTAGCTTTGCTGGTTCTCCAGACTCAGCTTGGGGCGCAAATGTAAATTACTTTATTACTCCTGCTGTTGCAGTTGGCGCTAGCTATGTAAATGCGAATGCTGAAAAAGGTTCAAACCTTGATACTGAAACTGTTGGCGTAAATGCTAAATTCCGTTTCTAATTTTTTAGAAATCGAATTCAAAAAAAGGACTCATATTTGAGTCCTTTTTTACATTTCAAAAGATTTAATTTCTGACAATATTTAAGAAATGCAAATGACGTTCATATTGATCAATAATATCTTGTAGCAAATCTTCCTGCGTCCAATCCATCACATCATAATTCTGACCGCCTTCACGTAGAAAAACTTCTGCCTGATAAAAATCATGAATATCTTGGTGTTCATCATTCAGCATGAAACTTGGTGCTGCCAGTTCCTGCGCAATCACTTTATAAATAAAGTTGATCTCATTGTGATGATCTACATTCAGTTGCAAACCATTTTCTGTTTCTTTAATCAGCACATCCAAATCACGACGTTTAAATTCGCGTTGAATACTTTCAAACGCTTGTTTAACATCTTTTTGAATATAGCATTTTACCTCTTGCTGAGCATGCGGATAATGCATAATCAAGCCCAAACGCTGTTGCCAACTTCTTGGGTTTTGTACTGCCCGTGGTGTAATTCGTGCAACTTGCAAAGCATTCATTTTAATCACATCTAAGCGTAAAGCTTTGAGTAAACCCCAGCACAGTAACAACATAATAAAAGTAAACGGCAATGCACTCATCATGGTTGCGGATTGCAAGGCGCTCAAACCACCGACCATCAACAAGATAATCGATAAGATTGCCATTAAAGCAGTCCAAAACAGGCGTTGCCAAGTTGGAGAGTTTTCAGATTTAGCCGTTAAATAATCTGTGACTAAAGCCCCTGAATCTGCTGAAGTGACAAAAAATAAAATAACCAAAACTGTCGCAATCAGGCTAGAAATACCTGCAAATGGTAAATGTGTTAAAAACTCAAAGAGCGCAACCGATGAATCTTTTTGTACAGCAGTGATTAACCCTGTTTGACCTTGTTCGAGAATGCTATATAACGCAGCATTACCCATAAAGCCCATCCAAATCAGAGTAAAACCCGTCGGAATCAGTAATACACCCACAATAAATTCACGAATAGTACGACCACGTGAAACACGTGCGATGAACATTCCAACAAAAGGTGACCATGAAATCCACCATGCCCAATACATAATTGTCCAACCACCGATCCAGCCATTCGGTTGATAAGCATACAAGTTAAACGTCATGCTAAATAAGTTGGACATGTATTGCCCTGCATTTTGAATGGTGGTTTGCAGGATATAAATACTAGAACTGGCGAAGAATACAAATGCTAAAAGGACTAAAGCTAAAATCAAATTCAGTTCCGAAAGCCGCTTAACACCCTTATCTAAACCGAGAAAAACAGATAAAGAAGCCAAGCTACTGACAAAAATAATTAAGATAATTTGCATGCTGATTGAGCTTTCCCAACCAAACAGATACGTTAAACCTGAATTGATTTGGGTCACACCAAAGCCTAAAGTCGTTGCAACACCAAATACCGTACCAATCGTGGCAAAGGTATCTACACCATCCCCCAAAGGACCATAGATTCGTTCCCCAATAATGGGATATAAACCAGAACGTACTTTTAAGGGCAAATTATATCTAAAAGCGAAATAAGCTAGGCTTAAACCCACTAATGCATAAATTGCCCAAGCATGTAAGCCCCAGTGGAAAAAAGTAATTCGCATCGCTTGTTGCGCGGCTTCAATACTTTCTGGTTCACCTGTGGGTGGGTTGACATAATGCATGACAGGTTCAGCAATACCGAAGAACATCAGTCCTATCCCCATACCTGCGGTAAAGAGCATGGCAAACCATGATCCATTTCCATATTCAGGTTGGCTATGATCGGGACCCAGTTTGATTTTCCCCATGTCAGAGATAGCAATGAAAATCAGTACAATCAGAAAAATCGCGACAGATAAAACATAGAACCAACTAAAAGAATCTGTAATCCACTGATTCATTTGGCGAGTGATTAAATCAAAGGCATTTGGTGCAATAATGACGACAGCTAAGAAAGCGACAATAATCATTACTGTACTAAAAAAAACATTTGGATTTACATTGGTAAACCAAGACGTCTTTTTGGAAGGCATAATTCCCCCATGTTTTTTTAATTAACGGACAGACCAGATGGTCAAGAAAGGCATTCACACGTGTGAATAAAGACGAACCCGGTAGAAAATCAGTTGGGTTCGGAGAAAATTATAATTTATTCCACCTTTGTCGGCAGTTTACTTCCTGTAACTTGAAATTACATATTTCAATCAGGTTTGTTAGCAATGTATTGCAATGCAATGAGTCTTGAAACAATTAATGCCAAATACATGACTCCAGAAAACATTTGAAACATTGCAATGACTCGTGCTACAGGTGAAATTGGAATTAAATCTGATAAACCCGTTGCTGATTGCAAACTAAAACTGATGAATAATAAATCTAACCATGGCTGAGAATCACCCATATGGTTCGGATTTAAAAAACTCTGTGGAATTAACATTTGGCAAATGCTGTATAAAAATGCAAAGCCCCAAGCCATTAAAGTAAACACTGCACCTGCTGCAAAGAGTTCATCTTTGGTGAGATATTTATCTGCAAACATATAACGTACTAAACCATAAGTGGCACTAAAATAGGCTGCCGCTTCAAAGCTATGTGCAATGACTTGAATCCATGTTGCGCTATATCCGATCAAAATCAGAAAGGAAAATAGACACGCGCCACTCACAAAAAATAAACCGAGCACTGTAAAAGCAGGTGTTTGACGAATCACCTTGGCAATAATTAATAAAGCCAATACACCTAAGGCCCAAGTCAAAGCTTGATAACTTCGACTTCCATTGGCAAAAACCAAGAGGATTAAAATTAGAAATTGCACCAACAATAACCATGCTGATGGGAGTAATTTAAAGCCTTTCCAAAATTCAACAACAGCACGCATTTTTTACTCAAATGTTATTCTTTTCATGTCGCCAAATTATCATAATTTAAATATTAAAAGTAAGTTTGCATCAATTTTGGATTTTAAATTCATATTTAGTTTCATGAATAAAACCTTTGATTTCACCTCTAAAAAAAAATAAATGAGCTATGAGTAACGATGTAAAAGGTCAATTGATTACAGAATATTGGAGAAACTCATCAATACATTCACACAGTTTCAATCAATACTAGGCAAGTAAAAAAACATAAATATGAAAAGGAAACTTAAATGAAATATAAAGCTGTTCTCCTTGCAACAATCTGTTCTATCGGTGTGGTTGCTTGTGGAAAAACCAGTCCTCTGCTTGAAAATAATAAAGAGTTTATTGGTCAGTGGAAAAATGAAACCAGCACACTGACCATTGAAAAGGATGGTGATGCCAAATATGTACATCATACAAAAGTTGAGAATAAAACAGCTTCAAGCGAGATTAAAGCCTCTTCAACGTCTGATATTAAAGCCACAATTACTGAGTTTGATACGCATCATTTTCAAGTTGGACAAGGTGAATTATCTCAAAACTTTACCATCACCAAAGCGCCCTACAAACAAGAAGGCAAATGGAAAGTCGTTTTGAATAATGAGGTCTATACCAAAGACTAAATATATTTCTGAATAAAAAAAGCCCCATCAATTGGGGCTTTTCTTTTTTCTAGGCTTCATTCATCACTTAGTGATCTGAAGCACCAGAGATACCAATACCTGTTTGTGAACGTACAAACTGTGCATCAAATGCTTTGCGTTCTGCTTGAGCACGTGCTGATTTATCAGTCACAGAGAAGAACCAACAGCAGAAGAATGCTAAAGGCATTGCAAAAATTGCTGGACCATTAAACGAGTTAATTGGTGTATCAGAAATTTTAAGTGTATCTACCCAAACTGCTTTAGATAAGATAATCAACGTTACCGCTGTTACCAAACCAACGACTCCACCAATCACTGCACCACGAGTGGTTAAACCTTTCCAGAACATTGAAAGAACAAGTACTGGGAAGTTTGCACATGCTGCAACAGAGAATGCTAGACCCACCATGAATGCGACGTTTTGTTTTTCAAACACGATACCCAAAATCATTGCAAAAATTGCTAGACCTAAAGTCGCGATTTTAGACATACGTAATTCAGATTCAGGTGTTGTTTGACCTTTTCTAAATACATTTGCATACAAGTCATGAGAAATTGCTGAAGCACCTGACAGTGTTAAACCGGCAACAACTGCAAGGATTGTCGCAAATGCAACTGCTGAAATGAAGCCCATGAACAAGTCGCCACCCACGGCATCTGCCAAATGAACAGCAGCCATGTTGTTACCGCCAACTAATTCTAGTTTGCCAGTCACAGCCATTTTAGCAACATCAATGAATTGTGGGTTGTTTGATACGAAAAGGATCGCACCGAAACCAATAATGAATGTTAATAAGTAGAAATAACCAATGAAACCTGTCGCAACAACCACTGATTTACGTGCTTCTTTCGCATCTTTAACGGTAAAGAAACGCATTAGAATATGTGGTAAACCCGCTGTACCAAACATTAACGCCAAACCAAGAGATAATGCATCTAATGGATTTGCTGCTAACTTACCTGGTCCCATAATGTTATGTGCTTCAGAAACGCTAATTTTATGTACTTCTGCAAATACATCAATCGCCTGAGTAAACATATTCGAGAAGCTATAACCCACTGAGTGCATGACCATGAACGCCATGAAGGTCGCACCAGAAAGCAACATCACTGCTTTAATGATCTGTACCCAAGTCGTTGCAAGCATGCCACCGAAGATCACGTAAGCCATCATTAGAAGGCCAACAATCACAACGGCTATGTTATAGTTCAAGCCAAAAAGAAGTTTAATCAGCTGACCTGCACCCACCATTTGCGCGATCAAATAGAATGCAACCACGACAAGCGAGCTTACTGCAGCAAGTGTACGAACTGGCTTTTCTTCTAAACGGAAAGATACAACGTCTGATAAGTTATATTTACCAAGATTACGTAAACGTTCAGCAACCAAGAATAATACGATTGGCCAACCGACCATGAAACCTAATGAGTATAAAAGTCCGTCAAAGCCAGAACCAAAGACCAATGCGGAAATACCCAAGAACGATGCGGCTGACATATAGTCACCTGCGATCGCCAAACCATTTTGGAAACCTGAGATCCCACCGCCGGCTGTATAGAAATCAGCTGTACTTGTAGTTTGTTTTGCAGCCCATTTGGTAATAAATAGAGTCAAGCCAACAAAAATCGCAAACATAATGATTGCGTGCCAATTGGTTGCTTGTTGTTGTGCTTCACCCAAATCAGGACCTGCAAAAGCCATCCCTGAAAGTAAAAGTGTAGAAGCCGCTACAGCATTCGTCTTTAATGAATTCCATTTCATATTAGTATTGTCCTTTTTCATGGGCAATTGCTTCCACTTCTTTCATTGCATCGTTAGTCAATTGATCTAACTTATTGTTTGCAACATATGAATACACGCCACATAAAACGAAAGACAGTACAATAATACTTAAACCAAGTGGCATTCCCCAAGTTGTAACACCACCACTAAAAGAACTCATTAAAAATTCTTTGTTATAGCCAACTAAAAGCATAAACCCAACATAAACGAACAACATAATTCCAGTTAATGTCCAGCTCAATTTACTTTTTTTAGCAACCATTTCTTTAAATTTTGGATTCTGTAGAATTGCTTCTACTTGTCTATCATCCATATCCATGCTCCTTGTTAAGCGACCAGTCCACTGGTTGCTTTTTTTTAATCTTTTTTCTACATATTCAAAATTAACAAGGTTCTATGCCATTCGTAACTTAGACTTTGGTCGTTAAATTTTGATCAAGCTCAACGTGATCGTTCATAGATACGGTATTATAGCGCTAGGTTTTTTAGCTGTAGTCCTTATGAACAGTTGGTTGATTATTGGGGTTCTGGCCCTTTATATCCTGATTTTATTTGTGTGCGCATTCTATGGAGAGAAGCACGCCAGTCGTTTAAGTACGCGTGGACGAATGCTTCTCTTTAGTCTAACACTGGGTGTTTATTGCTCGTCTTGGACATTTTATGGTGCAACAGGTGCAGCAGTCCGTGAAGGTATTATTTTCCTTCCAATCTATTTAGGACCTCTTTTATTTGTGGGTCTAGGGTATGACATTTGGCGTAGGCTCGGTCGAGTCAGACAGCATCATGCCATTTCATCCATCGCAGACTTTGTTTCTGCACGTTATGGTAAAAGTGGTGCACTGGCTTCTCTTGTCACCATTTTGGCCGTTGTTGCGATTATCCCTTACCTTGCCTTACAACTTCGCGCAATCGCACTCAGCGCCTCTGTGATGCTCGACCATAATACTGAAGTGGTTTCTGCCACGACCAATGGCGTTCTAGGACTTACAGCTGTTTTAGCTATTCTTGCCATGATGTTTGGAACAAGACAAATCGCCAATACCGAACAACATGGTGGACTCATGTTGGCTGTTGCATTTGAGTCCTTTGTGAAACTGTTTGCTTTACTCTGTGTTGCATTCTTTTTTATTTTTGAAAATCCTCAAAATATCATTCAAATTTCACATGATGTTTCAAAGACATTTCATGAAGTTCAACTGTTTGGTGTGCCTGAAACTTTTTGGGTTCAAACCTTGCTTGCTGCACTTGCGATTATTTGTTTACCCCGTCAATTCCATGTTGCTGTAGTCGAACTGAGAGATGAAAAACATATTCGTGGCGCACGACGTTGGTTTGCGGTTTATTTAATTTTAACTATTTTTGCCATTATCCCGATTGCCAGTTGGGCACTCCATGCAGCACCTGCTTATTTAACCATTCCAGATGTTGCTGTATTGTCACTGCCTCTGAGCTACAACCAAGAATGGCTCACCCTCTTGGCATTTTTAGGTGGCTTTTCTGCATCTACTGGTATGCTTTTGGTTTCATCTGTCGCACTCTCTATTATGTTGAGTAATGACTTAATTATGCCTGCGTTATGGCGCTTAGGCTTATTGTCACGACATGATAAACGCATGCCTCAAGTGCTGAAGTTTACTCGCCGTGTTTGTATTTTGGCGGTTATGCTACTGGGTTTCTTGTTCTTCCACTTCTTTAATGATATTGATCAACTTTCGGTATTTGGCTTACTTGCCTTTAGTGCGGTTGCACAATTTTCACCTGCTTTAATTGGCGGTTTATACTGGCGTGGAGGAAGTCGTCAAGGGGTCTACGCTGGCCTGATTGTTGGCTTTTTTATGTGGATTTATACACTACTTTTACCCACAATTTTAAAGAGCCTTCCGCTTGAATATGGTCAATTTGCAAGTCAGTTTTTAAGTAGTGGACCGTTTGGGATTGATTGGCTTCGACCACAAGCTTTATTGGGTTTTGAATCTTTTGCACCACTGACACATGGCGTCACTTGGTCACTCGGTTTAAATATCTTATTGTATGTTTGGATTTCACGAATTTATCGTCCAAGTATTGCAGAACAAATTCAGGCTGAAAGTTTCTTCTATTACGAAACCAAGCCTTTACCTGCGCAAAACACATCTACTGACATTAACTATTTACATCATGATGTGGCCCGTTTAAAAGTGGGCGATTTAATCGCACTGGCTAAACGCATTACAGGCGAAGGCCCAACTACACATGCCTTTAAACAATTTTGTACTATGAACAATGTAGTGCTGAATGAAAATAGCAGTGCCAATGGCATGTGGTGGCGTTTTACCGAACAATACCTAGCAGGTACCATTGGTTCAGCTTCCGCACGTACCCTTCTCACCACAGCGATGGTGAACAATGGTTTAGCACTTGGACAAGTTGCCAATATTTTAGACCAAGCATCACAATGGCAACGCTTTAACCAAAATCTGATTATGACCATGATTGACCATATGACCCAAGGTGTAAGTGTGGTCGATGAGAATATGTGTTTGGTCGCTTGGAATAACCAATACCTTAAACTATTCGATTATCCAAAAGACTTGGTCTATGTTGGCTGCCCTATTTCGGACTTGATCCGTTATAACGCCGAGCGTGGTGAATGTGGACCCGGTTCCGTAGAAGAACATGTCCGTAAACGTATTCACTGGATGAAAGTTGGTAGAAGTGCACATGAATTTGAACGTATCCGTAAAGATGGCCGCGTCATTCAAATGCGAGGTAATCCAATTGAAGGAGGTGGTTTTGTTACAACCTTTGCTGACATTACTGCATTCCGTGAAAATGAAGCCATTCTAGAAGCACGCGTTGTTGATCGTACTCACCAATTGGCAGATGCCCTATCCGAGCAACAATTGGCACGTGAGCAAGCTGACCGTGCCAATATGTCTAAAAGTCGCTTTATTGCTGCGGCAAGCCATGACTTATTGCAACCCATGCATGCAGCTCGACTCTTTAGTACCGCACTAGAACAAAGTATTCAACTGGATGAAGACCGTAAAACATTGCAACAATTAGACCGTGCCCTGCATGGTGCTGAAAGCATGCTTTCAGCTTTACTGGATATTGCACGTTTGGAAGGTGGATCTATTCAGCCCAAACGCCAACCTTATCCGTTGCATGATTTGCTCAGTGATTTAGACTTACAATTTAAATCAATTGCTGCGCAACGTGGCATTCAGTTTAAAGTGCACGATGTTCAATTTTGGATTGATACCGATCCCCAATGGATTCGTCGTATTATCCAAAACTTTGTCAGTAATGCTTTACGCTATACCGCCAAAGGACGTGTAATTGTGGGCGTATTACGCTCTACCGATCATCCTCAGCATATTCGAATTGGTGTTTGGGATACGGGTCCCGGCATTGCTGAAGAACAACGCATTAAACTTTTCCAAGAGTTTGAACGTTGTGGACATACTTCACCTTGGGGAGAACAAGGTTTAGGGCTTGGTTTGGCTATTGTGCAACGCATGACCAGTCTACTTGATTATCCTGTGCATGTTTATTCAGAACTCGGGCGAGGCTCTTGCTTTATGATTGAGGTGCCAATTGTTGCTGCTCCGAAAGTGGTTGCCACACCTGTACAAGCAATACCACTCAAAACCAAAGCTTATAAAATCCTTTGTCTAGACAATGATGAAACGATTTTAGAAGGCATGGCAACTCTCTTAACCAAATGGGGTTATCAAGTATTTAAAGCCACTGAACCCGAACAGGCTTTGGATATTATCCAGAATGAAAATATTCAAGTGTGGCTAGTAGATCAGCATTTAAACAATGAAAAAATTGGTTTAGATTTCATTCTAGAACAACGATTAGAGAATGTACCTGTTGCCTTAATCACGGCAGATTCTGATCCAGAATTACCACAACGTTTGAAAGAGCTGAATGTCGTACTGTTAAGAAAACCTTTAAAACCAGCTTCATTACGCTCATGGTTATCTGGTTTAAAAATTTCAAAATAGTATTGTACGAGTTAAATAGTTTGAAACATTTTAAGTCCATATTCTTTACGGAATATGGGCTTTTATCATACAAAAAAAGACCATTCTTTAAGCTGATTAGCAATTTATTTTGACTTTTAGGCAAAAGCTTTCAGAAATAAATCAGAACACTTGTATTTAATTGACTAAAAATTTCATTACTTCATTTCCTATGGCAAAGTACACCAAAAATTAAGTGAACACTTGTATACTTAGTTACAATTTCTATAATTATTTGTTTTTAAATAGATAAAAATTCAATTATAAACAAAATACAACTTTAGTCTTATTCCTATTGCATATTAGATAAATCATAAAGGACATATAAATTATTCATTTTTAAGCACACACGGATGACGTGAAAAAAATTGATTAATAAATTTTAAAAATAGGAGTTGTGCCATGAATATTAGAGATGCTGTCCCACAAGGAGCTCATCAAAATCTGCAATTCCACCGTCAATATGGTGTCAATGCAATGTTGCCTGAGATGAATTGGCAAGAAATTTTTAAACACAGCAAACTCAATGATACCCATTTACAGGCTTTAAATACCCTCTATCAAAGCGCTGTACCTCTCGCATTACAAGTTTTTGAAGAACTGAAATTTGATGTTTTTACACCTGTGGCATATGACCCACATGGTTTGGGACTATTTGATAAACTTGCACAGCAAGAAGACAAACTGATTCAAATTTTAGAAAGTGAAAGCAACAATTTAAGTGATGAAACTCGACACCAAATTTGGAGTATGTTACTCCGTGGTGGCGCTGTATTGGTATTCAAAGCATGGCTAGGTAAAGTAAAAACAGGCAATAATGAATTAGATATGACGCAATTAGATGAGCTCTCTGATTTATTATTTATCAAAACGCCACCGAATAATTTAGCACAACGTTTACATGTTGATGCCCAAGCAAATTACGATCATATTTTCTTAATGTATGGCACTGATGTGTTCCTTGATCGTTTCAATGGTCTTGAAACTGCAGCACTCTTTGTTGATCTCGGTGTGTATGATGCGGCTTTCTTAAGTTTAAGAGATGACCGCGTTGCAGATTATCTCAAAGCAAAAGGCTATGTTTCTCAAGATCAAATTGAAGATTTGAAATGTGCATTAAACCCATTGGGTTGCCCAGATTTAATCTCAAAACAAGATTGCCTAGCTTAAAATTCAAACTGCAATACCCATAAAAAAGACCTCAATTGAGGTCTTTTTCTATTTTCACTATTCTATATAGCACTTAAATTTAAACGCGTTTTTCTTCAATATTTAAAGCACTAATAGCCAATACTGCTTGTGTACGATTTTGCACACCTAATTTACGGAAAATAGCGGTCACATGCGCTTTAATCGTTGCTTCAGAGACTTCTAATTCATAAGCAATTTGCTTATTCAATAAACCTTCAGCAACCATCATCAATACACGGAATTGTTGTGGTGTAAGCGATTGAATACGTTCAGCCAAAGCGGTTTCATCTGCAGCACGAGGGTCAAAATTCAAATTGGTCGGTAAATTTGGTGGTAACCAAATATCACCTTCAAGCACTTGACGAATCGCTTCACCAATATGGCTTGGGTGCGCAGATTTAGGAATATAACCCATTGCACCATGTGCAATTGCGCGTTGAATAATCGATGTTTCTTCGTGTGCTGAAACCACAATAATCGGCAATGATGGATACTGTGCACGCACATGTACCAATGCTGAAAAGCCAGAAGCCCCCGGTAAATTTAGGTCTAGTAGAACTAAATCCGGTTCAGGACCATTTTCTAAGCGTTCATAAAACTCATTGACCGCAGCAGTCTCATTAATTTGAGCTTGAGGTAAGCTGTAACGAACCGCTTGAATTAAAGCGTGGCGAAACAGGGGATGATCATCAACGATTAAAATATTCATAAGCGAAGCGAAAGATCTTTAGCACAGAAGTCAATTCTAACCGTACTCTTGCTATTAAGGATACGTAAATCTTTACTATTTTTCGGATAAATACTTGGTTTGAATCAGAAAGGCTTACTTTTTATAAGCTATTAGCCTAATTATAGATATTTATATCTGCTTTAAATATAAAATAAATACATTAAAATGAATTACTTATTCTTCAAAATTATAATGAGAATGATCAATATCTTATTGCCTAATCCTATCAAAAATTAAACAGAAAATAATCATATATCAAAAATAGATAAACTTTTTTCATTTGCTTATTTTACACCCCAGCACCTGATAATGATTAATAGATGACATCCCGAGAACAAAATTTTAGGTTGTCCATATGTCTATTTTTTCACAACAAAAACCATTAAACATCGTCGCTGTTTCTGGTGGTTTAAATAACCCTTCCAAAACTGAAGCGTTGGTTCAAGAAATTTTAAATGAATTAGGTCAAGCAACGCCAATTAACGTACATTTTATTAAATTTAGTGAAATCGGACATTTATTGGGAGGTGCAATTTACCGCAACCAATTACCACAACGCGTACAAGATGATTTAGCTGCCGTTGAAGCTGCTGATGCACTGATTGTCGGCACCCCTGTTTATCGCGCATCATTTACAGGCCTGTTCAAACACTTCTTTGATTTTGTCGAACAAACAGCACTGGTCGATGTTCCTGTTTTACTTGCGGCATCAGGCGGAAGTGATCGTCATGCTTTAGTACTTGAACATCAATTACGTCCATTGTTCAGCTTCTTTCAAGCCCAGACTTTACCGATTGGTGTCTATGCCACAGATCGTGACTTCACCCCTGAATATACCATTCACAGTGAATTCTTACGTGATCGTATTACCTTAGCTGTGGCACGTGCTTTACCTATTTTGGAATGGGCACCTGCGAAAGGTCAACGCGCTGAAGTTGTGAAAGCAAAAAGCCAACAAGCCAACCAAAACTTGGGCATTAATAAACAAATTGAGCAAGAAGAAGTTTTACCTTCGGCAGCAGTACCTAGTTTAGATGCAGCGGAATCTCGTTTACACCATAAATCGAAGACACCGCAATCTCAGGTTGCTTAAGTCAATAAAAAATTAGAGGATGCTGATATGACTCAATATAAAAAAGAACAACAGACGATAGATCAAGCCATTAAATTTGCCTATTGGGTGCCCAATGTAAGTGGTGGCTTGGTGGTGAGTAACATCGAACAACGTACCGATTGGAGCTATGACTACAATGTACGTTTGGCGCAAGCTGCTGAAAAAAGTGGTTTTGAATACGCCCTGACCCAAATCCGTTTTACAGCGGGTTATGGTGCAGATAATCAACATGAATCAGTCAGTTTTAGTCACGGTTTATTGGCGAAAACTGAAAAACTCAAAGTGATTGCAGCCATCCTCCCTGGTCCGTGGAAACCAGCTTTAGCGGCAAAGCAATTAGCAACGATTGATCATCTAACCAATGGGCGCATTGCGATTAATGTAGTGAGTGGTTGGTTCCGTGGTGAATTTGATGCGATTGGCGAACCTTGGCCTGAACATGATCAACGCTATGTCCGTTCGGAAGAATTTATTCGCACTTTAAAAGGCGTTTGGACAACAGATAACTATAGTTTTGATGGTGAATATTACCAATTTAAAGATTACACCTTAAAGCCAAAACCACTGCAAAAGCCACATATTGAAATTTTCCAAGGCGGTAGCTCACGTGCAGCACGTGACATGGCTTCACGTGTTTCAGATTGGTACTTCACCAATGGCAACACCCCTGCTGAAATTAAAAAGCAGATTGATGATATACGTGAAAAAGCCAAAGCCAATAATCATCAAGTTAAAATTGGCGTGAATGCTTTTATTATTGCCCGTAATACAGAAGAAGAGGCTAAACAAGTCCTTCAAGCTATTATTGATGGTGCGAATATTGAAGCCGTACACGCTTTTGGTGATGCAACCCGTGAAGCTGGTGCATCTTCTAAAGAAGGAGAAGGTAACTGGGCTAAATCTACGTTTGAAGATTTAGTTCAATATAACGATGGATTCAGAACCAATTTGATTGGAACACCACAACAAATTGCAGAACGTATTGTTGAATTGAAAGAAGTCGGTGTAGATCTTATTCTTTCAGGTTTCTTACACTTTATTGAAGAGGTTGAATATTTTGGTGAACGTGTTCTGCCTTTAGTTCGCCAACTTGAAGAAGCTCAACACAGTCAAATTACTGCGAAATCAGCTTAGACTGTGACATAACAATAACCGATAAGAGCATGTTCTTTATTTCCCTCAGAGCTCGGTCTGAGGGAATTTTTCATTTGAATTTTACATCAAAATAAGTTTATCTTAAGGCAAGACGTTTCTAATTATCCTTTGATTTATACAACAACCTAAATCAACACCCCTAAATATATTATCGAATCCAATCACTACGAGTATATCTTCATGAAAATCATAATTTTTGGTGCGAGCGGAATGGTTGGGCAAGGTGTTTTAAAGGAATGCTTACTTGCTGATGATGTGAAAGAAGTGATGGTGGTTGGACGGCAAAACCTTGATATCCAAAATTCCAAATTAAAACAAGTAATTACTGCTGACTTACATCAAACCGATTATCTAAATAACATTCAAAATTTTGATGCATGTTTTTTTTGTTTGGGTATCTCTGCATCGGGATTATCAGAACAACAATATCATGCTGTTACCTACGATTTAACTATACAAATCGCCAAAGCATTAGAAATAAATCATCCTAATATGACCTTTATTTATGTTTCTGGCAGCGGTACAGACAGCTCTGAGCAAGGTACAGTGATGTGGGCACGTGTGAAAGGTAAAACTGAAAATGCCTTGCTCCGAATGAATTTTAAAGCGGTTTACCTTTTCCGCCCTGCAATTATTCAGCCTTTAGATGGTATTCAATCAAAAACAAAGAGCTATCGTTTATTTTATAAAATAATGAACCCTATTCTTCCGCTGATTAAACGTCTTTCACCTCACTCCATTTTAACAACGAGTAGTATCGGCGTGGCGATGCTAAATGCTGTCCGCAGTGGTTACCCGACTCATATTTTAGAAGTCAAAGATATTGCTCAACTAGCCTCGAAAGTTAGCTAATTAAAGCAGTACCTTTTATGAATAATCCAACATCCAAATCACGAATAAAAACTCGGATCAGGTACTTTACCTGTTAATACCCACTCACCCACTTCCTGATATTTATAATCAATCGGGTCATGCAAAGTCTGCGTCCGCACATTACGCCAAAAACGATCAATATTCAGTTTGGCAGTGGTTGCCCTCGCCCCCATCACTTGAAAAATATTTTGCGTGATATAAAGCGATGTATTGGTCGCAGCAATTTTTGCAGTCGCAATAGCAATAGATACTTCGCCACGTTGCTCTGCAGTTAAATTTTCTACTTGATTCCAAGCATGCTGTAGCGTTTCAATTGCTTTATTCGTTAATAAACGTACACTTTCCAGTTGTACATAAAACTCTGCAAAATGCTTTTGGGTAAATGGATCATTCACGGCATTTTCAACCAAAGATTTCGACCATGCTTTTTGGCTTTGAACCGTTTCTTTAGCAAGTTCAAAAGCACCTTCAGCGACCCCTAAAAAGAGATGCACAAAGATGAGTTGGGCAATGAGCGGACGTAAACTGGAATAGGGTGTGCTCAATGGCCCCGGATTTAAGAGTAATTCATCTTTATGAATTTTAACCTGTTCAAAATGACTATTTCCGCTATCGGTTTGGCGTTGTCCCATATTGTTCCAATCCCCCAAAAGACTGACGCCTTCACGAACCGTTGGAATAACGCCAATCAATAACTTAGCTTCATCGTTATACGCCGAACATAATAAAATATCTGAATCCATAGAGCCTGAACAAAAACTTTTATCACCCTGAAAAATAAATTCATTTTCTGAAATTTGTTGTGCTGTTGTTCTTCGATCGAGAGGATTTAAAGTATTCCCCCAAAATAAGTTTTGTTTTACGGTTTGCTCAAACCAAGATTGATATTGCTCAGCTTGTGAAAATAATTGTACTGTCGCAATCAATAAATGATGAAAACCATATACATGCGCTAGTGAACTATCTACTTGAGCAATGATTTGAATGGTTTGGAAAATGGTTTTCCAATCTGCGCCTTGCCCACCGTATTGTTGAGGAATAGATAAGCCCAATAAGCCACTTTGACGAATTAAATCACGCTCAAACTTCGGGTTTCCACCTGCTTTATCACGCTCTGCTGCTGTTTCAGCAAATTGTTGTGCAAGCTGTTGCGCAATTTCTAAAGGTGTTTGAACTAAAAGCGGTTGTTGCGCATTCATGCTGCTCACTCATATTTTTATATCTGCTTAAAAGCTTAACAGATCAAAGCCAATACCTTTATCACAATGCCTGAAGTGTTTATTCCTTAAATAAAAATACCGCCTATTAACTGGCGGTATTTGAAATGTTGAAGATTAGACTTCTCAGATAAAATCACTCAATTTAAGAATTCGCCTTCACTTCTGCTATCAACTGATCCACCACACTTGGATCAGCCAATGTTGATGTATCACCTAAGCTGTCTAACTCATTGGCAGCAATTTTACGCAGAATACGACGCATAATTTTGCCAGAACGTGTTTTCGGCAATGATGGTGCCCAATACAAAGCATCAGGTGTTGCCACAGGCCCCAAGACTTTACGCACCCAAGCAATCAGTTCTTTACGTAAATGATCTGTTTCAGGAATACCTGCCTGTAAGGTGACATAGGCACAAATGCCTTCACCTTTAATCTCATGTGGCATTCCTACAACGGCAGCCTCTGCGACATGTTCATGTGCAACTAAAGCACTTTCAACCTCCGCAGTCCCTAAACGATGCCCTGATACATTTAATACATCATCGACCCGACCCGTAATCCAGTAATAACCATCTTTATCACGACGTGCACCATCCCCAGTGAAATAAGCACCCGGATAAGTCGCAAAATAGGCTTCAATAAAACGTTCAGGATCACCCCAAATGGTTCGCATTTGCCCCGGCCATGAATCTTTAATAATTAAATTACCTTCCGCAACACCTTCTAATTCTTTGCCTTCAGCATCTACCAACGCAGGTTGAACACCAAAAAATGGACGTGTTGCAGAACCCGGTTTCAATGGTGTTGCACCTGGTAAAGGCGAAATTAAAATACCACCTGTTTCTGTTTGCCACCATGTATCCACAATTGGACAACGGTTTTCACCCACCACTGTATAGTACCAATTCCATGCTTCAGGATTAATTGGCTCGCCAACTGAGCCTAATAAACGCAAACTGCTTCGATCACTCTCTCGAACAAAAGCATCCCCCTCTCGCATCATCGCGCGGATGGCAGTTGGAGCAGTATAAAGAATCGTGACATTATGCTTATCTACAATATGCCCTGTGCGTGCCCATGATGGATATTGTGGAATACCTTCAAACATCACCGTGGTCGTACCATTTGAAAGTGGTCCATACAGCACATAAGAATGCCCTGTAATCCAACCCACATCAGCCGTACACCAAAACACATCATCCTGTTTTAAATCAAAAACCTCACGGAAAGTGGTATTCGCATAAGTCAGATAGCCCCCTGTGGTATGCAACACACCTTTCGGCTTACCTGTAGAGCCTGATGTATACAGAATAAAAAGCGGATCTTCAGCATTCATCGGTTCAGGTGGGCAAATATCATTGACCGTCATGATTTCCATGTGATACCACAAGTCACGCCCTTCATGCATGGTAATCGGATTGCCTGTACGGTGTACCACAACCACATTTTGAACTGAATCTGTTCCATCCAAAGCCAAAGCCGCATCCACATTCTCTTTCAGTGGAATCGGTTTACCCCCACGCATACCTGAGTCAGCGGTAATCACAATTTTAGCTTGACTATCATCAATCCGACTCGCCAATGAATCTGGCGAAAAACCACCGAAAACCACACAATGCACTGCACCAATACGTGTACACGCCAACATCGCGATGGCTGTTTCAGAGACCATTGGCATATACATCACCACACGATCGCCTTTTTTTACACCGCGTTTTTTTAAAACATTGGCAAAACGACACACTTCGTCATGCAACTCTTCAAAGGAAATAATTTTATGCCGTGAAGGATGATCACCTTCCCAAATAATGGCAGGTTTATGCGGATGTTCTTTTAAATGTCGGTCTAAGCAATTTGCACTTACATTCAATTGACCATCGGCAAACCATTCAATTTTAAAGTTATCGGGTTCGAAACTGGTATTTTTAACTTGGGTAAACGGTTTAATCCAATCCAATTTTTTTGCAGCTTCCGCCCAAAACTCATTTGGATGCTCAAGTGACTGTTGATAACGCTCAAAATATTGTTGTTCATTGGTTCGTGCCGTTTTTACAAACTCTTCTGGCACGGGATAAATTTCATTCATATTATACTCCCTTACTTTTTCATCTCATCGCGAGATGTATGCTTAGATTATTGATTTTATTACGTGCATGCGTTCAGTATTACGACAGCTCAAATTGCACAACAATTAGGCTTTGGTCGTAGACTAGATATTTTCGTTATACTAGAGAATAGCGCGATTATTTGCCAAAATCTTGTGAATTTTCAATATCCCTACACTTTTAATCTTATAATTTGTATGTTTGAAAATGGATAGCATTTTCAGACCAATCACTTTTATTGAGTGAACCTCCCTCCAAGTGGATCATGTATATGCACGCTCAAGATTCTTCATCCTTTTTTTCAAAAAATCATACTGTAAAGCAAGTATCTCCCTTATCTACTCATGGGCGATTCAATCGTTTGAGCTATATTGCTTGGTATAGTTTTCTCAATTTAATGTATTTTTTTGCGATAGTTGCTTTAAGCGTATTTTTAGGCATTTTCAATCTGAATACATTTCATTTAAATGAACATGATCTACAATTTTTCATGGGATTTTCGGGTATTGCCTATTTTTTAATGAGTTGTATCTATCTTTATTTTAATTTCATCATCGTGATTAGGCGCTTACACGACCGAAATAAATCAGGTTGGTACTGTATCTGCTTGTTTATTCCTGTGATTAATTTCTTTTTTGCGCTCTATCTCATTTTCGCCCGCGGAGACTCAGGTTTAAATAATTTTGGCTTTCCTCGTCCCTCACACTTCCTTGAGAAAATGTTGGCTTGGCTGATGATTTTGATGACGATCTTTAGTATTTTTGCAACGGCTAGCATCGTTTCTTATTTCATGGGTACAGGTGATATTGAGAGCCCAAATGTCATTATTCAAACAGGAACTGAGTATTTTTAATCACTTTCTTTTAACGAAACACAACAGTTGCTCGACAGTTTAATAATCAGTCAACTGATATACTTTATTTCGGAAATATTTCAGGCAAAATAGCGCAACTTTTTTATTGGACAATATCGTGGCTGAAGAAGCAAATACCTTAAGTGAGGTCGCTCAAGACACCACACAATTGATTCATAGTGCTGGTGAAAAAACAGCAAAATCAGTCATTGAACACACTGCAAAGTACAATGATGCATATTCCACGATTGATAAATTTGTCGATGGATTTTGGGAGCGTATGCCTTATTTGTGCATCGCCCTTGTCGTGCTGTTTATTTTTTGGTTATTGTCTAAACTCTTCAAATTTTTTGTTCGTAAAACATTAGAAAATCGCTCTTATACCCGTCAAAATTTAGTCTTAGTACTAAACCGTGTTGGTAGTACTGCAATTATCTTTTTTGGTTTTTTAATTGCAATGGTCATCGCCATTCCGGGCTTTACGCCAAGTCAATTAATGAGTGCACTCGGCATTGGTTCTGTTGCCATCGGTTTTGCATTTAAAGATATTTTTCAAAATATGCTGTCAGGCATTCTGATTCTTTTGGGCGAACCCTTCAAAATTGGTGATGACATCATCGTCAATAACATGGAAGGTACAGTCGAAGATATCCAAATTCGTGCAACATTTTTACGCTCACCAGATGGTCGTCGTATCGTGATACCCAATGCCACGGTATATACCAGTGCAGTGACTGTAAATACAGCATACCAACGTCGTCGTTGTGAGTTTATTGTCGGCATTGGTTATGAAGATGATGTGCAAAAAGCCAAAGATATCATTCTCAAATTACTGGATCGAGATACTAAAATTCTAAGCCAACCGGGCTTTAGTGTTAATGTTGCTGCTTTGGCAGATTTCTCTATTAATTTAAAAGTTCAATGGTGGGTCAATACTACCGAAACTTCAACGTCTGCATCTGTCAGTGAAGTTCAGGAATTGGTCATTGATGCTTTTGCCAAACACAATATTTCGATTCCTTACCCTGTACAAGAAGTCAAAGTTTATCGTGGCGATCCGTCTGTGGATGAACTCGATTCAGGTCGTGCTAAATAATCTGCCCAAAACATAGGGAATAACAGTTTCAGTTCGAATAATTCGGCTGCCTAAGCTCACTGCTTGGCAGCCGTTTTTGATGAGTAAATCAATCTCATAAGGAATAAAACCACCTTCTGGACCAATAATCACCGTGCATGAATGCTCAATGGCACATGCCATTTTCTCGGCTGCATAAGGGTGTGCTACATAAGCAGGATGAGATGTATCAATCAAACTCGGAAGTATGTCTTCAACAAAAGGTTTAAAGCGTTTGTAAATTTCAATTTGGGGAGCAATAGTATCCCCCGCTTGTTCTAAACCCAACGTAATATATTGATCCAGTTGTTGTAAAAAGGGGGTTTGCCAATAACTTTTATCTACGCGATAACTGTGAATAAGAATGAATTTATCTACACCCAAAGTCACTGCATCCATGATTAAACGACGTAAAACCTTAGGACGAGGCATAGCAACAATTAAAGTAACAGGTAATTTGGCAGGAACAGCTTCTTCCTGAATCGGTTTAATTTGAATACTTTGCTCTGAAATAGAAACAATTTCAGTGAGATAACGTTTGCCTTCACGAATTCCCACTTTTAGCGTATCACCAAGCTCTACATCTACATGAGTCTTTAAATGTTCAACTTGCCGTTTGGAAGAAATCGTCCAAATTTCAGATTGAGTCTGACGTGCGTCTAACAGGACGATGTTCATTTTATTAATACCAATTTTTCAATGGATCGCTTAGATAATGTCTTTTAACTTTACTTGAGAAAGAAAAATTAAACGGTTATTCATGTTTATGTAATATGCAAAGTACCTGCTGGTCGTAGTGAAAATCATTTATTTAAGATATTGATCAATCACAGCAATATGTTTTTGCAAAGACCCTTTATTCTTATCCAAAACTTGTATCGCATGTTTTGATAAATCTTCGGCAAAAGCTTGATCTTCAATGCATCGGACTAAAAGCTCAACAATTTCATCTGCTGATTGCCCAACTTTCACGGCATCCGCTTGTAAGAACTCATCCACAATGGCATGAAAATTAAAATAATTGGGGCCAATCACTGTAGGCACATGCAATGCCATCGGTTCTAAAATATTATGCCCACCACCTGGTTCATTTAATGAACCACCGACAAAACAGGCCTGACTTAAAGCATACCAAAGCCACAACTCCCCCATACTATCCGCAAGATAAACTTGTGTATCCAACTGAATCGACTGATTTAAGCTACGACGTTGGGTGTTTAAATTTAACTGTTGTGCCAGATTAAATACATCATCGAAACGTTCAGGATGGCGAGGTACAACGATACACAAATATTCGGGATGCTGAGCCAAATAGGGTTTTAAAGCTGAAAGTAACAGTTGCTCTTCAGGGGCATGCGTACTCGCAATGGTGATGATTTTCCGAGTAGATAAATTCCAATCATGCTTGAGTTGAGAGGCTTGCTGAATAAATTGTTCGGGTGCATGAATATCAAATTTAATACTGCCTAAAACTTGTGTTTTTTGGGCAGAAATTCCTAAATCAATAAAACGCTGTTGTGTTGCAATATCTTGTGCAAGGAGCTGACTGAGACTTTGTAACATGGGTTTGGTTAGGCTTGGAACTTTGCCATAGCCTGCAGCCGATTTTTCTGAAAGTCGTGCATTGACCAACAAGCTTGGTACAACAAACTGTTGAGCCTGATCAAGTAAATTTGGCCAAAGCTCAGTCTCGACTAGAATTAAAAGTCTAGGCTGATATTTTTCAAAAAATGCACTGATTAAACTTTTTTGATCCGCAGGTAAATAAACCGCTTGAAATAAAGCCTCGAAAGGCGCTTTTAGAAAAAGTGACTTTGCCCGCGCCTGACCTGTTTTAGTGGTATTGGTGACCAGTACTGCATGACCCAATTTTAAATAATGTTCAATTAAAGGTTGTGCTGCATTAGTTTCACCGACAGAAACGGCATGAAACCAAATGGTATTTTTATTCTTGGGTGGTTGAAATGGTCCAAAACGTTCCAGACATTCTTGTTGGTATCGTGCTAAATCTAAGGCACGCTTTTTTATCCGCCATTTATACAAGGGCTTAACAATGGATAATAATGCGTTATACCAAAAAGGAGTTGCCAAACCAATGCCTCGGAATAGATTGAATCGGCAAATATAACAGAGCCTTATTCGGTTGTTAAAGAATAAAGTTGAAGAGATTCGTTTCACTCATTCTTTTTAGATGAATAGAAAATATGCATGATCAATATTGAAATCGAAAACTATTGATACTTGAGTGTGCTGGCGATAGTACACATTAAGCAGAATATCCAAGAATGAATCTTCAACTCAATAAAAACTCTAGTTACTTCTGAAAAACAAAAATCACCAGAGTTTCTACCTAATACAGTTAAAACCTTGCTGAATAAATCAGAAAGTAGAAATCAAAAAATCCCGACTTAACAGTGCAATGCAAGTTTATGCAGATACTTCATTTTCAGCGTTCTGAGCAACAAGACTTTCTGCCAAAGTTGGATAATCAATATATCCTTCAGCAGTTTGAGCACCGATCATATTGTCAAAGACCAACTCATTCAAAGGCGCATCCTGAACCAAACGTTCGTACAAATCAGGATTGGCAATATACGCTTTACCAAAAGACACAGCATCCGCTTGGCCTGAAGCCAATAATGCAATGGCATCATTACGGCTAAGTTTCATATTGGCAATATAAGGCACACCACCTGAACGTGCTTTCAAATATTCACTGATGCTGTCATCTGCCAAATATTCACGGGTAAAGAAGAACGCAATTTTACGCTGACCCAGTTGCTCTAAAGCATAACCAAAGGTTTCACGTGGATCAGCATCACCCATATCATGCTCATCACCGCGCGGTGCTAAATGTACGCCTACACGCCCCGCACCCCAAACTTCAATTAATGCATCAACCACTTCGAGCAATAAACGCGCACGGTTTTCTACCGAACCACCATATTCATCTTCACGCTGATTGGTTGAACTTTGTAAGAACTGATCAATTAAATAACCATTGGCACCATGCAATTCTACGCCATCAAAACCTGCCTCTTTGGCACGAATTGCAGCCTGTTTAAACTGTTCAATAATGGTCTTAATTTCAGTAATTTCAAGCGCACGAGGTACGACATAATCACGTTTTGGACGCAATAAACTCACTTGCCCTTTTTGCTGTACTGAACTTGCAGATACAGGTGTATCACCACTGAGCAAATCAGGATGTGATACGCGACCCACATGCCAAAGCTGTGCAACAATCAAACCGCCTTTATCATGCACAGCTTGAGTGACAGATTTCCAACCTTTAACTTGCGCATCGGTGAATAATCCTGGGGTATTGAAATAACCATTGGCTGCTTCAGAAATCACAGTTGCTTCTGAAATGATTAAACCTGCACTTGCACGTTGTGCATAATGCTCAGCCATCATTGGGGTTGGAACACGATCATCTGTCGCACGACTACGTGTTAAAGGTGCCATGATCACACGATTTTTTAGATGTAAATCGCCAAGAATAAGGGGAGAAGATAATTCAGCCATAGATGCCTCATGACTCACGCACACCTGAAATTAGATGTATTACAGTGAGTTTTGCAGATAATCAATATACTGCTGAATAAGAACTTCATTGCGAGAAAAATAGGACCATTGACCATATTTTTCTGCTTGAATTAAACCTGCCTGTTGCAATACTGATAAATGATTAGACATCGTGGACTGAGAGACATTACCGAGTTTTTCGATATTCCCTGCACAAACACCACGTTTAAAGCCACCGCACTGCTCTTCCGATAAAAATTGTTCAGGGGATTTTAACCATTCCAATATTTGTCGGCGAGTAGGATTTGCCAGTGCTTTAAAAATTAAATCAATATCCATAGTAGACACATTCAATAAATCACAAAGCTCTATTCAACATCTTTTCCTTAATATATCGCATTTATTCGATTTTAATATCGAATTTTTTAGATATATTGTAAAAATGCGTTTAGAGCTTTGTTTTACTTAAAAATATAAATTAGAGCAAAGCCATTACAAACCCTGCTTTAAACTTGCCTCAATAAAACGATCTAAATCGCCATCAAGTACTGCACCCGTATTTGAATTTTCTACACCTGTGCGTAAATCTTTAATACGTGAGTCATCTAATACATAAGAACGGATTTGACTTCCCCAGCCAATATCAGATTTAGAATCTTCTAATGCCTGTGAAGCTTCACTACGTTTCTGCATCTCTAATTCATAAAGCTTAGCACGTAACTGCTTCCATGCATGGTCACGGTTGGCATGTTGCGAACGCTGGTTCTGACAAGCCACCACAATACCTGTTGGCGCATGGGTTAAACGTACTGCAGAATCGGTTTTATTAATATGCTGACCACCTGCACCTGATGCACGATAGGTGTCTGTACGAACATCCGACGGATTAATATCAATCTCAATATTATCGTCAACTTCAGGCGAAACAAAAACTGCTGAGAACGATGTGTGACGACGATTTCCCGAATCAAAAGGTGATTTACGCACTAAACGATGTACACCTGATTCAGTACGCAACCAACCATAGGCATATTCACCTTCAACACGAATCGTTGCAGACTTAATCCCTGCCACATCACCCGCAGATTCTTCCATCAATTCAGCTTTAAAGCCGTGACGTTCAATCCAACGCAAATACATGCGTAACAACATTGAAGCCCAATCTTGTGCTTCTGTACCACCAGAACCTGCTTGAATTTCTACATAACATGGATTTGGATCCATCGGATGACTAAACATCCGATTAAATTCAAGTTTCGCTAAAGCTGTTTCACCCGCATCAAGTTCACTCTGAACATCTTCAAGTAAACTTTCATCATCTTCTTCAACTGCAAGTTCAAGTAGCGCTTGCGCATCTTCAAGCTGAGTCGATAAACCTTCTAATACGTTGATAACGTTTTCCAGTTCACCCTTTTCTTTTGCCATTGCTTGTGCACGGCTTTGATCATTCCAAATCGTTGGATCTTCTAACTCACGGAGAACTTCTTCTAAACGCTCTTTCTTCAGATCGTAGTCAAAGATACCCCCGTAGTGTTTGACCACGTTCGTTTAAGTCTTTTAATTGGTTTAGATATGGATTAATTTCCACGAGATGAATCCTATTCGAATTTAAAACGGCGCAATTCTACCACATGCCGACTCAACAATATCGCATGGATTCAGCGAAAAAAAGATGCTCAACTCTTGATCTTTGTAACAAGAAAATGAAGAGTTCGTGCGCTTTTGTCACATTTTTATAATTTTACAATAAAAATCTAAAAGGCTTAATCCGATGAAACGTTCTTTACTTGCTTTGGCATTCATCGATATTTCTTAAATTCAAACCTAGCTGTGGCTTGCGCACTTGGCTTTGGTGGCGATTTAGAAACATTTAATATGAATACAACTTATCGTTTTTAAGTCAATTTTGTGTCTTTAAATGCCTTTTTCTAAACAGATACTTTATTAAAAAATGCTTTTTTTATTACAAAATATGTATTAATTTCACGCAACCCACACAAACCTCCACACTACCTACACAGTTTTAATAAAACTAAACACATTAATTAATAATTAAATATCATATATTTAAAACAAATTAATTACACAACATTACGTATATTACAATCCTGTTACGTACTCAGGATTGACCATCGATCAAATTCCTCTACACTAAACTTGTAACAAAAAATGTATTAAATTAAGCCAAACTTTCAGAGGGGTTCTCACCATGAAAAAATTAGCAATTGCATCAGCGCTATTATCTGCGTTAGCAATGTCAGGTACTGCAAATGCGTACCAAGCAGAAGTTGGTGGTTCTTACACTTACACTGATTGGGATGACTTTGATGGCACACATAATTTTGGTGTAGATGGAACTTACTACTTCAATCCAGTTCAAACACGTAATGCGCCATTAAATGAAGCAGCATTTTTAGATCGTGCGAGTAATGTTAAAGCCGAAGTGAATTATGGTAATAATAACGATGTAAAAAATACGCAGTATGGCGCAGGCATTGAGTACTTCGTACCAAATAGCGATTTTTACTTAAGTGGTAATGTCGGTCGTAGCGAACATGAAGTTGACAATACGCCAATCGATACTAAAGTAACAACTTATGGTGCAGAAGTAGGTTATTTACCAGCGCCAGGCCTATTACTTGCAGTGGGTGTAAAAGGCTATGATGCAAAAGATGGCGATGATGGTGCAGATCCAACAATTCGTGCTAAATATGTAACTCAAGTCGGTCAGCATGATGTTAATGTAGAAGCATATGGTGCTTTCGGTGACCTTGATGAATATAGCGTACGCGGTGATTACTACCTTGATAAAACATTAAGTGTCGGTGCTGATTACTACAATAACGATTTAACTGATCGTGATGAGTTTGGTATTTCTGCTAAAAAATTCTTAAATCAACAAGTAAGCCTTGAAGGTCGTGTTGGTTTTGGTGACAACTACAATACTTTTGGTCTACGTGGCGCATACCGCTTCTAATTTAGACTGAAACAACAAAACTAAAATAAAAAACCGCTTCATTGGAGCGGTTTTTTATTACTTCATTTCTATGCTTAATCTTAGTGTTCTAGATGCAACATTTTTAATTGCACATTCACCTGACCATTGAATTGGTTTTTATCCAGTTCATAAACAATACGCACAGAACTTTGTTGAGGATCAAAATCAAATTTATCTGCTGCGTTAAAAGCAATTGCCTCTACAGACTGTCCTGTATCTAAAGCTAATTTTAATTTTAAATGAATTTCTTTTAACCATCGATAATCTAAAACTTTAAATCGCCCTTCAAAAATTGGGGCAGGAAATTTTTGCCCCCAAGGCCCCAATTGTTCAATCATATCTACTGTGGTTAATGTAAACGCTTGATGTGCTAATTCACCATCTGTCCACAAAGTTGCTTGGAATAACTCTTCATCCATATTTTGAATGAGTTGAGTAAAGGCAGAATTAAATTCTTCAAAATGCTCTTTTTTGAGGGTTAATCCTGCCGCCACTGCATGCCCACCAAAATGACTGACCAAATGCGGAGATTGTTCAGCGACTTTTTCAATACAGTCTCGAATATGAATACCATCAATTGAACGTGCGGAACCTTTGATATGAATGCCATCTTGATCAGCCGCAAAGACAATACTTGGACGATGAAATTGTTCCTTTAAACGCCCTGCAACAATCCCAATCACCCCTTGATGCCAATGCTCATCAAACATCACCAAAGCAGCAGGTAAATGATCTTGATCTAATTTTAAGTTTTCTAATTCAGACAATGCTTCCTGTTTCATCTGATTTTCAACCTGACGACGTTCTAAATTTAAATCATTCAGTTGACGCGCCAAGGGATAAGCGACTTGCATATCCACAGCCAATAGACATTCAATACCAATGTCCATGGTTTCCATACGCCCTGCGGCATTAATGCGTGGACCCAGTACAAAGCCTAAATCTTGTGCTTTTAATTCTGCAGGATCTCGTCCCGCAATGTCCAATAAAGCGCTAATTCCAGCTCGGCATTGGTTTTGTTGGATACGTTTTAAACCCGAATCGACCAGAATACGGTTGTTATAATCCAAACTTGCCACATCTGCATAAGTCCCTAAAGCCACAAGATCAAGATATTGCACAACTTTCGATCCTGATTTTCCTTGCTTAGCTCGATGACTCGATAAATTGGCCAATAGATAAAAAGCAACCCCGACTCCAGCCAACGCTTTACTTGGAAACTCACAACCCAATTGATTTGGATTAACCACGGCTTCAGCTTTTGGCGTTTCTTTGGTTGTTAGGTGGTGATCAGTAATAATCACCTGCATGCCATGTAACTGTGCTTGCTCGACACCTGCATGACTGGAAATACCGTTATCGACTGTAATCAATAGATCAGGCTGATAGCTTGTAAAAGCTAAATCTGCAATTTTTGGTGTTAATCCATAACCATATTTAAAACGATCTGGAACCAAATATTCAACATTTGCACCCATATCTCTCAGCGCTAAGATCATCAGTGCAGTACTGGTTGCTCCATCTGCATCATAATCACCAACAATCACGATTTTTTTTTGCTGATCAATTGCCGTATCTATAATTTGAATCGCTTGATCTAAGCCTTTCATTTTCGGTGCAAGCAGATATTTAAGCTTTAAATCTAACTCTTGTTCTGACTCTACTCCACGGCGTGCCAAAATTTCAGCAACAAATGTAGACACCCTCTGAAAATGCTCTGGGCGTGTGATAAGTGGTCGCTGTTTAATTTGAATATTTGGCATTTAAGGCATCAAACGCTGTAAAGTCCATCTTCCATTTAGTTTTTCATAACTCAAACGATCATGTAAACGGTTTGGCCGACCTTGCCAAAATTCATAATGCATTGGTTCTAAACGATATCCACCCCAAAATTCAGGTTTTTCCAATTCTGTATTTGACTCGACACGATCATGCAACTCTTGAAAGTGTTGTTGAAGTAATTCACGACTTTCTATTACACCACTTTGTGGTGTACTAATATGTGCAGCAATTTGGCTATCACGCGGACGTTTATGATAATAATCCGTCGATTCTTCTAAAGAAATTTTAGCAACATGACCACCAATACGAATCTGACGCTCTAATTCAGGCCAATAAAACAAAAATTCTGCATAAGGATTCACAGCTAAATCTAAGCCTTTTTGACTATCATAATTGGTATAGAAGTCATAACCTGCTTCTGTCGCACCACGTAATAATACAGTGCGTACATGTGGTCGTCCCTGTGCATCGGCTGTTGCCAATGACATGGCATAGGGTTCATGTAGCTTTGCTTCTAAAGCAAGATTAAACCAAACAAGAAACTGTTGATGTGGATCGGCATCCACTTGTTCTTCATGCAGTTCATCTTTTTCATAAGTCAGGCGTAACTCACTTAAATCTTTAATTACATCACTCATGAAACCCTATCCTTAAAATATCTAAATCAAAACTTCTTTCATAAAGCCTTTTAAGCGCTCTTTAAAGAAAAATAAAGAAGCAATTAATCCTTATACAATATGTTTGATTAAGCAATTGTTTGTTGACGTACAGCATCTGCCAATTGATTGGCCAATGTCGTGACTTCTTGTAAATCATCACCTTCAACCATCACGCGAATGATCGGTTCAGTACCTGATTTACGAATCAATATCCGTCCACGACCTTTCAATTGCGCTTCAGCTTGATCAAACTGACTCACTAAAGCATGAACTGCAAAGGGATCAAACATTTGTTCTAATCGTACGTTGACCAGCACGTTTGGAAATAATTTAAAATCACTGATCAATTCATCTAAAGCTTTATCTTGCTCAACCATCACGGTTAATACTTGTAATGCCGCAATAATGGCATCGCCTGTGGTACTTTTATCTAAAGTCAAAATATGACCTGATGGCTCACCACCAATCACCCACGAATGTTCATCTAGGCTTTGTAATACATAACGGTCACCCACATTAGCGCGTACAAAAGGAACTTGTGCTTTTTCCAAAGCCAACTCCAAAGCCATATTACTCATGACCGTACCGACAATTCCCTCTGGCTTATGCTTCGCTTGAGTTGCTAGAATATATAAAATATGGTCACCATCGACCAAACGACCCTGACGATCGACCAGAACCACACGGTCTGCATCACCATCAAAGGCAATGCCTAAATCAGCTTCATGTTCAACCACTGCTTTCTGTAAGTGTTCAGGATGAGTTGAACCACAATTTTCATTAATATTTAAACCATTCGGTTCAGCATTTAATACAACAACCTTTGCACCTAACTCACGAAATACAGATGGACCTACACCATAGGCAGCACCATTCGCACAATCGACCACGATTTTTAAATGGCGTAAGTTAAAGTGGTAAGGAAAGGTTGATTTGCAAAATTCGATATAACGACCATTGGCATCATTTACACGAACACTTTTACCCAAATTAGCGGTGTCATCAATTACGATGTCTTTTTCTAATTCTTGGTTAATCGCATCTTGCACAGCTTCAGGTAATTTCTTACCTTCATCTGAGAAAAATTTAATACCATTATCAAAGTAAGGGTTATGTGAAGCCGAAATCACAATCCCTAAATTGGCATGTAAAGCACGGGTTAAATGAGCAATTGCAGGTGTTGGCAATGGTCCTAACAGATGTACATAGACACCTGCCGCATTTAAACCTGCCTGTAAAGCGGCTTCTAAAATATAGCCTGAAAGACGGGTATCTTTACCCAATACAACAATCGGTTTGGACTTCGGACTTAATTGTTTTAATACTTTGCCTGCTGCGAATCCTAATTTAAGTGCAAATTCAGGAGTAATTGGCAATTCACCAAATTTACCGCGAATACCATCTGTACCAAAATAACTCATTTTTTACCCACTTTATTATCGTGTTGTTTAACAGTATCTATTCCTTGAGTCTACTTTACACCAAAATAAAAAAGCCGTCATAAACTGACGGCTTTTTTCACTCAAACTTTACTAAAGATTAACCAACGCGATAGTTTGGCGCTTCTTTGGTAATCGTTACATCATGCACATGCGATTCTTGCATTCCTGCAGATGTAATTTTTACAAATTTTGCATTTTGACGAAGATCTTCAATTGTTGCAGAACCTGTATAGCCCATAGATGAACGTAAACC
Organism: Acinetobacter sp. ANC 3832; assembly: GCF_002135415.1. Lineage (GTDB taxonomy): Bacteria > Pseudomonadota > Gammaproteobacteria > Pseudomonadales > Moraxellaceae > Acinetobacter. The sequence continues at coordinate 322,302 of NZ_NEGJ01000002.1, forward strand.
ACCCATCATTTGATGAACGATATTCCCCATTGGACCTTTATACGGTACACGACCTTCAATACCTTCTGGTACTAACTTTTCGGCACCCGCTTTAGCGTCTTGGAAATAACGGTCTGCAGAACCTGTTGCACCCGCCATTGCACCCAATGAACCCATGCCACGATATGCTTTGTAGTAACGACCTTGGAAAAATTCAACTTCGCCAGGTGCTTCTTCAGTACCTGCCATGAGTGAACCGACCATAATTGTACTTGCACCAGCCCCAATTGCTTTTGCGATATCACCAGAAAAGCGAATACCACCATCAGCAATTAAAGGAATCTGATCTTTCAACGCATTGGCAACACTGTCAATGGCTGACATTTGTGGCATACCAATACCTGCAACAATACGTGTTGTACAAATTGAACCAGGACCAATACCCACTTTCACAGCATCTGCGCCAGCATCCAGTAATGCCAAAGCAGCATCACCTGTTGCAATATTACCGCCAATGACTTGAACTTGTGGGTAGTTTGCTTTTACCCAACGCACACGTTCAATCACACCCGCAGAATGACCATGTGCAGTATCAACAACAATCACATCTACACCAGCATCAACCAATGCTTCAACACGTGCAGGTGTTTCAATACCTGTACCCACTGCTGCGCCAACACGTAAACGACCTAAGTCATCTTTACAGCTTAATGGATAGAGTTCAGCTTTACGGAAATCAGTGACCGTAATTAAGCCCTTTAATTCATTGTTATCGCCAACTACCAATACTTTTTCAATACGGTTTTTTTGCAACAATGCTTGAATACGTTCTTTCGACTCACCTTCTTTCACAGTCACAAGACGGTCTTGACCCGTCATGATGTTACTCACAGGTTGTTCTAAATTAGTGACAAAACGTGTATCACGACCCGTTACAATTCCCACCACTTTGCCATCTTTAACAACAGGTACACCACTGATGTTATTCGACTGAGTGATTTCAATAAGGTCACGAACGGTTGTTTCTGGAGTCACAGTGATTGGGTCTTTCACCATCCCTGCTTCGAATTTTTTCACACGGCGAACTTCTGCTGCCTGAGCAGAAATATCCATGTTTTTATGTAGAATACCAATACCACCATGTTGTGCCATAGCAATTGCCATACGTGACTCAGTCACTGTATCCATCGCTGCTGATACCATTGGAATATTCAGATTAATGCCGCGTGTAAGGCGTGTCTTTAGAGAGACATCTTTTGGGAGGACAGTAGAATAGGCAGGGAGTAATAAGACATCATCGAAGGTTAGGGCTTCTTGAACGATGGTCAACATAACAGTCTCGCTGGTAATTTCCGTGAGCTATTATATACAAACTTCAGTTTATTTTTCATTTTAATTGCATAGTTTTTTCAGAAGTATCTGCAACACTTTGAAAAGTTAAATCATTATTAAGTTCGACCAATCTATAATTTTAAAATTAGATATTCTATCTCAACATAAATACCCTCTTTACTTCTATCTTTAAATAAAAATAAAAAGGCTTTATTCAATACATCTATAGACTTCAATATTCTCAATATCATCGGTACTTTCTACAATAAAGCACTCAAGAATAATTTTATTGGCACTTCAAATTTTTATACTAGACTCATTCCGTCAATTAAACTACCTGATCATAACCATCATCATTGCTTGGAACAGCAGGATCAATTTCAATTAAAGGAATTAAGCCATGCGCTGTACGCGCTTTATGGCATTGTGAATCAGCGACCTGCACTTCTTTGCATGAAGAACTGCGCTGTTCATAAATTTGGCAACTGGCAAACTCACCAATTTTACCTTCTAATGCAATACATCTCGACTGAGCTTGATTGGTACCTTTCATACAAGAATATACAGGCGTTAAAACTTCAAGCATTTCATTGGGAATCATTTCACCTTCTGCCCAATAAAATGAGACTCGAAAATGAGCACAACATGCCCCACAACTTAAACACGCATCCTGCGTCGCGATTTGGGACAACATTTTTTAAAATTCTCGTTATCAATATTTTACTTTTGAGAATCCTAAAAAAAGTTGCGATTAAACTCAATATATTTTTGTGACTGGCTTATTCAGGACAGGTAAAAATAGATTGATCCATTAAATCAATCCCGCACTCTAGCGTTTCAATCCAATCTAAAAACTGATTAATCTGTACCTTCCCTATAAATGGTGTGCCGTGTTGTGGAACAATCATTTCAATGTCCATACCCCGTACCATCTTCACCCATAAGCGAATGACTTTGTTGGAACACATATAACGCTGATGAAAACCTTTCATCTTTGGAATATGTGCCTCAAAATCGTCTAAAGATGCAGATGCTTCATCAACAATTGAAGCCCCCATATCTCCAGAAAATAAAATTTTTGCAATTGGATCATAAAACTGAAAATTACCGACTGAATGTAAAAAATGAGCAGGTACAACAATAATTCTAGATTCACCTAAAGAAATCACACCACCTTGATCTGGTAATTCAATTAATCGCTCTAACCAACCACCTTTCATTCGATCGCTCATAAAAGCAGAATTTAAATGGGGTAAAAAGCGGGCCCATAATTTTGATGCCACCACTTTTGCATCGGTATAAACCAACCAACGTGGCATAGAAGTAATAATGTCAGGATCTTGGTGCGAAGCCATCACATAGTCTAAATTCTGCAATCGTGTATAGCGATTCAATTCCATGGTTAACGGAACATAGGTTAAATCACCCCCTGGATCTAAAACAGCTGCACGCTCATGATCTAAAATGAGAAACTGATTTGCCTGTACACCTTCGCCTTTTACCAAACTGGTAAAACTAATGCATTTGTGTGTACCATTATCAAATAAAACCTGTGATGTTGTACGATCTAAAGCCATACCAAAAACCCCAAAAATACTTTTTAAAATAAAACTTTACTTATTCCCTATAACATATAAGGATTTCTTCAGGCTTACAATAAATATACACATAAAGTTGAATAAGAATTTCGTGAGTTATGCCATGAATCACAATAAAAAAAAGCCTGACATAACGTCAGGCTTAAAAGATTTAAATTGCGTCTACTTAAAAGAAATAATGTTGTACTAAAGCACTTACACCAATGATCAAGAAGATTAAAGCACCAATTTTATGAATGAGTGAAATTGGTAATTTATCTGCTAATTTATTGCCAATGAAAACAGCAGGTGCATTCACCAACATAATTCCAAGTGTTGTGCCTAATGTTACCCAACCGATGCTGTCATAACGCGCAGCCAAAGCCACAGTGGCAATTTGGGTCTTATCACCAATTTCAGCAAGGAAGAACAAAACAAAAGTTGCACCAAAAACCCCATATTTTTGCCACTTATTAATACTATCGGTTTCATCATCCAATTCATCTGGAATCAACATCCAAGCCGCCATTGCAATAAAGCCAAGAGATACAATCCAAAGCAAAACAGTAGGACTCAGTACGGTGGTAATCCATTGCCCCAAGAGCGCTGAAACACCGTGATTAATCACAGTGGCAAAGAAAATAGCAAAAAGTATCGGAACAGGTTTACGGAAACGTGCAGCAAGGAGTAATGCGAGGAGCTGTGTCTTATCACCCATTTCAGAAAGGGCGACGACAACAAGAGAAATAAGAAAGACATTCATAAGGTGTTTCTCAGGCTAGCAATTTTTACCGATGACTTACCCCTCCTGCTAGCCTAAATGAATAAAGTTAAATGCTTTACTCAATGCGGAGTGATAAATCAAAGGTCTTGCCAACAAAAGATAACTGAACAAAGTGAAGATTCAGTTAAATTGGTTCTTTGCTATGATGACCATGTTCTGTTGAACAATTATGTTGATCATCACCTATTCACGTTGAAAACGTGAATAGCGGCTACTCCCCAATGAAGTGTATGCTGAGTTTAAATGGCTTTAGCCTGCTTTTCAATCTCATTTATCTTAAAGTTTATCTTGAAACAAAAAAATAGACGACTAAAAATAATAAACCTCGCCGAAGCGAGGTTTTCAATACAGCTTAAACTTAAAGCAAAATATTACGAATATCAGCCAAAAGCTTGGTTAATTTATTGCTAAAACGGGCTGCATCAGCACCATTAATGACACGGTGATCATAAGACAATGACAATGGCAACATTAAGCGCGGTTCAAACTCTTGACCATTCCATACAGGTTGCATAGTTGCAGGCGAAATACCTAAGATAGCTACTTGAGGCCAGTTTACCAAAGGGGTAAATGCTGTACCACCAATTGAACCTAAGCTGGTAATGGTAAAGTTTGCACCTTGTAAGTCTTTCGGAGAAAGTTTCTTTTCACGTGCTTTTTTACTTAACTCACCCAATTCAATCGCAATTTGCTTAATTGATTTTTGATCAGGATTGCGTAGTACAGGAACAGTTAAACCATCTGGTGTTGCAACAGCAATCCCTATATGAATTTCGTTACGTAGCAATACACCTTTCTGATCATCAGCCAAATGACCCGCAAAATATGGTTCTTCTTTCAATAAGAATGCGAGCGCTTTCGCAATGAAAGCGAGAATAGTCAAACTCACACCCTGCTGTTTAAAGCCAGCTTTAAGTTCACCACGCCAAGCTTCAAGCTCAGTAATATCGGCAAGATCAAACTGAGTCACTTGAGGGATGAAGTTATTCAATGACAACTGCGGTACAGACACTTGCTGTAAGCGCGTCATTGCTTTCACTTCACCACCACCAAATGCATTGAAATCTGGTAATGCAGGTAAACCTGAAACAACTGCTGATGCACTTGCAGTAGGTGCAACTTGTGGTGCAGTTAAACGTGTTTTCACATAAGCAAAAACATCATCTTTAATCACACGTTCATACGAACCTGATGCTTTCACATTGGAAAGTACCACACCCAGTTCACGCGCAAGTTTACGTACCGCAGGTCCTGCATACACTTTTGCATTTTCGGCTTCTTGCGCTTTCGTTAGTTTATCCGAACCCGCTTGAGCCGCTACTGGTGCTGATTTTTCAACTTGAGTCGTCGTTGGAGCTGACTGAGTTTCAACTTTCGTAGGCTCAGATTTTGTAACAGGTGCTTGCGCAGGTGCAGATTGACCTTCAGCTTCAATCGTGACCAATGCTGTCCCTTGAGAAACAGACTGATTTAACTCAACGTGAATAGCTTTAATCACACCTGCAACAGAACTTGGTACTTCAACCGAAGCTTTGTCCGATTCAGCAACACATAAGCTTTGATCTTTCTCTACACGGTCGCCAACGCTGACTAAAATTTCAGAAATCGTGGCTTTATCAACACCTAAATCTGGAATAGTCACTTCGACTGAACCTGATTGAGTGGTTGCTGATTCTGCTTTTGCTGTAGAAGGCGTAGTTGATGCAACAACAGGTGCTGAATCAACTTTTGCTTCTGCAATGTTAGATGCAGGAGCAGCAGAAGTGGTTTTGACTGTAATCAAAACAACACCTTCTTTAACGCTATCCCCTTCTTTAACAACTACACTTTCCACAATTCCTGCAACAGAACTCGGGACTTCTACGGTCGCTTTGTCAGATTCAACAACAACAATGCTGTCATCAACCGCAATTTCATCACCGACTTTAACTAAGATTTCACCAACCAATGCTTTTTCGACACCAATATCAGGCACTTTCACATCAACACTTTGGGTTGATGTTGCAACGGCTGGTGTAGATGCTTTTTCTTCAACTACAGGTTTTATCTCAGTCGTCTCAGGCTGTGCAACAGATTCAGCTTTTGCTTCAGCTTCTGGAGTTACATCAGATTCTGCTGATTCAACTTCAATCAGCACCTGACCTTCTGAAACTTCATCACCTTCTGAAACAGCAATACTTTTGACTACACCTGCCGAAGTGCTAGGCACTTCAACAGAAGCTTTATCAGATTCAAGCAGAACAATACTGTCATCAACCGAAATACGATCACCCACTTTCACTAAAATCTCAGCGACAGTGGCTTTATCAACACCAATATCAGGAGTTTTAATTTGCATTATTTATTTCTCCTCAGTTGTTGGTTCTGCATACGGCGCAACATCTTGAACAGATGGATGTGCTTGAGGCAACCATGCTACTGGGCGGTCTACATCTAATTCAAACGTTGAAATCGCATCTTTCACTAAACGTGCATCTACTTCACCTTCATCAGCAAGCTTTTTCAAGGTTGCAACAACGATGTGAGCAGCATCAACGCCGAAGTAACTACGCAAGTTACCACGTGTATCTGAACGACCATAACCATCTGTACCCAAAGTCACATATGGACGGTTGTCTGGAAGGTACGCACGAATTTGATCACTATAGGCACGCATATGATCGGTTGCAGAAACCACGATACCATCTGTCGCACGAAGCTGTTTAGATACCCATGATTCTTTGCCATCTTCAAGCGGATGCAAGCGGTTATGTTCTTCAGCTGCCATACCATCACGAGCCAATTCGTTATAGCTCGTTACACTCCAAACATTGGAATGGATTTGGTATTCATCACGTAGAATTTTCCCTGCTTTAATCACTTCACGCAGAATTACACCTGACCCCAACAATTGCACAGTTGCTTTGTCATCTTTTTCGAACAAATACATACCGCGTTTAATGCCTTCTTCAGCACCTTCAGGTATTGCTGGATGTTCATAGTTTTCATTCATTACGGTTAAGTAATAGAACACACGCTCTTGGTTCACATACATGCGCTGTAAACCATCATGTACAATGACAGCAAGCTCATAACCGAAACATGGATCATAAGAGATACAGTTTGGAATCGTGTTCGCTAAAATATGCGAATGACCATCTTGGTGTTGTAAACCTTCACCATTTAAAGTCGTACGACCTGCTGTCGCGCCCAATAAGAAACCTTGCGCTTGAGAGTCACCTGCTGCCCATGCAATATCACCAATACGTTGGAAACCAAACATAGAGTAATACATATACATTGGAATCATGGGTAAGTTATTGGTTGAATAACTTGTACCCAATGCAGCCCATGCACTCATCGCACCTGCTTCGTTAATGCCTTCTTGAAGCATATGACCATCTTTTGCTTCACGATAGTTCATCAACTGTTCTTGGTCTTCAGGCGTATAGTGCTGACCATGTGCCGCGTAGATGCCCAATTGACGGAACATACCTTCTAAACCAAAAGTACGTGCTTCATCTGGAACAATCGGAACAACACGGTCTTTAATTGCTTTCTCTTTTAACAATGCTGCAATTAAACGAACCATCACCATAGTGGTGGATTGTTCTTTCTCACCACTGCCTTTCAACACACCATCAAACACTGAAAGTTCAGGAATCGCCAAGGATTCACTGTCTTTACGACGTGCAGGTAAATAACCACCCAATGCTTCACGACGGGCTTTCATATATTTTAGTTCAGGTGAATTTTCACTTGGACGATATAAAGGCACTTCTTGTAATTGCTCATCGGTAAATGGCAAGTTAAAGCGATCACGTACATATTTGAGTGAATCAATCTGCATCTTTTTAATTTGATGCGTTTTATTGACTGCTTCAATTTCTTCTGACAAGCCATACCCTTTTACGGTATGCGCTAAAATTACCGTTGGTTGACCATTACTTGTCATTGCTGCTGCATACGCTGCATAGACTTTATACGGGTCATGCCCACCACGGTTTAAGTTTTCAATATCATCATCACTGAGGTCTTTAACCAGCTCAGCTGCTTCTGGATATTTACCAAAGAAATTCTCGCGCGTATATGCACCGCCTTTCACTTGGTAACGTTGATAATCACCATCTACCGCTTCAGCCATACGTGCTTTGAGTGCGCCTGAAGTGTCTTTGTCCAATAATGGATCCCAATGACGTCCCCAAACCACTTTAATGACACGCCAACCTGCACCACGGAATACAGATTCAAGCTCTTGAATAATTTTACCGTTACCACGTACAGGACCATCAAGACGCTGTAAGTTACAGTTCACGACCCAAATTAGGTTATCCAGTTTTTCACGACCTGCGAGTGAAATAGCACCTAAGCTTTCAGGCTCATCCATTTCACCATCGCCAAGGTATGCCCAAACCTTACGATTTTCTTCTTTAATCAAATGACGATTCATCAAATACTTTTGAATATGCGCTTGATAAATCGACATGATTGGTCCGAGACCCATCGATACCGTTGGGAATTGCCAATAATCAGGCATTAAATAAGGATGCGGATAACTTGAAAGACCTTGACCACCGACTTCGCGACGGAAATTATTCAATTGATCTTCAGTCAAACGCCCTTCTAAATACGAACGTGCATAAATACCCGGAGCACAATGGCCTTGGTAATAAATCATGTCACCACCAAAGTGATCACTGTTGGCACGGAAGAAATGGTTAAAACCTACATCATATAACGTTGCTGAAGATGCAAAACTTGCCAAGTGACCACCTAAGTCATCACCTGTTTTATTGGCACGCAGTACCATCGCCAAAGCATTCCAACGAATTAATGCACGGATACGGCGTTCCATATCTTGATCGCCTGGCATTGCAGGGCTTTCTTCTACAGAAATGGTATTTAAGTAAGGAGTATTTATCCGCTGAATGGGTACGTGCTTAGCAATTGCTTGTTGGTATAATTTTTCGAGCAAAAAAGCAGCACGATCAGTTCCCATATGCTGCAAAACGGAATCAAAGGCATCTTGCCACTCTTGGGTTTCTTGGGCATCTGTATCACCGTAATACACCATAATTCAACTACTCCATGAACTGTTTTCTATATCATATATGTATCATGTTTTAGCCTTGTTAAGTTATCGTTACAGATGAATGTGGATTGTGAGTATTATTTAGGAACTAAATAGTCAGTGACCTTTTCTCACACTAAACAACAAAAAACCGCCAATTTAGACGGTTTTTAATACAAAAGTATTTCAGTTCAGTGATAACATTTAAATTATTAGATAAATGGTTGCACTGCTTGCATCTTATTAAGGCAACATTGCTAAATAAGTCGAAGGATTTTTACGTTGACCATCTTTCACTACTTCATAATGTAAGTGTGGACCAGTACAACGCCCAGTACAACCAACATTGGCAATATGTTCGCCAGCAGAAACTTGATCACCCACACGAGCGACTAAGCGTGATGCATGGGCATAACGCGTGATATAACCATTACCATGATTAATTTCAACATACTGACCGTAGCCTGTACCCCAACCTGATTTGGTTACAATACCTGGACCTGTAGCATAAATTGGTGTGCCACTTGGTGCGGAAAGATCTAAACCTGAATGATGTTCTGCACGACCACCCATGCTACGACCACCAAAATCAGAGCTCACACGCTTCATGTCTGGTAAAGGATGTGTAACTAACCAAGAAGATGTTGAATTCGCTGAGTAACGCGTTGTGGTGTTTGAACCATATTTTTGAGCTAAAGAAGCATTATTTAATTCTATTGGCGCTTCTTTGCGTAACTTTACATTGAGCTTTGTATTTGCAGAAACATCTAAATCATCAGAATGGGTATATGACCCTTGAGATAATGTTTTTGTTAATTGTTCTAATCGATCTGATGAAGAATTGCTTGAAGCATCTAATTGAACCAAGTCTGCGAAAGCAACTGACACAGTAGACGCGGCTAAAGAAAATGCCAGTAAAATACGTCGCGAATGCATAAAAAAACCTCTTGAACTGTTCTTAATTAAGTTTCTTGTGCGATCTCTTCCTTGATATCCACTGAAACGAACGTTTAAGATTAGGGCATAAACATGTAGGAACAATGTATGTCAGAACCCAAAAACGTCTTTCAACAAACAAGACAACACATAAAAACAGGAAACTTATCGTTTCTCACAAAGCAAGTTGCCGGTTGGCAAAAACTTACTAAATTAATTCAACCGCTACTACCTCAACCTGAGATATGGCAAGTCGTATGTTATGAATACGGTGTTTTGACGATTACTGGTGAAAATCAAGCCATGATTAGTCAACTCGGTTATCTTCAAAAACAGTATATTTCTCAATTATCACAAATCAATGAATTGCATGATTTACATAAAATTCAGGTCAGATTAAGAGCTAAAGCGCATAAAGAGACTCAATTCGATCATAAAACCACAAAACAATTAACACCAGCGACGCAAGAAATGTTACAGCACGCTGCTAGCTTTGTGAGCGACCCTAAGCTTAGCCAAGCTCTATTACGTTTGGCAAGCAATAAAAAGTAACAGAACTCAGAATACTTTTAATTTAGAGCTTGCATAAAGTGACAATTATCACCTTTTATATTGTTACTCTATAACATTGCACCCTAAAGACAATGACTTATGTCACACTGACGAATTGAATTGGACACGACTTCTCGTCATCAAATGTTACAATTTCATAGTTACTCGGATCGCTCTGCACATTGCGTAATAATTGATTATTCAGTGCATGCCCCGATTTATACCCATCAAACTTGGCAATAATTTGATGACCTAACAAATATAAGTCACCAACCGCATCTAAAATTTTATGACGAACAAATTCATCATTAAACCTTAGACCTTCTTCATTGACCACACCTGTATCATCCACCCCAATGGCATTATCTAAACTCGCACCTAAAGCTAAATTATGTGCTTTTAGATAATCTAAGTCTTTCATAAAGCCAAAGGTGCGTGCCCCACTCACTTCATAAACAAAGGTTTCCGTGGAAAAATCGATGGTTGCAGATTGGTATTCTTTTGCGAAAGCAGGATGATCAAAATCAATGGTAAAGTTAATTTGAAAACCATCATGGGGTTTAAAAGCAGCTCGCTTATCTTCAATTAGTGCTTCAACAGGTTTAAGTATTTTTATAAATTTTTTCGGTGCGTCTAGTTCGACCAAATCACCTTGCATCAATAAATAAATAAAAGGACCCGCACTACCATCCATAATCGGGACTTCAGATGCCGAAACTTCTACAATTAAATTATCAATACCTAGACCTGCAATCGCACTCATGACATGTTCAATTGTACCCACTTTGGCATTTTCTTGAACCAAATTAGAACACATAAATGCCTCCTGAATCAGCATTGCATCCGCAGGAATTTCTATGGGTGGATTTAAATCGATACGACGAAAAACAATGCCCCCATCAGCGACATGCGGTAAAAAGTTAATCATCACTTTTTGCCCACTATGTAGTCCGATACCACTCGCTTTCACGACTCGTTTTAGGGTACGTTGTTTCAACATGCTTATTCAGTCTTTAGCCTAAATCCGCTATACGTTAGCACATTTAGCCATTGATAAAAAACAAAAAGGTAATGAATTATCATTACCTTTTTGGAATTATTACTAAAAATCAAATAACTATAATTATTTACGTTGTTGATTTTTCAAATAATCCTGAATACTCATCGGTGTAGAACGTGGTGACGCGCTTGGTGCAGCTGTTGATGCATCTGCATTTTGGCGTTTAATCGCTGGCACATCGTCTTCATCAGTTGAATTTTGTACTGATTGCTGAAGATGAGTAGCCACATTCACTTGAGTTTTACGTTTCACTTCAGCGGCATCATTAGCATTGCGTGTTAAACCAGTCGCAATCACCGTCACACGAATTTCATCGCGTGCATCTGGATCAAAGACTGTACCAAAAAATACTTCACCTTCATCAAGATCAACAATTTGGTTCACAACATCAGTAATAATTTCTGTTTCACGTAATGTCACATCAGCGCCACCAGTGATGTTAATTAACACACCTTTGGCATTCATGATATTTACGTTATCCAGTAATGGGCTACGAATTGCCAAACGTGCAGCTTCTTCAGCACGATCAACACCGCTACTCTTACCTTCGCCCATCATGGCATAGCCACGTGTACTCATTGCTGTTTTCAAATCCGCAAAGTCGAGGTTAATATGACCTGGACGCACGACTAAATCAAAAATACTACGTACTGCATTTAATAAAACATCATCTGCTTTGCGATACGCATCCTGCATTGAAATATCACCATACACGCTTAATAAGCGTTGGTTTGGAATGATAATCAATGAATCTACATGTGCTTCTAAAGCATCAATGCCTTTTTCTGCTGAACGTTGACGACGACGACCTTCAAAGTTAAAAGGCGTTGTCACCACACCAACCGTTAAAATACCCATTTCTTTGGCAATTTCAGCAACCACAGGTGCAGCACCAGTACCCGTACCGCCACCCATACCGGCGGTTACAAATACCATATCCGCACCTTCAAGGTGCTGACGAATTTGCTCACGACTTTCTTCAGCCGCAATCGAACCCACATCTGGATTTGCTCCAGCACCTAAACCGCGTGTACTTTGCTCACCCAACTGGATTTTGAATGGCGCATTCATACGATCGAGTGCTTGTTTGTCTGTATTCGCACAAACAAATTTCACACCTTTAATATCGGATTGCACCATGTGTTGCACAGCATTACCACCGCCACCACCAACACCAAACACAGTAAAACGGGCTTGTCCGTTGTTATCGGTTTGTTCATCTTCTAAAAATTCAAATGAGGCCATGACCTTTAGAGTTCCTAATTAATATGGCAGTTGCTTTAAGCCCGTATACTGCCTTGATCTTCAATAATATAAATAGTTTTCAGGATGCTGTGCATTACTAAGCTTGTCAAGTACAGGACGGCATGCTTACAACTTCCTAACAATATTCCCCAAAAAACTACACCTAAAAAATACCTTTTAATTTGTTATTGAGCGCATTCCAACCATTGACCATTCGATCCCACATTGGACGCTTTCCAGTAACTTCAGGCTCTTCTATTGACTCTTGCATATCACTTTGACTAAACATCAAAAGCCCTGCAGCAGTCGCATACATCGTACGACGCAAGGCTGATAAATATTGTTCTTCAGCAGTGATTTCTAGAGGTGGATTACCCAAATGGGCAGATACACCTAACATCCGTCGCGTTAAAGTAATCATCCCTTCAATTTGACAAACATCACCTGTTAAAACAACACCATGATATAAACTTTGTAATGCACCACGTTTTTCTAATTCTTCACGCACAGCACTTAAAATTTCTTCATAACGCGCAATAATAATTTCAGACAACTCGATACGACTAATCGACTGCGGACCATCAATAGCTTCAAACTGAATCATATGCTCAGGTTTCACTTGATGTAAATCCACACAACCATACAGTAACTTAATTCGCTCTGCTTCTTCTGTTGTTGTTTGTAATACGGCTGCAATATCACGGGTCACATTTTCACCACCCCGTTGAATGGTGTGTGCCAAGACAAGATGCCCTTCAATATAGACTGCAAGATTCGTGGTTCCTGCACCAATATCAAGTAAACATACGCCATATTCTTTTTCATCTTTTAACAGACTACTTTCAGCCGTTGCTAAGCAAGACACCACCATTTTTTCAACAAAAATATTGGCACCTTTCATCGCACGATCTAAATTTTGCATGGTGCTAATTGGCAACATCATCAATTGATAATGCCCCGTCATGCTATGTGCAGAAAGGTTAATCGGATTATGTACCCATTCTGGAGAGTCATCCAATTCAAAACCCAAAGGTACAGCACTCGCCAAATAATAATCTGGTGTCATATGACTGGCTTTGGCTAAATCCAATGCACGAACTACTTCTGTTGTTGTAATCATACGCTCTGGGTTTGCAATAGGCGTACGACCCGCGGCATAGAAACTTTGTAATTCTGTACTTGGGATAGACACCCATGCAGAATGTACACGACATTCCGCCATATCTTCCGCTTCTTGTACTGCATTTTTAATGGCATTGGTTACTTTTTCTAGGCTAACTATTTTGCCTTTATTCATGCCTTTATTACGTGCAGAAGCCATGCCAATCACCTGAATATTATCAGGGGCATGTACTTTTCCAATTAGAACTGAAACTTTATGTGTCCCAATGTCTATCGCAACAATTGAGGGAACAGCTTCACTCATCACTTACTACCATTTTATTCATTGTTTATGTTTGGCTTTATGCCTATTGAAAGCCACGTATTATGGCTTTGCAACGCTTGTATTCGCAACGTTTATGTCATCACTGGTTACAACAAACTGACCATTGATGATTTTAGGCACAATTGAGTTTTTCCATTGAATAGAAAGACCATTGCGATACCTTAAATCAATTGCAGCTATTTTTGGCCATACGGGTTTTAAATCTGTTTGTGCCAAATGACTTAAGCGCTGTAACTTACTCATGGTTTGATCTTGATCCACAATCACACGTAAACCTGAATCAAATTGCATAAACCAAGTCATTCGCTCCGTTAAATACAATTCTTTCAAACGTAAATTCACGGGAAGAAATAATTGATTAATCTCATTATAACGACGCATCATCACTTTAGATTGGCTGAGGGGTCCATGAAGCAGCGGCAATTGTGAATGATTTTTTATCACTGCTTCAGTGTAAATCTCACCACCATCACTCAATAAGCGACCTGTTCCCCAACGTGCAATTGCATGACGTGGCATCACACGAACGCGAATACTATTTGGCCATGCACGGGAAACAACAACTCGATCTACCCATGAAATTTGCAAAGCCTGATCTCGGATCAGCTCTAAATCAGAGGTAAAATAATTATCTTTAACAATGGGTGCTAAATGTTGCGTCAGTTGTTGCTTTTCAATCGCTGAATCTGCACCAACTATTTGCAATGTTGCTACTTTTGCATTAGTAATCAGTTTATATAGCCCAAACATCCCGACAATCAGTACCATACAGGCAACAATCATCAACAACCATCCACCCGCATGGATTAACTTTTCCTTACGAGTCGGTGGTTTTTCATGTATCGATGTAATAGCTGCGCGTTTACGGCGCATCGAAGCAGGAAGTTGAGCCATAAATTATTGTGTATCGCCTGCTAAAGTCTGTTCAAGAATTGCAATACACAACTCATCAAAACTATAACCAACCGCTTGTGCAGCTTTTGGTACCAATGAGTGGCTGGTCATACCAGGTACGGTATTCACCTCTAATAACCAAAAATCACCTTGCTCATCTTGCATTGCATCAATACGTCCCCAACCACTTGCGCCAACGGCTTGGAAAGCACGTAAACACAATTCTTGCAGTTTTTTCTCTTCTGCATCGGTCAGACCACAAGGGATACCATATTCCACATCGTTACGATTATATTTTGCTTCATAATCATAAAAAGCAACATCTGCAGGTGGTTGCAAACGAATCACAGGTAAAGGCTGACCATTTAAGAATGAAATGGTAAATTCACGCCCTGTAATCCATTTTTCAGCCATGACCACAGCATCATGTTGAGTGGCTTTGGCAATTGCTTCAGCAAGATCTTCAACTTTTTCAACCTTGCTCATTCCCACACTCGAACCTTCATGTACAGGTTTGATAATCAGTGGAAGACCTAAACTACCAACGACTTCAGCTAAGTCAGTTCCTTGGCTTACTATACGATACGGTGCTGTAGGTAACTCAGAACCTTGCCAAATTTGCTTGGTTTTTACTTTGTCCATTCCAATGGCAGAACCCTGAACACCTGTACCCGTATAAGGCACATTCATCCATTCTAATGTTCCTTGAATCTGACCATCTTCCCCACCACGACCATGCAATACAATAAAGGCACGATCATAATTGACCAACTCAGTGACACTTCGTTCTTGCGGATCAAATGCTTCTGCATTCACACCTGAACGAACCAATGCTTCAAGTACAGCTTTACCACTATCTAATGACACCTCACGCTCAGCAGATTTACCACCAAGCAACACAGCTACTTTGCCGAATTTAGAAGCATTTGACACGTTTAAATCCTTAAACTTATAAAGTGAGTCAATTTAAGTACAATCACAAACTGTGATTATTTTAAATATAATTGGTTTTGAGCTAATTCTACAGAAATTGCTCCCACGTTACCCGCACCTTGTGTTAATAACAAGTCATTTGCTTGTAACACTTTTTGCACCACGTTTGCTAGATTCCCTTCTACAGGATCAATCAAAATCGGTTCAACTTCGCCACGTAAACGCAGACTACGTGCCAATGAGCGACTGTCCGCACCGACAATGGGTTTCTCTCCCGCAGAATACACTTCCAACAGTAACAATTGATCAACTTGCGACAACACATCTACAAAATCATCAAAACAATCGCGTGTACGTGAATAACGATGCGGTTGGAACAACATCACCAAACGGCGATCTGGATGACTTGCACGAGCAGCCTTAATGGTTGCTTCCACTTCTTTTGGATGGTGACCATAGTCATCAACCAATTTCACATCGCCATCACCCAAAGCATATTGACCTTGAACTTGGAAGCGACGTCCTACACCACTAAAGCCTTCTAATGCACGCGCAATTGCTGCATCAGATACACCTTCATCAGTTGCGATACCAATGGCAGCCAATGCATTTAAAATATTGTGTAAGCCTGGCAAGTTAATGGTTAACTTGAGTGGTTCACGTCCTTTACGTAAAACCGTAAAGTGTGATTGCATCCCAATCTGTTCAACATCAATGGCACGAATATCGTTATCTTCATTAAAACCATAGGTTAAAACTGGACGACCGATGCGTGGCATAATTTCACGAATGTTTGCATCATCACCACAAACAACCGCCAAACCATAAAACGGCATTTTTTGTAGAAACTTAACAAAAGTATCTTTTAATACGTCAAAACTACCACCATAGGTATCCATGTGATCCGCATCAATATTGGTCACAATGGCTGCCATCGGTTCTAAATATAAAAACGAAGCATCCGATTCATCAGCTTCTGCAACAATATAACGACTCGCACCCAATGCAGCATTGACACCTGTACGATTCAACAGACCACCAATCACATAAGTTGGGTCCATATTCTCTTCTGCCAACATACATGTCACAAGACTGGTTGTTGTGGTTTTACCATGCGTACCTGCCACAGCAATACCATGACGGTAACGCATCAATTCACCTAGCATTTCTGCACGACGAACCACTGGAATGCGTGTTTCAATTGCGGTTTTAATTTCTAAATTTTCAGTATCAATTGCAGTGGATACCACCAATACATTTGCGCCTTTAATATTTTCAGCAGCATGTCCAATAAAGACTTTAATGCCATTTTCTTCAAGTTGAGCCGTCGTCTTTGAAGCTTTGATATCTGAACCAGACACTTTATAGCCTTGGTTTTTCAAAACTTCTGCAATACCACACATCCCTGCTCCACCAATACCCACAAAATGAATGTGTTTAATACGGCGCATTTCTGGGATTTTAATCAGGCTTTTTGCTTTATCAGCAGGGCTTGTTGGAGACATAATCTACTCTAACTTACAAATCTTGAATTAAACCAACCACACGCTGTGTTGCGTCGGGTTGAGCTTGTTGACGAGCTTTTATTGCCATTTCCATCAATAATTGGCGGTTCATCAACGGCATTAATACATCCTTTAATGAATCTGGTGTCATACTGGCTTGTGGGCAAATTTTCGCAGCACCAATATTGGCTAAAAATTTTGCATTTGCAGTTTGATGATCATCCACTGCGCTTGGCAAAGGTACAAATACTGCGGCAATACCTGCGGTCGCCACTTCTGTCACTGTTAACGCACCAGCACGACAAATAATTAAATCTGCATCCGCATAGGCTTTTGCCATATCTTCAATAAAAGGCTGAACTTCCACTTTTAAATTATCAGGAGCGTCAGCATATAAAACTTGGGTACTTTCTTGTTTATTTTGCCCACATTGATGAAAAACATGCAACGGCACATCAAACTGTTTCAATGCTTGAGGCACACATTCATTTAAAGCTTGCGCACCTAAAGAGCCACCCACAATTAAAACATGAATAGGTTCATCTGCATTCTGGCGTTCTTTATAGCGAAATGATGGATTATAAATGGCTGTAATCTCTGCACGTACAGGATTACCCGTTGTCACCACTTTTTCACTTTGTGCAAATGTATTTGGAAAGGCTTCACAGACTGTCTTTGAAATACGTGCAAGCTGCGTATTGGTAAACCCTGCAACGGCATTTTGCTCATGAATAATCACAGGAATACCCAATAAACGTGCGGCAAGACCACCTGGTCCAGCAACATAACCACCAAAACCTGCAACAGCTTCTACCTTGAGCTGTTTCATATAGCGCATTGCGCTTAAAGTCGCTTTTAAAATTTTAAATGGGGCAACCAATTTGCGCACGACACCATTGCCACGCACGCCCTGAATATCAATTTGATAGATTGGAATATTGTGTTGTTTTAAAAGTCGGTTTTCCATTCCCGTCGGGGTCGCCAACCAAGACACTTGGCAGCCTTGTTGTTGCAATTCTTTGGCAACTGCAAGTGCAGGAAACACATGTCCACCAGTTCCTGCCGCCATCATCATGACGTGTTTTGGTATGCTTTGTTCGGGTTTAGTCACAGTCTATTTCTTCAATTCAAAATGAAATGTTTAATATATCTTTAAAAAAGCAATTGTAATCACAAACGCATACTGGGAAAAGTTTATTTACTTTTTTTCACCAAGCATTTCATTGTTTTTTTCTACTGAAATGAAAGTTTAAACTAGTTTTATTATTAATCCATAAAAAAAGCAGGAAATTAATACAATTCTCTCTGTTTTGTAACACTTGGCTCAAGATTCATAAACATGAGACCTCTTCAATAAAGCCTTTTTATTTCTACTCTTAGGAAAAATAAAGAGATGATGAATACATCTCTTTTCATCAATATATATTTATTAATTAGTATATATTTCAAGTATTATAAAAATACCCACTATAAAAGATTTGCTATCACTCTCAAATAGATTGAAATCCAACCTGCATAGATCATCTAATTTATTGGATATGAAGAGTACAATTGGAAAAATTCTTTTTATCTCATTATGCAAAAATGGTATGTGATTATTCACCTTTTAAACTATAAAAAATAAATTATCCTCTCTATACTCAAAATAACCTCACTTGTTTTCATGGATGAAACAATACTGTGACACAACATGCTCCAAGACATGATATTTGGATTATTTTAGCAGGCTATTTAGCTGCGGTTCATGTGGGCAAACTCGCGACCATTATTCCAATTTTACAGCAACAATTACATATTTCCTTAGCTCAAGCAGGACTAGCCTTATCTCTAGTGCAAGCCGCAGGGATGTTATTTGCACTGTGTTTAGGTGTATTTTCTGAAAAATTTGGATTAAAAAAGTGCTTTCTGTCTGGATTAATCATTTTAGGTTTTTCCAGTTTAGCCAGTGTGTTTATTCATAATATTTATAGTTTATTTTTCTTTCGATTTTTTGAAGGTATTGGCTTTTTACTGATTACCCTTACAGCCCCTGCGATTTTAAAACGAATCTGTGACCCTGCAAAAATCAACATGAAGATGGGACTTTGGGGTTCTTATATGGGGCTCGGTGTCGGCATTGCGATGCTGACCATTCCACTCTTGATGCAATTTTTCTCATGGCAGACCATTTGGGTCATATTAGGTATTTTATGCTTTGCCATTGCTTTTATTATCACTAAATTATTGGTCTTGCCAAATCAACCTACATATACAACGCAGTCTGATTCTTTCTTTCATTTACTCAAAATCACGCTGACTCATCCACCCATTATTTGTTTAGCATTAATCTTTGCTTGTTATACCAGTCAATGGCTAACTGTGATTGGCTTTTTACCCAGTATCTATCTCAGCAATCACATTGAATTAAAAACAGCAGGGCTTCTCACTGCTTCCGTTTCAATCGCCAATATTGTAGGTACGTTAATATCAGGAATACTTCTACATCGTGGTGTGCAACCAAAAAGTCTGTTTCGATGGGGCTTTGTGATTATGCTGTTGATGAGTTGGGTCACTTTCTGCATGCAAAGTTATTTACCTTTTAGTCTGCAATATTTAAGTGTTTTTCTCTTTTCAGCGGTTGGCGGTTTTATTCCTGCGACTGTATTTGCAATTTGTCTATATTATGCACCACAACAAAATGCCGTCGCCGCCAGTGTCGGCTTGGTCTTGCAAATATCAGCATTGGGGCAATTCTTACTTCCACCATTGAGTGCTTTATTGGTCTCTTATACGCACACTTGGAGCACGATTGCTTGGGCAACTACCACACTGTCTCTTTTAGGATTGATTGTTGTATGGAAATTATTTAAAGCGCATCCCTATCAAAAGGTATAAAACAAAAAAGAGCCAATTTGGCTCTTTTTCATTAATCGAAAATCGAATTTCAATAAAGAGAATTAACGACCTGCTTCTAAAACATCAAATAAATCATCGGCAATATGAGTGCCAAATTGGGTATCAATTTCACGGATACAAGTTGGACTGGTCACATTAATTTCTGTCACATAATTGCCAATCACATCCAAACCAACAAAGACCAAACCTTTTTCTTTTAAAAATGGTCCAACTTTGGCTGCAATCGCTTTATCATTTTCAGTCAGTGGACGTGCTTCACCTAAACCACCCGCAGCCAAATTACCACGCACTTCACCATTTTGTGGAATACGCGCTAAGCAATACGGAACAGGTTGACCGTTGATCATCAAAATACGTTTATCCCCATCCACAATTTCAGGAATGTAGCGCTGCGCCATAATCGGTTGCTGTCCCATTTCAGTGAGCATTTCCAAAGTCGAACCAATATTTACACCATCCGCAGTTAAGCGAAAAATACCTGTTCCACCCATACCATCCAATGGTTTTACAATCACGTCGCGATGTTCTGTTAAAAATTCACGAATCAAATTTTGCTGTGAAGTGACCAAGGTTGGCACTTGTAACTCAGGGAATTGTGTCGCAAATAATTTTTCATTACAGTCTCGTAAGCTTTGTGGTTTATTGATAATCCACGCACCTTCACGTTCTGCTTGTTCTAAAATATAAGTGGTATAGACAAAGTTCATATCGAACGGTGGATCTTTACGCATCAACACGACATCATAATCTGCTAAAGATTCTTTCTTTTTCTCGCCTAATTCATAATAGTGATTATAGTCTTCAAATACTTTCAGTGGCGAAATCAAACCAAAGGCTTTACCTTGGTTAATATACAAATCTTGTTGTAATGCATAGCCTAATTCATGTCCACGACGTGATGCAGCCCATAGCATTGCCATAGTTGAATCTTTTTTCAGGTTTACATTTTCGATGGGATCCATCACAACAAGTACGCGCATTATCACAACTCATTTTTAAATTAATATCGTCTTGAGTATAGCGGAGATTATCCTTTCCTTTTTTGAATTTAAGTAAAGCTTTCGCTAAAATTTTAAAATATTTGAGGATGGCTTAATGTTACAAGCAATGATTGGCTTTCATTTAGACGAAGAACAGCATTGGGTCGCTGACTTAGCCTGTGGGCATGCGCGGCATGTACGGCATAATCCCCCTTGGCAAAACCGCCCATGGGTGGTGACACCAGAAGGTCGAGCTGAAAAACTAGGTGTGCAATTGAATTGTTTAAAATGTGAAGAGAAAATTTCTTATTAGTTTATTTCATTTTTTTCCGCAATTGATGAATCGAAGGCTTTTTATCAACTTTTTGATATTTAACATTCTCTAGAGATTGCCTTAAACTTTCGCTTATAGCTCTCTGCTTTTTTAAAAAGGCCAACTTCTGTTCTAATTCTATTTCTGTCCAATCACGATGAGTTTTTTCAAATTCATTTCTAAACATTTGATGTTCTGTTTTTAAGTTTATTAAATTCATATTGGTATTCTTTAATTGCTCAATTATTTGATCACCAAAACTTTCTCCTATCCTATAATCACCTTCTAATTCATTCATAGCAATTATAAACTCAGCAGAATATTGTGCGTCAAATCGATCTTTATACTCAACTCTAACAATCAAAGTCGTGTTTAAAAACTCTTTAACATCAAATCCTCTAGCTTCAGTATTCTCTAATAAATTGACAAAGTTACTATATCTACTATCTCCATGAGATAAATAATTTAAACCTTCGCGCATAAATCGCAATGTTGTAAATATATCAATAACTTTCTCTGCTACTTTTTCATTCGAAAATTCATGACTTCTAAATTCAAATTTTAACTCGAGTGCTGGACTTAAACCTAAGTTTGAAATTTTGAGTCTTATCCAGCTTATGGATTCTGGCATTACTTCTAATTTAATATCAACAAATGGTTCTGTTTGAGCTTTTCTAAGCTTTCTATTCTCTATCCAACCAAGAAAAGTTGCAAATGCAGCACAGCTAGCAGCAATCGCTGAAAAACAAGCAACTAATAAATTTAGATTTTCTTCCATTATAGTTTAATTTCAAAGCTAAAATTCAATAATATTGGGCATGTATTTATTAAAAATCAATAAATAAACTATGATTTAGTGTGTGCATCTAATTCAGTATCATGATCAACTTTTTTACCTTTAATTAAATTGTTCACTAATTTTGGATTTCTAGGCAAATCTAACTTCACACGACACAATAAATGGATTTCATTCTTTTGAAAGATGCTAATTTCCGCCAAGGTTTCAATCGGGCGACCAATCATAAAATCAGTTTCTTGTAAGCTTTTACACAACTGCTCAGCATATTTAATTTCTAAATAACCAATAATTAAATCATGAATCATAACTTTAATAATAAAAGGTTGGTTTTGCTGTTCTGCTTCACGCTGAATAAGTGCCTTTTTTAAAATGCTTTGCTCATGAGATTTCAACATCAATTCATTCATGAGTTTTTTTTGCGCATTTTGATTCAGCGTCAAATGCACATCAAATTGTTGATCACAATCTAAAGTATAAGGATGTGTGCGAAAAAACATATCCCGATCAATTTGATAACGATGCCATCTACGTCGATCCAGTTGTCGAGCAAGAAGAAAAGCAACAACCATAAACATGACAAACACAATCAAAAAAAGCATTGTAAGGCGCTTCCAACATGAAATCCGAGGCTAAAAATAAGGAGCAAATGCTCCTTATTTTACCAATCTAAAAATGCTTATACACCATATTTAATACGGTATGCTTGCATTTTTGCTAAAGATTCTTTTTCACCTTTAGCATCTAAATAATTCATTAAATCTTTCATGGTAATTAATGCATGTACAGGAATTTCGAGCTCTTGCTGAACTTCTTGAATTGCTGACAATGTTCCTTGACCTTTTTCTTCACGGTCTAAAGCAACCAATACACCTGCAATTGTTGCACCTGCATTTTTCAGAATTGTGACAACTTCACGAATAGCTGTACCCGCGGTAATGACATCATCAATAATCCAAACTTTTTTACCTTCTACTGATGCACCAACAAGTACACCACCTTCACCATGATCTTTGGCTTCTTTACGGTTAAAGCCCCAAGGGACGCTTACACCATGTACTTGTGATAAAGCTACAGCTGTCGCTGCTACAAATGGAATCCCTTTATACGCAGGTCCAAAAATTACTTCGACATGATTACATTGTGTTAATTTATCTGCATAGCCTTGCGCTAAAAGTGATAATGCTTCACCGTCATTGAGTAAACCTGCATTAAAAAAATAAGGGCTCACACGACCTGATTTTAAAGTAAACTCACCAAATTTAAGCACACCACGTGATAATGCAAGTTCGATAAAAGCTTGTGGGTCAAATTGAGCTGGCGTTGACATGAGGTGCTCCAAAAATTCATACATTAAGGTTATGACTGCGCATGATACCAAAGACTAGCTATCCAAGTGATCAAAAAATTCTAAGAGTCGTTTCAATTAACGTCAACGGACTTCGTTCATCTGTGACCAAAGGCTTACTTGAGTGGCTAGAAAAGTCCGAAGCAGATGTGGTGTGTATGCAAGAGAGTCGAATCACGCATGCGCAATGGACAGAAAAGTTTCAACCTGAAGGATGGTATACCCATTTATTTCCTGCTGAAAAAGCAGGTTATGCAGGTACAGCCATCTATAGCCGCTTGCCTTTTATTTCGGTAAAAGATGGGTTAGGTTTTGAATTGGCAGATAGCCAAGGTCGTTTTATTTCTGCTGAATTTGATGTTGGACTGGAACAGAATGTCCATATTTGTTCACTCTATTTACCTTCAGGTTCTTCAGGCAATGAAGCTCAAGCTCGTAAAGATCACTTTTTAGAAGAATATACAAAAATACTCAAACAATGGCGTGATGAAAATAAATCCATCATTATTTGTGGTGATTACAATATCGTACATAAACGCATTGATATTAAAAACTGGTCTGGAAACCAAAAATCTTCTGGTTGTTTGCCCCATGAACGTGCATGGCTTGATCATATCTATGATGAATTGGGCTATGTCGATACCTTCCGCGAAGTCCGTAAAGAAGCTGAAGTTTATTCTTGGTGGTCAAACCGTGGGCAAGCACGTGCTAAAAATGTTGGATGGCGTATTGATTACCAAGCATGTTCACCTGATTGGAAAGAACGTACTGTTAATGCTTGGGTCTATAAAGAAGAATGGTTTAGTGACCATGCCCCTGTGATCATTGATTATAAAATTTAAACAAACTTAGTACAGATTCAGTGTACACACGTATACTGAGTATGTGCAAATTTCTCACAATACTTGTCGTGTTAGCGTATATTTTAGCGCATTAAATAAGTGCATTATTGCTTCACGGCAAAGGGACTTGGTCAGGATGACCGCAAAGGGATAGGAAGCCGTAGGATGGATAGAAAATGAATACTCTGTATTTATTTTCCAAGGATGAGACATTGGACGTTATATCGAGACCCGCATGATCAGGATGATTAAATGCGGGTTTTCTCTTTATTAAATCATTATTTTTATGATCTTCAACTTTTTATTATCTCTATCTGATTAGGCAATTTTGGTTATTTAACTTTTTATGACCATTGCTCTTTTAAAAGCTATTTTGACAAATAAAGATGTCAACTTTATGACATTGATCACAGTCACATCTTATTTATAGAATATCTACACAAAAATTGAATTGATCAAAAATAAACTTTACCTTTTTTGTTTCTATTTTTTGTTAATCTGCTCTTCAATAGAAATTGATTCACTTAAAAAATGCAGGCTAAATCATGTTAAAAATTTATGGTATTAAAAATTGCAACTCAATGAAAAAAACTTTTGATTTACTCAATGAGTTGGGCTTAAGTTATGAATTTCATGATTATAAAAAGCAAGGTATTGATGCTCAAACAGTAAAAAAATGGTTAGACCAAGTTGGACAAGAGTTAATTCTCAATAAAAAAGGCACAACATGGAAAAAACTCTCTGAACAAGAGCAACAGCATGCACTTTCGAGTGAAGAGAATCTCATTTCAACCTTAACCACACATACCAGTATGATCAAACGTCCTGTCATTGAAACTCATCAAGGCTACATTGTTGGTTTTAATGAAGATGAAATTCGTGGCTTAAAATAGCTTTTGATTGAATATCATCAATTTATTGTGAAAGAAAAATAAAGCACTTCTTCGAGCTTATCTAAGTTGTCAGCAAGATAACAATTGAACTCAATAAAAAGCCTGATTCGAAAATCAGGCTTTTAAAATCAGGATCAATTTAATAGATTAAATTAGTTCGCACGAACCCAAGTTTGATTGCGACCAAGAACTGATACACCGATATAACCACGTAAATTTAATTTATTTCCAGCAAGCTCACCTTTTAATTTATAAGACTTGCCATTTTTTGGATCTAAAATTGTACCGCCGTCATAATTTTTACCACCAGCATTTTTTAAACCATGCACAATGGTCACGCCTTTTAGCGATTTATTATGGTAAGGACCTTCACACTTCACGCATGAGTTCTCTTCACCTGGCGTCAAAATGCTCTGAATGGTTGCAGACAACGTACCATTCTGTTGTTCTGTAAATTTAACCAAAGCTTTCGGTTGCTTTGTCGTATCATCAATGGTTTTCCATACTGTACCATTTAAAGGGTCTGCAGCATTTGCAAACATCGCTGTTGTAAGTAATCCTAAAGCAAGTGCAATTTTTTTCATTTTTTTCATTTCCCTAGTCATCTTTGACTTTTATAGTATTAAAAACTCACAACAAATTTGCAATTTTTGAATGTGACTATTTAGTGTACCCTTGTAAACTCTGTTGGTAAATCCATCAAAAACAAGACCAAATTCAAATAATGTGGATATAACATGAAGATAGACCCTGCAATGAAACAATATATTACAGAAATGATTCTTAAAACTAGCTTTAAAATGCCGAGTCGCTTGAATCTACCCCCAACTGCATTACGTTTTGCTTTAGAACAGCTCGCAAAAGTTTTTCCTCAACGTAAAGATGTAGAAATTCGTGCTTTAAAAATTGCTGGGGTTCATGCTGAGGAAATTAAACCTCAACCACAAACCACTCAAATGATTTTTCATATTCATGGGGGTGCTTTTTTTGTGGGGTCGCTAAAAACCCATCGTGCATTCTTGTCTGAAATGGCTGTTAGAACGCAGATGCAAGTTTTACATATCGATTATCCACTTGCACCTGAACATGCTTATCCAGAAGCTTCTGATGCCGTTTATGATGTATATATCAATCTACTGAATCAAGGCATCCAACCCAAAGATATTATTATTTCAGGGGACTCATGCGGTGCAAATTTGGCATTGGCATTGGTTCTCCGCTTAAAAGATGAAGATACAGCTCTCATTCCAAGCGGATTGGTGCTCATGTCGCCCTTTTTAGATTTAACACTGACCAGCGAATCCTTACGTTATAACCAAAAGCATGATGCGCTACTTTCTGTTGAAGCCTTAGAAACAGGAATTGAATATTATGTTCCAAAAAATATGGACAAATCATTAACTCAATTGTCTCCAATTTTTGGAGACTTCAAAGGTTTGCCACCGACATTGGTACAAATAGGTTCAAAAGAAATTCTATTGGATGATGCGGCTCGTTTTGAAGAGAAAGCAAAGCAAGCGCATGTACATGTCACCTATAAACTCTATACAGGCATGTGGCATAACTTTCAGATGTTCAGCCCATGGTTTGATGAAGCTAAGCGTTCTTTAGCTGATTTGGCTGAATTTGCAC
Source organism: Acinetobacter sp. ANC 3832 (assembly GCF_002135415.1). Classification (GTDB taxonomy): domain Bacteria; phylum Pseudomonadota; class Gammaproteobacteria; order Pseudomonadales; family Moraxellaceae; genus Acinetobacter. The sequence continues at coordinate 349,295 of NZ_NEGJ01000002.1, forward strand.
ACAAGTTAGATCGAACATAATCTGAATCAATAAAGGTTAGATCAACGCTGACCTTTTTATTAAACTCAAACTATAGATCACCCGTTTCTTAGATTTTCGCTCAAATCACGTTATATAATTTTATAAAAGCGATGGCTTTTATTTAAAAGTACTTTTAGAAATAGATTTATACAATTTAAAATAAAAATCACACTCTAAAACTGAGTAGTAACTTCAAAAAAAAGAATATTATTGTGACTATAATCACATTATTTGCAAATAATACTATTTAAATCAGTATTTTATGTAAAACTAAAAATTGATCGCCATCATACAAGTTGCTATATTACTTAAAACCAACAAAAAACAAATAACAGATTAAATATAGGCGGTAACTTTATGAGAAATAAAATCTATTCCGAAAGGCGTCGTCGGTTACATACATTTTTTAAAAATGTGATCAAAAACTCTTTTGTAAGTGACTTGTTGCATAAGAATCAAAGTGTAGAAACAGTATCGATTGACCCACTTACAGGTCTTTATAATCAATTTGGAATTAATTCTTATTTAAAAGAATTACATCCACAAGCTGGAATTGATTATGCCATCGTCCTTTTAAGTGTCGATAATTTTAAGGAAATACAACATAATTTTGGACTCAAGTCTGCCGATCAAGCCCTAATTACAGTAGCTTCAATGCTGTCCAATCGTATACGAGATACCGATCTTGTTGGGCGTTATGGCGATAATGAGTTTATTTTAATCCTGAGTGATATCAATTTAGACAATGCCAACAATGTGGCAAAAAGATTAACTGCTCAAATTCAACAAAAAGAACTCCGAATTAACGCTAAATCGGTGATGCTACAAGCCAGTTGCGGTATCTCTGTTTCTAAAGAAAATACGTTTAGTGATAAAGTTTTACAATATGCAGATCAAGCTTTATTCGTAGCAAAATCACATGGATTTAATCAAATTCGTGATCAAAGCTCTATTTCCACTTAATTAAAATCATTTACTGACCTGAAATAAAGAGTTGCTCAATGCTTTTGACCAGCTCTTTGATTTTCAATAGAGAACCGTCTTCTATTTATTCTCGTAGCGATCTCAGTTCAGCATTCAATAATCTATTCGGAATAAAGCAAGACAATCGGTATAAATTACATTATTGTATTTCTATGAAACTCATTTAATTCTGTGCTTACATTTTGAATCAGATTACATCAATCAAATGATTATTTTAAGGTTGAATTAAACTCAAAATCCAACAATATAGAAAGTATAAGAATGTGCTATCAAATACTTTAGATCTTTATTTATCTCTAATCGAGTCAAATTTAGAACCAAGTGATCTATTTCTGAGATACTGTTTTATATGAAGTTCGCAATCCGAAAATTCAGTGTATTGAACTTGGAAAAAATCCAATTTTTTTTGCATACCAATATTATTATGAATTGGAGCAACTTAGATAAGTGTACGCTTATTCTAGTATTAGGATGTTGCCAACATTTATTATGGATTGTATGGAAGCTATTCATTTTCTATACCCCTTCTCTTTGGGAGTGGGTAAATATCCCTCTACTTGAATTTCAAATCTCATTAAATATCTATGCTTTAATTATCTTGATTTTATTAATTATTCCATGCATCAAACTTAAAAAGAAACAATGGGCTGAAGATTACTTACCTTATATTATTCTGACTGTTTTTGTTGCAATGTTTATTCGAGATGGCTATCTCATTGGTATTTTTAGTCCTGCAACGCTGTGCGGTTATATCTGTATTTCAGGGATAGGTTTTCTTCTTTTTGAACGAAAAATTGTCTATCCCCCCCTACTTCTTGCCACTATCACATTACTTAGCTTAGCACTACTGACTATTTTTGAAGCTCTTCCCTACGCACCAATGTTCAGTGATAGCTTGCTACATGATTACCCTTTTAAATCAGTTTTTTGGATCGTCAGTATGGCGTATTTTATTATACCGATCATATTTGCAAGTTTAATTTTAGGTGAAATTATCTTAATTCAATGGCGACACCGTGAATCTCTGATTAAAAAACTCAGTCAAACAGATCCGCTGACGGGCTTATTTAATCGTCGTAGCTTTAATGAAAAACTACAATTGATACATCGCTCAAAAGCAGAATACGCCATTATTATTTTAGACTTAGATCATTTTAAAAATATTAATGATGAATATGGACATCAGTGTGGGGATGAAGTTCTAGAACATGTTGCACACACGCTCACACACTGCATCAGACCTTCTGACATTGTTGCGCGCTACGGCGGTGAAGAGTTCATTATGGTGCTGAATAACACTGAAATTACGCAAGCAACAGCAATTGCCGAACGATGTCGTTTAGCTATTCAAGATTTACACATTCAAAGTCGTGCAGAGGAATCTATTTCACTGACCGCAAGCTTTGGGCTCGCCATGTCGAGCTACACTTATGAAAGTGAAAAAATCATTCATTTTGCAGACACTGCATTGTATGGCTCAAAACAACAAGGCCGTAATCAAATCCAGATATATCCAACGGATTCTTTAATATCCTCATAAAAATTAGGCGTTATCACTCCTTTTGTTCACTTTGATCGATAAGGTTCTTCGCACTCAACAAACATATGTTCTTGCTTCGCTTCTTGAATCCATTGTTGCAATACTGGAACTTGTAGCATCTTTTCAATATAGCCTTGACTCAACTCAGTGGTGGGTAATCCATAACTCACAAAGCGCATAACCACAGGTGCATAAAATGCATCTGCAATACTAAAAGCACCACACAAAAAACCATCTACATCAGGTCGCTCTGACCAAATCTTTTCAATGCGCTGTACATCGCTCTGTAACTGAGGATTGTCATGCCAAAGTTGTTGTCCAATTTCAACTAAATCTGCTTCAATATTCATTTCACAAGTGCTTCGTAATATCGCAAAACCACTATGCATTTCCGCACTTATTGATCTTGCTCTTGCACGTTGTGCTTTATTTTCTGGCCATAAATGCTTTTGAGGAAATTGTTCTGCAAGATACTCACAAATAGCCAATGAATCCCAAACCAATAATCCATCATGCTGAAGTGCAGGAACTTTCCCTGTTGGATTAATTTTAAAAATATGTTGCTTAAATTCACTCTCCAACTTGAAGTCATCAAAAGGAATTAAGTGTTCATTAAATTCAATATTAAAATAGCGAAGCACCAACCATGGACGCATAGACCATGTTGAATAATTTTTATTGCCTATAAATAAATTGATCATGTTTAAATCCCAGCCTTATTTTCACTGTTGTAAGTCTTTATCGATATAAAATCATCTTATTGTAAAAGTTAAAATCAAAAAAAAGAGCAACATATGGCTACTCTTTTTATTTTTTAATCTAGCTAAGTCAGATTAAAATAAGAATGCAACGCCAAAGCCTGCATTATAACTACGATCTTTACCATTCAAATCTACACCAATACTGGTATCAAATTGAGTACGATCATTCAAGGCATAGATTAAGCCTGAGCCTAAGCCATATTCATAATCTTGACTTTCTTCTTTACGATAAATAAATTCAGAAAAACCAGAGAGCTTTCCTGCAATTTTATAACCAATCGTTGGAATCGCTGTCACAGCCCAATTACCATCTTGTACTTCGTACTTCATGGTAATACCTGTATTAACTAAATCATTATATTGATAAGCAACAGATGAACCTAAAGTATAAATATCATCTTCAGCAGTAAAACCATCATTGCCTGTCGCAATCTGTGCTTGTGCCAAAACAGCCAGTGTTAATTTATCATCTTTTAAATCAATGGCTTTTTTGATTCCGATGGTGACATCACCTAAACCAGAATCATCATTTTTTTGACCTTTATATTTAGTTTGTGTCCATGCTGGACCCTGCCAACCCAATTGCAATTCCATACTTGGCGTTAAACCCGTACGGAATAACATATCGCCATTTAATGTAACCGTTTTTGCTTTCGCGCCATCAATCGTCGTTTCAGTATAGGTCGCACTTGGTAAACCTTGCTCCCAAGCCAACTGACCGACAGGTGTAATCCCTGTACCAAAGCCTGCACCTGGACGATCAAATGAAAAATCAGCTGCCATACTGCCCATACTGACTGTTGAAGCAATCAGCAAAGTCATTTTTTTTAAAATTGTCATATGTTTTCTCAAACTATTTCTTTAGACATTTTTGCACCGCGACTGCGCAGCAATTCGAGTGTTTCTTTTTCTTCAGGTAATGCTTCTGACCAGTTAATTTCGTCAAAATCGACATCAAAGAATAAGTCACTAATTGACGTTAAAATCGTTTTACCTTCTTCATCTTTAGTGTTCGGATCAACTTGTTGATCGAGCAAAAGCTGTACTGCTGGCGCACATGCTGCACTTGCTGCATCCCAAAGTGGACCATAACATTCTTCTGCATCCCAAAGATGAAAATTAGCTTTTGCTTGAATCAGCGCAGCTAAAATATCAAGATGAACCTGTAAATCTTGTTTCTTTTGATCTGTTGCTAATTCTTGACCCGCTTCATGAGCTTCACAAATTTTTTCCCACCACTTGAACAATCCATCAGACCAAACGGATACAGCAGGACCTTTTTCTGGGTCAATAAAATTAGGATCAAGACCATCTGCCAACAGGCGCTTAACCTGTTCAAGGTCTAAATCTTCTAATGCCTGTAAAAAGACTTGTTGTTGCGCATTAAGCATGCTGATCTCTCACTTTTATCTGAAGGAATATTATGCCGAATATTTATAAAATAGTTTTGAGTAAATCAACCAACTGATCGGATTATTTTAGCAATTCGTTGTTTTTATTTTTATTCGATATAAAAAAAGCCCCGTAGGGCTTTTTATTAAACTTCTTCTTCGTCAATAATCTCAAGCTTTCCGCCACGCGGGTTCTCTTTTTTCTCAAGGACATGCTCTAAACTGCGTTTGACACGCTCAATTGCCCCATGTAATGCCAAGTCAATATTTTTAGATTTGTGCGTAACCACCACAGGTTTAATGCCTGCAGCTTTCGCTTCAATCATACAGCGGATGTCGTCACCCCCACCTTTGTCACCGTTTTCATCACTAATATGGACAGAAAAATGGGTGATTCGCTCACTATGACGTTGAAATTCCTGATTTAGCTCATCGCGCACATATGTGATTAAGCGTTCACTATTTTGAATATTTTTATCTGTACGGATTTCAATGTTCATAAATATCATCCTCTTTATTTATTAAACTTTCTTTAAACTTTAAACATGTGGCGCAAAACTTTCGTTCTTGGGCACGATTTAGCGCGCTGTTTTCACAGCCTGATCATCTTCAATTAATTGGAATACCATCCTCCATAATTGACTGGATGAACACATTTGAGTCTGCAGATTCGTGTTCTTATACATTCAATATCGGGCTATATTCGAAAATAAGCAAGTACATTTTTTAAAATTTTATGAAAACGATATGAAAAATGACAACTTGTTACTTGTTTTTTTAAAGTAATGATTTTTATTAACTTTTATGATTTTAAAATGCTCAAATAATGTATATCAAAAATACGCTGAGATCAACTCTCATCTTTTTATCCATTTTTTACGACAAAAAATAATTGCTTACTTTGAGTCACGATTCACTCACAATTTCAGGCTTGATGTTTACATATTTTTTTTAATTTCATCTTATTTTGGCTTTATTTTTGCTTAATAATCTGTATCCTTTATACGCTTTCTTGGGGGAGAGACTTTTTAATGAAACTGACACATATTGCTGCAATCTGCGCATTGGCTTCTACAGCAACACTGACTCAAGCTAAACCTGTATGGCAAGACTTCAGTATTACTGGCCTATACGGTGAAAACTATGAGTTAACACCTGATGAAAAGCAATCTACTGCAACATTTGAATATGCAGCGAAACTTAATTATGGTGACTTTTTTGCTTTTGCAGACCGTACTAATAGTGGTGGTCAATCGGACACTTATTTTGAAGTTTCACCACGTTTAAGTTTAGGTGCAGTTTCAGGTAAAAAACTTGAGTTTGGTCCAATTAAAGATGTCTTAATCGCAACCACTTGGGAAGGTGGTAAGGACATGAACAACTACCTTTATGGTGTTGGTGTGGATTTAGCAATTCCTTATTTTCAGTTTGCACAATTAAACTTCTACCGCGCAAGTAATGATATTCAAGAAGATGATTATCAATTAACGTTCTCTTATGGTATTCCATTCAAAATTTCTTCAGAAGAATTCTTGGTTGATGGTTTCCTTGATTGGTCTACAGCTGAAAAAGATACACAAGCCCATTCAAGTGAATTGAACTGGACGACACAATGGAAATGGAATGCGGGTAAACACATTTCTCCAGATACTCGTTTATATCTTGGTGTTGAACACTCTGTATGGCACAACAAATATGGCGTTCCAAATAAAGATGAAAACAATGTGAGTGCCTTGGTTAAATACCACTTCTAATTGTTAAACTGTTTGCATCTAACTTTTTATACTCATGTAAAAAATCTGCTTGATTACAGTTTAGATTGATATTGAAAAGCAAGATTTCGGTCTTGCTTTTTTATTGCTCAATAAAATAAAATTTCCTAAAATACTGACTTAACTGATCCTTTTGGCATTTTAATGACCTTTCTTATTCGTCCTGCCCAAGCTCTTGATCTACCACAGATCATGTCTATCTATAATGCTGAAATTAGCAATGGCGTTGCAACATGGAATAGCCAACTTAAATCAGGTTCAGATTATCAAGAGTGGTTTGAATCTTTAAAAAATCAAAACTTCCCAATATTTGTAGCTGAAAGCACCCATTCAAAGCAAATTGCAGGCTATGCAGATTACTCCTCTTTCCGCCAAATTAACGGTTATAAAGATACCGTTGAACATTCTGTCTATATCCATCCTGATTTTACGCGCCAAGGTTTAGGTCAAATCTTAATGCAAAAACTGATTGAACATGCTCGGAAGCAAAAGCTCCATGTCATGGTTGCTGCAATTGATTCTGAAAATGCAGGTTCAATTTATTTACATGCAAAATTAGGCTTTCAACAAACAGGCTATATGCCTCAAGTTGGACAAAAATTTGGGCAATGGCGTGATTTAATTCTGATGCAATTGATCTTGAATTGATTATTCCGCTTTAATGATCCAATATTTTTCATCATGAACAGAAAATGGGCTGATTAACAAAAAGCCAATTTTTTCATGCGCTTTGAATGAGTCTTGATTTTTTTGATTTACGAAGGCATAAAATGCTTTACCTTGAGTCTGTTGTCTTAATTCTTTATACATTTTCCCAAGAATACCTTCACCTCTCACTTCTGATGCAATACATGCAGGTCCATAGATAAGATAATCTTGATCATCAATATGTTTCAGCATTTCTTCAATCACGGGTGGCTTTTGCATTGTCGCTGGATCAAAGCTAAAAATCACGCCCAGCGCCATTTCATCCTCTGTATAAATAACAGTGACTTCTGAATTTTCGAGCATTTTTTCAACTTTAACATACGCGAAATCACCATCAAGTGAACCACCTAGGCTTTGTGAATTTGGTTGCAATAAATCTGTCAAAATTTGTGCATCATCTACATTTGCAAGTCGGATTTGTTTTGTCATGGTATATATTCTGAATAATTGTTATATCTATTTATAACGGAACTTCAGCAGGCAAAGTTCTGAGTTTTGTCCTATTTTGTTATATAAAGTTTTCACAATAGTTTTTATGGGTTTATTGCAAAATGCTCCTAAAATTTCTTCATTAGAGCAGGAAAACAAAGAGGTTATTTATCATTAGCAAACTATTCTAAGGCAAAAAAATAAGCTGTAAATTTACAGCAAGTGCAGTAATATTATATTTTATGCAAATAAATTAATTACTTAATAATATTACGGGGAATAAATGGCTAAGTTTTTAAATACCAGTGCAACAAATTTTTACTTAGAAGAACTGATTAAAAATGCAAAAGAACGTCTTATTTTAATTAGCCCTTATCTTCGTTTAAATGATCGAATCAAAGAACTATTGGAAGATAAAAATCGTCTCAAAATTGATATTCGTATTATTTATGGGAAAAGTGACCTACATCCTGATGAAATTAAATGGATGCAAAGACTCGATTATGTACGAGTCAGTTTTTGTAAAAATCTTCATGCTAAATGCTATATCAATGAAGAGAGTTGCATTATTTCAAGTTTGAACTTATATGAGTTTAGCCAAGTTAATAATAATGAAATGGGTATTTTTATTAACAAAGAAGAGGACATCCAAGTATTCAAAGATGCCTACGAAGAAGCTCAACGTATTATTCGTATCAGTGACGAAGTTCGTATTTCATTAGATGAAGTAAAAACAGAACAAGCGGAAGAAAATCTATCTGAGGAAAGTACCGATAACGCCAGTAAACTTACATCATCCAAGCTTGCTGCAAAACATAAACTTAAAACCTCTGAACTTTTAGATCAATTTGTCACTAAAGGCTTACTTACGCTGAATGAAGGTGGAAAACATTATCAAACTGACCAAGGAAAAGCAATGGGTGGTGAATTTAGATCAAGCCAATATGGTGGCTATTTTCTTTGGATTGAAAATATGAGTATATAAATACTCAAAAGCCCCTTTTCGGGGCTTTCTAAATAAATTTTTATACAACCAAATCCGCTAAATTACCTTTCTGTTCAAGCCATTCTTTACGATCACTGGCACGTTTCTTAGCAAGTAATTTGTCCAACAAACCAGCCGTAAGCTGAGTATCATCTAAATCTAATTGCACCAAACGACGTGTATTCGGATCTAATGTCGTTTCACGTAATTGACTCGCATTCATCTCGCCTAAACCTTTGAATCGAGTGATTTGCGGATTTTTGCTTTTAACTTTCTTTAAGATAGCTTCTAACTCATCATCATCCAAAGCATAATGGACATCTTTAGCATCATCTATACGGTACAACGGTGGCATCGCAACATATAAATGCCCCTCTTCTACTAATGTAGGGAAATGCTTAACGAACAATGCGCACAACAAAGTTGCAATATGCAAACCATCAGAATCCGCATCGGCTAGAATGCACACCTTGCCATAACGTAATTCTGATAAATCATCACTACCTGGATCAACCCCAATCGCAATCGCAATGTTGTGTACTTCTTGAGAAGCCAAAACTTCATCAGAAGATACTTCCCATGTATTCAGAATCTTGCCACGAATCGGCATAATCGCCTGAAAGTTCTTATCTCGTGCCTGCTTCGCAGAACCACCAGCAGAATCTCCTTCCACAATAAAAAGCTCAGATTCCTCTAAAGTGTGACCAACACAGTCTGAAAGCTTACCAGGCAAAGTTGGTCCTGCAACAATCTTTTTACGTTCAACTTTTTTGGCTGCTTTTAAACGACGACCTGCTTTAGCAATCATGATTTCAGCAAGTTGCATGGCTATTTCAGAGTTCTGATTGAGCCATAAAGTAAATGCATCTTTGGCAATATTTAGCATAATATTCGAGGCTTCACGGCTTGAAAGTCGCTCTTTGGTCTGCCCAGAAAATTGAGGTTCTTGAAATTTCAATGAGAGAATATAGTTCACACCATCCCAAACATCTTCTGCTGAAAGCTTCATATTCCGTGGCAATAAACTACGTAACTCACAAAATTCACGCATTGCATCTGTTACACCTGAGCGTAAACCATTGACGTGCGTACCACCTTGCGCTGTTGGAATTAAATTGACATAGCTTTCTTGAATCTGTTCGCCGCCTTCAACATTCCAACAAATTGCGAACTCCGCGCTGGCACGTTCAGCTTCACCAGAAGCGACAAAAGCGGGATCTGGAATAATCTCACGGTCTTCCAATTCATCCATCAAATAGTCAACTAGACCATTCTCAAACTGCCATTCAATTTTTTCGTCATTAATCTGATCGATATAAATAATTTGTAAGCCAGCCGCCAATACTGCTTTGGCTTTTAAATTATGTTTCAGTGCTTTTACGGCAAACTTGGGTGAATCAAAATATTTGTCTTCTGGCCAAAAATGTACACGTGTACCTGTAGCACGTTTGGGTGCTTTACCTTCAAATACTTCTAATGGCCCAACGGGTTCGCCACGTTCAAATGCCATTTTATACAAATTGCCTTGACGCTGAACTTCGACCTCGACCCGAGTTGATAAAGCATTCACAACAGAAATACCAACACCGTGTAAACCACCTGAAAATTGGTAATTGTCTGTGCTGAATTTACCACCTGCATGTAGCTTGGTCAGAATGATCTCAATCCCACTTTGACCATATTCAGGATGAATATCGACAGGCATCCCACGCCCATTGTCTTCAACCGAAAGTGAACCATCTTTATAAACTACAACCGTAATTTTATTGGCGTGCCCTGCAAGTGCCTCATCGACAGCATTATCAATAACCTCTTGTGCCAAATGGTTTGGACGCGTGGTATCGGTATACATTCCCGGACGACGGCGTACAGGATCTAAACCAGATAAAACTTCAAGTGATTGAGCCGTATATTGAGACACGTTGTAAGTTTTCCTTTTATTTTACCAATGATGATTTACTTAACTGAGTACGATAAAAATTCTAAAAACATCGGTATTTTGTCTGCAAAATTTTCCATTGCATGATTACCACCCATCTCTGTCATGATCAGTGACGAATGTTGCGTAGCGCTATAATACCGTTCTGCATCACGATAATCTAAAACTTCATCGCCTTGTTGTAACAGAACCAATATTTTGTCTGCATCCTGTACAAACGGCACAGCAATCTGCTCTAAGTGATCAAGTTGTGCATCATCTAAAGTCCAGTATTCATTTACAAGAAAAGGAATCTGCTCCGTTTCAAATAAATCTCTGAACAATTGCCATGGTCGCATAGCAGGATTAATCAGTACAGCAGGTACGCTATATTTAGCGACCAATTGTGTCGCATAAAAGCCCCCGAAACTACTACCGACCAATGCAACATCATCCAATTGTTCAATTAAATGTGAAAGGTATAGCTCTACAGCCTGCGGTGGCATATTTAAATCAGGTAAATGCACAATATGTGATGTATAGCGCTGACAATAGTCGTTTAACTGTTGCCCTTTAATCGAGAAAGCGCTACTTTTAAATCCATGTAGATAGATAATATTCATATCAATTTGATCGTAATCTAAGTTACAGTGGCTTGGTCATTATTGTGACTTGAATCACATAATTGTTTTAATTTGTATGTAACGAGTTCTTGTCGGACAAAAAAACTAAAACTCCAATGTAATCATCGGTATCTTAAAACTGTTCAGGATGAACAATAAAAGATGAATACGAAGAATTTTATACATTGATCTCTACCAAAAAGAAAGTCTCGGTATAGGTCAATATGAATTAGGATAAAAACGCATGCCAAGTTTAACGCCACTGCACGAAACTTATTGTAAATGGGATCGTTCGCCACCCAGCCAAGCAGACCTGTTAGAAGGTATAGCTCAGTTGGTCAGCACTCGTTTAAATGGCGTTGTTCAAGACCTGATTCAAGCCTTACAACGTGAAATGTTATTGAGTATTTTCGGCTTAAGTACGCAAAAAACTAAAGCGTTTCAAAAATCTAAACGCATACAAAAAATCTATCAATTCGCTTTTGGCACACTACAAAATTATGGTAGCCATTTTTTAGCACCAGGTTTACGCCAAATCATTGACCGTTTCCCGAATTTACATGATAAACCTTTAACACCAACCATGCACTTTCTCGTGGGTGCATTGAATGGAATTTTAGGTGATTTTCTACTAGCAAATCACAATCCTCTTGCACTACCCAGTACTTTATATGACCGTTATGGTGGATTACAGCGAGGTGATTTAGACGGTCGTGTGGTGATTTTTTCACATGGCTTGTGTATGAATCATTTGGATTGGTCAAATCGTGGCAATGGGGGTATTGGTGAAAAATTGTTAGCACAGCGTGACAACAACACCATGTTGTATTTGAATTACAATACGGGGCGTCGTATTTCTGCCAATGGTCGAAGCCTTGCAAATACCCTTGAAGACTTGGTTAAGCGTAATCCACGAATTACCAGTATTGATTTAATTGGTCACAGTATGGGAGGCTTAGTGTCACGCAGTGCCTTGTTCTACGGCAAACAAAATATGCACCAATGGTTCCGTATGGTTGAAAATCTAGTCTGCATTGGCTCACCACATCATGGTGCTGTTTTAGAGCGTTTTGGTTTTGCTTTGCAAGAAAAAATCGGGCATTTCCCCATCATTAAATTGGTCAGCCATATCGTCAATATTCGTAGTAATGGTATTTTAGATTTACGCTACGGCAGTGTTCGTGATGATGACTGGGAACACAATAATGCACGTATTGGTCACGTCGATGACAATCGTAAACCTGCTCCACTTCCGTCACACATCAACACTTTTCTTGTGGCAGGAACTTTAGAATTTGAAAATCGTAAAAATAAAACCCTAAAAATTATTGGTGATTATTTGGTGAGTGTAAAAAGTGCTTTAGGTGAGCACCCGAATCCGCGTTACCAATTAAAATTGCCTGAATCACATAAAGCTGTATTTTATGGGCTGAATCACTTTGATATTCAATACCATCCGAGTGTTTCTGAGCAAATTGCAAAATGGTTCTATCCACACCATGATGAGTTAGCTGAAGAGCAAATCCGTAAATATTTGATCAAATTGGAAAGTATGGAAGGTATTGTCCAAACCTAAATCTATTTCTTAAATAAAATGAAGCCAATCCATTTGATTGGCTTTTTTAATGTAAATCTCATCAGCGGTTTTTCTTCAAATTTTTAGTTTTATCCTTCAATAATCAAAATAAAGAGCGCATTAACGCTCATACAAAATATCAATACAGCTCATCTTTATATTGCTTCAGACCAAGCCTGTTGGCTCACAATTTTCCCATTGCGTATATGAAACATCAAAGTGTATTGTGCTGCACCACCATTCGCCAAAGAATTAAAAATATATAGGTCCTGACCCTTACTATAAATTTCTGACTCTTCAAAATCTTGTAAACCATTTTTAGCCAAAGGTATATTCGGCAAAAAATACTGTTCCAAATTTTGTGCAGGAATGATGACTTGTTGCCCATTAAAATGAATGGTTATTTTTGATAATTGAAACATGCTATCTTTTGAAGAAACCATGCCATCCATGCCAAAAAATGGCTTATTTTTATAATGCGTATAGCGACTTTCAGTTTCACCTTGCGGGCGTGTTTTCTTAAAGTCTTGAACTTTAAATTGGGCAGGCTGAACCTCTATCTCAATTTTATTTTGAGGCGATGTATAGTTTGCTTTCAGTTTTGACCTTTGAGTTAAGTGCCATTTTTGAAAATTTTTAAAAAAGTTGATTCGGCTTTTATGAATAAAACCAGAATCTTGTTGAGAGCCTAGAGAAAAATGAGCAAAGCAAAATGCAGGATCACCTTGTTCAAAGCTGCATGAAACCGCTTCACCATTTTTAAGCCGAGTACTTACTTTCGATTTGAGTGAATTACTGTCTCTGACATTTACAAAACCATCAGGATCATCAACGAAACCATAATCGGCATGACTCAAAGCTGAAATTCCCAATAATATACCGAATAGCATCGTTTTTATTTTCATCTTGTTTATAACCTATTTTTCATCTTATTTTAATCAAAAAAACCAGCACAGGTGCTGGTTTTTAAAATCATTTGAAGCATTATATTAAGCGTATTTACGCAATAATTGCCATAAACAAACAAGCGCTAAAACACTAAAGAAAGCCAATGACCAGACAGGTAAAGACTGTCCTAAAAAGCTCCAATCTACCAACGCACATTCACCAGACCCTTTCAGCACTTGTTCAAATACAGATTTTAACGGTAAGGTTTCAACCCAGTAATCTAAACCTGGACCACAGCTTGGCACTTGATCTTTAGGTAAGTTTTGCAACCATACATGACGTGCAGCAACACCTGCCGACCATGAAATTGCAGCCAAACTTAAAAAAGCATAGCCTCTTTTCATGCCATTACTTTTAGGGTTATGGAGTAATGCAATTAAGGAAATAAGCCCTAACCCAATTAAACCCAAACGCTGAAATACACACAGTGGACAAGGCTCTAAGCCTTGTACATGTTCTAAATAAAGCGCAAATGCCATGCCAATGACACTGGCTAAAAATAAAAAGCCACTTACCACACGGTAACTAGTCCATTGCATGGATCACCTTCTTCATTCTTATCTCAAATAAATTATCTAAAATTGGCAAGATAATCATCAAAACTGATGCTTGTATCTTGTTCCAGTTGCTGTTGTTGTTGCAAAGATGACTGCGTTAATTCGGCAAAATATGCCAAAGTTTCTGGGCTTAATGGATGTTGCTCATAGCTTCCCAAATGTTGATTTGCCATAAAGCTCCCAAATGCCCAAGTTCCATTATGTTTCATCGTATCTTCAATGACTTGCGCAGATAATGTTTCATCCACATCATCTATCCGTTTTTGCATTGCAAGCATAGCTTGTGTATATAAATCAGTTGTATAGGTTTGGTTGAGTAATTGCGCTAAATCTTGCATTTGACTTAAATGCAATCTAACCCAAGCCTCCAATGCATATTCTTGGTTGTCTTCTAGAATTTTAGCATTTGGCGCACGTCCACGATTCACCACTTCTGCCTGATTTTGTTCAATCAATTCTTGTTCATCATCAAGTAAATCTGGGCTGTCTTTCAGTAAGCAATAAAGCGCTAAAACTTCAAGGAAGCCTGCGGTATCTTCATCAATCCCAATTGGGCTATACGGATTAACATCCACAGCTCTGAGTTCTACATAACCAATACCACGTTTTGCCAATGCGTCAGAAGGTGTTTCCCCTGCTTGCGGTACTTGTTTCGGACGCACTAAGCTGTAGTATTCATTTTCAATTTGTAGCACATGATCATTAATTTGAATCGGTTCGCCTTGCTCATTGTTCAAACCCAAATGACTAAACTGTTCATACGGCGTATGTACTGCTTTTTGTAATTCTTCAACATAAGCTGTTAAATTATTGTAGTGAATACCCAATTGTTTTTGTGCTGAATTCTGATAACCAAAACGTCCCATACGTAATGCTGTTGCATACGGCAGGAATAATGTTCCTTTGATCAGTGGCAACAAATGATGTTCACGACCTGTCATAAAACATTTACAAACGGATGGACTAGAGCCAATCAAATACATCACTAATGGCGTTAAACGAATAAAATTACGCACCAAGCCTAAATAGCGATGACTACGATAATCTTGCAAGCTCAGTGCTTTTAAAACCTCATCTGTTTCATTTTGTTGTAAAGCTTCAAAAACTTGATCTGGGAATGACACATTATAATGCACACCCGAAATCGTCTGCATACGACGCCCGTAGCGAATGCCTAAACCATGACGATATAAGGTTTTAAATTTCCCAATATTGGATGTGCCGTATTGTGCTAGACGAATATTTTCTTCTTGATCGTCCAACATACATGGCATAGACAAAGGCCAAAGTTTTTCATCATTTTCTAAATGACGATGAACAACGGCATGAATATCTGTTAAATAATTGAGTGCTTGAGGAATACTTTCTTTCGGAGGCGTAATGAACTCCATCAACGCTTCAGAATAATCTGTCGTGATATGAGGATGGGTTAAGGCTGAACCCAAAGCTATCGGATGATCTGCTTGTGATAAAAAACCATTGCTTTGCATACGCAGGCTTTCACGCTCGATTCCACGCAACATGCCTTTGAACAATGCTGAATCGACCCAAGTCGGTAAAACAGATGGAGTGATCGCTTCGGGTTGACTCATACTTACTCACTTATCTTAAAGAGTTTTTAAAATAAAATTATCGGATGGCACCAGTATAACGTGAATTATCGATATAACATCACGTACAGATTGGATTTGCACTGAATATTCATTTTATCTCGGCAAATTTTTATCACAAAGTTAGCCTATATGACATCACAAATTTGTGATTCTATTAAACAAGAATACTTAATGATGTGAAAATATTATGAATTATCAAGAAGTCATCGATTTTTGGTTTAATCCTGAAACACAACCGCATTGGTTCGCTAAAAGTGACGCGTTTGATCAGATTTTACGTGATCGTTTTAAGCATGTACTGGAACAAGCACGACAATGTGAACTTTGGTCATGGCGTGAAAATGCTGAAGGTCGTTTGGCTGAAATTATTGTTTTGGATCAATTCTCTCGTAATCTATTCCGAGATTCACCGCAATCCTTTGCACAAGACCCATTATCACTGGCGCTTGCTCAGGAATGTCTCAACTTAGGTTTAGATAAAAAATTGAGTTTTGAACAACGTCCATTCTTATACATGCCCTTTATGCACAGTGAATCAAAGTTGATGCATGAACACGCTTTAAATCTATTTGAAGATTTAGGCAATCCAATTAATTTAGAATTTGAGAAAAAGCATAAAGTGATTATTGACCGTTTTGGTCGTTATCCACATCGTAATGCAATTTTAGGACGTGAATCTACGGCTGAAGAAATCGAGTTTTTAAAACAACCGAATAGCAGTTTTTAATGAAACTTCTTGTATCAGTATGAACAAGCTCTTTTTTTTCCTTTAAGGCGAAATAAAAAGGAGTTATGCAAGAAGTCTATTGTTGGAAGAGTTGATTATCAGAGCAGATACAAATTTTCTATTCACCCATGAATAGAGTTTAACAAACAAAAATCTGCTTGAAATTCATCATCAATCCACCCATTTAAAACACTATATACTGATAAAATGACTGAACCACCATAAAAGGAACCCATCATGAAAAAAGCACTCATCGGTCTCAGCATGGTGGCAGTACTTACACTGTCAGGATGTGCAATAACTCCATCCAAACCACGCACATTTGACCAATTAGGACAATTCTCAACAGTCCCTTTGAATGCACAAACTTTCCGTGTTAGTTTTCAGGGCAATAGCAATATGAGCTTTGGTACGGCAGAAGAAATTACGTTATTAAAATCTGCACAAACCACTGTTCAAAATGGTTTTACCTTCTTTAAAGTACAAGATGACCCAAGCAATCGGACACAACAACCGCCACGTAAAGCTGTGGTTTATCCAACGCCGATGTACATGCCATACGGTTATGGATATAGACGCTACGGCGCTTTCTATGACCCCTTTTATGATATGCCTCAGGTGGTCAACATAGATCCTGTACAAGTGGCTTATACAATTGAATGTTATAAAGATAAAAAATCTGCACCGAATGATGCCTTTGATGCTCGTCTGATTTTACAATCTTTAGGGCAAAAATATGGCGTTAGTCCGACAGGACAAGTGCTACAACCTCAGCCGACTGAGGTAACATCATCAAAATAAAAAATTTTAGGAATTTGGATGAGTAATACTGAACAAGTTAACGTTCCAAGTTTGGATCGCAGTAAACGATTTGCAACCATTGCTTTAATTGTTGCTGTCGTGGCATGGATTATTTTAATCATTTGCGCCAAAGTCATGCCTGAATACGCATGGTTTATCCATATTCTCATGTTGGGTGCAGAGGCAGGTGTTGTCGGCGGCTTAGCTGATTGGTATGCCATTACGGTACTGTTTAGAAATCCCTTTGGCAAAATTCCGATTCCTAAATTTTTAAAACACCACACAGAAATTATTCCACGCAATAAAGCCCGTATAGCAGAGTCTATGGGGAAGTTTGTTCAGGAAAATTTTCTATCACCACAAGTGGTTGAGAAAAGTTTAAAAGATACTGATTTAAGTTTAGCGATTGGTAAATGGCTCGCGAATCCACAAAACAATACTCAAGTGGTTGATGTGATTCAGCAAACTGTGCCGAAAATTTTTGAATTTGTTGGACAAGAACAAATTGGTCATTTTATTCAAAATAATAGCGTGCAATGGGTACGAAATACTCGTGTAAATCAGCTTGCCAGTGAAATGTTGCGTGCTGTATTGGAAAATGATTTCCATCAAGATGTTTTACAGCGGGGCTTAGATGTCGCACATGAATGGATGATGAATAATCCTGAAAAAACCCGTGAACTGACGCAAACCATGTTTAAAGAACTCGGGGTTTCACGTCTTGCCAAAGGTGCGAGTTGGATTGGCATTGATGTGGAACAACGCACCATTGATTCTTTACTGGAAAAAGTAGAATCAATGTTGGCAGATCCGGAACATCCAATTCGTCAGAAAATTGAAGAAATCGCCAATGAACTTAAAGTTCAACTGGCTGATAACAGTAGTAATGCAAGCCTACGCTTAAATGATACCAAAAATGCCCTGCTCGACAGTTCATCCGTTTTGAATTTTATTACAGGCGCTGTGGTGATTCTCTGTGATGCAATCAAAACTGATTTGATGAAGCCTGATTCTGGCATTGCGATGAACTTACGTGTTGCCATTCAACAAGTGGGTGAAAATTTAATTCAAAATCAATCTGTCCGTGAGCTTTTAAATGATCGAATGAGTGGTATCGCTGTTAATTTAAGTGACCAATACAGCGAGAAAGTCATTCGTTTTATCAGTGAACGCATTCATGAATGGGATTCGAGTGAAATGATTGGCAAGATTGAAAGTGAAGTTGGTGGTGACTTGCACATGATTCGTGTCAATGGTGTAGTGGTTGGTGCATTTATTGGTTTAACTTTGGGTGTGATTCGCGCGATTATTGATTTTTTGATTTAAAGATTTATAACCTTAAAGCTATTCAATGAAAATGTTATGGCGAATAGTATTGTTCAATCAGGCTAAATAAAATCGTGAAACATTGATCAAATAGCTAGCGTGGAACGTGATAAATTAATAAAAAACTTAATCAATCATGATTGGGGTTTTTGTATATACGATAACCAATTGATTTATATGTAATTAAATTAAAGGTTTCGCATAAAGTGTATTATGTTAATTTTAGGAAATCTTAAATTAAAGCTAGCAAATCGACTGTTCTATTTAAAGAAATAATGAGGCTTTTCTAAAAAAACTAACTCCATTTTTCTAGTTATATGTACGCTATATTTTAAATTTTGTGGCTTTTTATTTTTAGAATTACTGAAATGTTCTAAAAAAACCATAGGTAGTTGTATTCTATATTTTTTTATCCAATGAATTAAAGTAGTGTCCCAAACATAATCTCCATCTGAATATATACAAAATGGAATAGAATCCCCACTATATGGATCTGTCGTATGACTAATAAATTGAAGTTGAAGTTGATCATCTAGCTCTAAATATTTTAAAATATCAGTAGTGAAATCTAGTGTTAAAACATCCTTATAATTTTCAATAGTAGGCTGACTCAATATTTTTTTATCTGGAAATTTCTCTCTATAGACTGCCAAATATTTTAATTTTTTCTTTTTCATATTACTGAAAACATTAAAAGCGAATAGTCATTTATAAAACATAAAATATCTTATGACAAATTAGAAAGTCTAGCTCTATTTAACATAATGGCGCTTATGCGAAATTCAGTTGTAAGCCCCAAGTAGAAATATCCATTTTTTTCTAAAAAAATAGTACTACTCAATGATACATAAATAAGCGAATCATTTAATTCTATTTTAGCGCCATAGCAACCTGCTAAACTGACAGCAATATAGTTTTCTACACCCATTCGTCATGATCGAAATCCATTCTAAACTCCCTGCTCAAGGCGTCACTATTTTCAGCATCATGACGGCAATGGCGCAACGCTTAAACGCACTGAATTTATCACAAGGTTTTCCAGATTTTCCTGCACCACCAGATTTATTAGAAGCACTCAGCCAAGCGACCTTAGATGGCTTTAACCAATACGCTTCAGGGGATGGACTCCTTCCATTACGTGAACAAGTGGCACAACTCTTTTCTAAGCGTGATGCAATTAAACTTGATCCTATTTCTGAAATCACCATTACACCCGGTGCAACCATTGGTATTTTTAGTGCGATTCAAGCCATCATCCATGCAGGTGATGAAGTCATTATTTTTGACCCAAGCTATGACAGTTATGCACCAAGCGTACAATTAGTCGGTGGGAAAGCCATTCATATTGCATTGAATGCACCTGAGTTTTCAGTGGACTGGAATCAAGTGAAAGATGCCATTACAGATAAAACCCGTATGGTGATTGTGAATACACCACACAATCCAACAGGTGCGATTTGGTCATGTCAAGATTGGCTGAATTTAATTGAACTTATTCAAGATAAAAATATTGTTGTATTGTCGGATGAAGTTTATGAACATCTAATTTATGACGATGCAAAACACATTTCAGCACTCACCTTCCCTGAATTGAGAGATCGTTGTTTTGTGGTGGGTTCATTTGGTAAAACTTTTCATGTGACAGGTTGGAAAACAGGTTATTGCATTGCCTCACCAGAACTGATGAAGGTCTTTCGTCAAATTTACCAATTTGCCAATTTCTGTGGTGTAACGCCTATACAAATGGCACTTGCCAACTACATGCAACAACATCCTGAACATATTGATGGCTTATCGAGTTTCTACCAACAAAAACGAGATTTATTTATTTCAGGTTTGGAAGGTTCTAAATTCAGCCTGATTCCATCACAAGGAACCTTCTTTCAAAATGTAGATTACAGTGCGATTCGC
Source organism: Acinetobacter sp. ANC 3832 (assembly GCF_002135415.1). Classification (GTDB taxonomy): domain Bacteria; phylum Pseudomonadota; class Gammaproteobacteria; order Pseudomonadales; family Moraxellaceae; genus Acinetobacter. Next base: position 369,886 of record NZ_NEGJ01000002.1, read on the forward strand.
CCAGACTTAAATGATGTCGAAATGTGCAAATATTTAGCCGAAGAACATAAAATCGTGGCAATTCCAGTCTCTGTTTTTTATCAACAAGCACCTGAAAATTTACGTTTAATCCGTTTCTGCTTTGCCAAAAAAGATGAAACACTGATGCAAGCCTGTGAAATATTAAGACGCGTTTTTTAAGATGTCTCTTTAAGATCGACTTAATGCATTATGATTAAAATATAAGAATCATAAAGTCTGAGTTACTCAAATGCTCAGACTTTTTTTATTGTAGCTATGCTATTGTGATCTAAAGATAATAGACCACGGATTGGATAAAAAACTCAAATGCCACCTCGTCCAAATATGATTCATCATCCAAAATTCTGGAAAGCATTTTTAATCTTTCTAGTACCCTTAATTGCAACCAATATTCTGCAAAACCTGTCAGGTACGATTAATACAATTTTTGTCGGTCAAATGCTCGGAGTCGATGCAATTGCCGCGATTTCGGTGTTTTTCCCCATTCTGTTTTGTTTATTGGCATTCGTGATTGGTTTGTCTGGTGGTGCGACGGTTTTAGTCGGGCAAGCATGGGGAGCCAAAGACCTCGATAAAGTGCAACGCGTAGTCGGTTCAACTTTATTTATGACCCTGATTGGTGGCAGTATCATTGCAATTTTGGGTGTGGTTTTTGCCAAGCAAATTTTACTGCTTCTCGGGATTGATCCCAAAGTTATGCACCTGTCTTTGCCTTATGTTCAATGGATGCTCGTTGGAAGTCCACTGCTCTTTATCTATATTATTTACACCTCTATTTTACGTGGTGTGGGCGATAGTATTACACCGCTGATTGCTTCAGGCATGACCATTCTGATTGGTTTAATGGTGACACCTGTACTCATTGCAGGCTATTTTGGTTTTCCTAAAATGGGCATTATTGCGCCCGCCATTGCCTCATTGATTGGGTTCTCAGCCGTTTTACTCTTTTTATATGTCTATTTAAATAAGAAAAATCATCCACTCAAGCTTGACCGTAACTTAATTAGCCATATTAAACATGAGCCAGAACTGAGCCGAATCATTCTTAAACTTGGTGTTCCAACGGGTATTCAAATGATCACCAACTCTGTGGCAGGTTTGGTGATTATTGGTTTGGTCAATCATTATGGTTCACATGCCACTGCGGCATATGGTGCGGTCAATCAGGTTCTCAATTACATTCAATTTCCGGCCTTATCCATTTCAATCGCCGCGTCTATTTTTGCAGCACAAGCCATTGGTGCAGGTAAGTCTGAATTATTACGTAAAGTTACTCGAACGGCTCTGGTGATGAATATCATTATTACCGGTAGTTTGGTCGCACTTGCTTATCTATTCTCTAAATATTTAATGGCACTCTTTATCACAGATCCTGACGTGATTGCCTTAGGTCAGCAATTACTCTTCATTGTGTTGTGGTCATTTTTATTCTTTGGTGCAAGTTCTATTTTTGCTTCCATCATGCGTGCAAGTGGCACTGTCACTGTCCCTATGCTGATCAATATTTTTGCTATTCTTGCCATTGAAGTGCCATGCGCTTATTTGTTCAGTCAATGGTGGGGCTTACAAGGAATTTGGTACGCCTATGCCTTAGCCTTTGTTTCACTGTGTGTTTTACAAGGCTTGTATTATCAATTTGTGTGGAAGAAAAAGGCGATCAAAACACTCATCTAATGACCATTATTTTAAATTTTCTATTCAGCGATAACTTAGTCACTTAATTTTAAAAATAAAAAAGACCTGTAGCAACAGGTCTTTTTTATCAATTTAAATCAATTATTTCGGTTCGAGTTTTTTACTAAACTTCGTCGCAAAACCAGTAATTTTTTGATAGCCCGTCGGTAAAATACGTTGGATAATATCTAAAGTTTTTGCATCATTACCAATCAATAAACGACGCTTATCTTTTAATACTGCATCCAGAATTTGCTGTGCTGCTTCTTCCGCAGGCATACGTAATAATTTATTAAATGCTTTAGCTGATTTTTCAGGGTTCATGCCCAAAGAACGCAAACTATCATTCATACGTGCATCATTGGCAATGTTGGTACGAATACCGCCTGGATGTACACAAAGTGCACTCACACCACATTTTTCCAAATCAAGTTCTTGGCGTAAAGATTCAGTAAAACCACGTACAGCAAACTTACTTGAGTTATAAGCAGATTGTGTTGGTTGTGCAGTCAAACCAAATAAGCTAGATGTATTGATGATGTGACCTTCACCTGATTTCTTGATATATGGGAGGAATTCTTTGGTGCCGTAAACGACGCCCCAATAGTTGATGCCCATAATCCATTCAAGGTCTTCATAGCTCGCACCTTCAACAGTCGAACCCAATGCTACGCCTGCGTTGTTGAAAATCATGTTCACTGAACCATGATTTTGTACAGTTGCTTCAGCCCATTGCTTCATTTGATCACGGTCAGCAACATTCACTTTTTGACTGGTCACACGTACGTTATAAGGTTTTACCAGTTCAACTGTTTCAGCCAGTCCTTTTTCATTTACATCGCTCAGTGATAAATGGCAACCTGCTTTAGCAAGTAAAACTGCCAATTGTTGCCCCATACCAGAGCCTGCACCTGTAATTGCTGCGACTTTATTTTTAAAATTTTTCATGGAGTTTCCTTGTTTGAATTTTCCGCACAAAGCAATTTCAGTTGTGCAGCTCACTTGATTACTATAAATTTGACAATAGTTATTGTCAATATAATATACTAAGCTTTTACTGCTGAATCTTTAGACAAAAACACTAACATAGGTTTCAGCAGTGTTTATTGATAAAATGTTGCAAATTGCACAGTACAATTGGTACAAATTCACTATGACTCAAGAACTTTTACATACAAACGGCGCGCTAGAAAAACCAATAAAAAAAGCGACCAAAGAACGCCAATTTAAAGGCATGTCTTTGGTCGAGCGCAAACTCGCACGACGAGAAAAGCTCATTGAAGCAGGCATTGAAACCTATGGCACACATGGTTTTTTTTCAGTTACGGTAAAAGATGTCTGTAATGAAGCCAAGCTGACTGAACGTTATTTTTATGAATCATTTAAGAAAAGCGAAGAGCTGTTTCAAACCATTTTTTTACAATTAATTGAGTCACTTCAGCAAAATGTAATGCAAGCAGTCATGCAAGCTTCTTCAGATCCCAAAAAAATGATTGAAGTCGGTTTAAGTACTTTATTTACGCTCATCAAAAATGATCCACGTATGGCTCGAATTATTTATATTGATGCAATGTTGGTTCAAGAACTACATAACCATGCCACCATTCACGAAACAATGAGCCAATTTGACCGTATGATTCATACTTTTGTGATGCTGATGATGCCGCATATTGATCGTAGTGAGCAGGAAATTTCTTTAATCGCCACAGGCTTAAATGGCTACGTCACACAAGTTGCAATTCGCTGGGTCACAGGTGGTTTTAAGCTCTCTTTAGAGGATGTTTTAATGGCATGCCAAACCGTATTTATGTCACTACTTGACACTTTTTCAGAAAAGTAAATTTATTCATTTTTCACCCAATGGATCGATGATTTAACTTTCAGTTAAATATAATTTATTGAATATCCATACATTTCATTCAACCAAATGTCATGGATTATTCATGGTTTCGACTAAGAATTGTCACAAATCGTTGCTAAATTCATCGAACAGCCCCTTTTTGCAATGATACTGTCATAATTAATCTTTGTAATAAGCCTGTCATAAATAAAAAACGGTCCACCGTTCATTAATAGGATATTGCGTTGTGAAAGATGACTACATTTTAATTGTCGATGACGAACTTCCGATTCGAGAAATGATCCATACTTCTTTGGACATGGCAGGCTTTCAATGCTTACAAGCCGAAGATGCAAAACAAGCACATCAAATGATTGTCGATCAACGCCCGTCGCTTATCTTATTAGATTGGATGATGCCGGGTGGTGTAAGCGGCGTCGATTTATGCCGTCGCTTAAAACGTGATGAAAATCTTTCTGAAATTCCAGTGATTATGCTGACTGCGCGTGGCGAAGAAGACCATAAAGTTCAAGGTCTTGACGCAGGTGCAGATGATTACATGACCAAACCATTCTCTACACGTGAATTGGTTTCTCGTATTAAAGCTGTATTACGTCGTGCCAATGCGCTCAGTGGCGAAAAAACCATTGATGCCAATGGTTTAATTTTAGATCCTGTCAGCCAACGGGTGAGCTTTAGCGACAATATTTTAGAAATGGGTCCAACTGAATACCGTTTACTGGCATTCTTTATGACGCATCCTGAACGTGCCTATACTCGTGCTCAGTTACTTGATCAAGTTTGGGGTGGTAACGTCTATATTGAAGACCGTACTATTGATGTCCATATTCGTCGTTTACGTAAAGTGCTTGAACCTTATGGTGTAGACCGTTTTGTTCAAACTGTTCGTGGCACAGGTTACCGTTTCTCTACCCGTGCAGATCTTGCTTTAGGTTAGTACTTTCACTAGGTCAATCGCTTTTTATGTATGAACCGTACCCCGTCCCTGATCTTGCACGCGAACATAAAAAGTTTCGTTACAGCAGTTTATGGACTTTTGCCAAGCAAGACTTACGCCTACTGGCTTTTTTACTGCTTGTCGGAGGCTTTATTGGCTTAGGGATTGGGTATTTTTGGATCTGCCTATGCATCGCCTTTGCCCTATTTTTTGCATTTCAATTACATTCGCTCTACCTCGTGAATGAATGGATTTCAAATCGCCCTTATGAAGCACCACCCAATTTAGATGGCATTTGGGGCGCATTATTATTTAATGTTTACCGCGCTCAGCGTCAAGAACGTGTGGTTCAAGCTGAAATGGTCGGTTTGATTGATCGTGCACAATCTTCACTCGTCGCATTGGCTGAAGCTGTAGTGCTCACCGATGAACTCCATCAAATTGAATGGTGGAATCCTGCAGCGGAAAAATTACTCGGTATTCAACCACTCGATCGTGGACGTAATATTCTGACCATTATTCGCCAACCGAGTTTTATCGATTATTTTAGTCATATTGATAAAGCACCCGATGGCATCAAAATTAAATCATCGGTCTTTGATGAACATTATGTGCAAATCAAACTGACTCGTTTTGGTAGTGAAAGTCGTTTATTACTTGCCTATGATGTCACCCGCATGCACAACCTTGAGCAAATGCGGAAAGACTTTGTTGACAATATTTCTCATGAATTACGTACACCACTGACTGTTTTAAGTGGTTATATCGAAACATTTACCGATCAAGAAGATTTAAATCCACGTTGGAAACGTGCTTTTGACCAAATGCAATCACAAACACGACGTATGAATGCTTTGGTAAATGACTTATTACTTCTTTCACGTTTAGAAGGCAATAAACAAATTGCTAAAAATCAAATTATTGAAATGCCAAGTTTAATGCATCAATTGTTTGATGATGCACAAGCGTATAATGTTGATTATGGTCATACACTGAACTTAGATATTGATAGCCATTGTGATTTGATTGGTTCAGATACCGAACTTGCCAGTGCCTTTAGCAATCTGATTACCAATGCCATCAAATACACACCTAAAGGTGGAACTGTAACGATTGGTTGGCATGATGATGGTGAACATGGCTATTTAACAGTACAAGATACAGGCATTGGTATTGACCCTAAACACTTACCACGACTCACTGAACGTTTTTACCGTGTGGATAGTGCGCGTAGTCGCCAAACAGGCGGAACCGGTTTAGGCTTAGCCATTGTGAAGCATGTATTAATGCAACACGGTGCTTATTTAGAAGTAGAGTCAAAAGAAAACGAAGGTTCGACCTTTAAAGTAATTTTTCCTAAAGAGCGTCTGTATAACCCTGAAGAAACAATGAATTAAGATTCTAAAAGATGCCCTCTCCTTTACCAGTGGAGTAAAAGAAAGGGCAATAAAAATTAGATCACTTGACCCAAAGCTTCACCCATCACCACAGCAGAATTTGCTTTGAATTGCGCATCCCACACCATTTTATCTTGTTCAAATAAAATGATAGCCGTTGAACCCAAATAGAAACGGCCCAGTTCAGCGCCTTTTTCAAGTTTCATCTCATGATGATTCAACTCTAACCGACCTGTTGGTTTTACTTTGCCTGTTGCTACAGTTTCAATGCCTGCAACAATCATTGCACCGACAAGAACCACCGCCATACGACCAAGCTCAGTATCAAACAAGCACACCATACGTTCATTACGTGCAAATAAACCTGGAATATTTTCTGCAGTGGTTTGATTCACTGAGAATAATTCACCCGGAATATATAAAGTCTCGGTCAAAGTACCTGCAAATGGCATATGCACACGATGATAATCTTTCGGTGATAAATAAACCGTTGCAAACTCACCATTCTTAAATGGTTCTGCAAGTTGTGGATCACCAATTAACTTTTCAACTGAAAAGCTTTGTCCTTTGGCTTGGAAAACATCCCCATCTTTGACTAAACCAATTTGTGAAATTGCACCATCTGCTGGGCAAACCACACTTTTAGGATCAGCATCAATTTCACGCACACCGTCTTTTAATGCACGAGTAAAGAAGTCATTAAATGATTTAAATTTTAAAGCATCTGTTTGTTGTGCAATGGATAAATCAATTCCATATTTGGCTTTGAATGCTTGAATCACGACATTTTTAACCAGTGGATGTTCGCTTTCTGCAACTTTCCCCACCACTCGGCTCAATTGTTGTTGTGGAACGATACGTTGAGCTTGAATAAAAATTTGTTTTTTTAACTTTGATGTAAGACTCACGTAGGTGATTCTCCAGTAATAATTGGACTGTCAAGGCGATTGCCCCATTCGCTCCACGCACCATCATAGGCTTGGATCTTCCAACCGAGTAATCGACCTATAATATAAGCCAACCCTGAACGGTGATGTGACTGACAGTACACCACGACAGGTTGATCAAATTGAAAACCCAACTGTGCTAAACGTTGTCGAGTGCGTTCTAAAGGATGCAATTTTAAATGATTTTGACGGTCAATTGCAGTACTCCATTCAAAATGACGTGCATTTGGAATGTGACCACCGCGTCTAGCGGCAAGACGTTGACCTGTATATTCTTCTATGGTTCTACAATCCCAGAGCTGTATTGCTTTTTTTTCAACACGTTCTAAGAGTTCTGAATATTCAATCCGATACTGTTTTTCAGCATCTAACTCAATTGGAACCAGCTTTTCAACTTTGTTCAAAGACTCTTTTTCTGATGAAGTGGGTAAACCTGCACCTAACCATGCATGAATTCCACCATTTAACAAACTGACATTGTTAAATCCAAGGCAATGTAAATTCCAAATTAAACGCCCTGCCCATGCACCACCCTCATCATCATAAACAACAACATGATGGTCAGGAGAAATATTCAAATATTCAATCAGTGCGTGTAAACCGTCTTCATCTGGTAATAAACCAGAGGCTTGTTCTTCTTGGCGAACCAATAAATTGGGTCTGAGATGAATCGCATGTGGAATATGCAATTGTTCATAAACAGATTGGCGACTTAAATCGACAATACGTAATAACTCATGCCCCAAATAAGGCACAAGTTGTTCTGTTTCAATCAATAATCCAAAATTAAAGGCAGCTACAGTCATAAGATTTTTCGAATTTTAATACATCAACTAAATCGATCTTAACACAGTCTTTTTTACGATTATGCTGATTTTTCACAATCCTTTAGCAAAAAATCAGCTATTAATTTCTAACTATTCTGCGTCTTCCTGAATTTCAAAAACCTGACGTAAATAAGCGAGAAAAGTATCGTTATCTGTCATGGTTTTGCCTGGGCTATCTGAAATTTTAGCCACAGATTGCCCATTACACTCAACCAACTTTAAGACGATATTTAGTGGTGTTTGCCCCATATCATTGGTTAAATTGGTTCCAATACCAAAGCTTACTTGGAAACGATCTTTAAAATACTGATATAAACCCCAAGCACGTTCAATATCTAAACCATCACTAAAAGTAAGCATTTTGGTTTTAGTATCAATTTTAAACTTACGATAGTGATGATATGCCTTATCGCCCCATTCGTAGGGATCACCACTGTCATGACGTAAGCCATCAAATAGTTTGGCAAAATACAAATCAAAATCACGTAAGAATGCATCCATCCCAACGACATCTGTCAGTGCAATACCTAAATCACCACGGTATTCTTGCACCCAAGTTTCAAGCGCAGATTTTTGAAAATCACGCAAACGTACATCCAGTGCTTGAAAGGCTTGCAGAAATTCATGTGCCATTGTCCCAATCGGGAAAATACCCATTTCTTTCGCAATTAAAACATTACTCGTACCACGGAAAATCGTAGGTGCGGCATCGTGAAAAGTCTGAATGACATGCTTTTGCCAATCGAGACTATAACGACGACGCGTACCAAAATCAGAAACTAAAAAAGGTGGATCACTGTCTTTTTGTTCTTCAACATAGGTTTTCAGTAAAGCAACTTTGGCTTGTAAGCGACGCTCACCCTCTACAAGTACTGCATCTGAACGAATACGGCGGAAATAAAGTTCATTCACAATTGCAAGAACAAAAATTTCAAACATCATCGCCTGAACCATTGGGCCTTCAACCCAAATATCTAAACGACCTTCGCTATCAATGCCTGCTTTAATAAAACGACGTTTTAATTGGAATAATTCTAAGTAATCAACAAAATCACTTTTAATAAAACGCATACTGCGTAAGTATTTTAATTCGTCTTCTTTAAAATTAAGCTGACAAAGATGATCGAGTTGCTCATTCAAGTCATCTAAAATATCCGTCAATGGATATACCGTATCATCTAAGTTGCGACAACGGAAATGGTACACGCTATGCGTTTGAGGGAATTTATGAAGAACCACTTGTAGCATTGTAAATTTGTACAAGTCAGTATCGAGCAAAGATTGAATAATTGGAGACATAGGCTGATTAATTTCGCTGTTCTTCTTGCATTAAAGCATATTTTTTTCAATTAAAAGCGAGTGCTTTCGTAAATAGTGGAAACTATACCACTCATTTTCCGCTTTAAATAGAACTATGAGATAATGCCATTCCTTATATAACGCTTCTTTATTTCTTCTTAAAAGAGAAAAATAAAGCGTTTGTAAATGCTGATGCACGATGCTTATTTCTCTCATTGAGCATTAATTTTCAATACTCAATTTTTTCAATTGATTTTCTTGACCAAACATCTTGGCAAATTCAGCGACAGTCTTTTGCCCTGTTTGTTTTGCATTGATATCACAATCAGCTTTATTTAATTGTTTGGCAATAGACCATTCTAGTTTAAAAATGGCACCCATCAATGCCGTATTGCCTTTATTGTCACGTGCACAACGATCTGCGCCATTTTCTAACAATGTAGCAACCACATTTTGATGGCCATAATAAGTTGCCATCATTAATGGGGTAAAGCCTGCATGATTTTTCACATCAACAGGAAAACCATGTTTTAAAAACTCATGAATAATTTCATTATTTCCTGTTTTAGCGGCTTCAAAAAATAATGCGACAACCTCCTTTTGTGATTCCAACAATTGTTCACTATTTTGTTGATTAAGTTCAGCTTGCTGATTCACTTCTTGTGCGTAAATTCGTGTAATACTCAAGCTAAGCATAGTCATCACACAAATACTAAGTACCGCCATCGATAAGCTATTTAAAAATAATTTCACTTTAGTTTCCTCACACCATAATAATCAATAAATGCCTGTAAAACTCCCCTAGGGTTGCAGGAAAGGGTTTAGAGTTTTACAGGACTTTCTTGTGATGATTTTCCTTTGCCCAATCACCTATTCAGTCAAACCTCACTTTTCAGTTAAATTTAGTCTTTCAACTGTTCAGCTTTTGCTTTTACTGTGACTAAATTACCGTTCACCGCTTTGGTGATCCGTGTGCCGTAATCTGCATCTGCTTTATAGAAGTAAGACAACATGATGTGTTTTGTTTCTGAATCTTTGACTGCACCTAAATCAGTAGCGAGATTCATAATTAAGTCTGATATTTCTTTCTCAGTGAATGAACGATATAACTCGCCTGCTTGCTTGAAGTTCTGCTCTTTTTTACCTTCTTGCATCACCGTACCCACTAAAGGTGTTTTCACTGCACGGGCTTTTTCAGTCGCAGGTTTTGGCGCTTTACGACTTGGCTCGTAGTTCACATCAGAACTGCTCATTCCTAAATTCATCGTGCCATCTTGGTTATTGTTGTTTACATCAACAAGTGGACGATTTACTGCTAGTTGCTGATGATTCGCACCCAAACGATACATTTGCGTATCGGAATAAGAGAACACACGCCCTTGAAGTAATCGATCTTCTGAAGGCTCAATTCCTGGGACAATATTTGCAGGTGCAAAAGCAGATTGTTCTGTTTCTTGGAACACATTTTTAGGATTACGATTCAGCGTTAAAGTACCGACTTTAAACTCTGGGAATAACTTTTCAGGCCAAATTTTAGTTGGATCAAGTGGATCAAAGTCATAACTGTCTAAATTTTCTGGATCAAGGACCTGAATATAAAGATCCCATTTCGGATATTTACCTGCATCGATATTTTGATACAAATCATTGGTTAAATGATTGAAATCTTTACCTTGCTGTTCAGCTGCCTCTTTCACATTAAGACCTTTTACACCTTGTTGTGAACGGAAGTTAAACTTCACATATTGATAATCACCATTTTCATCATAAAATTTGTATGCATGAACACCAAAACCATCTTGCTCACGGTAGCTCGTTGGCACACCAAATTTAGAGTAAATGTAGGTGATCATATTGGTTGACCATGGCTGACTTTGTAAGAAGTCAAATACACGGTTTGCATCTTGAACATTGGTGATTGGACTTGGCTTCATTGCATGAATAAAGTCAGGAAATTTGATGGCATCTCTAATAAAGAATACTGGGGCATTAATACCGACTAAATCCCAATTGCCTTCTTTGGTATAAAATTTAACGGCAAAACCATGCGGATCACGTAAAGTTTCTGGCGAACCTTGCGGATGAATAACGGTTGAGAAGCGTAAGAAAACAGGAGTTTTCGTGCCTGTTTTAAACATTGAAGCAATGGTTAAATTAGAAATATCTTTCGTCGCGACAAATTCACCATAAGCACCTGTTCCACGTGCATGTACTACACGTTCAGGAATACGCTCACGTGCAAAGCGTTGTAATTTTTGTATCAATTGCACATCTTGTAGTAAAACTGAACCATTTTTACCCGCAGTTGTTGAGTTTTGATTGTCACCAACAGGTGCACCGTTATCTTTGGTTAAAGGTGCGGCTTGAGCAACTGAAATACTCATACCTAACATTGCGACCAATAATGTACGCTTAAACATAATAAAATTCTCGACTGAATACCTTTCCTGCGCAGTCAAAATAACGTTACAACAAAAATAGATAAAACCGATAATTTTTATAATATAAATCGGATTAATGAATTTAATTATGATTCAAATTTAATATCCATTGTTTTTCAAAAACTTAATTAAATATTTAAGAAATTCCTTGTCAATTTGATACAATTTATCCCAAATTTTAAATCAATCATTTGGTTAAATTATGCGTGCATTATTGCAACGAGTTCTTGAAGCAAAAGTTGTTGTCGATGGTCAAACTACAGGTGAAATTGATCATGGCATTTTAGTTTTTTTAGGTCTTGGCAAAGAAGATAACTTAGAAAAAGGTAAAAAGTTAATCGATAAAATTCTGAAATATCGCTTTTTTGATGATGAACAAGGCAAAATGGGCTGGAATGTTAGCCAAGCCAAGGGTGGACTGCTTCTGGTTTCACAATTTACCTTAATGGCTCAAACTCAAAAGGGCTTAAGACCTGATTTTGGACCTGCCATGCCTCCTGCAGAAGCGCAAATACTCTACGAACAATTGGTTGAATATACAGAGTCACAATTTCAAAATGTGCAGACTGGAATTTTTGCTGCTGATATGAAAGTTCATTTGGTCAATGATGGACCAGTGACGTTTAACTTAGAGGTTAAATAAACATCAATTCTATCTCTAATTTTGAATAATCATTAGTCAATAAAAAAGCCTATTCATGAATAGGCTTTTTTATAAGACATCTTATATAACTGTAAATAACAGCCTCATACAAGAAATCTGTAGATCAGGTTATTAAAATGAACGCCCAGTTTTTTCTTTTAAAAACTGACGCGCCATTTTAATTTTGTCTTTAATTGGCTTAGGTACTTTAGGTGGAATTAGTTTAGCCACTTGGTTAAACCAAACCAATAAGCCAAAATCACCTTCCATTTTAATACTGCCGTTTTGCATACCCGTCATAAATGCAGTTGGGTCACCTTTCATCAAAGTTTTAACGCCTTGTTCGCTGTCTGCAAATTGCAAAATAAAATCTGCTTTTTCTGCATCACCTGAAACAGTATCAATTTGCCCATTGTTCACCAAGATCTGGCGAGCAACGCCTAAATCTGTACCAATTTGAATACGGAACTGACGATCATGTGTCAGCTCAATAAACTTAGGACTAGTACGTGCAAGTTGTTTCATACGAAGCGAAAGACCAAGTACCAATAGGTCTAATGGATCTGTACTCGCATCGACAATAGGTAGTTTCACGACTGGAATTGCAGAAAGTTTCATGACATTTAAGCCTGTTGTTTTAATACAAAAATATTGGAAGTTTGTTGATATTTCATAGATGATTTAATGAACCAATGCATTTATGAAATATCAACAGACCCTTTCATCCTAACATAACTTGTTATTTCAGAGACAAAGCTTTCTATAACAAAGTATCAGCAAGAAAAAAAGGTATATCATTTTGATATACCTTTGAATGTCTGTGTGAATTTTTTTCGTGTAATTAAGGTCAGTAAAAATTCTTTTGAATGCGCTGTTTAATTAATGAAATCATTCATCTTCATATACGGGGGTATGTTCAATATATTGACGATTTGCCAATGCTTTTTGCGCACGGCTGTCTTCTCTTAATAAAAAGGCAGTTAAGCCCATCATCGCTAAACTGAGTGCTGTCAAATAGCTATAGGCAACGGACAGATCAAATACATTTTGAATACTAAAACGAATGGCTTCTAAAATGCCCCAAAAAACCATACCTGCAAACATAAACCCTAACCAATGACGGTATGGGGAAAAGAAAACAGTAGCTAATGCTACAGCAATCAGACTGAATCCGACTATCGTTGCAAGTGTCGCTGTTACCATAAAAACCTCCGCCAAAAATGATGATGCCTCTAACACCGTCCAATGATGTTTCACAACAATGGTTCAAGCCTTTGCAGTTATTCTTTGTAATCTTATAAAAGCTTATGCAATGCATTATGGATGGTTTTCAGCGGAATAAAAGACTTAGCTGAACGTCATACGACATATGTTGTCGCAACATTCTTTTGTCATTACAAATTTTATGATCGTGCTTTTCCTTAAGACTGAATCATTACCTATCTTGGCGTGTCATTACAAAAAAACACATGTTGTTTTGTCCTATCAAAAAGATTTTTTCTAATATTTTTATGTTTTTTTGAAAGCTCATTTTTTCAAACGAAAATATTTCAATATGTGCTTTATTTATAAACAAAAAGAACGACTTATTTGTCGTTCTTTTTGTCATCAATTTGCAATATTTTAACGGTTTTTAAGCGCGGTTTAGATCTTTATCATGTACACCTAAAAGGTAAAGTACACCATCTAAACCGACACTTGAAATGGCTTGATTAGCGTTTTGACGTACTAATGGTTTCGCACGGAATGCAACACCTAAGCCTGCAATTGACAGCATTGGTAAATCATTTGCACCATCACCGACTGCAATCGCTTGTTCAAGTGAAATACCCATTTTTTCAGCCAGCTCACGCAATAAAAATGCTTTGCGTGCTCCATCGACAATATGACCTTTAACTTCACCTGTGACAACACCATTTTCAACATCAAGAATATTGGCATGCACTTCATCAATACCTAATTTTTGTTGAAGATATTCAGCAAAATATTGGAATCCACCTGAAAGAATTGCTGTTTTATAACCGAGTGATTTCAAGGTCGAAATCAGACGCTCCGCCCCTTCCGTCACAGTTAAACGTTCTGCAATTTTGGGTAATACTGAAGCATCCAAACCTTTTAGTAAGGCAACACGTGCACGGAAACTTTGTTGAAAATCAAGTTCACCTAGCATCGCACGTTCAGTAATTTCAGCCACTTGCGTACCTACACCAGCTTCAATTGCAAGTTCATCAATGACTTCTTGTTCAATCAGTGTTGAATCCATGTCAAAGCAAACCAGACGACGATTACGGCGGAAAGCATTATCTTCCTGAACTGCAACATCCACGCTTAATTCAGTGGAGAGTCGTAAACAAGCTGCTCGCATGGCAACTGCATCTAACATTTGACCACTTAAACCGAATTGAACACATGAGCGTTTTGGACCATCACTATGTCCATCACGTTCTGGGCGACCCGATAAACGTGTGACTGTTTCAATGTTAAAACCTTGACTCGACACAATATTGGTTACAGCTTGTAAATCTGCTGCGGTCAGTTCTGGGGCTAAAGCAGTCACGATATAGCGGGTTCGTCCGCCTTCGCTCACCCATTGATCATATTCAGTTTCTGAAATAGGTTTAAAGCGAACTGTTAAACCGATATCATGTGCTAAAATAAGGATGTCTTTCATTGCTAAAGCAGTTGCTGTTTGGTCGTTTGACGATACAACAATACCTAAAGTCAATTGGTTATGAATAACCGCTTGCCCAACATCAAGTATTTGCAAAGAATGTACGGACAGTACCTGCATTAATCGAGTAAACTGATTCGGTTGATCAGGTCCTAAAAAGGATATAAGAATGATTTCTCGCATGAATTGACTCTGGTCTGAGCTACAACTATTGTAAGAATCATAATCGAATTTGAATATAAATGCCTTGGAAGTTTACGTTGAATGCACCTAGACAAGGGCTATTTGCTAGCCTACTAATCGTAAGTTTTGCATTACATACCTTTTTATTGGTAATCGCAACGACTCATCAGCTGAATGAAAACCGTGCTAGTCAGGGGCAACTCATGACCAGTCAACTGGTTACAGACAGTATTTCTGAGTTAGAGCCTGCAAATACAGTGTCATTGGCATTGCTTGCGAATCGTTATGCGACCAATCCAAGTGTTGCTTCTATCCGTATTTTAGACGCAAAAAAACAAGTGCTTGCTACCAGTGGTTTAGCCAAAACCCGTCAAGGCGAAGTTTTTGTCCGTGATGCGTTACAGCACGAAAAGAAAGTCGGTAGCATTGAAATCACCTTGGTTAAGCCAAGTATTGGGGAAATCTTACGTACCCAATGGCTTGCAATTTTGGTTTCACTTCTAATTCATGCATTCTTATGGTTGGCATATCGTGCAATTGCACGTCCGACTCGAAGCGAATACTTGACACGTTTAAACAATGAAGCTCGTCTTAAACACGAAATTCAACAGCTTACAGAAGCTTTAGAAGCAGAAAAAGCCAATCGAACCCTTGCTATTGCTCAAGCGCAACAACAAGTTAAAGTAAAACCTGAACCGAAAAAAGTACCGACTGAGTTTTCAGTTGATCAAGATATTTTAGCGCTTAATATCCAACATTATGACCCTAAACAATTGATGAATACGGTGAATCAATCAGTTTCATTGCCTTACTTTAATTTATGCCAGATTTTTTTGAATAAAAGCATTGAGCTGTGCGCGCAACATTTCAAACTGAACTCACATGATTTTGTACGTAATCAAGAATTCAATCAAAATGGGGCAATCGTGAGTATTTCAGCGACGCAAACCAATGCAGCTGAATGCTTATTAATGATTGCATCGGTGTTTCAGCTTTTATCTGAGGTTCTGTATAAACGCTACAGAGAAGATAAACGCTTCGTTTTACAAACCCGTTGTGCTGTCAGCTCAGCTGTTGAAGCTATGCAATTGGATGCATTACAAGCATCTGAACGCTTAACACATCATCTTATTGCAAAAGAAATGGCATTGTATTTAAGCAATGATCACTTAAAACAGATTAGTGGATGCTATCAACTTTTAGCATTGCCGAATCCAACCAACGTATTGACGCGTCATGCTTTTATGATCAATGGAATGAATACAGATTGTGCTGAAATTGCACAAACCATTCGTACTGAAATTTTAAAAGGCAAAAAAAAATCATCTGAACATAACAATCATTCAGAACAAACCTCTGACATCTAACACATATGTATCGTTTAAAGCCCGATAAGCATTCAGTTCTATCGGGCTTTTTGCATTTTTAAATATCATTATCATTAAATATGGCAAGTGAATGTCTATTCTTTAAACAGAATCTTCTATTTTAGATTTATCACATCTTTTCAATCGACTACTAAGCTGTGTATAACAGTCATAGCAATCGGAATGTGATAAGCATAGGCAAAACACGTGAAAACACGTTAGACTATGCCACTATGAATTAATCAAAATGTCATTCAGACACAACAAGAAGGTGAAGGTTGATGCCGCTCAATACTGTTGAAGAGCTTGTAGCAGATATCCGCGCAGGGAAAATGGTCATCCTCATGGATGATGAAGATCGTGAAAATGAAGGTGATTTAGTTATCGCTGCGACACACGTACGCCCTGAAGACATCAACTTTATGATCACTCATGCACGTGGTTTAGTCTGTCTTACTTTAAGTCGTGACCGTTGTAAGCAATTGAATCTACCCCTTATGGTAGATGCCAATGGTGCACAACATGGTACTAACTTCACGCTTTCGATTGAAGCTGCTCAAGGTATTTCTACAGGTATCTCCCCTGCTGAACGTGCACATACCATTCAAACGGCTGTTGCAGCACATGCCAAACCTGCTGATATTGTACAACCGGGACATATTTTCCCATTAATGGCGCAACCTGGTGGTGTATTGCACCGCGCAGGTCATACTGAAGCAGGCTGTGACTTATCACGTCTTGCGGGATTAGAACCAGCCTCTGTCATTTGTGAAATCATTAATGAAGACGGTACAATGGCGCGCCGTCCTGATTTAGAAGTTTTTGCTGAAAAGCATGGTTTAAAAATAGGTACAATTGCCGACCTTATTCACTACCGTATGACCAATGAACAAACGGTTGAACGTATTGATCAGCAAAGCATTGAAACTGAATACGGTACATTTGATTTATATCGTTACCGTGAATTAGGTAACCCAGATATTCATTTGGCTTTAGTCAAAGGTCAACCAACAGAAGGCGTGACCACTGTTCGTGTACATGGTTTTAATCCTGCACGTGACTTGCTAAAATTGAATAAGAAAGATGGTGAAGCGGCTTGGAATTTAGATAAAGCCCTAAAAATGATTGCTGCCAGTGATCGCGGTGTCTTGGTATGGATTGGTCAACGTCATTTATCTGACCTTGGTCCTGCATTAGACGCATTGTCTGCTCCCAAACCGACTAAATCGAATGCGGCATTGTCTCAGCAATACCAAACAATTGGTGTCGGTGCACAAATTTTGCGTGATTTAGGCGTTGAAAAAATGAAGCTATTAAGCTCACCATTACGCTTTAATGCCTTGTCTGGTTTTAATTTAGAAGTGGTGGAATATGTCACCGCAGATCAAAATTCTGTTCAATAACATTTATTAATATCGAGGTTGCTATGGCGATTCGCCGTATTGAAGGTTTATTACATCTCGCGAGCGAAGGTCGTTACGCGATTTTAGTTGGTCGTTTTAACAGCTTTGTTGTTGAACATTTACTAGAAGGTGCAATTGATACGTTGCATCGTCATGGTGTATCCGACGATAATATCACTGTCGTTCATGCACCAGGCGCATGGGAACTTCCCGTTGTCGCTAAAAAATTAGCTGCATCAGGTAACTTTGATGCAGTTATCGCTCTTGGCGCAGTCATTCGTGGTAGTACGCCACATTTTGACTTCGTTGCTGGCGAATGTGCCAAAGGTTTAGGTGTAGTTGGTTTAGATACTGGCTTACCTGTAATCAATGGTGTATTAACTACGGATAGTATTGAACAAGCGATTGAACGCTCTGGTACAAAAGCAGGCAATAAAGGTGGCGAAGCTGCTCTTACTGCAATTGAAATGGTTAATTTGTTAAAGGCGATTTAAAGCATGTCGCAGACACTCCAAGCAACTTATGCAGCGAAACGCAAAGCACGTCGTTTTGCTGTACAAGGAATTTATGAATGGCAGATGAGCCACAACCCAGTTCATGAAATTGAAGCACGTACACGTGTGGAAAATGCCATGCACAAGGTGGATCTCGGTTATTACCATGAATTGCTGACGCAAGTGGTTGCCACTCATGAAGCATTAGATGCTTTACTGATCCCTGTACTTGATCGCGAGATTGATGCATTGGATGGTGTGGAACTTGCAACATTGCGTCTAGGCGCATACGAACTGAAAGATCATCTTGAAGTTCCGTATCGCGTTGTTCTTGATGAAGCAATTGAGCTTGCAAAACACTTTGGCGGTGCAGACAGTCATAAATACATCAATGGTGTATTAGACCGTTTAGCAAACAGCCTGCGTGAAGCAGAAAAGCAATCCGCGAAATAAGTTGTTGTTGAGATGGCTGAGTTTTCAATTATAGAAACCTATTTTAATCGTAAGCGTGATGCTTGCGTTGATTTAGGCGTCGGTGACGACTCAGCCCTGCTCACTCCCCCTGCAAACCAGCAATTGGTCATCTGCGCAGATACACTTATTGCAGGTCGACATTTCCCTTTAGACACTTCGCCTCATGCTGTAGGTTGGAAAAGTGTTGCTGTCAATCTTTCAGATATTGCCGCTATGGGTGCAAAGCCTCAAAGCATTTTATTGGCAATCAGCTTGCCCAATATTGATGAAGAATGGTTGCAAGAATTTAGTAATGGTCTTTATGCATGCTGTGACCAATACAATGTCAGTCTTATCGGTGGTGATACCACACAAAGCCCTCATCTCACCATTACAGTCACCGCACTGGGTTGGATTGAAACGGGTCAAGCTGTTACGCGCTCTGGCGCACAAATAGATGACCTTATTGTAGTCAGTGGTTCTCTGGGTGATGCAGCATTTGCACTACAACATTTAGGTCATCCTTTACAAAGGCGCCTCGACTATCCTACACCGCGGTGTGAATTAGGACAGTTACTCAAAGGCTTAGCTTCGAGCATGATTGATGTTTCGGATGGTTTAGCCCAAGATCTAGGACATATTTTAGAAGCATCGAAAGTCGGTGCAACAATTGAACTTCGCCAATTACCCATTAATATTGATTTAAGCCAGTTATCCGATACTATGCAGTGGAAATATGCACTAGCAGGCGGTGATGATTATGAGTTATGCTTTACAATAAATGCGCAGAACTATAAAGAACTTTTGCAATTACAGCCCAATGTTAAAACCACAATTATTGGGAAAATTACACAAGAATGCGGTTTAACTTTTGAGAAAGATGGCTTAGATCATCCGCTTCAACTTCATGGATATCAACATTTTGCATAAACCACCAATTGTCTTCAATACAATGACATGGTCTGAACGCATTATCGTATTTTGCGGTGTGGGTTTTGGCTCAGGTCTTGCACCCAAAGCACCCGGAACATTTGGTTCTGCATTTGCACTTTTGTTCGTGCCACTTTGGCTTGCAATTGGATTCACTGGCTCCATTACAGCCATTATAATCATGTCTTTGATTGGCATATGGATTTGTGGAAAAACTGCAGAAATCATGGGTGTGCATGATGATGGACGTATTGTCTGGGATGAGTTTGCAGGACAATCTATTACATTTTTACCCTTAATCTACTTTGGACAAATGAGTTGGTTATGGGTATTGATTGGATTTGCCCTCTTCCGTTTATTTGATATATGGAAACCTTGGCCTATACGTGTAATTGACCGCCAAGTCGGTGGTGGCTTCGGCATCATGTTTGATGATATTATCGCAGGTGTTTGGGCTGCTATCTGTATAATAATTTATTTATATTTTTCTATGGCTTAAGCCAATCTGTAGGTGTGTTATGTCAACTACTGTGATTATTCTTGCAGCAGGTAAAGGAACGCGAATGCGTTCTCGTTTACCCAAGGTACTCCAACCTTTAGCAGGACGTCCATTACTTGGTCATGTGATTGAAACAGCAAAAAAATTACACGCTGAAAACATCATTACTATTTTTGGACACGGTGGTGAGCTTGTTCAACAGGTATTTACCCATGAAAATATTCAATGGGTTGAGCAAACAGAGCAACTCGGTACAGGTCATGCTGTCAAAGTAAGCTTGCCTGTTCTTCCGCAAGAGGGTCTTTCTTTAATCTTGTCTGGTGATGTTCCGTGTGTGCAACAAAGTACCTTACAACGTTTGATTGATGCTTCAACAGGTACAGGTATTGGACTGGTTACATTAACTTTAGCAGATTCGACAGGTTATGGTCGTATTGTGCGTAAAGATGGTCAAATTCAAGCTATTGTAGAACATAAAGATGCGACCGCAGAACAACATCAAATTAAAGAAATCAACACAGGTATTTACTGTGTGAGCAATGCCAAACTACATGAATGGTTACCAAAACTAAGTAATAACAATGCTCAAGGTGAATATTATTTAACTGATATTGTGGCGATGGCATTGGCTGATGGTCTGCAAATCGCTTCAATTCAACCAGAACTAGCATTTGAAGTTGAAGGCGTAAACGACCGTATACAACTTGCTGCTTTAGAACGTGAATTCCAACATTATCAAGCTAAAAAATTAATGCAACAAGGTGTGCATTTAATTGATCCTGCTCGTTTTGACCTGCGTGGTCAATTGACTGTTGGTCAAGATGTACGTATCGATATTAACGTGATCATTGAAGGTGAATGTACTTTTGGTGACAATGTTGAAATTGGTGCAGGTTGTGTGATTAAAAATACAACGATTGCAGCAGGCACCAAAGTTCAACCTTATAGCGTATTTGACAATGCGATTGTCGGTGAAAATGTACAAATTGGCCCTTTTGCACGTTTACGTCCTGGTGCAAAATTGGCGAACGAAGTTCATATCGGTAACTTCGTAGAAGTTAAAAATACCACTGTGGGCGTGGGTTCTAAAGCCAATCACTTCACTTATTTGGGTGATGCTGAAATTGGTTCAAACTCTAATATTGGTGCAGGTACGATTACGTGTAACTATGACGGTGCCAATAAACACAAAACCATTATTGGTAATAATGCCTTTGTTGGTACCAATAACTCACTCGTTGCTCCCCTAACCATTGGTCACGGCGCAACGACTGGCGCAGGCTCAGTCATTACCCATAACGTGGCTGACCATAGTCTTGCATTTGAACGTGCAAAACAAATTTCAAAAGAAAATTATCAACGTCCCCAAAAGGTCACGAAATAAGAGGATATAAATATGTGCGGAATTGTTGGCGGCGTTGCTGAACGTAGCATTACAGATATTTTAATTGAAGGTTTAAAGCGTCTTGAGTACCGTGGTTACGACTCAGCAGGCGTGGCATTGGTCGATCAAGGTCACATTTTACGTGAACGCCGTGTCGGTAAAGTTGCGAATCTTGAACAAGCTGTTTCTGAATCAAATATTTTGGGTTCATTAGGGATTGCACATACTCGTTGGGCGACACATGGTAAACCGACTGAAAATAATGCGCATCCGCATATTTCTAGTGATGTTGCTGTGGTACATAACGGGATCATCGAAAACTATCAAGAACTTAAAGATGATCTTGAAGCTTTAGGCTATGTGTTTACTTCTCAAACGGATACAGAAGTCGTTGCACATTTAGTTCATGAAGCACTGAAATCAACACCTGATTTACTTAAAGCTGTAGAGCTTGTTGTTCCTCAGTTAAAAGGTGCATATGCCCTTGGTATCGTGCATACAGCACATCCTGATCAATTGATTGCTGTACGTGAAGGCTCACCGTTGGTGATTGGTGTAGGTATTGGTGAGAATTTCATCAGTTCTGACCAATTGGCATTGCTACCTGTGACTAACCGTTTTATGTACCTTGAAGAAGGTGATATTGCACGTTTAACACGTCAAACGATTGAAGTTTTTGTAAATGGTCAATTGGTTGATCGCCCTATAAAAGAATTGGATGCAACAGTCAGTAACGCATCTAAGGGTGAATATAAGCATTATATGCTGAAAGAAATTTACGAACAGCCAGAAGCCATTCAACAAACAATCTCTCAAGCGTTAAATGGCAATAGTTTACGTGATGATTTCTTGAACAATGCTGACGTTGATTTTGCTAATATTCAACAAGTGCAAATCATTGCTTGTGGTACCAGTTACCATGCTGGAATGATTGGAAAATATTGGTTTGAGCAATTAATTGATCTGCCATGTCAGGTTGAAATTGCGAGCGAATTCCGCTATCGCTCACCTGTGATTGTTGGAAATACACTCTATGTTTGTATTTCTCAGTCAGGTGAAACCGCTGATACTTTAGCTGCATTACGTGATACGCAAAAGCGTTCAAAAGCCAAAGGTCTGAATATTACAACAATGACTATTTGTAACGTGGCAACCTCATCGATGGTTCGTGAAACCAATCACCATTTGTTGACACTTGCTGGTCCTGAAATTGGTGTTGCTTCAACCAAAGCATTTACCACGCAACTTGCGGCTTTAATTCTCTTGATTCTTAAAATTGGTCAAGTAAAACAAAGTATTACTGTTGAGAAAATTGCAGAAATCACAGCTGAACTTTGGCATCTTCCAAAAGTTATTTTAGATACTTTGCAAAATGATCAAGAAATTCTGCGTTTATCTGACTTATTTAAAGAAAAGCAGCATTGCTTGTTCTTAGGTCGTGGTACAGAGTTCCCGATCGCACTAGAAGGTGCTTTAAAGCTGAAAGAGATTTCATATATTCATGCTGAGGGTTATGCTGCTGGTGAATTAAAACATGGGCCTTTGGCACTTGTTGATAATGATATGCCTGTGGTTATTTTAGCGCCTAAAGATGAGATGTTGGATAAACTTAAATCCAATATGGAAGAAGTCCAAGCACGTGGTGGCGAGCTATTTGTATTTGCTGATGAAAACAGCGGTATTAAAAATAAAGATCGTCAACACGTTGTCAATGTTCCGACAATTAGCTCATTATTAGCACCGATTGTTTATAGTATTCCAGTGCAATTGTTGTCGTATCATGTTGCTGTTTTACGTGGTACTGATGTCGATCAACCACGTAACTTAGCAAAAAGCGTAACTGTCGAATAATCAATAACTTATACTCACTAAGCACTTTTTAATTTTCATACTGATTTACTCAAAACAGCTTACTATAATAGTAGGCTGTTTTTTATTGTCCCAGATATATTTGGCTCAGTTGCAATTCTTGTTTTAGCTTTTTACCACACCTAATAATCATTTTACGATCTGCATCAATTGCTCCATGTGCTAGTACTATCATTCGCATTGATAAAGTAATATCGTAATGTGGATAAGAGGCTGACTGATGAAATAAGCGTGCATCAATTCCAACCATTTTTACAAAATAATGCAGTTCATCCAGTGTATCTGCCATTAAATGACACCATTCTTGTCCCCTAAAAGAAACTTTTGCACGATCCACATAAATTGCCATAGAATAATATTCTCAACTTTCAGTTAAACTTGAAACCTAATCCGCAGTCACAATTCATTGTACTGCTCAATTTTGACGATTGAATAGTGAATATCTGTAGCAAAATTCTATGCCTAAATACCTCATCAGTGCCTGCCTCGTTGGAGAAAATGTCCGTTACGATGGTCAAAACTGCCTACAACAAAAACTACGCCAACTGGTCATTGAACAACGAGCTGTGATTATTTGCCCTGAAGTTTTAGGTGGATTAAGCACCCCGCGTTTAGCTGCTGAAATTGTCGGTGGAAATGGTGAAGATGTTTTGTGTGGCAAAGCCAAAGTCTTAGACTCAGCAGGTAATGATGTTTCTAATGCATTCATACAAGGTGCTTATAAAGCCTTACAACTCGCACAAAAGCATCAAATTACACATGTTATATTAAAAGCGAACAGCCCATCCTGTGGATCAGAGCTGATCTATGATGGCTCATTTTCAGGAAATAAAATTCAAGGTAATGGCGTCACGTCTGCTCTACTCAAACAACATGGATTTACAGTCATCACTGAAGATCAGTTTTTACAAATCCTGGATATTTAAATTAAAAAGAGAGCCTAAGCCCTCCATGATCCTGTAAATTATTTTTCAGATTTTATTCTTGTTCTTTTTGTATTTTATCTGCTTTTGTCGCCCAATAAGTTGCCAAAGCAGGACCTGATATATTGTGCCACAAACTAAAAATTGCACTTGGAACAGCTGTAATTGGAGATGCTGCAAAATGGACTGCTGCCAATGCCACTCCTAAACCAGAATTTTGCATTCCAACTTCAATTGAAATGGCTTTACAATCTGTATAAGGCAATTTGAAGAACCGACTTGCCCAAAAACCCAATAGATAACCTAAAGCATTATGCAAAATAACAACACCTAGAATGAGTAATCCTGATTGCAAAATTGCCGTTTTACTCGCCCCAATAATTGCTGCAACAATGGCAACAATCGCAATCACCGAAATTAGTGGCATAACTTGAATATATTGTTCAACTTTTTGTTTAAGGAACGCTCTTGCGATCAGCCCTAAAATAATGGGGAAAAGTACAACCTGTAAAATTGAAACGAACATAGAGCCTGCATTAATGTGTAGCCATTGACTTGCCAATAAATAAAAAATAGCAGGTGTCAGAATTGGAGCCAATAATGTGGAAACTGAAGTACAAGCTACTGATAAAGCTGTATTTCCTCTTGCCATATAAGTAATCACATTAGATGCTGTGCCTCCCGGACAACAACCCACTAAAATGACACCTACTGCAATTTCTGCAGGTAATTGAAATAATTGACACAATGCATAAGCCAAACCTGGCATCACCAAAAATTGTGCAACCACACCAATAAAAACAGCTTTTGGACTTTGTAAAACCCCTTTAAAGTCATCAACCGTCATGGTCATTCCCATACCAAACATGATAATCCCTAGCATCCATGGGATATAAGCTTTCATCCATACAAAAGCTTCTGGTACAAACAAAGAAATGCCTGCGAATAAAACCACCCACAAGGCAAATGTTTTTTGAATAAACTGAGTAAAACGCAATAATGCAGACATACATCCCTTCTATATCATTTTGTGTAGGTTACTCAAATCTGAGCAATATATGCTTTATCTTAAAGCGGATAAAAATCTAAATCTTATTTTTATATCCATAGATTGATAAAAATGAGATTTATGCAAAATCTGTATTACTCTTTTTCACTCAAAATATCTTTGAGATAAACTTTTTTTACACCACTCGCGAACATCTCTTGCCAAGCATGTTGCAAAGAACCATTTAAGTCGATACCTTTGGTTGCATCTGCAATCACGTAACTTTGAAAGCCTAATTTACTTGCATCAATCGCTGTCCACGCTACACAAAAATCGGTCGCTATTCCAACCATATAAACAGTATCTATCCCACGTTCTCTTAAATAGCCTGCTAATCCTGTCGATGTTTTATGGTCAGCTTCCATAAATGCAGAATAACTGTCAATTTGTGAATGAAATCCTTTTCGGATAATCAATTGTGCTGTCGTAATCTCTAAATCTGGATGAAAGTCAGCATCTGGTGTGCCTTGTACACAATGCGATGGCCATAAAACCTGTGTACCATAATCAAGTTCGATCGTTTCATACGCTTGTTTTCCTGTATGATTTTCGGCAAAAGAAATATGATTTTCAGGATGCCAATCTTGTGTGAGAACAATATTTTTAAAATACTTAGCCAGTTGGTTAATTGATGGAATAATTTCATCTGAATGGACAACTGCTAAATTTCCATTTGGGGTGAACCCATTTTGTACATCTACAATAATTAAAGCACTTCTTTCATATTGCAACATCATCACTACTCCCCAAAACTTATGTTTATTAAAAAATAAAAATTATTAGAAAATTCGTCTCTATATTAAACAGTAAAACCAAATTGGCAAACTTACTGTATCGCAATTAAAAAGCCCGCATATGCGAGCTTTTTAAATACTTAAACTGTTTAGTTTATGCAGTTTCTAAACGTCGTGTTAATAACACCATAATAATTGCTGAAATGACAATGCATGGAATTGCAGCAGAAATAACACCCGTCGCACCACTGCCCATTGCCAGTAATTGTCCAGCAATAGCTGGCCCCATCATTGCGCCTATACGCCCAACTGCCGATGCTGCACCCACGCCTTGACCTCGTAAATGTGTTGGATAAACAAAACTACCAAACGCATAAAGCACGCCTTGCCCACCAATGGTGAATGTTCCCATAATGGCAGCAGCAACAAACATAAGATTCAAAGTTGTCGCAGCATTTAGACTAAATAATCCGACAAGAATACCTAAATACATCAAAATAATGACATAAGCCTTATTCCAACGGTCAATCAACATACCCAAAATAACAGTACCGATTGCTGCTCCAATTTGGAAATAAACCATTGCCATACTGCCATCTTTACGGCTAAAACCTAGCTCAGTAAATAATGATGGCAACCAACTGAGCATTATGTAAACCACCATGAGGGTAAAAAAGTAACTGATCCAAAGTAAAATTGTTCGCGGTGCAAATTCACGGCTAAATAAATCTTTAAAAGAAAGGGGTTTCGTATCTGAACTTTTTACTTGTTGTTGTGCTTTTAAAAACTCACGTGATTCAGGTAAAAACTTCATCATAATTGGAACAACAATTAAAGGAACTAACCCACCGACATAAAAAATCGTTTTCCAACTGGTGCTTAAATCTGTTGAAGCTAATTTTGCGGCTAAGAGCGATACAATAATTGCCCCTATTGGCATACCGCAGTACATTAACCCAACAGCGCGCCCGCGGTTTTCAGAATGGGTAGACTCAGATGCTAAAGCAATTAAATTGGGCATGGCTGCACCTAAGCCAGCACCTGCAAGAAAGCGAACCAATAACAATGTATAGAAACTATTGACCCAGACTGTACATAAGGTGAAAACTGCAAAAATTGAGACAGAAGCAATTAATACCTTTTTTCGACCAATCCGATCTGCATAACGTCCACCGACCAATGCACCAGGCAATAAGCCCAAAATCCCAATACTAAAAAATAGACCTAACTGAGATGCATCTAAGGAGAAATACTCTTTAATACCTGAGGCTGCAACGCCTGCTGCCTGAATATCAATACCCTCAATAATGGCAATTAAAAAGCAAATAAATATGGTAATCGTAGAATGCTTTCTATCTATTTGTGTTGATGATCTATCCATCTTAAAAATCCTTTTCATTAATGCTGTTGGATAATGACCTACACATCATCAAGTACACTTAAGGCCAAGATAACTATCAATAAGTGTTAGAAAAAGATTTATTCATGATTTCAAAAGTTGAAAACTACTGTTTTAATCTCATCACGATCTAGTTAAAAAAGTAATAAATTGATGCTGAAATCTGATTAAAATAGTCGAGAATGGTATTGCTCTACTGCATCATTCTCACCACTTAATAACTAACTTACTTTTTTATATAGAAAAATGCTCTGAATAAACGGTAAATAAAATATTTTTACTTAAAAATTTTTCCATTATTTTAATCATGCTTGCGTCTTATATAATCTTAAATAAATCTAATCAAAGCCCATGTATACCATCCTTGCATACAATTTTTTAATTTCCCATTGAAGAAAAAGCAGAGGACTGATTCATACTTAAGTAAAATTCTTAATCTTTTCATCGAACCTGATTCAACAACACTATTCAGATTTGAAATCTAGAAATTAGATCAATACACATTATATTCAACATACAAAACAAAGTTCTTTTCAAAAATAAAAAGTAATATGTGAAGTATTTGTTTCTTTTTATAAAGATTTCTCCTGCTTCGATCAAAGTATATTGTTCTCCTACGCTGAATCAGTCATAATTTGCATAAGCATTATGCAATCTCTAACCTGATTGTTTAGGCTCAAATCAAAATACTGCAACCGTCCATACTCATTTTTAATCTCAATGGATGGAAAAATAGGATATTTTTTCAAAATGACTCAGCAAGCACAGATCATTCAAGGCTCAATTGTCGCAATCGTCACCCCCATGTTTGAAGATGGCAGCGTAGATTGGAAGGGTCTCGAGAAGCTCGTTGAGTGGCATATAGAACAAGGCACGAATAGTATTGTTGCCGTTGGTACAACTGGCGAAGCATCTACGCTAAGCATGGCTGAACACACTAAAGTCATTAAAGAAGTGATTCGTGTCGCCAATAAACGCATTCCTATTATTGCCGGAACTGGTGCAAACTCAACTCATGAAGCAATTGAGCTTACCAAAGAAGCAAAAGATATTGGTGCAGACGCTGCACTTTTGGTAACCCCTTATTATAATAAGCCAACTCAAGAAGGTTTATATCAACACTATAAAGCAATTGCTGAAGCTGTTGATTTACCAATTATTTTATACAATGTTCCAGGCCGTACTGGCGTAGATATGTTGAATGAAACGGTTATTCGTTTAGCCGATATATCCAACATTGTTGGCGTTAAAGATGCAACTGGTGATGTTCCTCGTGGTAAAGAACTTCTAGATGGTCTTCAAGGCAAAGAAATGGTGGTTTACTCAGGTGATGATGCCACTGCACGTGAACTTATTGCATTGGGTGCTCAGGGTAATATTTCTGTTACCGCCAATATCGCACCAAAAATTATGAGTGAGCTTTGTGCTGCTGCAATTGCAGGTAATACAGATCTTGCGAAAGAAAAAGATGCTCAAGTTGCAAAATTAAACAATATTCTATTTTGTGAATCGAACCCAATTCCAGTGAAATGGGCACTTCATGAAATGGAATTAATTGGTACAGGTATCCGCCTACCGTTAACTCCGCTTGCAGAACAATATCGCACTCCACTGCGTGAAGAACTCAAAGCAGCGGGTGTCATTCAATAAGAGCTTAGTATTATGCAATTACGTTTTGGTTTAACCCTTGCCCTTTCAGCTTTAAGTTTAGCGGGTTGTAGTTCAATTGGAATCAACAACGGTTCTTTAGATTATAAAGACACAACCACTTTAGAGCCGCTAAAATACCCTGAAGGTTCGATGGTTAGACCAGCGACGCCATTGTATCCAGCTCCTGTGGTTGATCAACTTGCAATTGAACACGCACCAAAACTTGAAAATAAGCGTGGTAACCGTTTTGAATTACCTCGCCCAGAAGTGACTCAAACGAATACTGTTGTACAAGATACAACAACGAGTACAAATGTCGGACGACCACAGCTTTTGACTGATGGAAATGGTAATCCGTTGATCAAAATTGATGGGAATTCTGCTACAATTTGGCAATACGCACTTGCCACCCTCAGTAGTCTTAACCATAACGTTGTCGGAAAGAGCAAAAATGCGAATGAAGCAACAATCAAGATCGATAATAAGATCTATGTGGTCAAGCTCACTTCTGTAGGTTCAAGCAATAATATTGCGGTATTCAATGCCGATAGCAGTTTTGCAGACAAAGAAAAAGCTGCAGAATTGTTAACCCAGATTTACCAAAACTGGCCAGCCTAGTCGTTCTAGGCAATTTTTTTGAAAAAGGTTCCCCAATGTTAAAACAAACCTTGCTCTATACTGGTAAAGCTAAATCTGTTTATGAAACAGAGAGTGCTGATCATCTAATTTTAGTTTTCCGTGATGATGCATCTGCATTCAATGGCGAAAAAATAGAGCAACTAGATCGTAAGGGCAAGGTGAATAACCTTTTTAATGCCTTTATCATGGAAAAATTGGCTGAGGCTGGTATTGAAACTCACTTTGAGAAATTGCTTTCTCCAACTGAAGTTTTAGTTAAAAAATTAACAATGATCCCTGTAGAATGCGTAATGCGTAACTATGCAGCAGGTTCATTGTGCCGTCGTTTAGGTGTTGAAGAAGGTTTGGAGCTTACTCCTCCTACTTTTGAATTGTTCTTTAAAGATGATGCATTGGGTGATCCAATGGTCAACGAATCTCAAGCGATTGCTTTAGGTTGGGCTAATGCAGAACAATTGGCACAAATGAAAGAACTCACTCAAAAAGTGAATGTTGTACTGAAAGAGTTATTCGACAAAGGCAACATGCTTCTTGTTGATTTTAAACTTGAATTTGGTGTATTCCACGACCGTATCGTACTAGGTGATGAATTCTCTCCAGACGGTTGCCGTTTATGGGACAAAGATACCAAGAAAAAACTCGACAAAGACCGTTTCCGTCAAGGTTTAGGCGGTGTCGTTGAAGCCTATGAAGAAGTTGCTACACGTATTGGTGTTGACCTTTCAGATATCTAATTCTGTTTGAAATACATAAAAAACCGAGCTTAAATAGCTCGGTTTTTTATGTTTAGCATTCTCGGTATTCTTCGTACAAGTTTGTATAAATCGCTTACTGTACTTGTACTTTCAAAGGTTTAGAAAAAATATTATATGAATACTGCTGATCAATTTGATATTTATAGCCCGCTAAAACATAAGCTGTACCTTTTTCAGTAAAGACTAAAATACCCTCTTTAAACTCATGCTTTGGCGAGCCAGACAAAATAATAAATTGCTGAGCCTGTTGTTTTAATTCAGTTCCATCTTGTTGTCTTAACTGAGTATTCACATTCAATGCTTGCCCAACTTTTACCTTAATATCTGTCGGTGCTTGAATATCGACAATATATTTTGAATAAAACTGTGTCGCATTGGTAGTAATGCCATCGGTTCCAGCCACATACAATTTTTTAAATGCAACATCATCTAAATTCCAGGGCCAAAAACTAATTCCTCTATGCTTGGTTGCTTCCATCAAACTGATTAAGTCATTACGGTATGCCGAATTGTATGTGGCAGTATATTTTTGTGCATCCCACATAATTTGTTGTGCATTATTCAGTGGATTCGTCGAATTTGGCATTGCTCCAACTAATATCCCTCGAGAAGTCCCTGATAAATTAGCTTTTGCACGCTGAATTTGATCTCGATTAAATGATGTTGTCACTACTTGATCTTCAACCTCATATTTTTTAATTTCTTCTTTTAAGGCTGGTACCAACTGAGGATTCGCACTTTTCATTTCAACCATTAATACAAAGTTTTTCGTATTTTTAAATGCTTTAAAGTAATCCGCTAATGTTGGAATTTTATAATTTTTATTCTTTGTTCTCAGTTGCTGAACTTGAGCAAGTGTCATCTCTTCAATTTTTCCATGACCGTTGCTTGTACGGTCAACCGTATCATCATGCATCACTACGAGATGATTATCTTTGGTGATGTAAATATCATTTTCTACAATATCAGCACCTAAATTTACAGCATGTTTTGCACTCTCTAAAGTGTTTTCATCTTCAAGACTGGGTACACCTCGATGTCCAATAATCAAAGGTTTTCGCAATAAAGTATTTTTGGGAAATTGTTTTAATACTTGGATAAATAATTCGCTATTCGACGTCATAACTCCATTTACGCCTGAAGTAAGAAGTGAAGCTACATCTTGAATTTGAGTGGTCGATGAATCGACCCAAACTGTCATTAATAACCTTTGAATAAAACTGACATTATCTTTATTTACTAATTTAGTTGGCAAAACAACAATTTTTGACAAAGACTGATTGGCTTGTTGCACAATCCATGAAAGGTCTTTTCTGCTATTACTTAAATGCGTCATCGCGCTTAAATCTATAGCTGTTCTCACTATTGGTACAATATTATGGGCTAAATTTAATAATTCACTTTGATTGGATAATAAAGTGATATCCGAAATATCATGTGTCTGACTCAATTGCTTTAACGCTTCAAGCGTCATCTGATCTTGAATTTTGAGTACTGGAATGGTTTTACGTTGTTTCTCTTCAAGATATTTCGACAATGTTGTAACAACAGTACCTGAACGGTCAATCAAATTGAGTTTTTGATCGAGATGATAAAAAACCTGATTCGCTCTCGTGACCATAGATTCTGATGGATGATTTATTTTTTGAATGATAGTCGGAGCTAAAGCCACACCAGTTTCTATTTCTTGTACTTGAGTAAAATTACTTTTCACTACAGGTAATTGATCACTTTGTTCAGATATTTTAATTTTTTTAACTTTGAGTAAAGCACCTGCAACCGACAGTCCTATTCCACCTTTTAAGGAAGATTGAGGTACTTCAACATCTTGAACTAAAACTTGATTTAAATAGTGTTGAACACGATTAGCATGCACAATAATCGTGGCTTTATAAATTTTTTGCGGGTGAATATTCTCTGAAAATGGTGCGATTGCTTGTACATTCCATTGTCCATTTTTTTGCTTACGACCAAATTCCGTACCATTTTTTGCAGCAGCATCTGCTCGTATTGTAAATTGGTAATATTGGATAGGTATAACACCTTGAGTTTCCACAACATCATAAATGATACTACCCCATCGCGTATTATTGAGTGCTTGGTCTAAGGTGAAATCTACATCAATGCGATAATTTTGTACTTTTTCTAAGTCTTTCGGCAATAAAATAGACGTCGGGGTCATACTACTAGACCGTCCATCCAAGAGTAAAAAGCCATCTTGAAGCGATATATTGCCTGCATTATTTCCAGGAATACGCCACCCTGAAGGAAGCATTTTTAGCTTCTCAAAATCTTCTTCTAATAGTGTTGTTTGATGCAAAGGTACTTTGGTTGTTAGTACATTGCTTTTCACATTTTGGCTTTTAACCGTAGGCGTTATTTTTTTATATTCAATACTTTCAGCATATGCCGTAATAGACATAAAACCCATGAGAGCAATGCTTAAATTCAATAATTTCATAGTCATTTCTTTTAAAGATCTAAATTAAGCAAATTGATGTTCTAGCTAAGTATGCTTAATTAAACTTGGCTTACATCATAAATTTTAAGCAGATTGTATATCTTTCCACTTAAAATACTAGATGATGCCAAGTCTTCTTATTTTTCACTTTTACTCTAGATTATTGCTCTTGGTTTTGCTGCCAACGTCGCACTTGCAAACGCTCGCCTTCAACCTCACGCTTATTGCGTGCAGACTCATATAACTTTGTGCCTTTTAACTCAGGTGGCATATATTCCTGCATCACAAAATGCTCTGGGTAATTATGCGGATAAAGATAATCAACCCCATAACCCTGTTCTTTCATCAACTTCGTTGGTGCATTTCTCAAATGTAAGGGCACGGGTAAATTTGCCGTTTTTTCTGCTAAATCTAAAGCCTTATTAATGGCTAAATAAGTACTGTTACTTTTAGCACTGGTTGCAAGATACACAGCACATTGCCCAAGAATAATTCGACACTCAGGCATACCTACCGCTTGTACTGAACGGAAACATTCACCTGCCAGTAATAATGCATTCGGGTTGGAGTTTCCAATATCTTCCGAAGCGGCAATCAACATACGGCGTGCAATAAAAACAGGATCTTCACCACCTTTGAGCATCCGCGCCATCCAATACAAAGTCGCATCAGGATCACTACCACGAATCGACTTAATAAAAGCAGAAACAAGATCGTAATGTTGCTCACCCGATTTGTCATAACGTGCAATATTCTGTTGCGCAACTTTAACCACAATTGCATTGGTTACAATATTTTCAACATCGGCTTCAAAAGTACTGGCAACCAGATCAATCAAATTCAGTGCTTTACGTGCATCACCTGCTGCAAACTGAACCAAAGCATCATATTCTTCAATTTGAATATGACGATCTTGTAAAAATTGATCTTGTCGAATGGCACGTAAAATTAAATCTTGGATGGCTTCATTACTAAGTGCATTTAACGTATAGACCTGACAGCGCGATAATAATGCGCCATTCACTTCAAAGGATGGATTTTCAGTCGTCGCACCGACTAAAGTTATTTTGCCTTTTTCAACAGCGTTAAGTAATGCATCTTGCTGCGATTTATTAAAGCGGTGAATTTCATCAATAAACACTACAGGTGTCAGTAAATCACCACTATCTGCAATGATTTCACGGAGTTCTTTCACTCCCGTATTCAATGCAGAAAGACTGATAAATGTGCGATCAACTGCTTGAGCCAACAATAAAGCAATCGTGGTTTTTCCTACACCAGGCGGTCCCCAAAAAATAATCGAGGGTAAATGACCCTGATCAATCATTTGGCGTAAAGGTGCATGTTCACCCAGCAAATGATCCTGCCCGATAATTTCAGACAAATCACGAGGACGAAGGCGTTCAGGAAGTGGGATGTGTGTGTCTGACATATTCTTTTTAAATCATTAATTTCTACCCATAGTCTACTATGGAATAGTTTGAATCAACCCTTTTTAGCTGATGATTTTTGAGCTTTACTCGACTTCTTTCATCAAGCCTTTTTATTTCTCCTTTGAAAGAAAAATAATGAGCTTATGAATGGTTATGTAAGATGTCTCACCTTAAACTTAAAATAATCGATTACTTAAAACATCCATTAAAGATGTACCAAAAACTTCACCATGACTTAAGTTTGGATAAATCAAAAATTTGGCTTTAACACCCTGCTTATTCAAATCTGAAATCACCTGTCGATTGTTTTGAATCATCGCTGAATCAAAATTTGGACTGACTTTTGCAGCTTGTTGAAGACTCATATCTCCTTCCATCAGCAAAAGCTGTTTTGTTTTAATGGAAGTCACTGCGGTATTGGCAATTTTTTTCAACATCCGTTGATCTGCCCATGTAAGTGATGGGCTTGCAGAAAAATAATGGCTAAATGAATCAGTTGTTAACATTGAATCGAGAACAAATAATCCACCATATGAATGTCCCCACAATGCTTTTCTAGTCGCATCTAATTTAACTTGTGAAC
This sequence comes from Acinetobacter sp. ANC 3832, assembly GCF_002135415.1. Lineage (GTDB taxonomy): Bacteria > Pseudomonadota > Gammaproteobacteria > Pseudomonadales > Moraxellaceae > Acinetobacter. The sequence goes on from NZ_NEGJ01000002.1 coordinate 404,811, forward strand.
TGACCCATGGTGTAATTTGTTCAAGAATAACTTTACGAAAAGCCTCACTTCCACCACTCATCCGCTCAGCATTTCTTGGATCAATACTTGGCTTGCCTGTTTGGTCTGCTGGGGTGTAATCGAGCGAACGTGAATTAGACTCAAAGGGCAAATTGGTTCGATAGCCAATTGCGACTAAAACAGGTGCTTGTTGCTCTGTCATCTCTTTTAACAGTGGCTCATTTAAACGCGACATTACAGAATTACCATCGAGCATAAAAATAGAAGGCTGAGCCTGTTGTCGATTAATCTGTTTTGGAATGCCTAACCAAACTTTATAATTTCGCTGTTGATCTGTAGATTTGAATTCTTTAATTTGAAATTGATAATATTTTGAGCCAATATCGGCAATATTTTCACCTAAGGGTTGTAAATTGGGCTTGGCGATTGCACTGTGACTGAAAGAAAAAGTAAGCGCAACACTTAAAAAGATGAAAGATGACGCTTTAGAAAAGGAATTAAATTTCAACATAATAATGAGGCTGAAGATGGAGTATAGAAATATTAAATGATAATTATTATCAAGTAAATTTTATATTCTTCAAATCGTTAAAAATTTTTAACGTACCCAACGTACGATATAGTCTTCAAGGTCATCTTCATGTACTTCTGTTTCAGAAACACAACGCCCAGCTGCTGATTTTCTTGCTTTGATGATACTGTCACGTGTTCCCGTATTTAAATAATGCCATGAAGGTAGGTTTTTTCCTTCATTTAAACGACGATAAGCACAGCTCGGTGGCAACCAGTGAATACTTTGTAATTTTTCAGGCGTCAATTGTATGCAGTCTGTCACATGTACTAAACGATTCGGATAGTCTGAGCAACGTGCTGTTTTACAATCTAAAAGTTTACACGCCACTTTGGTATAAGCAACTTCTTGAGTTTCATCATCTTCTAATTTTACTAGGCAACATAATCCACAGCCGTCACACAAAGCTTCCCACTCCGCTTGGTTCAACTGATCAAGTGGATAGGTTTTCCAAAATTGTGGACGTAATTCACTGCTCATAAAGTCTAAAATCTGCTCAATATGGTCTAATTATAGCATTTTAGAATAACTCTTTTTCACAATCTAAATTACAAATTACTTACTTAAATTAATACTCTGCAGTATTTTTAAACATAAAACCTATAGTTGATTTTTTAATCAACCCTATACTTCATTTACACGTATAAAAAAACATGGAGAATAATTATGTTCCGTTGGGCTATCATTTTTGCTGTCATTGCCTTAATCGCGAGTTTATTAGGATTTGGTGGTGTAGCAGGCATGTCGAAAGACTTTGCTGTGATTTTATTGGTTGTTGCGGTGATCCTTGCAATTATAGGATTTATTACTCGTGGTCGAGTATAGCGCTCAGTTCAACCTTAACTATTAAGTCTTTGAAGAAAGAAGGATTAACTCCTTCTTTTTTTATGCCAAATTTGTAAAAATATTTCCTCACACTTCTATTGTTAATATTCGCAACAAAGTCACTTTAAAATCACTTTTTTATGATTTAATCGGCCTATTCCCCATTGTATACAAGGATTTAACCAATGACCAACAGCATTCAGACCCGAGAAATCCAGTACACAGCGACTGATGGCACAACACTTGTGGGTTATTTTGCTGCACCAACGACAACACCTGTTGCTGGGGTTATTGTTGCACCAGAATGGTGGGGACGAACGGAATATACCGAACAACGTGCGCGAGAATTGGCTGAACATGGTTACGCCGCATTTGCCATTGATATGTATGGTGACAAGAAAGTCACCACTGATGCTAAGCAAGCCTATGAATGGATGATGCAAACCTTCCAAGAAGAAGCGATTGTTGACCGCTCAGCAGCAGCTTTAGCAACTTTGGCTACTCAACCTGAAGTCGATGCAACGCGACTTGCAGCAATTGGTTTTTGCTACGGCGGTAAAGTAATTTTAGATTTGGCTCGCTCAGGCGCAGCACTCAAAGCAGTCGTCACTTTCCATGCCAATTTAAGCCATCAAGTTGCTGCTGAAAAAGGCAAGGTTCAAGCTGAAATTTTAGTTTTGCATGGCGAAAAAGACACGATGGTTTCTTTAGCTGATGTTGAAACTTTTAAACAAGAAATGGCAAATGCTGATGTTAAAAATGAAGTCATTATTTTAAAAGATGCCAAACATGGCTTTAGTAACCCACTGGCAGATGAACGTGCCAAAGCCAATGATGTTGATTTAGGTTATAACCCAGAGGCTGAAAAAGCTGGACTTAGTGCAATGTATGCTTTATTAAAGCAACAACTTGGTGAATAAAATAAAATGTTCAGCAAACAATGTAATTGAAAAGTATTGATTTAATAAGAGGATAATAAAATGACTGAGAACAAGTGTCCTTATTGCGACTTTGACGAATATGACATTATTGATAAAAATGAATTTGGCGCAATTTTGCCTGAACCAAATCCATTATCAAAAGGTCATACTGTGATTATACCATTGCGTCATGTTGACTCCTTTTTTGAAATCTCAGAGAAAGAACGCAAAAGCCTGTCTTCATTATTAGAGCTCGCTCGTAATGAGTTGAAGATTCGCCATCAGCCAGAAGGTTTTCATATTGCCTTTAATGATGGACATGTCTTTGGTGACGAAAATGCTGAACATTTCCATATCCACATTATTCCACGCTATAAAAATGAAGCGCTGAAATTAGATAAACGCTGGGGTGTCATCAGCGATTAATCATTTTTAAGTTATGTGAGAAAAAATAATTTTTCTGATTTTTAAAGGTGCTTCGGCATCTTTTTTATTGGTTCAAGCCTTGTTTTTAGAAGACTATTTTGAATCGACTTTCTATATAATTTTTTTCATTTCTAATCAAACTCTAAAAATTAAGAGAGGTTCTAGTTATGCAGTTCTCTAATATTTTCACGAGACTCTCTCCACTTTCGCTATACTAGCCTCCTCTTTAAAACATTGAGTTGGCATGTCGCAATTTACCTTTTCAGATGCTCTTCTTTCTTGGTTCGATGAACATGGTCGTCATGATTTGCCTTGGCAAATTGTAGATGACCCATACAAAGTCTGGGTATCGGAAATCATGTTGCAACAAACTCAAGTGAAAACTGTACTGCAATACTTTACTCGATTTGTCGAACGCTTCCCCACTGTCGATGACCTAGGACAAGCCTCTTGGGATGACGTTGCGCCTTATTGGGCGGGCTTAGGTTATTACGCCCGTGCACGCAATTTACATAAAGCAGCAGGCTTAGTACACCATCATGGATCATTTCCGACAAGCTTAGAAGAATGGGTCGCATTACCTGGCATTGGACCCTCTACAGGTGGTGCGCTGATGTCACTCGGTTTACGTGAATATGGTGTGATTATGGATGGTAATGTTAAACGCGTATTGTCGCGTTTCTTGGCCATTGAAGATGATTTGTCTAAACCTATTCATGAACGTGCCATGTGGCAAATAGCAACACAACTTTGCCCTGTTGAACGCAATCATGACTATACCCAAGCCATCATGGATTTAGGTGCAACGGTTTGCACACCCAAAAAACCATTGTGCTTATATTGCCCTATGCAACAACATTGCAAAGCCCATCAACAAGGCATTGAAACTGAACTCCCATATAAAAAACCAAAAAAACCTGTGCCCGTAAAATCAGCCAAAGTTTTATTGTTAAAATCGGGTGAAGATTGGTTATGGCAACAACGACCGAATTCAGGCTTATGGGGTGGCTTATGGTGCTTACCCATTTTTGAATATGATGCAAAATATCAGCAAATTTGCCAAAGCTTAAAATTGGTTTCTACAACAGAACCTGTGCAAATTTCGCATAGTTTTACGCATTTCACTTGGATTTTAACAGCACATATTGTCCAAGTTGAGTCTGATCAACAAGAGTATCTACAAGCTGAATTAGGCGGTGAATGGCTCTCGCCACAAAAAGCTACACAAATGGGGCTTCCAACTGCCATGAAAAAATTGATCTCTGCTGTACAGGTATGACATAGTCAAACACGAGTGATTACCACTTTTAAATGCTCAAAAATTGAAGAATAAGGATGTCTCGTGTCTGCTTTTATGCGTTATAGCTTGCTTTGTTTTTGCGTTATTTTTATAACGGCTTGTACCACTACTCCTAAAAAAACCATTTCACAGCCACTACCGCAAAATAAAGTTGCCTATTTAAAAGCAATGTCGCTCCCTAGTCACTTTTCAATTCCTGTTGATGGTGTCAAAACCAAAAACTTAACCGATACTTGGGGTGCAGCCCGTAGTCAAGGTCGTAGCCATGAAGGTATTGATATCATGGCTCCACGTGGAACAAAAGTATATAGTACAACCGAAGGGATTATTGCCAGTTTAAAAAGCAATAACTTAGGTGGTAAAGTAATTTGGATACTCGGTCCGAGTGGCGCATGGCATTATTATGCCCATCTGAGTGATCAACGACGTGGTCTCAATGAGGGGGACTATATTCAAAAAGGTACACTCATTGGCTATGTTGGCAATACTGGTAATGCACGTCATACTGCTCCACATCTGCACTATGGTCTTTATTTATCAGGGAAAGGACGTGGCGCAGTCAATCCTTATCCGTATTTACGTTAATTTAATTTATAGTTTTAGGAAATTTTCATGTCAGAAGCTTTAATCAATCGCTTAGTTGAATTTGCAGAATCAGGCAATCAGCAAAAGATTGTACTGAATGGGCAAACACATCAGGGCTGGATTATGGAAATTAGTGACGATGCCCTCTTGATTAGTACAGGATTTGCAGATAAAACAGGTAAAGATATCTGGATTCAATTCAGTGACTTAAATCAAGCTGAGTTATTCTTCTGGGATAATAAGACAGACCAATGGCTCGAATTTAAAATATAAAACGCACATTCAATATGCATAGGAGCATCTAAATGACAACGCAACGCTGTGGTTGGTGCTCAAATGATCCACTTTATATTGAATACCATGATCATGAATGGGGCGTGCCCAATCATAATGAAGCGCATCTATTTGAAATGCTGTGCTTAGAAGGACAACAAGCGGGGTTGTCTTGGATTACCGTACTCAAAAAAAGAGAAAACTACCGAGAGCATTTCTTTAAATTTCCGATTACCAAAATTGCACAACTGACAGATACCCATCTGGAGTATAAATTACAGGATGCAGGCATTATTCGTCATATCGGTAAGTTAAAAGCCATTCGTGATAATGCCATTGCTTGGCAAAAAATGAAGGATGATGGCGTTGATATGGTCAAATGGTTTTGGGATTTCGTAGATAACCATGCCCAAATCAATGATGTTCCTTATTATAAAGATGCACCTGCACAAACTGAGTTAAGTCAGAAAATATCGAAAAGCTTAAAAAAGCATGGCTTTAAATTTGTTGGCCCAACAACGATTTATGCGTTCATGCAAGCAGTTGGAATGATCAATGACCACGAAAATCATTGTGCCTTCAAATAGATAGCTTGCATGAATATTCACACGCTCTTTATGTTTTTAAAGAAAAGATAAAAAGTGTTATGCAAAAAGTCTAAGCAACACTGATTCATATTGAAACTGAAATTAAAAGGATTCAGAAATGACGATCAACACAATTCATGCCTATGCTGCATTACAAGCAGGTGAAAAACTTGAGCCTTATGCATTTGATGCAGGCGAGTTACAAGCACACCAAGTTGAAGTAAAAGTTGAGTATTGTGGCTTATGCCATTCTGATGTTTCAGTGATTAATAATGAATGGGGAAACTCAGTTTTCCCTGTCATTGGTGGTCATGAAATTATTGGTACGATTACTGAATTAGGTTCTGAAGCCAAAGGGCTAAAAGTCGGTCAACGTGTCGGCATTGGCTGGACAGCTGAAAGTTGCCAATACTGTGACCCATGTGTCAGCGGTCAGCAAGTACTTTGTACGGGTGAAAAGAAAGCGACAATTGTCGGTCATGCAGGTGGTTTTGCAGATAAAGTCCGTGCAGGATGGCAATGGATTATTCCACTTCCTGAAGATTTAGATCCTGAAAGTGCAGGTCCTTTACTCTGCGGTGGTATTACTGTTTTTGATCCAATTTTAAAACATCAAATTCAAGCAGTGCATCATGTCGGTGTTATCGGTATTGGTGGTTTGGGTCACATGGCAATTAAGCTTCTTAAAGCATGGGGATGTGAAATTACGGCATTTACCTCAAGCTTAGACAAGACAGATGAGTTAAAAACGATGGGTGCTGATCATGTGGTGAATAGCCGTGATGCATCTGCCTTGAAAGCACAACGTGGTAAATTTGATTTGCTTCTGTGTACTGTAAATGTGACCTTGGATTGGAAGGCATATTTAAATACGCTTGCTCCAAATGGTGCTATTCACATGCTTGGTATGGTGATTGACCCTATGCCTATTCCAGCAGGAGCACTCATCAGTGGTGCAAAATCTGTGACAGGTTCTCCAACAGGTTCACCTTTTGCGTTACGTCAACTTTTACAATTTGCAGCACGTAAAAATATTGCACCACAAATTGAACTGTACCCAATGTCTAAAATCAATGATGCTTTAGAACGCTTACATTCAGGTAAAGCACGTTATCGCATTGTGTTAAAAGCAGATTTTTAGAGCCAAGCTATTCAATCAATTGCTTTGTTCCAATATGAAATCATGTGGTTGGTGACATCGATGTCACCCGTTGGAATGAGATACATGAAAGTATCCTCATTCCAACAAAGGGTTCTTTTTAATTTTGCCCAATCAAAAGTAAAATTTCACCTTCGCAAAGCTTATTAAATTTCATTATTTATATGAGCTTGTACCAATATCCTAAAATATAAGTAACTCTTAAAAATCTAAAAGCTGCATTTTAAAATAGTAATCTAAATAGATTTAAGCCACATTCTCTGTGACCAACTCCCCTCTCACCCAATCTGCCAATAACTCAATCGCATCCCGAATTTCATCTGAAAGTTCATGTCCAGCATTTAGACGAATGCAATTTTTATATCGATTATCTTCACCGAACACTTCACCGGGAACAATATTAATTCCCTGTCTTTGTGCATAACGATACATCTCTAAACCATCAATTTGCTCAGGCAACTGTAGCCACAATGCATAACCACCCTGTGGTTGATTCAAACGAAGTTCTACACTGTGAAAAGCTTGAATAATAAACTGCCGATACTGCTCCACTTGCGCCATTAAAATCGGTCGTAATATATTTAAATGCTCACGATATGCTCTGCTATAAATCAAATCTGCCAAGCCCAATTGTAAAGGTGTATTGACAGCAACATTCTGAGTCATCAATTGCGCACGAAGAAAATGTAAACGCTGTGGGATACAAAACCATCCCACTCGATAAGACGTCGATAATGATTTTGATATAGAGCCACAATAGATAATATAGCCCTGCTGATCCCAATATTTAATCGGTAAAGGTCTATTTAAGCTATAAGTGCATTCAGCATAAATATCATCTTCAATCACATAACATTGGTACTTTGCTGCCAGCTGTGCAACTTTTTCTTTCTCAGCATTACTTAAACAAAATCCCAACGGATTTTGATAATTTGCAGTGAGTAAACACACTTTTGCACCTGAGTTTTGCATGGCTTGCTCAAGCCGTTCCAAATCAAAACCGTCTGTATTTGCAGGAATTTCTACAATTTTACGTTTCAGCACCGCCAGTAATTGCAACTGTCCATTAAAGTTAGGTGTCGGAACAATAATGCTGTCGCCGATTTGCGTTAGGCTTTGAACCATCACCGATAAAGCAGGCATACAGCCATTGCTGATATAAATATCCTCTTTGGCAATATAAAAACCATCTTCCGCCCAATGATGAGACAGCGCTTCACGTAAATGTTGATGGCCTTGCCGATCACTATATAAAAAATCTTCAGGTTTACTGTGTTTTAACGCTCGCTGAATTGAACGGCGTAAAGCTTCGGCAGGAACGAGATTTGGAGAAAGCTGAATTGAACCTAAATGAATTAACTTATTATTAATTGAAGCTTCTTGAATCTCAATTTGTAATTCTAAATTCGATACTTCTCGTGCTTTAGATTTAAAGTCATGGTGCGTTGGTAATTGTACTTGCTGATCTTGTTGAGGCTTGACGTAATAACCCATCTTATTTTTGACATAAATCAGACCTTGAGCTTCTAAAAGCTCATAACAATTTTTTGCCGTATTCAGACTAACTTTTTGCTGTTCTGCAAATTGTCTGAGTGAACTTAGACGCTGCCCCACAGCCAATTCACCATTGTAAATTTTCTGCGTTAATTGATGTGCCAAAGTCTGATATTGAAACGCCATCTTTCTGTATCCATTTTTTAGATATTATTGTATCTGTACCTATAAAACTAACAGATTTATTCTCCTTGTACAGCCCGATACACGAAAAAGGAGAGACAGATGAAAATAATGATTTTAGTGACCTTGGTTTTTGGATTAGCAGCTTGCCAACCGCAACCAGTCAATCAACTTGCCCAACAGCAACATTTTATTTGTACATCTCTGATTGAAGGCTTTTTAAAAACTCAACATTTAGGACAATACGAACTGTATAGCTTACGCCCAACACTCCATACGCAAGCTGTACATCGTGATTATCGCTATAAAGCAAGCAGTGATAGTACGATGAAAGTCAATCTACCACGCCAACATGATTTGAGCTTTCAATGTGCGCAAAATTCTGCACAACACTATGAGGTTCGTTTAATTGATCAAGGGCAAAATCAGCAACAAGTGTTATTGAGTTTAGATTTACCACCGCAAAAAACTATCGATACTTTGACAGCCTTTGCGCTAAAAACTCAATAAATAAACGGACACGTTTAGGTAAGTGCTCTTGTTGATAATACACGGCATGAATACTTTGCTCGTGCAATTCAATGTGATCTTCAAATAATGCAATCAAATGCTTTTCCTGTAGATCACGATGAATTAAAAAGGCAGATAAACACGTAATACCAAGCCCTTGCAATGCTAAATGACGTACCGTTTCCCCATTGGATGCCTTAATTCTCGGCTTACAGGTAAAATTTAAATCATCTACTTTAATCGGCCAAGTATTCAAATAGTTAGTTTTGCTAAAACCAATTTGTACATGATTTAAAAGATCTTTCGGGGTCTTTGGATAACCATTTTTTTCAAGGTATTCAGGGCTTGCAACAATATATAAGCGACTTTTACACAGTAGTTTTGCATGTAAACTTGAATCATTCAGTTGACCAAAGCGAATCGCCACATCCGTTTTATGTTCTAGTAGATCAATAATTTGATCATTACTATTCAACTCAATTTCAATATTCGGATAAAGCGCGGAGAACTCTTGCAACACAGGCACAATCACATGCAATACAAACGGTGTGGCTGAATCAACACGGATTAAACCTGAAGTATCACTGTCCGATTTCAATAAGGCATCTTCTGCTTCATTTAAATCATGTAAAATTTTGCGAGCTTTTTCTAAAAAAAGTTGCCCTTCTTGGGTCAGCTTTAGTTTTCGTGTGGTGCGTTCAAGCAAAGTGACATTCAACTTTGTTTCTAGTCTTTGTAAAGCTCGACTTAAACCTGATGTTGTTTGTTGTAAATGTTTGGATGCTTCTACAATAGAACCGCTGTCTACAATACTAATGAATGCCTGTAATTCTTCTAATGTCGATTTCATCTTGATTGACCATCCAAATTTATTGATTTTTAGTCAACAATATTTTGCAGATTCATCTATTTTTCTGCAACGATTAAATCTGCAAAATAGCACCAATTTCAAAATAGTTAAAAGAGTACCGTATGATCGTTCCAAAATTTGGTGTAGGGACTTTTCGCTTAGAAGGTCAAGTGGTGATTGATTCTGTTAAAAATGCATTAGATGTCGGTTATCGGGCTGTAGATACAGCACAGATTTACGGCAATGAAGCTGAAGTTGGGCAAGCGATTACTGAAAGTCATGTACATCGTGATGAATTATTTATTACGACAAAAATTTGGATTGATCATCTTAAAAAAGATCATTTGATTGCAAGTTTAAAAGAAAGTTTGCAAAAATTGCGTACAGATGCAGTGAATCTCACTTTAATTCATTGGCCTGCGCCATCACTTGGAATTTCGATAGAAGAGATGATGCAAAATCTGCTTGAAGCCAAACAACAAGGTTTAACTGAGCATATTGGTATTTCAAATTTTAATATTGATTTTACACAACAAGCCATTGATGCTGTTGGTGTAGAAAATATTGCGACCAATCAAATTGAACTCAGTCCTTATTTACAAAATCAAAAACTGGTCAATTTTCTCCAACAACAAAATATTGATGTCACCTCATACATGACTTTGGCCTATGGTAAAGTACTGAATGACCCTGTTTTAACTGAAATTGCGCAGAATCATCATGCAACTACAGCACAAATTGCGCTTGCTTGGGCACTCAATCAAGATTTTGCAGTTATTCCATCATCAACTAAGCGTGAAAATTTAATCGCTAATTTAGAAGCGCAAAATATTCAACTTAGTCCTGAGGAAATGCAAATGATTTCCTCTTTAGAACGTCAAAGTCGAGAAGTTGATCCTGAAGGATTAGCACCAATTTGGGATTAAAATACGCATGAAAGTTAATTTCCCCCTCTTCGCTCTTGCGATTGGTGCATTTGCGATTGGAACCACTGAATTTTCACCGATGGGTTTTTTACCGCAGATTGCTGAAAATTTAGATATCTCTATTCCCACAGCAGGCATGCTGATTACCGCTTATGCACTGGGTGTCATGATCGGCGCACCTATCATTACCTTATGGTTTGGGCATTTCCCTCGTCGAAAGGCACTGATTATTTTGATGAGTATCTTTACCATTGGTAATATTTTAGCTGCACTTGCACCCAATTATTGGGGATTAATGGGTGCTCGAATCATTACCAGTTTAAATCACGGTGCATTTTTCGGGATTGGTTCCATTGTCGCCACCAGTGTCGTGCCCAAGGACAAACAAGCCAGCGCGGTCGCCATGATGTTTATGGGATTAACCATTGCTAATATTGGGGGTGTTCCTTTAGCCACATGGATTGGGCAAAATATTGGTTGGCGCATGTCTTTTGCTCTAATTGCGCTATTGGGCATCACCACCATGCTTGCACTTTGGAAAGCACTGCCTGAGGGCGAATTAGGGCAACGCCCTGATGTAAAGGCTGAACTTAAAGTACTCACTCGTTTACCTGTGGTGTTGGCTTTACTCACTACGGTGATGAGTGCAGGCGCGATGTTTACTCTCTATACCTATATTGCACCAAGTCTGCAAAGCATTACTCATGCAACGCCTGCTGTTATTACGATGATGCTGGTTCTTATTGGAATAGGCTTTTCCATTGGTAATCATTTCGGTGGAAAATTTGCCGATTTATCATTGACCAAAACCTTGATTGGCTTCTTAGGTTTATTGATGGTGATGATGCTGTTATTCCCTCTTTTAGCCAAAACGACTTTGGGTGCTGCAATTGCGTTAATCATTTGGGGAGCTGCTGCTTTTGCTGTTGTACCACCTTTACAAATGCGTGTCATGTCGGTTGCACATGATGCGCCTGGGCTGGCTTCTTCTGTCAATATCGGTGCTTTTAATTTGGGGAATGCCTTAGGTGCTGCTGCAGGTGGAGCAGTGCTGAACATGGGAATGAGCTATTCAGCCGTGTCTATCACAGGGGCTTTACTTACCGCTTTAGGGCTTGTTTTAGTCATGATTCAAATGAAATTAAGTAAGCAAGCCACCCTGACTGCAAATGAATAGGCCTTTTTCATAAGCCAGCTTTTAATCAGTATTTGCTCATAATGGATGCCCCCTCTCCTTTTTAAAGAGAGGGCTAGAGAGAGGATGATTTAAACTATTTTAAAAAATCAGGCAATGCAGGCAATTTATTGTTTTTGCCCAGTTCAATCTTCATTTTTTGTAACATCTGATACGGTTGTTGCTGAACCAACATATTGGTCACACTTTGTGGAATTGAACCTTCAGGATCTGCAAAGCCTGTGGTGGTTACTTTGACTTTATTCGCTGAAAGTTTTTGGAAAATCCAATCCCCTTCATAGTTTGTCAAACGCACATAGCTTGAATTTACAGGCTTACCTTGGGAAATGGCTTTATTTTTAATGGTAATATTACCATTGGCATCTTTTAACATTTTTCCACGAACAACCATATCACGATCTTTCAATGGAAAAGGAAAATCTAAAACCATATAAATGGTGAATTCACCTTTTTTATCATCCCGAGATAAGAGTTCAGCTTTTGCCACATTGGGCACCCATTTAGGTGTATTACCAATATCCAAAACCAAAGCCACAGCACGTTCAATTGGTACATCTAAAGTTGTTTCTGCTTTATACGACATGACAGGATTATTCGCATCCTGATACGTCCAAACTTTAATATTACTTTTATCTATACTTAATTTAGCATTACTTGGTAAAGCCGCTTGTGCAGTGAGGCTAAAAGCACTCACCACACACGCAATAAACATCACTGTTTTATTCATTTTATTATTCAATACATCATGTAGATTTTTAATTTTAACGGATTCAGATTTCAGCTTAAATGTCATTTAAGCCTAAAACATCTTTCATATCGTATTTTTTTGCCTCTTTGCCTACAACCCAAGCGGCTGCACGTACAGCACCTGTGGCAAAGTTCATACGACTGGTTGCTTTATGTGTCACTTCTACACGCTCACCTTCGCCAATAAACATAACAGTATGTTCACCAACAATGTCACCACCACGAATGGTTTCAAAACCAATGGTTTCACGTTCACGTGGACCAGTATGACCTTCACGACCATATACAGCGACTTTCTTTAAATCACGACCCAAAGTATCTGCAATCGCTTCACCCATCATCAATGCTGTACCTGATGGTGCATCTACTTTATGACGGTGATGTGCTTCAATAATTTCAATATCAACGGTGTCTGCAAAAACTTTTGCAGCTAGTTCTAAAAGCTTGATCGAAACATTGACACCTACAGAATAATTGGCTGCGTACACAACAGGTGCAATGTTTGCACTTTCATTTAAAGTCGCTTTTTGAGCATCAGACATGCCTGTTGTACCAATCACCATGGCAACACCAGCTGCACGGCATAATTGAAGATGCTGTTCAGTCGCAACAGGTGCTGTAAAATCAATCACAACATCACAGTCTTTTAAAACATCTTGTAGATTACCCACAATCTTAACGCCCAATGTACCAATACCTGCAAGCTCACCTGCATCTGCACCCACCAATGAGCTTTCTGGGCGCTCTACTGCCGCAGCCAATTGATAACCTGCTTCTTGAACCGCTTGGATTAAAGTACGTCCCATACGACCGCCTGCACCTAGTACACAAATGCGTGGAATTGTTGACATTAGATCTTCCTGAAGATGGATTTTTAAATTGCATCTACTATAACAAAACTCTGTAGATTGGCTAAGTTTCAACAACAAAATTTCCAGAAAATCTCAAACTATAAAAGATGAGCAAAGTGACGATAAAGATAGATCTATTCTTTTCTTATAAATATCGATATGAATCAACCATGTGATTAAAAGTTAAAAAAATCTAAAAATGACTGGGTGATCTACTGACTTTTCATCAAAGTGAAAAGTTAGCATCGCACACTACAGCGCACGAATGATAAAAACGGGATTATAAGGAGATCATGATGCATTCGAATAAAATGGTATTTACACTACTCATAGTAACACTCACGACCAGTGTATGGGCTGGATCGACAACAACAGGAGAGACATCCAATACTGTCACGATACAAGAAAAACAAGTCGTCGTAGCAGAGAATCCAAGCGCTGAACCACAAGCAACGGTTAGAGTGGAAGATATTGATCAACCTGTTTTTGAGTAGAACTAAATACAAAAATAAGCCGCTTTAATGAAAGATAAATCGCCCATAAAAAAAGAGGTATATGCATGCATATACCTCTTTTGATTGATCTGTTTAATTTGACTTAAATTTTATATTTCAAATTAATCAAACAATCGATCAAAAAACGATTTTTTCTTAGGTGATGATTTATTATCATCACCATCCATTGTTTCTTGAAGTTCTTTTAACAGTTCACGTTGACGTGCTGTTAAATTCACAGGTGTTTCAATCACCACGCGACACAGTAAATCACCTTGCATACTGGTACGTACAGGTTTAACCCCTTTACCACGTAAGCGGAACATTTTACCTGTCTGAGTTCCCTCAGGAATTTTCAGACTCACACGACCTTCAAGTGTCGGAATTTCTATTTCTTTACCCAAAGCTGCATCAGCAATACTTACAGGTACGTCCATATATAAATCGGCGCCATCACGTTGGAAAATTTCATGTTCACGAACAACCACTTCAACGTATAAATCACCTGCTTGACCGTCACGAATTGCTTCGCCTTTACCTGTCAAACGTACGCGATCACCATTGTCCACACCTGCAGGAATGGTCACTTCAAGGGTTTGTTGACGATCTTTTACCCCTGAACCATGGCATGTATTACAAGGGTTCTTAATGATTTTACCTTGTCCACGACATGTACTACAGGTTTGCTGTACAGAGAAAAAGCCCTGTTGCATACGCACTTGACCTGCACCATGACAGGTTCTGCACGTTTCTACATCATTTGGGTTTTTAGAACCTTTGCCATCACATACATCGCACGGTGCAGGTGCAGTAAAGGTTACGGTTTTTTTAACGCCTTTGACCGCTTCTTCAAGCGTTAATTCCATGACGTAGCGTAAATCTGAACCACGGCGCGAACGCTGTTGTCCACGACCGCCACCACCGAATGCGCCACCGAAAATGTCACCGAACTGGCTAAAAATGTCTTCAGCGCTAAATCCGCCTCCGAAGCCACCGCCTCCGCCACCTTCAAATGCATTATGTCCCATACGGTCATACATACTGCGTTTTTCACTGTCTGACAAAATTTCATAAGCTTCAGCAGCTTCTTTAAACTTTTCTTCAGCTTCAGGATTGTCAGGGTTACGATCTGGATGATGTTTCATCGCCAACTTACGGTAGGCTTTTTTAATTTCATCATCACTAGCGGTTTTAGAAATGCCTAAAACCTCATAATAATCACGTTTAGCCATGTCTGGCGATGCTCCACGAAATTTGATATTACTTCACTGCGAAGTAAGGTGGGGGTCACTACTTCGTTTTACAAGCAAAAAGATGAAAAAAATTAGAAAACGGCTTTCTTTTTTAGATATTTGCTAAAGCCTTGCAGCCACGCATTCAATAAATACAGCCATGCAATCGCACTGAATACAACACCAATCACAGTACATGCTTTGACCCAAATAAAACTATCCCAATAGAAAAAAATCAAAGGAATAAACCATAGGGAAGCAAAAGCAGCCAATAGCATAAATAAGACTACGCTACGCATAACCCATAATGCTTGTGCATGAAGCCATACTTCTGCATTGTCGACCTGTACCACTTTTCGAGCTAACCAATACGATATGACAGCACTCACAATGGTGAACAATGCAAGAAACATGAAAACATATGAGACCGTGACATAACGACGGTGCTGTTCTGAATTATCTTGCCCCATGGGTGTTTTTGTACCTCAATTCATTGCATGCTAATTTATTTATATGCAATGAAAATTTCAATGTTATTTTGTGTTAAAGATTAAGTGCTACTATATTGAATTTTTCAATATTTCGCACCTAATATTCACAAAAAACTAAGTATTATTTGCTTGTTTTTCAACCTTAAACCATGTTGCATATAGTGCAGGTAGAAAAAATAGGGTCAACATGGTCGCAATAATCAATCCACCCATGATCGCAACAGCCATTGGCCCGAAGAAAATACTTCTTGAAAGTGGAATCATTGCCAGTACCGCAGCCAATGCCGTCAGGATAATAGGTCTAAAACGGCGCACTGTTGCATCTAAAATTGCATCCCATTGATTATGTCCTGCTTGAATATCTTGCTCTATTTGATCAATCAGAATCAGTGAATTACGCATGATCATTCCAGAGAGTGCAATTGTTCCGAGCATCGCTACAAAACCAAAAGGTTTATTAAACAAGAGCAGGAATAACACCACTCCAATTAAACCCAATGGTGCTGTTAAAAATACAATGAAGGATCGAGAAATACTCTTGAGCTGAATCATCAATAAAGTAAACACTACAGCCAAGAATAAAGGCATACCTGCATTTACAGAAGATTGACCTCGCGCAGATTCCTCAACAGTTCCACCCACTTCAATCAGATAACCACTTGGCAATTCAGCGCGAAGTTGATCCATCTTTTCAGTCATTTCAGCAACAACAGTGGCAGGCTGTAAATGCGTTCGAATATCGCTACGTACAGTAATGGTCGGTAAGCGATTACGATGCCAAATTAGACCATCTTCAAACTTATATTGAATCGTCGCAATTTGTGACAGAGGAACGGTTATTCCCTTGCTTGTTGGAACAGACAAATTTGAAAGCGCTTCAACTTCTGCACGCTCCGTCTGATCACCTCGAATACGAATATCAATCAACTCACGTTTTTCACGATATTGATTAATTACTGCTCCGCTAATAGAGCTATTTAAGAAATTCGCTAAATCGCTACTGGAAATACCCAATTGTCGTGCACGATCTTGATCAATCTCTAAAGAAATAATTTTGCTTGGCTCACCCCAATCCAAATGTACATTGGTGGTATTCGGATTTTCACCCAACACTTTAGCGACTTTTTGAGCCACTTGACGGATGATATTCAAATCTTCACCAGATACGCGGTATTGAATTGGATAACCGACAGGAGGGCCATTTTCAAGCAATGTGACACGCGTTCGTACTTGCGGTAATAATTGACGAATTTGCGTATCTAGGCTTTTACGAATTTCATCACGATCATCCAATGATGAAGCCAACACAACAAATTGGGCAAAACTGGCTTGAGGTAATTGCTGATCTAAAGGCAAATAGAAACGTGGTGAACCTGTTCCAACATAAGCCACATAGTTATCAATTCCTTTTTGAGTCGATAAGAACTTTTCAACTTTTTTGACCGCTTGTTCTGTGGCTGTTAACGATGCGCCTTCTTCTAATTTAAGATCGACTAAAATTTCAGTTCGGTTTGAAGGTGGAAAAAACTGTTGAGGTACAAGTTTAAACATCATCACTGACAGTACAAAGATTGCGACAGTGACAGCAATGACCGTTTTACGATAACTCACACACCAGTTCACTACACGTCTAAAGCTTTGATAAAACTTGGTCTGATACGGATCATAATGTTCGCCCGTATGATGGACCACAGGTTGCGGTTCAGGCTGTTTGCGTAATCGTGCCAATAAGCGTTGATACCACGGCGCTTTCTGTGTGGTTTGACTAAAATCAGGTAATAATTTATCGCCTAAATAAGGGACAAATAATACGGCTGCAATCCAAGATACGATTAAGGCAATGGTCACAACTTGGAAAATAGACCGTGTATATTCACCCGTACTTGATGCGGCAGTTGCAATAGGTAAAAAACCTGCTGCAGTAATCAATGTTCCTGTCAGCATCGGAAATGCTGTACTGGTCCATGCAAAGCCTGCTGCTTTCACTCGGCTATAGCCCTGCTCCATTTTAATCGCCATCATTTCAACAGCAATAATCGCATCATCTACCAACAAACCCAGTGCTAGGATTAGCGCACCCAATGAAATTTTATGCAATCCAACATCAAATAAGTTCATCCCTGCAAAAGTCATTGCAAGAACCAATGGAATCGAGAATGCAACCACCAAACCTGTACGGAAACCCAATGAAAAAAAGCTAACCAATAACACAATAATAACGGCTTCAGCCAAGACTTTAATAAACTCGTGAATACTGCGCTGTACAGCAACAGGCTGATCCGAGACTTTTTTCAGTTGCATGCCTAAAGGTAAGTTTTTCTGTAATTGATTAAATTCTGTTTCTAAGTTTTTACCCAAGGCAATAATGTCACCACCTTTACGCATAGAAACAGCAATACCAATACCATTTTCCCCCATAAAACGCATACGTGGTTGCGCAGGTTCACTAAAGCCACGATAGACCTCAGCCACATCCCCCAACTGAATTGTTTTATCACCCACCAATAACGGCATTTTTTTCAAGTCATCAACATTTTTAAGCTGACCACTGACTCGTACTTGTATGCGGTCTGTACCTGTTTCAAAAAAGCCTGCAGTTGCCATACTATTTTGTTGCTGAAGCGCTTGTTGAATTGCAGTTACGGGAATGCCCAATTGCGCTGCTTTGGTATTTGAAAGTTCAATCCAAATTTTTTGATCTTGTAAGCCAATTAAATCAACTTTGCCCACATCTTTCACACGTTGTAATTGTAGTTGTGTGCGATCTGCATATTCTTTTAAAGTGGCATAGTCAAAATCATTGCCTGTTAAAACATAAATATTTCCGAACGTATTCCCAAATTCATCATTAAAAAATGGACCTTGAACGCCACTTGGTAATTGCTGTTTGATATCCCCTACTTTTTTACGTACTTGATACCAGACATCTGGAACTTGTGCAGAGGTCAGTGAATCTTTGGCAATGAAAGTGACCATCGATTCACCCGGACGTGAATAAGCTGTGATTCGATCATATAGCCCTGTGCTCATCAACTCCTTTTCAATCCGATCGGTTACCTGTAAAGACACTTCCTGTGCGGTTGCACCCGGCCAATAGGTTTGAATGACCATCACTTTAAATGTAAACGGTGGGTCTTCACTTTGTGAAAGTTTGGAATACGAATAGATACCGACGATACTCAGTAGAATCATGAAATAAAGGACCAGTCCCTTATTATTCAGCGCCCATTCTGACAGGTTAAATTTCATGAATTGGCTCATGAACCACCTCCAACTTTAGTTGAAGCGACTGGAGTTGCTTGAATCGTAACCGCACGATTTTCACGATCTACAGGATGAATTTTTTGCTTTTCACGTAATAGATGCACACCACCAACCACAACCCAACTATTGGCATTTAAACCACTTAAAATTGGAACACTATCTCGTCCATAAGCCCCTAAAGTCACAGGCACTTTATGCAATGTTTGATCTGCATTTACAACCCAAACATAGGCTTGATTTGCATTTGCTGAAACGCTTGAAAGCGGAACACTAAGCATATTTTGCGTTGTGGTATTAAAGAAAACACGTGCACTTTGTCCAAGTTGAATGGCAGACTGCCCTTCTTTTAAGGCAACCTTGGCCGTAAAAGTACGCGATTGATCAGCAGCAGGAGAAATCTCTCGGACATAAGCAGCGAACTTATCTTGAGGTTTAGACCACAGTGTTACCCAAGCATCTTGCCCTACTTTAATTGTGGACACCGCTTGCTCAGGCACTCCAATAACCACTTCACGATCACCATCAATCGCCAACTGATACGCTGCTTGCCCTGCTGCAATCACTTGTCCAATTTCAATATTACGCTCTGTAATCACACCATTTTTATTGGCAACCAATTGGTTATAACCCGTTTGATTGGCTGTTACAGCATAATTCGATTGGGCTTGTTTTAAAGTGGCATTGGCAGAATCATATTGGCTTTTAATGGCATCATATTGTGAACGACTCACCGCATTAATCGGCAAGAGCTGTTGAAAGCGTTTAAATTCATCCGCGGCTATTTTCGCTGCGGATTGCGCACTTTCCAATTGAGCCTGTGCTGAATTCAGTTGCAACTGCGCATCTTTCACATCCAGTTTTGCAAGTACCTGTCCGACTTTGACACGATCCCCAACATCAACATAACGCTCAATAATTTGCCCACCCACACGAAATGCAAGTGCCGTTTGCTGTCGGGCTTGTACATCACCCGCATAACTTTTTTGTTCATTGTGTATGGTTGCAGGCTGAGTCACCATGACAAAAGGGACTTGTTCCGCAGCAGGCTGTTCTTTGCTACACCCCCATAAAGTCACACTACATACAATCATCATGCTGATTATCACTGATTTTGAAGTACTCATACGCGTTGCTCTTATTCAAATGCATTTTTTCGGGCACAATAGAGTGAGGTCTATTAATTTGATTACTTTTTAATTAATATACCGCATGGTACATTAATTATAAATCAGGTATCAAGTAAATGACTTATTTTTCTTTTTTTGGAAATTAAAGTGCAAATAACAGCAGGTCGTCCAAAGGACTTAGAAAAACATAAGCGTATTTTAGAAGTGGCGAAAGCGCTATTTTTAACCTGCGGTTATCATGGCTCGAGCATGAATCAGATCGCCAAAGAGGCAGGTGTGACTAAACTGACGGTGTATAACCATTTTCAGGATAAAGCCACCTTGTTTACTTGTGCCATTGAAGAAACCTGTGAGGAATCGATCAATGCACGTCCTTTAACCTTGCATGCAGATTGTGACTTTCAACAGGCCTTTTCTCATGCGTGTGAATTGGCTTTGAATATTATTTGTTTGCCTGAAGCGATTAAACTAGAACATCTACTTTTAGAGTTGGCAGCCGAACAGAATCCTTTAGCACTGCAATTTTATAATGCTTCACACCAACGGATGTGCCTTGTTTGGCAAGACTTCTTTCAACAAGCGATTAATCTCGGTTTTATTCAAAATGCCGCCGTGGATAAATTAACTGATCTGATTTTGTCTTTATTGCTTGGGCTTCGCCATCATGAAGTGTTATTGGGCATTCGTAAGCCACCGACAGAAAGTGAAAAAAAGCAGATTATTTTAGACAGCATTGATCTATTCCTATTGAAATATAGAGCAGCCTAGTTGTATTTCATTTTTAAATAATACAATGCATTGAATTCACGCATACTGATCAATGAATTGCTGACTTATTCACCAGCAGTTCACATACTTTTGTAGGATAAGACTTGGAATGTCAATATTTCGCGATATAGTCGAAATAAGAAGAATGGGAGAGTGAAAAATGATTCAACAAATTGATGCTCCATTGCGTGAAGATGTACGCTTACTGGGAAATATTTTAGGGGAAACCTTAAAGGAACATGCAGGACAAGATTTGTTTAATCAGATTGAGCAAATTCGTGCCTTAGCCAAAGGTGCACGAGATGGTCAAATTGAAGCAGAAAAACAACTCGAACAATTATTTTTTAATTTAAAAGATGATGAAATTCTTCCACTGACACGTGCTTTTTCGCACTTTTTAAACTTTGCCAATATTGCAGAACAATACAATGTGGTGCGGAGCCGTCGTCAAAGTGAATTTAATGAAAATGAACCTTCTCCAAATGTCTTGGTTCATCTGTTTGAAAAATTTAAAAACCAAGAAATTTCGACTGAAGTTCTGTATAAACAAATTTGCGAACTAAAAATTGAATTGGTGCTTACCGCGCATCCAACTGAAGTCAGTCGTCGTACTCTGATTCAAAAATATGATGGCATTAACAATTGCTTATCCACCTTTGATCAGCAAAAACTCACGCCTAAACAACGCCGTGATGTATTAGCCGATTTAAAGCAATTGGTCTGCTCTGCATGGCAAACGGATGAAATTCGTCAACATCGCCCAACCCCTATAGATGAAGCAAAATGGGGCTTTACCACCATTGAGCAAACCTTGTGGAACGCAGTACCCAAATTTATTCGTGAACTGAATGAATTGGTTGAAGATCATTGCAAACAAGATTTACCTTTAGATATTGCACCAATTCGTTTTGCCTCGTGGATGGGCGGTGACCGTGATGGTAATCCCAATGTAACGCATAATATTACTCAAGAAGTCCTGTGGTTATCTCGTTGGAAAGCGGCTGATTTATATCTCCGTGATATTGAAGATTTACGCTGGGAATTGTCTATTCAAGACTGTTCAAATGAATTGGCTCAAGCCTTAGGGAAAAGCCATCCTGAACCATATCGTGAATATTTACGTGATGCACGTGAACGTTTAAAAGCAACCCGTCAATGGTTAGCGCATAAACTTCAAGGGCAACATTCAGATGTCGATCGCAGCCAAATCATTCATCATAAAGATGAGTTATTACAACCT
Source organism: Acinetobacter sp. ANC 3832 (assembly GCF_002135415.1). Classification (GTDB taxonomy): domain Bacteria; phylum Pseudomonadota; class Gammaproteobacteria; order Pseudomonadales; family Moraxellaceae; genus Acinetobacter. The sequence continues at coordinate 426,829 of NZ_NEGJ01000002.1, forward strand.
TTATTGGTATGTTATCGCTCATTAATCGCCTGTAATCTACCTGAAATTGCCAATGGTAAATTGCTCGACTTTATTTATCGGGTGAATTGCTTTGGTATTGAATTGCTTAAACTGGATATTCGTCAGGAATCAGGTCGTCATCGCCAAGCCATTTCAGCGATTACCGAATATTTAGGCTTAGGCAATTTTGAAACGTGGACAGAGCAAGCCCGTCAAAATTTCTTATTACAAGAACTACAAAGCAAACGTCCTCTGCTACCGAAATTGCTCAATGAGCCTAAAGGAAGCTTAATTGAGCATCCAGATGTGCAAGAAGTCTTTGCGACCATGCGTACTTTGGCTGAACAACCTAAAGAAAGTTTAGGTGCGTACATTATTTCTATGGCGGAATATCCAAGTGATGTTTTAGCTGTATTGCTACTGCAAAAAGAAGCAGGTATTGAACATCCTTTACGTGTTGTACCGCTGTTTGAAACACTGAAAGATTTAGATGGCGCATCTGCAACCATGAGCACTTTGTTTAATATGCATTGGTATAAACAGCATATTCAAGGTAAGCATGAAGTGATGATTGGTTACTCAGATTCTGCCAAAGATGCAGGCTTTATGTCTGCCAATTGGGCACAATATCGTGCGCAAGAAGAATTAACTGCTATTGCCAAACAACACGGCGTGACCCTAACTTTATTCCACGGTCGCGGTGGTTCAATCAGTCGTGGTGGCGCACCGACACAACAGGCTTTATTCTCGCAACCACCCGGTTCAATTTCAGGTGCAATTCGTGTGACTGAACAAGGTGAAATGATTCGCTTCAAGTTTGGTTTAGAAGAAATTGCGCTACAAAATCTTGAGATTTATACCGCTGCAACATTAGAAGCTACCTTGCTTCCACCACCTGAACCGAAACAGGAATGGCGTGATTTAATGCATACAATGACCGATTTATCGGTTCAGGTTTATCGTCAAACCGTGCGTGAAAATCCTCATTTTGTTCAATATTTAAGAACAGTGACACCTGAACTTGAGTTGCAAATGTTGCCATTGGGTTCACGCCCTGCAAAACGTAAAGTCAGTGGTGGTATCGAATCTTTACGTGCCATTCCATGGGTTTTTGCATGGACACAAATCCGTTTAATGCTTCCTGCTTGGTTGGGTACTGGCGCTGCAATTAATCAAGTGATTAATCAAGGTCAAAAAGCCGTGTTGGATGAGATGCTACACGAATGGCCCTATTTCCAAACACTTATTGATATGTTGGAAATGGTACTGTCTAAAGCAGATTCAAATATTGCGCTGTACTATGAGGCACATTTGACCGATGACGAAGATTTAAAAGTACTGGGTGCTGAATTACGTCAACGTCTACATGATGCAGTGCAAACATTATTGGCAATGAAAGGTGAATCTAAACTTTTAAGTTCTAATGATGTGCTTGATCAATCCATGAAAGTGCGTAAACCGTATTTATTACCCTTACATTTATTACAAGCTGAATTGATGAAACGTCGCCGTGGTTATTTGGCTGAATGTCAGGCTGAACATACCCCTGTTGATCATGCACTTATGGTCAGCATTGCAGGGATTGCTGCAGGTTTACGTAATACAGGCTAAGCAACATTTTTAAGATCATTCATCTTGTATAAAATTTTTATGCAAGATATCGACTTAAGGAAATATCATTTCATCGTGATATTTCCTTTTTATTTTTTGAATTTTCTAAAAGAAAGTACAGCCAATATAAATCTAAACAAAATTCCTGTTTATTTATTCAACATCACCGCCATTAAAGTCAAAATAATTCTAAAAAAATAATTCAATTGCAAAAAATTAAATATTTGACTTTATTTTATACTGATTTTTTAATCTCTTGATTTTACTTACTTACACACTTTTTTGATTTGACCGTTTGGTACAAACAAAGCAAAAAAATGAATGATAGCAATTCTTTAGTCTTTCTAAAATGATGAAAAATCAATAAAAGAAAGAGTATGATGTCCTCAATTTGTTTTTTGAGCGCTCAATTTATGTCCAACTGGTTTCCCAAGTGGCGTCCATACGACGGTAACATTGATGCCCGTCCTGTTGGTACCAATGAGTACCTCCCCCCTGCACAAAGCGCTGTCTTAGGTATTCAACATACTTTTGCAATGTTTGGTTCAACCGTTTTAGCGCCATTTTTAATGGGCTTTGAACCCAATTTAGCCATTTTGATGTCTGGTATTTGTACCATTCTGTTCTTTTTAATGACAGGTGGTCGAGTTCCAAGTTATTTAGGTTCGAGTTTCGGCTTTATTGGTGTCGTGATTGCTGCAACAGGTTATGCGGCTTCTGGTACAGGTGCGACCAATCCCAATTTAGCCATTGCTGCTGGCGGAATCATGGTCTGCGGTATTTTATATGCCCTATTTGGTCTACTTGTGATGGTAACAGGAACCAAATGGATCGAGAAATTGATGCCACCTGTCGTTACAGGTGCTGTAGTCATGATCATTGGTTTAAACCTTGCACCCATCACGGTTAAAAGTGTTGCAGGCAATAACTTTAATATGTGGATGGCGTTGGTCACCGTGCTATGCATGGGATCTATTGCGGTATTCACCAAAGGCTTATTGCAACGTTTATTGCTTTTGGTTGGCTTATTGTCGTCTTATCTAATCTATTTCATTGTGTCTAATGTGATGGGAAATGGTACGCCCATTAACTTTACGCCTATTCAAGAAGCTGCATGGTTTGGCTTACCGACCATTCATTCTCCACAATTTGATTTCAATGCCATCATTATTATTGCCCCAATTGCATTAATTTTGGTTGCTGAAAACTTAGGTCATATCAAAGCTGTTGGTGCAATGACAGGTGAAAACCTAGACCCACAAATTGGTAAAGCATTCCTTGCAGATGGGATTGCAACCACAATTTCTGGTGGTGTTGGTGCGCCGGGTATGACCACTTATGGTGAAAATATTGGGGTCATGGCAGTCACTCGGGTTTACTCAACTATTGTATTTGTGATTGCTGGTGTCTTTGCTATTTTCTTAGGTCTTTCACCTAAGTTTGGTGCTGTCATCCATACCATTCCCACAGCAATTCTGACAGGTGCTTCAATTGTCGTTTTTGGTTTAATTACTATTGCTGGTGCAAAAATTTGGATTGAAAACAAAGTCGATTTTTCTCAAAATAAAAACCTCATGGTCGCGGCAGTAACCATTATTTTAGGCACAGGTGACTTTGCGCTACAATTCGGCAACTTTAATTTAGGCGGTATTGGTACTGCAACATTTGCAGCACTTCTTCTGAATTGGTTCTTTAGCTTAGCCGATAAATCTAAATAAGTATTTTAAAATTTAGGCAGCCGAAAGGCTGCTTTTTTTCGCGCTGATTTTTAAGACGGTATTTTTTTAGTAAGATGTCATTCAATCTAAAATAAGTGCTTGCCCATGCGACTCAATTTTTTTGATCTACAGCTCTTTTTAAATATTGTTGATACAGGCAGCTTAACCAAAGGTGCAGAGCGTTCAGCAATTTCATTACAAGCTGCCAGTGAACGGATGAAGAAACTTGAACAACAATTTTCTGTCAGCCTTTTCACTCGACATGCCACAGGTGTAAAACTCACCATCGCAGGGCAAACATTTACTGAGGAAGCACAACGACTGGTTCAGCAAAGCCAACATCTACAACAAGTGATGTTGCCCTTTTCATCAGGCTTAAATTCAGAAATGACTTTGTGGTGTAATTCCTCTGCACAAAGTGAATATTTGCCAATGCTACTGCCACAATATTTAGTTGAAAATCCAAACATTCAAATTGATTTAAAAGAGGCAGAAAGTAACGATATTATTCATGCTTTGGAAAAAGGTACAGCTCACTTAGGACTCATTTCGAGTTTTTTTCATGCCCATCAATTACAAACACTCGATTTCTCAAATGATCCATTGGTTCTAATCTGTCCAATAGATCATGTATTAAAAAATCAGACTGAATTAAAATTGATTGATACGTTGAACTATCCCTTTGTCGGATTAATGCAGTATCACTCATTACAGCAATCGATTGAAGCTCAAGCAAAAAACTTAGGTTGTGCTATTCAATATCGCTTACGTTTACCCAATTTTGCAGCGATTGCACAAGTGGTTGCAAATGGCGTTGGTATTGCCATTATGCCAAAGCGAGCAGCCAAACGACTGAATGAATTATATGCCTTTCATCAAGTTGAATTACTTGGAGCATGGGCAAATCGCAAACTTTTATTGGCAGCACAAAACTTTGATGCCTTGCCTGTTTCTTATCAACATTTCACTCAATTCTTAATGTCGCAAAAAACCAAGCTTTCTATTTAAGAAATATCTTACTTAAAGCCTTTGAATGTCTCTTTTAAGCAAAACAAGAACGAGGCTTTAATATAGATGTAAATGGCCTAATGCAATTGATACTCAAAACTCAATTCAAATGATTCCAAATTGATGTAAAACCATATAACCACTAAAAAGAACTAAGCCACTAAAGAAAACTTTACGAAACTTTTGCTCTGGAATCTGATAGCGAATTTTCGTTCCAATCCACATTCCCATTAATGCAGGAATCAGTGCAATTAGCGACATTTTATAATCAATGGGCGTATCTTCTACTGGATTTAAGTGAAGGAATCCAGCCAAACAGAGCGTTGAAACGGTGAAAGCCAAACCTAAAGATTGAACTAAATCATCTCGCTTTAAATGCAATGATTGCAAATAAGGAACAACTGGAATAACGACTACGCCTGTTGCTACAGTCAATGCTCCCCCTAAATAACCCACAATAGGCGACAACCATTTTTCATGAGGTGCAAGGTTTGGCATATTTTTTGAAAATAAGCCGTATAAACCATAGAGTGCGAGCATGCCACCCAATAAAGCTTCACTATGAAAACCTTGACCGCCATGCCCTAACGTTGGAAAAACACTCCAAATAGAACCGACAATAATACCCATGAGTAATGGCCAAAAACGGCGAACCAATTGTAAGACTCGCCCTTCTGCAAAAAGTTGCCAAAAATTGGTGACCATTGAAGGAATAATAAGCAAAGTTGCAGCCTGAAATGGGCTAATTACCAATGTTAATAGCCCCATAGAAACAGCAGGCAAACCTAAACCAATTGTGCCTTTAATCATACCTGCAATTGCAAAAACACCAATCACGAACCCTAACATCTGCATTACCTCTTATATTCAAGGCGATACTACAGAAAGTTATTCATTTCAAAAATCAGTGTTTTTAGAAGTAAGCCTCAATGAAAGATTGAGGCTTAAAAATCAAAATATTTATGTACTGACTCAAGATTCTGTCATTACTCATTAAAATTCGTTGTAGATCTGAATATTTTCTTTCTTATAAGCTGGGTGAATAAAATAAATATTGCAAAAAATGATATGAAGCGCAGTCATAATAGCTTCATTTATTATTCTGTTCTGCATTAAATTAAGGTCTAATCTCTTTTAACTCTCGTTGAATAAAATGCTGAATCATTTCTCGATAAAGCGTCTCAACCAAATCAGGATTGGTTCCAACATCAATTGCTTGCTGACGCACCTTATTTATCACTTGTTGCACACGTTCAGGAGATTGCACATCTTCCGCATTTCGCTTAAAACGTACAGCTTGATCCACATAAAACTGACGTGTCGCAATCATTTCTATTAAAGCTTGATCAAGTGCATCAATATGTTCACGCACCTGTTCAAGTGACTCACATTTCTCTCTTTTCATGTCTGGGATCTTCACTGTTAATCAGCCTTTCAGCATTATTTTCACTTTTATATTTTTGTTCTAACACATTACTGAAGATACTTTCAATCATCCACACACGATATAAACTATTAAAGACATACTGTTTGCCATCAATTCTTAATTCCAATACTGGAAAATCAGGTTGATGTTGATTAGCACAGGTTTGATCATTCTGTTTGAGTAATTCCGATACGTCCACTTGAGTTAACGTTTCAATCCCTAAAGTCTGTTGCATCCGTTGAAAATGTGCTTTAAAGGATAAATCTTGACCTTTCGTCCATACAGCTTCAAGAATTTCATACATTGCATCAACGCGTTGCTCTTCAGATACGCTGTAATACAGTTGCGCCATATTCACTGTACTATCAGCAGTTGGTCGACAAAATGGCGTAAATTTAACTTCAGTTCGTTTCGATAACCGAGTCGCTAAACTCCAATCAAAATCATCCCGTCCGTGATAAGACAAAGGGAATACATTCAGTTGAATGTTGTAATAATCAGCAAGCTCTTCTTTAATATACGCCAATAATAACCAGCTGATCGGATCTTCAAGCGCAATATATAAATCGAGTTCAGGGTGCATTGCATGTATTTCTGCAAGCTCCTCTGCATCACTCATAATGTGCTCACGCCACTCAATATGATTAATCAAAAAAATAGGGTTTTCGATCAGTAATTTTTGTTGTTTAAGACGTCGGATCAAACGCAATAAATCATCTACAGCATGGTATTTACGCCCACCAAACTCGAAATGACTGGCAAGTACTGGCGTATGATTAAAGATCCGTTCAGGTATATTTTGAGGTGTTTGATGTTTACTCGCCATCACAAATAAAGTACGCAATTTCCCGTACTGCTGTTGCCAGAGCATATGAAAAACGTCTTCGATTAAATAAAGGAAGTTTTGCCCTGTGAGTGGCGTATTTCTTAGAATTATTTCTGCTTGTTGTAGTGCTTCTGCTGTAGGTTGTTCTGGTTTTTCATCATAACTAAAGCGATGTTGATTGGCTAAAATTTTGGCATCATTTAAACAATAATTACGCCATTCTTCAACAGTCATGCCATTGGGGGGTTCTGCGGCTGTATCCGAAATGATGACCTTCAACGGTTTTAATGCATCACTCAAAATATCATCTAACTGGGTTAGCTGTTGTACTGCCAAATAACTATAAACATCATCCAGACGTAAATAAATACTTAAGCCTTGTTCCGTGGATAACACCTCTTGGCGAATCGGCTTTTGATAAAACCAACTCGATCGGATTGGATCAAACCAACGGCGCAGCAGTGACATTAGATAAGCCTCGAAATAAATGCTGAATGAGTTCAATATTTTGATTGAAACTCGCTCAAGGATACCATCCATTCTTCTCGGATGCTTTAAAAAATAAAATGAACTTTATGCAAAAGTTATAGCAATTCAAAGCAAAAGATTCAATGTTTCAGAACTGGATAAAATCATTTATTCCAGCCAACTTTATCTACTTTTCAACTCAAAAACAGTGAGAGACTATACTTTTAGGGTTATACCCTAAGTCAATTTTCAATCCATTCCTTTGTAATGAATTGATGCCGTTATCGTATTTTATTCTGTTTGGAATATTTCATCAAAATCACACATATATTGCTTTTATCGTCTTAGAGCATCTTTAAAACTAACAAACCAACTTGGCATTTCACTGACTTATAAATAATTTCATCTAAGCCAATAATAAAAATGCACTCATTTCGAGTGCATTTTTAAAACATCAAGCTTTTTGAAAAACGTTATTTCATCAACTTAAATCACAAAACGATTAAAGTTCTCGTACCGCACCTTTTGATGCACTCGTCGTATGCATCGCATACGCTTTAAGTGCTTTAGATACTTTACGTTTACGTTCTTCTTTTGGCTGCCAACCTTTCGCATCTTGAGCTTCGCGACGCGCAGCCATGATCGCATCATCCACTTTTAAGTGAATGCTACGGTTTGGAATATCAATTTCAATGATATCACCATCTTCAACTAAACCAATCGCACCACCTTCAGCAGCTTCAGGCGACACATGACCAATCGATAAACCTGATGAACCACCAGAGAAGCGACCGTCAGTGAGTAAGGCACATTCTTTACCTAAACCCTTCGATTTTAAATAACTGGTTGGATACAACATCTCCTGCATACCCGGACCGCCACGTGGACCTTCATAGCGAATCACCACAACATCGCCCGCAGTAATACCACCACTTAAAATGCTGTCAACTGCCGCATCTTGGCTTTCAAAGACACGTGCTGTACCGTTAAATTTCAAGATTGAATCATCAACGCCCGCAGTTTTTACAATACAACCATCAATTGCAATATTGCCGTACAGTACAGCTAAACCGCCATCTTGTGAGAAAGCATGTTCAGCATTGCGAATCACACCCGTTTCACGGTTTCCATCTAAAGTTTGGTAATAACGATTTTGTGAGAATGCTGTTTGCGTTGGAACACCGCCCGGCGCTGAACGGAAAAATTCGTAAACATCCGCATCTTCAGTGCGAATAATGTCCCATTTATCCAAAGCATCTTTCATGGTTTTTTCATGAACTGTCGGTACAGAGGTATCTAATAATCCTGCACGATCTAATTCACCCAGAATAGACATGATACCGCCTGCACGGTGGATATCTTCCATATGTACATCTTGTTTTGCAGGTGCAACTTTACACAACACAGGCACACCGCGTGACAGACGATCAATATCGGTCATGGTGAAATCAACTTCTGCTTCATGTGCTGCAGCCAATAAATGTAAGACAGTATTGGTTGAACCACCCATTGAAATATCAAGAGTCATAGCATTTTCAAAAGCAGCTTTGGTTGCAATTGAACGTGGTAATACGCTGTAATCGTCCTGTTCATAGTGCTGTTTTGCTAATTTAACAATCAACTCACCCGCTTTTAAGAATAATTTTTTGCGGTTAGCATGTGTTGCAAGCGTCGAACCATTACCGGGTAAAGACAAACCTAAAGCTTCTGTTAAGCAGTTCATTGAGTTTGCAGTAAACATACCTGAGCATGAACCACAGGTTGGACAAGCAGAACGTTCGTATTCAGCAACTTCTTCATCGGTAAAACTATCATCTGCCGCAACAATCATCGCATCGACCAAATCAATGGCTTTTTCATTGCCACGAATTTTGACCTTACCTGCTTCCATCGGACCGCCAGAGACGAATACCACTGGAATGTTAAGGCGCATTGCAGCCATCAACATTCCCGGTGTGATTTTGTCACAGTTGGAAATACAGACCATCGCATCTGCACAGTGTGCATTTACCATGTATTCCACTGAGTCTGCAATTAAATCACGCGAAGGCAATGAATAGAGCATGCCATCATGCCCCATCGCAATGCCATCATCGACAGCAATGGTGTTGAATTCTTTGGCTACACCGCCTGATGCTTCAATTTCTCTCGCAACCAATTGTCCTAAATCTTTAAGATGTACATGACCTGGAACGAATTGGGTAAATGAATTGACCACGGCAATAATGGGTTTACCAAAATCATCGTCTTTCATTCCTGTTGCACGCCATAAGCCACGTGCGCCAGCCATATTTCTTCCGTGTGTTGATGTTTTTGAACGATAGTCAGGCATTGTGTGCTTCCAACAAAGTTTAAGCTTGAAATGAATCTGATGATTCTCTCTGGCTGAATATTACTAATATAGTTTTGAATCAGTCGAAATATAAACACATCATACTACATGTGCTGTTGAACAGACGATCACCACAATGATCTTTTTTTATACGAAAAATATCTGTAGCGCTTCTATTCCAATATTTCGACAAACCAGATAAAAGAAATGGATAATGAAATCTAATATAAACCGATCTCTTTAGATTAAATACACAACTTTCATGAATAATTTTTAATTTTTATATAAATATATTTTATTAATTTTACAATTTATGAAAATTTTCATTTATAAAAAAGACTTCCGAAGAAGCCTTTTCAATAAATTAAACAGTACTTATTTTTGTTTAATTAAATAGAGCCCAGTACATTGCTTACCTTCACGGTCTGTACACAATTCCGCTGTTTTTGCTGAAACCCACTTTAAACTCAAACGCATATCTGCATTGGTATAGTCAACCACTTGCCCACTACAACCTGCTTTTTTATTGTCTGTTTTCACTTTCATTGCTAAGATATCTAAAACATTTGCTTCCTTATTTCTTAAAATAGCAAAATTACCCGTCATTTTTTTTTGCTTGGTTGTATAAGTAAAATTACCTGGCTTGGTAAATTGATATGCTTCTGTGCATTGTGTTTTTGCATTATAAACAGACCAAGTTCCCCAAAAATCGTTTTCTAAATTCACTTGGCTTTTATCAAACGCTTGAGCTTGAATTGCACAACCTAAACCAATCATTACAAGTGCTAATTTTTTTAACATTTTCTATGTTTCCTAAACAATTAACTTAGCGTTCTGGGCGCAAATACACTGGGCAACTTTTCCCTAAAGAATCAAGACAGAAATAAACTTTCTGATCCGACTCTTTTTTAATAAAATTGGTTGTTGAAGTACCCGCTTGATTCTCTGAATTACCTGCACAATCTGGTTGTTGATTATCCGTCTTAAAATTAATCACAACAGCTGGCAACTCAAAACCTTGCTGTTTTTCAAGATAACTATATGTTCCTGATACGCGTTCTTTATTGCTCTGAATCAAAACTTCCCCAGATGGCAAAAATTGGTATTGTTCAATACACATCGTCCCTGGCTGGACTAAACCCCAATTTTTAGTTTGCAATAAAGTCTGTAAAGGACTTGATGCAGAAGTTGATTTAGAATCAGCAACTGCATGTGTTGTGATACTCAACATCAAACTTAAACTAAGCCATCCTAAGCGCATATATTCTCCAATTTTGAATCATTTAATCTATTTTTACCATGTGATATTTACACGACGATTTGGTGCTAAACATTCAACCAATTGAACTCGTTTATTCTCACCTGAGCATTGTTGATAAGCATCGGTCTTATTTCTCGCTTCAAACTGCATTTTTTTAGGGTCAACGCCTTGGTCTACCAACATTTGAGCAACTGTATTGGCTCTTGCTGCTGATAAATTTTGATTATAAGGAAAAGAACCTAAACGATCTGTAAAACCCGTTAAATATATGGTTTTTATACCATCTACTTGTTTAATTTGATTCGCAATATTAGAAATATATTCAGGATTTTTTATACCACTTTTATCAGAACGATCAAAGTAAAATAGAACACTTGCAGAGTGATCTGCTAATGACACTACACTTTGTTCAGTATCCGACTGATTGTTAATCCCCCAAGCCATTAAACCTTGGCATTGCTCACCTTTCCAATATAAATTTTCAGATAAAGATTTTTTATCAAAATCTATTCTGAGTTGGCAACGTTTATATTGGTTGCTATTTGGTTCTCGAATATCAAGTACATAGTTCCATGTTTTTACCGCAAATAATCCCTCTGAAAACTGTGGATTACCCAGTAAAAAACGAATTTGATCTTTAGTCAGTCCTTTATCTAACCGAGATACTTGATCATATTCATAACGTTGAACTTGCTTTAAATAGCTGTCTTTTACTTCAGGAAAGCTAATTTCTGAAGCAGTATTTTGCGTATCTATTTCTGTTGCATGGCTCATAGAAATCACTAGACCGCTGAGTACACCGAACATGATTATATTGTTTAATGTTTTCATTTTTATCTCTCTTTTATAAAGTAAAAATAAGGAAGATCCGAAGATCTTCCTAGCCTAGTGAATTAATCAATTACACCACTGATACCAATACGTACACTTGGATCACCTTGAGATGCTGCTGCAACACCGCCGGTAATCGACCAACGTCCATTATCAGCTGTTTTACGTAGAGTTACACCAATCGCATTCTCACCACCATGATAAGAAGCACCCGCGGCATAAGTATATTTACCTGCAATATACGGAGCAGATTCCAGTGCCATCGCGGCTGCAATACCTGCATTGGCTTTTTTCTCTACACTATCGATGCGATCATTGGTAACTCGGAATGCATCATCAAGTTTAGTACTGACATTATCAATTTTGCTATTCAGTGTTTGATCGGCTTTATTGAGAGCATCAATTGCTCCACCAACATTGTCATGTTTACTATCACCAACCGTATAACTTGGTGCAGTGAAGCTACCTGTGATGTTGTCATACCCTGCTCCACCACCTAAATACTTCACAACAGCATCGTTGGTTGCATTTAATTGGCTACCATTTACAGCATCTTTAGATGTTGAACTTACTGCACCATTTGCAACACCAGTAACAACACGGTCACCACTGGTACCACTCATATTTACTTTTGAACCACCTGTATCTTTAGCAACAGTAATGTCTGCATCTTTTCCAGCTTGTTGAACTAAACCAACAGAACCGCTATTGATGTCATTCTTAATACTATTGATATCATTGGTGTTATTCGTAATTTGTCCTTGTAAATTATCACGAACATCCGCTAATTGACCGCCATTAACAGCGTCTTTCGAACCAGAAGCTAAAGTACCATCTGCAACATTGCCAATTTTTGTACCATTCGATCCACCTGCAAGAGTAACGTTGTTTTTATCAACAGTACCATCTGCATTCTTATTGTATTGAACAGCTTGATCCGTCACTTTATCAATATTACCTTGGATATTATTGACAGCTGAATCCAATTGACCTTTATTCACCGCATCTGAAGTATTTACACCATCTGCAACGTTTGTAATGGCTTTGTTTCCTGCACTAATACCACCCGTCGTTACACTAGGTCCGCCTACAATAATTAAACCTGTATTATTCAACTGAACAGTCTGTCCAATTGAGACACCACTATTATTCATAATGGTATCGCCAGTTTTAACTTCTTCTAGGTCTAGTTTTTTATTCAATGCAACGGTTAACTTCGCATTACCATCAGCATCGTTTGCTTGTGAAACTGTAACGTTCTGATCACCCTCAAACTCAACTTGTTTGTTTGCTTTAATGACTTGCGTTGTATTTCCAGCTTTCACTGTCCAACCAGCATTTGCAGTACCCGTCGTATCAGCAAGTGCTTTATCTAAGGCATTTAGAGCATCTCCAACATTAGTTTGGGTATTGCCAGTAACATTATAAGTTGGTCCTGTAATCGTACCATCAGTATTTACTTTCGCATTACCACCTAAGCCATTTACCAATGCGTTTTGTGTAATACCAACTTGGTTATCAACCGCTTTTAACTGTGCAACGTTAACTGCATCAGAGTTTGCTGTACCTGCTGCTACACCAGTAATTTGACGATACACACCTTTATTTGCATCACCAACAGCGACAGCACCAGTTGTTGATGATGTTGCATTAATAGCGGCAAGATCTGGTGCTAAAATATTTTGAGAACTGTAACCAACTTGTCCTGCGCCAGTGGTTGCCGCAGAGCCAGTACCTAATACAACTGATCCATCCACAGTTTGAGTAATATTATTACCAACAACAAATGTGTCATTTGTGGTTACTGTATTGTTATTACCCAAAGCGTAACTGTCATTACCACTTATATTATTTGGATCACCAATCGCACCTGAACGATTTCCTGTAACTACATTACCCGTACCAATACTAATCGATTGATTACCTAAAGCTTGTGCACCATCACCGATTGCGATAGAAGAAGCACCTTGAACAATTGAACCCTGACCAATAACAACTGAAGCCGTTGCTGTTGCTAAAGCTTTGGTATTTAAACCTAATGCAAGTGTACCATCTGCACCCGCTTCAATAATGGCATTAACACCGATTGCTGTTGAATCTAAACCACCTGCACTTGAGTCATTTGTTACACCTAAAGAACCAGAAGATGTATCTGCATTGGTATGGAAGTATTTAATACCATCCCTATTCATTTGACTCACAGTTTGAGCAATTGTTAATCTGTCTGTTGTGTTTTGACCAGCCTTGTTATAAGTCAAGAATAATGAGTCTTGATTTTTATCATCTACATTTTGATTTACAACAATATTGGAAATGTTCATTTGAACATCATTACCATTGCCATCTTTAGTTGTGTATGTTGTAGCAGACTTCAATTGATCTTCAGTTGCAGCTTGTCCACTGACAACTTTTGACGAATCCCAAGTCTTATTCGCTAATCCATTTAATGTCCCTGTTGTACCATTGATACTAATTGCATTAGAGCCAATGCCAACAGTAACTGTATCCGTAGCTGTTACAGTGCTTAATTTCAAGTCTTTATTTAGAGCAAAATCAATCTTATTACCTGTTTTACTTACAGTTAGATTCTCTTCAGTATCAGCTGTACCAATATCGACAGTATCTCCTGCTTTAATTGCACTTGCGTCCTGACCATTCGCATTTAACACCCAACCTGTATCAAGAGCACTAATTGCAGCACCAACATTCTTATAATCAGTCCCATTTACTGCATATGTTGGTGGGGTAACAGTACCATCAGGATTGTATGATGAGCTTCCACCTAACGCATCAACCATTGCCAAATAAGTGCCATATAGTTGGCTACCATTAATAGCATCTTTCGATGCCAAACTAACCTCACCACCTTTTATATTGGTGATGCTTGTACCCGCAGCATCAATGCCCGCTGTGGTAATGCTTGGTCCACCAGTAATAGTTAAACCATTAGTGTTCAGCAAGCTATTACCTGCAGTAATGCTGGTTAGATTGAGATCTTTGTTCAGCGCAATCGCAGCTTGGCCTTGGGTCACGGTCGTGGTGATGTTGCTATCACCCACAATCGCAAGTTCGCTACCCAATGGGTTGGTTGAACTGCCAGATGCTGCATCTTTAAACGTCAGTGGGGTATTCACCGCTGTGTTTAAGCTGTCGATTGCTGCACCGACGTTGTTGACTGTGGTGCTGGTCGTCGCATCGTTCGGATTGCTTTGTACGGTGTAGCTCGGTGCCGTCACTTCGCCTGTGGTTTTGTCATAAGTTGAACCGCCACCTAAGTT
>NZ_NEGJ01000020.1 GCF_002135415.1 Acinetobacter sp. ANC 3832
CCAATATGGAGTTTACGCCATTGGCGACGATATTCAGGTTGATGTTTCTTTCGTTTCCATTCACTTTCACCTAGAAACTTTAGACCAGTAGAGTCAACAAGTAGATGTAGTCCATCACTACTTTTTTGATAGCCAATCACAATATCGATATGCCTTTGTCTTCTGCACAGTGTGGAATAATCTGGCGCTATCCAATCTAATCCGCAAAGCTTAATCAGACTTTGGACAAAGCCAGTGACCATTCTTGGCCAAGGATAAAACATAAATTCTTAGGGTCAAGTTTCTGTAGAATAAGAGACTGGTTAATAGGTTTAGAAGAAGAAAATAATAAATACCATATAATTACAGGTAATACGATATCCGCAGTAAATGAAAAAAATATAAAAGAAATAATAAATTTTTTTAATTATATTTTTCTCATCCCAAAGGAGATTATTTTTTTATTTCCATATTTAAATGAAAATGTCTATAGAGTTAAAATCTATGATAATGATTAAATCTTAGCCTTTTTAAAAAAATTTAATGGGGAAATTAATAATATAATAGAATTTTATAAGAATAAATTACAAAAAGAAAAACTAAATAATTTTAATTTCTATAATTTAATTAATAGCTTCCTTGAATATATTGAAATTATTCATCTAAAAAGTAATTGTAAATGGGCTGAAAGAAAAAGAGAATACTGTTGGACGACGTCCAGAGCTCAATTTCACAATAATATGTGGACATTTTATCAATATGAGCATGTAAAACATTTAATTAATTCTAACTGGTTAGATTATAACTTATTAAAAAGAAACGAAATAAAAAAAATTATAAATGTAAAAGTGAGCTATCAAAAGATTGATATAAGTAGCGTTGTTGCAGATTTTTTTGAAGATATATTATTTGAAATACTTATAAATACTGTGATTGAACTAAACAATAGAATGAATGAAATTATAGAAATTCAGACTAAAGGAAAGGTTGATCTTAGAGAGATATTTACATCTAACATTTATCTAAAATTAGAAGATGATAAGTGCATACTTATAAATACATTAGGATCATTTGACACAGTTACAAAATTAATTAATTTTGAGTAACAAGTTTAATTAAATGAACGTACGGCAAATTTGAAGAAGTTAAAGCTCAATAATATATATTATTTCGCATAATGTATATTATGTTAAATAAAATATCTAAGACTGTAGCCTACGCAACTTAGTTGTAGCTACAGATCAGCAACGTGAATAATAATATCCAAGATTCACGTTGCTGACTATCCTAATGAACATAATATTCGTTATTCAAAATCCTGCGCTATCTAAGTCGGTCTATGTGATGGTCTAGTTTGATAAAGAATAATTTGAGTTGGTCTATTTCTTCATGGTTATCTGTTTCTAGTTCTCGGATCTGGTCTAAATACTTCTCCAGTGATCCACGCATAAACAAAAAATCAGATTTATCTAAACTGCCTATGTTCCTGTTGTATGAAGTTGTTCGCCATACGTGTCTATTTACTGGCATTGATTAAAAAGTCTTTGCACGAATAATGGCTGAAATGAAAAATCCAAATAAATCATTTAAAAGCGCCCTTTTTAGATCATATTTTGTGCATCGCTACCCGCATATTATAAAAGGGGGATTCAAGACCACTTACTGCCGTGTTTTTAGCGGGTATGGCTATTTTTTGTATAAAGATTTCAGCGATAGATTGATCTTGTATTTTTTTCGGTTTAACCAAGGCATTTTCAAAAGACTTGAGTTTGTTTTGAGTAATGCCCTGCAACATATTTGTGAGAATTTGAGAATCAGCAAGAGAAACATCGTTGAAAGCAGTACGAGTATAAATTTCTAGTGATATTTCTTTTTCTTGAGCAAAGATTTCAGTTGAAATTATAAAATTGATTAATAAATAATCATATTTAATGGTGAAATATATCAAAACTGATCATAAAAAAATCATATTGTTTTTGAAGCGATTATTTATGATTTTGCCAATTATGTTAAATGGAGCTAGTTATCGTCACTCGTGATTCCAAAAGATTTTCTCCATGCTTGAGGACTAGTGCCGTATTTTTCACGGAAATTCTTTCTAAATGAAACAGTATTATTAAATCCTGAAAGCTCAGCTATCTTTTCGATAGACAAGCTTGTGGTTTCTAATAGTTCACAGCTTAACCTGATTCTTTCCGTATTCAGCCAATCCACTAACGTCATTCCTGTCGCTTTCTTAAAATGGCGTGTAAACGTCCTACGAGTCATATGTGCCCTTTCAGCTAAGTCTTCAATACGGTGCTGTATAGATAAGTTCTTTCTTAAAAAATCAAGTAAGAGATTAATCTGAGCATCTTGGCTCGATTTTGCTACAGGCTGTTCAATAAACTGAGCTTGTCCACCTTCACGATGAGGTGGGACTACCATTATTCTAGATACTTTATTTGCAATGTGTGCATTATAAATTTCACGTACCAAATAGAGACAGCAATCTAACGCTGCGCCTGTTCCAGCTGAGGTTACCACTCTTTGGTCTTCTACATAGAGGGCATCACGATCGAGATGAACTTGTGGAAACCTTTCACTGAAATCTTGTTCAGCCATCCAGTGTGTAGCTGCTTTTTTATGGTCGAGTAAACCAGCATATGCTAATGCATAAGTCCCATAGCATAATCCCACTATTCTAATTCCAGTTTGATATGCCCAATTTAACTCCTGAATAAGTAACTGTTCAGGCTTACGATTAAAATCATCCCATCCAGGAATAATGATGAGATCCGACTCTTTCATAAGTTCGATTCCACCATCAGGAATAATCATGATGGATTGGTCTGTTTTGACAGGCTTACCATCTATAGAAAATATTTTAAGGTCAAATAAGGGCTTATCCTGAATTTTAATATTGAAAATAATGTGAGGAATTGAAAAGTGAAATGGATTTATGTTGGGATAAACGAACAGCCCAATAACAGGTATAGCCATTCAATTTACCTCTCTAAAATAATCAATATATCATTTTGTCCTAATAGTTTCGATGATTGTCTTTAAGGACAGTTTTTTTATCAGCGGATTTCGATCATGATCTATCTATTACTAAACAATTGGATTTGGAATATGAATAAATTTTTAAGTAGCTCTGTTATTGCACTATCTCTAACAATAGCTTCAGTCAATTTATATGCGAATGATAAAGTGGTTGAACGAGATACTTCTAAAGTTACACATATACAAGAAATTCGTAATGCAACAATCAAAGTTTCTTATGCAGACACCACTTTTTTAGTTGATCCAATGTTTGCTAAAAAGGGCTTTTATGAAGGCTTCCCGAATACATATCGTAGTTATTTACGTAACCCACTGGTAGATCTACCGATTCAACCAGAAACGATTCTCGAAGGCGTAGATGCGATTATTATTACACATACTCACTTAGATCATTGGGATGATGCAGCGCAAGCCACTATTCCAAAGAATATGCCTATTTTTGTACAAAACAAACAAGATCAAAAAACGATTCAATCACAGGGTTTTAAAGATGTCCACATTTTAACTCAAACGACTTTTCAAGGCGTTCAGTTAACTAAAATTGGTGGTCAACATGGTACTGATGAAATGTATCTTAATGCTGAACTCAAAGCTAGTTTAGGTGAAGCGATGGGTATGGTTTTTGAAGCAGCAGGTCATGAAACAGTTTATGTTGCAGGAGATACGATTTGGCGTCCAGAAATTGATCAATCAATTCAAAAATTTAACCCTGATGTCATTGTATTAAATACAGGTAATGCATTACTGGATGGGTTTAAAGAATCCATTATTATGGGGAAAGAAGACACTTATCACGCTGTTCAAAAAGCACCTAATGCTAAAATTGTTGCGGTTCATATGGATGCTATTAATCATATGTCTTTGACACGTGCTCAACTCTCAGATTATGTAGAAACCAAAGGTATTCAAGATAAAGTATTGATTCCAATCGATGGTGAAACGCTTTCTTTCTAAAGTAATTTTTTTAAAGAAGTAGAATAATTCCACTTCTTTAAAATCATAAGCTAAAACAAATATTAATTAAATAAAGGAAATGTCATGTCAAAATCTGCTTTATTAGTGATCGATTTACAAAATGAATATCTACCTATAGGTAAATTACCATTGGTAAATATTGAACAAGCTGCTGCTAATGCAATGAAAGTGATTGCTAAGGCCCGTCAAGAAGGTACTCAAGTTATTCATGTCCAACATATTGCTAATGCTGAATCTCCTATATTTGAACCCAACTCAAACGGTATTGAATTTCAGGACACAGTTAAGCCACAAGCAGATGAAGCTGTGGTCATTAAAAACCACATTAATGCATTCTTAAACACTACTCTCAAAGAAATTTTAGATACCAATCAAGTGACTGAGCTAGTTGTGATTGGTGCTATGAGCCATATGTGTGTTGATGCTGCTGTTCGTGCTGCTTCTGATTTTGGTTATAACGTAAAAGTGATTCATGATGCTTGTGCAACGCTAGACCTAGAATTTAATGGCATCAAAGTACCTGCTGGTCATGTCCATGCAACATTAATGGCCGCTTTTGAATTTGCTTATGCTCAAGTGATATCAACTGAAGATTATATTGGTTAAAATTAAGATTTACTAAATACACCAGATACGAAGTCAAAAATGGGGGGCAGATCATAAGCTCCCATTTTTAGTAATTTTTTTGATATTTTCGCATGGCTTTGTTGCACAAACATTCAAAAGCTAAACTTTCCTCAAGTTAGCTAAGTTTAAGTGACAACTTGGGTATGGGGTCGGCCTAATTCCGTAAATTTATTCAGAATTGCCACACTTACATGAATTTCATTGATCTGACTATATCGATATAGACTGAATCAATTTGCTTATCAGATGGAATTTGATTGAGTAAATCGCCGAGTACTTGTGAATCACTGGCATTATTTGTAGTTAACTGTACAGCTCGTATTTGTAGGATTTTAGCATCTATGCCGATATGCAGTTTACACCATTGGCGATGGTAAGGCAGGCATCAAGCTAAAAATTGTGCATTCATTTTGCTGGCATTATGCTGTAAACGGGTTTGCATATATTCCGCATAGACCGATAATTTTTCATGAATATGTTCCGCGTAGAACATATCATTCACCAAGTGCGCAGCTTGTGCGCTGGTATAACTGGCATAGCACAGCAGCAACTGAGCATTCAGTTTTGAGAATTTTTCACACAATGCAATATATTGATCATCTTTGTTTTTAAATAATAATTTACGCAGATTCAGTTCAGCCTCATTCACTATTTTATCATGGGGGTCTGTCTCAATATAATGAATCACAACTCTAAAGAACTTTTCCACCTCAGCTAGTTTCGAAATATCCAGCTTTAAATCCGTGATTAAAAAGATTTGAGAAACATCCGAACGGCACAAAGCTTTAATTAAAGAAAAATAGAAAAAATCGGCCTTACTCAATGAAGTTTCAGCCAAATCCAAATACAGATTCAACGCGGACAACACTTCATCAATTTTTAAATTTTGTTTTTGTTCCACCTGATAATAACGGCCCAGAATATTGAGTACAGGAATAGTTGCAGGACTATGATAAATCACGCTTTGATTAAGATTTACCAAAATAAAGGGGGCAAATAAAAAGCCAAGGTTTGCTTGTTCTGTTTGAATGGCAGACTGAGAAATATACTGCATTTTTGAGGTTGAAAATTCGCGTAAAACCTTGGCGCGCAATAATGTTGCTTCCAAATTGACATAATGTTGCTCAAGCATTTTTTGCAGTTTTTCAGAAAATTCTTGCTTCTCAATCAATGTTGAAATGATATTTAATTTTTCAGTTATAAACACAGCTACACCTCAGGTCTTTCATCCCTTCATTACATATATTCTCAACGAATTTATACCAGAGATGTAGCTACAAAAAACCTAGAAGAAAATATAACAAGAATTCGATTAAGCTCCCGCTGTTATATTTTTATCCATATTTTTTGTACCTACTCAAATCTTATAGAATCTTCACAATGTATTAAATTGGCAATATAGATTGCTTCCTAGTTATGAAACTTTTTATTGTTGAGTCATTATCTCTCAGTAAATTACTCATACTTGTTATCAGCTCACCCTCTTTTAAGGAGCTTAGCTATGAGTCTAGGTCTAACAGCATTAGAGTTAGCTAGAATACAATTTGCTTTCACTGTCTCTTTCCATATTATTTTCCCAGCAACGTCCATTGGCTTGGCGTGTTTTCTTGCATTATTAGAATGGAAATGGCTAAAAACCCAAGATGCGGTTTATAAAGATTTATTTAAATACTGGATTAAAATTTTTGCCGTTGCTTTTGGTATGGGCGTAGTATCTGGGGTTGTCATGGCCTACCAGTTTGGTACCAACTGGAGTGAATTTTCCCGTGTCGCAGGTTCAGTTACTGGTCCGTTGTTAACTTATGAAGTGCTAAGTGCCTTCTTCCTTGAAGCAGGATTTCTTGGAATTATGCTGTTTGGCTGGGGACGAGTCAGTCCCAAAGCACACTTTTTTGCAACCTTGATGGTGGCGATTGGCACCTGTATTTCCATGTTTTGGATTTTATCATCCAACAGTTGGATGCAAACCCCTCAAGGTTTTGCGATCGAGAATGGCATCATTGTCCCAACCGACTGGTGGGCCATCGTTTTTAATCCGTCTTTCCCCTATCGCTTTGCCCATATGGCAACAGCAGCATTTTTAGTGTCTTCACTCTTGGTTGTCGGAACTGCAGCATGGCATTTACTTAAAGGCCGTCGTGATGAGTTGGTTAAAAAATCATTCTCTATGGGCCTTTGGATGGTCCTTGTCACTTCATGTCTACAAGTGGTAATTGGTGATAATCATGGTTTAAATACCTTGAAGTACCAACCGGCTAAATTGGCTGCAATCGAAGGTCATTGGGAAACCAATTATGATCATGGTATGCCTTTGCTCCTGTTCGCATTACCAGATGTGGAAAATGAACGAAATGCGGCTGAAATTGGTATTCCAAACTTGGGAAGTCTGATCTTAACCCACTCGATGAAAGGACAAGTCGCCGGCTTAAAAGACTTTGTCAAAGAAGATCGGCCTAATGTACCAATTGTATTCTGGAGCTTCCGCGTTATGGTCGGTCTGGGTATGTTAATGGTTTTACTGTCATTAGCTGCTTTATGGTTACGTAAAACTGGACACCTCTATGAAACTTCATGGTTTCATAAGTTTGCTATCGTTATGGGACCTACAGGTTATATCGCACTGCTTGCGGGTTGGGTCACTACTGAAGTTGGACGTCAGCCTTGGGTCGTTTATGGCGTGATGCGTACACAAGATGCTTTATCTCATACGGTAACGGCCGATCAAGTCGGTTTGAGTCTCATCATTTTTGTTCTGGTGTATACAGTCGTTTTCGGTAGTGGTATTTATTACATACTCAAGCTCATTAAAACAGGGCCTGCATTCATAGAAAGCTTGGAACCTGCAAATAGCGGTCTTGGTCATTTCAAAACACCACTGCGCCCACTCAGTGCAGTCGACGATGCCTTTGATAACAGTACCGAACAGCCCAAATCCGAAACTGACCATACAAAGGAGAATCACCATGATTGATCTAGCTTTAGTATGGGTCGGGATTATCGGTTTAGCAGTTCTGTTCTATGTGATTATGGATGGTTTTGATTTAGGTATTGGGATTTTGTTCCCGTTCATTCAAGATCATCAAGAACGCGATGTGATGATGAATACCATTGCGCCAGTCTGGGATGGCAATGAAACATGGATGGTGCTCGGCGGTGCTGGTTTATTTGCAGCCTTTCCCTTGGTCTATGCAACGGTATTGTCTGCACTGTATTTACCTATCACCTTTATGGTCGTGGCACTGATTTTCCGAGGTGTAGCATTTGAGTTCCGCTTTAAATCAACACGAACCAAGTATTTATGGGATCAAGCCTTTATTTGGGGATCAATTTTATCGAGCTTCTTCCAAGGCGTAATTTTAGGCGCTTATATTCAAGGAATTGAAACCACCAATGGCATTTATAGCGGCAGCGCGTGGGATTGGTTAACACCCTTCTCTATTTTTACTGGCCTAGGTGTAGTTGTCATGTATGCGACTTTAGGCTGCGGCTGGTTAATCTGGAAAACAGAAGCTAAATTGCAAGCGCATATGTATCAATTTATGCCTAAGCTGCTGATTGCACTGCTGCTGATTTTTGCAAGTGTAAGTTTATATACGCCACTGACGCATTCAGAAATTGCCAATCGCTGGTTTACTTTTCCAAATATCTTTTATTTTAGCCCTGTACCAATCTTGGTCCTCTATTTTGTAGGCTCCATTTTAAATGCATGCAAAGATAAAAATGAAATTAAGCCTTTCATTTACACCTTAGCTTTAGTATTCCTTGCTTTTACGGGTTTCGTGATCAGTTTATGGCCCAATATTATTCCGCCATCTGTCAGCATTTGGCAGGCGGCTGCACCTGAATCAAGCTTGAAATTTACCTTAGTCGGTGCTGTGATTCTCATTCCAATGATTATTGCCTATACCTTTTTATCCTATTGGGTATTCCGCGCCAAAGTTCGAATTGGTGATGACGGTTATCATTAAGTTTTCAACAGTTTTCATTCAGTCTATTTCGTATCATCTGGCGACTAAGACTTAGCCACCAGATTGAATCAAAAATGTGATGGAGAGTTTTTAATGCCTAGAATATTCAACAAGATGAATTCCACACAATGGTTTGTCTGCTTATGGCTGACCGGTTTTCTAGGGTTGGCGCTTATTGCAGGTGTATTTAAAATCTTGTTATATTTTGCTTATCCATAAATTAAACCAATTTGGGCTCAATTTTTAAATATCAAAATCTAGCCTTTGTTCATTGCTACAGCAAAACTTAAAATATGGATAGTCTGTACTATCCATATTTCCTTTGTGAATCATTTGAGTCGTTTACCATGTATAAATCAGAACAACTTGCACTTAGTTTGAAGCATCTGATCGAAAGCGGTGCATGGAAAGCCAATGAAAAGCTACCTTCTTTGCGTCAACAAGCACAGGTTTCAGGGTTCAGCTTAATCACTGTCATGAACGCTTATCAAGAATTAGAAGCCCAAGGACTCATTTATTCCAAAGAAAAACTGGGCTATTTTATTGCCGAAGATCCAAACAGTGTAAAAATTGCCAAGACGGTGATTCTGAATGAAAAAATTGAAATTAACTCTACCGTTTTTCGTTATTTAAAATCAATTCAGTCCAAAGATATTGTGCCTTTTGGTATCGCCTTTCCTGACAGTCAATTATTGTATTCTCCTAAACTCATGCAAAGCTTGGCACAACGCGCCAAACACCGCTTAAGCTATGAGCAGATGCCAAGTTTACCGCCAGGTAATTTGGAACTGCGCAAACTTATTGCACAGCGCTATTGTATGCAAGGAATCCCTACTGATCCGTCTGATATTGTCATTACTTCTGGTGGTTTAGATGCACTCAATCTTGCCTTGCAAACCTTGACCCAGCCAGGCGATTATATTCTTTTGCAAGAAACCATTTTCTACGGTGCATGGCAAGCCACGGAACATTTGGGTTTAAAAGTCATCACCATTCCTGAACATCCTGAATACGGTTTGGACTTGGAGGCTTTTAAAAATGCTGTGTCAAATTACCCTATTAAAGCCTGCTTACTGATGTTGAACAGCCATAACCCGATTGGTTTTACAGTCAGTGATGAAATTAAATTACAGTTGGCAAAATTACTACAGAAACATCAAATTTATCTGATTGAAGATGATGTCTATGAAGAGCTCTATTTTGATCATAAAAAGCCCTTGTCGATGAAGTATTTTGATCAACAGAATTTAGTTTTACATTGTTCTTCATTTTCTAAAACCTTGGGTGCTGGTTTTCGTATTGGCTGGGTCTATGCAGGAAAGTTTTCAGAAAACATTCAGCATTTACAATTAATGAGCACCCTCTCGGTCAACTCTTTTATTCAAAATGCTTTGGTGGACTATCTATCACACCGTTATTATGAAAAGCATTTAAAAACTTTGCGCAACACCCTTAAACGTTTTAAAAATCAGTATTATCAATATCTCACTGAAAGATTATCTGAGGAATATAAAGTACATTATTATCCATCAGGCTATTTTTTATGGATCATATTGCCTGAGCAAATTAACAGCAATTTGATTTACCATGAAATGCTGAAACACAAGGTTGGAGTCGCATCGGGTGCATTATTTTATCGAACTAATAAAACACCGCATCACATTCGAATTAATTGTTCATTTGAATTAAACGAACATACGCAAGCCGCCTTAGATCAACTGATTCAACAAATCACTGAGTTTAAGATAGTGGTTTAATACTTAAGCTCAATGATTTGTATCATGGCGAATTTCAACCCGTATAATAGATTTCTTTCATAACTTAAAAAAGGTCCCCTTTTTGGGTGATTATATGTATCTTTCACTTTGTGAAATTGATACATAATCTCAGTATAAATAGGCTTTTTTGCATAAAGCTTTTAAAGATAAAACTTCTCGAAGCCACTCAAATTTAAGATGTAACCTAGGTATGGGGTCGGCCTAACTCCATAAATTTATTCAGAACTGCCACACGTGCATGAATCTCATTCACCTAACTAGGAAAGCTCCTTGCAGTTAATTTATCTCCTAATAATTTGATGCAATGCATCTTGGTTTCCACCAAACTTCGACGATGGTATCCAGACCACTTTTTTCAAATTGCTCTTTCTAGGCGATTAATCAAGGCTCGATTATAAGAAGACCAATTGGTTGTACGATAGATTTTATACGTCGGTTTATTCATGTAGAAATTATATTACCGCATAAGTCTCCAAGAATAGGTTTCTGCAACAAAGTCTATTAGACTTAAAAATTTCTCTTTCTGCACCAATTCCTCCGCAATCTTTACAAACATTCGTGATGCTGAGGTTTCCTTCCTCCTTTTCTTTGCATTAATACAGCTGTTCTCTCGATTTGTTGCATTGCTAAAGAGATCGATACTAAATTATTTTTTTTATTGCTAATTGCAGCAAGTAAAATTGTCGCAAGTGGCATTCTTTGGATGATCTCCAAAATAGCACTAATTGAGCTAGTTTCCATCTGAATATTTGGATAAAATCCTACCTCACGGAAAGCATGATCAATTTACTTTCGTGTCGCAAAGCTTGAATTTAAAAGAATCAAAACTTCTTGAGCCAAGTCTGAAAATGTCAAAGTGCTCCGTTTTGCCAAAGGATACTGCTTTGACATTACGACTGCCAGATTTTCATTTAGCAATGCAATACTTTTGATCTCATTAGACACTCCCGCTTCAAATTATTCCTATATCAATTTCATCATTGAGTAATAACGCTTCGATTTTTTCTTTTGAAATTTCTTGTATATGCGAGGTGGTTTGGGGAACTCTAATAAAATTCAGCGATCAAGGGGCCGATTAAGTAACTGGTAAATGTTGGTGCAGTTGCAATACGAAGTGAACCTCGACTCAGCTAAATAAGGACATACCCTAGTGTAATTCAGCATTTCTAACTGTTCTAAAACCAACATGGCTAATTGCCAAATCGCTTTCTTGCGGATGTCGTGCTGCGGCTCTATATCGTGCACAATAATTGTCTGCACATAAATATGAACCACCTTTAATTGTATAGTTATTGAATGCTTGTGGCTTATGTGCATGCAATTGTTGCTCTGTCCCCATATGGTCGTCATGGCTACCCACAAATGGCGTTTGGGTATATTCCCACACATTACCAATCATATCGTAAAGCCCAAATCCATTGGCAGCAAAACATCCTACAGGTGCAACACCAGCAAAAGTATCAGTTTGATCGTTATGATATGGAAATTCACCTTGCCATACATTGGCATTTACATGGTCTTTATCTGAAGAAGCACTCACATCACGTTGATGACTAAAGGCTTTTGCTGCATATTCCCACTGTTCTTCCGTGGGTAAATCACGTCCTAACCATTTTGCATATGCCATAGCATCTTTCAGCGTAATCATGCGCACAGGTTCATGCTCAGCGATGGGTTTTGAATTCGGCCCTGTCGGTTGTTTCCAATTGGCATTGGGCTGTAATTGCCACCATGTTAATTCATCTGCGGTTTGCGTGGGTGGTGTAAATACAGCAGCTTCACCTTGTTGCTCTGCTTCCGTCACATAATCCGTGGCTTGAACAAAACTTCGAAATTGCGCATTGGTGACTTCAGTGGTATCTATCCAAAAGTCATCCACTTTTCTTTCACTTTTCAGTAGTGAACGTTCCTCAGGATAATGATCATTACTCCCGATCTGAAAAGTTCCACCTGAAATCCGTACCATACCAGCATGTTTATTTTGCAACCATTGTTGCGGTAAACCGCTGTAAGCCTGACATTTCTCTAAACTTCCCAAAGCAGTTTTGCCTTGCTCGGTTGGGTTTAGATCCGTTTTGGCATTACAACCTGAAAGTAGCACAATGGCTGTTAGGCTGAGCACAGAAGTTAAAGGAGATTTATTTTTCATGACATTTACTCAATACAGCAAATTGATACGATGCTTCGTTACAACAATTCGAAACTATTGCAACATCATCACAAAATTCAGCTACGCTATTTTGAAGATAGTGCAACTGAATCTCAGCCAAAAAATGCATTCATTTTTTGGCTTCTTTCAAACAATGCTCATTATTCAGGATCGTTATAATGAATATCAAAGTTCTTATCGGTAATGAATAAAAAAGTCACATCATTATCTTCTTGAGCGCCATGAAACATGGTTTCACCTTCAGGAAACCATACAAAACTTCCGGGACCAAATTCCCCAACCGAAGTCACTAAAATGCCATCTAAAACATACATGCCGTGTGCACAATGATGCGTATGAGATTTATTCATAAAACCTGCTTTATAACAGGCTTTAGAAATAGACATCCCCGTCATATTGTCTAAAAACAACGGTTTCATGAAAATACTCGCATCAAGTTCAGGAATAGGTAACTCCTGCCAAGGCATACGATTGCTATCCATTGTGATCACTTGTGAATGATTGTCCATGTGAAACTCCTGTTTATTCCATTAAATGCTGTCAATTCATTACGTTAAAAATGAGTAATGATTAAAATGGGTAATTCGGTGCTTGCGCCTGAATTGTCATCCATTGCCATTGGGTAAATTCATCCACATTTGCAGGTCCGCCAATGCGTGTGCCATTACCTGATGCACCAAAACCACCAAAAGGATTCAGTATTTCATCATTGACCGTTTGATCATTGATGTGTAATAGACCGACTTTTAAAGATTGTGCTACTTGCATGCCATGACTGACATTTGAAGTAATAATGCCCGCAGATAAACCATAATCGCCCATATTGGCCAATGCGATCGCTTCTTCATCAGTTGCAAATGGCATAAGGACAGCGACAGGGCCAAAAATTTCTTGTTCGAAAATAGGATTGTCTTGCGTAACTTGAGACAACACCGTTGGTTCAAAGAATACACCATTTGCTTTGCCACCGACTTCGAGTTTTGCACCCGCAGTAATCGCACTTTGAACAAGACCTTCGACGCGTTGGCACTGTCTTTGATTAATTAATGGGCCAATGTTCACGCTTGGATCCATTGGATTACCCATTTTCAATTGTTGGACTTTTTCAACCACACGTTGTTTTACTTTTTCAAAAATAGATTGATGAATCAATATTTTTCCTGAAGTCATACAAATCTGCCCTGAGTGCAGAAATACTCCCCAAGCAATATTTTGTGACGCAAGTTCAATATCAGCATCATCTAAAATTAACAGTGAATTTTTACCGCCTAATTCTAAAGACACTTTTTTCAGTGTACGCCCTGCACCTGCACCAATAATACGACCTACTTCAGTTGAACCTGTAAATTGAATGCTCGCAATATTCGGATCATTCACCAAGGCTTCGCCAACCTCAGCTCCTCCCGGTAAAACATGCAGTAAACCTTTTGGCAAACCTGCAAGTTCAAAAATTCGTGCAATTACAAAGCCACTACATACAGCTGTACGTTCATCAGGCTTTAACACCACGGCATTCCCTAATGCTAAGGCAGGAGCAACCGCACGAATCGCTAAATACAATGGAAAATTAAAAGGTGAAATCACACCAACTACACCAAGTGGTAGACGCTTTGCCAAACTTAATTTTCCATTTTGTGTTGGCAATACTGAACCTTGAACACTCGATGGTAAGATCATTGCATTTTTAAGCGCTTGAATGGCTAAATCCGTTTCAAAACTTGCCTTCATGACAATCGAGCCACTTTCTTTGATCAGCCATTCAATGATGTCAGCTTTATGATCAATCGCCACTTGGATCGCATTTTCAAAAATTTGTGCACGTTCTTGGTATGACAATGCCCACCATTTTTCTTGGGCGACTTTCGCTTGTTGTGCGGAGTACTCAACATCACTTGGCTGAGCATAGCCCATAACACCCAACTGATCGCCCGTTGCCACTTCGGTCACCGCATAGTTTTTTTCTGCGACTGCCCATTGACCATTAAAAAAACGATTTTCCCAAATTTCAGTTGCTAATATGCTCATTTCTCTATCCTTAACTCATTTAAATGTGATCAAAACACAATCACGATTTACATCGAAATCCCTTCCAATATAGGTAAAAACCAATATATTGTGTTAGATATATTAAGTATAAGCATATAGCATGCCAAAATTTATTTTAATAAAAATCATAAACATATAAAATGTGATATTTTATTGTCTATATTTTTCACACATCCTAAAAATAATTTGTCCAAATACTAGACACTTCATTTTTTGCTTTTCCATCTGTGATGGATAAAACGAAATCATGCATGTGAATTAGCCTGTATTCACTGCGCTATCGGCATAAATTTAGATATTTATAAACCGTTGATCTTGAAATATTAAGTCGTTTGGCAACCTTTGTCACGTTCATATTTTCTTCTTGATAGACACGTTTAATGGTTTCTCGTGTTAATCCATCAAGGTCTGATGTTGACTCAATCTTTAATGGTGTTGTCACTTGCGCTCCGTCCTGCAAGAGTAATTCAGTGATCATCAAATCATCTGAAAAAACCGCAGATATTTTCAGTACATTGATTAATTCACGAATATTCCCCGGCCATGCATAATTTAAAATCTGTGCTTTAACTTTGTCCGAATAACGATAATCACCCAAATTTTCCAAAATGGAATTTGCAATCGTGAGCTTATCATCCCGATCTCTCAGCGGACTTAACTCAATTTCATAACCTCGAATACGATAATATAAATCACTTCGAAATAGCCCTTGATCGACTAAATTTTTTAAATTTCGATTGGTTGCACAAATCAGTTTAAAATTAGATTTTAATGCGGTTCGACCACCAACCCGATAAAACGTATTGTCTTGCAATACACGTAACACTTTGACTTGTAAATGAATAGGTAAATCACCCAATTCATCTAAAAATAAAAAACCACCATTTGCCATTTCCACCAAGCCAATCTGACCTTTGGCTTTCGCACCTGTAAATGCACCACCCTCATAACCAAATAATTCAGACTCAAGTAAATTATCAGGAATCGCACCACAGTTAATTGAAATAAAAGGTAGTTTTTTAAATTGATCGTGAATTTGTTGCGCTAAGAATTCTTTCCCCGTCCCTGTTTCCCCCGTAATTAAAATAGGAATATCAGCTTGAATGGCACGGATACATTTTTGTAATTTAATATCACCCACTTGACTCATTTTTTTCTGCGGATGAATCATCTTGGCATAACAAAATGCATGATCATTTTTCTTTAATAAATGAATATCACTGCTGTGATGCATTAACGCTTCTATATTGGCAAAAATTTGAGTAATTTCAGCCCCTATAGCATCTTTAATCTGACAGCCAATCAATTGACTTGCTACCTGATTCATATGCGTAATATAACTATCCTGATTAAAAGCAATTAAACCTGAATAAGCGCCACCAATTAAATCGGGAGTATTTTGAAAATATAAGAAATAAGTTGCTTCTTGCGTATTACGAATAAATTCATTTTCAAACTTATAAGACTGATGTAATAAATGATTCAGCCAATTCCCTGTTGAAATTGAAATTTTAGAGGTAATATCTAAAGCACCAAGAATATCACCTCGCCCATTAAAAATGGGCACAGAGGCACATGAAAATGAAGAAAATTCTTTTAAATAATGCTGATGCCCATTTAAAGCCATCGGTAAACGTGAATCTATACTGCAAATCGGTGCAATCGTACCAAAGTTTTCCTCTGAGACAACACGACCTACCTTCAGAAAATCATATAAACCATCAGTAGAATCATCATGTAACTCTTTGACAATTAAACCCATATTATTAATCAGAAAAACACTGATATTTTGTTGCTTATATAAGTTAAAAATATCCTCGAGATAAGGCTGTGTCAGCCGAGCAAGCTGTTGATCATCATAGCTTAATGATTGAATTTCAAAATTTTGTTTATTAACGATAGAATTATGTGGAGTCAAACCTGCATTTTTAGCTTTTTGCCATGAATCTAGAATGGGCAACTGATCTAATTCAAGTTCAGGTCGAATACCTGATTCAAAAAAATCATACTTTATGCTTTCCCATGATGGCGGCTCAATCAATTTATTCATAAAAATCCCTTTAAGAACATAATATAATGATCGATAAGTACAAAAAATAATCACTTCCATTCAATATCATTGCATAAGGCAAATCTATTTATTTCAATATGATGACTTTATGTTGTCTATAGATTATAAAATAAATAGGAATACTTGGTAATAGTCATTTAAAGCATAATTAAATACATTTAAAATCTGAACTTTAAATTAAAAACAACTTATTGATAATAAATATATATTTAATATTAAAAAAATAAAAAACAAATCCACTTGAATTAATTAAAAATTTTATTCAGATCAAATTAAATATTTTTTTTAAAAATATAAATTCTCAAATGAATTACGTTTATAAAATGCCAAATTATTTTCAATCCTGTGTTTTAAATTTGGACACCTCGAAAATAATTCGTCAAATATCTAAACATAAGAATCGAACATATAAATTCAAACTATTGATTTAATAGCATTTAATCAATTGGCATACTTCATGCTAATAAAGTGATTAGAACGCAGCGCTGTGTGACCACTATATAGCCGAACCACTTTTATATTTGATGTAAGGGAACTACATTGATGAAAATTTTAAGCAAATTTAAGATTAAGCCAAGCTGTCTTTTTATTCTTCCTTTAACGAGCCTTTTTTTGGGCGTACCTGTCATTACCATTGCACAGGATGTTCTGCCTTTTCCATTGGTACCTTCAGCAAGTATCGCAAAAGATACAATGGAAGAATCCACGCATATTCGTCGAATAGAACAACAAAAACTCTCTGCTGATGCACCGAATATTTTAATTATTCTCTTGGATGATGTGGGTCCAGGTATTCCCGATACCTATGGTGGTTTAATCCATACACCCAACCTGAGCCGTGTTGCCAAACAAGGTATTTCGTATAATCAATTCCACTCCACGGCAATGTGCTCACCTACTCGTGCGGCTTTGCTTACAGGTCGTAACCACACACGTGTCGGCAATGGACAAATCACTGAACTTGCCAATGATTGGGATGGTTTTAGTGGCGTTATTCCAAAAACCTCTGCAACACTCGCAGAAGTCCTTAAAAATTATGGGTATAGCACCGCAGCTTTTGGTAAATGGCATAACACACCGACGGCACACACCACCCAAGCAGGGCCATTTGACTATTGGCCAACACATTATGGATTTGAACATTTTTATGGGTTCTTTGGCGGTGAAGCCTCTCAATATGACCCATCTTTAATTTTAAATACCCAATACGTTGATAAACCTGCCAAAACTTCACAGGGTGCTTATCACTTAACCGATGATTTAACCGACAATATGATTGGTTGGATGAAAACCCAAAAAACCTTAAATCCTAATAAACCGTTACTCATGTATTGGGCACCTGGTGCTGTACATGGCCCACACCAAGTCGATCAGAAATGGGCAGATAAATACAAAGGTAAGTTTGATGCTGGGTGGGATGAATATCGAAAAATAGCCTTTGCAAGACAAAAAAAATTAGGGTTTATTCCTAAAAATGCGCAACTCACTCCACGCCCTGACTCGTTGCCTGCATGGGAAAGTATCCCGCAGAATGAACGCGCATTTCAAACACGTTTAATGGAAGTCTTCGCAGGTTTTGTTGAACATACTGATTATAACGTTGGACGTATGCTCGATGGTCTTGATGAAGCAGGGATTGGGGATAATACTTTAGTCTATTATATTTGGGGCGATAACGGCTCAAGTGCCGAAGGTCTCCAAGGCACTATCAGTGAAATGCTCGTACTGAATCGTATTCCAAGTAAAATTGATGATCATATCCGTGTTTTAAATGAAGAATTGGGCGGACTTGATGCGCTAGGTACAGCTAAAACCAGTAGTATGTACCATGCAAGTTGGGCTT
Source organism: Acinetobacter sp. ANC 3832 (assembly GCF_002135415.1). Classification (GTDB taxonomy): domain Bacteria; phylum Pseudomonadota; class Gammaproteobacteria; order Pseudomonadales; family Moraxellaceae; genus Acinetobacter. Next base: position 18,503 of record NZ_NEGJ01000020.1, read on the forward strand.
GGGCAGGTTCAACGCCATTTAAAGGCACTAAATTGGTGGCATCGACTTTGGGTGGTACACGTCAGCCTTTAGCAGTTTCTTGGCCACAAAAAATTGAAGCTGATGCAAAAATGCGTAGCCAATTCCATCATGTCAACGATATTGCGCCAACCATTTACGAGATTCTAAACATTACCCCCCCAAAAGTGGTCAATGGTTTTACGCAAGATACCTTAGATGGCATCAGCATGGCATATACCTTTAACAATGCCAAAGCTGAAGGGCAAAAACACACCCAATTCTTTGACATTATGGGCAGTCGTGCCATTTATAAAGATGGTTGGATGGCAGGAACTTTTGGACCTCGTGTGCCTTGGAGTGCAACTAATCCGGGCATGGCAACATGGACACCCAACAAAGACGTCTGGGAGTTATATAATCTTAAAGAAGATTTCACCCAAGCCAATGATTTATCACAAAAATACCCTAAAAAATTGGAAGAATTAAAAAACAATTTTATGGAAGAATCTCGTGCCAATAAAAATCTACCGATTGGTGGTGCACTGTATACTATGATTCATCCTGACAAAATGTTGGTCAATCCTGCCACCGAATATAATTATAAATCGGTCATTACACGTATCCCTGAATTTACTGCACCACGTTTGGCAAGCAGAAATAATAACCTAACGATTGATGTTAAAAACCCTGACAATGCCAATGGCGTATTGTTTGCAATGGGTGGCTTCGGTGGCGGTGTGAGCTTATTTATTCAAGATGGTTATTTACATTATGAATATAACGCCTTCGAAATTGAACGCACCAAACTCAAAAGTGCTGAAAAACTTCCGATAGGTGATTTAAAAATTGAAGTCAAACTCAATAAAAAGCCTTCGGTGGATGGGATCAAGCATTTATCCTCAGGTGATTTACAAATTTTGGTCAATGGCAAACCTGTCGCACAAGGCACCATTCCTAAATTGGTCTCTTTTGGCTTTACGGTGAATGAAACCTTTGACATCGGTTCAGATGTTGGCTCACCTGTTTCCTCGGCTTACTATGACCAAGCACCATTTGCCTATAACGGAAAAATTAACAATCTTAATGTGAAATATACACCTTAAGGTCGGCTAAATTTTGGCTAAAAATCTTGTATTTTTAGCCTCTTCAATTGGATTCCTACAGCAGATTTTTTAAATTTGGCGTTATAAATCCTGAGTAAAACTTCGTTTTTTCGCTTCTGATTTTTCATTTTTTGAAAAGTCATGGGTACTTTATGGCTTTTTGAGGTCAAAACCCTTAAAAACCAAAACTTAAGCATCAGCACTTTATAAACGAGCAACAGGATCGTTGCTTTTTACCTCCTCAAGGAATATGACAACATGAAACATTTAAATTTCACCTTACTTGCACTAAGCATGTGTGCCATCAATCCTGCACACGCAAATTTTATCGACCAAGCTACAGTGACATTGATCACAAAAAATGTCTATATCGATCGTAATTATATAGGTGAAGGTGTTGCTCAACCTGCCTCGAAAGAATGGGCTCAAGGTTCTATGCTCAATATGAATTCGGGTTATACCAAAGGTGTAATTGGTACAGGGCTTGATGTTTATGCAGGTTTAGGGTTCAAACTGTGGGGAGATGCAGAGCATTCAAGGGGCACAAGTATGTTACCGCTTGATCCTATCACGGGAAAACCGGAGAGTAGCTTTGCTGAAATTAGCGCAACTGCAAAATTCAAATATGCAGAGACGGAATTAAAATACGGTACATTATTTCCAAAAACACCCGTGGTCATTGCCTCGTTTAGCCGTGCCCTTCCTCAGTCTTATCATGGGGTTCAGTTGGTTTCAAAAGATATTAAAAATCTCAAACTCGAAATGACTTACTTAGATCAAGTCAATCAGCGAGATTCAACCAATTATGAAGATATTAAATTGATCCCTGCCAATGGACGTTTTAAACCCGTCTCAAGCGATCAGCTTTATTATATAGGCGCCAATTATGCATTGAATCCACAGACAGAAATTACCTTATTTCATGCCAATTTTCATGATATTTATCAACAATATTATACTGGACTTAATCACAGTTATCCCATCAATGATGCAATGAGCCTGTCTACCGATTTTCGTTATTTCCGTACCCTTGATGAAGGAAAACAACTTGCAGGTAATATTGATAACCATCATGGCAATTTAGTTTTTGGCTTATCTCAAAATAATCATAAATTGAGTGCAGGCTATATTCATAACTCAGGCGATACTGCAATGCCTTATTTAAGTAGTGGCGAAACTGCAACTTATATGGACTCTTGGGCAACGGATTTTCTCAATAAAAATGAGAAAGCCTACACCATTCGCTATGATTATAATTTTAAAGATTATATTCCTGGGCTAAGAGTAATGACACGCTACACTTATGGTAAAGATATTAACCTTGATCATATTGTAGGGCTAGAAAATAAAGAACTGCATGAAAAAGAATTGGGCTTTGATTTGATGTATCAAATACAAACAGGCATGTTAAAAGGTTTAAATTTCCGTGGTCGTTATGCAAATTATGATAATAATCACGGTGTAAAACCAACATTTAAATCTGCCAATGAAACCCGTTTTAATATTGATTACACGTGGAAATTTAAATAAATCGTTCACCTTTATTGAAATGAATATATTTTTTAAAATGAATATTATCTGTCCCTGTAATCGCTTGATCACAGAGACAAGTTTTTTAATGAATCACGCTGTACAATAAAAACTCAATGTCTTATTTTTAGACACTCGTCCACAAATTGAACACTACATTATAATTTAAATCATTAATAATCAAATGGTTAAAATTGGCATACTTTTTGATTAAATTAGCTTTATTAACATACTGAAATTAATATCACCAAAACAATATATGTCACATCAAGGAGATGAAAATGACTGATTTAATAGATATTCAAGCTGCAGTTACGGAAGGTCAAGGTGCAGATTTTGTTTTACAAGATTTGAAAATTCGCCCTCCACAAGGCAATGAAGTGCTTGTTAAAGTCATTGCCACAGGGATGTGCCATACTGATCTGATCGTGAGAGATCAATATTACCCTGTGCCGTTACCTGCTGTTTTAGGTCATGAAGGCGCAGGCATTATTACTGCCATTGGTGAGAATGTAAAAGACCTTACTGTTGGTGATCATGTCGTTTTAAGTTATGGCTACTGTGGTATATGTAAACAATGTAGCTCAGGTGCACCTGCTTATTGTAGTGAATTTTTTGGGCGCAATTTTAGCGGTACAGATCCGCAAGGTGAAAATGCGATTTGCAGACATAATCATGAAAATTTTCACGATCATTTCTTTGCGCAGTCTTCATTTTCAACCTACGCCCTAAGCCTTGAAAATAACACAATTAAAGTCGATAAAAATGCACCTTTAGAACTACTTGGTCCTTTAGGTTGTGGCATCCAAACAGGTGCAGGCGCTGTCATGAATAACTTAAAAGTGACACCTGCAAGTAGCTTTGTCACCTTTGGTGCAGGTGCCGTAGGTTTAAGCGCACTTTTAGCCGCTAAAATTTGTGGTGCAACCACAATTATTGCCGTCGATATTGTAGAAAGTAGATTAGAACTTGCCAAAGAACTTGGTGCAACACATGTCATTAACAGTAAGAATTTAGATTCTGTACAAGCCATTAAAGACATCACAGAAGGTGGTGTTTCTTTCGCTTTAGAATCGACAGGTCGTCCTGAAATTTTAAAACAAGGCATCGATGCTCTAGGTATTTTAGGAAAATTAGCAATTGTTGGTGCGCCTCCTCTAGGGACATTGGCGCAGTTTGATGTCAATGACCTTTTACTTGGTGGTAAAAGCATTGTTGGTGTTGTTGAAGGCAGTAGTGTGCCAAAAACCTTTATTCCACAATTAGTTGATTTATATCAAAAAGGATTATTTCCTTTTGATAAATTAGTGAAATTTTATGACTTTGAAAATATCAACCAAGCCGCTTTAGATAGTCAAAGCGGTATCACACTCAAACCAATTATCAAAATTGCACAGCCTTAAATATAGATTGCATTGCGATTGCATGGACTCATCATGCAATCGCTTTTTTATGTACATCTATTTTCATATTTAAACTATTTTCACACCCCATGATGTACATAAGCCAATTAAAAATTTAAGATTTTTAATGCTGATGACGTTCAAAAATTTATTAGGATTTACCATGAAACAAGGATTTTCGCTCCTTTTACTCAGTGCAAGCATTTTGGTACAACACAGTTATGCAACATCAGTTGAACCACAGAAAACACCACAGCTTGAGCGCAAGCAAGATGAGCAAAATGCACAACGTGGCTTGATTGCTCGTCCACACGGCACATTAACGGATGAGCAAGGTAAACTGATTTGGTCGTATGATGATTATGAGTTTTTAAAAAATTACTCAGGCAATACCATTAATCCAAAATTACTCACTCAAGCAAAATTAAATCAAAATATTGGCTTGTTTAAAGTCACCGAAGGCGTATGGCAACTGAGAGGTTTTGACTTAGCCAATATTACCGTGATTGAAGGTAAAACTGGCTGGATTATGGTAGATACTCTCGCCTCTAAAGAAACTGCTGCCGCCGCATTAAAATTTTTACGCACTCAGCTTGGTGACAAAAAAATTAGTGCAATCATTTTAACTCATAGCCATTATGATCATTTTGGTGGTGTAGATGCATTCTTAGAAGATAAAAATATCCCTATTATTGCGCCTTCAGGTTTTATGGATGCCGCAACCAGTGAAAATATTATGGCTGGTTCAATCATGGGTAAGCGTGCGTCATATATGTTTGGTATGAATTTGGATGTCAATGAAAAAGAATTAGTAGATAGCGGTTTAGGTAAAGGATTATCTTTTGGCACAGTGACCATAGCTCAACCCACTATTTTAATTGATCAACCTGAGAAAAAGCTTAGCGTAGATGGTGTAGAAATTACTTTCTTTAATGTCCCAGATTCAGAAGCACCTTCTGAACTTACTTTTAGTATCGAAAGTAAAAATCTGTACTGTGGTTCAGAAATCATTACTCATACCATGCACAACCTATATACACTCAGAGGTGCTAAAGCACGTGATACTTTGAAATGGGTTAAGTATTTAGATGAAGCTAAAGACTATAATGAGAAAGCAAAAAACAGAAATTTTGATTTCTCAGCATCACTGGCCGGTTTGGGGTAATAAAAACATATCTGAATTTATTACCTTACATCGTGACGTCTATAAGTTTTTGCACGATCAAACTTTGAAAATGATGAATCAAGGTTATACCGCCGATGAGATTGCTGAAAAAATTCAGCTACCAGAAAACCTGAATAAACACCTTTCTATTGGTGGTTACTATGGCAGTATCAAACATAACGTCAAAGGCATTTATCAATACTATATTGGCTGGTTTGATGGTAATCCTGCCAATTTAGATATGCTCCCAAGAAAGCAACGCAGCCTTAAATATATACATACAATGGGTGGTGAGGATGCTGTTTTGCAAACTGCTATAGATGCAAAAAAACAAGGTGAAGAGCGTTGGGCTGCAGAGCTTCTTAATCATATTTTAACTGTAAACCCGAAAAAAACTGCTGCTCAAGAAGCACTTGCTGAAGTATATTTGACCTTAGGTTATGATGCTGAGTCAATTGCGTGGCGTAATTTTTATATCAGCGCTGCTAAAGATTTACGTCAGGAAAAATCCAGCAGTGATCGTAAAAGAATTGATATGTCTGCTATTTTACAACAAGCACCAGTATCTGTTTTTTTAGATAAACTTTCTACATTGTTAAAGGTTAATACGCCAGATAGCTTGACACAAATCAGCATTGATAAACATGATTTTTATGAAATCTCCATTCATAATTCAGTGATGAATTATAAGAAAATCCACCAATTAGATCCTAAAAAAACCACACTTAACCTCTCGAAAAATAATTTTATCGCTATTATTAATCATACAACACTGCTTGATGATCAACAGCAATTTTTTTTAATAGCTTTGATTTAAAAAATAGCCCGATTAATTTGCTGTATTAGATGCTGATGGATATGTATTATTTTTTAAATAAAGTAATGGTCCTGAAATAAATGAACCTATTTCAAATCTAAATTTAGGTTTTTAAGTTTCATTATTTCAATTTTAAAAGGCTTCGTTGCACAAACTTATATCTAAAGAAATATTTATTCTGAAATTATATTACTGAATAAGCATTCAATGATAGATTTGTGCAACAAAGCCTTTATGTAACCTTATAGTATAAATCCCTCTTGAAACATTCCAAATAAAGCATTGAATTATATAACTAAAAATTAACAACTTATATGTCACTTCAAATTATCACTCATTGTCGCCAGAAATCATAACTCATTGATTTTTCTTAATGGCAAATGACAAATTATGTGTCACGTGACATTTATTGGTGCTACAGCTCAGTAATATGATTATATATCATGTTACTAAGTATCCTAATGAATATACTATAAATTCTCTGATAACCTTCACCCGTTAATACCTCAAATATTTCTTTTATATTGCTATATTTCATTCCGAAATTAAGTATCAATCCTTAAATATGGAATATAAAATTCGTTTGACTCAGTTTAACTCCCAGTTCTGGGAATCACATTCCCCAATAAGTAATTTAAAATACATGCAAGCTTTTTAATAACTTTGAGTATGTATGACTGATCTAATTCTTCCTCCACATTTAGCTGATAATAAGGCTTTTACTCGTGTCTTTCAGCCAAATAAGATTACCTTTGGTTTAATCGCGCCTTTTAAGGGCTATCCTGAAGGGCCTGTACCGAATATGTCTGATCATGCGGAGCTAGCAAAAATGGCAGATGAAGGAGGTATTTCAGCATTATGGATTAGAGATGTGCCTTTTTACGATCCAAATTTTGGCGATGTCGCACAAGTTTATGATCCATTTGTGGATCTAGGTTATCTTGCAGCAATCACTAAAAATATTACTTTAGGTACAGCAGGCATTGTTTCACCTTTACGTAATCCAATTTTAACGGCTAAACAAGCTGCATCGGTGGATCAACTCTCAGGTGGACGTTTTATATTAGGTATGTCGAGTGGAGATCGACCTGTCGAATATCCTGCTTTTGGTTGTGATTTTGAGAATCGTGCAGATCGTTTTAGAGAAGCATGGCAAATGATTCGAACCTTAAATGAAAATAAATTCCCTAAGATGGCCACACAACATCATGGTAACTTATCAGGAAATATCGATTTAATTCCGAAACCAGTTGGAAGTCATTTACCGATGATAACGATTGGTCGTGCTCGTCAAGATATGTCTTGGTTTGCCAATCAATCAGACGCATGGATTTGGCATGGTGTTGATCCGAAGCGTTCAAAAGGTATTGTGCAGGAAATTGAAGAACAAGGTGATGGGAAAACATGGCATCCATTTGGATATGCAAACTTTTTAGATTTAAGTGAAAATCCAGACGAACCTGCTCAATTACACAATAATATTTTTCTAAGAACAGGTCGTAATGCGCTGATGGAGTTTTGGGAACAACAACGTCAAGACGGTGTTTCCCACATCACACTCAATTTAAAACCAACGCGTCGGCCTGCCAAAGAAGTTTTACAGGAGCTGATAGAATACGTTGTACCGCAATTTAGTCATTCTTAAGCTTTTAAAGATAAAGAAACAGATTCAAATTAAAGATTTGGATCTGTTTCTATTCTTTCCCAAGGTGGTATATCTGTCCATTGTTCAGTAAGGAAATCAATAAACATACGAATACGTGGTGACAAGTGTTTTTTACTTGGATAAATAATACGGATAGGTTCATCCGAAACAGCATATTCCTCTAAAATTGGAACAAGTTCCCCACGGTCAATCGATTTTTTTGTCAGATAAGACGGCAGTTGGATAATCCCAAAACCTGAAATAGCTGAAGCCAATATCGCATCTGAACTATCAATCTTCATTTTTTCAGGCCCTTCAAATATATAAGGTCCCTGATCTGTTTTAAATTTCCAGTTTTTCCGATTAAAGCTACCATTGAAAAAAATAGTATTGAATTGCAATAAATCTTGCGGTGTTTGTGGACAGCCATGCAGTTGTAAATATTGAGGAGAAGCACATGTCTGCATGCTTTGCCAACCAATTGTACGCGTTAACAGTCGAGAATCATCTTTAGGCTCTCCAATACGAATACCGATATCAAAGCCTTCCTCAATCACATCGACAAAGCGATCGGTAAAAGAAATATCTGCATTCAAATCAGACCACTTTTTGAGGAAATCATGCAATACCGGTAAAATATACTGGTGGCCCAATGAATGTGGCGCAGTAATTTTTAAAGTGCCCGTAGGATGTACACGACGAGTTGCCATAACCTGATCAATTTCATCTAAATCTTCTAGAATCTGTTTGCAATAATCAAAAAGAATACGACCTTCATCGGTCAAACTGAGACTTCGTGTAGTTCTATTGAGTAGCCGTACATTCATTTGTTGTTCTAATCGGACAATACTTTTACCAATAGCAGAGCGTGACAAACCTAAATGTTTTGCAGCTTTGGTATAACTGCCCTGTTTTACAGAGCTAACGAATGCAGATAGATCACCTATTCGATTGATTTCCATGATTTTCTCTTTTATTAAATCGATATCAACCCAATATATGGGAATCAATATCTACAATATTTTAATTATAATGCCATTAGTTAAATATTAAGGCAAATTAAAAGATATGACCAAGCGATCTCAAGCATCACTCCGATTTGAAAAATTTATTCAGCTTTGGCAAGGCAATACTACTGATCTGGTCGAAACATTCCTGAGTCAAGATATTCAATTGTCTTCAAGTCATCGAGGCAATCAACGCTCAATTTCTCAAGTTATTGATCATCTCAAAAATGACTTTGATTCTAATGCAAGTAACAACATACACATCTCAAATGTTGTAGAAAAATCTACGACAGAAAAAACTCAGATAAGCGCATACTTTTATGGTGAAACAACGCTTAAAAATACAGTTTTTTTCGGCGGAATGATGATTGTCACTTTAAATCAACATTTAATTGATGATATTAAAATTCAAATGAATTGGGTCGATGGTGATAAATCACTCATTTCCCATTGGTCTTTACCCTTAGAACGTTTGTGGAAACCCAAGGATCCAAAATCTTCAGCCATTATGAGCGAACTTGATGCTATTTGGCACAGTTCAGAAAATGAATTGAGTCCAAATAGTCATGAGGAGCGAATTGCTGAAGCATGGTATCGCTATGCATGGGCATTAGATCTAGCAGATACCTCCTTATATATGGATGCATTTACAGATGATGCAATTGTCCAACTCCCTCCGATGGGAACGCTCACAGGCAAAAGAGAAATTATCTCGACCTTAAAAGCTTTTAGAATGCCTTGGCCATCTATCCAACATTATGGTGAACCACTTCAAATAGATATTAATCTTGAGAAAAAGACAGCTGACTTAATGCTTGGTCGAATTATTCCTCAACAAGCACAAGATACAGAGGGTCAATCCATCTATGCAGCACATTATAAAATTGAACTGCACTTAACTCAGACAAATCAGTGGAAAATTCATCGAATGAACTATTTACCAGGTTGGATTCGTACTCAGCATGGAGAACTATAATGAAAAAAGTTGTCGGTATTGTCGGGAATTTTAATCAGCCTTCACGAACTTATCAGTTAGCTGAAGAGATTGTAAATAAGACCGCCCACTCGTCAGGACTTAACGCTCAGCTTTATAATCTTTCTGCATTAGGGCCATCCTTTCCAAATGCTCAATCACTGAAAGACTTAGATGATCAAGCACAAGCCATCATTGAGGACATCATCAATGCTGAGATTCTGGTCATTAGTGTGCCGACGTGGAATGCGAGTTATCCAGGTATGTTCAAACATTTGTTTGATTTAATATCACCAGAAGCAATGCAGGCAAAACCCATGATTCTTGCAGCAACAGGTGGTTCAGAACGACATGCTTTAATGCTCGAATATCAAGTGAGACCATTATTCAATTATTTTAAAGCTTGTCCTGTAACGACTTCTATTTATGCCACTAGCACCGATTGGAATGAGAATAGGCTTTCATCTGAACTTAATCTTCGAATTGATCAAGCAGTCAGTGAGATACGTTGTGCTTAGTAGTTCATATATTGCTAAATTTAAAATGTATTAATTGCTTATTGTATTTAAATATATCCAAAATACTGAAACCACAGCCTTAAAATAAAGACTGTGGTTTTTTTGCATTGAAATACTAAGTAGTGCAATAAACTAAGATATTTATCACAACTCACATGCGAAATAACTGCACTTAGCATGGGAAACACATTCCCTAATCTTTGTTTTAAGATGCATTTAAGTTTTAAAACATGTGGACTGTGAGTGAAAAATTATCAATTTTTAAACCCTATTATTCTCCCGAATGGGGTTCAAATTAAAAACCGTGTTGTCTTAGCACCAATGACTGAACAGATGGCATTTCAGGATGGAACGGTTAGTCTTGAAGAAATTAATTACATGCAACAACGTGCAGGCGGTGTCGGTTTACTCATTACACCTGTGGCATATATTAATAAAGAAGGTAAAGGTTTTGAAGGTCAGTTAGGTGTAGATGATGATCATAAAATTGCGGGACTAAGCAAGTTAGCATTTGCAATTAAATCTCGTGGCGCTAAAGCAATTTTACAAATTTTTAGTGCTGGCCGAATGACAAATTCACATATTACACGAGGCTTGAAACCTGTCAGTGCTAGTGCAATTGCTGCGCCGAGAAATGGTGCAGAATGTCCTCGTGAATTAAGCCAGGATGAGGTTGTGAATACAATCAAAGATTTTGCAGAAGCAACACGCCGAGCAATTGCAGCTGGATTTGATGGTATTGAATTGCATGGTGCAAATACATATTTACTCCAGCAATTTGTATCCCCACACTCTAATCGACGTACAGATCAATGGGGTGGCTCATTAGAGAAACGTTTATTTTTTCCGATGACCGTTATTAATGAAGTATTGAAAGTAAAAGAAAAGTTTGCAACACCAGAATTTATTGTCGGATATCGATTATCCCCAGAGGAAATGGAAGAACCTGGGATTAGCTTAGATGATACAAAGTATTTTATCGATAAGTTACAACAAACAGATATTGATTATATTCATGTATCTATGGGTAATGTCTGGCGTACATCGATGCGTGATCAATCTGATTCAGTTCCTATTATCAAACAGCTTAGAAAGGTTTCTAGTAAGAAACCTTTAATTGCGGTTGGGAGCATCAGAACGCCTGAACAAGCAGAAGATGTGATGAATAGTGAAATTGATTTTATTGCTTTGGGACATCAATTAATTATTGAACCTAATTGGGTTGAAAAAGTAGCTTCAGGTCAAGAAGACAGCATTCGTTATCAATTACATGCTGCTGATCTAGATGATCTAGGCGTAAAACCACCCTTTTTAGAGTTTATTCGTGATATGCCCGGATTTGATATTTTAGGTTTAGATTATGCAGATAATCGAGAAATTGTTAAAGTCACTTATCTGTAATGATGCAAAAAGTCCGTAGAAATACGGGCTTTGGATTTATATAAACAACTCAATAAAAAAATGTCTACAAGATCGGCGGCTACTGAAAATTTCATTCAAATCTTAAGACTTTTTTTGTAGGAAACAATCTATTCATAGCTAGGTTCATGAACTAAATATTTTATAAATTATCAATATAATATGCTAAGTCACTAAATTTATTAATTATTAAGAATAATCTAATTATGAACTAGATTTTAGGTAAACATAAGTTAAATAAATAACATATGTTGTTTAGTTCATTAATAATATTGACATAGAGTAAATTGAGCTCTATTTTGTTTTTCATAGGTACTTGCGGATATTTTCCTTAAATCAAAAGCTTAAGAAATCTTTTTTCTATTTTCAATTTAGGTGTGATCGTTGATCAATAAGTAAACATGCTGTGAGTTGTTGTAATTCAGCAAAACTTAATCCATCCACAATTTCAATCACATAAGCTTGTTGTTCTTTTATTTCAATAATACATAAATCCGTGTAAATTCGGTCAACACATTGCTCACCAGTGATTGGATAAGTCAATTGATTTACAATTTTAGCATTACCTTGCTTTGTGACATGCTCCATGCATACAAAAATACGTTTAGCACCCACAGCTAAATCCATTGCACCACCGACAGCAGGAACATCATCTACATTACCTGTGTGCCAATTGGCTAAATCACCATTCATCGCAACTTGAAATGCACCCAATACACAAATATCTAAATGCCCACCACGCATAATATCAAATGAATCTCCATGATGCATAAAACAGCCACCATCTAATAAAGTTACGAGCTCCTTACCCGCATTAATTAGATCAGGGTCTTCTTTACCTAGAATCGGTGGTGGGCCAAAGGCTAAGATGCCATTTTCTGAATGTAAAAAAATTTCTTTATCTTCTGGTAAGTATTTAGCAATATTGGTTGGTAAGCCAATGCCTAAATTAACATAAGATCCATCAGGAATATCTTCAGCAATCATTTTTGCAATATCTTCACGACTTCTTTTTTGAATATTCATTAAATATCACTCACTTTCACAACATGCTGAATAAAAATTCCTGGCGTAATAATAGCTTCAGGATCAAGCTCACCTAAGTTAACTGTTTCATTGACTTGTACAATGGTCGTGGTTGCAGCTTTTGCCATAATTGGGCCAAAATTTCGTGCTGCTTTTCGATATATTAAATTACCCCAACGATCTGCTTTATCTGCATAAATCAATGCATAATCAGCTATAAGTGGGTATTCCAGTACATAGTTTTTCCCATTTATCTTTCTTGTTTCCTTGCCTTCAGCTATTTTGGTTGCATATCCAGTTGGTGTAAATACCGCACCTAATCCCGAACCTGCAGCTTGAATACGGCATGCTAAATTACCTTGCGGAACTAATTCTAGTTCAATTTTCCCAGCATTATATAATTCACTAAACACGGTTGAACCTGCTGACTTTGGGAAAGAACATACAATTTTTTTGACTAAACCTGAAAGTAGTAATTTTGTTAGCCCTCGTTCACCAGATGCTGCATTATTATTAATTAACGTTAATTCTCTAGGTCCTATATCTATTAATGCCTCAATAAGTTCAATAGGCTGTCCAGTAATACCAAATCCACTGGTCATAATGGTTGAGCCATCAGGAATTTTTTTAAGTACCGATTCAATATCACTGGTAATTTTATTTATCATAATAACTGATGCTTCTATATAAATATGGGATGAAACTCAAGAAAAACGAGCTTCATCCTGATTAAAATTAAGCCGTTGCTTCCTTAATCATATTTTTTGCAATAATGATTTGTTGAATCTGCGTGGTTCCTTCATATAAACGGAATAAACGTACATCTCGGTAAAAACGCTCAATTGCATATTCGCTGATGTAACCTGCTCCACCATGTATTTGCACGCAACGATCTGCGACTCGTCCACACATTTCAGTCGCAAACATTTTTGAACATGATGCTTCTGTACTAATATTTTCACCCAGATCTCTGCGACGAGCTGCATCAAGCACCATACACTTAGCCGCATAAATTTCAGCTTTAGAGTCAGCCAACATTGCTTGTATTAATTGAAATTGAGCAATAGGTTGACCAAACTGTTTACGTTCAACTGCATAATTCAACGCATCTTCTAGCATACGTTCAGCACTTCCAACGCTGTACGCTGCAATATGTAAGCGACCTTTGTCCAATACTTTCATGGCAGTTTTAAAACCGACACCTTCTACACCACCGATCAGTTGATCTTTATGTATACGGCAGTTTTCAAAGATCACATCACAGGTATGTGATCCTTTTTGTCCCATTTTTTTATCAATTTTACCAAGCGATAAGCCTTCTGTACCCGCTTCTACTAAAAATGCAGAAATTGCAGATGATCCTTTAATTGTCAGATTGGTTTTTGCCATGACTGTAAAAGTTGCTGCGCGTGGTGCATTGGTTATAAAGCGTTTTGTACCATTCAAAATATAATAGTCACCATCTTTTGCTGCTGTTGTTTTTAATGAAGCAGCATCCGACCCTGCATCTGGTTCAGTTAAACAAAATGATCCTATAATTTCTCCACTTGCATAGCGTGGTAAATATTTTTGTTTTTGTTCTTCTGTACCATCAATAATGATTCCACTCGAACCAATGCCATTATTAGTACCAATTAACGATCGAAAAGCTGGGGAAGTCTGGCCAAGTTCAAAAGCGACACGGACCTCTTCCTCCATCGTTATGCCTAGGCCACCAAATTCTTCTGGTATGGTTAGTCCAAACAATCCTAGTTCACGCATTTGTTGCACAACAGATTCAGGAATTTGATCTGTTTCAGCTACCTCATGTTCAAGTGGTACAAGTTCATTTTTAACGAAATCACGTATTGTAAAAAGTAATTGTTGCAACATTTCTTCATCACGAACCATGTCTATCTCCTATCCTTTTTCATTCATTATCCTATTGATTTTTTAAACTCTAGGATGTCCATTTTAAAAATAATATCCGTTTTCAATTGACTCATGCATCATTGATGTTAATTTCACTAATTAATATTTAATTAGTTTCGTATTGCAAAACTATAATCAAAATAATTTTTAAAACAAATTAGAATTTCAAATCCATATTATCAAATATTCTTATTGAAAATATGCTTGTATTTTTTAAAAATACAAGCAAAATTAAAAACAAATATGTTTCGCAATACGGAATTTGATAAATGTTTAATTATGATAACAATGCGGATGACAGCAATATCATCACAGTTGACTTCTCTACACCTAAAGTTGCAGTCATTTGTATTAATCGACCTGAAGCAAAAAATGCTTTAAATATTTTAGTGCGCAAACGTCTAGCAGAAACTTTTTCAGAATTAACTTTTAATGATGATATTCATGCAATTGTATTAACAGGCGGAGAAACTGTTTTTGCGGCAGGTGCAGATTTAAAAGAAATGGCAACTGCGACCTCAACAGAAATGATGCTTCGTCATACAGAGCGTTACTGGAATGTGATTGCACAATGTCCTAAACCTATAATTGCAGCTGTAAATGGCTATGCCCTAGGGGGTGGATGTGAATTGGCTATGCATGCAGATATTATTATTGCAGGCAAAAGTGCGATATTTGGTCAACCAGAAATTAAAGTGGGTGTCATTCCTGGTGCAGGTGGCACTCAACGACTATTTAGAGCTGTAGGTAAATTTCATGCGATGCGTATGATTATGACTGGCGTATTGGTTTCTGCAGATGAGGCATATCGTATCGGACTAGTTTCTCAGCTTACAGAGGATGAGCAAACTATTGCTACTGCATTACAAATGGCAACTGATCTAGCAAGAATGCCTCCAATTGCATTACAGCAAATGAAAGAAATTGCTTTATTAAGTGAAGATGTGCCTTTAAATGCTGGTTTATGTTTAGAAAGAAAGGCTTTTCAGCTTTTATTTTCCACGGAGGATCAAAAAGAAGGCGCTGCTGCATTCCTTGAAAAGCGCCATCCAAATTATGTAGGTCGATAATGCATGAATCGAAAATAATATTCAAAAACTAATTGATTAGGTTTACGCCCACCAAATGGCATATAAAGGATTTACTCGATGCAACGTGAAATAAAGAAAATTGGCATCATTGGTTCAGGGATTATGGGAAGTGGAATTGCTCAAATTTCTGCGCATTCTGGACATCAAACATATTTATATGATGTACAAAATGGAGCCGCAGAAAAGTCTAAACTGAATTTAATTTTAACTTTTGAAAAATTACAAGCGAAAAACAAGTTATCCGTTGAACAAGTAAACTTAGCCATTAATAATATATATATTGCTTCAGAACTCGCTGATCTTGCTGAGTGCGATTTAATTATCGAAGCAATTGTTGAAAATTTGGCTATTAAGCAAAAATTATTAAAAGACTTAGAAACACTTGTTTCTGAGGATACAATTCTTGCATCAAATACCTCATCTCTCTCCATTACTAGTATTGCAGCTCAGTGCCAGTTTCCTGAAAGAGTCATCGGTTTTCACTTTTTCAATCCTGTTCCACTTATGAAAGTTGTTGAAGTCATTGCAGGTCTAAAAACTGAGCCCGTAATCATACAAAAACTGAGTCAGTTGGCTCAAGCCTTTGGACACCGTGCTGTTATTACAAAAGATACCCCAGGATTTATCATTAATCATGCTGGACGTGCTTATGGTACAGAGGCATTAAAAATTCTAAATGAAAATATTGCTGACATCTCAGATATTGATCGAGTTTTACGTGATGGTGTTGGTTTCAGAATGGGTCCTTTTGAGCTTTTAGATTTAACAGGTTTAGATGTCTCACATCCTGTGATGGAATCTATTTATCATCAGTATTATGAAGAACCTCGTTATAAGCCAAATCCGCTTACTCAGCAAATGCTTGAAGCAAAATTACTGGGTCGTAAAACTCAAGCAGGTTTTTATCAATATGCAGATGGTCATAAATATGGTGAAAAACCATGTCAAACTGCTGTAAAACCTGAATCATATCCATCTATATGGATTGCCGCTGATTTTATTGAAGATAAAAAAATTCTTGAGCACTACATAAGCAATCAAAATATTAGATTAGATATAAGTGAAAAACCAAATCCAAAGAGTTTATGCATTATTGCAAGTTATGGGGAGGATACAACTCATAGTTGTTTACGTTTTAAAACTGATCCTCATCAAACAGTTTGCATTGATATGCTTTATGGATTTGATAAGCATCGAACATTAATGCCCTCGCTTATTACCCATCCTGAGCTTATTGAAACCGCACATTATATTTTCAGTCGAGACAATACACACGCCAGTGTAATTCAAGAAAGTATTGGTTTTATTGCTCAACGCATACTCTCAATGGTGATCAACTTAGGCTGTGATATTGCTCAGCAACAGATTGCTACAGTAGATGATATTAATGCTGCAGTCAGATTAGGGTTAGGCTATCCATTTGGACCAATTGAATGGGGCGATCAATTGGGTGCAGATAAAATTTTGCTCATCTTAAATCGTATTTCAGCACTCACCAATGACCCGCGCTATAGACCAAGCCCATGGTTACAACGCCGTGTAGCACTTAATTTACCACTTACTTTTGCTCAATCTTAAAATGGATTTTCTATGTTAAATGCTTATATTTATGATGGTTTACGTAGCCCTATTGGTCGTCATACAGGTGCGCTAAGTAGCATTAGACCCGATGATTTAGCAGGTTTAGTTATTCAACGCTTAATCGAGAAAACTGGAATTTCAGGTGAGTGTATTGAGGATGTTATTTTAGGGAATACTAATCAAGCTGGTGAAGACAGTCGTAATATTGCTCGGCATGCCGCACTACTTGCAGGTTTACCTGTTTCTGTACCAGCTCAAACAGTCAATCGGTTATGTGCAAGTGGTTTAGGTGCAATCATTGATTCAGCACGTGCAATTACTTGTGGTGAAGGTGATTTATATATAGCTGGAGGCGTAGAAAGTATGACACGTGCCCCATTTGTGATGGCAAAAGCAGAAAGCGCATATAGTCGTGATACGAAAATTTTTGATACGACTATTGGTAGCCGTTTTCCAAATCCTAAAATCACACAACTTTATGGCGCTCACAGCATGCCTGAAACAGGTGATAATGTTGCTGTGGAATTTGGAATTACACGGGAACAAGCTGATTTATTTGCTGCACAATCTCAAACAAAGTATCAGAAAGCCAAATTAGATGGTTTTTTTGAGGATGAAATTATCGCTCTTGAGGTTTCTCAAGGTAAAAAACTACCTACAAAAATAATCAATGAAGATGAACACCCACGAGCAAACTCAATAATTGAAAGCTTATCAAAACTAAAACCTCTATTTGAAGGTGGTATTGTTACAGCCGGAAATGCTTCTGGTATTAATGATGGTGCAGCAGCATTACTCATTGGCTCCGAAGCAGTACAGACAAAATACGGTTTAAAACCTATGGCCAAAATATTATCAGCAGCGGCAGCAGGTATTGAACCTCGTATTATGGGTGCAGGACCTATTCAAGCAATTCAAAAAGCAGTTGAGCGTGCGGGTCTAAACTTAAATGATATGGATATTATTGAGATTAATGAAGCTTTCGCTTCACAAGTATTGTCTTGTTTAAAAGGTTTAAATATCGCTTTTGATGATGAACGTGTTAACCCAAATGGTGGAGCCATCGCAATCGGTCATCCCCTTGGTTGTTCTGGTGCGCGCTTGGTATTAACCGCAGCACGTGAATTACGACGTCGCAATAAAAAATATGCCGTTATTAGTTTATGTATTGGTGTAGGACAAGGGCTTGCTATGGTCATTGAAAACATTTCTTAATGCTTTAAGCTATCCATTCATGCGGATTAACTGTAAGCATGAATGGATTTATTTTGCTTAGCAAAATAAAATAGCATTTCAGTTTTATAATTTTAAAGATTAGGGAAATACATGGCTCAATCACTCAGTCTTGATGAAATTCGATTAGATCCTATTTCCCATATTCACCGAGAAAATAATCCTCAATTCATCGCCTCTCTTGCACGGGGTTTTGAACTATTAAGATGTTTCTCATCACAGCAGCAAGTTTTAGGCAACCAAGAATTAGCTCAAATGACGGGATTGCCAAAGCCAACCATTGCACGTATTACTTTTACCTTAGTTTCACTTGGCTATTTAAAACAACTCACAAATTCATCAAAATACATGTTAGATATCGGTGTTCTTTCTTTAGGTTATGCAGCTCTTTCAAATATTGCGATTCGTAGTATTGCGCATCCTTTTATGCACGAAATGAGTTTACATATTCAAGCGCCTGTTGCTTTAGCGACTCGTGATCGTCTCAACATGTTGTATTTAGATGTGATTCAAACCAATAGTATGATGCGCCGTACAGTCGGATCAACTCTTTCTTTACACAGTAGTGCAATGGGAAGAGCTTGCTTGGCTGCGACACCTGAAAAAGAGCGCCATATTCTTATGACCGCTTTAGCAAAAAAAGATCCTAAAAATTGGGAAAATGATCAAATTGCTTTAAACAAAGCATTTAAAGATTATGAACAATATGGTTATTGTTTATCTTTGGGAGATTGGCAAAGAGATATCAATTCGGTTGCTGTCCCACTGCTCAGCACACAGCATGGCTTATTTGTATTTAACTGTGGTGCACCAAATTTCCAGTTAACGCCTGAAAAAATTGAAAAAGAAGTCGGACCAATGCTGAAATTTATGGTGAATAATATTAATGAAGCACTCATTGAAGCCAGTTAATATTCAAATTTATTTATTAAGATAAATAATTTCGTGATTAAATTTTTTTAAGTTCAGGTTTTTAAAAAATCTTGAACTTAGATTCATTTAAAATTTGTTTAAAAATCAATGCATCTTTTTCGCCACTCTCTTGGTGATAAGCCATACCATCGTTTAAATGCACGAGTAAAATTACCTTGAGCCTCATAGCCCAATTGATTTGCAATATCCAAAACAGATAACTCAGGGTTTTCCAAAAGTTTACATGCTTTGTTTTTTCGCGTTTGATCCAACAATGATTCAAAATTTGTTTTCTGATCATTCAAATAACGATAAAGAGTAAAGCGATGAATAGAAAAAAAC
This sequence comes from Acinetobacter sp. ANC 3832, assembly GCF_002135415.1. Taxonomy (GTDB): domain Bacteria; phylum Pseudomonadota; class Gammaproteobacteria; order Pseudomonadales; family Moraxellaceae; genus Acinetobacter. The sequence goes on from NZ_NEGJ01000020.1 coordinate 38,179, forward strand.
TCAGAAACCTTTTGTACTGTGCATATACCATGCGGTAATAATTCTTCAATCACTTGGCAAACTTGGGTTTCTAACTCAATACTTTTATGACTATGTAATTCTGATAAATGACTTCGTAAAAAATTATCCAATTGATCATCATGCCCTGTTCTTTTTTGATCAAGTTGTGACTGCGGAAAAAGCATTTCATGTTGAGATTGCCCAAACCAGACTGGGCATTTAAAAAATTTTTCATAAAGATGTGCAGATTTTGGCTTAGGATAAGAAATTCGAACCAAGGTGGGACGCCATGATTTACCTAGAATAAGTTCCATAATTAAAACAGTTGCGACTAAATAAGCAGTTTGTAAGAGTTCTTTTTCAGGGGCATTCCCTTCAATCGCCATGCGAACACCTGCATATCCTTGATCTTCATTCAAAGTTAGGTGTAAGCCTCGATACCACAAACGTCCATAGTGAAATAAGCTTTCAAGTGCATCACGCATAGATGCAGCATTCAGAACTAAAAAACGCAATGGACCCGTATTTGACAAATTCGCTCTTTGACCAATAAGCAACCCTAGATGATCACATCCTGTGAGTTCTTTAGCAATTTGATGAATTTCACCATGTATATGAATGGGCACAGGCATCAAATTGTTTTTAAAGTCTTCCTCTTTAATCCCAAATTGATTAAATAAGGGCCATGGATCTATCCCTTTTTCGATTAGGATTTTTGACAAGGGTGCCAATGCACCCAAAGGAATTGATTTTTCCTGTACTTTTGAATGAATACTTTTCAACTAAAACCTCTAAATTTTTGAGGCATCAGGTGTAGGATTTTTCACTGTCCTGATTGAGTTGTTCTACTCATAGAACCACGTCCCTGAAGCTATTTCCTATGCTTAATTTTTATAACATAAAATATTCACTTTTCACCATTTTTAAGTCAAGTAAAAAATGGAATAACGGTTTGATATAAAATTTTATTAAAAATAACTTAATCCTCCCCCAATAATCATTAATTGGAGGGTCAGTACAAAACCAAGTATCAGCGGTTTCATTCCTGCTTTTTTTAAATCTATAAGTCTGACACTCACACCCAATGCCACCATAGCAGTTGCCAATGCTAAGTCATCTAATAAAATAATTGTTTGGTGTAAATCTTTGGGAATTGAAATCCAAGAGTTTAATAACATACATATAATGAAACCAAAGACAAAAATAGGCATTTTTACAGAACCAGCAGACTGTCCTGATATTGAATTACGAGTGAGTAAAAAACATAAGACCAAAAGAAATGGAGCAAGTAATAATACTCGAATAAGCTTGGTTACAATTGCAGCTTCTGCTGCTATAGGTGTCATAGCTTGCCCCGCAGCGACAACTTGTGCAACCTCATGTAAGGTTGCACCTGTAAAGATACCAAAGGTACGATCATTTATAAAAATATGCGGTAATACATTGAATATCCATGGATATAAAAACATCCCTATCGTACCGAAAAGAACAATACAGCTCACGGCAACTGCGATCTGATCATTTTTTGCTTTAACAATACTTGATGTTGCTAAAATAGCTGCTGCGCCACAAATAGCATGCCCTGCTCCAATTAAAATCGCTGTTTCCTTTTCCATTTTGAGCAGTTTAATACCTACCCACATTGCTAAACCCATTGTTGAAATAATCAAAATTAAATCAATGATAAATGCTTGAATGCCTAGAGCTTGTATTTGTTGAATACTCAATCGAAACCCATAAAAAGCAACGGCTATTCTGAGTAGTTTCTGCTTACTAAAAGCCATCCCACTTTCTAATGCTTCGTGCATTCGATTTGGGATGCTATTACCAACCAGCATACCCAAAAGCATTGAAATAGTGAGTAGACCTAAACCCATATTTTTCAGTGCTGGAACTATAGATAAATAGAATGCAATCAAAGCCAGTGCGAAAAAAAATATGATGCTTAAAGAAAATTCAGACATCCCTTGTTTTAGCCGATTGAGCATAGTAAATTCACTTTAAAAAAAAACGAAAATGAGTTAAGCCATCATGGCCAATTTAAGACCATGATTGTCATTCCGAAGGTTGGATTTAAATTGATATAAATAAATTGGATAATGAATGTTAAATATTGATTCTCATTAGAAATTCACTTTAAAGACCATAGATGCGAAGTCTCGATCATCCATTGTGCTAAATTCATTTGAACCAAAGTAATTTTGATATGCAATTTCAGCTGAATATTTCTTTTGATAAGTAGCAGACACTGCAACACCTATAGCCATTTGCCCTTCTTGAAAATTTTGTCCATAGCCTGTGACATCATGTCGAAAAGTTAAACTTGGTGTAACAACCGTTTCAGGTAAAGCATTGTCATAGCTCAATGCACCACGAACACGATAACCTGCGGACCATTCAGAGAAAAAACCATCCTTTGCATTACAATATTTCGTATTCAGTTCGGTAATTTCATCTTTAGATAAATTTCCAGAATTTGCAGTAATACAGGCAAACTCTCCTGTTTCAGGATTATATTGACCAGTACTTAATTCACTGCGTCCAAAAGCACTGCTTCGACCAAAGCGATAATTACCAATATCAGCAATATGATTAATCCCCATTTCTGCCGAAACTGCTAAGTTTTTAGCACCTAAAATATGAGGGAAATTATCTGCTGCACCGAATGTAAACTGCGTGACAGGCACTCGTGCATAACCATCAACATGTTGCCCAAGTTCAGGTTTTACACCCTTGTCTGTAAAGGGAGTATTATTCGCAAGGATCTGAAAATTAACAGTATCCGTGCCATTAAAACCTAAAGGTTGGTTTGTTTTATGGTTCAATTCACTAAAGATGTTGGTTGTACCTAATTTGGTTGCAAAACTCAGCCCAAACATACGAATATCTTCTGGATGAACTGCATAAAATCGTGCTGTATTAAAATTTTGAGGCCCTGAAGCAGTGACGGCAGTTCCTTCAAAAGCAGAAACACGACTATGATAATTGGCATAGTACAGACCTAATTCAGCATTGTTTAAACTTGGAATAATTTGTTTAAGTGCAACCCCATACTGCCCACCATCTTTTGGTAACTGTGTTTCTGAACGAGGAATGTAAGATCCTGTTCGCATCGAGGTATCTGTTGTTCGATCTCCAACCACTGCAATGGTAATCGGACCACAACTTTCCGCCGTAAAATCTGAAATTTGGAAAAATGTGCCACAACCGTCTAAAACTGTCGCCCTAAACTTATATTGATAAAAACCCTCAAATTGAAGATGCTTATTAATACCAAATGTGAACGACAACATTTCAGTTGGAATCATCCGTTCTTTAGCATCAACACCTGGTCTATTCATCGCTGCGACATCAATTGCACTGACCGAGTTTAAACCGTTTTGGAAAAAACGTGATTTCCCCCAGTTTAGTGTCTGTTTTCCAAGTTTTATGTCTAAAGCTTTTCCATTGGAGAATTCAAACTTTTTCCAAATGTAAGCATCCCAGAGTTCAATACCTTTAAATTTTGCTAAATCTGGCCATCTTTGATCATCAAAGGTTTCAAAATCACCTTTCCCAGTCTCATAGGCATGGTCGTACCAATATTTTGCACTTAATACAGCACCTTGCTGACCATTACTCAAATTAAACTCAGTTAAGCCTTTTACAACTTGAGAAATAACATCATGCCGACTAAAATTTTGACGACCATTGTCACCATTGGCATCAACACTATTTCCATTTTTGCCAATATTGAGCGCATCAGGTTTAAAAAGCAGTGATGCTGATGGTGTTTGCATGCTCCAGCTCGTTCCCATGCTCAATGTTGTATTGGTTTTTAATTTCCAACTTTCATTCAAGTCAAAACTTGCTGCATGAATCTCTGAAATTGACAATGCTAAAACACTACTAATACCAATAATACGAATTAAATAATCGCTCTTTTGCGTTCCATTCAGGCGTGCGAATCTAGTGACCATATCAGCTCCGTTTAGATATGATTTATTATTGTTACTCCCAGATTACTGGGAGTGCTTTTGATTTAACTGAGGTAAACTAAGATTTTGTATCGCGTAACAAGCGTGCTGGAATGCCGAGTAACAAGGTTACTGCGCCAATGACAAGTAATAGTGCAATTACACTGAATGCCATATATATGCTTCCAGTCTGAGTTTTAATGGTTCCTACAAGAATAGGACTTAATACTGCTGCCATCCCCCCTAAAGTACTAATGAGTGCAATACCTGCAGCTGCTGCAGTACTGGATAAATAAGCAGGAGGAATCGTCCAAAACAATGGAACTGCGGCAAGACAAGCGGCTGCGCCTAGTGTTAATAACGAAATAGACAGCACAATTTCATTTTGAAATAAACCTAACAGCGTAAAACTGATTGCGCCAACCAACATGGTGAGTGCTAAATGCCAGCGACGCTCCAAACGTTTATCTGAACTACGACCCAAAATATACATTGCAACTAAAGCAGTAATATAAGGAAGGCTTGAGATTAAGCCAATTTGACGAATATCATGAATACCAAACTCTTTAATCAATGTTGGCATCCAATAAGCAACAGTGTTCGTCCCAGAATAAATACAGAAGAATACAAAACCTGCTATCAATATTCGTGGATCACAAAGAAGTTGCTTTAAAGGTATGCTCTTTTTCTCAATGGCTTGGTTTTCTGAAGATAAGCTATATTGCACAACCAATTTTTCACGTACGGTAAGCCACTTTGCTTTTTCAGGATGATCAACCAACCAAAACCAAGCGAAGAAACCGAGAATAACAGCAGGAATACCTTCTAAAACAAAGAGAGCTTGCCAGTCTTTTAAACCAAACCAACCATGAAAATTACTCATGATCCACCCTGCAAGTGGGCCACTCACAATCCCTGCCATAATCCCCGCCATGAAAAAAACGGAAGTGATACGTCCTCTTAATGAACCTGGAAACCAATAGGTCAGATACAAAATTACACCTGGAAAAAATCCAGCTTCAGCCACACCTAGTAAAAAACGTAAGACATAAAATCCCATTGCGCTTTCTACAGTACTCATGAGCATGGTCACAATGCCCCAAAGCACCATGATTCTGGTCAAGGTTGCTCTGGTTCCTACTTTCTGCATATATAAATTACTTGGTATTTCAAATAATAAATAACCAACAAAAAATGCAGCTGCTCCAATACCATAAGCAGCATCGCTAAGGAGTAGATCTTCAGACATTCTTAATTTTGCAAACGAGATATTAATGCGATCAATTGCATTAATGGCATAAGCTAAAAATAAAAAGGGTAAAAGCCGAAATGCAATTTTCTTAAACGTCTTTTTTTGCTCATCCTGAGTAATGTCTAGACGCTCTAAAGGAGTACTTTCATTGATAGAGCTCACACATATTCTCCTAATATTTTTTCAATATATCCTTATTGTCCTTGTGTCTCGTATCTAAAAGCCAAAATATTAATTGGGTTTCTTACGAGTTATTGCTTGCTTTAATGGCCTCATCCAACATGGGAATACCCATTTCACAAGCTTCAATTCCTTGTAAACTTACAATTTTAAGAACTTCTAGAATTTGCTCACGGGATGCACCTAAAGCAAGTGCAGCTTCAATATGGCGTTGTGTACCATGCTGATACATATGCGTGATGGTCGCATCACCCGCAATACATAGGAATTCAATCCAAAGAGGGGGCAAAATTCTATCCTTCCAAAGACCGAACCCCATTTTTAGAAAATTTTCTAAATAAGTTGGATCCCAACGATAAATTGTTTCCCAAAGCGGATTAAACATGCCTTGTTCGCGTACAGCATCACATACTGGAGTAGCACCAGCAGGAGTTACTTCATCAGCCAAACCTGCTTGTGAAAGTTCATTTTCTAAAATAGGCACACCCAATGCACAGGCATGGATGCCCACAACACTAGCCAGTTTAAATACTTCTAATATTTCAGCACGGCTTGCACCGAGTTTTAACGCTTCTCGTATATGGCGACGCACACCCGGTGCGTATAAATGTGTCGCTGTTACATCAATATTTAATCGAATTAATGCAACTAATTTAGGATCTAGAATATTGGTCAGTTGAGTATCCTGCACCAAAGTCATAAATTTTTCAGTCCACTCTGGTGCCCACTCTGCCATTGAATCCAATGATGAATCAAAAAGACCCGCTGCTCGTAATGCATTAAAATTTGGTGTTTTACTCATTTTTGTTCCTAATACAATTAAATTACGCCGCCGCCATTTGGACTAATCACTTGCCCAACCAAATAATGTTCACCACTGAGATAAAGCACCGTACCTGCATACTCTTCAACCGTACCAAAACGCCCTAGTGGTACGCCCTGCCAAAGTCGATTTCGTGCCTCTTCACCAATGTGATCTAGATATTCATTAAAGCGTGGTGTTGCGACTCCACCCGGTGCCATTGCATTGACAAAAATATTTGATCCAGCAACTTCGTATGCAACAGATTTTGTAAATGAAATTACAGCGCCTTTGGTTGCACAGTAATGTGGACTATGTGCACTTTTACTGGATAGACCTGCAATTGAAGCAATATTGACAATTTTTCCAGAACAATTAGGTTCCATAATTTTTAAAGCTTCACGTGTACAATAAAATACGCCATGTACATTTACTCCCCAATAACGATGCCACTCTTCATCGCTAATTGAACTGGTAAAGCTTAAAGAGCGACGTGGCTCAGGTGTAGACATATAACGATATAGCTCATTGCGACGTTGTGTATCTGTATCTGAATTGGGCGTGATTGCTGCATTATTGACTAAAACATCTAAAGTCCCATAACGTTGCATAATTTTTTTGAACATTGTGCTGACTTCTTGACTTGAAGAAACATCACATTGCACAGCCAGACATTCCGCACCATAGTGTTCAACAGCATGCTGTGTCTCATCTAAAGTTTTTTTATTCACATCGCAAATTGCAAGTTTTGCACCTGCTTTTGCAAAGGCTTCTGCACATGCTTTACCTAAACCAGGACCAACGCCAGTGACCAATACAACTTTTCCATGAAAATCCATTTTGATTCTTCCATATTGAAGTTAATCACTTGTATATTTTGCATTTAATCAGTGATTAACTCTTAATTTATCTAAATTAAAGTCCTGGAACGGTAAATCCACGCTGGCCAGGTTTACGATTTGGTGCCATACCTAACTGACGAATCGTTTCATCCGAGCTCTCATATTTTTTACCAATTTTATAAATTTCACGCGCTTCTTTACCTGTTGCAATATCACGATGAAGCTCACGAGAAATACGAACAATTTGCTCAATTTGTTCAACAGAAGTCATACGTTCACCTTTGCGTCCCCATAAGGTATCTTCAATTCCGACACGAACATGCATACCTAAAGCAACAGCCATGGTATTCATAGGCAATACTGCACGCATTGCACTTTCATAAGTTAAAATAGATCCTGCAGGACAGCGCTTGGTAAACTCAATAAGGTCTGAAGGATCTAAACCTGCCGCTCCACCACCAATAGCAACATAATTTAGATTTAATGGACCTGTGTATAAGCCCTTACGAATTAGACGTTCAACTGTTTCAAGCTGATGAACATGACCTAACATAAAATGTGGCTGAATATCAGCTGCATGTAAGCGTTTTAAGTGCTCAATAAAGAAAGATGGTCGCGCATCAGATACCATTTCTGAATACGCTTTAAAATATTCAGGTCTTTCCAAAATAGTGCCAACTACATCTTCAGGTGCAAGTAATTCACAAATATTCATCTGACTAGTATTAATGGCAATAGTGACTTGATCAGGCTTAGGATTTAGTTCTGCAAGCATATGACGGGTATCATAATCAAGCCATTGTGCTGCTTGACCCTCTTCTTCTGGAGCAAAAGAAATTGAACCACCCACTTGTAAAACCATATCAGGTACGGCTTGGCGGAGTAGACCAAGCATTTCATTAAACTTACTCAGTTTTTTTGAACCTTTACCATCTTCTTCACGGACATGAACATGCAGTACGGTTGCACCTGCATTATAGCAATCTACCGCTTTTTGAATTTGCTCATCAAAAGTGACTGGGATATCATTAGAATCACTCGGAATCCATTGTGGACCATACGGTGCAACTTGAATGACCAATTTTTCTTGATTTTCAGGCAAAAGGCTATCATCTAGAAAGTGCATTAACTTATTCTCCACGCTTCATCATTATTTTCAGAACCATCCTTTGACTCTTGATTCATAATAAATTACAAGTTTGGGAAATTAAAAATTTATCATTAAGTCACATAAATTGATCATTTGGTCATAATTGAGATTCTTAAAAATTGATGTGAACTGATAAAAATGGAGACTTTAAATGATCTCCCCCCGAAAGTTGAACGATTGGATTAAGTATCTTTTAAAGACGGAGTTTTGTACAACAGAAAGGCTTTGTTGCATAAAGACTTTAAAGATAAAACTTCTCTAAGTCACTTAAATTTAAGACACAACTTAGGTATGAGGTTGACCTAATTCAGTGAATTTATTGAGGACTGCTACACGTGCATGAATCTCATTTATCTGGCTAGGAAAGCTCCTTACAGTTAATTTATCGCCTAATAATTTGATGCAATGCATCTTGGTTTCTAGCAAACTTCGACGATGATACCTAGACTACTTTTTCCAAATTGCTCTTCCTAGGCATTTGAGTGTTTTCAATAATTCATTTCTTTCTAAAAATCCCATTTTTTGTCTTTCTATGGTTTTGCATTTTTTCTTGGTGGAATGGCTGCATATGCTTGACGATCTAAAATGAGCTGTCGGCAGCACTTAGTGTCATAAACTCCATCGGTATAAACACAGAGTCAATTCGCTCATCAGATGGAATTTGATTGAGTAAATCTTCTGATACTTGTGAATCACTGACATCATTTGTGGTGAGTTGTACAGCACGTATTTGAAGGGTTTTAGCATCTATACCAATATGGAGCTTACACCATTGATTGAATAGCCGCCAAAATTCTAGACACACATAACCCTCTTTTGATGGGCCATTTCATAATCTAATGGAGAACGCTGACCATTGGAACCATGTCTGCGTTTTGAATTGTAGAACATCTCAATATATTCAAAGATATCTGACCTTGCTTCAGTTCTAGTTATATAGATTTTCTTCTTGATCCTCTCTCGCTTTAACAGCTGAAAGAAGCTCTCAGCAACAGCATTATCATGGCATGAGCAGTGTACTGCGCAAGTGGCGACTCATACTACTTTCAAGATTATGGTGCTTGAGAAATGTCTGCCATTCATAGCTAGTGTATTGGCTACCTTGGTCAGAATGAATCAACACCTTGTTCTTTGGTTTTCTTCGCCATAAAGCCATCAATAACGCATCTAAAACTAGATCTGTTGTGATTCTAGATTTCATGGACTAGCCAACAACAAGACGTGAAAACAAGTCAATTACAACTGCAAGATACAACCATCCCTCGTGAGTACGAATATAAGTAATATCAGTCACCCACAGTTGGTTGGTATGAATTGGGTTGAACTCGCGATTTAAAGTATTTGCAGCAACAATTGATGGATACCGGTATGAGCTCTAGGTTTGCGATAGCCACGCTGTGACTTAAGACCATTAGTTTTCATAAGCCGATATACTCGGTTGATCCCGCAACTTTCACCTATATCTTTCAAATCACAGTGAATCTTGCGATAGCCGTAGACTCCACCAGATTCTAGCCAGAACTGTTTAATCAATCCTGAAAGCTGTTGCCGTTTCTTTGCAGTTTTACTAGTAGGTTGCTTTAGCCAAGCGTAATAACCACTGTGATGAACATCTAGAGTTGAACATAATCGACGGACAGGCCATATGTGCTGATTGTCCTGAATAAAGGCGTACCTCATTTGGACTGGCTTGCGAAGTACACCGTGGCCTTTTTTAATATGTCCCTTTCTTCAGTGACTCGTTGTAGTTCTTTTTTTAACTTTGCCAATTCTGCAAGTGGATCATCAGATTCTGTGATTTTAGGCTGTTTAGGCTTTGTTGCACAAAGATTTTAAAAGTAGAACTCCCCTAAGCGACTCAAATTTAAGTGACAACTTGGGTATGAGGGCGACCTAATTCCGTGAATTTATTCAAGACTGCTACACGTGCATGAATCTCATTCACCTGACTAGGGAAACTCCTTGATGTTAATTTATCTCCCAATAATTTGATGCAATGCATCTTGGTTTCAACCAAGCTTCGACGATGATAGCCTGACCATTTTTTCCATAGTGTCCTGCCTAAACGTTTAACTGTTCAAAGTA
>NZ_NEGJ01000021.1 GCF_002135415.1 Acinetobacter sp. ANC 3832
ATTGAAATATAATCAGGATATGAAAGATAAATGGGGAGCACGTCAGATTTGAGCACTACCATTGAAAAAATACAATCGAGAAATCAATAAAAGAAGAATAGGTGTAGAGCACGTATTTAGTGTATTGAAGACTTTTAAAATACTTTCAGAGCATTATAGAAATAGAGGTAAAAGACTCTGATTAAGATTTAATTTGATTACAAGAATTTACAACATGGAATTCAACAAAAAGTGAGTTATGCAAGAGGTCTAATATTTGCCAAATCCTACCCATACGTCCATTACTATCTGCAACAGGATAAATAAATTCATAATGAAATACAGAACTTTTAATTAATGGATGTTCATAACTTTGATCTAACCGTTGTAAATTATAATAAGCCATTCATTAAACGAGGAACTTGATTAGCTAGTGAAGCCATATGCACTGCTTGATTTACTGGCATATTCCAACACTGTAGTAGCGGTATTGCTCTATCTGATCCATTATTTCTATCATGAGTTTTTGATGGGCTTGTAATAAATTCAGTTCAAGACTTGAGCAGACTCAGCCTAATACTCTATTTTAAAATATATTTTTAAAATTGAAAAACACATAGAAATCGTAAATCGATAATACGAGCTAAAACATACTCATGAGAGTACAGTCGCTTTAGCTCGTATTTTGATTTAATTACTTGTATATATATGCAATACCAACAAATGGTTCGTATTCAATATTAATTTCTTATTCTTGCATCAGCTTTTTAGCTAAAGAATCTGGATTTAAAAAGACCATGCTAATTAGTCCAACAATAATCATATAAATTCCAATATATTCAAAACCATGATTCATGCCAACAAGAAGCTTATCAGCCATTTCTGGTGCCAATGCAACGCCTTTTACAGGTTGTACATAACCTGCTATGTCCATTAGGTATCCCACCATAGTTGGCGATATAATCCCACCGATTGATGAGATTGCAACCAAAGTTGCCATAACTGCTGCACGTTGTTTTGAACTCACACTAAAACCGACTGCCATAGTAGCTAATGGAAAGCACATGGCAAAACCTGCAGCAATTGTGATCAATAAAATACAGATTGCGCCACTTAAAAATGGAATAAGATAAAAAGCAATTCCAGAAAAAAATACCAACAAGCCAAAAATTAAACCTAATGAAATATGAACCGTGGCTCCCTTTCTCATTAATATTCTAGAAAAAAAGCCAGCACCAGCTAGGCTAATTGCACCTAAAATCCAAGGTAGACTTGAAACTGTTGCAATAATCTCAGGTGAAAATGTACCAATTGAAGCAATATATTTCGGCGCCCATGTCGTTAAAAAACCCAGTGACCAAAAACAGCCCAAACCAGCTAAAAAAGATGAAAGAAACATTTTGGAAAAAAAGATCTTAAAAATCGGTACTGTTTTTAAAACATCGACATATTTCACAATACTTTTACAGCTTGGATCATATACAACTATCGTTGTCTGAAGTTTTTGATCTTTTTCTTTATGACTAAAGTGACTATACGGACCTTCTTTAGCCAATATAGCCCAAAGCACAGTCCAAATTAATCCAACTAAACCTAGAAAGCCAAATGCCCACCTCCAACCTAAATCTGGATGTGCAATAATATAAGCAAGAATAGGAGCTGCAACCACTGGACCAATCGTTGTTCCAGATGCGACTAAGCTACTTGGAAAACCACGCGTTGATGGCTCAAACCAACCTTGAACATGAGTTAATGAGATCGATGAAGCTGGTCCTTCTGCAGCACCGAGCACAATTCGGGTTACGAGAAGTGCCATTGCCCCACCTCCTAACAACATTGGAAATTGTAGAACAGCCCAGCTAATTCCCATGACCAATATGAGCCATCTGGTTTGTACTTTTTCAGCAATAAACCCAACAATAATACCCGATACAGCAAATAAGAAAAAAAATGAACTACCGATAAAACCAAATTGTGTACTGGTCATTCCTAATTCTGACATGACCGATTCTGCTACCAAACCTAATACAGCCTTATCAGCAAAATTAATCATTTGAAATAAAATCAGCAGTCCAGTAATTAACCATGCACGATTCAATGTTTTTTTAGACATTCCTGTTTTTCTATCTATTTCAGGGCAATCCATATGCATATTCATTTTATCCTCCTTAATTTAAGATGTATTTGATAACTTTTAATTTAAAAATCAAAATGCAATTCGTAATAAATACATTCATTAATTTTTTTATCAGATCCGTCTTTTCACCATATTTAAATTTTGCTATGGTTTGTTTAAAACCTTGATTAAATTTTTACTATCGAAGAAAATAGTGAAACTATTTTTAGCAATAATTTCACTAAGACCTTGATGAATTGAAAATAGAAGTTTTTAAAAGTAGAAATTGATTTATAAAATTAAATATAAAAATCTCTAAAAATTTTGATAGATTTATCAAAAAATCAGTAGAGCTCTAAATATATAAAATTATTTAATCTATAATCAGTCATACCCCAAAATACTTAGTTGGATTTTAAAATAATTATCATCACTGAATTTCCACAATAAAACCACCTATACTTTTTTTACGGTAAATAAGTTTAAAATTTAAAGGTATAGCTCGTAATAATACGATCTTCTACAAAATCTGTCCCTGAATTATTCCCTACTCCATATTTAATATCCGCACGAATCTGCCTCCATTCCAACCCTAAACCTTTCAGTTTTCCTTCAGGAATTGTGTAATTTACAATTACATTTTTTTCGGTTTCTTTATTATCTTTAAAGCCTGGTCGGTATATTTCACTACCATTTAAATAGCGCAATCCTAATTTCAGCCCTGGAACACCTGCATTTTTAAAGTCATAGCTATATAACACATGCCATGTCAACTCTTTCGGTTTATAGAATGCTAAAGTTGACCAACTTTGCAGATAAGCTTGCGGTACATAACCAGCCAATAATGGAAGCGCATCATCTCCCATATTTTTCTGTATACCAGCAGTCAAGGAGCTGCCGCCATTTTGAATGGTTGCTTGTAAACCAGCAGACTGAGCGTCAATACTGCCAAAATAAGCATCACCATCTTCTTTATAGTTAAAATAGCGAGCATCTACTTTCAGCTTAGTGGCATTGATCTGCTCTGAATAAGCCGCATTCACATAATGTTGTTGATAAATATCTTCTAGTTGGCCAAACCAATATGAACCTGATATTTTTGGCGTGAAGTTATAATCTAGACCAATAAAATTCATTCCATCACTTTCTTTGTTTGGATCTTTATTCCCACCCAAACTCATTTTTCTAAATTCATCATCATCACGTGCATTAATATGTGTAAAGCGCCCCAGAGATACTTTTAAGTTTTCAATTTCTTTACTTTCTAGCATTGCACCTGCAAAGGTTGTAATCAGTTGTCGTGAATCATCCATAAACAGTACAGGTGTTTTAGGCAATAACTCACCTACTTTAAGTTCCGTGTTTTGATATTTTAGCTTTAATGTCGCACCCAGCTTTAAGTAATCACGTTCTTGATGCTTTTCTACTTGATCATACTTAAAGACCGTATCTAAACGCTCTTCATTATGATCATTCAATCTCAAGGCATATTGAAAACCAAAATCTAAACCTAGCTGAATAGCCGTATCTGTATAGCCTGATTCAAAACGTCCACTAAGACCTTGAGACCAACTTCCTAAATCTTGATTGGTTCCTTCAAAATCGCGTTCAACATAAAAATTCCTAAGATAAACTGACTTTTGACTGTCTTCTAAAAAATTGGCGTGCGCGGTATTTAACCCAGCAATGCTAAAAAATGAAAATAGTACTGCTTTCTGAGCCTTACGTTTTGAATATAAGCTATACATGGAAATCCTTTCCTACATACGTATTGTTTTCTCATCCACGATGCACACACCGTCATCCGCCTGTCTGATCTGGATGCTGAAATACCCCAATAGAAACTTTTTAATATTGAAATTTAAGCTAATTTCAGTACAAAAAAGAAAAATTAGAACAGTCTCTATTATTTGAATTATTAATGTAATTTTCCATATCTTTTTGGGTATATAGTCATGCCTTTTCTGTCATATTAAAGCTACTTAAAATATATAAATAATAATCTTACTTCATGAGAATCATTGGGTAATAAATTAACTTAAAAAAAAGTGGCCATAAGTCATTAAGGAGTTACTAATTAACTGATACTCCAGCATTATGTTTAATTTTATTTTTTTTCAATTGATGGTTTTTCTCAAAAATTTAAATAACGTATTTAAATTTTTTAAAATATATTACTTACTAATTTAGAATTTATTCATCTTATCTGATTATTTTATAAATTATATTCATCATAAACTCTCTCATTTAAAAGTACTCCTCTTCTCATTAAAATAAATTCATAGTCATTTTAAATATGTAATTATGGTCAATCTATTCTTTTTCTGATAAATACAAATCAATTAATTTCACATGCTTTACGCTTTTCCTGATTAAAATACAACATAAATCATTACTTGTGAATAGATTCAACAATGCCACCTGTATGTATAAAAAGCTCAAAGTATTATTGGTTATTTATTGCAAGTTTATACCTCAATATTGGCTTATTAGCTTTCCGCAATAAGCCAATGATTCAAATTATGGAGTTATTGGCTTAAATTGTAATAATTTTACACAAGTTGTTAAATGAGCTTATATATCTTCCACATTCAGATCAATTTTTTCATTTTGAAATACCTCTTGAATGCAGTCTAAAATTTTCGGAATATAGCTGCTCTGATCCATATTGCGCACGGATAAAGAAATTGGGCTGTACGCTTCCAAATCTCGAATTGGGAGATAAGCTAAATTTTTCATCCCAATATCACTGGCTGTTTCTGGAATTAAACAAATTCCTTCACCTGAAGAAACTAAACCAAGTGCCATATGAATTTCACGTACTTCTATCAGCTTTTTCGGCACTAAGCCTAATTCGGTAAATATACTTTGTATAGCTGTAGCAAAATTAGGTTTTGGCGTTTTAGGATAAGAGAAAATTGCTTCATCCAAAATTTGTGATAAATAAATACCAGATGCTATAAATTCAGCTAAATGATGATTCTTATGAATCGCTAGTAGCAGGCGTTCTTTTCTCAATAGTAAACGTTTAATAGACGGATCCATAAGCCTAAGCCGACCAAAACCCAAATCAATTTTCCCTGCTTTGAGTGCTTCAATTTGATCCCGCGTACCGTATTCAATTAATTCAACATGCATATCTGGATTGCGCTGTCTAAATAAATAAATAATTTGCGGCAACAAAGCATAAAGTAAAGAACTGACATAACCGATGCGAACCGTCTGATCTACTGTATTGATCCGCTGAGCCATAGATGTTGCTTGTGCAGTATGTGTTAAAATTTGAACAGCATGTTCATAAAAAAACATACCTGCTTCTGTCGTTTTAACTGGGCGAGATCCACGTTCGAATAAAGTAATGCCTAACTCTTCTTCTAACTTTTGAATTTGTCGACTCAAAGGGGGTTGCGCCATACATAGCTTCTCTGCAGCTTTAGTAATACTCTGCTCTTCTACCACAGTAACAAAATAACGTAGATGTCTTAATTCCATTTAATATACCTTTTAAGTATCTAAAAATACCAATTTAGCTATAGTTAAGGATATTACATTAATTTAGGGTATATAAAGAATTTAATGTAAAAGAATATGGAAAAATGTATAAATCAATAGAAACATTGCTGGTGGAAATCCCAACAATCCGTCCTCATAAGATGGCTGTTGCAACTATGCAAACTCAAACACTGGTATTGGTAAAAGTGACCACTGAAGATGGTTTTATCGGATGGGGTGAAGCAACCACAATTGGTGGTTTAGGCTATGGTGAAGAAAGTCCTGAAAGTGTAAAAACCAACATCGAAACTTATTTCACTCCATTATTAAAATCATTAAAAAATTTAAATATTGCGCAAACGCTTCAAATAATCAAACGCAATATCAATGGTAACCGTTTTGCTAAATGTGCCATTCAAACTGCTTTATTTGATATTCAAGCACAACGCTTAAATTTACCGCTCAGTGAGCTTTTAGGTGGACGCCTACGCGATAGCGTACCGGTACTTTGGGTTTTAGCTTCTGGCAATACTGAAAAAGATATTGCTGAAGCGCAGAAAATGGTTGAAATCAAACGCCATAATATTTTCAAACTTAAAATTGGTTCTCGTCCTGTTCATGAAGATGTTGAACATGTCTTGGCGATTAAACAGGCTTTAGGTGCTGATGTTTCAATTCGTGTTGATGTCAATCGTGCTTGGTCTGAATTGGATGCAATTAAAGGTATTCAAGCACTTCAAGATGGTGGCATTGATTTAATTGAACAACCTTGTGCCATTGAAAATATTGATGCTATGGAACGTTTAACTCATCGTTTTGACATTGCCATTATGGCAGATGAATCATTGATGGGGCCTGATAGTGCATATCGCCTTGCCAAGAAAAATGCTGCCTCTGTTTTTGCAGTAAAAATTGCACAATCGGGTGGCTTAATCGAAGGTTGTGAAGTAGGCACTGTCGCGAAACTTGCTGGTATTGATTTATATGGTGGCACGATGCTTGAAGGTCCTGTCGGGACAATTGCATCTGCACATGTTTTTTCAACGTTCCACAATTTAGCTTATGGTACTGAACTTTTTGGTCCATTGTTGCTGACTGAAGAAATTCTTAAAACCCCACTTCAATATCAAAACTTTGAGCTTGTTCTCCCAACAACCTCTGGTCTAGGTATTGAACTTGATTTAGACAAAATTGACCGCTTACGTCGTCAATAATGCATCACTGATCATTACAGGAGCTTAATATGCTTTTTCAAGTACGCATGGATGTCAACATCCCTCGCGATATGCCAGTCGAACAAGCCAATCAAATTAAAGCAGTTGAAAAAGCGTATTCGCACGATTTACAACGTCAAGGTAAATGGCGTCACATTTGGCGTATTACGGGTCAGTATTCAAATATCAGTATTTTTGATGTTGAAAGCAATGAAGAATTGCATAGCATTTTACAAGGCTTACCGCTCTACCCTTATATGAATATTGAAGTGATGGCATTAAATCGTCATCCATCTTCTATTCGTGATGATGACAGCTAATTTTTAATCTACATCATGTTCTAGAGAGAACATCTGGCAAAAATTAACAAGGAAATGTGGCGAGCAAAGGAGCCAGCTGAATTCAGCAAGCACAGCGAGCCACGTACAAAACATATCGTACTACAGGAGAATGAGTATGAACCGTCAAGAAATCGATACATTAGTAAAACAAATGAACGTGGATACAGCGACTGGTGAAGTCAATCCTCGTGTACAACAAGTGGTTGTACGTTTGCTTGGTGATTTTTTTCAAGCGATCCAAGATTTAGATTTAACTCAAACTGAAGTTTGGAAAGGTTTGGAATATATCGTTGATTCTAGTAAATCAAATGAATTGGGTCTTTTGGCTGCAGGTCTTGGCTTAGAGCATTTCTTAGATCTTCATGCCGATGAAGTGGATGCTAAAGCAGGCATCACAGGTGGTACGCCACGTACCATCGAAGGTCCACTTTATGTAGCTGGTGCGCCTGAATCAGTCGGCTTTGCACGTATGGATGATGGTTCTGAATCAGGTCATGTGGATACCTTATTCATTGAAGGTGTCGTAACGGATACTGATGGTCAAATTATTCCAAATGCGAAAGTTGAAGTTTGGCATGCAAACAGCTTGGGTAACTATTCATTCTTTGATAGTTCACAATCTGAATTTAACCTTCGTCGCAGTATCTTAACGGATGCCAATGGTCAATATGTTGCTCAAACAACCATGCCTGTCGGTTATGGTTGCCCGCCTGAAGGTACAACACAAGCGTTGTTAAACAAGCTTGGTCGTCATGGTCAACGTCCTTCTCATGTGCATTATTTTATTTCTGCACCGGGTTACCGCAAGCTTACGACTCAATTCAATATCGAAGGTGATCAGTACCTTTGGGATGACTTCGCATTCGCTACACGTGAAGGTTTAATCGCATCTGTAACGGATATTACTGATCCTGCTGAGTTAGCTAAACGTGGTCAAGATAAACCAGTTAAACATATCACTTTTGATTTTAAACTTGTTAAAGACCTTGATGCTGCACCAACCTCTGAAGTTGATCGTCGTCGTGTAAGCGCTTAATTCATTTACTTCCGCTGCAAGGGATAATGCCTTGCAGCATTTTAGATTTTTAGCATTAAGTTTCAATTGAAATTTAACGCTAAGAATTTGCTTATTGTTCATTAAAGGTTCATAGCATGATTAATAAAAGTTCAAGTTCACTCAACGAAGTGCTTTCACAAATTAAAGATGGCTCCACCATCATGATTGGTGGTTTTGGTACAGCAGGACAACCTGCTGAACTGATTGATGGCTTAATCGAACTCGGCATTAAAGATTTGGTGATTGTGAATAATAATGCCGGCAATGGCGACTACGGTTTAGCCAAACTCCTTAAAGCAGGTGCTGTGCGTAAAATCATTTGTTCTTTCCCACGCCAGTCTGATTCTTATGTGTTTGACGAATTATACCGTGCTGGAAAAGTCGAACTCGAACTGGTTCCTCAAGGTAATCTGGCTTGTCGTATTCAAGCGGCTGGCATGGGCTTAGGTCCAGTCTATACTCCTACAGGTTTTGGGACATTGCTCGCGGAAGGTAAACCAACCCTGAACTATGAAGGTAAAGATTACGTCCTTGAAAATCCAATTCGTGCTGACTTTGCTTTAATCAAAGCACAACAAGGCGATCGTTGGGGCAACTTGGTGTATCGTAAATCTGCACGTAACTTTGGTCCAATCATGGCGATGGCCGCTGATGTCACCATCGCGCAAGTAACTGAAGTGGTGGAATTAGGGGCTTTAGATCCTGAACACATCATCACCCCAGGTATCTTTGTACAGCACGTTGTTGCTGTTAAACCTGCTCAGTAATCGGATACGGAGATCAATATCATGAGTTATACCAAATTAAGCCGTGACCAAATTGCTGAACGTGTGGCACAAGATATTCCAGATGGTGCTTATGTCAATTTAGGCATTGGATTACCCACCAAAATTTCAAACTACCTGCCTTCAGACAAAGATGTATTCTTACATTCTGAAAATGGTTTATTGGCTTTTGGTCCACCGCCTGCAAAAGGTGAAGAAGATCCTGAACTGATCAATGCAGGTAAAGAATTCGTGACCTTATTGGATGGTGGTGCATTCTTTCATCATGGTGATTCATTCGCCATGATGCGTGGTGGTCATTTAGATATTGCCGTGCTTGGTGCTTTCCAAGTGGCTGAAAATGGTGACCTTGCCAATTGGCATACAGGTGCGCCAGATGCCATTCCTGCGGTGGGTGGCGCAATGGACTTAGCCGTGGGTGCAAAAAAAGTATTCATTACCACAGATCATGTCACGAAAAAAGGCGAACCGAAGATTGTTGCTGAATTGGCTTATCCGGCAACAGGTTTGAAATGTGTTGACCGTATTTATACCGATTTATGTGTGATTGATGTGACCCCTGAAGGCATGAAAGTGATTGAGAAAGTTGAAGGTTTAACTTTTGATGAATTACAAGCTTTAACAGGTGCAAAATTGATTGATGCCACAACTTCTTCGATCCAAGGTTAAGGAAAGCCATATGAAAAACGCCTATATCGTAGATGCCATTCGTACTCCATTTGGTCGTTATGCAGGTGGTCTGGCGCCGATTCGTGCCGATGACTTAGGGGCTTTACCGATTAGAGCATTGATGGAACGTAATCCATCAGTGAACTGGGAATTGGTTGATGACGTGATTTATGGCTGTGCCAACCAAGCCGGTGAAGACAACCGTAATGTTGGTCGTATGTCTGCACTTTTAGCAGGTGTGCCTTATCAAGTCCCTGCAACGACGGTAAATCGTTTGTGTGGTTCATCGATGGATGCGGTAGCGTTGGCTGCACGTGCGATTAAGGCAGGTGAAGCAGATCTGATTATTGCAGGTGGCGTTGAATCGATGAGCCGTGCCCCTTTGGTGATGGGTAAATCTGAAGGCGCTTATGGCCGCAGTCAGAAACTTGAAGACACCACTATGGGTTGGCGTTTCATTAATCCAAAGCTCAAAGAGATGTATGGCGTTGAAACCATGCCACAAACGGCTGAAAACGTCGCAGAACAATTTGGCATCAATCGTGCGGATCAAGATCAATTTGCATTAGAAAGTCAAAAACGTACGGCAGTTGCTCAAGAAAAGGGTTTCTTTGATCAAGAAATTATTCCTGTGACGATTCCACAACGTAAAGGCGAAGCTGTTGTGATCAATAAAGATGAACATCCACGTGCATCGACCACGCTTGAAGCTTTAAACAAATTAAAACCTGTGGTCAAAGCAGATGGAACAGTCACTGCAGGCAATGCCTCAGGGATTAATGATGGTGCAGCAGCACTCCTCATTGCTTCTGATGATGCCATTGCAAAATATGCTTTAAAAGCCCGTGCCAAAATTATTGGTGCAACAACAATTGGTGTTGAACCCCGAATTATGGGTTTTGCACCTGCACCTGCGATTAAAAAGCTCTTGGCTCAAACAGGTTTAACCCTAGAGCAAATGGATGTAATTGAACTGAATGAAGCATTTGCAGCACAAGCTTTGGCAGTGACACGTGATTTAGGTATTGCGGATGGCAGCGAAAAAGTCAATCCCAATGGTGGTGCGATTGCGATTGGTCATCCACTGGGTGCATCGGGTGCACGTCTGATTACCACGGCACTGAATCAACTTGAAGCAACAGGTGGAGAATATGCCCTTTGCTCAATGTGTATCGGTGTCGGGCAAGGGATCGCAATCATTATTCAACGGGTTTAATTATAAAATTCTGTATTAAATCCCTCCCAACCTCCCTTTAATAAAGGGAGGAGCTTTAAGGAATAAGAAATGCCAACTTTTATATCAAATGATGCAACCATCAATTATGCAACTTTTGGTGATGCATCAAAACCTGCCCTGATTTTTTCCAATTCATTGGGTACAAAATTTACAATGTGGCAAGCGCAGATTGATCATTTTCAAAATGATTTCTTTGCAATTTGCTACGACACCCGTGGTCATGGTGCTTCTTCTGCACCTAAAGGCCCTTATGGCATTGATCAGTTGGGTCAAGATGTCGTGAATTTACTCGATCACTTAAAAGTTAAAAAAGCAACTTTTTGTGGAATTTCAATGGGTGGCTTAACAGGTCAATGGCTTGCTATTCATCAACCTGAACGTTTTAACCATGTGATTGTCTGCAATACCGCTGCAAAAATAGGTCAGGAACAAGCTTGGCTTGACCGTGCAGCTTTGGTTCGTGAGCAAGGTTTAACTCCAATTGCTTCGACAGCACCATCACGTTGGTTTACCAATCCCTTTATCCAAAGTAACACAGCAGTGGTGGATACTCTTCAAAACGACTTGGCAGCTGGCAATGCCGAAGGTTATGCAAGTTGTTGTGAAGCTTTGGCTAAAGCGGACCTGCGTGAACAGTTAAAAGAGATTACTGTTCCTGTTCTTATTGTGGCCGGAATCCAAGATCCTGTGACGACAGTAGCAGATGGTCAATTTATGTTAGATCGTATTCCAAATGCGAAGATGTTTGAAATTAATGCATCGCATATTTCAAATATCGAATGTCCAAATGAATTCAATACTGCGATTAATGAGTTTTTAAAAGCAATAGTTTAAGACTAGGAATTTTCGATTCCTAGTCTTAATGAGAAAAAGTCAAAGTATGCTTATGTAATTAAAGCTCTCTGACATTTTCTCATCCCATCGAAACGTTCAAATTATAATGTAAATCTTTTTTTATCAATTTTATGACTAATCATTTACTAGACTATAAAATTGAAAGCTTAGAAAGATAAATAAGCGACTCCCATAAAAATCCAGCCGAAACTGACTTTTTAAAACCTAAAAAAACATAGGCTTAAGCTGTAAATGCTTTCAATACTTTGCCCTTAACCTTATGGTTAATTAATGGCGTATTTTTCCCTTGAGATAAGATACTGTCTTTTGACACAGTCCACTCTAATTCAGGATCAACCAGCACCCAACCCGCTTCTTGTTCCCAACGGTTAAGCATATCAGCTGCTTTTGCAGGTGCTAAAGTGACTTTTTCGACCCATTCTAAAGGTTCAAATAGCCCTTCATTGACCAATTGAACACCAAAAGGGACATAGGTATCAAATGCCGTGATACCTGGGAGTGTTTCTTCAAACGGCGCAAGTTTAGCAGAACTACTTAAAGGTTCATGATGGGTGCAAATCGCATCAATCACCCCCTCTTTCACACCTTTACGCAGTAACTCTTTATCTTTATCTGAACGTAATGGTGGGCGAACGTGTGCCAATACATTAAAACCATCAATTAACTGATCAGTTAAATGTAATTGGTGCATTGCCACATCAGCAGTCACAGGTAAGCCTTTGTTTTTAGCAATTTTGATCAGTTCAACTGATGCACCTGAAGACAGTAATCCAAAGTGCGCACGCACCCCAGTTACTTCCACCATCAATAAATATTTTGCGATCGCAACCGTTTCTGCAAGTGCAGGAATCATGGGTAAGCCTTGACGTGAAGCCACAAAGCCTTCATGTACGCAGCCATCTTTGGCAATCTGATGTTCTTCTGGATAGAACACGACTGTCATACCTAAGCCAGCTGCATATTCCAAAGTACGAAGTACAACATCATCATCTTCAAAAGGTGCATAAGCATTTGAAACCGCAGTACAGCCACCTTTTTTAAGACCTGCCATATTGGCGGGTTGTTTACCATTCAAGCCTTGGGTTTGCGCCCCAATTACTTGTAAATGGATACCACCATCTAACATGGCTTTTTCAACTAAACCATGAATTAAAGCACCATTATCTTGAACGATTGGTTTTGAATCTGGCGGTGTAAAGACATGCAAAATACCATTTTCGCGTGCCGCTTTACCTTCAGATTTTAATGTGCCATGTTGTTGCTGACCTGGTTCACGTAACCGTGCGCACAAATCCACCATAGTTGGTATTAACCATTTGCCTTGACCATCAATCGTTTCTGAAACATCATCTGTCGCTGAAACGAATTTTCCATTTTCAACAAAAACCGTTTGTATGCTA
Organism: Acinetobacter sp. ANC 3832; assembly: GCF_002135415.1. GTDB lineage: Bacteria > Pseudomonadota > Gammaproteobacteria > Pseudomonadales > Moraxellaceae > Acinetobacter. The sequence continues at coordinate 13,146 of NZ_NEGJ01000021.1, forward strand.
TCCGTTTGTTTGATTGGATCGAGGACACGTACATTTTCAATTTTTACAATATTCATGTAACTATCCCTTATCCTGTAATCGCTTCAAGTAAACCTTTTTCTTGCAATTGACCTTGCATCGAAAGTGCCAAAACTGCCATACGCACGGCGATACCATTGGTTACTTGATGCAAGATGACGGCTTGTGGCCCATCAGCAATACTTGAATCAATTTCTACACCACGGTTCATTGGTCCTGGATGCATCACGATACAATCAGGTTTTGCTAAAGCAAGACGTTCTTTATTCAAACCAAACATTTTGTAAAACTCTGCTTGAGAAGACAATGCAGGTGAATCAATTCGTTCATTTTGAATACGTAAGGTAATAATCACGTCGCAGTCTTTAATGCCTTCATCCATTTTATTGAATAATCGAACATCAGAACCATATTCAGCAAAACCATAAGGAAGCAAAGTATTTGGTGCAATCACACGAATATCTTTACAACCTAATGTTTGTAGCGCAGCAACATCTGAACGTGCCACACGTGAATGTTTAATATCACCAATAATTGCAACACTTAAAGCTTCGAATGGCTTTTTGGTTTCACGGCGAATTGTCAACATATCTAACATAGCTTGCGTAGGATGCGCGTGACGACCATCCCCTGCATTAATAATTGCTAAATGTGGGCACACTGTTTCAGCAATAAAATGCGCAGCTCCCGATGAGGAGTGACGCACGACAAAAATATCTGCTGCCATCGCTTCGAGGTTCCAAAGCGTATCTCTTAATGTTTCGCCTTTTGATGTACTTGAACGTGCAATATCGATATTCAATACATTTGCAGACAAGCGTTTTGCTGCTGCTTCAAAGGTCGTACGGGTACGTGTGGAGTTTTCGAAGAAAAGATTCATAACCGTACGCCCTTCTAGCAAAGGTGTCGTTATGAGTTGATTTTGATCATTAAAAAAAGAATTGGCTGTATCTAAAATTTTGGTCAGGGTCTCTTTGGAAAGACCTTCGATGGTGAGGAAATGTTTTAAGTTACCATCTTTATTGAGTTGAATCTGGCTCGGAGTATGCAATGCCGCCAAGTGCATGAGAGATTCCCTATACGTTAAGTCGAGTTATTATACAGAGAATCATATTCTTTGGCAGTTGAAGTTTTCAGCATTTAATCATTAGTTTTATTTTTAGATTTTTTGTTTTAGTCACAGGTATCGCCATTCACAAGCTGTTTATTTTCACCTTTTAAAAGAAATAAAAGACTAGATATAATAAGCTATTGTTACAATGATCTATGTTAAACATTATTTTAAAAATACCCCACGCACATTTCTAATGACATGTATATCAAAATAAGTCCCATCACAATATTAAAAATTCGTGCTCGATGGTCTTGATTTTAAAAACCTACAAACTTTTCACTCAGTATTCCCAAGCTAATAAAGATAAATAAAGATAAATAAAGATAAATAAAGATAAATAAAGCAAGATAACGTTAATTGTATCTCTCCTATTAAGCTCTAAATTAAATTCCTAACTTAGAGCACATATACTTATCTCAATACATCAATATAATGATGTGGAATTTGAGCACGATAAATTTCCTCTTCCGTCACTTGAGAGAATGAATCCTCACTTAACTCCTCATCCTGCAAAGGCTCAACCTCAATAGGTTCTAGCTCTAAATCAATCAGTGTCTGTAAGCGTTCAACTTGATGAAGGATTTCTTTGTCCTGTGTTGATACGGCAAACTCAATAATATGCTTGGCATATTGTTTATTTTCAACCAAATACATCGCATCAATTACACGACCAGTCACGCGCCTGAGTCGGATATAGATTAAGGTCGCAATTGAAAAAGCTTCGGTATTTGCTTTAAATCCAGTCTCTATAACATCGCTCATAAAATCCCCACATAAAAATTAATTCAAAAAAGTAAAAACTCTTCAACATTTATACTGATCTGTTGAATTGATTTTAATGAGCAAATTACGTACCAATATTAAGGAAGTATAACGATTTAGCTGATCAGGAATATTAGAAATTTACATCATTAAATCAGGATTTAAGCCTTTATATTCCTTAACTTCTCTAAATTACTGCTATAATTTACACTTGTTCTTTTTTAAATATTTGTTGGAATAATTAGGATGATTTCAGTACGCCAACAAAATTTCCTCTTACGTAAAGAGAAAATTTTAGCGATGGCAGAAACGTTATTGCTTGATAATAATCAGGATATTACGCTAAGTGAACTAGCATCTGAATTAGATATTGCCAAAGGCACTATTTACAAACACTTTAAAAGTAAGAATCAGCTGTATTTAGAATTGATTATTCTCAATGAGAAACGGTTATTAGAAATTTCAAAAACTTTTAATGAAGATATTAAACCCTACGTCTCTCAATACATGTTGTACAATATGTTAAATTCAAATCGAACCATTTTGTTGCACGTGATTGAAGAACGTTTAACCAATAATGAACGTAAACTCAAAGATTTATTTGAAGAACTTTATAAAATTCGTGAAGAACGAATTATGGAACTCAAGGATCTTTTTGGTGCTTATTTAAAATCATTAAATAGTACGATGTCTATTCGTGATTATCTTTCCTATATATGGACAGTCACTTATGGGGCTTCATTGTTATTAAATTCAACTCATTATCAAAAATCAATTGGCTCTAGAGAACGCTTAATTAAACTTTATGTGAATCAAGCACTGATGACACCAGACAAACTTTCAGAGCATGAAGCAGCCAACTAAATGATTGTTTAATGAAACTTACAGCGTCGTTTGTTCAGGGACAAATGGCGTTTTATTCACCTGACTAAATATTTCATAGAACATATGTCTTAACCATTGATGACTGGTTTTATGATGACACGACATATGCCAATACTGCTTTACTGAATAAGTTGGAAAAGCAATTGGTGCATCGAAAATTTGTAGATTACCGCGCGACAATAAAACTTCACTTAAATAATAAGGTACAGTCGCAATTGCATCTGCTTCTTGAACCACCAATCCAACACCTAAATAACTTGGAATACGCATTAAAATATTGCGTTTCAAGTCTAAGTTCATCAATTCATTTTCAATATGATAATGCCCAAACCCTGCATCAATATCGATATGTGATTCACTTAAATACTGCTCTACCGTCAAATTATTACTGGTTAATCGTGGATGATCTTTTGATGCAATCACCACATAATATTGTTCAAATAATTTTTGCTGATAAAAACCATTTTCTAAATGTGGCAAGAAACCAATGGCTAAATCAATTTCACCATTTGCCATCTGATAGCTTGTTTCAGATGTAATGGCGCGAACATTTAATTTAATATGAGGCGCATGTTTCTTTAAATATTGAGAAATTTTAGGCAATAAAACCAAATGTGAAACATCGGTCATTGCCACAGTAAATTGCTGATGTGAAGCTTGCTGATCAAAATCAATCGTGAAATTATTGATGATTTCAACTTTACTCAGTGCTTCACTGACCAAGGGAAATAATTGTTTTGACAGTTCCGTTGGAACCATCTCATTGCCTATTCTTAAAAATAATGGATCATTATAGTGCTGTCTGATTTTCGTAAGAATATTACTCACTGTCGGCTGACTCATTGCTAAATGATCGGCAGCAGCAGAAACACTTTTAAACTTATAAATATAGTAAAAAATGCTCAGTAATTTACAGTCCAGTTCAAACACGAATAAAAATCCCTCATCATTTTTGGATCGTTCCTTGGCTATTTTGAGCCTTTTTTTTTATATTTCCAATGCTAATTTATCTACTCTTTCATTTAATTCAAATAACTGCTTATTTTTTGATATTACACGCTTCATTAAAAGATTGATTAGCTATTTTAAACCCATAGCTTTCTGTAAAAGCCCCTGAAATAATTTCCGATTACTTTTACTCAAGAAGAAAAATAAAGATGATGACAATGATTGTATGAGGTGTCTATCTCAATCCTAAAAATGGGCATTATTTCTAATCCCCATTTTCATTTAATCTGATCTAATTCAAATTAACTCACAAATAAATCTACCATTAATTCTTCATTTGACGTTGGGTCTTGACGATACTGCTCAAAATCCGTCACGCCACTTTCAGCCAGTATTTCTTCATCAATCAACAAACGACCTGTAATTGCACGGTTTTGACTGGTTAAAATCGCATACGCAGCATCTGCCATAATATTAGCGGATCGAGCTTTCGGAAATAATGCTTTTCCACCATAGGCATGTTCAATTGCAGCCGTTGCAATAATCGTCTTCGGCCACAATGAATTGGCACTAATACCATAGCTTGCAAATTCTTGGCTCAATCCAATGCTAAGCATACTCATACCGTACTTAGTAATCGTATAAGGCGCATAGCTTGCAAACCATTTTTCATCTAAATTCAGTGGTGGAGATAAACTCAGAATATGTCCATTTTCACTTTTTTTTAAATAAGGTAAAGCTGCTTGGCTACAAACCATGACAGCACGCGTATTAATTTGATACATCAAATCAAAACGATTTGGATCAAGCGTTTCCACACCTGAAAGATTAATCGCCCCTGCATTATTAATCAAAATATCAATACCACCAAAATGCTCAGCTGCCTGTTGCATCGCAATTGCAACGGCGTGTTGATCACGAACATCCAATTGAATGGCTAAAGCTTTTCCTCCAGCCTCTTCAACTTCTTGTGCCACAGAATGAATTGAACCGCCTAATTTCGGATGCTCTGTTGCAGATTTTGCTGCAATCACAATATTTGCACCATCTTTTGCAGCTTTGAGTGCAATTTCACGTCCAATACCACGGCTTGCACCTGTAATAAAAAGTGTTTTTCCCTTAAGCGACATAACTTCCTCATTCTTTTTTTGATTAACGCTAACAATCTACTTTAAAAGCAAAAACTGTCACAGTACAAAAACTTCCAAGTCAATATACGCTATTCAAAATAAAAAACCTGACATTTAAATCAGGTTTTTTATTTAAGTTTGAATGAGTTAATTATGCTGATTTTACTTTCGGGCTCGCGCCTATCTGCCAAACAAAAGGTAAGGGTTGGCGATTGACTTCCCAATCTCCAATCACTTTCTCTTTATAGATAAGTGGATTATGCGAAGAAACAACACGTGCATTTCGCCAGAATCGATCTAATTGTTTTTCAGTACTGCTTGCTGAAGCACCTAAGGCATTGAATAAATGACTGGTTAAGTCTAAAACTAATTCCGAAATCACCACTTGCCCTTGTGATGATTCAAGTTCAGCATCAATATTGGCTTGAATATTTTTAACCTCTGAACCACCAAAATGACTTAAATAGGCTTTTTGTAATGCCTCTGCAGTACTGATGGTGATACTTTGACTGGCATACGCTTGTGCCGATGCCTTACCAATCACTTGTAAAATTTGCGGATCGTTACGGACTAAATCTGCATTGCCATGACTGAAAATTCGGTCACGTTTTTGTACTTCATCAATGAATGTCGCAACGGCTGACTGAGCAATACCCGTTAGTGTTGCCAAATGAATCACTTGATAAAATGCAGTTTGATATTTAAAGCGCTGTTCAAAAGGTAAAATATGATCACGTGCAATCGCGACATTGAGCAAATTTAATGTACCACTCCCTGTTGTTTTCTGTCCGAAACCATTCCAATCATCTAAAATTTCAACACCAAATGCATGTCTAGAAATTGCAGCAATCACATGTTGATCTGTGCTTTCATCATAGGCAAATAAATCAACCCAATCTGCAAAAATAGTGCCTGTGGAATAGTACTTCTTACCATTCACAACCAATTCATTATTCTTTTGCGTCACACGTGTAATCACATCACCAATTTTAACTTGACCAATTTCAGTCCAAGCATTTCCAACCAAATCACCTTGTACAAAACGGTTAAACCAAAGTGATTGGGAGGTTAATTTATGTGCATTTAAACGATCTTCTACAAAAGCAAAATGCCCACGTAATGCTTGTACGACATTAGAATCCGCTTTCGCCAGTTCAATCAGTAATTGAAATAATTGCGCTAAAGAAACGCCATCTCCACCAAATTTAACAGGTACACGTAAGGCACCAAAACCAACTTGTTTTAACCATTGAATCGGTTCATAAGGAAGTATTCGTTGCTGTTCACGTTCAACCGCCCCCTGTGCAATTTTTGCAAAGATAGGACGATATTTAGCAACAACCAACTCATAATCTGCCGAAATAGAAAGTTCATCTTTAAAATGTGTTTGAATATTTAAATTCGTCATTTTTATACACCAATATATTTAATTATTTTAAGCATGGAATATTTTGCATCAGTGAGAATAAGCTCTTTCACTCCTCTATTAAAAAAAATGAAAGGCTGATACAAAACTGATTAACTCCATGGATGACGTGGCGGCTGGATATTATTCAAGTAGTAATTTCCAACTATATTAAATTTCCAACGTACAGGATCATGCAAGGTATGCGTACGCGCATTCCGCCAATGACGATCTAAATTCAGTTCAGAAAGTGTTGAACGTGTACCCGACAATTCAAATAGTTTATTGGTCGCTAGAATTGCAATTTCAGTCGTTAAAACTTTTGCTTCTGCAACCAATAAAGTCGCCTCTGTTACTGTTTCTTCTGTTGAGTTTGCTATAGCACGATCTATCGCATCCCCAGCCAAGTCTAAAACTGCTTCTGCCGCACGTAATTTAATTTTTAATTCACCAATTTGAGCAATGGTATATGGATCATCTGAGGCTTTTTCTAAACCTGAATCAATCCAAGGTCGTGAATGATGGCGTACATATTGAATGGTTTCGTCTATTGCACCACGTGCAATACCTGCATCGACTGCTGCCTGAATAAACTGTGAAATTGCCCCTGCTGCCGTTGGTCGTTCAAAAGCTTGATGAATTGGAACTACATATTTTGCATCGACTTGAACTTGATTCAGTGATACTGAGCCACTGGCTGTTGTACGCTGTCCAAAGCCTGACCAATCATTAATAATTTCAAGCCCGTGGGTATTCCGAGGAGTTAAAGCAACCACTGGCTTACCTTCTTCATCGACAGCAACCACTGGAATCCAATGTGCGAGCAGTGCGCCTGTTGCAAAAAATTTTTGCCCATTAATTTCATAACCATTTTCAGTTTTATGAATTTTTGTTGTTAAATCTGCAACGGTCTTACTGCCTTTTTCTGAGAAGGCATTGCCTAAACGACGACCTTTTAAAATTTCTGCAAAGAAAAACTTTTTCTGCTCTTGCGATGCATCTAAACGTAAATGTTCAACAAAAGCCCAATGATTTTGTGCAATCTGCCCCAGTGATGAATCTACACTGGAAATAATTTTCACGACTTCTGCCAAAGTACGATACTTAACCTGTGCACCACCAAATTCTTTTGGGATATTGATGCCCCACAGACCGCTTTGTGAATATTGTTGAATTTCATCTAAGGGCAAACGACGCTCAATATCTCGCTGTGATGCTTCTTTTGCAAATTCTTGTGCTAAATTTTTCGCAATTTGAATAGCTTCTTCATCAGACTGAATAATATGTGCATCCTGATTTAATTCAAAAAATTGAAGAGGAATTGCTGTCTGAGAAGAAAATTTATTTTGATTAAGATCCGTCATTTCATAAACTCTTTTAAATAGATTTAATTTAAATTAGCACCATTTATTTCAGTTATTTATACCAATAAATTATTTATATATGATTTAGGAATTCATAAATTTATCTGTTTTCATGCTATGAAAAATCAGTTCAATAAAAGAAAAAAAGACCTGATTAGTCAGATCTTTTTTATTTATCTCTTAAAATATAAATAAAGCAAAAAAAGATATTAACTCGCTTGAGCAAGCTTGTGCTTATTGTTAATTCGATAACGTGCACCACGATGGTCATCAGATAGATGTGCGCCTCGTCCAAACAACTTTTCTCGCAATGTTCCTTGTGTATATTCAGTCTGATATACACCACGCTTTTGCAATTCTGGCACAATAAATTCAACTACGTCTTCAAAGGTTTGATGTGCAAGAATATAAGCAAGGTTAAAGCCATCTACATCTGTATCTTCAACCCAACTTTGCAACTCATCTGCGACCGTTTGTGCTGAACCGACCAATACTGGGCCATTCCCGCCAATACTATTCCAATTGGCAATTTCCTCAATTGTCCATACACGGTTTGGATCAGCATTGACATACGCATCCAACATTGACTGAATCGCATTGGTCTGAATATATTCCACATGATCCTGCGCTTGATATTGAGAAAAATCGACCCCAGACCATCCTGAAACTAAGGTCAAAGCTCCATCATAACTGCCATAAGACTGATATTCTTTAAACTTTTCTTGAGCTTTAACATCTGTAGAATCTGTAACGATGGACAATAAAGCATAGATTTTTACAGCGTAAGGATCTCGCCCTGCTTCAATCAATTTTTGACGAATACTTTTCACAACTTTCTGAGTGGCTATTTTTGAAGGCGCTGCAATAAAAATACATTCAGCATTTTGACTGGCAAATTGTTGCCCACGAGCAGAAGCTCCAGCCTGATATAAAACAGGTGTGCGTTGCGGTGAAGGTTCACAAATATGAATCCCAGGCACTTTGAAATATTTTCCATCATGTAAAATCGGATGCACTTTGCTATGATCAGCAAAAATACCCCGTTGTTTATCTCTTAGCACAGCATCATTTTCCCAAGAACCCTCCCAAAGTTTATATAAAACTTCAAGATATTCATCTGCAAGATCATAACGGTCATCATGATTTAGCTGTGTTGTCAGCCCTAAATTTTTTGAACCACTTTCCAGATAAGAAGTCACAATATTCCAACCTACCCGACCTTTGGTTAAATGATCTAAAGTACTGATTCGGCGTGCAAAAGGATAAGGATGTTCAAAAGAAATAGACGTGGTTATACCAAAACCCAAATGTTTTGTGACGGCTGCCATTGCAGGAACAATTTGTAATGGATCATTGACAGGAACTTGTACCGCCCCAGTTAAAGCATGCTCTGCACTATGATGGTAGACATCATAAATCCCCAAGACATCTGCAATAAAAACACCATCAAATAAGCCTTTTTCTAATATCTTGGCCAAATCTGTCCAATATTCAATGTCTTTATATTCAGTCGAACGATCTTGAGGATGTCGCCATAAACCCGGTGATTGATGCGCAATACAATTCATTTCGAATGCATTAAAACTGATTTTTTTAGACATTTTAAATTCACATAAAAATATTTATTGAATTCATCCTATTGCATTTTATTAATGTTCATTATCTGAATATATTGATATTAAATTCGAATTTAATTTTATATAAAAATATGATTTAAAAATAACTTTTATGGATAAATAAGATAATCTAGATGAGATCGTTAAAATAGGAATGAGGCATCCTGTATCAGGATTGACTATATCTTTATTTGTTTCTTTTAAAAGAAGTATTAAAATACTGATTTAAAAGCTACATTTCGCATACTGATTTTTTACTGATTTAAATTTTAGAATCAAAAATAGTGAAAAAAAATAATCGATTAAAAAGTTTTCAATGAAAGCAACGATAGGATAATTCAATGCAAGAAGATATCATTTATTCGATCTAGCCAATTGAATTTCGCTTGGATTTAAAAGATCCATTTCTTTTTACGGCACATCATATAGACCACTTCCCAGTTGCAGATGCAGAAATACACCCAACTAGGCCCTCTACACCTGAAAAACCATATAATATGTACTATAGCGAAACAGGTGTTCCCAGTTTCCCTAAACATCCGCATACAGGCTTTGAAACGATTACTTTGGTTGAAAGTAGTTATGTTGATCATTTTGATTCTTTAGGAAATAGTGGTCGTGTATGGTGCAGATGATGTGCAATGGCTCAGTACAGGTAATGGCGTTGAGCATTGTGAAATATTCTCACTTTTGCATATGGATAAAGAAAACCCATTCGAAATGTTCCAAATTTGATTTAACTCCTCACCTGAAGAAAAAAACAGAAGACCCTGATTATAAAATGATGTGGCGTGAGCATATTCCAGACGTGATTGAAACGGATATAAATAGTTTAAAGGCTGATATTCGCGTTATCTCAGGACAATTTCAAGGTAAAGATGCAATCACACGGCCAGCCTTTTCTTGGGCACATGCTAAAGAAAATAAAGTGAATATTTATATGATTCACTTAGAACCACATGCAGAAGTCACTATACCTGCGACGACTTCGACATCGACCCGTTTTTGCTATTTTATAATGGTCCTGAACTGAATATTGAAGATGCAACCATTCATTTTAAACATTTAGTTGAGCTAAAACCTGATGTCGAAATTCACTTAAAAAACAGTGCTGAAATTGGGCGAATTATGTGGCTTGAAGGTGAACCGATTGGTGCACCAGTCGCTATGCGTGGACCTTTTGTACTCAATTCAGATCAAGAATTAAATACTGCTTTTGTACGTTATCGATAAACACATTTTGGTCACTGGCCTTGGCCTTCTCCCGCCCCTGTGTTTAACCGTGAACAGTCACGTTTTGCTAGTTTTAACAAAGGCGAAACAAAAGAATATCCTGCATCATAAAGTAGATTCATCCCATAATTTCTATTGAATAGGTGGCATAAAAACCACCTTAGAATCTATAAATAAATTTCTTGCATAAAGCTTTCGTATTTTTTAGTGGATAGAAATCTAGAGGATCTGAATCATATTGCTTAAATTCCATTATGATTTAACTTTACAACCTCGTTGATCTGAGCATGGAATCGAACCTTATTACCTTTGCACTGATCTCTTTAGGTATGGCTTTAACACCCGGCCCAAATATGATTTATCTGATTTCAAGATCGCTATGTCAGGGTAAACAAGCAGGTATTCTTTCATTAGGTGGAACAGGTTTAGGCTTTGTATTTTATATGCTCTGTGCCGCTTTTGGGATCACCGCCCTACTGATGGCAATTCCTCTTGCCTATGAAGCACTCAAAATTGCAGGGGCAATGTATCTGATTTATTTGGCATGGAAAGCGATAACTTCACCACACTCGCCTTTTGAATTACAAAACACGGTTGCTTATTCCAATCAAAAATTATTTCTTATGGGCTTTTTTACCAATCTTCTAAATCCTAAAATAGCCGTGATGTACTTGGCTTTGTTACCTCAATTTGTCAAACCACATGAAGGCAATGTATTGATTCAAACCTTATCTTTGGGCTGTATTCAAATTATTCTCAGCTTAATCATTAATTTATTATTGATTCTAACTGCAAGCCGTTTTACTGCATTTCTAAATAAACATGTATTTTGGCTAAAAATTCAAAAATGGTTGATGGGTACTATATTTTTCGGATTGGCAACCCAAATATTATTGACTGCGAAAAAATAAAAAAATGGCTCAAAATGGAGTACATCTTTTGGGCCATAAAAACTGGGAATTCTATAAATGTATAATGACCATCAAGAGACATCTTAGCTAAGTCTTTTATTCCTTTTCAATACCATGAAAAATAAAGTAAAAACTGATGAATATTGATAGATGTCTCTTTTAAAATGACAGTTTATTTTTCCAATTTTTTAATACGATTTGCATAACCCGCATGTGCCTGATGATCAAGTTTGGTTAAAATACCATCATCACCTAAAAGACGACGCGTTCTTTTTTGTGCCCATTGTGGCAGAACATTGAAAGCACTATGCACAGTTTGTAAATAATCAGGCACTGCAATGAATAATTTAGGTTTGATTAATGCACCGACCACAGCATCAGCGACTTGTTGTGGTGTCACAGATGGAATGGTTTTACTCGCATTTTCTGTACCTGAAGTCAGTTCAGTCAGTACTTTAGATGGCATAATCGCTGTAAATTGAATGCCTGAACCACGATATTCGCCTGCAACTGCTTCCGTTAATCCAACCACAGCAAACTTGGTTCCTGAATAAACCGCAGAACCTGGTAGTGCAAAACGACCCGCTAAAGAAGCAATATTAACAATATGACCGCTATTTTTCTTTAACAATTCTGGTAAGGCCAATTGTATACCATAAATCACGCCACGGAAATTAATGTCAATTTGTGCATCTGCCAAAGCTGGGCTCTCATCTAAAAAAGCACCCATTGGCATAATGCCTGCATTATTCACCAATGAATATAAATCGCCATAATGCTGAATGGTGTCTTGAATGAATTTTGCAAAAGACTCACGGTCACGTACATCCACTTTAAACGCTTTTGCACCAATGCGCTGTGCTTCCTGCTCAGCAAGCTCCAGATCAATATCACCAATACTGACTTTTGCACCTTGCGCAATGAGTGCTTCCGCAGTTGCAAGCCCGATTCCTCGTGCTGCACCTGTAATCGCCACGACTTTGCCTTTCAATTTTTGTTTATTAAACATGTATATTTCCTTTTAATCTCTCGATCATTATTTATTTTGAATGCTTAGACTTGTTCTTTGACTTTCTTTTCAACTTTGTGATCAATCCAATATTCCTTTAAATTAAAGCGTTTCATCCGTTCTCTTAATTTAAAAGTTGTCCACGGCCACACTGTACTGTTACGCCCATTACGGTCAATGAAATAACTCTGACAACCGCCTTTATTCCACACGGTGGTTTGTAAAGCTGCCTGAACTTTTTCATTAAACTGAGCTGTGATTTCAGGGTTGGGTTCAATGGTATGAATCCCCGATTGAATCGCCTGTTTTAACGCATCAACGATATAACCCAATTGCGCTTCAATGATAATGAACGCAGATGAACTGACAGCGACATTTGGACCAAACATTAAAAAACCATTCGGACAATCTGCAACCATCGTGCCCATATAACCTTCTGGACTGCCTTGCCAAACCTCTGACATTTTTTGCCCAAAACGGTTATAAACACGATTGGCAATCGGTGGTTCTGCAATTTCAAAACCTGTTCCTAATATGATGACATCTGCTTCACAACTTTCACCATCAGCAGCAATGAGCGTATTGCCTTTCACTTCTGCAAGACCACTGGCAATGACGTCGACATTGTTTTGCGCCAAACTTGGATACCAATTGTTCGATTGCAAAATACGTTTACAACCAATGATGAAGTTTGGGGTCAATTTTTCACGTAATTTAGAATCTTTAATATGATGATTTAAGTGCCATTGCGCTACTTTTTGGAATTGTTTCATTGCTGCTGGGCTTTGAATACCACCATTAATGGTTTCAAACACACCATATAATGAACCACGCATTAATTGCTGTGTCAGCGGTAAAAACTTAAACAAGCTACGGACAGGTGAAAAGAGTGGCATATCAGATTTCGGTAAAATCCATTGTGCCGTACGCTGGAATACCGTCAATTGTTTTACAATCGGTTGAATCTGTGGAACAAACTGAATCGCAGATGCGCCTGTTCCAATCACCGCCACACGCTTTCCTGTTAAATCAATATCATGTCGCCATTGTGATGAATGAAAAATTTCACCTTTAAAGTTTTCAATTCCTTTTACTTTTGGCAAAACAGGTTCATGCATTGGACCACAGGCTAAAATTGCGAACTGCGAACGCAACTCACCTTGTGGTGTACGAATAATCCAACAGCCTTCATCATCAGACCATTTTGCATCTAAAGCTTCATGATTTAATCTGACATGAGGCATCACGTTATATTTATCAATAACATCAAATAGATATTGCTTAATTTCGGCTTGTGGTGCGAATACTCTTGACCATGATGGATTTTGTTCAAAAGAATAAGAATATAAAGCCGATGGAATATCACATGCACAACCTGGATAGGTATTCTCACGCCATACGCCACCCATTTCAGCGGCTTTTTCTAAAAGGATAAAATCTTCGATCCCTGCTTCTTTCAATTTAATGGCTGCACCTAAACCTGCAAAGCCACCGCCAACAATGATGACTTTATGAAAGTTTTTTGGATTTGAATTTGTTTCTTTTTTTAAGCTATTTTGTGATTGATTCATTTTATAAATCGCTTAGAATACGTACAATAGGAATACAATGTCAAAAACGGAATGACTTGTCAATTTCCTTGTAGGACACTTTATAAAATAATCTTGGTATTTTTCGCCTATGAATGAGCAAGTGAATTTAAGCCGAGCTGAACGTCAGCGTATACAGTTACAAGCCGATATTTTAGATGCTGCATTTATGGAGTTTTCTGAACGTGGCTATCATCAAACTGCGATTTCAGATATTGCCAAACGTGTTGGTATAGGTCATGGCACTTTTTATCGCCATTTTGAAAATAAACGCGATATTTTACAACATGTGATTTCTGAAACCATGCAAAAAATCATGGCTTTACTGACAGGTGATAATGCACCACAAGCAGTACATAATATTGAAGAATATCGTCAGCAATGTGAACGTATTTCTGAACAATTACGGACTTTTGCACGAGAAAACCCACTGACTTTGAAATTATTATTGTTAGAAGCGACCTCTATCGATAATGAAATGACCCATTTTGTACAAAATTTGATGCAAATGGCGGGCATGATGACCGCTAATTATTTAAAACACGGTGTTGATTTAGGATTTTTCCGTGCAGACTTGGATTGTGAAAATACAGGTCATAATATTATAGGCATGATTACGAATGGTGCTTTGCGCTTTTTAGCCACTCCTGAAGATGAAGACGCATTAAAAAAATATGGAATATCGATTATTGATTTAATTATTGGTGGGATGAAGTCATAGTGTGATTTTTTTCTTAATTAAACATCTAAATTTTTTTAATACACTAATGGCTTTGTTGCACAAAGGTTTGAAAGGCAGAGCTACCCTAATTGAGCCAAATTTAAGTGTCAACTTGGGTATGAGGGCGACCTAATTCTGTGAATCTATTCAAGACTGCTACGCGTGCATGAATCTCGTTCACCTGACTAAGGAAACTCCTTGATGTTAATTTATCGCCTAATAATTTGATGCAATGCATCTTGGTTTCCACCAAACTTCGACGGTGATAACCAGACCACTTTTTCCAAAGGGATCTTCCTAACCGTTTGACTGTTTTCAATAACTCATTCCGCTCTATAGACCTCGCTTGCTGATCTTTCCATGGCTTTGCATTCTTTCTTGGTGGAATGACCGCATGTGCATCTCGATCTAAAATGACTTGTCGGCAGTGCTTTGTGTCATAAGCACCATCTGTATAGACTGAATCAATTTGTTCATCCAAGGGAATTTGAGCAAGTAAATCTTCTAGTACTTGTGAATCACTAATATTATTTGTGGTGAGTTGTACAGCACGTATTTGAAGGGTTTCAGCATCTATAGCAATATGAAGCTTACGCCATTGGCGACGATATTTAGGTCCATGTTTCTTACACTTCCATTCACCTTCACCTAGAAACTTCAAGCCAGTAGAATCTACAATTAGATGTAGCCCATCACTACTTTTTTGATAGCCAATTGCAATATCAATATGCTTTTGCCTTCTGCATATAGTTGAATAATCTGGTGCTGTCCAATCTAATCCGCAAAGTTTAATCAGACTTTGAACAAAACCTGTGACCATACGTAAAGAGAGTCGAAATAGAGATTTGATCATTAAGCAGCATTGAATAGCTGTATCGGAGTAGGTTTGATTTCGACCTTTTTTGCCTTGTGATTGTGCATACCACTGTGTCTTTGGATTAAACCAAATGGAAATATTGCCTCGGTTAATTAAGGCTTGATTATAGGAGGACCAATTGGTTGTACGATAAATTTTAGGTATAGGCTTATTCATTTTGAAATTATATTGCTGAATAAGCCTTCCATGCTAGATTTGTGCAACAAAGCCTTTAACTATTACTAAGCAGACAACGTGCATAACTTATAAAATATTAAAAATTACAGTAATCTTCTCCAGTGTATTGTCTAAACCATCCATTTAGACCTAAGTTTTTTATATTTTCTCTTCAAAAAAAATCAGCCATATAAATGACTGATCCTTTTCTTAC
This sequence comes from Acinetobacter sp. ANC 3832, assembly GCF_002135415.1. GTDB lineage: Bacteria > Pseudomonadota > Gammaproteobacteria > Pseudomonadales > Moraxellaceae > Acinetobacter. Next base: position 29,098 of record NZ_NEGJ01000021.1, read on the forward strand.
TATAAAGTTTAACTTTTACAGCTTAACGCGCCTCAATCGGTACGACTTTACGCAACTCAGGACCTGTATATTCAGCACTTGGACGAATAATACGGTTGTCTGCACGTTGTTCCATCACATGTGCTGCCCAACCTGTCACACGACTCATCACAAAGATCGGTGTAAACAGTTTGGTTGCAATATCCATGAAGTGATACGCCGATGCATGGAAGAAGTCTGCATTACAGAATAGTTTCTTCTCACGCCACATCACTTCTTCACAGCGTACTGATACTGGGTAAAGTACTGTATCGCCCACATCTTTGGCTAATTTCTCAGACCAAATTTTAATGATACCATTACGCGGGTCATTGTCTTTGTAGATTGCATGCCCAAAGCCCATAATCTTTTCTTTACGTTCAAGCTTGCCCAGCATTTCACGTTCAGCTTCTTCAGGCGAAGTCCAATTTTCAATCATTTCCATCGCAGCTTCATTGGCACCACCATGTAATGGACCACGAAGTGAACCAATTGCACCTGTAATACATGAATGTATGTCTGACAGTGTTGATGCACAGACACGCGCAGTGAATGTTGATGCATTGAATTCATGCTCTGCATAGAGAATTAGTGAAACGTTCATCACTTGTTCATGCAGTTCGTTTGGCTTTTCACCACGAAGTAGATGTAAGAATTGTGCACCGATTGAATCGTCATCGGTATTTTCTTCAATACGTACACCATCATGGCTGAAACGGTACCAGTAGCAAATGATCGCAGGTAGTGTTGCGAGGATGCGATCTGCTACATCTTGCTGTTGTGCAAATGTT
>NZ_NEGJ01000022.1 GCF_002135415.1 Acinetobacter sp. ANC 3832
CGCTCTTTGACCCAATCTGTTGTAGTACCTTGTGGGTCGGCATCTAAAAGTAAGATGTCATGATTTTTCTGTTGCAGATAAACTGCTAAGTTTTGTGCAAGACAACTCTTCCCAGAGCCACCTTTTTCTCCACCAATTAAAATAATCATTATTTAACTTAAGTAACTTATTTAATAAAATAAGTATAGCTTAGTTATGCTATGGATCAAATAATAACTTACATAACTTACATAACTTACATAACTTACATAACTTACATAACTTACATAACTTACATAACTTACATAACTTACATAACTTAGTTTATTTGACTTTTTTCTAAATAGCCAACTTTAAGTAAGCAAGGGTATAGCTCTACAAATTTCTGTTCATCTTTAAGCATGTCTGCAATACGTATTGCAAATTGATCATACGACTCAGTACCTACAGAGTATTTAGACATCTCAGATAATTCTGCAAGTTTCCTAGCAAAAAGGAATCGCTGAGAATCTGTCATCTTTTTATATTGTTTAGATGAGGTTACATCTTTGAGTTCTTTTTCTTTGTTTGTGACTTTTAAGGTGAAGGAAAAACCTGAAATAGATCGTCCTTTTTTTTGTTGAGTATATTTGGCTGTTAGGTCGGAGAACTCATTGATTTGAAGTAAGGCTGGTTCCAAAACACGTCTTTTGAAAGCTTCAACTCGAGAGTATTCATTAATTCCAACTCCTAATTGTTCTCTAAATTTATTGATTTCAAATACTGGTGTATGTCTAGCTGTTCGCCATTGTGCTAATAATTCATAAAGTCTAATAGCATAAACACTTGTAAAATTTGCTGTTTGTTCTAAATGATATTGAGTGAAATACTGTGTAAATCCGTCAATCCTAGTTATATGATCAATAAGAACACGAGTTAAGGTGACTAAAATTTTACCTTCACCTTTTTGGTAATTCACATCTTGAATCCAACGACTTTTGGTAGGAGAGCCATCATCATTAGTAATAGTGAATTGTCTCTTAAAAAGATTTTGTTCGGCTTCTAATAAGGTTGAATACGAGGCATCTAGCGTGACATTAAACGCTTTCGCATATCTTTCAGCCTTTAATTCAAGAGGATGTTGAGAGCTAAGGCCGTGTCCTTTTTCTCTAGCATCAATAATAGCTAGTTGAACCAAACGTGTCTCAGACAAAGTTAATGTTTGAATCGCTTCTACTAGTTTATTTGATTTAACAATTACGTCTTTCATAAGTAAATAAGCAACATGAAATAATCTGTTGTTATAGCAACATGAAATAATCTTGTTGTCAATTTATAATGAAAATTCAAGAAAAATGATGGTTTTTTACTAAATCTAATATAATAAATTTAAAATTAATACTTATATTTCAATAGAATATTGATTGTTAAATATAAAACATTGACCGAGTTTTTGTTGCTATATTTAAGGTAAAAGCATCATAAAATGTAAATTCGTAAAAAAATAAAATATTTCAAATTTTATAAAGTATTGATTTTAATAAATATATTAATTATGACAACATTGTTTATTTTTGTTGTCATATCCTAAGTAAACGTTGCTATATAACCGAGTAAACGTTGCTATATAACCGAGTAAACGTTGCTATATAACCGAGTAAACGTTGCTATATAAGCTCTGAAACACTTTATTCATAATGGTTTCAGAGTACTTAAAAACATTAAAAACATTAAAAACATTAAAAACCTAAACTATAAAAAATTGCCCTATGTTTTCGCTATGCTCAAACTCTATTGAATCTCGCTATCGCTCGATTCTTGGAGGCAATTTTTTTGCAAACACTTTGAATCAATTTTATAAAAAAACACAACTCGGAATTCGCTTCGCTCATAAGTTTTTATGCTCGCTACGCTCGATCTAGGAGTCAAGATCATCATGTGATTTACTACAGATATTAACTCTGTTTGAAAAGCTGTTTTTCAGGGAGTCTAGTCGCAATTTTTCTTTGTGTCGCTCGTAGACACTCGCTAAGGAGATCACCGATGAGTAAAGATCAAGATTTAGTTTTTCTCACCATGAGGATTTTAGATAAACCTCCAAGAAGCTATAAACTTGATAAGGATGGAGTCTTCAAAGAAGATCAAGAGCAAATAGAAACTTGGGAAGAGTATTTTAAATTATTTGATAATCCCAAAGGTTTCGAAGATTTTATGGCAGACCGTGAACAAGATATATCGAAGGATAAGAACTAAGCTCATAGATTGCATTAGTTTCTACTTTTAATGGTGTGGCTTAGTGTTTTATGCAGATTAATAAAAGTCGCTTAGAAAGCAAATGGTGAGCTTCTATGAAGGATCAGGAACTACCACAAAATTGTGATAGTTCCCAAAAACTATAATGAAACTGAAATACAGTTTAGAAATAAGCGTATTTATTTAAAAATCGGACTCATTTTGAATAGATAGTCCTCGTTATGCTGAGGATTGCATCAACAAACCTTGTTGAAAGGTGTGCCATTTTAAATGACGGTTTGATATTTTAAAAAAGCGAAAAACATCAATCGCTTGAATCCCGAATTTTTGTATTTTGATTAAAGGCTGACTTTGACCGAGTTGCCAAAAATGCTAAATAAAAAATCATTCATCGACCTAGTTACGTTTCAATTGCACTAGCTAACTGAAGGCTTTATACGAAGACCTAAACGCTTGTTTTTACAGAACATTGAAAACTGCATTGATACGAAATGACCGTGTTTAAGCTAAACCTAAACTCTTGTTTTTTTTATAAAAAAACCTAAAATTTGACCTCGAATTTTGCTTTCAAGTACCACCCTGAATCCCACAGCCGACCAAAGCTTTGAGAGAAGTTAAACGACCTGTTTAACCGCAACAAAATTCTAACTTTTCGATTTCTATCTCACTATTTCCGTTCGCACTTTCATCCACAGGCTTGCACGTTTTTTTCGTACTCGACTACTTAGCAGATAATCCTTCGGCGGATTATCACTTACTCGCACGATCTCTCACAGGTTAAAGTCTTTTGTATCTGCTTGGGCAAATGAAGCCTTCATAGATTTTTATTATGACTAAAGTTCTTCTTTCGGTTTTTCAACCTTAGAACGCCTAAACGGAGGCTAAACCGTTTAACTTAAACTCCTGTGCTTCCCACTTTAGTTTTATGAATCGCTGTATCTGAATAAACAGAAACAGGGCTTACTAGACCTTCAACATTACACCGTGCAACACTTGGTTTGCCATCCTTGACTTCATGGAGCGTTGTTCCGCAACTCCACTTAAATCACACGGTTTTCGTTGGTCAGATCAATCACTTTTACAGCATAAATACCTTCAAAGTTTTCATAAGCATCCCTCCAGCCCCTGTCATTCCTAGCGTATTTTTGACGCTAGAAGAGGTGGTTCGGTTGAGCTATTTGGCGATCAGTGTTACCACTGACCGAGAGGGAATCTGTCAAATGAGACAGACCCACAAGCCTTTCGACTTTTTTCTTCCCCCGTACAATTTCCCGCTTAGCGGTTGATGCACGTCCTCCCCGATCGGGTACGCAAGATGAGGCTTCTAAACCTCCCAACAGTGAAAATTCACTAGCAGGTTAACCCAGCGTATGGTGTTTGCGTCTCGACATCATGTCTCGACTTCCATTCCATAAAACGGCTTATTGCAATTCAGGTCTTTAGACTCAGAATGGCTCTAAGTTTTTCAGTGTCGCCCGAAGGCGACTCAGCCGAGTGTTTTTATATGGGCTGAGGGCAATTTGATTTAACTGAAAGGATAAAAGGAGAACTGACATGCAAACCATTCCTACTCAAAGAGTAGCAGGGAGGTTTTGCATTGAGGTTCTCACAGTCTCCGTCGCAACCCTACCAACTAGCTTTCACCAGTATAGAGCTACACGAAAATATAGGCTTTCGCCAACTCTTACAGCCACATAAGAGCCAAGATGCACTAAGGATGGTCAGTCCTTAGCTATTTCGAAAAGAAAAAACAGTTAAGGATGGTCAGTCCTTAACTTTGAGGTCAAGAACTGCCGACTGCCCTAGAGCGTCGAAAAGTCTTTTTTCAGCATCACACTGAAAATGTCGTTCTGAATTGTTATACCACCATGAAGTTAGATGGTGAATAAGAGCAGGGGCAACGAGCCGAGTTAATCTAAGGAACAACTTAACTACGTCTCGTTGCCCCTTAGCCACCTTTCAGGTGGCAGTTTTTCTTCGAAAAACCTTTAAAAGCCCTGCTACGCAAGCCTTTTATTAAAAAGCAAAACAGATTTGTGAAGAGATGTTAATACATTAAAAAAAGTAAGACCCTAAATTTTTATTTTTACTACATTCGCCCTACTACATCTCGGCTTTTATTTATAGATTTTGGGGAATACATGATTTTTTATACGACAAGTGATGAAATCACAATGTCTGCTTTACACCGAACGGTGTATCTAGCTAAGGCCACGTTCTATCAAAAGTTTTTCATTGATGTTGATAAAGCACAGAACACTTTGGCTTGGTTGATCAGCAAATTTCACGTCAGTAAAACAGGAGACTCACGCTCTAAAGCTAGAGATAAAAAGGACTTGTGCAATGCACATTTGGTGATTCAGCTTAATCAGCAACTTTTACGGCAAGGCAAGTGCCAGGTTTTTGTTATGGTGACTTTACCAAGTGCTTTGAGGGAGAAGCAGTCAGTTATCACAAAGATGATAGAAGAGTTTCATTTAACAGAAGTTGAAATGACTAAGATGACCGCTGAACAACGGTTTCAGCGTGTGATTAGCTATCAAAAGCAACTCATAAAGAAAAGCTTTAAGGAAAAGGATGGCAGACCATGTCAGGATACTTTTCACTGCCTCTTACACCGTGATTCACGACTACAGCTTTTCAGTCAAGACATGCCCAAAGTGGTACTTCGCCTTTCTGATCGGAGTAAAAAGCGTTTAGCTGAGTACAAGTTGATGCAAGAAAAAAAGGGGGATGCCAAACTGATCAAACCTACTTCATGGACTTGGCATCTGACACCGCAATACAAAGCACATATTTTAAAACTGTGTAGAGCAGGGATTCAGTCGAAACTGACACAAAAGAAGCATATTAAAAAACAGCAGTTTGAAGCAAAAAATAAAGTAAGTCCGACCAAAGATCAGGTCAAAACTTGGCTGACTGATGATGAGCTAAAAAAAGCGATTGAAGCAGGCGTTTTTGCTTTGTCGAATGTCCCTGCTTTCCGTGGCACGACTCAAGATGTAGGGAAAATTTGCTATGAGCTTGAAAAGAAATACAACCGCAGAGCTGTACGTCAGAATGCAGTCAAAGGGAAAAGACAAGTTCAAAAGAAACGTACGTTTCCGATCTATCAAGCTTTTGATTTAGAACAGATTAAAAGAGAGGCATTTTATAGTACGAGAGTCGACTTTAATATTTATTCCTTTACAGAGTTACATGAGCGAGTGATGCGGTTCACTCAAACGATTTTGTCGTATAAAGCTGAGAATCATGTAGATCAAAGCTTAAGTCAGATTGAAGATGAAAAAGCATTAGAAAAGTATATTTATGCTGATTTACTGCGTATAAACCAAGCCAAAAATAGAAACCTTGCTGATCCTAAACCGAATGTGGAGGTTAGAGATGATACTGAAAATGATGTCAAAAATATCATTAAAAAAATTAAATATAACAAATAGATAGGTGTTTTTCAATATTGTTAAATAATTTAACAGTTAGGCTGTTTTGATATTTTTTTCCAAAATCGTTAAATAATTTAATAAAATAAATCATATAAAAAATTATTTTTCCTATTTTTTACAATATTCACTTAGGTTCTTTAGCTTTACTAGTAAAAAAGGAAATTATGGAAACTTTAAAATGGGTTCTAACAGAAAAAGCCTAGACTCTGATCTAGGCTTTAAAAATTAAAAAATACATAAAAATCAGAACAATAAGATCATTTTAAGTATTTCGCATAAGGTGTATTATGTTAATTTTAGGAAAACTAAATACTACTTTGATTTACACGCTTCGACAGCTCTTCAGCACTTTCAACACGCTCAGAATAACGATCAGTTAAAGATGCTGATTGTCCTCGGGTCAAAAGCGTAAATTTATATAGTTCCTCCATCACATCGACAATTCTTGTGTAGTAAGAAGAAGGCTTCATACGTCCATCTTCTTCAAATTCTAAAAATGCTTTAGGAATAGATGATTGGTTTGGAATGGTGATCATGCGCATCCAACGACCTAAAATACGCATCTGATTTAAGCTGTTAAATGATTGTGAACCGCCACTGACCTGCATCAAGGCTAAAGTTTTTCCTTGCGTTGTGCGAATCGCACCACCTGCCAGTGGAATCCAGTCAATTTGCGATTTAAAAATAGAACTCATCGAACCATGACGTTCAGGTGAACACCACACCATACCTTCCGACCAAGCTAATAAATCATGCAATTCTTTGACTTTAGGATGTTCAGTATCGGCATCTTCAGGTAAGGGTAGCCCCTTGGGATGGAAGATTTTTACTTCAGCGCCAAAATACTCCAAGATCCGTCCTGCTTCCATCACTGCAAGTCTGCTGTATGAGCACTCTCGGTTTGAGCCATAAAGCAATAAAATACGAGGTGGATGATCAAGTGCTTTGGCTTGAACTTTGTCTAAAGTTGGTTGTTCAAGAAGATTTAAATCTACATTTGGGAGAGTCATAGCGTTACACCTCTTTAAAAACTTTTTTTCTGAGCCACAGTGAAACACTCACCAAAGCAATGAGTACGGGAACTTCAACCAATGGCCCAATCACTGTTGTAAAAGCCACAGGTGATGCAAGCCCAAAGGTTGCAATAGCAACGGCTAAAGCCAATTCAAAATTATTCCCTGCCGCAGTAAATGAAATGGCAGCAGTTTTGGGATAGTCATTCCCCATCCACTTACTCATAAAGAAACTAATAAAAAACATTAGGACAAAGTAAATCGTGAGTGGAATTGCAATTCTGAGTACATCAAGTGGCAAACTGACCACTTCACCACCTTTCAGGCTGAACATAGCCACGATAGTAAATAACAGGGCAAGTAGACTGAGTGGACTAATTTTAGGAATAAATTTGGTTTGATACCAAAGCAACCCCTTTTGCTTCACGAGAATGTATCGAGTTAAGAAACCCAGTAAAAAAGGAATCCCTAAATAAACTAGAACCGCATGGGTAATTGTCCAAAAGCTGACATTAATGATTTGCGCTTCCACACCAAAATAGGGCGGTAAGAAGGTCAAAAATAGCCAAGCATAGGTACTGAAAAACAGGATTTGGAAAATACTGTTAAATGCGACCAATCCCGCAACATACTGGTTATCACCACATGCCAAGCCATTCCATACCAAGACCATTGCAATGCATCGAGCCAATCCAATCAGAATGACACCTGTCATATATTCAGGATAGGACTGTAAAAAAATGATGGCTAAAGCAAACATTAAACACGGTGCAATCAGCCAGTTTTGAACCAAAGATAAGGTAAGTGTTCGTTTATCTTTAAACACTTGTGGCAAGGTCGCATAGTCCACTTTGGTAAGTGGTGGGTACATCATCAAAATCAAGCCAATCGCAATCGGGATATTGACCGAATCAATACTCATCTGATCTAAAGCAACCGATGCTTGAGGAAAGAAAACGCCAATCCCCACACCCAATGCCATCGCAATGAAAATCCAAAGCGTTAAATTGCGATCTAAAAATGAAAGTCTTGAAGTAGACATAATTACTCGCAATGCACTGAAATTGACGAATGAACAATAGAGTTGCTCATGATGCCGTCATTTTGATTTGAGATAATATTCAAAACATCATTTGCCCATTCAGGAAGATTTGGATTCAAACGGTAATACACCCATTGCCCTTGTCTTTGATCAAGCAGAATGGAAAGATTTCGGAGCAAAGCCAAATGGCGAGAAATCTTAGGTTGGCTGAGTTGCAATTGTTCTGTTAGTTCACAGACACAAATATTCTGTTTTGCCATTACTAACTTCAAAATATCCAAGCGCGTTGGGTCAGAAAGGCACTTAAAGAAGTCTGTTTGATTCATTTTTTATTGCCTAAATATATTCGCTATTGCGAATATACGCATAACCATATATAAATGCAATATTGTTTTGCCCTGAGAAAAGTCATGTCACAAAAGATTAAAATTTATCATAACCCAGCCTGTGGAACTTCACGAAACACGCTCGAAATTATTCGAAATACAGGGCAAGAACCTGAAATAATTGAGTATTTAAAAACACCACCAACTAAAGAAGAGTTAGTTACTTTAATTGAAAAATCAGGACTTTCTGTGCGTGAAGCGATTCGTAAAAATGTTGAACCTTACGAGAAACTGGAATTACAGCAAGAACATTGGACTGATAACCAGTTAATTGGTTTTATGCTTGAATATCCAATTCTAATTAACCGCCCATTTGTAGTAACGGATCTTGGTATTAAACTATGTAGACCATCTGAGTTAGTACTGGATCTATTATCTGCCCCTCAATTGAATGCATTTAGCAAAGAAGATGGCGAAGTAATTATTGATCAAGATGGTAATAGAATGAAGTAAATTTCACGTATTCAATATACCCATTTAACATAATGGCGCTTATGCGAAATCAATTTGTAATAACCTTGTAATATCAATAAATTAGCATCATTCAAAAATTCAAAAAACTACCCAAAAGCCGACATAGAAACATATCGGCTTTTTTATGAACAAAACTGGTATATTTCGCCAATAAAATTGAGCGTTTTTTAATCAATATTGGCTTTTCATCAGTGTTATCAATTCATCCAGTGCTTAAATTATCCCCAATTCCTGCGGACAAATCTTGGGATAAATTCAGCATGTTGTAAGCCTAGGCGTACATCAATTAAAGCCCTTTGCCGCTATACGACCGCACCCTTATTTCTTATTATGGGGACATAGAGAGCAGGATGCTCCAGATAAGAATAACAACAGATAGAACAAGGACGCAGGTACGACAGGAGTCAGACCTAAGCACCAAATACGTAAAAAAGCCCAACAGGATGTTGGGCTTTTTTATGGCCTATAATTTCTCAATTGCTTATCCTTATTATTCACTATAAAATATAGACTGTAATCTATATTTTTGGTTGTGATATGTGGACAGTCATCACGACAGACGTATTCAATGAATGGCTTGAACAACAAGATGAATCAATGCAAGAGAAGGTTTTAGCTGCCTTAGTTGTGCTACAACAGCAAGGGCCAAGCTTAGGTCGACCTTTAGTTGATACTGTCTATGACTCTAAATTTACCAACATGAAAGAACTACGTGTTCAGCATCGTGGTAAACCACTTAGGGCTTTTTTTGCGTTTGATCCCTTACGACAAGCTATTGTGCTGTGTATTGGTGATAAAGGTGGTAAGAAGCGATTCTATACAGAGATGCTGACCATTGCAGATCAACAATATGAGCTTCATCTCGCAACATTAGGAGAACAATATAATGGCTAAAACTTTGCAAGAATTATTAGCTAACCGCTCTCCAGAGAGCCAAGCGCGTATTCAAAAAATGGCTGATGAATTACTTTTAGAAAGTCAGCTTTATCTTATTCGTGAAGAATTAGAGATCTCTCAAAAAGAACTCGCTGAAACCCTTGGTATTAAACAACCCTCACTTTCAGCAATCGAAAATCGTGGAAATGATCTGAAAATTTCAACTATGAAAAAATATGTTGAAGCAATGGGTGGAAAGCTTCGAATTGATGTAGAGCTTCCAACAGGAAAGCATATAGGATTCAATGTTTAATACAAAAATCAGGTCCTACACAGCTCACTTCGTGTAACCGTTACTTGTAATATTGCTTAGCATCGATATAGTTAATTTTTTGAAACAAGCTATATCGTCTTAATTAAAAATCAAAAAATTAGAGTCCGTATATAAAAAGGGCATAAAATAAAAATTTATGCCCAATTCATTCATATAGTCCTTAACTTTAATATAGCTTCCAAAATTCAGACTTTAAAAACCAGCATTCTTTAAACGATTTGCATGAGCTCTATAAAGTGGAACCGGATCACCCGCTGGACTTAGACGATCAACTATACCCATAACTTGATTAACTTCATCAAAGTGGTTTTGAGGATAATTATCACGAATAACTTGACCTAAATGGGCTGAACATTTCGGTACAATACCATCACTTTCGCCCTTAATAAGCTTACCTAATATTATTGAGGCGGTCATGGTCAAATCTGGAGCAGTTCCAGGCTTAGTCCCAGTCCAAGAGTAATAAGAGACACCATTACTAGCTCTTGGTGATAATGTTGTATCGCAACTTTTCAATGGAATACCGGCTGGAAATTTTTGGTTAAATGCATTTGCTCCACTTGCAGTTAAGCCATCTAAAGCACTTAATACGTCTTGTTTGTGGTAAGCACCTCCTGCTAAAACAGACTCGAAACCTGTCACAAAACCTATTGCAGCACCGAGAAGCAAATCTCCACCAAGCGGACTTAATGGATCACGGACATAAGTCTGCATAATATCTGCAATATCACTTCCTTTATTAGATCCACCAATTCCAGTCACAGAGGCAACTAAATCAGGTCTAACTCCTGCTACATAACGAACAGTTTGTACACCCTGACTATGACCAATTAGATTAACTTTAGCAGAACCTGTGATTGCTTGAATTTCTTTCACCTGAGCAAGTAATTGCTCACCACGGAACTGATCTGACTGTGCGGCAGCAACTGTACTCGTATAAACCTTAGCACCTTGACTTGCTAAGTCTGCAGGAATGCCATGGAAGTAGTTAATAGGTCCAATTGAGCCAAATCCGAACAAACCATGAGCTAACACGAGTGGATATTTAGTTGCTGCATAATTTCCTGTGACAGGTGTAGATGAAAATATTTCTTTTTTACAACTACCAGTGCCATTAATGTCTGATACACATGCGTAAGTCGAGGCTTTTTCACCCGGTATAAAATTATTTGTAACGGTATTGATTGTACTGGTCCACAAGTTTATCCCATTTAAAATGCTATTGAATATGCCATCAATAATAAACGCATTTGATAAAGTTGATGCTGTTAATAGCGTCCCAAAAGTGATGGCTATCTTAGTTTTTTGCATTTTTTTTACTCCATTTTATAAATATTTTTGGTTCTTTAGATTTCAACTTTAAGGTCCTTTTATTTGTCTCCATTTTTTTAAATATTATTAAAATCCATCCATCTTTTTTACGTTAGAATTCTGGTCATATATTTCTTCAAATGTTTCAGCACGGAGCCTATCGCCCTCATTATTAAAAAAATTATTTCGTAGTTCAGTTACCATTTTTTCTTGCTCATAACCTTTTTGTTGAGTTGTTATTATTTGTTGTCTGGACTGCAAATATTGATCTACTTTATTTTGCCATTGAGCGTTATCATTATCTAATTTAGCCAGGCGATCAGCGGCATCCACACCCACTAATTGCTTACGCATTTGAGCTAATTCTGCCTGTGACCCCCCTTTTTCTTTAATCTCAGCAGTCAATTTTTGTAATTGGTTGTATTGGATTATGGGTTTCATTCTGTCTGTAATCGAAGGCGGTTGTTTTTCTAATAATTCGACACTTTTTTTGGCTTTTTGTTCTGGAGTTAAACTTTTATCATTAAATATTGCATAATCATCAATCGCATATTGATCATAAATTTCCTCATCTCGAAAAAAAATATTTGCTTCCTCTGTCGTAAAAATTTGTCTCCTAAGTTTAGATAAAGAAGATGAGACTCTTTTAAATTCAGTTACATCTTGTGCTTCAACTCCATTTAAATTCTTTAGTTGATTCAAATAATCTATATACTTATCAAGTAACTTGAAAGCATAAGGTTGTGCAGTATCAGGTAGTAAACCACTTAAGTATTGGCGTATATCTAGCAACAACGCTGTATCAGATTTTTCACCACTACTTGAAAGAAAATAATCAAAACAATCTCGTATTCCACGTGTTAAAAGTAACTGTCCGTTATCATCTACTTTTAGAGGGCAATTTACTTCTGTTCCACTTAATGACGGTGCTAAAGTTGGCATATTTCCTTTGAATTTCAAAGGCTCATTGCCATTAATCGTAAGTGAATGATCAAGATTTTCTCCATCTTTATTAGGAGATGTTTCTCTAACTTGACTTTCAGTAACAATATTTTTTTGATCTTCTGGTTTTAAATACCAGAAGATGAAGAGAAAACTGATTAGAACTACTATTAAAAAAATCATTTTTTTATACTTAAACATACCGTCCATGGCGTATCTCATCAATTTATTTTAATTATTTAAAAATACCTAAATATTAATTTAGAAAAATTATAATAACATTATATTTCAAAAATACAAAAAATAAGATGATTGAGGAATTATTAAAATTTGATACTGCCAATCATATGGCTCATAGCAGCTAAGGAGATTAATCAATGTGGATCAACATCCATGTAAATCAATTTTCACACATAATTCTTGTGAATAATTTTTGTCTAACGACAGGTTATAATATTCAAAAGAAATTAAAATTTCTTAAAAATAAAAACATTGAAAGAATATAGTATTTTTTAATCAAAAAAATAGGACTTATTTCACGGTCAGATTTTTGTCATTTTGGGTATTAGTGAAAATTAATAAATGATTGATTTTAATTCTTTAAGTTGGATAGATTTCGAATAATGCCCATTATGTTAAATGGATGCTGAATTAGGGGAAATTTCACTAAAATCTAAAGCTGTAGTTTGAGTATTGGGAATATGGCCAAATACATATTCGTCTTTGCTTTGAAAGAAAATATCGAAGCTCTGACTCATCAAGGAATCTTGTAGGCTCTGCTTTTGGTAGATCGGTGCAATTCGATTGATGTAATAATTCATCCAATCGACTTGGTTTGAAAATGCTGAGTAATCTTTCAAATCTAGATATAAGTTTTTTAAATCTGCTGTAATCGTTTCCACATTGGGATTGAACATCCAAACAGTAATGTCCATAGGCTCTATAGCCGTCATATTGTAGCTTTGTTCATCATCCGCTCGTTCAGTTTTATAGAGTTGAGCACCGTTTTTGCTGTAGCTCGAACATAGTAGTTTGGTATTTTGGATCTGAAAGTGATCAGTACCGATTTCGTGCTCTCGAATTTGGCGTGAAAGTTCTAAACAATCAGGTAGGGATGTTAATTGTGATTGAGCCAATTCCTTAAATAAAGCGATGCTGCGATTGATCACATAGCTTTCGCCTGTACCGGTGATGATTCCCTCATCCCATGCATGAATTTTTGAGGCTGAGTGCGTTAAAGGCTCATTTAGTTGATCTTCCTTGAGTACGACTTTTTTATTATCTGCAGCAACAATAATGCTATCATTCAGTTGAATTGCTATGATGAAAGTCATACTTTGATTAAAAATATTGAATTATTAGATGTTTATTTTAAGCTAAATTGCAGCTTAAATTTTGAATTTTATAAAGATAGGTAAACCTATGGCTGGTGGTTCTCAAATCATAATTAATAAGAATGGGATTACATTCATTACGCCTGCAAAGTTTGAGGCGAAAGCTGGACAGCATCTTTTTACAAGTGGGCAGAGGGTTGTAACAACCTTACCGAATATACCGAATTCGAATTTAGAAGGCTTTAATCAAGGGTTTAATTTAATCAGTGATAAAGATGTGAAAAATTTATCATTTAAGCTAGTTAATTCAAAACGTAGTTATCAGTTTAATGCTAGTTTAAACGAAGAACAACAAACGCAATTTGTTCAAACAGGAACAGAAGCTGATAAGTTGGAACTTAAATATTCAGGTGATGATGATATTAATCATCAATGGAAAGACGAGTGATTAAAAAAATTAATTTAACTAAAAAAAAACTAATCATATTAATAATATGCCTCGTGATAGGTGTAATCGCAATCACCAAACTCATTACTTTTGGAAAAGATGATATGAAACCGCCTGTTGTATTTTTAGTTCCTGAAAACTTCATTGGTCCTGTATTTGTCATATTCGATCAAGAAGATGGACAAGAATTAAGATCAGACCCTTTAGGAGTGTCTCTAACCGTCCCTGAAAATGGTCTAATCAAAGTCAAGGCATCAAAAAATGAAGTCCTCACAAGAGGGATGAACTACGATAAGCGGAATGTCTATTGGATTAGCCTAAACAAAGATGGGCAACGTATGAATATGCCTTATCAAGGTGGTGGTGCGCGCGATTACGATAAAGAGGTTTTTTGGACTTGGTATATTGACACCAATAATCAAGCTAAACAAATGGCATTTGACCCAAAGCTTTATCCGAAAACAAATGATTCTGAAATATATCATCTGACAAAAGATCAAGTAAAATTAAAAACTGCATATGCGTGGAATACCTGTGATGCTTATATTTGGAAAAATATAGATGAATATAAATCATATATGAATGATTTAACTGGTGCTCTAAATAAGGAAAAAACAGAATTTTTTGATTGCATGCAATTTCATATTTCTTATCCAAAAATGAATGACAAAGAATTAAGTTATGAAAACTTTTTAGGAGACTACTCTCTACCCGAATTTGAAGAAAAATTAAATGAGATACAACCTTTTAGAATTCAATATTTAGAAGAATATTTAGAATTAAATAAAAATAAAAAGGACTAAAAAATGGGAACAACTTTAGCATCAGTGATTACAACACCTGCTGATCCAAATAAAAAACGGCATGATGTTGTAATTAATATGGTCAAATTGGCGAATTATCAGATTAATCTACGTTCGTTTCATCCCAATAAGCAATTTGAAGCTAAAGGCTTTTTTTTCCATGGTGATAATCGAGGATTTTCTTTAAGCAAAAGTTTTTTTAATCCCAGTGCAAAAGCACTGCCACCACAAAGCGTGAGTTCTCGTGTTTGGTCTAAAGCAATCGTCAACTTAGAAGATATTAAGGAATCACAAAAATTAAAAATCATTGAAGTCCAGTCTAATACATCGGGACCACTAAGAGTTTTAGGAGTTCCTATTCTTGGGCATGATGAGGATTATAATGATATAAAATATAGACCATCGGGGGAAATTAAAGTTTTAATTCCTGCCGTAGATGTTGCAGGTCGTCGTACTTTCAATTTCACATCACACTATCATGGTAAAAACCACGCTTTTGTTCTATCTCGCACAGTTTACGACCATACAGGAACAAGTTTTGTCCCTGATTTGGATGTTCGTCATGAGTTGATGATTCGAATCGAATTGGTAGGGATGTATATGGACATCAGCTCCTTAGTATATGGCGATGGTTTTCCAAATACTGAAGGATTTATTGAAGATACTAAAGGTAATAAAGTATTCCTTGGAGCACATATTCGTATTGGTACACCTGCGACACATTTATTTGGTGATAATAAACGCCTTATGTGGGCGAATGCCATTCGTGTTGGTTTAAATAAGGATGGAACATTCACTAATAAGAAACTAGATATTTATGCTCAAGGGCTAGGAGGACCGAAAGAATATAGAGATGATTATGGATTAACATTTGAGAGAAAAGGAAATACAACAAGAAGAATTATTGAACCCATAACACAACAAGCGACTGTATTTTTCTGGAATTTTCAGGAAGTTAGTAGTATTACTAAAAAGAATTACACCCCTCCTTTTCGATTAAAAATTAAAAATGATATCTCTGCTATCAAAAATCAACTTTTTGAATCTTTTAAAACATCAGCCATTTCAAAAACAACTGTTCAAGCTTGGAATGAGATGTTCTTAAAACAAGATCCAAATGAAGGAAGAAGTAAAGCACTTTTTCAATTAGATGATTCTAAGTGGGAAAAGAAGTAAATTAATTTTTTCTAAAATTAACATAATACACCTTATACGAAATGCTTTATTTTATCTGATATAAATCATTTGCTTATAGTATGTCAAAAAGCCCAATCACACCCGATTGGGCTTTTTTAATGATTATTCACGTTTCACGCCTACTAAGTGATCAATGTTTCACGATTTTATTTAATTAAACTGAATAAAATATTGCTTAACTTACGTAAGTTATTTAACTTCATTAAGTACTATATTATGTAACTCTTCTGGAGATAACTTTTGTAATTGATGGATTGCTGCTTTTAGGATTAAAGAACGATTAGCTTTAGCTACTCGAGACTCTACTAGCAAATGATCTATTTCTTTACTCACTTCCTCTGTTAGAGAAAATGTAAAACGACGATAAATTTGTTGAGATATTTCTAGATTCTTTGCCCGTTTAGTAGAACCCACAATAAAATCTTCGATTTGCTTTTCTGGAGATTTAGCTTCATGAGCTGATTTGGTTAACCCTTTTAATGCCATTACAAGTCTCCTAAAAATTCGACTACAAGTTGCTCAATTTCAGTGACAGCTTTTTTGTCAGTGTCTACTTCAAATACAGAAAGACCATTTTCATCAGCATCATCATAAACATTTCGATTGGTTGTGAATTGATTCAGTGGAATAATTCCAAAGGACTCACAGGCCTCTTTTGCATCTAAAATACGCTGAGCTTGGCTAGGCAAAGTCGGGCATTGGGTAATTACAGCATTAGTAATTAGATTTGGATTCACAGCTCTAGCTAAGCGAATAAGCTGTTCAACATGAACTAAAGTTTTAAGATCTCTGCGCTTTGGCCTAAAGGGTAATAGCATATGTGTAGCTATCGTCATTGCTGAACGTAAAGCTTCTGAATCTTGCCCCCCAGCATCAATAATGATGTCTTGGTATCTTTTAGACAGATCATCTAGAACTTGTCGAATATTACCAGCAGCCTGAACGGATGGAATGTTTCTTAGATCTTGATTTACATCACGCTCTTTGACCCAATCTGTTGTAGTACCTTGTGGGTCGGCATCTAAAAGTAAGATGTCATGATTTTTCTGTTGCAGATAAACTGCTAAGTTTTGTGCAAGACAACTCTTCCCAGAGCCACCTTTTTCTCCACCAATTAAAATAATCATTATTTAACTTAAGTAACTTATTTAATAAAATAAGTATAGCTTAGTTATGCTATGGATCAAATAATAACTTACATAACTTACATAACTTACATAACTTACATAACTTACATAACTTACATAACTTACATAACTTA
>NZ_NEGJ01000023.1 GCF_002135415.1 Acinetobacter sp. ANC 3832
TTTTGTTATTTAATTCTCTCAATAAATCATTCCTTAACCAATCTTTAAAATTCCAATTCGAAATCTTAACATCTCAATCAAGCTACTGATTTATCAGAAGTTTTATTTAACACCACCGCCGATGGATGTGCATTCTACAGCATTCCTAATCCTACACAACCCCCTTTTTAGACTATTTTCATTTATCTCAAACAACAGCTTAATAATTACTCAAAATTGAGGTTTTCGAACAATCGTTACTCATATTTTTTAATATTTCTACAATTTTATTAATTTAAATCTCAAAACAAGCTGAGACAGTCATCCTATCCATTTAAAATTTCGTAAATAATTTTAAAAGCACATAAACAATCGATAATTGCACATCTCATGAAATTCTTATAAAGCTGATGCATAATAAAATAAATGTTTTTACTCATTTAATGCAGGTATCAGTCTAAGTGTTAAATAATGCCTTAATCTAAAGTCTTGAAAAAAGAATAACCCAGATAAAAACGCCAGCCTTAGTCTCGGTTGAGCATAAATCATTAACCTCCAATCACGAATATAAAGAAAATTAAAGTTTGCTCATCAACTATTTTGTAACCTGTAAAAGTATCAGTATCGTATGGTCTTCCTATCCACAACTTATCCAATACCCCTTTGCCTACCTCTATAAGATAAATATTTAAACTTTCTTCAAAAATTACACCATCGGTTGTAAAAACTAGATAGCAATTGCCATATATATGCACAGCTTTTTCTAGGACTTGCCCATGAATATGAATATTTGTTGAGATGCCATCTAAATAAACCTCACACAAGCTTTCTCTAAAATCACTTGCAGCCTGATAACGCTTAAACGTATTTTTTGGGTAAATTTCATCTCATTCTTATTTCTTTAATTCTCAGGCAAAAATGAAAAAAGCCAGTTGACACTGGCTTTAAATTTCCCATTAATTTTACTTCAAAAAACCTGAAACCATATTCATGACATTCTGAATATCACCATTGGCTTCATTGTGATCTGTTGCATCACCTTGTGGTGTTAATGAATTAATAATCTGCGGAAGCACCGAAGAAATCGCACCATATACTTCTTGAGTTGGGACTTGAGCTTGCTGTGCAACTTGCTCTACATCTTGTGAATTAAACAAACCTTGGATTTGCTGTGTAGCGACTTCACTATTGCCTTGGCTTGGATCTACCCAACTTTGTACCTGACCACCCAAACCTGCGCCTTGCAATTTTGCCAAAGCCCCCTGCAGACCACCATTCTGTTGAATCCAACCCAAAACTAAAGGTACAACGGCAATTAATAATGATGATGCATTAAATCCACTTGCTTGTCCGCCTGCCTGAGGTGCTTGTTGCTGTTGCCCGCCAAGACCACCTAAAACTGAACCAAGCATTCCGCCCAATCCACCTTGTTGTTGTCCACCACCTAGACCACCGAGTACTGAACCTAAAATACCACCCAAGCCACCTTGTTGTGATTGTTGTTGTCCACCAAGTGCCTGTTTAGCCAAAATTTCCACAATACTGCTTAAATCTGTCATGAGTTATCCCTTTTCTAAATTATTTGACTCTTTGACAGCATACTGAGCTTTTTATAGAAAATAAAATACGATTTGTTACTTTTTGAAAGAGATTAATTCAACATTTCCATTAATAATTCAAACAATTACCAACGAAATTTATTCCAGTTTTCAGGATTTGCCCAAAATTTTGAGTTAAACCAATCTGGCACATGTTTATAAGTCAAAATATTAAATTGCCATAACGCAAAATTATGTTCATGTGACTTTCTATCAATAAGCTGAGTAAATCCTAAAGAGCGTAAAAGTCGCTCATCATCTAATTTACACGTCACAACAATACGTTTTGCCATCAAATCACGTAACTTGACTAAAAGTTGTGATTTTTGCTGATCCGTAACATCAAGTAATGTTTCAGTATCTAAAAGCACAAATCCCAAATCATAACGTTGGGTAAAAGGCAGACTTAAAAATTCAGTTAAGTTAAAATAGTCCCATTGAATTGTATGATGAGTATTGTATTGCGCTAGGTTTTGCCCAATACACAATGCAGTTGTAATCGGCTGTTCTGCTGATAAATCGTCTAGCATAGAAGTGATGACATTGTATTCAGCCATAACTGCACCTTTATTTGAGTGAGTAATTAAACATGGAACTACAAGGCATTTGCCATAAAATGCATGCAGGTCTTATCGACATTAGTGTAACTGATCAACAAACTCACAAAGCAAATGTTGAATATAAATTTATCTTAGATCGTTCAGAAATTGATCTTCCGTTTCACTTGGGTCAAGAAATTGAACTTGAAGCGACAGGTAATATCTATTGTGTCTCGTGTGGTTCAAAAACACCGAAATCGTATTCACAAGGACATTGCTTTAAATGCATGAAGACTAAAGCGTCTTGTGATATGTGTATTATGAAGCCTGAAACTTGTCACTACCATTTAGGTACATGCCGTGAAGAAAGTTTTGCGCAAGAAGTTTGCTTTCAACCACATATTGTTTATTTGGCCAATTCTAGCGCCTTAAAAGTCGGTATTACTCGTTTAGGACAAATGCCTACACGTTGGTTAGACCAAGGCGCAACCCAAGCTTTACCGATTATGAAAGTTGGTTCTCGTCGTCTATCTGGTCAACTTGAAGTCATGTTTGGTACACAAGTCGCAGACAAAACTGATTGGCGTAAACTTTTAAAAGGCGAAGCTGAACCTGTTAATTTACTACAAGCTCGTGATGAATTACTGATTGAATTTGAATCGCAAATTGATTTGATTCGTGACGAATTTAGTATGAGCTTAGATTTCAATGAGACCGTTGAAATATTAGAAGATGAATTACCACGTGAATTTATTTATCCTGTAGATGAATATCCTGAAAAGATTAAATCGCATAACTTGGATAAAACTCCAATTATTCGAGGCAAATTACAAGGAATTAAAGGTCAATATTTAATTATGGATACAGGTGTCATCAATATTCGTAAATATACAGGTTATGAATTAAAAATTCGGGCTGAATAACACAATAACCTCCATAAAAAAGCGACTGAATTCAGTCGCTTTTTTATTTTAGCTGATCAAGCCCATAATCGCTTGTACAGGATCTTCACTATTCCCCGCCAATAATTTTTTATGCATAGTAATGAGTTGCATGACTTGAATTTGAGCAGTTTCAACATTCATTAACTTTTCGATTTCAGCTGCTAAGTTTTCAGGCGTTGCATCTGATTGAATCAGCTCCTGAATGACTTTCTTACCTGCAACAATATTCGGTAAAGAATAGTACTGAATTTTCACCATCAGCTTAACAATAATATACGTCAGCCAATTCAACTTATAAAACGTCACCATTGGTCTGTGTAAAAGCATTGCTTCCAATGTTGCCGTTCCAGATGCCAAAGCCACAATATTAGAAGCATTCATGACTTGACGACCAATTTTAGATTCTGCATCCAAATTTTCCATCAAACGAACTTTAGAGACCAAACTCTCAGGATATTGCTTTAATAGTTCTTGAATTTGTGATTTTCGCGCATCATTAATTGCAGGAATTAAAAATTCATATTCAGGATATTTTTTATGAATAATTTCTGCTGCACTTAAGACCAATGGTCCAAGTCGTTCAATTTCACCACGGCGGCTACCAGGCAAAAGTGCAATATGTTTTTGACTAAGATCTAAACCGAGTTCTTGCTTTGCATCTAAAATTGAATTTTGCAGAGGCAATTGGCTGGCTAATGGATGACCGACAAATGCAGCAGGCACATCAAACTGTTGATAAAATGCTTTTTCAAAAGGAAATAAACATAAAACCAAATCAATTGATGCTTTAATCCCGTGTACCCGACCCTGACGCCATGCCCAAACAGATGGGCTGACATATTGCACCGTTTTTATGGGTAAATTATGCTGTTTTATACTTTTAGATAAGCGTAAATTAAAATCAGGCGCATCAATACCAATAAAAATATCCACTGGATTTTTAGTCCATGTTTCAACTAAACCATCACGTACTGCAAATAATTTTTTAATATCTTTTAAGACTTCAACTATACCCATCACTGAAAGAATATCCATTGGGTAATAACTATTGAAGCCTTCTGCAATCATTTGAGGACCACCAATTCCTTCAAACTCCGCCTCAATTCCTTGTTCACGAAAACTTCGGATCAGCTTTGCTCCAAGTGTGTCACCTGAAACTTCTCCAACGACTATTCCAATTTTTAGCTTTCGATTCAACAAGACTTGCACCCCTTTTAATAACAAGCATCTTAGCATAGTCCATTTTATCTTGAATCTGGATCGATTTTTTATTCTATGGAAGCGAAAAGTAACTGTTTCTATTATATAGACGCCTTACATAAAACTTTTACCACTCTTGAGCAGAGACAAATTAAAAACTTGTAAGCAATGCTATAATTTTTTGGATGCATTGGCTTTATGGATTAATCTAATTTCACAATCCATACTTAAACATATCCAACTTAATACACAAATTTTTCTAAAAACGCCTAAACAGTTTGATAAAAAGTTAAATTAATCTAATTATTCTTTTCTTCTCAATCATTTTATTCATAATTTCAATTGTCAATATCAATATAAATAAACAATAATATTAATGATAATCATTTTTATTTGAATTTAATGTCTAAAACATACTTCTCCCAACCGTACTTCAAACTCTCGCTTCTCAGCCTTGCTCTACTCAATTTTCAGCACGTTTTTGCTGAAGATATTCAGCATTTAGCTCCTCTGCAATTACAGGCTACAGCAGATGACACCCAGATCAATTCTGAAAAGTCCAAAGCGTATATTGTTAAAAAATCGACTGGTGCAGCTAAACTAAATTTAGATATTAAAGAAACGCCTCAGACTGTGAATGTGGTGACTCGGCAGCAAATGAATGACTTTGCTCTCAACAATTCTCGTGATGTTTTAAGAAATACACCTGGTGTAACAGTCAGCAGCCAAGAAACTGAACGCTCAAGCTATATGGCGCGAGGTTTTGAAATTTCAAATCTCCTGACAGATGGTGTCGGTTTTCCATCGGGTGACTATAATTATAACAATACCAATCCTGATACATTTTTTTATGATCGCATTGAAGTGATCAAAGGTGCAGATGCTCTGACAAATGCCTTTGGTGATCCAAGTGCAACAATCGATTATATTCGCAAACGACCAACTCAAGAATTTCAAGCATCCGCAGGTATGAGCTATGGTTCTTGGGATACCCAACGTTATGAGGCCGATGTGTCTGGTGCATTCACACAAAATGGTCGAATTCGTGGTCGTTTGATGGGTTATGAACAAACTGGAGATTCTTATTTAGATCGTTATTCTTCTGAAAAAAATGGTCTTTCTGGAATTATTGAAGCAGATCTGAGCGACAACACACTACTAACTGTTGGTTATAGCGAAGAACAAAATAAGCCCAATGCAAACAATTGGGGGGCTTTACCTCTCTTAGGTGCTGATGGTCAACAACTTTCTTATAACCGTGATTACAATCCGAACCCAGATTGGGCACATTGGGACAATAAAACTCAAAATGCTTTTGCTGAGTTAAAACAACAGCTCAGTGAAAAATGGACAGCTAAACTGAGCTATAATTATTCAAATATCGATCACAACAGTAAACTACTCTATTATTATGGTTATCCAAACCAAGATGGCTCTGGTGTATCACTTACGCCTTGGGGTGGTAAGGAAAATCAAGAAAGACATTTTGCAGACTTAAATCTACAAGGCTCGTATGCTTTATTTGGGCAAGATCATGAAGCAACGATTGGATATAGTTATATTCAAAGCAAACAACAAGACCACGAAATGTCTGGTACGATCAATGACACTTCTGTTATCAATTCCAGTACAACCAATTGGGCAAGTTGGACGCCTCAATCTGTAACTTGGTCTGGATATAGTGATGCAGCAGACTACACTCAAAAGATCAACTCCTTCTATGCTGCGACGCGATTACACCTCAATGATGATCTTAAACTACTACTTGGGGCAAATTACGTTCAAGCTAAAAATGACGGAATAAGCTACGGCTCATCTGTTGCTTATGATGAAAGTAAAGTTTCCCCGTATGCAGGTATCACCTATAATTTCACCCCTGAATATACAGGTTATTTAAGCTATACCTCAATTTTCCGCCCACAAACTGGGGTTGAAATGGGTACGAATAAAGCATTAAAACCAGTTGAGGGTGAAAGTTATGAAATGGGCATGAAAAGCTCATGGTTAGATGATAAATTGACTGGAACTTTCGCTGTATTTAGAACAGAACAAAGTAATTACCCGCTTCGTCCATCAGATGGCAATCCACTCAATCATAAAACTGAGGTTAGCGATCTCCGCTCTCAAGGTATTGAAGTAGGACTGGCTGGACAATTAACCGATCATCTTCACCTTTCATTTGGTTACACGCAATTTAGTTTAAAAGACTTGAAAAATGGTGGTGAAGCGCGGACGTATAATCCGAACCAGACCCTTAATCTTTTAACTACATATAATATTCCAGCGATACCAAAACTAAAAGTCGGTGCAGCACTGCAATGGCAAGATGCAACTAAGCGTTACGACTCATCAGTAGACAGCACTATCACTCAAGATGCTTATACATTAGTCAACCTAATGACTAGCTATGAATTGAATAAGCATCTTTCTATTCAAGCCAATGCAAATAACATCACAGATAAAAAGTATTTATATAGTTTCCCTGATGGTCAAGCCTATTACGGCCCATCAGCCAACTATAGTGTTGCTGTGCAATTTAAATATTAAAAATCTGCCTAGGTTGGTAACTTAGGCAGATTTTTGGAGTTTTAAATCCTATGCTTCAAATTGAAACAATGTCAATTATTCAGCAACGGCTATTGGTGAGTTATCGATTTTTACTCGCTTTTGTGATGGGCTACTTGTGTACTGCATATTTTTTGATCTGCCTGACCCACCTATTCAATTTACAACTACCCAAAGCTGAATCTATTTATCTGGCTGCATTTATTTCAATTTTAGTTTTTTTAGGCTTTGTGATTTTTAGTTTTTGTATCCACTCTTTAAAAAAATTAAGTCAAATAAGTTTATGTATTTTCCTTTTGTTTTTTAGTTTTTCTCAGTTATTTGGTTGAAGTATATGCAAAAATCTATTCGTCAATCTATGGCATGGTTACACTCATGGACTGGTCTCATTTTTGGTTGGTTGCTTTTTGCCATCTTTTTAATGGGTTCTATGTCCTACTATCGTCATGACATTAACTTATGGATGCAACCACAACTGAGTACAATTCAAGTCAATCAAAGTGTTGCTATTGATACGGCCTATCAATATTTAGAACAACATGCGGGTGATGCAAAAAGTTGGTTTATTGATGTTGCAGATAGCAAAAGCCCAGTTAATCAAATGTATTGGCAAAAAATAGATGGTAGCTATGGCAATAAAACATTAAACCCAACTACTGCGGAAGAAATTACTCTTAGTAATACCCAAGGTGGTGATTTTTTCTATAATTTTCACTTCCAACTGTTTGGCATTCCCTATTTAGTTGGACGTCTGATTGTTTCTTTAGCTGCGTTTATCATGTTAATTGCATTGGTTTCAGGCATAATTACGCATAAAAAAATACTCACTGATTTCTTCACCTTAAGAGCTTTTAAAGGACAACGTTCCTACCTTGATTTTCATAATGTCAGCTCAGTCATTGCCTTACCTTTTTTCCTCACGGTCACTTTCACAGGGCTTGCAATCTTCTTTTACCTATATTTACCTTGGGGAATGCAGAAACTTTATCCTGAAAATAGTTTTCAATATTTTGAGGAGATCAATTCAAAAGTCATTTCAAAACCACCTGAAAATAGTCCTGCAAAAATCTTACCCATGCAAAAACTACAGAACATCGTAAAACAACAGTGGGGAGAAACGGAATACAGCAATATCGATGTTAAAAACCCCAATACTACACATGCACAGATTACATTTACCGAACTCAAAGATCACTCTATTACTCGAAACCAAGCTAAAATTAGCCTAAATGCAATTACAGGTGAAATCACAGAAAATAATAGAAACCAGAGTGCAATCGCAACCTTAAACCAAGGTGTCTACGGCTTACACATGGCAACATTTGCCTCTCCTTTATTACGTTTAGCCCTATTTTTTTCAGGGATTCTTGGTTGTGTAATGATTGCATCAGGACTTTTATTGTGGAGCTTAAAACGCCAATTACAGACTAAAAATCAAAACTTCCATTTGGGCCACTATCTAGTTAATCGGTTAAATATTGCGACCTTTATTGGTTTACCCATTGCAATACTGGCATATTTTTATTGCAATCGCCTTAATCTAATTTCACATAGCACCTTTAGTGAAATTCATACATTTTTTACAGTCTGGCTATTCAGCTTTATTGTGGCTTTACTCACACCAAAACACATTTTATGGAAGTCACAACTGAAACTATTTATTTTATTATCCTTCGGACTGATTGCATTAGATTGCTTTTATTTTATTCAAATACAGCATGTGAAAAGTTTGACAGCATCATGGACTTTTTTAAGCATTGATATTTTTATTCTTTTATTTATGCTCATGGCAATATTTATTCATCAGAAAATCCACCCTATTCGAATAAAAGCCATGCAAAAACTCAAAAAGAAACGTCAAGACTTAAATGCGCAAGAATTCGAAGGTGAAGTATGAGTTTCTTTATTTTATTCATCAGCTTTCTAGTTATTGTCATTGCAATGTCAGGTTTATATTTATGTAGTGAAAGACAAATAAGAAAGACCTTACAAGGACGCTGGGCTTATTTTGCAAAGCATGCCAAAACAACGCGGTGTGTTGCCTATGTACTACTCTGCCTTTCAGGATTGGGATGCATACAGCACTTCGGTTTTTCGATTGGATTTATAAGCTTTTGGATTTTTGCTACCCCTATTATTTTCATGTTGATCATCTATATAAATGATTTAAAAGTACCTCAAAAAGTCAAATAGTGTCTTTAGAAAAAACGAAAGTGATCGCTGATGATGCACCTATGACTTTAGCTTTTTTTTGCATAAGCAAATCAATAATCAAGACAACTACTTATACGAAAAAGTCATAAGATATGCCTGTTTTTTGATATTTGGCAATAATCATGTTTGGTCCAGTCGAATTTATTTTAGCGGGCGTTTTAGTCGGTTTCTGTGTAGGTATTACAGGTGTAGGCGGTGGTTCACTCATGACCCCTATCCTCATTAGCCTATTTCGAATTGAGCCTCACATCGCGATTGGTACAGACCTTTTATATGCCGCTATTTCAAAATTTTGCGGTTCAATGGTCCATGCTAAAAAACTTAATATCGTCTGGCCGATTGTTTTATGGCTTGCACTTGGAAGCCTTCCTGCATCCTTTATTACCCATTGGGTACTGGAAAACTATTTAAGCAGCTCAAGCAGTTATAAAGCCGTATTGACCATGGTACTTGGCTTCATGCTCACTTTGACGGGCTTATCTATTATGTTCCGCGCGCAAATTGAAAAATTCTTTGATAAATTTCGCGCTGAAAAGAAAAATAATGATGAAGATGAAAAATTCAATATTGATGGTAAACGCACTTATGTTGTGATTATGGGCATTATTTTAGGTGTATTCGTTACTCTATCTTCTGTAGGTGCAGGCGCATTTGGTGTCATGGCATTAATTCTCATGTTCCCTAATTTACCAATGATTCGTATTATTGGTTCAGATGTTGTACATGCAGTATTGCTGACATCTGTGGCAGGTTTTGCACATATGTCTTCAGGTAATGTTGATTTTCATTTATTGGGATGGTTATTGGTTGGATCTATTCCTGCAATTATTATTGGTACATTAATTAGTTCACGTATGCCAGAAAAACTTATCCGTAAAGTGCTGGGTATTACACTTTTTGCGCTAGGAATCAATTTTATGGTGAACCCTATAAAATCAAAACCTGTTGAAAAACCTCATATAGCCATGCTTATTGTTACTGAAAAATCGAGCAATATATAAGTAAATTCGGCTTTAAATAAGCGAATTTAACCCGTTTAGTGGTGTTTTATATAGCAAATTATTGATCAAAACGTGTTATATTCAAGCCACTAAAAATACTTTGTATCATCTAATACCAGTGACGGCAATGAATACACTAAAGTCAAATCCTATTACTCAATCAGACATTGATGACGTGAATGTACAAAGCATTCAAACACTTGTAACTCCAGCTGAACTTAAAGCTGAGCTTCCACTTAATGATGCAGCCTATCAAACGGTACTTCATGGTCGTGAAACAGTCCGCAATATTTTAGATGGTCATGATAAACGTCTTTTTGTTGTGATTGGACCGTGTTCTATTCATGATACCGTAGCTGCTCATGATTATGCAGATCGCTTAAAAGTTTTAAGTGAAAAAGTCAAAGATACGCTTTATATCATCATGCGTGTTTATTTTGAGAAACCACGTACAACTGTGGGTTGGAAAGGTTTAGTAAATGACCCTGATATGAATGACTCTTTCAACATTGAAAAAGGTCTTCGTCTTGGTCGTAAACTTTTGCTTGAATTGAACCAAAAAGGTTTGCCATGTGCGACTGAAGCACTTGATCCAAACTCACCACAGTATTATCAAGATTTAATTTCTTGGTCTGCGATTGGTGCACGTACCACAGAAAGCCAAACACATCGTGAAATGTCTTCGGGTCTTTCATCCCCTGTTGGTTTTAAAAATGGTACAGATGGTGGTTTAACCGTTGCAACCAATGCTATGCAATCTGTTAAACATGGTCACAGCTTCCTTGGTTTAAATAACGAAGGTCAAGTTTCTGTAATTCGTACCAAAGGTAATCCATACGCACATGTTGTATTACGTGGTGGTAATGGTAAACCAAATTATGATGCAGGTTCTGTTGCAGATGCTGAAAATGCTTTGGCTAAAGCAAAAGTAAGCAATAAGATTATGATTGATACCAGTCATGCCAATTCAAATAAAGACCCGTACTTACAACCTCTTGTTCTTAAAAATATTACAGAACAAATTCTAGACGGTAATAAGTCTATTGTAGGTATTATGGTTGAAAGTCACATCAAAGGTGGGCGTCAGGATATCCCTGAGAACCTTGCTGATTTAGAATATGGTAAATCAGTGACTGATGGCTGTATCGATTGGGAAACGACTGAAAAAGCATTGCTAGAAATGGATGCCGCTTTAAAAGAAGTTTTACCAAAACGATAAGTGAATAACGAACGCCATCCTTTGTGATGGCGTTTTTGTTTTAAAGGTTGATAAGTACTATGAATGATATTGAAACTGAATTAACACACATTCCAAACTTTCAGTTTGTTCATGAGCATCTTTTTAGTTCAGGACAACCTTCGGCAGAACAATTAAAACAAATTAAAGAGTATGGTGTCGATACGGTCATTAACTTAGCCTTTACCGATGCTGAACCACATTTAGCACATGAAGATAAAATTTGTGCTGAATTAGGTCTGAACTATGTTCAAATCCCGATTCTTTGGGATACACCTGCGGATGATCAATGCTTATTTGTACTTGATCTGATTGAACACTTGGTTGCAGGTAAAATGGTTTGGGTACATTGTGCAGGCAATAAACGTGTCAGTTGCCTAATGTATTTATATCGCCAATATTTTATGAATATTGATATGCCAACAGCCCAAGACCTTATGCACCAAATTTGGGAACCAAATGAGACATGGACAGGTTTAATCCATGCCGTCTCATTGCAATTACAAGGCCGTAAATCGACCTTAGAATTACAACATTCTTTAATGAATGCGGATCAATTTTCGTAATCAGGATTATCTGTATACTAGACTTTATTTGCTTGGTCGATGTGCAATTAAAACAGTTGCCATCGACAGAATGCCTTCCTGACGCCCTGTAAAACCTAATTTTTCTGTCGTTGTTGCTTTTACACTAATTTGGGTTACATCTACATCTAAAACATCTGCAATACTTTGACGCATTTCCAAATTGTGTTTTGCTAATTTTGGACGTTCACAAGCGACTGTAATATCTGCATTATTTAAAGCATAGCCACGATCTAAAATCAGTTGATAAACGTGTTTAAGTAATTCACGGCTGTCAGCACCTTTAAAATCAGGATCTGTGTCTGGGAAATGCTGACCAATATCCCCTAAAGCCAAAGCACCCAATAAAGCATCACATAATGCATGTAACACAACATCACCATCAGAATGTGCTTTTAAGCCATGTGAATGTGGAATTTTAACCCCTGCCAAAGTCACAAAATCACCTTCTTCGAAGGCATGTACATCCATTCCCTGTCCAATACGGATTTGAGCGATCATTTAAAGCTCCTTTATGCAGTTTTTAAATTTGAAAATGTTGTATTCATACTTTCTATTTCGCTATAGTAGGCATGCAAACATTGTGAAAGTATAAGCGATCATGCTGTTGAAAACCGAGACTAATCTGATTAAAAATATTGTTTCAGCTCTATTTATAGGCTTTTGTGGAACAACGATCACGCATGCCTATCCAATTCAATGTGAAAAGCCACATTTAACATTGGATAAACGCCTATGTAGTGATCATTTAAAAGAATTACGCACTGAGTTAAATGAAAAATATCTGACAGCATATTTAATCACGGATGCGCCAATTCGATTAATTGATGATACCAATCAACTGTGGTTAGACCGAGTTCGTCAATGCAAAGGTGTAGAATGTATTAAGCAGCAATTTGATATTCGACTGGAGGATTTGAATTTTTATACCTCAATGAATCAAAGCCTAACACAACATTTTATCAAATATGAAAATGGTGTTATTGCTAAACAACCAATACATTTACAAGTTCATCAACTCACTAAAGATCGTATTAAAATTGAAGGAATGGCTTATCGCAATCCCAACAATCGTAAAGACACTCAAATTATTTCTTTACTTGCCTATACGACACCCAACAAAAAAAATGAAATTTTAGATAATGAACATGACTGTAAATATCAGCTCAACTTTCAAAAAGCACTCTTAACTGTAAAAACACAACAAAAAGGTTGTGAACGCTTTACTGGAATTTATCGCTTATATGATTAAACTCGTCTAGTTGAAAGCGCAAATTATTAAACCAATATAAAATAAGACAGTGCTGGAAAATGGATGAGTGCACAATAAAAATTTAATTCACTGTTCACTTTTAATACCTACCTAATATTTCATAAAAAGCCCAACCGAAATTGAGCTTTTTCATTTAATTCATAAATACACTGAAATTATTTACCTGGTTTAAAACTATCTTTTAAATCTAAGATACGGTTAAACACGGGTTTTTCAGCAGTATGATCATATTGATCAGCAACAAAATAACCTTCACGTTCAAACTGGAAACGATCTTCAGCTTTTGCTTGAGCTAATGCAGGTTCAATTACCGCTTGCAGGACAGTCAGCGAATCAGGATTCAAGTTCGCGAGAAAGTCATCATCTGCATCTGGTGCAGCTTCAGTAAATAAACGGTCATAAACACGTACTTCTGCAACAATACCTTTGTCTGCTGAAACCCAATGTACAACGCCCTTCACTTTACGACCTTCTGGATTTTTTCCTAAAGTTTCAGGATCGATTGAACATTTAAGTTCAACCACTTCACCATTGGCATCTTTAATCACTTCATCGCATTTAATTACATAAGCATGACGTAAACGTACTTCACCTTCAGGAATTAGACGTTTGAAGCCTTTTGGTGGAACTTCTTCAAAATCTTTACGATCTATATAAATTTCTTTAGATAAAGGAATAATACGCTCGCCCATATCGACATTTGGATGACGAGAATGGCTTAAATCCATATCTTCAGGAAGATTAGTTAATGTCACTTTGAGTGGATTCAGTACCGCCATACCACGTGCAGCCGTGTTTTCTAAAGATTGGCGAATACAGAACTCAAGCATTGCTACATCAACAATACCATCGGTTTTAGAAACACCAACACGTTTACAGAAATCACGTAAACCTTCAGCAGTAAAACCACGACGACGCATACCTACCACTGTTGGCATACGTGGATCATCCCAACCATGAACGTGATTGCCTTCAACTAATTTACGTAGTTTACGCTTCGAGGTAATCGTATAATCAATATTTAAGCGGCTAGATTCGTACTGGTGTGGTACAGATGGCGATTTTACTTTTTCTACAACCCAATCATAGAATGGACGATGATCTTGGAATTCAAGTGTACATAAAGAATGGGTAATGCCTTCTATTGCATCTGATAATGGATGTGCATAATCGTACATCGGATACATTTTCCATGTATCCCCTGTTTGATGATGATCTGAATGTAAAACACGATACAAAATAGGATCACGCATATGTACATTTGGAGAGGCCATATCAATTTTGGCACGTAGAACAGCTTTTCCTTCGCCCAATTCACCGTTATTCATTTGTGCAAAACGTGCTAAGTTTTCTGCAACTGAAGTTTCACGGTAAGGTGAATTTTTACCTAAATCGACAAAATTACCACGGTTTAAACGAATTTCTTCAGGACTTTGCAAATCAACATAAGCATCGCCCTGTTCAATCAATTGAATTGCCCAAGCATGTAATTGGTCAAAATAGCTTGATGCATAACGAGGTTCACCATTCCAGTTAAAACCTAACCATTTCACATCGTTGGCAATACCATCGACATATTCTTGTTCTTCTGCATCAGGGTTTGTATCGTCAAAACGTAAATTACATAAACCACCAAACTCTTGCGCAATACCAAAATTAAGGCAAATTGCTTTCACATGGCCAATATGTAAATAGCCATTTGGTTCTGGTGGGAAGCGTGTCACAACAGTTTGCGTACGCCCTGCTGCTAAATCTTCTGTAATGACTTGACGTACAAAGTCTAAGCCTGCCTGTTGTTCTTGCTGCACAGCATCGACAGATGTATTACTGGTTGTCGGGTTCTTTGGCAGTTCTGAAACAACATCATTTGGCTTCATAGTTGATAAATCACTTCTATAAGATAAAATAGGATAATTAAAACGCGATTCTGAGTTTATTAACAAAGAAAATTACGTTTTTGCTTGCCTTGTAGTTTACAGTTTGCTTATGCTTCTCTCAACCACAAACCCATGGCTTTTTTGTCCATGATCAGGAGATTATAGAATGAGTTTTCCTCAAGTCGAATTAAATACCAATAAAGGTCGTATTGTTCTTGAACTTAACAATGAAAAAGCACCGATTACTGTTGCTAACTTTTTAGAATATGTTCGTGATGGTTTTTATGATGGCGTTATCTTCCACCGTGTTATTGAAAACTTCATGGTACAAGGCGGCGGCATGGATGAAAACTTCAAAGAAAAAACAACACGTGATTCTATTGAGAATGAAGCTGATAACGGTTTAAGCAATGACGAAGGTACAGTTGCTATGGCGCGTACTCAAGCACCTCACTCTGCTTCTGCTCAATTCTTCATTAACGTAAAAGATAACTCATTCCTTAACCACACTGGCAAAACAGCACAAGGTTGGGGTTATGCAGTATTTGGTAAAGTAACTGAAGGTTTAGATATCGTTGAAGCAATTAAAGGTGTTCGCACAGGTAACCGTGGTTATCATGCTGATGTTCCTTTAGAAAATGTTGTGATTGAATCTGCTAAAATTATCTCTGAATAATTTTTAATTCTCCTAATTTACCTTTATTAAAGCACGGAAAAATCCCAATGTTTAAATAAAGGTAATTCCTCTCTTTATAAAGAGAGATTGGGGGAATTACTAAGTAGGAAAAATAATTGACCTATTTGTTTATCGCTGATTTACATTTGTCACCTGAACACCCTCGACTCATTCGGGGGTTTTTAGATTTATTGAATCAATATCAAAGTAAAAATACTCAACTGTATATTTTGGGTGATTGGTTTAATGCATGGATTGGTGATGATTACACTGCTCCATGGCTTGATGAAATTGTTGAACATTTAAAAAAATTTACTCAAGCAGGTAATCAAATTTTCTTTTTAGTGGGTAATCGTGACTTTGCTTTAGGGAGAAAATTCCTTAATCAATTTAACGGCACACTGCTTCCTGATGAATATATATTAAATATTGCCAATAAAAAATTCAAAATAGAACATGGCGATGCTTTATGTACAGATGATGTGTCGTATCAACGATTTAGACGAGTTATTCGTAACCCACTTCTATTAATGTTGATTAAAAGTACACCTTTAAGCTTTAGACAAAAATTAGCGAATGGTTTCCGTAAGAAAAGTCGTGAATCTCAGCAATATAAAACTTATGACATTATGGATGTGAATACTCAAGCTGTAGATCATGCTTTAAATCATGTTGATGTTCTGATTCATGGGCATACGCATCGCCCTGAAATTCACGATGTGAATGGTAAACCACGCATTGTTTTGGGAGATTGGCGTGAGCGAACGTCAGAAGCCATGATTTTAGAAGTAGATGAAAATGGTGAATGGCAATTGATTAAATGGAATTTGAAATAAAAGCACTTATTAAAAAGTGATTTTTCACGTTTATTTACTATTTAAACGATCAAAAAAGTAAGATAAGAATATACTACATCGTAAATTTACGATATATGAGCAAACCTCATGGATTTATTAAACGTCTCAAAAACTCGCTATACCACCAAAGCTTATAATCCCGAAAAGAAAATCCCTCAGGAAACATTTAATAGGCTCCTTGAAATTTTACGTCTTACCCCTTCTTCTATTAATATCCAACCATGGCACTTCTTCATTGCAGAGAATCAAGCTGCTAAAGAACGCATTGCCAAATCTTTGGTTGGTAAATATGCTTACAACGCCCCTAAAGTTTTAGATTCATCACACACTATTTTATTTTGTACCAAAGCAGATATTAGTGAACAACATCTTGAAAACTTACTCAATCAAGATGATTTAAGTGGTCGTTTTAAAGATGAAAAAGCCAAACAAGGCCAGAAAGATAGTCGTACAGGTTATGTTGATTATTATCGTACTGAAAAAGGTGATATTCAACGTTGGGCAGAAAATCAAACTTTTATTGCCTTGGGTCAAATCTTACTTGCAGCAGGCATTGAAGGTATTGATGCAACACCCATCGGTGGTTTTGATGAAGATATCATCACCCAAGAATTAAAACTGACAGAACAAGGCTTGGTCCCATCTGTTCTACTTACATTAGGCTATCGCAGTGAATCAGATTTCAATGCAAAACTACCTAAATCACGATTAAATAAAGAACAAATTTTTACTCAGCTTTAACTTTTAGTTTAAATTATAAAATAGAGGGTACTTGCCCTCTATTTTATTAATATGAATATTTATAATTTTTCATCTATTTACATCAGCTCATATCTAGTTAAACTAGAATATGTACTAGATAGATAAAAAGTATCTATCTAAAATCAGTAAATTCTTATTTCTAAATAAATAGACATCTTACATAAGTCATTATTACCTCTTTTACTACTCGAAGAAGATAAATAAAAGATCTTATATAAGATGCCCTATCTCTACAACATACATAATCTTTAAACAGGATGTGACGTCGCAATTTCCTGACTAATCATGACTGCTGTAGCTGCAGATAACGTCCAACCTAAATGCCCATGTCCTGTATTATAGAACACACGTTCGCGTTTTCCTCTGCGTACTACTGGCATCATATTTGGCATCATCGGTCTTAAACCAGCCCAAGGAATACAATGTTCTGTGGAAATATCAAAGTTTTGATTAACCCAACCAATTAATGGCTGAATTCGATCAGAACGGATATCTCGGTTATAACCATTAAATTCGGCGGTTCCAGCAATACGTAAGCGATTGGCACCTAATCGTGAGGTCACAATTTTTGCACTTTCATCGAGCAAGCTGACCCACGGTGCGCCATTGATACTTTTTTCATCATCCAATTGTACGGTGATTGAATAGCCTTTTACGGGATAAACATTAACACGATCACCCAGTTGATTTGCCAATTGATAGCTACCCACGCCTCCACAAACTACAACTGCATCAGCTTGAATTTGCTCTACAGCAACAGCTTGGGTTTCCATGTTTTCAACGCTTGGATGGTATTTAATATTTACACCTTTGGCATGATGTTCTACGTCGACCACCTCCATTCCAAATAAATATTTAACCCCATATTTTTCAGTAACTTTCGCTAAACCTGTGGTGAATTTATGAATATCACCTGTTGCATCACCTGGACAAAAGAAACCGCCAAAATATTCACCTTTTAGACTTGGTTCAATTTGTTTAATTTCAGTAGGGCTGACTGCATAGCGCTCTAGACCACCACCATTCAATACACCATTCACTTGTGTCGCAACAGCATAGTCTTGTTCTGAATGATAAAAATGCAGAATGCCACGTTTTTCTAAATCAAAATCAATGCCTTCTTGCTCTGCAATTTTAAATAAACGTTCACGTGCCATTAAAGCCAATTTAACGGTATCGTGAGTATTACTTTCATAATGTTTGATATGACCTAAGAATTCGACTAGCCATGCATATTTATGTAAATCAAAAGATGGATTGAGCAATAATGGGGCATCTTTTTTCGCCATCCATTTTATACCCTTTAATACTGTCGATTTTTGATTCCATACTTCCGCATTACAAGCAGACAATTGCCCACCATTTGCAAAAGATGTTTCCATCGCAGGGAAAAGATGTTTATCAATAACAGTAACTTGATAACCTAATTGAGAAAGTTCGTAGGCAGTTGTTACACCTGTAATACCTGAACCAATCACGACAATATGACACATAAATACACTCCTTTGAAATGCTCCACATTTCAAATCATGCCCCATCTGTCACGGTACCTGAGAGCTTCGATTAGTATTCAAACCCTTTGAATACAACCATCCCCTTCGGTGAGCACATTTCTTTGTTATATATCAATCTTCTCGATTAATAGTAAAATGGCTTCTCTCCAGATTTTAAAAATTATTACAGTCCTTTTGCCTGAGAGTTTCCGGGGTCGTTGCTCCTTCGGCGGATCTACAGAAGACCTCTCTCCTGCAATAATATTTAATTGTTATTATGCAATGTATATGCCATTATTTTTATAAAGTAAAGTGAAACAACAATCTTATTGTGACTTAAAGCCATATCACTCTAAAATTTTATAATTGATCCATTTACGACTCATTTTTCCAATAAAAAACTCAATAATAAGTACTTCGATCTTCTACAATCTCGTAGTTAATTCAAAAATGAGGATGCTGATCGTTAGTGTATCGATAAACATCTGAATATTCTTTATCCAAATATACAACCAGTACAAAGCTTCAATTTTCAATCAGATCATTTAAAATCCAATGCGCAATTAGATCCAATCAAAGTGTTTGAAAGATCAGAACCAACTCCACATTATTTATTGATGACTTATGGTCTTTCTGAAATTTACTACAATGAAAATAGCCATGAAAATGAAATCAGTAAATTTGGATTCGAACTCATCTTAAGAATAGATCAAATTCAAATTCTTGATTAAAACGTTAAAAAGCATCTCGATTTAATTCTAAATACTACTCAATATTTCTTCAATAAAACCAAGGATTTTAATGAGAATGACTTGATCAATTTTAATTTAGACCCTGATTTAGCAGTAAAAAATATTTTTCAAAATACGATATTTAAACGAGATCCAATTTAAAAAAAATTAGATCACCTCATAGCTCAGTCACTTTTTTCCAAATTACTAATGCTTGACGCTATCATATCGAAATACATTCAAATCATCATATTCAATTTGCGGTTTTGTACCTGAAATAATATCTGAAAGTAGTTTTGCAGAACCGCAAGACATCGTCCATCCCAATGTCCCATGCCCTGTATTGGTATATAAGTTTTTAAATTTTGTTTTACCAACAATCGGGGTTCCATCAGGTGTTGCCGGTCTTAAACCTGTCCAAAAATGTGCATCAGAAATATCACTCGCATTTGGGAATAATTGCTGTAAAACCATCAGCAAAGTATCTTCGCGACTGGTATTTAATGACCGATCAAATCCTGTCAACTCTGCCATTCCACCAACTCGAATTCGATCATCAAAGCGTGTAAGTGCTATTTTATAGCTTTCATCAAGAATGGTAGAAACAGGTGCAAGTTGTGAATCTATAATTTTAGTGGTAATTGAATAACCTTTTAATGGATAAACAGGTGCATCTATATTTAATTGTTGAAGCATTTCATGACTATAACTCCCTGTCGCCATGACATAAGCATCACCTGTCACTTTAGTATCATCCTTTAAAATGATACCTGTGATTTTATCACCATCTTGTTCAATACCTTTTATATGCGTATTAAACATAAAATGCACACCTAACTTTTCAGCAAGCTCGGATAGTTCTACTGTAAATTTTTGACAATCGCCTGTTTGATCATTAGGAAGACGTAGACCACCCACAAAATCAACAGTTGCATGCGCCAAAGCAGGCTCAGCTTGAATCACACCGCTTTTATCCAATAATTCGTAAGGAACATTTTCTTCTTTTAAAACAGCCGTATCTTTTTCAGCAGCATCTAATTGCTGCTGTTTTCTAAATAGTTGTAATGTGCCCAATTGACGTTCATCAAAATGAATCCCTGTTTCTTGACGCAGCGCATCCAAACAATCGCGGCTATATTCAGATAAGCGCACCATGCGTTCTTTATTAATCTGATAACGATTAATATTACACTCAGCAAGCATTCGTACCATCCATTGATACTGAAACATATCACCCGTGAGTTTAATCGCAAGGGGAGAATGATGTTGAAACATCCACTTAAATGCTTTTAATGGAATCCCTGGTGCTGCCCAGGGTGATGCATAACCGGGTGATATTTGTCCTGCATTCGCAAAACTTGTTTCTAAGGCTACACCTGCTTGACGATCAATCACAGTGACTTCATGCCCTGCTTGCGCTAAATAATATGCGGAAGTTGTGCCGATGACACCAGCACCCATAACAATGATATGCATATAAACTTCACCTGTAATTTTGAAGAAAAAATAGGTTTATTTATTCAATTCTTTTTACAATTTGTTGTTCTATCATCAGAAAAGAATAAGCTTTAACTTAATGTATGCTCTTCAATAAAAGCTTTCAACTCAGGATTTGTGATTTCATGTCAATGAAATCAATTAGATTAAAAGAGTGTTTTATAATTCAGTATTTATAATAGATATCAAATATTTATCATTATTCTTATATTTTAAATCGAATCAATATTAAAGAAAAAGCATTCAACCTCTTGCCTAAAACCTTTGTATTTTGCTTTAAAAAAGAAAAATAAAAAGGCTTTAGCAAAATATTTATGATTTAGCGATGGGTATGAATCGACATCACAATGCCAAAACCTGCAAGCAAAGTAATCACGGCTGTTCCACCATAACTCATTAATGGCAATGGATCACCTGTGACTGGTAAAACACCACTGACCATGCCTGAATTTACCACGACAAAAAAGAAAAATGATAAGCCTAGTGTACTTGCCAATAATCTTCCGTAGTTATGAAAACAATTTAAACCAATGATTAAACATCGAAAAATAATAGCGGCATACAGGCAAAATAAAAATAACACGCCCATGAAGCCAAATTCTTCGGCATAAGTCGACATAATAAAATCGGTATGATGTTCAGGTAAATATCCTAGATGCGATTGCGTTCCTTGCATATAGCCTTTTCCTGTCGCACCACCTGAACCAATCGCAATTTTAGACTGGATAATATTCCATCCAGCACCTAATGAATCAGACTCTGGATCAAATAAAGTTAGCATTCGCTTCTTTTGATAAGCTTGAAAAACAAACATCCAAAGTACTGGAAAGGTAATAACCAAAGCTGAAATCGCACCAATAATTAATTTCCAAGACATGCCACTTAAAAATAGTACAAAGATACCACTGACCATGACCAAAATACCCGCGCCAAGATCTGGTTGTACCGCAACGAGCATCAGCGGAATAAACATTAAGATCATAGCAATAAAGATATGAATCATTTTAGGAGGCAATGGGTGCCGAGCAAAATACCACGCCATCATTAAAGGCATGGCAAATTTCATAAATTCACTGGGCTGCATACTGCCTATTCCAGGAATCGTTAACCAACGTTTTGCGCCTAATCGCGTATCACCAATTAGAAGTACAGTAATCAACAGAGCAATAGATAGAATATAAAAATAAGGACTGATGATTTGATACACTTTTGGCGGAATTTGAGCACAAACAAAGAGTGCGATAAAACCGATACCAAAACTTGTTGCCTGCCGAAAGACCATTTGCGGATCTTGTCCAGAAGCACTATAAACCACCAAAAGACCAAGCATGGCATTAAGAATAAGAAAACCCAATAACCAGGGATCTAAATGTAGTTTCGCCCACTTTGAAGAATGAGGGTTTATACTTCGACCATCTCTTAAAGAGCGTCGCAAAAAACGATACTGCGGTGTGGGTATCATTCTAAATATCTTAAGCGCGTGAATTCGGATGTGGAATTATAATTTCAAAATGGGAATGAGAAAATATTTCAAGTGATAATTATTCTATTATTTTTATACTTTTCACACTAAAACTATATATTTTATCGTTGTGAAGCAAGAATTAACCGTGCAAGCTCTAAATCATCTGAATAGGTAATCTTTATATTGTCTGAACGTCCTTGCACTACTTTAACGATTTCACCACTATATTCTAAAGCACTTGCTTCATCTGTAATGACAACATTATCTTTTAATGCCTTTTCAATGGCTGATTTTAACTTGAATATTGTTGATATCTGAGGGGTTTGAGCTTGCCAAAGTTTGTCACGGTTTACTGTTCGATCAATCATGTCATGGGATTCTACACATTTAAGTGTATCTCGAACTTGAATTGCCAATATTGCACTGACAGAATCTTGAATGGCTGTTGCAACCAAATCATTTAAACAAGAGGAAGTCACACAAGGTCTTGCCGCATCATGCACAAGAACCCAATCATTTGGATCTACAATTTCAGATAAATACTTCAGGCCATTTAAAACTGAATCTACTCGCTCTTTACCACCTAAGCAAAAATGAGCTTTTTCTTTATTTTTTAAATTGAGTGTTTGAGCAAATGTATCTTGTTCACCTAAAGCCAAAACATAACCTGCTAAAGGTAAATCATTTAAACGATTTACCGTGTGTTCCAAAACCGTTTGGTTCTGAATCATTTGGTATTGCTTTAATGCTGTTTTAGAAAAACGACGACCTGAACCTGCCGCTGGAATAATGACCCATAGTTTATGGTTGTTCAGGTACAGGTTCGTCTGCGTATTCATTGGTTCTTAAATCTACTTTCGCATTTGGATCAATATAAATTGGTTTGTAATGGGTACTAATCGTACTCATTTGTACAAATGTTTCATGTGGCTTCACCAGACCGAGGTCTAAGCGTGCATGTTCTTCAATGGCTTCCGCACCATTTTTAAGGTCATACACTTCTGCTGCCAATATTCGATTACGTTCTTTTAGTTCACTATTAACTTCGGCTTGTTGCTGAATTTGCTGAACTAAAACTTGGTGAGGGAAATATCCTCCCTCACCAATCCAAAAGTGGTACTGGAGCACTGTGACGATAATGATCACAAGCCCCAATATCACTTTACTCGAAGTCGATTTAAATACTTCTAACATTTATTGATCATTCAAAGATTAGTTTAAACCTTTAAATTCAGCTTTACCGCGGTAAGCTGCATGAGTCAATTCTTCAATACGAAGCAATTGATTATATTTCGCTACGCGGTCAGAACGACAAAGTGAACCCGTTTTGATTTGACCCGCTGCTGTACCTACTGCAAGATCAGCAATCGTTGAATCTTCAGTTTCACCTGAACGATGTGAAATAACGGTGCTATAACCATTTGCTTTCGCAAGATAAATCGCATCTAAAGTTTCAGACAATGTACCAATTTGGTTATATTTAATTAAGATAGAGTTACCTACTTTCTCATTAATACCACGTTGTAAAATCTTAGGATTCGTTACGAATAAATCATCACCCACCAATTGGATTTTATCGCCAAGAATTGACGTTAAATAGCTCCAACCTTCCCAATCAGATTCATCTAAACCATCTTCAATTGATATAATTGGATATTGGTTTACAAGACCCGCTAAATAGTCAGAGAACTGGTTGCTTGTGAACGCTTTATTGCCTTCACCTGCAAGGATGTATTGACCATTTTTATAGAATTCTGAAGATGCACAGTCAAGCGCAAGCATAATGTCAGAGCCCGCTTTGTAACCCGTTTGACCAATCGCTTCAAGAATAACCGTGATCGCTTCTTCGTTTGAACGTAAATTCGGCGCAAAACCACCTTCATCACCTACAGCAGTGTTTAAACCTTTTTTGTTTAACACTGATTTTAGAGAATGAAAGATTTCAGCGCCTGCACGTAATGCTTCAGAGAATGAAGAAAAACCGACAGGCTCAATCATAAATTCTTGAATATCAACATTATTATCTGCATGTGAACCACCATTGATGATATTCATCATTGGAACAGGCATGGTCAATGTTTTTTGACCACGTAAATCTGCGATGTATTGGAATAATTCAGTCTTTTTCTCAACCGCAGCAGCACGTGCAGCAGCCAAAGAAACAGCTAAAGTTGCATTTGCACCTAGTTTTTCTTTATTTTCAGTACCATCAAGCGCAATCATTTTGTCATCAAGCGCTTTTTGTTCAAATACGTTTTGACCCACCAATAAATCTTTGATTGAACCATTTACGTTTTGCACTGCAGTGCGAACACCTTTACCTAAGTAACGTGATTTATCACCGTCACGAAGTTCTAAAGCTTCACGAGAACCAGTTGAAGCACCAGATGGTGCACATGCACGGCCAACTACGCCAGAGTCTAAGATTACGTCTGCTTCGATGGTTGGATTACCACGAGAGTCTAAAATTTCACGTGCACGAATGTCAACGATTTGACTCATGAACAATTCCTCAGTTGATTGAATAACGAGATGCTAAAAAGGCATCAATGAGTATCTAATTTTTTGAAACCTTTTACTAAGGTATCCAATTCTTTAAGTTGCGCTAAGAATGGCTCAAGTTGAGACATGCGAAGTGCACA
This sequence comes from Acinetobacter sp. ANC 3832, assembly GCF_002135415.1. GTDB lineage: Bacteria > Pseudomonadota > Gammaproteobacteria > Pseudomonadales > Moraxellaceae > Acinetobacter. Next base: position 25,135 of record NZ_NEGJ01000023.1, read on the forward strand.
CGGTCCATCACATTTGGCTTTTTCAGGATCAGGATGTGCTTCTAAGAACAATCCAGCCAATCCAGTTGCCATACCTGCACGTGCAAGTGTCGTAATTTGTGCACGACGGCCACCCGCTGAATCGGCACGACCACCCGGTGTTTGCAAAGCATGTGTCACATCAAAGAAGACAGGAACATTCATTTCTTTCATGGTATCAAAACCCAACATATCAACCACAAGGTTGTTATAGCCAAATGCTGATCCACGTTCACAAAGAATCAGTTTGTCATTACCTGCTTCTAAACATTTGTTTAGGATATGACGCATTTCATGTGGTGCAAGGAATTGGGCTTTTTTGATATTGATGATGGCATTGGTCTTCGCCATTGCTTCAACAAGATCCGTCTGACGACTTAAAAAAGCAGGAAGCTGAATAATATCCGCAACTTCAGCCACGGGTGCAGCTTGATAAGGCTCATGTACGTCAGTAATGATCGGTACATTAAAATGCTTTTTAATGTCAGCTAACCATTCAAGACCTTTTTCCAAACCCGGACCGCGGAATGAATGTAAGCTTGAACGATTGGCTTTATCAAAACTTGCTTTAAAGACATAAGGAATGTCGAGACGCTTACAGATATCCACATAGGTTTCTGCAATTTCAAAAGCAAGATCTTTAGATTCTAATACGTTCATTCCGCCGAATAGTACAAATGGCAAATGATTTGCCATTTGTATATCGCCTAAACGTACAATTTCCTGTGGTTTTAATTGTGACATTTAAACTTCCTAGTTTATTTGTTCAAACCTTATTTGCTTTTTTGATGCTGATTTTTAGCTGCATCAATGAAACCTGCAAATAATGGATGCCCATCTCGAGGTGAGCTTGTAAATTCAGGATGGAATTGTACAGCAATAAACCACGGATGATTAGGAATTTCTACAGTTTCTACCAAATGTTGTACAGAAGAATAACCTGAAATTTTCATCCCTGCTTCTTCAATTGCAGGAATAAAACGATCATTCATTTCATAACGGTGACGATGGCGTTCTGTAATTTCAGCTTTGCCATACATTTCACGTGTTTTTGTGCCTTCAACCAATTCTGATTTTTGTGCACCTAAACGCATTGTTCCGCCAAGATTTGACTCTGTACTACGGTGTTGAATTTCACCACGTTCGTCTAACCATTCAGTAATTAAACCAATGAGTGGGAATTTCGTTGAACGATTAAATTCAGTAGAAGTCGCTTCAGGCATATTTGCGACATGACGTGCAAACTCAACCACAGCCAATTGCATACCCAAACAAATACCCAAGAATGGCACATTGTTTTCTCGAGCAAATTGAATGGCTTTCATTTTACCTTCAGTACCACGCTCACCAAAACCACCTGGAACTAAAATAGCATTAGCGTCTTTTAATACTTCAGCTACATCTTGACTTTCAAGCTCTTCAGCATTGACATAATCAATTTGAACTTTAACGCGATTTTTTACACCTGCATGCAACAATGCTTCATTTACAGATTTATAAGCATCTGGAAGTTCAACATATTTACCAACCATTGCAACACGTACTGTGTATTCAGGGTTAAATAATGCTTCAACTACATTATCCCAATCAGTCAAATCTGCTTCTGGCAAATTATTATAACCAAAACGTTCACAAATTAAATCATCGACATTTTGTTCATAGAATGTACGTGGAATTTCATAAATTGAACGTGCATCTTTACACACCACAACCGCACGTGCTTCCACGTTGGTAAATAGTGCAATTTTACGGGTTGTTTCTGCATCAACATCATATTCTGTACGGCAAATTAAGATGTCTGGTTGAATACCAATAGACAATAATTCTTTTACAGAATGCTGAGTTGGCTTAGTTTTAAGTTCAGCTGCAGATTTAATATAAGGAAGCAAGGTTAAATGCATCAACATGGTCCGTTTATGACCAAGCTCAACCATTAACTGACGTACAGATTCCATGAACGGGAGAGATTCAATGTCACCAACTGTGCCACCGATTTCAACGATTGCAACGTCATAACCTTCGCCTGCACGAAGAACACGTTCTTTAATATTGTCTGTAATGTGTGGAATAACTTGTACCGTACCGCCAAGATAATCACCACGGCGTTCTTTATTCAAAACGTCTTGATAAACACGTCCTGAAGTAAAGTTATTGAGTTTGGTCATTTTCGCACGACGTAAGAAACGTTCGTAATAACCCAAATCCAAATCAGTTTCAGCACCATCCTCTGTGACAAAAACTTCACCATGTTGGAACGGACTCATTGTTCCTGGATCGACATTAATGTATGGATCCATTTTTACCATGGTCACTTTTAATCCACGGGCTTCTAAAAGTGCAGCTACTGAAGCAGCTGAAATACCTTTACCTAGTGATGAAACTACACCACCAGTAACGAAAATAAAATGGGTCATTGGGTTTCTCGTACAATCGAGCCTAAATCGGCCTGCAATGTTGCGCAATTTTACTTTACCTTGTACCAAGAAAGCAAAGTCAATCCGCATCAATTCATAGAACAATAAGCAATTGGCTATTCTATCAGCATTTCCAATAAAAATTTAGCTTCAGTTGATATGATTTTTCTATATCATCTTTTTTGGTATAATCTCCTCCACGTCTTTATTAAATTTTGTTTTGAGCAGTTATGAATAAGAAACTTTTAATTTGCGGTGCAATTGCAGCTGCTTTGTTAGTTACAGCTTGTGTAAAAAAAGAAGCACCGAAGGAAGAAGAACAGGAAAAAGTTGAAACAACCACTCAACAACCTGCTCAGTTTGAAAACCTTGAAAGTACTCAGCAAGCGAAACCTTCTGATACAGCTGAAATTCCTGCGCACGTAGAAGTTGAACATCAAGAAACTAACAACACGACAACAACGATTCGTCGTGAAACTCATGAGGCTCAACCTTCTGAGCAAACACGTCCTGTTCATACAGAGACTGTAAAAGCTGAAGTTAAACCAGAAGCAACAAAACCTGCTGAACCTAAACCAGAAGCTAAGCCTGCTAAAGCTGAATCAGTAAAAGCTGAGACTCAGCAAGCTGCTGCACCTAAACCAAAACCTTCAACTGCACAATCTGAAGATGATGCTGTTGCTGCTGCCATTGCTGCTGCAACTCCAGCTTTGAAAAACTAATTTTTCAAGCAATAAAAAACCAGTCATTGTGACTGGTTTTTTATTGCTTGTTTTAAATAGATATTCCACTTAAATCATTTTTACTCATTAAATTTTTATTCAATTGTCTTTTTAGGCTTTTTATTGTCAATCAAGGACGATCTTATCCTACCAGCTTGAAATTCGTTGACAATAATTACCTACACCTTTAATTTCACCATCAAGTTCCTTTTTAGAACTTATAAAAATAAGGTGAAAAAAATGACATCAACATTGAGTAACTCACGTATAGCTGCTTCGTTTCCTGTGCGTCGTATGGATTATAAATTTGAAAATATGCCTCGCTATTGGTGTAATAATGATTCAGCTTTTACACATTATTTTACTGCGTTATCCACATTATTTCCTGAAGGTGAATCTTACTTTGTACGCTCAGTCCGCGCTTTAAGACACAGAGCCAAGATCAATTCCAAATTAGATCGTGAAATTAGTTCATTCATTGGACAAGAAGCAATGCATTCTAAAGAACATCATGCATTTCATGTCAGCGCGCAAGAACATGGATTAGATCCTGAGTCACTTGAAAAAGTAACAGGGCTTATTTTAAAGGGTGTTGAAAAAGTATTTAGTAAGAAGTGGAATTTATTGGTCACTGTAGGTTTGGAACACTATACTGCGGTTTTAGTCGTCACGATGATGGATTGGACAAATGAAATTTTATTATTTATTTAACTCAATCACTTGTTTTATTTTTTTAAAATTTTAGGCATAAAATAGGCGTAAATAACGTCCATATTTTGTCGAATTTTACTGTACTATTATTTTAATTCCAACTACTTATTTATTGATCAATATTATATCATTTAGCTTATTCCCTCTTAACTCTACACCTAGACTTGATCATTTCAAACGATATTTTTGCTTCGGACTTTTCCGCTCATCAGGAATGGTATGTTTGATCAGACCAGTTTCTATTGATTTTTGCACAAGGTGATCCTACCCGTACATATTTACTCGCCCTTAATGCAATACTGACGCTGGCAGTATAACCACCATGTGAGCCCTGATGCTTTGTCGTTCCATACCATTTACTCTGTGGAATACGACCTTGAATTTTTTTATCAGGTAATGCTATTAAATTTTCTGAACTTTCTACATCAAATCCTGGGCAAATCTCTTTTGCTTCATCTGCAACTTCTTTTGGAATTATATTATGGACTTGCATTTTAGAAGGCAAAGTTTGCTTTAATGTCTTTTCCCAAACTTTACCGTGGGGTGTTGAAGCAGTTAAACCTAAGACATCAACCCATGTAATTGGATTCGGTGACTAAGCATAAATATTACTTCCACCTGATAACTTTATTGGGTCACGACTTATAAACCTCCCCACATACGGTGAATAGTATCTGTAACGATTATAATGCAATCCTGTCTCTTGGTCGAAATACTGCCCTTGAAAACGGCTGATATTGCTTATAATTTCTGAGCTTTCAAAGATGCTTAAATTTCAAAGCTTTCTATTAAAGATAAAAAACTTTTCTTTTCAGAAATAATTTTTGTTACATCCAAATTCCTTTTTACTAAAGAGACATATAATGCTAATGAATAAGCTTGGCAATTTATGGATTTTTTAGGATTAAATTCAATATCAGTAAAAGCATCGCATAGTAAAACTTGTTTTTTAAGCCGGCTATTTTTATCTAAAGCTTTCAGATAAATCCAATCATAAAATGCAGTTTTAGGTTCCAGTCCCCAATTTACACTATCACATTCGAATGAAATTAATGTTCCTGAAGTTCTAAGCCTTTCATGATCCTAGACAGTATTGTGGATGGTCGATCCCTCTAAATTCTTAAAATATTTCTGTTCAAAGGCTTCAGGACTTAACCAGCCGTTTGCAGAATTCCTTCTGATTCTATTGTAGTAAATTTCAATATATTCAAACAAGACAGCATTGGCTTCTTTTCGAGTGGCAAATACACTGCCATGTACAACATGACCTTTCAATGTATGAAAGAAGCTTTCGGTAACCGCATTATCCCAACAGTTTCCCTTACGTGACATACTTTGAACACAGCCATTCATCAATAATAGCAC
>NZ_NEGJ01000024.1 GCF_002135415.1 Acinetobacter sp. ANC 3832
CAATTCTTTGATTTTTTCAGCTTTGTCAGAGTGATCTAATGCTGCGACCAATTCAATTGGACTTTCTAAACGTTCTAAGTAAGCTTTGAGTTGTGCTTTAATATTTTGATCTAACATTGCTAAGCTCCAAAGGCGTTAAATTTCATTCATTAACGCTATACTAAGCTATTTTTATAAATAGATAAAACAGTTTGTTTTTATTAATATGATCGGTTATATAGATTATGTGAAAATATTATTGATCTCTCATTGCTTCACTTGTATCGTTTGATTTACTTTTAAAGTTAAGGGTTCTTATCTTCAATAAAATAATATATATCAATAAATTTGAAAGACTCTTTCAACCTTAAAGCAATATTAATAACAAAAAAATAGATCATTTCTATGACAATCACTCAACAAAAATTGATCCCTGATTAGCCAAGATAGTTTTAATCTAAAATTGTAATTTAGATTAAAACGTAGAAACAATTTCTCTAAAAATGATGTTTATTCTTACTTTCTACCACGTTGCAATATTCACTTTCTTACAAAATCAAAGTGAATACCATAACAAAATTTAGAGGCAGACCAATGAAAATTGAATTTGTATTCGATATCGCTTATCCCATGAGTTATGTTGCTTTTGAAAAGCTAAAACAACACTGGAATCAACCCACCGCAAGAAAAATTGAATTACTGCCGATTCAAGTTCTCCCAGAAATTCCTGAAGAAGGTCTCAACGTATATCAATATCTCACTGAGAAATATGGATCTAAAGAGGCAAATCGTAAACTTGATATGGCAAAGTTTGCTGCCTATAGTGAAGATTTGACTGTTGATGTTGAGCATATGAAACGTATGCCGAATACGCAATTGGCACATCAAGCAATTTTGGCTTTGGATAATAATTTTGACCAATATGCACTGACACAAGCTTTATTCCATGCCCTATTTGCGCATGGTAAAGATATTGCGAACCCTGAAGTGATTAAAGAAATTATTGAAGGCGTGGGTTTAGATGGCAATAAAGTATTACGTTCAATTCCACATAAAGAAATTGCGGATAAGCAAATTGAAATTACCAAATATGTGAAAAGCTTTGGTTTACATCCAACTCCTTATTATATTGTTGATGGCGAAATTTGGGATCAGTCTTTCTCAACCTTGGAACTCAGACAGTTAATTTTACAAGCTGGGTAAAATCCCAAAACTTAAAAGCCCCATCAGGGGCTTTTTTGATATTTCAATTGATTCATTTTTCGTAAACAGTTTAAATTAATAACTAAGTTGCTGTGAAATCCGCACCAACCGTTTTTTTAATCTTGAAGCTAACAAATACAAGAACAAACTTACAATAAAACTAAGTACAACCATTCCAGCAACTATAAACTGTGAAATTTCAGCCCATCGATTGGCTTTTACTACCTGAGATTCTACACCTATAGCAATTGGACTCACTGATTTTCCATACAGTTGATGTTGCATACTCCAAATTTGTTCAGGCTTAAACCCATATTCCAGAAAATGTGGATCTGTACGCTCTGACTGAACCAACTTCGACACATAGGCAATGGCAACATCTCGATCTACAGGCTTATGTAAAAGAGCCGTTTGTGCCAGTACATAAGATTGCACAGGTTCAGGATTATTGGAGCGCTGTAAATATTGATAAATATCACTTTGCTGAATGTTTTTATCATAATGTACGAATGCCTGATATTGCTTAGCTTCATCATCTTTTAAATCATATTGTAAATACGTTAAACCTGACCAAAGAATAATAAATGCAACGAGCCAAGCCACAAATTTTAAAACAAAAGATTGAAATCTAATTAGAAAAAAACGAAACTTTTTCAAAATTGAAACAATAATAAAGGCACCAGTAAAAGCCACAATCACTTTTAGAACAAGCCAACCAAACCATGAAAAAAGATTTAATAAATAATCAGGCTGATCTAAAAAATCACGTAAATTCGCATCAATACTATAAGGCAGATGCAATTGCTCCACCTGTTGTGATAATCCAAAGAGGCTTAAAACAATATCCTGTTGTACAAATAAAGTGAACAAACTCACGATAAAAATTATACTCATGCCTATACTTGAAAACATGAGTTTTTTTTGTCTGCGCTTAAGTACGGTGATACCTGTTTCAATCTGCTGTACTTGCACGGGATAATCTTGTTCTGTTGTCAATGCACGCCTCTATTTCATCAGTTTTTAAATGATCACTTTGATCTATTTGAACTCGAATCTAAAACCAATTGCTGCAAGTTACTTTGTAATGCACGAATTCGAGTTGAAGCTTCTTCACGCTTTTGCATCCCCTCTTTTTGAATTTGAATCACATCATTGACTGTTTTAATGAGGGTATTTTGTACATGTTCAAGGGTTTCAATATCAATCACTGAACGCTGATTGGCTTTAGCGGTATCAACAGAGTTTTGATGTAATAAATCTGCATTACGTTTTAACAAATCATTGGTCGCATCATCAATGGTATTGGCAAGTTGCACACTATTTTTTTGCTCATGTAATGAAATTGCCAAACTGATTTGATTTTTCCATGCAGGTAAGGTGATATTTTTAATCGCATAAAACTTATCAACCAACATCATATTATTCGATTGAATAATTCGAATCATCGGCAAAGTCTGCATCGCAGATTGTTGTAAAACTTGTAAATCACTGACACGTTTTTCTAAATTATTAGCAAGATGATTTAAATCATAAACTCGTTGATTGGTTTGTTGATCTTGCTCTTGAGCAGACAATATCTTGATTTGCTGTTGAATTTCTTGTTGTTTCAATAAACCTGCTGCAATATAAATACCCAGTTGCTTATATTCATCTTGCACACCAAGGAACATCTTATCTAAAGTCTCTACACGTGCTTTCAACCCTGTTTGTGACGTTTCAATTTCTTTGACTAAGCCATCAATTTGTTCTTTAGTTGTATTAAAATGTTGATCAAAACTTTGTTTTGCACCTTTAAACTTATTTAATATCCCACCAATAAAACCAGAGCTTTTTGATGGGCTTAAAATACTGGATGTATTTAATTGTTGCGCAACTTGTACTACTTCATTCAGCTTTTGACCAGTCACATCCAAGTCTTTATTTTTAACTAAATTCAGTAATTCATCTGTATAAGCAGAGGTCTTCGTTGCAATGCTTTTGCCATATTCTGAAACTGACGCATGGTTAATCTCCGCCAATTCTTTTTGAGCATTCATCACTTCAGCAAAATCTTCGGCCTGTAAACCAATTTCTTTTAAATTTAAACCTTCAAATTTTTGTAACTGCAATTCAGTTGATGATTCAACAGGTAAATTCGGATTTGATTCATTCATAGGACACCTTATTTTTGCTCTAATGATTGCTTTAATGTTTGAATTAATTTTTCACGGCTTTGATCCAATTCAGCCAATGAGGTTTGCGATTGATTTTCAGTGCTTTGTTTTAAATGATATTGCCATGCAGGGATAAGTACCTGTTGTGCCTCTTTAAAACGATCCAACAAGCTAAAAGACAATTGTTGAGTCAACTGCATTTGCGTCAAAGCAATATCATTACTGGTTTGTAAAGTTTGCAAAGTATTAATTTTTTTAGATAATCGATCTTCAAAATTATCTAATGGATGTCTATTTTTAACAAAATTTGGATATTCATGCAAAAATTCTTGTGCTGCAACAACATACTTCGCCATTTGTTCACGTAGCCCAATGGCTTGCTGAAATCGAAACTGAGATTTTTGTACTTCGATGTATAGTTTTTGACTTAAAATATTCGCTTCACCAATTAAGCGATCTAAATCATTTAAATATTTCACTTGCCCTGCATTAAATTCTAAATCTAAGCCCAACCACTTTTGCAATGTATTAAAAGTTCGCTTTTTAAGTTTTTTTTGTGACGCTAAAAGATGTTGTACAATTTGTGCCATGAGTTGGCTCAATTGCTGAGTTAAATGAGGATTAACCCCATTCAATAATACTGACTGGGCTTGTACCAACTGATCAGCATAATAGTTCAGTAATCCTTGATTCTCTAATACAGGGACTAAATCATTACGCTTAATGGACAACAACTCCTCATGAGAAATTTCAACTTTGTCTAAAGGGACTAACTCAGTAAACTGATGCATAATGGATGGAATCCAAACCGAGAATTTTATAATGAACACTGATATAAGATTCAATAAGGTAAATTTCAAATTTTAAAAATATAAACTGTATTTGACTATAGACTAAACTTCTTCATTAAAGCCGTTTCATCTCTTCCTAAAAGAGAAAAAAAGAAGTTGTGACGTCTTATGCAAGATGCCAATTTATGAAATATATAATATAAGCTTCATACTTAGTAAGTATAAATATGTAAAAAATCAAATAAATAAAAAAGCCAGTTCAAAAATAAACTGGCTTTTTTTAAAAGAGGAATTAACCCATTTTTTGTTTGCGTAATCGTAGACCCAACAATCCAAATAATCCGAAAATACTGAACCACTCAAATGAACCACCACCGCTTTCACGTACACTTGAAGGTGAACTATCGGTATTATTTAAGGTAACTGTTGCTTCATTAGAGACTAAGCTATCAGCATCATAAACAACATATTTAAATTTATAACCAAATGGATCTAAAGTATTTTTAAGTTGAATATGAATCTTACCACCATAACATGTCAATTTTTTATCATCACCTGGACATGGTCCTGAACGATCTGCTGTAACAGAAACTGGATCAGGTACACTCGTAATGCGTATTGCTAAATCTTGCCCACTCTCATCAAGATAAAATTTAGACTTATTTGGCTTTGTAACTAAAGCGCTGGTTAGACCATCACCATCATCATTAGCATTCTCAAGTAAATTCACATCAATCTTCTGCGAACCACCATGTTGAATGGTATAGCTTACATCATTGGCGATAGGGTCAATGTTGATAAAATTCGTTACAACATAAGCACTTGAACTTTTTACAGGATTAGAGTTTTTCAGAGTCAATGTATAGCTACAGAATTCATAATCACCTGTTGGCGTAACGGCATCATCAACACGATAGACCAAGATTTTTTTCAGATTTGCATCCCATTCACATCTAAGATTTGCATCATCTTTTCCTAAAAATTGATTATTAGCATCTAATTTACCTGTACCTAACTTACTTACAGTCACATCATAATTATCAGTAGAAAGATGCTTAATTTCTCGACCGCCATTTGCCAAAACAGTCTCATCAGGTAGATTCGTTGCAAATGGATCAACAAATACTGTTCTATATTTTTGGTCTGATTTTGTATATTTTAAATTATTATCATAAGTCATTTCTTGTGCACGATAATAAGGTAAAAAATCAGGGTTGGTATCTTTATTTTCAATCAAAGATTTAAAAGTATCGTATTGTTTTTGGTAACCACCCAAGATTGTTACAATAGACTGATTCACAGCCGTTAGATTTCCAGCTGTTAAACGAAGTACCTCTGTCGCCCCAATATCACACGTATTACTTGTTTCAGTTTGTCCAGTCGAATTAATTGAAGCTGTTCGACTTACACCGCGTTGATCTCGTGCACTACACGCCATCGATGCTGTATCAACTAAATCTGTTTTAGTACCATTATCTTTTGGAAAATACATATACATGTACGATGTATATTCAGATGGGTTTTGTAAAGTACTTAATACTGTTGAAAAAGCAACACCTGATAAATCAAGAGTTGTATCTTTAATTGCTTTCACGACTTCGGTAGGCAAATCACATTGATCATCACCAGCTGTCAAAACCAATGCATTATTAGTCAAACCAAAATTAGTCGTTTTAACATCAGCAACATCGCCATCCGCATAACGACAAGACTTTCCTGCGCCATTAAATGCTAAAATGTTATTACTCAATACTTTTGTACCAAATGAGTTATAAAGCAAAGTCGCCCATGCTGAATTGGATACAATCGTATTACTCAACAAGGTTAAACTTGATGTCTTACTTAAATACGTCTTTCCCTGAGGCGTTTTCGAACTAAATTGAATAAGACTACCTGTGTTCAGATTCACACTGTTATTGGTAATTGTATTCGCAGTAAAACTTGCTGTCGGCTGTCCACAAAAGCTAAACGCACTTTGACTATTTGCTGAACCATTATTTAAAAAGCTTGCTGACTCAACCGTTACATTACGCGTGGTATCAATTAGATTATCACTACACGTCATGGCAAATATACTGCCTTGTACTGCATCATTTTGCTGATAATTACCACTAGTAATCGTTAAACTACTACTCACATCATTCAGATAAATTGCTCCGCCCACTTGGGCTTTAGCATTTTGAATAGAAACATTTGTTAATGTTGTTGCTCCACCCAAATATAAAGCTCCACCTAAAGTAGAACTATAACCATCTTTTAATAAAAGATTATTTAAAGCCAAAGATGGTTTATCTGTGCTTGTCGTATTAATAATTCGTGATTTACCTTGCCCATTAATCACAGTTTTTAGGTCTGTTTGTGCAGGATAAGCATTGGTCAAAACATCTGGGCGACTATAATCAACAGGTGCCTTACCCTGAATCACAATTGCCGTCAGAGGCTGTAACTCTTTGTTTAACTTATATTCACCTGCTTCCAACTGAATCACGTTGGTTACTGTTGTATAAGTCTGTCCAGTTGCACATCCACCATAGGATTTATGCGTAGAAGCCGCTGTCACAGCTTCACGCAATGAACACTTACTTGTATTCTCTCCATCTTCATCATCAAATGTATTGACGTAAATGGTTTTATCATCTGCTGCCATTAATGACATTGCAGATAGAATCGTGAGGGTTAATATTCCCTTTTTATAGTTTTTCATTACATTTCCCTATTTATTTTTTGAATCGACGGAAGCCCAATAATCCAAATAATGAGATGAGTGTGAATAAACCTGCGCTACCACCTGACACATCTACTTTCTTGTTTTCAAAATCATCTTTCGGACTTTGAACTATACGTGTTGGTATTTCAATATAAGGATTTTTTGAATCACTAAAACGTGTTGTTGTTGTTACAACTAAAATTTTAAACTCATCTGAACCATGCCAATTTCCATTTGGAACATAAGTTACATCACCATCTTGGGTAATTGTGACTGATCCTTTAGATAGCGTGTTGGTTTGTAGAATTTTCATACAACCAATTTGCCACGGTTTTCCAGTTGGATTGTCACCAAATAATGCTTGGCATTGGTCTGCTGCAATCAACTCACCATCTTGTAGCTGATCTGCAATCGTCATTTTTCCTGTTTCACCATAATAAATATCAGCACCAATACTTGAACTGGTTGAAGTATCTACTACAAGCTCAATAGCACCGATATCACAAAGCTCTGTATTCGCAGGCCGTGTTTTACCACGTTGATCTGTACCTTCACATGTCATAAGCGCTGTATTACTAGAATCAGGGCCATGATTAACAATCAGTGAATCCAATAATTTTTTATAACTGGAGAGTAATCTTGGTTTAAAATAACCCAAAGCGACATCAGCATAATCTTTAAATGGGCAAAGAATACCATCAGTCGAAAGATCACATTTACCTTCAGTGGTACTTCCCGCTATTAAGTTTATAGCGCCTAAAGCTTGGGAACCTGTTCCTGCACAACCTACAGAATAAAGATTATTACTCATGTGTGTCGCATCACCACCTGCAATCACCTTACAATCTTCACTACCATTTTTTGCAATAATACTATTTGAAACATAAGCTTGATTATAGGGCGCATTAAAAATTAGCCCCATTGTATTCATAACCATTGTCACGTTATTGATTAGCATTCCATCAAAAACTTTAACGATATAACCTTTATTATTAAAAATTGTTGTATTCCAAATACCACGACTTAATACAGTTCCTGCATTTTTACTGGTTTCTTCATCAAAAGCAGTGCCAATATCAAATAATGCTGCACTACTATCTGATACTTCATTATCACGTACAACGGATTGAGAGATCACAAATTGAGGAATTTCACTATAAATCACAGCCCCTTGGCTGGCTTTATTCGACTTGATTAGGCTATTAGAAATAGATACTGAACTCAGAGCTTTATTTTTTTCGTAAATGCCTGCGTTATAAATTACGCCACCTTTGTTTGCATTACCATTAAGAAGTTGAGCATATTGAATATTCAAAATATCTTTATTATAAATTAAGCCACCTTGATCAGAACACGTACTTTGACCGCAACCATCTAAAGAAACTTCAGAAAATTGCACAGCGATTAGTGCCGTATTATCGACTGCTGTACCATCTGCATTCGTGGCTGGCGGTGCAAGACTGTGATCAATTAAAAATAACCGATCTTTTCCAGTCATTTTAATCACAGCATTATTTTTACCTAGAATATTCGTTTCTGTAACATTGGTATCATAGAGTGATTTAATCTGGAGACTTTTATAAATTGAAATTTGGTTATTTAATTTATATTCAGATTTACCATTGAGAACAATGACATTGGTTGCTTCTTTACCACCACAACCATTATAGCCAGCTTCTGGCATTCCCTGATTGACATATGCAATTGCTTCACGTAACGAGCATTGGTCATCTGTTTTAACAACGTCTTCAGTTGTTGTTACAGTAATATTTGCGCTATATGCGTGACCAGCAATACATAATAATCCTAAGCCTATGCCCCGTTTGAGCATTATAGTCTCCTTGATTTATTTTAATTATTTCTTATTAGCCAGCACAAAGCTTGGCTATCAATCCATTTGTGGGTACTTTGTCACAGCTCTAAAAAATTCTCAACAATTTTTCATTACTGTTTGTACTCGTCAATCAATGCATATATTTGTCTTAAAGTTGCATTAGACAGTTTCGTCTTTTCACCTTTAAGTAACTTTTCTAGCTGTTCGACTGACTGCAATAGTGTACTTGTTTGATGTGGACCATGTAATAGCAAATATTCCGTTATTTGTGGGTCAAAATGTACACCTCGACGTTCAAGCACAGAATGAAGTAAAGCTTGTCGATCTGCATGCGAATGCCCACTCGGTACTTTAACACTAACTGCTTGTGTTAATCGAGATTGTAAATCTGGTAATTCGAGTTTTAATTCTATCGGTGCAAATCGAGAAGAAAATACCAATTGTCCACCATCTTCATTATTGTTATTAATTAAATGAAAGACTGCTTTTTGCCAATGCGGAACACCACTAATTGCCTCAATATCATCTAAAGCAACCAGATCATACATTTCTAATGAGGTAATCGCTTCAATAGGTGCATCTAACAATTCTAATAAAGATACTTTAATTGCAGATTTACCCACATCTAAATATGAATCACAAATTGCTGAAAGCAAATGACTCTTGCCAGTTCCTGCACCACCATATAAGTAAAAACGATTCATCAGACCTGCATGCAACTGTCTAACTGCATCAATCACAGGGCCCCATCCTGGTCCAGAAAAATCACTGATTCTGGCATCCAACTGAGGTTCTATGTCCAACTGTAATTGACGCATATCTACTCATTTATCCTTAATGTCGGTCTTGGTTTATTTTGACTGTATCATCAGTATCTTGCGTGTTTTTAAATTCAATATCAAGATTAACTTGATCACTTTCCACTGAAACAGTACGTGCATTACCGTTGTTTTCAATCACCACTGTCGACTGTGCAGATTGATAGAACTGACTTTGCTCATACCACTCTTTTGCATGCTTCAATAGAACCACAATAATTGCAGCAACAGGTAAGGCAATCAACATTCCAACAAAGCCACCCAATTGTGCTCCCGCAAGTACAGCAAAAACGACAGCAACAGGTGAAAGACCAATTTTATCACCCAATAAAAAGGGTTGTAATACATAACCTTCAAGTAACTGCCCAATCCCAAAAACAACAGCGACGAGTGCTAAATGTGTCCAATCTAATCCGAATTGGAATAAGGTCGCAATAATGGCTGAAATAATTCCGACACCAAAGCCTAAGTAAGGAATGATGCTACACAAACCTGCAACCATACCAATAATGAGACCGACTTCAAGACCAATCAATTGCAAACCTACTGCATAAACAATACCCAGCAAGATCATCACTAAAAATTGACCTTTAACAAAGGCACCTAATACGCTATGACATTCTGCAACAACATTTAATGTACTCGTTTCATATTGACGAGGAATTAAATTTTTTAAATTTAATAGCATGCGCTTCCAATCGAGGAGGAAATAAAATGCAATGATTGGAATCAGAACAACAGTACCGCCAACTTGAATAAAACTTAAACCAGATTGGGCAACTTTAAGCACCATCGCTTGAATACTGTCAGCACTATAATTGGTCTGTACATATTCCATTACAATTTTAGACAGTTGCTCAGTATCAATCTCCATTGCTTCAACATTAAATTTATGCGAAACCCATGGTAAAAAAGTAGAGTTAATCCAGTGAATACCTTCAGGTATACTATCTCTCGCATAAATCAGTTGTTTCCAAACCAAAGGAACAACAAACCACATTGCCCATGTCACCCCTACACCGATGACAATAAAGACTATTGCAATCGCAAGCCATCTTGGTAGGAATTTATTGATTTTTTCAACCAAAGGGCTAAATAGATAGGCAATAAGAAAAGCTGCGACAAATGGAATCACTACAGGTTTCAATAAATAAAGAACCCAAAGGATCAGTGCAATGCCTGCAAGAATAAAAATTCGTTTTAATGTCCGATCGTGCATTTAATCACGCCTTATTCAGATTTAATCGTTATAAAAAGTAAAATATTTGAGTAAAGATAGCATTTTAGCGCATAAATAACATAAGAGTTTCGTATATTCAGGTATAATCGCCGCGCGAACGCGGAGACTTCATTATGAGCAACTCAACTTCTACCCCAAACACTGGTTTAAGCTACAAAGATGCAGGTGTCGACATTGAAGCGGGAGACGCACTCGTCGACCGAATCAAATCTGTCGCTAAACGCACATCACGTCCTGAAGTAATGGGCGGATTAGGCGGTTTTGGCGCACTTTGTAAAATTCCTAAAGGTTATGAAGAACCTGTTCTCGTATCTGGCACAGATGGTGTGGGTACAAAATTACGTTTAGCACTCAACTTAAACCGTCATGACACAATTGGTCAAGACTTGGTTGCAATGTGTGTAAACGATCTTCTTGTTTGTGGTGCTGAACCATTATTCTTCCTTGACTACTATGCAACAGGTCACTTAAATGTTGATGTCGCTGCTAATGTAGTTACGGGTATTGGTAAAGGTTGTGAGCTTGCAGGCTGTGCATTGGTTGGTGGTGAAACTGCTGAAATGCCAGGCATGTATGAAGGTGAGGACTATGATCTTGCAGGTTTCTGCGTAGGTGTAGTTGAGCAAAGTAAAATTATTGATGGTGAAAAAGTCAAAGCTGGTGATGTATTGATTGGTGTTGCTTCTTCTGGCGCACACTCAAACGGTTACTCTTTGCTTCGTAAAATTATTGATGTTAAAAATCTTGATTTAACACAAATGGTAGATGGTCGCCCGCTTGCAGATGTTGCAATGGAGCCAACACGTATTTATGTAAAATCATTACTTCAACTTTGCAAAGATGTTGATGTACATGCAATGGCGCATATTACAGGTGGCGGTTTACCAGGTAACTTACCTCGTGTTCTTCCAAATGGTGCTCAAGCAGTCGTGAATGAAAATTCTTGGGAATGGCCAGAATTGTTCAAACTTCTTCAACGTGAAGGTGGTGTTGAACAGTTTGAAATGTACCGTACATTTAACTGTGGCGTAGGCATGGTCATTGTCGTTGATGCAGCTGATGCAGACAAAACTATTGAATTACTAACAAGTCTGGGTGAAAAAGCTTGGGCAATGGGTCACATTCAAGACAATGCTGAATCTGTTGACGGTGCTGACGAAAAGATTCGCGTAATCTTTGCATAAGTCTGTATAAGTAAATCTCATGATCAAAATTGCTGTTCTTGTTTCAGGCAGTGGAAGTAACTTACAAGCCCTGATCGATGCCAATCTTTCAGGGAAAATCGTTGGGGTTATTTCCAATAAACCTGAAGCCTATGCTTTAGAGCGTGCAAAAAAAAACGGCATTCAAACTGCTATTATTGAGCATAAACAATATCCAAACCGTGAAGCTTTTGATGATGTCATGCATCAACAATTGTTAGCTTGGAATATTGATCTTGTGATTCTTGCAGGCTTTATGCGTATTTTAAGTGCCAAATTTGTGCAATCTTGGGAAGGGAAAATGGTGAATATCCACCCTTCTCTCTTGCCCTATTACAAAGGCATGCACACTCATCAACGTGTGTTAAATACGGGTGATACTTTGCATGGTTGCACTGTGCATTATGTCACTGCTGAACTGGATGCAGGTCAAGCCCTTGCTCAAGGAGTAATTCAGGTTAATTTACACGATGATGCTCATTCATTAACGCAACGTGTACATGTACTTGAACATATCATCTACCCTCAAGCTGTTGAATGGATCTGCAATGGTACAATTCAGCATCTTGAAAATGGAAACGTTCTTTATAAAGGTCAACATTTAGAGAAACCCATTCAGTTTTGTAATGTCTAATATTTTTTGCAATATCTAAATAGTACTGATTTAAAAAAACGCATCTCAGGATGCGTTTTTATTTACTCTAAATTTCAAAATAATTATTTTTGTTCTTGAATCAACTGCTTGATTAAATCAACTGTTTTAACTGGATGCTCCAATGGGAACATATGACCACCCTCAGTCACTGTAAAAGGTATTCCAAATTTTTTCTGCGCCATTTGCGGAAATTTCTGGGTTAAAAATGGACTTTCTTTTCCAACAACCATATATACAGGGATCTTAGGTTGAGCATGAGGCAACCACCAATAAGATGGTCCACTTCTAAAAATAGCCACTTCCTTATCTCTTGGAATGGTTAAGGTTACCCCACCTCTCACTGGGTCTTCAATCAATGCATAATCGATATAAGCCTGAAAACACGCTTCATCAAATTTTTGATATAAATTCTTTGAGCGTAATAATTCATAAGCTTGCTCACGAGAATCCCAATGATCACGGCGCTTCGCACTTAAACGCGCAGGCGTCATCTGATCCAATTGCTTCGGCAAAAATGTCTTGGCAATTTGAAAAAGAAAGGAGGCTTTCCCCATAATCAAAGGTGGATCAAGTAAAATCACTTGCTCAAATAATTCAGGACGCTTAAAGGAAGCCAAAAAAGTTGAGACTGCACCCAATGAGTGCCCTAAACCAATCACTTTCCGCCCTTTGCTCTGTTGCACAATACTATCAATGACTTGGTCTGCTAAATTAGACCATTGCTTATCAATAGGATATCGTGCATCCGTGCCCAACAAGGGTACATAAATGATGTCATACTCATCCTTGAAAAGGTCAAACAACTTCGTATAGACCTTAGATGGGACACCATTGGCGTGTGCAAAATGAATAATAGGCTTAACAATCGTATGACTCATGGCTTCCTTTTTATATTCAAGCTTTAATAGACATCAATAGCATTTTTACAGAGTTGCATAAGGCTCTTTAATTTCACCTTAGAGCAAAAATAAAAAGCCTCTTCATACTGATACAAGATATTCAATAATGAGATGTCATCATTACTGCATTTTCACATCCTGACTCGTACCCAACTTTTGACTCACAGCTTCACCTAAGCCCTGACCCATTTCTGATCCTACACGACCAAGCACAGAATCAAATGGACTACGTTCGACTGTATAGTTCACTGTTTTATTGATTTTCAAGTCACGCTTTAAAGTTTCAATATTGCCAGCTTTATCTGCAATACCCAATTTAATAGCTTGCTCACCTGTCCAAAATAAACCAGAGAAAATTGCAGGGTCTTGTGATTTTAACTTAGTACCACGACCTTGTTTCACTGCATTAATAAAATGGCTATGCACATTATCCAATAAAGCTTGAATATGCGCTTTTTGTTCAGGGCTCACTGGTTTCGTCATGCTGAGAATGTCTTTATTCACACCCGATGTCATTGTGCGATCTTCAACACCCAGTTTCTGAGCCAAACCACTAACACCATAATTCGGCATAATCACACCAATAGAACCAACAAGGCTTGATGGATTCACCCAAATTTCATCTGCAGCAGAAGCGATATAATAAGCGCCAGAAGCACCCATATCACCAATCACCGCATACACTTTTTTCTCAGGATGCTGTTTCTTTTGATATTGAATTTCTTGCCAAATATCATCAGATTGCACAGGTGATCCACCTGGAGAATTTACATTCAGTACCACAGCTTGTGCAGATTTTGTCTCAAATGCTTTTTTTAATGATTTAATCGTATCTGTACTATTCACACCTTGATTACTTGAATCAATAGTTCCAATCACATTAACAACCGCTAAATGTTTATCTGATGTCGTTCCAGAACTTTCACCATCCGAACTAAATGAACAACTTTTCATCATCATTACCAAGACAAAAAGAACATAGAGCGAGGTCAAAATTTTAAAAAAGATTCCCCAACGGCGGCTACGACGTTGCTCTTCAACAGAAGCAAGTACAGCTTTCTCTAAAATTTGCCATTCCTTTCCTGTAGGTTGCCCTGAAGGTGGAATTTGACTATTGCTATTTTCATTTTGTGGTTGAGGTGGCCAATCGGACATACATACCATCCAAATTAATTTTTAATGCTTCATTATATACAATCGAAACAGTTAAACTGTTTAAACATTGAGATTTAACATATAATAATTTCAAATCACAATACGCCTCGACCTCAGCATTATGCTTTGAATTACGATGACTGAAAAAAAACACTCTATGACAACACGTCTTCTAAATTTTTTTAGCCGACAACCAATTCTATTTTCTAGATTTTTTGCAAAAATTCTTGCAGGAATCATTAATACATTACATATCACAAAAACATCAGAAACAATTCGGCTGAATATTGAAATTTGTTTACCTGAGTTAGAAGCTAAACAACGTGAACACATCACGCGTAGTGCTATTCGTAATGAATTACAGTCTTATATGGAATTTTTTACGATTTGGGGAAGCACCAATCAAAAAAATATTTCACGTATTCATCAAATTCAAGGTGAAGCATATTTCCATGCCGCTTTAGCAGAACAAAAAGGTTTAATTTTAATCGCACCTCATTTTGGAACATGGGAAATCATGAATGCATGGTTTGCTCAATACACCCAAATGACGATTATGTATAAGCCCATTAAAAATGCAGATGCAGATAATTTTGTTCGAGTGGCACGTAGCCGTGAACAAGCCAAACTTGTCCCTACGGATGAGTCAGGTGTTCGTCAAATTTTTAAGGCACTCAAAACAGGTGGAACAACTGTTATTTTGCCTGACCATACACCCAATGTGGGTGGTGATATGATCCAGTATTTTGGTGTTCCATTGGCATCCAGTAATTTGAGTGCAAAACTGATTCAAAAAACCAAAGCGCGTGCTTTGTTGGTTTATGCCATTCGCAATGAAAGCGATGACTTTAATATGTTTATTGAGCCGATTAATGAACACATTTATTCAGGTTCAGCAGATGATGGTACTCGAATTATCCATCAAACTTTAGAAGATTTAATTCAACGCTATCCTGAACATTATCATTGGAGCTATAAGCGTTTTAAAGCCAATCCTGAGTTGGGTGATCTATATCATCTTCCAAAAGCTGAAGCATTGAAAAAAATAGCACAAGTTCGAGAGAATGGTTAATTTTGAGTTTGTAACCATTTTTTCGTTTCTCTAAAATGCTGGATCTTCATTTGACCATTTCTCTGTAACTGAAATGCAATACTCCCTTGTTGAATGGTGGTCTGCATAGGAATAGTCAACGCATCTAAGCGTGCTGAAACAATAGGATGTGGGTGTCCATAACGATTATTAAAACCTGCTGAGGCAATCGTAAGTTTGGGCACTAACCTTTTTAAGAATGCATAAGATGAACTGTGTTGGCTACCATGATGACCTAAAATAAGCACATCAACTTTTAAATCAGGATATTGTTGTAAAAGCTGGTATTCTGTTTCCCATCCAGCATCTCCCATAATTAAAAAATTCTGATAACTATTAGATTGAGGAACTTGTATATAAACAATACAAGATAATTCATTTTGGTTATTCTTTACCTGACTGAGCATATTTTCAGAAGGTGATAAAATTTCAACTTTGATTTGATCAAATTGCCATTTTTGTCCTGCATAGCAATAATGAAAATTTGAAACATCAAAGCGTTGATCCTTCTCGTTGGAATACACATCTTGAATCTTTATTTCTTTTTGGATTGAAGCAAAGGCACCACTATGATCTTGATCGAGATGCGATAAAATCACTTTGTCCAAATGTGAAATACCTTGTTTCATCAGATAAGGAATAACGACTTTTTCACCCATACTAAATTTACTTTCATCATAATACCCGCCTGTATCAATCAGAATTTTTTGCTTGGGTAAATTAAGAAAAAGTGACTGACCTTGCCCGACATCTAAGACTGTTAATTCAAATTCACTTTGCGATTTTGCTGTCACCAATATTGGAAATAGACATACAACTGCCCAAGCTTTAGGTAGAACACTTTGTGGCAGAAATAAGATCAAAACACCTAATGTAAGACAAACCAATGCCCATGGTGTTATTGCGATCCAAGAAAGTTTGGCATTTAAGCCTTGGTCTAAAAATATGAGTATTGAAAGCAAAAATTGTAATGCCCAATCTGCCAAATGAAAGAAAATTAGACCCAATGGTTCTATACATAAACTTAACCACGCGCCTATTACTTCTAACGGAACAATAACCACACCAATGAGTGGAATAGCAATTAAATTCGCGAATGGTGAAAGCCATGAAACTTGCTGAAAAATAAGAATCACCAAAGGAAATAAAGCGATAAAAACTTTCCACTGAGATTCAACCAAGACCTTTAAAAATAACTTAACCTTATCTTGCCATGTTTGAACTGCATCATCTGATTGTTGTTGAATGGTTTGATACACTCGAATGAGAATAAAACATGCACCATAAGACAGCCAAAATGCAGCGGACAAAATACTAAATGGATCTACCCACAACAATAGACTTGCACTCAACAATAATAAACTCAAGGCATTCACTGACTGACGAAGTAACAGTATTATCGTCATTAAACATACGGTTAAAAAGGTACGCATTGCAGGTATTTCAAAACCAACAAAAGCGGTATAAAGCCAAACACATAGTAAAAATGGAATAAGAATAAAATAAGGTCTTGGAATTTTTAAGTATATTTGTGGATAAACACGTTGAACCAATTGGGTAATAAAAAAACAAAAAAGAACTGCAAAAATTAAAACATGTGGCCCAGAAATTGCCAAAAGATGCGAAATCCCTAAACGTTTAAATAAAGTCTGTGTCTCTTGAGACAATAAACTTTCATCCCCTGTTAATAACGCCAATATCAAGCCTTTCTGCGTTAAAGGTTGTTGCTGAATAAAGCCTCTAAAATCTAGACGTTTTTGTTCAACATAGCGTTTCAATTTAGGAATAAAACCTTGTTGTGCTTTGATAAAACTGGCATAGCCCAATTGCTGAATCTCAGCATCAGTCACTGCTTGTATAGACTGAACTTGCATACTCGCCATAATATTTTCTTGCAGAAACCAACGCTCCTGATCAAAAGCACCATCCACTGCATAGCCATGTGCAGGTTTTACCGTACCACTGACACGATAATAGTGACCTATTTGAAAATGATTCTGCTCTGCTTGTTCTTTGCTATACAGCATCCAATAAATTGTTTGAGCATTCGGATTCAAAATGAAAGCTTTTTGCTTTGTTCTTAAATTAGTACCACCATCGCTAGAAAGCTGCCCTATTGAGTCGATATAAACAATCGCTGATGTTTCTTGGACATTCGTGATTCTCAGTTGTAACCGCTGATTTAAAGCATGATCTGCATACACTTGCCCAATGAAGAAACCACTCATCGTGAGTGAAAAGGCAAAAATACACTTAAAGAAAAATGGTTGAATTATTCGCTTTTTGAAAAAATGAAGGACGATAAAAACAAAACTAAAAATATAGAAAATAGGTGCTGATGAAATAAATGATTCGGGAATAAATTTTCCCATCGTCGAAATACCGAAAATCCATCCGATTAAAATACAAAGCAGAAACATGAATTTATATCTATAATTTATTATTCTATAAAATAATTAAAGCCCATTTACATGGGCTTTAACAAGGTTACTGATCGGATTTAATTTTTTTGATAACTAAACCATTTCTTTCAAGCTTAGTCGTCAATCCACAAACCATCTTGCATATGCAAAATACGATCTGCTGATTTCGCCAATTGTTCATCATGCGTCACGATTAACATCGCCATATTGAATTCTTGGCGTAAATCACTTAACAATTCAAAAATACTACCTGCTGTTTTACGGTCTAAATTACCTGTTGGCTCATCTGCAAGCATCAGTTTTGGTTGAGAAACCAAAGCGCGTGCCAAAGCTACACGTTGACGTTCCCCCCCTGATAATTCACCCGGTTTATGGGTTAAGCGATGAGTTAAACCCACACGTTCTAACAAGTATTCAGCACGCTCTTTCACTTCTTTGAAGTTTGCATTTTTACGCAACATCAGTGGCATAGAAATATTTTCTAAAGCCGAAAACTCAGGTAAAAGATGATGGAATTGATAAACAAATCCCAAATACTGGTTACGTAGATAACCACGTTCAGCTTCACCTAAATTATCAAATCGTGAACCATTTAGATCCACTGTACCTTGCGTAGGACGATCAAGCCCACCTAAAATATGTAATAACGTACTTTTACCTGAACCACTTGAACCGACAATCGAAACAAACTCACCTTCATTAATCTGAAGAGAAAGCCCTTTAATCACTTCAACTGTCGATTTTCCATCCGTAAAAGATTTATATACATTATTTGCTGCTAACACCACATTACTCATAACGAAGTGCCTCGGCAGGTTGAATTTTGGCAGCACGTAAAGCTGGATAAATGGTAGCTAAAAAGCTAAGGACTAAGGACAATCCAACAATCACAGCCACATCTTGCCATCTTAAATAAGAAGGTAAATAATTGATGAAATATGCATCAAAAAGATGCCAGCCAAATGTCGTATTCAACCAATCAATTAAATGGCTAATACTTAAGGCTGAAAGAACACCAAGAATTGCACCTGCGATTGTACCCACCACTCCAATCACGGTACCTTGCACCATAAAAATTTTGGTAATGGTGGCAGGCGAAGCACCTAAAGTACGAAGAATTGCAATATCAGATTTTTTATCAGTAACGACCATCACTAAAGATGAAACAATATTAAATGCAGCAACAAGAACGATTAAGAACAGCAATAAACTGACCATCGCCTTTTCCATTTGAATTGCACTAAATAAGTTACCGTGAGTATATGTCCAATCTGAGGCATAAAAATTACCTGGCAATTCACGAACAATTTCATTTGAAACTTGCGGTGCTAAGAAAATATCATCTAGCTTCATCCGCACACCTTGTGCGCCATCTGGTAAACGTAATAAAGTTGAAGCATCATTCAGTGCGATATAACCCAAACTTGAATCAACTTCAGCACCAATACTGAAAATACCGACAATTTTAAATCGTTTAAAACGTGGTACCACACCCGCTGGTGAAGGCGTTGCTTCAGGAAGTACCAAAGTCACATTATCATTCAGCCCTAAACCCAAAGCATCTGTCATTTGCTTGCCCAGTACGATACCGAATTCACCTTTTTTCAGCTGATCGATACTACCTGCAACCATATGATTTTGGATGATAGATACTTTCTTTTCGTACTCAGGCTCTATGCCTGTGACCATGATCCCAGCAACTTGACCTT
Source organism: Acinetobacter sp. ANC 3832 (assembly GCF_002135415.1). Lineage (GTDB taxonomy): Bacteria > Pseudomonadota > Gammaproteobacteria > Pseudomonadales > Moraxellaceae > Acinetobacter. Next base: position 19,859 of record NZ_NEGJ01000024.1, read on the forward strand.
GTGCGGTCAACATTCCCTGTAATTGGGTGAATGGTGCAACACCAGTAACATGTTCATGCTGTTCAATTTTCTTTTCAAGAACGGGCCAGTCTGTTAAAATTTGTGTTGAAGAAACAGTGGCTTGAGGTATCATACCTAAAACACGGTTTTTTAACTCACGGTCGAAACCATTCATAACAGATAATACTGTAATAAGTACAGCTACCCCTAAGGTTAGACCGATCATGGAAACCAAAGCGATAAAAGAAATAAAGTGATTACTACGCCGTGCGCGAGTGTATCTCAACCCTATATACAGCGAGATTGGTTTAAACATACCATCTAGTCCGAGGTGTTTTATGGAAACGTTACAGCATCAAAATGATGGAAACGAGCGTCGTGTTATGTCTCGTATAGATGCTGCATTAAGAATCAACTATCAAGTCATTTCTGAAGAAGTTGCACTTAACGATCCATATGATCCTAATTTTGTATTGCCGCGCTATTTTCTACTACTTGCAGAATTAGATCAATTTGATCATGCACTTCAATACGAATTGGAACAATTAAATGAAAAAGATCAACAAATTGCTCGAATCTTATCCTTATTTAATCAAAAGTTAAACCTTATAACGGGTTCTCTATACGATTCAATTGTACAAACCCTGTTACCGTCACCGCAGCATGTGAACTTTTCTGAAAGTGGATTTAGCTTTTTTAGTGATCAAAGTCTGAAACAAGGTTCTTATATTCATGTGACGTTAAGCCATCCTGAAAACTTTTTTCATATTGCAGCCATTGCGAAAATTGCTTATTCAGAACAAGATGAACAAGACAAATATCGCATTGGCGCATACTTTATTACCTTACACCCTCAAGATAAAGTGAAGCTTTCAGAATGTATTGAGGCCAACATCGAGTAATAGGATTAAAACCAAGATTAATGGTGTTTAAGTTTACGAGCGAGTTCTCTACTCGCTTTTAAATCTTTATAAAAATATAAAAATAAACCAAAGAGTAAAACAATAGCACCAATAAAGACGGTTGCTGATGGATATTCGTTATTGAGCATTGCACCAAATAACATCGCTAACATCGGTGTCATCACCGTTGTTAAAGACAAAGTTGTGGCTTTAATATTTTGGACCAGTTTGAAATAACAGAACATTGCAATCAGAGAAGCCATGACTACGGTATAAATCAATGCCAATAAAGACTTTGTTTCTGGAATATGGGTAGGTGCATATTGCCAAATAAATGGAATTAAACAGATTGCACCCAGTGTGGATACTAAAATCGAGCCTGTCGCTTGTGCCATAGGTTCAATTGTTGCATTTACTTTTTTAACCCAAAAAATCGAAAGTGAATAAGTAAATACACTCATCACCATCAAAGCAATACCAATTGGATGTACATGCTGACTCGCACCACCGCTGATACAAATAATCGCTAAGCCACAAACAGCCACAAACATCCCAAACCATTGCAAATATTGTAGTTTTTGATTAAAACCAAAACGACCAATGATGCCTGCCATAATCGGTGCCAAACCAAACATGAGTGCAATCATTCCTGAGCTTAGATATGGTGTTGCAGCATAGGTAAAAATCTGTGAACCGATTAAACTAAATGAGCCTGCAACATAGCTATGTACTGCAACCTTATCTACAGGAAATTTAATTTTGAGAATAAGCAATAAAAGAATGGCAATAGGCAAAGCAATAAAAAATCGAATAACCAATGCCCACATTAAATGCAGATCAGACACACTCCACACAATCGCTAAAGGCGTAGTTGCCCAAATGAAGACCAATAAGGCATAAGTCATCATGATATTGCTTTTAGATGGCATGTTTTTTCCAATAATTTAAACAGAGGTCTTACGTTTTTGCTTCATAATCGTTTGGTCTAAACTGCTTGAAAACTCTCGTTTATCACGTTCAGAAATAGGCGCTGGGCCACCTGTTTGTACACCCGCACCTCGTAAGGTATCCATAAAATCACGTAAATGTAGACGTGCTTTAATATTTGACTCGGTATAAATTTCACCACGAGGATTAATTGCGATTCCCCCTTTTTCAATGACTTGTGCAGCAAGTGGAATATCTTGCGTCATAACAATGTCATTCTCTTTCATGCGATCAATAATTTCTTTATCGGCTTGATCAGCACCTTGCATCACCTGAATCGAATTGATACGTACAGACGGCGTAATCCCGACATTTTGATTTGCAACAAAAGTGACTTCGAGTTGATAACGATCAGAAGCTCGTAAAATTACTTCTCTTAGAATTTTAGGCAATGCATCCGCATCGACCCAAAGTTTAAATGGCAGCACGCTTACTCTCAGCATTAAACAATAGCGATAGTCTAACAAATGCAAAGCTAAAATTTGATAAAACATCAAATTGATTTACGAAAAGATTTCGATACAAATACGTACTTTTATCATTATTTGAAAATTTCCGACTAAAGTATATGAAAGTAACAAATTCAAAAGCTCAAAGTAAATATTTTTTATCTTAAATATCAAACAACTAAATAAAATCAAGAACCAATATCGACATCCAAAGTGATAAATCCCAATATTTATATTTAACTTTTAGCCTGAAATTCATGCAATACATGTAATTAAAGGCATTATTCAATTTCATATTGTTTAAATCCTATACATTCTCAATGCTTTTAAAATAATTTTAGCTCTACAAGTTTTGTGAATATTCATGTTTTGTCCTAAAATAGCACTTTAAAAAATCTTACTTAATAAATTATGTCATCTCCCGATCAATCTACTCAGCATAGCGCTTCTGAGGGAAACTCTATTTCCTTAAAAAGAACCATGACCAAACGCCACTTAATTATGTTGTCACTCGGTGGCGCAATTGGCACGGGCTTATTTCTAAGTTCAGGTGAAGTTATTGCTCAGGCAGGTCCGATCGGTGCAGTCATTTCATACATTATTGGTGGTCTAATTGCTTATATGGTCATGCTATGTCTAGGTGAGCTTGCGGTTAACCAACCCGTTACAGGTTCATTTGGTGCATTTGCAAGTAATAACATTGGTCCAGGCACAGGTTATATGGTGTCGTGGATGTATTGGCTAGGTTGGTCTGCAACATTAGGCACAGAATTTACCGCTGCGGCATTGCTGATGCAGGAATGGTTTCCCACTATTTCAGTTTGGATTTGGACACTCATCTTTGCCAGCGCAGTATTAATCTCAAATTTAACCTCAACTCGTTTCTTTGCTGAATCTGAGTTTTGGCTTTCATTTGTAAAAGTATCAACTGTACTTGTATTCATTCTCTTGGGATTAGGTGCAATTTTTGGACTGATTTCTTTTCAAGGTTATGACTCTGCCCCACTGTTTAGTAACTTAACCTCACACGGTTGGTTACCTAATGGGCTATTTCCTATTTTCGCCACCATGTTGATTGTCAATTTTGCATTCAATGGTACAGAAATGATTGGGATTGCAGCAGGTGAAACTGAAGAACCTGAAAAGAATGTGCCGAAAGCCATTCATGCTGCTGTTTGGCGTTTAATGATTTTCTTTGTTGGAACCATTATTGTCATTAGCTCATTACTGCCTTACCAAGATGCGGGTTTAAATACAACACATGGTCATGGTTTAAGTAATAGTCCATTCGTATCTGTTTTTAATTTGATTGGTATTCCATACGCAGAAGACATTATGCGTTTTGTGATTATCACTGCATTGCTCTCTACAGCAAACTCAGGCTTATATGCTGCATCGCGCATGATGTGGGCATTATCCATTCAAAAACAGCTCCCTCGTATTTTTTCTAAATTAACCAAATCAGGCACACCCATTGTTGCAATTATGGTGACGATGATTGGTGGTTTACCCGGATTGCTCTCTGAACAGTTTGGTGCGGATGTAATCTTTAAAAACTTACTGGGTGTTGCAGCCTTTACCATGGTCATTGTGTGGATGAGTATTTGCTGGAGCCAGTTTAACTTTCGTCGTAAATGGCTACGCCAAGGTCATACACTAGCAGAACTCAAATTTAAAACACCTTGGTATCCACTGGTTCCTATTTTAGGATTTATGACCTGTACTGTGACTGGATTAAGTATGGCTGCTGACCCTGAAATGCTTTCAGGCTTTATTGGTTGCTTAATTTTTATGGCAGCGTGTTATGCAAGTTATTATTGGTTGTATCACAACAAATCAGCATAAGTTTTTGATCAAAGTGCTTTAACTTTTAAGAAGAAAATTAAAGCGCTTATTCGAACTAATCTAATTCGAACTAATCTAAAATTATAAATATTTAAGTTTATGGTGAACTCGATGTAGCTAATGTAGGGTTCACTTTTTGATTATTACTGTTATTGATTGTTTCTAAAAAATAATCCATCTGAATCAGATAATGATTCATGCTTGTTCCTTCCCTCTTTTTATCTCCACTCGATGCGGCTCTGGCAGAAATAAAAACGCCACCATACAAACAAGCTTGAATAATTGAGCTCAATATTCCACTGGTAAAGAACATTAATCCTAATGCTGACAGGCTTGCGATACAGATAAAAATGATGGCTGCAACATTGGTCTGTGGCAATACGATTTCTCGCTTATTTTGACGAGTATCAATAGGAGAAGGCTCTATCTTTAATGTTTCAAAAAAATGATCTAAATGAACATAGATTTGTTCATCCTGCTCAGTTTTAAAAGCACGATTAATCTTACTATATTCCTGTAACATCAAATAAATTTTAAAACTAAGCAGTATATTCATCTGAAATTTTTCAGAACATTCTGATAATTTCATTGCCATCGCTTTTTGCTGATCTAGAAGTTGCGTATAGAGAATATTTTGCACACATTGAATAAAATCTAATTTGGAAAACACCTGTGAATCAATATATAGATCTTGATAAATGGAGAAAAAATCGGCATTCAATTGTGTTTCATTATAATAGCGTAATACGTTTTTATTTAAATCCAACTGATTTGGATAAAACTCGATCGTATCAATAAAACGTTCATATCTATTCATATTTTATAATTGAATTGATTTTAACCAAACAGGCTTTTATTTTCAAATTCTCTTTGACAGATACCCGCTTAATTACTAATATAGCCACACCTCGCAACGACCCTATCGTCTAGAGGCCTAGGACATCGCCCTTTCACGGCGGTAACCGGGGTTCGAATCCCCGTAGGGTCGCCATCTATCGTTTCATACGATCATTATTACTTCTATATTTCATCATTATTACATTGCAGATTTGTCGTTTTTCACTACAATAGCTCGCTTCCTCTATTCTTATACATATCTCTTATGTCGTCATCTATTACTCCGAATGGTGCTTCGCATCAGGGCAATTCTGCGCCATTAAAACGCGCTATGAGTACTCGACACCTTGTTATGATTTCACTCGGTGGTGCAATCGGAACAGGCCTATTTTTAGGGTCGGGTGAAGTCATTGCACAAACGGGGCCTGTAGGTGCTATCATCTCTTATATCCTTGGCGGTATCATTGCCTATATGGTGATGCTGTGCTTAGGTGAACTCGCTGTACATATGCCTGAATCAGGTTCATTCGGTACATATGCACAAAAATATATTGGACCTGCAACGGGTTATACCGTGACATGGCTTTATTGGCTCACATGGTCAGCTACGCTTGGAACTGAATTCACAGCAGCCGCATTGCTCATGCAGGAATGGTTTCCACATATTTCTATGTGGTTATGGACGATTATTTTTGCAGCTGTGGTGTTTGGGCTCAATATGAGTTCTACTCGCTGGTTTGCTGAATCTGAATTCTGGCTCGCTCTAGTCAAAGTCATTACAGTCATTGCATTTATTATATTGGGCTTATTTGCCATTTTTGGTGTGATTAACTATCAAGGTTATGAATCTGCACCACTGTTTAGTAATTTAACAGCAGGCGGTTGGTTTCCCAATGGTCTCATTCCGATCTTCACTACGATGCTAATTGTGAACTTTGCCTTTTCAGGTACAGAGTTAATTGGCGTTGCTGCTGGAGAAACACAAGATCCTGCTAAAAATGTGCCTAAAGCAATTAATACCGCCATTTGGCGTCTATTAATTTTCTTTGTGGGTACCATCATTGTGATTAGTGCTTTATTGCCTCACTCCATGGCGGGACTCAATGCTGAAGGTGTCAGTAGCAGTCCATTTGTCACTGTATTTCAACATATTGGTATTCCATATGCTGAAGATATTATTCGCTTTGTGATTATTACAGCACTGTTATCGGCTGCTAACTCAGGCTTATTTGCTGCATCTCGTATGATGTGGGCACTTTCAAGCAAGAAGCAACTACCTGCTGTTTTCGCAAAAGTGAATAAGCGTGGGATTCCATATATTGCTGTTATGGTCACCATGCTGGGTGCTTTACCAGGTCTTCTATCTGAACAGTTTGCACCTGAAACCATTTTTAAGAACTTATTGGGTGTTGCTGCATTTACCATGGTCATTGTCTGGATGAGTATCTGTTTAAGTCAGTTCAATTTCAGACGTCAATGGTATAAAGATGGTCACACCACCAAAGAGTTAGGCTTTGCTGCACCACTGTTTCCAATTGTTCCAATCTTAGGTTTTGTATTCTGTTTTATTACCTGTATCAGTATGGTCTTTGATCCTGAGATGTGGGCGGGCTTCATCTGCTGTCTTATTTTTATTGCAGCCTGTTACCTCAGTTATCATTTCTTATATAAAACTCAAGAGCAAAATTTAAGTAAATAAAGATAAAACCGAAACGTTTTATTGAAAAAGTGTAGTACTTCGCTACACTTTTTTTACATTCAGACACAGCAAATTCCAAATAAAATCCGTACATTAAAACCATCAATATAAAAATATATTAGTATATAAGAATGGCGATGAAAATTATTTTTATTCATGGCATGAATCAACAAAACTACAATGCTGATAGTTTAAAGCAACATTGGCTTGATATTTTCAAACTGGGTATTGATGAACTGCAGTTACCTGTCGCAATCGAAAAGCTAAATATCGCCTTGCCATTTTATGGCGACTTAATCACCAAACACCAATTAAGTAACTCATTTGATTTAGATGCCTTTTTACCCAAATCACTCTTAGATTTTCATCTACATAAAGGCGTACAAGCAAAACCCTCTGTTGTTGCAACTCCGACAGCAAGTATTCCCTTACTACCTTATTTCATACCAGATCAAAATTTAAAGCTGTCTACACGCTTATACTTAGCCTCACAACTCGTAAAAGACAAAGCTTTAAAGGAATTTTCTTTAATTCTTAATAATTTCCCGAAATTGCATGAAAGTTTGATTCATAAATTCTTAATTGAAACCTATTTATATTTGGCAAACCCTGAGTTTATGAATGAAGTACATCAACGAATTTTAACTAGTTTAAAACAAGGTGAGGAACATATTATTGTTTCGCATTCACTCGGAACGGTCATTGCTTATAATCTATTACAACAGCTTAAATCTGAATATTGTATCCAACGCTTTATTACACTGGGTTCACCACTGGCTTTTAGAGTGATTCAATCTAAACTTATACAACCCATTGTAAGACCTGAGCATCTATATGGTGATTGGCACAATTTTTATTCACCTGATGATTTTTTAACAACTTTCCCATTGATTGATTCTCCTTTCAATTTTAGTCCTGAAATTATTAATACTTCCATTTCAACTTTCGTTAATTCACCCCATGAAATTACAGGTTATCTACAACATCCTGCAGTTATTCAAAATATTTTAGAACTAATTTTAGAGCCTAATTCCAGAATTCAGTGTCATTTTTAATCGATACAATATTTTTTGCTTTGTTTTTATACACTCAAACCACATTTACCTTTTTATTGCCTAAAAAGGTTTGACACATTTCCATATTCGCCCTAATATACGCCCACCTCTGAAACGACCCTATCGTCTAGAGGCCTAGGACATCGCCCTTTCACGGCGGTAACCGGGGTTCGAATCCCCGTAGGGTCGCCAATTTATTTTGGTTTAGTTTTCAAAAGTATGCCTCATCTATTGACCCTATCGTCTAGAGGCCTAGGACATCGCCCTTTCACGGCGGTAACCGGGGTTCGAATCCCCGTAGGGTCGCCAAATTCGAGATTGTTTTTCCGATAGAAGACATCTCATAAAAAAGCCTGAGTTATTATACTCAGGCTTTTTTATGAGTTAAATACTCTCAAGCGGAATAAACCTTTAATTTCCCAATCAATCATAAGTATGTGCGAGTTAAATTATAAAATGAGCTGTACTCGATAAAATAGAAATTTCAATCTATAAAGCCATCAACCTGCGCGCTTGTTCTGATCATAATTTTGGTAGTGTCCAATATCAACGTGTTTTAATCTAGAATAAAATCGAAAGCATCTGAGTAATAAATAATAAATATGATTACAAAACGATAAGCTATCTATGTACCCATTGCCAATCAGCGAATATCTTTAAGAATGGGCACAGCAAAAGTGGGAATGCACAGTTCAGATATAAAAATTGTGGTCGATCAAGTGTGCTCAAACCTAAAATCAAATACACAGAAGAGCAAAAATAATTCATCATGAACACTTATCTAGAACGAAGCAGTTTAAGAGGTATGCAACGTCTATTGGGTCTTGC
>NZ_NEGJ01000025.1 GCF_002135415.1 Acinetobacter sp. ANC 3832
TCACAATCCTGCTTGTGGAACTTCTAGAAATACGCTCGCTCTTATTCAAAATACAGGACAAGAGCCTTTAATCATCGAATATTTAAAAACACCTCCATCAAAAGAGGAACTCATCAAATTGATTCAAGAATCAGGATTATCTGTGCGTGAAGCTTTACGAAAGAATGTAGAGCCTTATGAAAATTTAAAACTAGATGACCACCATTGGACCGATGAAGCACTTATTTCTGCAATGCTAGATCACCCTATTTTAATCAATAGGCCTTTTGTCATTACAGAACTTGGTACAAAACTATGCAGACCTTCTGAGGTCGTTTTAGATATTCTTTCAGCTCCACAATTGCAAGCCTTTAGTAAAGAAGATGGTGAGCAAATCATTAACCAAGATGGCAACAGAATTAAGTAAATATCACCTAATTTTATTTCTATTTAACATAATGGCCGTTATGCGAAACAGCCCCCTAGAGGGCTTTCTCAAACAACTTTCGTTCTTTAGCACGACGGTTCACCAACCCTTGCACAATCTTACCTTTGACTTTATTCCATACATTAAACTGAGCAGCTGCACCTTTGTAGTCACCAGCATTAAGCTTTTTGAGCAATGTAGAGTTAGCAAATGCATTCACACCGATGTTGTAGGTTAAAGAAACGAGCGCATCATACTGGTTCTGATTAAGTGGCACTTTGACTTTATTTACAGCAGCTTCAAAACTTTTCAGATCGGAAGCCATATATGCTTTGGCTTGCTCAATAGTGCAAGTATCGCCTTTTTTAACTCGCACTCCATTGGGATATTTAATTGTTCCATAGCCAATCGTCCAAATATTTGCGCTGTCAAGGTATGCTTTAAACTCTAATCCCTCATAACTACAAATCGCATCAATCCCTGCTTTACTTATCGCTTGTGGAAGTTTGGCAAAACTCTGAATATGAAATTCAGGCTGAGCTTTGAGTCGAGCCAATACCGTTGCAACACCAACAAAACAACCTACAACCTCTTTCCAATTTTCAGGAATTAAATTCTTGGCATCTTGAGGAGTCAAATTCCATACTGTTATAAAGTGCTCGGAGAATAAACTCAGGGCAAAAAAAATGGCGCTTAATGCGCCAACTTGTACTGTTTTAAGTTTGTATGACTGTTTCCAGTTATCTATTAATTTCATTTAAATATCACCTGCTTTGGTTTTAACGACTTTACGCAATTGCGCTTCAATAAATTGACTACCCAATGTTCCAAGGAAAGCTCCTAGCCCAAGCACACCAAGCATGCTTAAATCTGAGATCCAAATTAAAACAGCTCCTGCGCCAAGTGTTGCGAATCCATTTAAAATGGAACGACCAACAACCACACGCCACGTGAGTTTCTCTGTGCTTACAAGTACCTTAGCCATGGCAATTACAACCCCCATGAAGATTAATTGAAGTGCTACTTTTTCATGCTCTTGCATGTAACCCCCTAATTTTTGGCAATAAAAAAGCACCCGATTGGGTGCCTTATGTAGTGAGTAAACTTTAGATTTCTATTTGAACAACAGCACCCGAAAGCGCTACTCGTTTTATTTCTTGATCTAATACAAACACCTTGGTGCCCACTGCATATTTAGTGCTACTGGTGCACATCACCAATCCAGTACCATCGACCACCAAGACTTTATAATTTGGGTGGTCTGCCGAAGTGATTTCACCTACAAACTCAGGAGTTTTAGGTAGTAAATCAATCAGTCTTTTTAAGGCGTTACTCATCCCTACTCACCCGCTCGACCTTAATCGTCTGATTCACGGCAGCATGATTAAATGACACGCTCACACTATCAACAATGCCCCACCACTCAGCATTGAAAGCAATAATTTCACCTGGCACACACTCGCCAACTTCAGCACTAATTAGCATATTCAAACTATGCTTTTCAACCATGCCAGCTTTGGCTAATTTTGCTTTACCAAATGCACCCATACTTTCAACCGTAAATAGTGAATGATTTACTGTTTCAAGTAATGTGTTGGCACTCGTTCCGGTTCGCTTCACTTGACCGGTTAAGCCTGATCGGTCGTTACTTAGCGTTATGCCGTTATAGTCTGGGTAAATTTCATAGTCGGTGGATTGGTCTTTCACTAAGCTGATCGGCACCAACCGGTCATAGTCTGCAATTGCAATTGGATCCCAAAAAGTCTTTTTGTATAGCGGTCTAATAGACAGTGTATTTCCATTTTTCTCACTATAAATAAAGCCTCCCGCACTCTCCACGATCAATTTAATTGCAGCAATCGGAGTTAAGTTTGAATAGCTCAAGCTATTAATAGGAAGAATCCAACCTAGTTCATCAATCAGTTTCCAATCGAGTTGAAGATTACTATTTACTCGATCCAATTCAGCTTGCACCAACTGTACAGAAGTTCGCTCATTCTCTTGTAAAAATGAACGTGTTGGTGATGATGGTGCATCGAGCAAAGCAGATTGGCTTCGACCAGTGAGTGTATAGGTTTCTTGAGCAAACCGACGAGAGCGATTTCGACTTTCTAAAAGCATGTGATGCTCGTTACCATTCACCATAATTTTTAAGATAACCGGCTGACCGGCGATCGGCTCAAATTTGTTAATTTCACTCGCTGGCACTGTCAAACCATAAGACCAACACCAGCGACTACGGTCAGTATTGTAGTTACCATCCATCACAATTATTTTTTGCCCAGTATCTATACGTGTTACTTCCAAACTATTCAAAATGTACCACCAATTTTTAGCGGGTAATCCGGGGATGCAATCATCGGCACCAAAATTTAAGATGACATTGTGCGAATCCAGATCATGGCAAAGACAAACAAAATTCAGATCGGTTGAGCCAACATATTCAGGAATTTCAGGCTTTGCCCAAGGTTGAACCGGATGTTTGCGGTAATGAATCGTCTTGGCTTTATCCCAAGCGATATCGCTACTTGTGATTAACTCAAGGCCCTTATCCCATTCAAATGTCAGTCGCTTTTCAAAGACATGAGCGACTTCGTGTGAATAAGTAAAAATCTTACGTTTGCGTACCAATTCAATCCAATCAAAAATACGATTGATCTTTAATTTTTTAGACTTGTCAAAGATAGGATTTAAAGAAATAAACTGCTTTTCTGTTTCTTCCCACTTTAAATAAGCACAACTTGAAAGCCCTGTCGTTTGCTCATGAATGGCTTTAATCGCATGATGTAGTGCTGCGGCTTTATCAAAACCAACGAATACTTGATTACTTAAAGTCAAACCGCGCTCAAAATAAAAGGCACTGTTATGTGCCTTAAAGATTGATTTCGCCCATGGTATATCGGGTGTAGTTAGGCATGGATTGGCTCGCTGATACTCTGCAAGCCAGTACGCTCCAACACCTCGAATAAAGTTGATATCGAATAGAGCATCAATATTCGCCTCAAACATTGTATTGATGATGATATCAGCAGCACAATACTGATCAATTCGAACGGCATTAAGCGCAGCAATAAAACCTGTCTGAAACATGGTATCAAGCTGAGCAAATTGTCCTGTGACCCCATTGATTTCAGCCACAAACCCCGTGTTGATCTGAACATCAAGAAAATCATTGCTATAACTTTCAGCACCTAACTCAGCAATAAATTCAGTGAGAATCACCACATCTAATGATGCGAAATTCTGTTCATCAGCCCCGAAATCAAGATCTGTTGAACCAGTAACTGGATTCTTAAAATTAAGATTTACACTTTGGGGATATGGCGGAGTATAGTTCGGCACATGTCCACCTCATTTACGTTGATGGTCTTAAAATAATCGAGTTCATCATCAAGGTACTACCAATAATTAAACTCGGGTTAGCCAAGATAATATCGGTGCCAACGGCAAAATCAGCGACCGCATCCCCATCCCCATTCAACAGTCTGGCCCATGTTGCAGTCCCTGTTTTAATTACGGTTGCCGCATCAGTCTGGTGCAACTCAATACTGTCTGAATTTAATTTCTTAAAGCAGGGTTTTGGAAGCGTCAGAGTGACCAGTTTTACACTACTATTCGCTACAACAGTCACATCTACAGGCTTGCTATCGTTAAAAAAAATAAAGGTAGCACTGTTACTACCTTTATCGATAAAGTTTGCCAGCGCTTGCAGTTGTGCAAGTGCAGCGGCTAAAGAAGGTGTAATCATTCTGGCACCACATTGTCTTGAATAACTGCGTTGAATTGCGAAAGTGGATGATGAGCAACAATAAAAAATTTGGTTTTGGTTAGATGGTCAAATTCATAAAAACCGTTTTGATCAGTGACTGTTTCAAAAACTATACGACCTGAAATTTTCTCAAATAAACGAATACGGCAAGGTATTGGTGCACCAACTTCCTTCACCTGACCCTTGATAGAAAGACCTTTACCTGTTGTATATAACAGATCATTATCGGAGCAAATTGCAGGAATAGCGGTCGAACTTACTCTCAAGGCACACCCCCAATCTTGAGTATGAGTTGCCCCAGGTTGTTTGATGAAACCAAGGTATTGATAGCCATATACACTTCATTTTCGTATTCGATGATTTGCATATGACTATAAGGGCGTTTCTGTAAAAGCCAATAGAGGCCTGGCACTTCTCCACGCAATACAGTTTCATTGATAAAAACAGGAAAGAAAGGTGCAACATTGGTTAGTGTATATACACCTATAGAATCATTTACACCTGAATGGTAACTAGAAAGACCCATAGTGCATGCTGCGGCATTAGCCTGGATATACTGGGCTGTTTGTGCATAGTTACGTAAAATTAAAAACTTTGATGTAGCAGCAGTTGAGCCTAATGGGGTGGTATTTGAACGAAATATACTATTGTTTGCTGCCACGTATTCGAAAGTAGCAGCTAAAAATGTATTCGAAGTATCAGCATTTACGAAAGATTTAAAATTACCAAAACCGTAAGTAATATAGTTAGCGGTGGTGGGTATCATCCCTACAAACAAATAAAAATAATTTTCATTACCGACCAATACCCAAGGTCTGTCGCCCGAAACTGGTGCAGTGCTATCTGCAAAATAACCTTCTATACTTCCGGCATATGTCCATTTTGCCCAACCGTTAAATGCTGATGTACCACTACCAGTACCCATCCAATTTTTGTTGGGTGCCGCACTATCGTAAGGGGCCTGTACACCGAGCATCGTATCAATATCGGTCATATCTTCAACAATGCCGACTTTGGCATTTTTAGCATATGTAGCTAAATAAGACGGATCTAATTCATCTACTACACGAAGATATGGTCGACTAGAAAGAATGGTGTTTTTAGAGCGATAAGCCGCCTTACCACCACCACTACCGTTAACACTACTAAAGGGCTTTTCCCAGCCTAGTGATCTTAGCTTAGCTGATATTGTTCCAGTAGCAGGGCTTGTCATTGGAGCAACACTTACATTAAATGTGATCGTTGTTGTATTAGGTACAGCATTAATCTTAAATTCACCATTGTATTCAGATTGAGTTGCGCCACTAATCAGGATTGTTTGGTGTTTTATTAAATTATGAGCAGCACTAAATACCGCTGTTACTGTAGTACCAGTTGCGGTTAGAGAACTAATGCTCCCAATAGCTATACCATTGACTAAACACGCATCCAAAACATTTATCATTGATCCATAAGCATTATGAAGTTGCGGCGCATTGCTGTTGGTATTAGTAAAAAAATTAATAGCACTACTTGCGACCATTTTTATATACCCATAAAAAAGACCGCAATCGCGGTCATATTTAATTTAAATTTTAAACAATGCGGTCAATATCCCCGCGTAGCATGATTTGAAATTGATCCGATAAAACCGTTGGCTCAGACTGCTTCACAGTACGAATCACCCATACTGGATATGTCGCGGCAATGGTATTAAATCGCAGCACGTTTCCGCTCGCCCAGCCGCTACCCCAACCTTCTTTCTTCACTTTAAAGTATGGAACACCAGTTACTGGATTAATCGGTGCAAAATCTGTATTTACATTACCAGTGCCGATTTGCCCTGAATATTCACCTACACAGCGGAAATCTGTTGCGCTTGTGAATACTAAAGCCCATCGTTCTTGAATATTGCCGTTATTTGTTGCTGCAATCGGGTATAGCGCATCATTGTAGTTTGCTGAAATCGCACCACCCACTGCCTCATCTGCCCACAAGTTGCTCCACGTTAACTGTACAAATTTTCTGGTATAACGCGCCTGCATATCGTTAATCACTAAAGCAGATCCGACAATTGAGTTTTCAGCATCGTAATTGTGAGTCACTGGTTTGGTAAAAGTGAGCTGACCATTAATTTGCACATCACGAATCAAAAGCATATCTTGATAGCGGTATTTTGCAGTCAGTGGTAGCACCAAAGCATTGAGTGCAAAATCACCGTTTAAAGTAAACTTACCGTAGTCATAGTCCACAACATACATGCTATACGGAACCTTAATGCCCGCGCTATCTTCCAGTTCAAGCCATGAAATGCGCTGATCTGCCAAACTATAAGTTTTACCGGCTGTATTATCTGGTAATTCAAATGACTTACTTGCACTAATAACACCAATGCCACCCACTCGAAAAATCGGTACTCGTCCGTCAATTGGTAGTCGAGTAGCAGACAACCCTAAAATTTCAGAATCAAGCGGAATGTAGGTGTAGGCAATCGCGTTGTAACGTATAGATGAGGCATCAACCCAAACCGGAACATTAATCCATACCGTATTTCCGATATCTGTATACTCAAGCAATGGGTCATACCAAGGCTCATCTAGTATCCATGGATTATCTGTCTTCTTAGTTTTTTTATAAAAGTAGATATCTACAAATCCAGTATCGTAACTGATTGAGCCGTGCGCATGATCTGTTTCAACTTTACCAAGCTCATCAAACGTCAGCGTTAAATTGCCGTGATCTAGTGATGCAACCACAACAGTAAGGGATTGTGGCCGAACTGGAATAAGCGGTGTTCTAAAACTTATATGATTGATCGGCGGCAAATCTGTAGTTGTTGCTAATGAGCGCAGCAATAGTGTGTTATCAGCATTCGGTGTCCAACTTGTCAGCTCAATTGCGCCATTGCCATGCTGGATAACGCCCGATGCAATCCCACTATTGTTTGCAGGATCAACATTTCGATATAGCATACCACCCCGATCAACAAAAGTATCATTGCCGAGTCTAAAGCGCACCGAGCCCGCAAGGATTTGCTCATCAAAACCTGTGGTTAAATCAAAGTTCATATTTGTGGCAGTTACGGTCTTGCTATCACTACCGCTACTCGCTGTATCTCGATAACTCACAGTAACAGTAACCGCATTAAATGCTTTTAGCGTACTTATGACTGCAGTATAGCCTGATGTCTGTGGTGAATAGAAACTCATAAAAATCACCCTTTTGCATATAGTAAAAATGGTGTGTAATTGGCTCGGTATTCAGTTAGTTGTAAAGTTGGTGTTACTTCACATGCACCAGTGGCATATGCAATCATGCCCATTTGCACACCAAACTGATTGACCAGCTTTCCGCTCATGCTATCTACTGGATCATCATGTAACGTGACTGTGCCACCTGTAGTCGCTCCAGCTTCTCTGTTGACTGGTATATCCAAAGTCACGCTATTTGGCTCAATTGCTGCGCCGGTGCCGATAGTAAAGTTTAACTTTTGAGTGGTATCAGGTGAGCCGCTGCCAATGTTTTGCGTCTTAGGAGCGCCATAGGTATAGGTGATTGTAAAAACAGTGCCCTGCTGTGGTAATTTCACTGGAATAATGCGGCCCTTGCCGATATTGCGTCTCAAATACCCTGTAGCATCTCCTGTGAATTGCCCTGCACTATTGAGTATCGCAGTCTTAGCAACCCCCTCAAGCACCCAAGTCACCGTTGCTGTGGCAATACCATTATGGAACAACGTAAAGTCAACTCCTGCTGGTGCTACCGCTAAGCCACTTCGCACGAATGTGGTAATTGGTGTACCCCATAAAAGCAAAATAGGCGTATCCACATCAGGTAAAGCACCGGTGGTTAATAACCACGAACCAGTCTCATAATTAATTCGACCCGAGCCAAATGAAGCACTCGATCCTTTTAGCTGCCCAGAACCATCATCTTTTAATTCATAAAATTTACCTTGCGACATATATGAAATTGAAAGACTTCCCGGTGCGGGGGTTGGTACTAATACGCCAGTCCAGTTGGCGCTCTGATTGTTTTGCGTCACTGGCACAGCATAGGACTGATAATACTGATTCGGGGCGGCAGCTGGCTTAAAGGTAATACTTAAAGTGGTTGCGCCGGTTGTTGCAGCGCTGGTCCACTGAATCAATCCTTTTTGATAATTCACCGTGCCAACTTGTGTACCACTTGAGGTTTTAAGCAACCCACCTTGATCAGTCACCGACTGACCAAAAAGCAAAAATGATAAGCTTGACGGCATTACACCTGAACCCAAGTAAAGGCTTTGAGATGCGCTAACAGTTGTAGGAACCGATACAGTTATTGCAGCATCATTGCCCGCAACAAGCACCACGCTTTCACCCGCAGCATTCACATCAATAATTGGCGTTTCAGTCTGGGCAGATGGGATGATTTGGCTAAAAATGTCATTGGCGTTTACGGTGTATTCACCGACTTTAGCTTCGGTTTTTAAGCCTACACTGCCGTAGTAGTTACCTGTATCTGCAACAATCGTATCTCGAATAATTGATACTGACTTGTCACCGTTATACCACTGCTTTGCAGATAAGCCGACAAAATCAACACTGAGTGGATCATTGATCGTATAAGTGGCAATCTTATATTCAACTGGCTTACCATCCACAACCATGATTGCAGTACGTATTTCAACTTTCGTGATGCGAATATATTGCTCACGCTCTAAAGCCTTCCCCTCATTTGAGATAAGCACAATCGTATCACCGACTGAACTTTCCGTTTCTGTTGGAAACATAGCCACTTGTAAAGACTTCATGCCTAGCCAGTGCGTATCAAGCGGTGCACCAGCAATCTGACCGCCTTTTGCTAGATAGTTTTCAACACGATTTTGTGCAGCTTGACGTTCATCCGTCCAAGATTTGGTACTAAAAATAAGGGCTGATACATTCGGATCAACAGGATTTTCAGAAATAAATAATGTGGCACCCATAAGCTTGCTGGTGTCATTTGTAGTGACTGCTGGAAAGATTTTACGCATAGATACATCACCTATGGTGCGATCCATTTCAGCAATATCATCAAATAAATTATTGCTTTTCCCATCAACAATGACTTTGCCATTATATTTGCCACCACCATCACTGGTATCTGCTAAGCGCTCAGATTCATAGAGCACAAGATTATTTGTTTCAATTGCCATTTTCTAGCTCCGTAAACCGCATGGTAACGTTGTAATAATCATCTTCTGAAATTGTGGGAAAACCTTTGACTGGCTTTGCATCTAAAGCACCAGCTTCATGGTTAAAAATCACATTGAAACGTCGATTGTCATGTGGGTATTCAAACTGAAGTTCAAAGGATTCTTGAAGTTCCGACCATGCCAAAACTTTTCTTAAATCTCGACGTTTAATCCACCCCATGCCAGTGTCGGCAGGTTGTAAATTTATAGACCGACCCGACTTCTTTTTGCCTTCTTGAATAATTAATGTGCCATCAATTGCACGCTCTAACTTTTGCTCAATTGGCTTCCAATCAAATTCATCAGACCACAAAAAGCCGTCTTCTAATGAGACGGCTTCTAGGGTGTTTTTGCGTATTAATCGCATAATTAACTACTCTTTTTAATTGCCTCAAGTTGGCTTAAAAGATCACTCATCGCATCACCATCACCATCACCTTGAGAACCGTAAAGCGCAACAGTTTTCCCGTTAGATATAAATTCATACCGAACTGTTTTTGATGCATCATTGCTAGAGGTTGGTATATTAGTACTTGGAATATTTGGGGCTAAATTATTCACATTTCCAATACTCCCATTCTGTGATGTTGGTTTTAATTTAGAGACCATCACATCTACATACTCTTTGTTTGTTGCTGCCATCAAATTGATAGCGATATTGTTTGGAATAAAACCCGGTAAACTCCCTGCTTTATCCCACTGGTTTTGAGTAATGGAGGTCTTACGTGTAGAAGCATCGGCTTTAAAAAGCTCATTTGCTTTCATGTTCAACTGTTTTTCATCAGTTATTCCAGCTAATCTTAACTTCTCCTTAATTCCTTCAAGAGTATAAGAGGACATTGATTTCCCTGTTAAACCACGCGACTTGAACTCTTCTGATGATGCATCTACAGCTTTTGCCCAAGCCTCAGTTGAAGATAAAGCCTCCTCTCGTGCTGTAGCACCTAAATCCCTGAAATTTTGTTGCGCAGATTGAGTTGCATTACCCACCCGATACATTGCTGCTTCCATTGAATTGGCAGTTTGAATTGTAGCTTGCCCAGTCTCATCGACTTGAATCCTAAGACCTAGAGATGCAGCTTTTGCATCTGATGCCGCGATAACACCAGCATTACCAGAAGCATGAGCAGCCTGAACAACTCGCTCATACCCTTTTTGAAGCTCTGCAGTTGTTGCCTGACCACTTGCTTGTATTGTATTGAAGTCAGCGAGTGCGCTTTGTGCTGCGAGTTTTAATTGCTCTTTGGTTTTAATGCCAAGTCGCTCAAATGCAGCACCAACTTCATCTAAATTATCAGGTAGTTTTGCTGTTGCTCGCTGAACAGCTTGCATGCCCATTTCAACTTGTTGTGTTGAAACCCCCCCTTTCTTTTCAAACTCATCAAGTTTTGTTTTAGCAAAATCAATTTCAGCTGGACTTTTTGCTTTTTCAAGCCACTTAGACCACCCTTCATAAATCAGGTTTGAAGCATTGGCACCTGTTGCGCCAAGTCCTGTTATATCCTTGCTTAATGTATCAACGTGCCCGCCAGCCTCTTTAAAGCTTTTCGAAACCTGATTAAGTGAAACATCAATATTAATACCAAGTGCTTCTGCTGCGCCTTTTGCAGCACTTTCAGCAGCCTTGCTTACACTTATAGCACCACTAATCGCTTCCGCATTTCGTTGATTACGAATTTCATTTAGCTCAGCCTCTTTTGTATTAATAGCAGCTAGAGATGCTTGTGCGGATGCAAGCACTGTTAAGTCACCACTGACTTTGGCTTGTTCAATTTGCTTTTGGATTTGAATCTTTTCAGCAGCACTGGATTTAATAAATTCTTGATAAACGGTTTCAGCTTGCTTAGCTTTTTCTTGCGCCAACTCGGTTGCTTTCGCACTATCTTCAGTGGCTTTTTGTGCCTCAGCCATCGAAGTGACTACAGCTTTACCTGCGCTATCAATAGCAACCATGTAGCCTTTCGATTGAAGTTCTAATTGAACTGAGCTATCAAGAACACCGCCATTAGCAGTAATGGCTAAATCAGCATAAGTTTGTACAGCTTTTAGTTTTTCACCCTCACTTACCTTTTTTCCTTCTACCTCTGTTTTTTGATCAGCAAGCAATTGATCAAGCTTAGCCTTGGATGATGCGACCGCATCCGCATCCTTCTGAGCTTGGGTTTTACCAATCTCATCAAGCCCTTCAACTGTCTTTGATTTAAAGTTCATTGCTCCATCAGAGGCTTTTTGGTAATACTCTTCCGACTTTGCTTGCATTGCCGTCATGCTTGCAATAGCTTCTGTTTTTACATCACCCCAAGAGAACTTAGAGACTAAATTAGCCCAAGCTGATGCGGCTGAGTATAACGCTCCAACAAACAGATTTACCCCGATTCCGATTACTGAAAAACCATCACTAAGCGCACCGATTGCAATATTGATGACTTGTAAAGTTTTGGTAAATCCATTGGTTTGATCATCAGCAGTATCTATAGCACTTCCAAAATCGAATAGCTGCCCCAGAACAGTGTTAATCACTTCAACAGCTGCTTCGAATGCGATACCGACTGTTGATCCTAGTTCTTTTAATGCCTCATAAGCAGTCATCAAAGCGGTTTTTAGGGCTTCTATTGTTGCAGAATCTACCGTTTTAAGCTGATTCCCCGCCCAAACAAAACCATTGCCAAGATCGTCTAATAGTGCGGTAACAATACCCATATTGTCAGCAAGCGTAGATAGCCACTGAGCCACAGTTGCACTTGCACCATTCGCTTGGTCCATTGTTCCAATTGTGATTTGCCACTGTGTTTGAATTTTTTGTAGCGCATTACCAATAGTGAGCGGAAATTTATCGTAATCAGCTTGAATTGATGCAGATTGCTCTTTTAACGCTTTAATAACTTTGGTTGCGCTTAACTGGCCTTCACCTGCCATTTTGCGAAGTTCACCGGTTGTAACACCTAATGATTTCGCTAAAGCACTTGAGATACCCGGTGCTTGCTCCATAATTGAGTTGAACTCATCACCACGCAATACGCCTGATTGTAATGCCTGCGTCAACTGAGTGATTGCAGCTTCACTCGATGCAGCAGAACCGCCACCTGTTTGAACTGCCATGTTAATGGTTTTAACAAGATCTAAGCTCTCTTGTTGCGTCAAACCCATCTGCTTACCAATATCATTCACTTTTGTGAATAACATCCCTGTGGCATCAAGCGTGGTATTTGTCATCAGCGCAACTTGGTGAACACCCGACATTGCTGATGTGAAATCACCACCGTCTTTTGTTGCGATGTTTATTCGAGCTGAAAGATTTGTGTAGCTATCCGCTGCTTGAGCCAAACCCTGTACGCTTAATCCAACACCGACGGCAGCCATAGCAGCAACTAAGGCGTTTACAGCGAATTTAGCGCCATTCATGCCTTGCTGTAACCCAGTTGTATTCGCTAAAAGATTTAAACGAAAATCTAAAGATCCTGCTGCCATGTATATTTCTCAACTTTCCTGCGGGCATAAAAAAAGCGCCTACAGGCGCGACAGATATAAAAAAACCGACCTCTATTGGGTCGGTTTAGTTTTTCCAGATATATACACAAACAATAAGAGTGATTAGGATTGCTATGAATCGCCATGCTTTCATTTGATAACCGCTGCCAGTGTCGCAAAAGCATTAATAATATTTGAAAACTGCCAAATTAAAATACCCATAAGAATGGCACTAGTTACTTTCCAAAAACCATATTTTTCCATGATTGCCTCTACAAATTTAATAATCGCTGTTATACTTTTGGGCATAGACTTATTTCCTCTTACTTGATCGGTGAGTTGAAAATCAAAACCCTGAAAGCGACGAACTTTCGGGGTTTTTCTTTGGGGTATAAAAAAGCCAAACGGTTAGGTTTGGCTTAGACTAAGTCGTTATGGTTCGAGTCTATTTTTTACTTCCATAACTTTTTTTGGAAATAAAAAAACTTACTACTGTAAGTTGTGTTAATAAAAAACCGACCTCTATTGGTTCGGTTTTATTTAAGTACTTCTAAAATTTTGGCTATTGCTTCAAGTATTGGAGCTAGTTTCCATATAATTGCCAAGACTATTAGTCCTCTGAAGACTATATAAGTCCAAACTCTTAGCGCCTTGCTTTCTGATAATTTATTCATCACTTTATCAACCTGCATTTTTAGGTTAAAATTCATATATGGTTTTCCTCTTAATTCTGCTAAGTGGTGAACACAAAAAAGCCCATGATTACGAGTCACGGGCTTTTTGCTTTTTTTGGGTAATAAAAGCTAACTCTGTAGTTAGCTTATGTTTAGTGGTTTGAAATCTCTATTTAATAGAGTTGTAGAGCTAAGCATTACAACGCTCTGTATTGAAATATTTTAGAAAAAATAATGATTCCTTCTATCTTATACGTAGTACTTCTAATTTATTCTTTATATTCAAAATCTTACAAAAGTTTATTTTCACGCAATTCGAACACCACTTACAATTCGGTTACAATCAACGCTCCCACACAATCTTAGTCACATGACTTCCAACAACGGTAATGGTGTACTTCAATCCATCAATCGAATAATAAAAATCTGTAGCAAAAACTAAACGTCCATTTCTATCTCTTATCTTATATTCATATGTTGATTCTGGGCGACCGAGTTTTTGCACAATATCTCGCTGAGAACTTCCCACTTCAATAAAATCTGTCGAAGTGCGAATTGAGTTGGTTTCAGTTGCAGAAAAAGCTCCCATAGAAGCTGTTAATAAGAATGCTAAAATTATGATTTTCATTAGGAATAACTCAACTTTTTCTTGATCTTAGCTATGCCTCTTCCTTGTAGCAACAATATGATTAATTATTTTTCAAACTTTCTAGATATTTAGTGTAACCCTTTTGATCCGCATGATATGAAACACGCATTGTATTACCAATATTTAATAAATAACTTTGATCATTTCTCTGAGCAGACTTCAAGTATTCAATAAAAGTACCGTACGAATAATTTAATATCTCTGAATGTAGATGTCCTTTGCTTATTAGATATTGAAAGGAATCAAACCAAGTTGTCGACTTGCCTCCTTGATTCTTCTGGTTGTTGCTTTTTTCTTTAATAGGTTTGAAATAAGCATGATTAGTATTCAACACAGCTTTAATAAGTTGCATGAAATCATCTTGTTTTTTTGCATGAGATAAAATTTCAGATGTACTTAAACCAGTAACCAAGCCACATATCGAAATAACTTCACTTGGATGCTTTGTAAATAATTTTTCTAATACCTCATCTGAATGTTCTTTTTCATGCATAAATATTTTTACTGTTTCAGCACATATAACCCACTGATCAAAATATTTCATTTGAATTTGTTGTACATCAACGTATTGATTAAAAATTGGAAGATTTATACTTCGATTCGACATTAAGAAAAAATCATTCATACTCGATCCTAATAAGCAGGCACAAAAAAAGACGCTTATACGCCACCTTGTGCCTACTGTTTACTGCTATACGTTATCTGAAATAGTAACCATGCGACCAAATAGACCTAACTTTGAATCCGCCCCATTTTCAATCTTGGATAAACACTCACCTGAAATCTTATAAGAACCAAAATCTTCATGAATTAGTGGAAATTCAGTCTTAGGATCTTTTTTGGTACGCCATAACTTCACTTCAATACTTTCATTATTGACAGTATTAATGCCTTGGAACGTCAATTCATATTCTGCTGTTTCACCGTCATTAATTGAAACGATACTTGCCTTGCCAGTTTTAAATGCAGCCTTCAGAGGCATTTCAAGCCCTGCCACATCATTAAATGTGATAGTTCCGAACTTAACATCAAGCTTATACTTTGAGATATCGATAGTAACTGGTAATGCCGTGCTGTCAGTAATGACGACATCTGCAATATTGAAGCCACCAAGTGAAACTGCTTGTCCAGGAACAACCGTACCTAAGTTTCGACCAGCAACTGTCTCAGCAGTAATATCTGTAACCTTGCCATCAAGAATATATGGCAAGGTATTTTCATCAATTTCTTCAAGTTCACCTTCAAACGTAACTGAGCGTGTTTTGGTCATCGTAAAATCTGTTGTACGATAACCAGACATTGACTCATTGTGTTTTAAAATATCGGCATCAGTTGATATTTTGAAATCTGGTGCGTTACCTACAGGGAAAGAAGGACCAACTACACCATTAATAATTTTTGCTAAAAAAACTCTTCCCTGTAGGGAGATAAGATTAATCGCCATGTTTTAGGCTTCCTTTTTGATTTGTGACTTAGTAGCCTGGATTGGTTCTGGCTTAACTTCAACAATCACTTTATTTTCAAGTAATCGTACAATTTCATGTTCTGGTAAATCACCAATAAAATCACCTTTATTAAAGCGACCTACTAGCTCTAAAGCCTTATATTGTTTACTCATATCAATAAGCCCTCATGACTTGTGATTCAAATAAGAAGGGGAAGTAAGCAGAACCTGACAATGAGCCAACCTTTACACCTGCCTCAACACGCTTCAGTGGACGATAATGCTTAAGATTTGGATTAAAGCCTTGCAATGCGGATAACAATGCACAAATTAAAGGATCTGCTTTTTGCCGAATAGACATAGTTTCATCAGATTGAGCGCTGGCATCATTCACCACCAAAACAACAAGCCACTGCTGAAAAATTTCAGTAATCTTTCCGCTGCTTCCAGTTTCACCAACTCGATCACCGACATAGATAATGCCCACACCGCTATCATTCACTGGTAGCTCAAAAAGATCATCTACTGAAAATGGCGTAAATACATTCTCAATAGCGGTAATTGTTCGAATTTGTGCTTCCAAGAATGGTTCAAGTTCAAAGTACTGGCTTTGCATCTTTTAAAACCTTTTCAAGATATTCTTCAATTGTAAATAGGATGTCTTGTGAATCATCGACTGAAACCCCGAGATAAGGTCTTGGTTTAATCGTGACTGATTTCACTCGAACCCATCCACCAGTAGGTGTTTTAAAGGTTAAGAACTTTCCATTTTTTGGCTTAATCATTCCACCGAAATGCATCAATGCTGCATACATCACATTGGTACCTATAACAACTCGCTTACCATTAACAACCTGATATTTGATGGAGTTATAAAGTCGCGATGTATCCCGGAGCGTTGTACCGCCTCGAACCCGAGCGCGCCAAGATTTCTGCCATGGTTTATCATCAGTGCCAATACCTGTATTAATTCGCTCTTTCGTATTGAATTCTAAGATTGAGCCAATTTCATTAAGAAGAGGCGTCGGATCATCAAGCTCTCTTAAAGCCCGATTTAGCCACTCCGTGATTTTTTCTTGACCGTGAAACTGAACATTACCCTTAGTCATTAGAAAATACTCGGCATTTTGTCCAATTCATTGTTAGAAAAAACACCGCCTTTATAAGTTGTTCCAAGCGGTGCACTAGCCTTAGCTTTTTTGGGTTTGCTTACTTCTTGAGTTTCAATATTCTTAATTAGAAGTATTGCTTTCCCCTCCGCCACGCGCTTTAAAAAGCCAATTGCATCTTCATATCGCTGACGAACCTGTTCTGAAGCTTTAGAGCGCCACAACAAGAATCGTGCAATATCACAGATATAGATTTTTAAGTTTTTGGGCGGATCGGAAAGCGGAACATTGAAGAGTACACCAACATAACCATCAGCTATGTCAGAAGCATCCTCAATGTAAGAATCAACCGACTCAACACCAGTTAATCCTTTTTCTAATTGAGTAATTTCATTCGAGCCGTATCGCAAAACCATGTCATCACGATTCGCGTACATACATCACCTATTTGGGTTCATTGGCTGGCTTTGCTGTGGTTTTCTTTTCGGTACCACTGGCTTTCTCAAGATCAGCAATCTTTACCTTCAGCTCTACGACTTCAGCTTCAGCTTTGTCTTTTCCGGCAATAAGGATTTCCTCATTTACCTTCAGCTCTGCGACTTCGGCTTCAAGTTCAGCCAAACGTGCATCAGAATCATCCGTTTTGGGTTTCTCAGGCTCTTTATATTCTTCAATAGCGCCAGATACCAAAAGGGCCTGAATACGATCCGCATCAAGCCCTTTAATTTCTTCACCAGGCATAAATTGCCCGATAGATTGCTTAGCAATGTACTTTGGCATCTAAGCCTCCTTATAAGGTGATGAAGCCAGTGCCACAAACAACACCATTTTTATTAGATGGAATGACCAGTGGTGCAGATTCCGTCATAAGCATAATTCCACTCGGATCTTCTGAGTACCATTGACGATCGAAGTACTGTTGAGAAATGCCATTAGCGTGTAGGTTTTTAATTTTACAATGTGCTACAGAGCCATTCGTATCAGAAATTAAGGAGAAAAAGTCTTTCGGGATAAAGCGATTCACCTGACCTTTTGAGCGGTATGTCGCGTCATATACCCAGAATTCAATTCCATCAAAAGTACCTTTGAATGTAGCTTTTTCACTAACACCAAAACTCGGTGCAACAGGTACTGAAATACCCGAATACGGTGTGATGAATTCTTTTTTAAAGTCTGCGTTAT
Organism: Acinetobacter sp. ANC 3832; assembly: GCF_002135415.1. GTDB lineage: Bacteria > Pseudomonadota > Gammaproteobacteria > Pseudomonadales > Moraxellaceae > Acinetobacter. Next base: position 17,899 of record NZ_NEGJ01000025.1, read on the forward strand.
TCCATATTGCTGACCAGACCGAGCCTGACATGATTGCCTTTTTAGCTTCACCACCATCGGCAGCTAATTGGCGTTCAATCATAAGTTTGATATCGTCTACAGGCTTAGCACCCACTTCATTCCATGCGATAAGTGGTGTAAATGTGAGAGATGCATCGCGGCGATAATCAACTAAGTTGTATTCATAGTCATCTGAATGAAGAACATATTTACCATTTTTCAGTAAATCAATTCCCATCATCAAAACTGAGTTATCAATTGCATCGTGATTTCGTTTCGTAACAGCAATTTGAGAAATAATCATCTTCTCTTGATCTGTTAATCGTTGGGTGCCTGTTGAGAAAATACCTGCTGTGCGTAAACGCTCAAGCAGAGCTATTTCAAAAGTTTCCGCAGGTGTGACCTGATTTTTAGGCTTGTAATAAGCAGGCTTTACATGACGCACTTCACCAGAATGTTTGGTATCAAATGGCTTACCTGGTTGATGTGGTGAAACCAATGGAGCTAAGTCATGCTCAGCTGTCACTTCAGCAAGCGGAACATCATCACGATTAAATACAGGACGATTAGGAAAGAGCTGGTCTAACAACCATGTGTCCATTGGTCGATAGTTTGAGTGAATTAAAGCAAGCTCACCCACATCAAGCAGCTCAAGTGGTACACCTTCTAAATCAAAAGTTTGTGCCATGTTATTTATACCTTCGAAAGTTCAATATTGTTTTTAGTTGCTTTAGCACGTGCCGCATCATATTTAGTAACAGCAAGTAAAGTCCCATTTAGTGTCACAGCTTCAAGATTGAATACACCACCAAAATAAATTGGTATTTCAATCTTATCCGTTGCTTTAATTGTGGCTTCTGCGACTGTGACATCCTGACCACAGATAACATCCCATGTAGATTCATCAGTTGCATGCGTCAAAACATTAGCTGCTGACAATGTGAGAAGGTCGCCATATTTATAAGCAACACCTGTAGTCACTTTTGCATTTGCACGGCGTAACTTTTCGTTATCTAGAATCAGTCGTTGTGAAGTGACCTTGATTGGTGGAACATAATGAACTGGCATAGCTTATTTCCCCTTTTGCTCTGCAAATGCTTTAGCACCGGCAGAAAACTTATGTTGATCACCACTATCAAATTGCTTTTCACCACCACCCGCTTGATGATCAGTTAAAAACTTTGGAAGCGTTGGTTTTTGCGGTTCAGTTTTAGTTGAGAATTTACGAATCTGAGCAGTTGAAAAAGCAAAAGACTTGTCATCTAGCTCTTTCATTTCAACAATTTCTTCGGTAGTAAATGCCTTACCTGTTTCTACTTCCAATGCTTTGATTTGTGCATCACGCATATCAGAAGAGAACTTTTTATTTTGTGTTTCAAGATCAGTGTTTTTGAGCTTCAAAGCATTGATTTCGGCTTGCGCCTTTTCTAATTCGGTCACGTCTGTGCCCTCTTTGGTTTTTGTTGGACTGTGACTTGCTGCCACCGCCATTGTATTTTCATCTGCACCAAGGGCACAAAATGAAACCTCTCGGATGCGACCCCCACGGAATACAGTGATAGGTCCGTGTAATAGTTTTCCATTTACCTGAACCGTGTTTCCTGCCTGAACTTCATCAATACTTGACGGCTCAATGCGAACAGACATCTGCCACGGAAAGCCATCATCAGAATCAACTGCGACTTGCGTACCAAACTCATTTGAAAGCAATGTTCCCTCAACCGTTAAACCGCTACCATGGCTTATCAAGTGTGACTCAATTGCACCTGCGCGTTGACGTGGACTATGCTCAAGTAGTGCTGGAATACGCCCCTTGATCTGCATAGAGTCCAGATCAAAAATAACTTGCTTCCAATACCAATGATCAGTAATTACTTCACCGCTGTAGGCAACCCCTGAGAAGGTGCGCTTCTTCTTTCCTTCCTGTTCGGCATCAACACTTAAGCTTCCGAGTTGAAAGCAATACTCATTCGGCTTGTTTTCCTCTTTTGGCATTTTCATGCTCCATAAAAAAACCACCTATGAAGGTGGTCATTAATTAATTGTGATTAGTTCGTGCTATGCAGGGTGTTGTTGGCAATAAATAATCTAGTAGCAACCTCTTTGGTCTTTCTAAGAACTATCTCACTATCCGACACACTAACAACCTCTAAATTCAAATCAGGAGCTAATAGAGCACCATCCAAGCCATTAAATTTAGTTAAATCCAAAGCAATACCTTTTGCATCAGTGATAATAATATTTTTCCCCACTTTTTCAGCAGTCTTAAATAGTGTTGGTGTTTGTATACCAATTACATTGCCTTGTTTTAACTCAAGAGAGTCGAAACCTTTTAGGTTATTACCTGTGATCTTATTTTTAAGATTCTTAGCAATCGATAATAAGGATTGGAATGAACGGCGCATCCAATTTGTAATTGAATTTGATTGCTCATCATTTCTCACTACTGAGCTTTTTAATAAATCAGTAAGTGAATGCTCATCATCATGAATTAACTCGGCCAACATACGTATTGCACTTGGCTCTACATCCTTATTTTTCTCTAAAACTCTATCAACAATTGATTCAGTGTCTTCTTTGGTCTTTTCCGACATCGGCTCAAATGCTTTTACAATCTCATCATTGGCTTGTTGGGAAACAATTGCTTCATCTTTAATCTTGGCAAGCTCTGAAGCAAGATTTGCATCAGTCAGAATAGCATCATCAATCTTTTCTTGAAGCACATCATTGAGATGCTTTCCATAACTTGCAGGTGTGGTCGAAAATCCTTTATCTGGTTGAACAACAGGCAACTTATCATCAGGTGTAATACCCAATCTTTTGGCTTGAGCTTCAGTCAATGCACTCACACCGCAACGGCATAAATATCCATTTGGGGGGTAATACGTGTACCAAAACGAATCATCAATGTGCCGAATAATGTTGTTTAACACTAAGTGACTTGGACGAACTCGACTATCTGTTAATGATGAATATCGTAGATAAGGTCGATTAGTTTTATTCTCTTGTTGCTGAGTCCAGATGCCATGTGCATAAGCATTTTGAATGTTCGTACGAAAGATATTTTCAAGATGATGAGGGCTTAACTCAATTCCATTTTCCTCAATCGCTTTCTTAAAATCCTGAAAAGTTGAGCCATCCTCAATAGCTTTATTAGACAAATTAATAACTGTTCTGATCTGATCAAGGGAAGCTAATTTACTGACTGTTGTTGCATACTGCCTTGCGTTTAAATCAAGTAGATAAAACTCTTCAGGCAGTACAACTTTCTTTTCACGAGCATAACGTAGAGCATCTGTATAACTTACTGTCATCACTTGCTCCGTTGCACATACCCGATCACATCAAACAAGTACAAAGCTCTCGCCATGGTTTCATTGAACTTTTCTACTGATTCACCAGACATCATCTTGTAAAGATTATTCTGCAAATCATTCAAATCAGTCGATGTCTCAACAACTTTCATCAATTCAGATTCAGAAAATAGGTTCTTTTCAATATCACTGATCTTGTCATCAACTTCACGCTGATTTGTGTCTAAGCCTTGCATGTCTGCTTTAAAGCTAAATACTTGCTTCGGTAATGCATTAAATTGAGTATTAGCCATGACAGTAGGCTCTCTTAGATCGCCATCCTGAAAGCCATATTCACGAGTGTAATATTGATTAGTGAACTCAATACCAGTGTTTTTTAGCTTTTCATCACGCTCAGCCTGTTCGACATTCAGTGATTTTTCCTCACCTATGATGATTTTATGTTGCTGCCAATCATTCAACAAACAAAGTGCATTAACAACACTCTGCATTGTTGGTGTGATCAATCGAATATCTGATTTAAGCTTATCTTTGCGTACATTGTCATGTACTTGACCAAGCGCTCTTGATCCAGTTCCATCTGTACCACTGGTTAGAGTCTGCCCCAATATCAACTTTTGAATCTGACGCAATATCACATTAAAAAATGTTTCAAATGACGAGCCTGCAGTACCCTGTGTGACACCAACCATCTGCACATCATCTTCCGCATCAATTGAAATAACAGACTGAGCATGAGCGGAAAGCAGCGCATCATTCATTGCTTGTATATCATCGTCTTCTGCTTTAGCCACCTTACCGAGTAAAATAGGTGTACCGAATCGCTCTAAGAACTTAGCCCAAAACTTAAAACCATTTTGCTTGAAGAAAAATAACCAGTACAAAACTGACAATAGCGCTTTGCCATATGGGTGCTTATATGAAGCTTTACGGCGAGTTAAGAAGAATTTAATTTTTTGATCAACTTCACGCTCCAATCCTGTTGCATCCACTCTATACATCAAACGTCCATCAGGTTTAGGCTCAAACCATTCCATCGGCTTCTCACCAATCCATGTAAGCCCAATATAACCATCATCTTTATAATCCCAAGTCGCTTCTTGCACTGAATAGCCAAAATACAATGCATTATGCGCAACGGCTGCAATCTCGCTAAACCACTCATTTAGCTCTTTCATAATAAATAACGCTTCAGGCGAATCACTCGGCTCTAATCGAAACGGTGTACCAAGTAATGCATCTGTGCGAGTTTCTGTTGCTTGAGCTATTTCATCATCTTCAAGTAAAACTGATAATCGGTGACGCGGAATACCCGCTTTTCGCAATGTTTCGTCTAGATCAGGCAATCGACCAAGTGTTTTAAAGAACTGCGATACTGCTTCATGTGAGCTTAGTGAACCTTTTGACAAAGCCTTACTTTTCACCTTAACCTTATCTTTATTAGACTTTGCCATAATTATTTCTCATAAAAAAACACCCATTTGGGTGCTTTGTATTAGTAAGTTCTAGATCCAGCGGTCGCAGGTTTGGCTTTCACTCTTGATCCAAGAAGCTCGTTAAACCCATCACTACAACCATCCACTTGGTCATCATGTTTTGCATTCGGGAAGTTTCGTAATTCATCAATCAGGGCTTTATTCCAGTCACCACGCAACATTTTCACATTGCCAACATTCACTTGAGCAGCGAAAGGTTCAGCCCTCGTTATTTTGTCACCAGAAACAACTTCTGCTGTTACAGAAAATCCAGATAACATAGTGATGAAATTCTTGGCTTGAGCCTTACCTGCCTGACCAGGATCTTGCGGTAATTTAATGACAACTTTCCGCCCATCCATTTGAGCAGTCTGTTTAATGTTTCTCTCAACACCATCAGGCCCCCACTGACCGCGAACCATATCCACAATATAAATAATATTATCTTTGGCTTTTAACATTCTTGGACCAGCAGTCCAGTCACCCTCATTCTCAGATGATGCTAAATCCCATGCACGTACTTCTTTTAGAATTTCAGCAGGTATAGCATCAACAATTTCAATATTGTCAGGCTTAAAAAAACCACCTGCAGGTGGTGATGGTCGCTGTCTGTACTGCCCCGAGAAAACATAAGGTGCTGCCAATTCCATTCGATTTAACACTTCAATAGTGTGCTTTGCAGGCCATAATGCTGTTCCATCTGGCTGAATAGCAGAAAGCTCCAAATGCTCCCACACCTCACCATTCCCACCATCTAATAACCATCCTGCCAAATCTTCTTCATGCAAACGTTGCATAATGACAATAATGGGGGTATTGGGTGAGTTGGTTCGAGATTCAAGTGTATTCTGAAACCATTCAATTACATTTTTACGAATCGTATCTGAACGCGCTTCACTGGCCTTATGTGGATCATCAATAATGATTGCCCCGCCAAAGCCATCTCTCAGCTTGCCCGCACCAAAACCTGTAATTGTTCCGCCTGTGCCTTGTGAATAACAGACACCACCATCTGCCGTGCGCCAGTCGTCTTTAGCTTTACTGTCATCACGTAACTTTAAATCAGGAAATACTTTTTTGTATGAATCCTCTTGCACTAAATTACGAGTTTGAAAAGCATTGTTTGCAGCTAATGTCGCAGAATAACTGACATGAATAAATTCAGAGTCGGGAACCTTACCAAAGCACCACGCCATGAAGTTAATTACCGCCAATTCAGTCTTAGAGTAGCGTGGCGGAATGTTAATAATAAGGCGTTTAGTTTCACCGCTAAATACCTTCATCAATGCATCACAGACCACTCGATGATGCCAATTAGCCAACCATTTAAATTTACGGCGCTCTTTAAACATGTAGCGAGAGAAAAAATATAAATCTTCTTGAGCCTCAATTTGTATAGCAAGGTCACGCTCAGCTTCAGTACTCATCTAAGATTCGCTCCCTTGCTTTAAGGTATGCCTCCTTAGAAACGGTTGTTTGTATTGATTCTAACGGCCCACCATCTTTACCTGTCACTTCTTGACGAGTTACTCGCCCATCAGTTTCTTGAAATGCCTGTTTTAATATATTTTGCTTTGCTCTTTTATTGCGACCTGAGTCTTCATACATTTTCTGCAATTCATTTAATCGAAATGCCTTGTTTGCAATCGCAATATCCTCAATGTTTTTTCGAAAATCTTTACGGCTACGCTCAAATAAATCCTTTAATTTTTTACTAAGATTACGTCCCGCAACTTTCGTTGGGTCGTAAAGTGCCACCTGTTGTCTTGTTATTTCAAGCCTATAATCTTGCTTTACAGCTTCCACTACTTGTTGAGGGGTTTCAAAGCATGCAAGAGACTGAACTATAAACATTTTTACAGGCTCATTTAGTGCTGCCATAAACACCTCTTTGTATAGCTACGTATAGCAAGATAGGCAAAAAAAAGAGCCTCAAGGCTCAATTAATCCCACACGTTCCACAGCACGCAGCGATACTTTTTTTTGATACGAATGGTGCATTCTTTGCTATTTCTAAAAGTCGTTTGACTGACTCATCCATTCCCCATCGTTTTGTCTCACCGAAGAATACTTCTACATCGTGCCCAGCAAGATAATGTTTTGGTAGACCTGTATGGTCGCTATAGATTGGCTCACCATCTTCGTCACGCTCTACACCAATATGATATAGCTCATGCTCGATCAGACGACAGAATTCGAGATCAGTTGTATTCTCGCAATAACTCGCATCAATCGTGATTAAGTAAATCGGTACATATCCAAACCAGTCACGCATCTGTTGTTCTTGGCGTGCTTTCTTCCATCCACCTTGATTGAACATCACTTTTTCACATTGACCTAAGACCATACGCTTTTTAGCAACGGCGGCAGATGAAGCCCAAGCGAATGCTAGAAAGGTTTCATCATCATGTATAAGTTCAGCAATATGGTCATGATCAGGGTTATGAAGCACACCGCCCAAAGTTAGAAAGTTTTTTACAACCCATTCTCTTAGGTCCACGGCGGGTGCCAATAGAATTGCTTCTTGTTCTTCGGCACGATCAATTAGATCCGTCGGCGGAAATGGTCTGATCTGCTCCATCTTCTAATCTCTCTAATAACCCTTGAACCCAATCAATTGCATATCTCGACTTAATTTGATGAGGTTCAAGACGTACAACTCTATAACCTAGCTCTTCAGCTAAACCATATTTATTAAATGCGTTTGCTATCTTTTTGCCACCATGACCAACCGACCATGGGCTACCTGCAATTTCTATAAGAAGATTCAACTTCACAATATAAAAATCAAACCGCCAATTTTTGGTTGATTCAAATTGAAACTTACGGCGATAACCAATTCGATATTCTTCTAATTCTTGGAATAGGGTTTCTTCTGCTTCTAAATATTTTTCTGTGGCTTTAGGTAATGGTCTGGTGCGTGGCTTAGTTTTAGGTGGGCGCTTTTTGGTTTTCCAGAAATAGTCGTTAGCGTCCATATTGATAATTAAAACAATTGACTTTAGAGAAGAAGTTAGTGAAAATAACATGGTGACATACGTGTCACCTATTGGTGACAATACAAGCACTATAACCCATTCAGAGATAACACTATGAATACAATCCACGAGGATTTCTTAACAGATACGAAGTCCACACCTGTTAAAGTTCACCTACCTAATAAGCTTGTTGAGCAAGTTAATGAGTTTTGTGAAGCAACGAAGCAATCAAAATCAGAAGTGATTAGAGATTGTTTAATACAAGGCTTAAACAACTCACCACAATGGACAAACCGCAGGTTTTTCTTCCCCTCACGCCTCACTGAAAACTCTGAAAAAATTCAGAATTTTTTTAAAAACCCACCAATTAATACTCTTGTAAAATTAGCAGCAAATCATATCAACAATCCAAGTTCAGCTTATATGGTGATGGGTTATTTTCAAAAAATAGTTGGTGATGAAATATCTGTTTACGTCCCACCATTTCCCATTCAGCATTTTGGATTATCTAATGCCATTCAGGAGTTGGTACAAATTTCAACCACTCAATCCAAAGTGGTAATTCCTGATGTCGAAATGACACTAAATGCCTGGTTACAAAACGAAGTAAAAGTCATCTACACACTCCCAATCGATTATGTGTGGGATTTCTACCAATAAGCCACTCTACCCCATCAATCAAAATGATTGATGGGGTATTTGTGCTCATAGATTAATACTGACCGTAAATTCTTAATCTGCTCTTTCAGCCGAATCATCACGTTATCAATTGCGATCAATTCACTATGTCTTAATCCAACACGACTTAGATCTTGATACTTTGACAGTTCAGCACTGCAAAATTCTAAGTCTTTACGCGCTTGTACTGTGTCTGTCATAAGTCACTCTTTCGGTATTTCAGAATAGTTCAATAAACCAACTTGATTATCCTTTATTTTATTTTTTGATACACAAACAGTTTTGCTTCTCTTTTAAACAAGTCAAATCAAACAATTCACTGAGTTTAAATATCAGTAAAAATGTCCTTAATTTTATTATTTTTATCAAATATATAAGATATAAATAAACAAAAGTACGTCAAAGATTATGTCAAACTAAGAAAGATTTCTTCTTAGTTAAGCAAGAAGCGATCAGCAAATTTAAGACAATAAAAAAACCACCTTTCGGCGGCTGGAATTTTGTTATTATTTAAATCCATCGTTAAAAATAAAACAAGATTCAGGCATCTCTCTTTCCCCTATTGCAAGATAATATGGAGTTAACACTAAAGCATCAGAGTCTTGTGGTAACCTAGAAGATACATCAACAGCGTCAACAAATTTATATATTTCTTTCATCTTTTCATTAAAATTTGTACTCGAAATATTGTCAGGCATTGGCAGAAGTTTAGATATGCTTGGAGGTAAAGTTAATCCCTTATTAATAACTTTAGCATCACCCTTAACACTTGTATTACTAATTGCAGCACTGAGGTCGACTACTCCATTAATACCACTTAATGACAAACTTTTAGCATTTGATTGACCTGAACCCATCGCTGAAACTCCAAAACCAATTAGAACAGGCAAGTGACCTCTCTGGGTTTTCCTATAGCTAAATAATTGTTTTCCATGAAAAATATAAAAATCAAACTTCTCTTTTTCTAACTTTACTGTTAAAGGTATTAAACCTAAAGATCCGTCAGTCTTTGATTTTTTAAAACCAACAATAGTTATCGGTGAATTAAATAAGCTATTTAGCTTTTTAACATCTGTAGGGAATTTTTCAGCTCTAAGTGTTCCTGGGTTATCTTCAACATAATAATAGGTTGCCAAGTCTGGCTTTTCATAAATCACCACATTTTCTTGTAATTTTGTATAACACTCATTTGCTGTCTCAGTAGTTTCTGTGGACTCTTCCTTTTTTTTAAAAAGACTTAACATGTTTTTAATAAACGATCTTTTATCATTATTATTTGCGGAAAGATAATTTACTTCATTTTTTTTCAAAATTTGAGCTAAAAGCACACTAAACATTGAGTTTTCTGGATCTATATTCTCAATTTTCAACTGTTCCGTTACATGATTTTCTTGTTGAGGAAATTTTACACCTACTGCTTCTATATCTTCATCTATAAATTTTAGTGGTACTGCAAATGCTGTACTTATATTTAGTGAACTGAAAATTATAAATAATGTACTTTTCATAATTTATACTCATTTTTATATTCTATGATGGATTTAATATAAGTTATTTTTATAGTCTTTTACACAACAACTTCCCACTTTTCGATGAACAAAAAAATACCCGCTATTGAAAACGGGCATATAAAATTTGAACTATGTGGATTACCATAACTTCGGTCACTATAACAAAAATATAGCAGTTGCCTTGTACAAGGTCAAGTTCAGTAATTGAGTTCAATGTGGTGCCTAGGTTATGATCATCATACCTTTCAACTTATAAATTATAATGTCTGAGTTTCAACTAACCCTTAGTGAATATTTATCAACTATACAAGAAGTTATCCTTATAACTTTTGAAGAACCTGTATGGGTAAAGGCCGAGATTCGAAATCTAAGCATTAAAGGTGGTCACTATTATTTAGAGTTGGCTGAAAAAGAAGAAAGTACAGATAAAGTCATCGCAAGTTGTAAGGCAACCATCTGGAAATTCTCCGCAGCAAAAATGGTTCTAAAATTTGAACGTGAAAGCGGAATTGAGCTATCTAAGGACCTTAATGTCCTCATTAAAGTAAAAGCTAAGTTTGATCCTCAATATGGTTTTTCAGTCAACGTAGAAGATATAGACTCAAGTTACACCATTGGCGATATTGCACGGCGCTATATGCAGATAGTTGAACGGTTAACTGCTGAAGACCTAATTAACAAGAATAAATCACTACCAACACCTTTTGATCTTCAAAACATCCTGGTAATCGCTCCAGAGAATGCTGCAGGTCTAGGTGACTTCAAAAAAGATGCCGATGCCTTAGATAAAGCCGGTGTTTGCCATTTCATTTATCACACAGCAACTTTTCAAGGTAATACAGCTGCAACCAGTATTACTGAATCACTCAGCACTGCATTAAGACAGTGGGCTAAGGATTTTAATAGCGCACCAGATCTGATCGTTATTATTCGCGGTGGTGGTGCTGTAAATGATTTGG
>NZ_NEGJ01000026.1 GCF_002135415.1 Acinetobacter sp. ANC 3832
TTTAAAAAACCGCCGAGATGTTTCGGCGTGGGTTTTTTACGGTTTTTGGGTGTTATGTAAAACAACTAAGTATTTGATTTTAAAAAGATAACTCAATCCGACTTCGCATAACGCCCATTATGTTAAATGGAGAGTCATTTAGTAGAAAATTCAATTTATTTATAAAAAATAAAATCATAGATATATTTTTTTTTAATAAAAAAATAATTTATTTCAACGTAATCAACAAAAATACATTTTGAATTATTAATTTCTAGTTTTTTAAAAAACTCCCCCCTCTTATAAAGAAATGGAAAATCAACTTTTAAACCTGAAAAACTTGTTATATTAGAGTTATCAACAGTATATTCGTAAACATAATTTCCACTTTTTGTTTTGTATTTTCCTTTATAGCAAGCATAACCTTTTTTAATATTTTTAATATTTTTAGACTTATAATCCATGTAAGCAGGCAAAATAAAAAATTCATTAATTGGCAACACAACCAATTGCACAAAAATAATTAAAAAACCTAATAAAAATAAAGAATATTTAATATTATTCATGAAATTAAGACACCTAGATTTTATCGGTTCTGTCGCATTAAGGAATTGAAGTCGAAATAATTTGGCTAACCCCTTGTCTTAGCCAACTAATTGATACAATGATCCTATCGAATCACTTGATCCCTTAAAATCAAATTGTCCTTTCCTCATCATATGCATTAACTCTATTCCAGATAAAATAATCTGGGCCGATCTAAATGATTGGGTTCTAACACATATAGCTCGCATAATGCCCATTATGTTAAATGAAGTTCTAATTAGAAAATAAACTGATAATCACAGAACTTATGAGCAACACAGTTGCAATCAGTGCTAAATAGGAACTCAGTTTAGTCATAGCTTGATTATCAGCTTTAAAAAAGTTTTTTATTGGATTATTCCAACCTGTCACTTGGCTCCAAGGATACCAAAAACATAGAAAGCCTAAGGTACTTAAAATTCCTGCCAAATCAAAACTTTTGGACAATCCAAATAGGCTTAATGCAATAGATATTGCACCTAAAGCAAAACCAAACCAAGATTTAATCAAAGGATCATTGGGAGAACTTATTGATAAATTATTCATATTAGAATTCTTTATAAAATGATTATTATTCTCAATAATATTAAAACATAACAACTTTAAGAATAGCTAAAATTAACATAATACACCTTATGCGAAGTCAAAAATTGGAGCTTTAAGCTCCTATTTTTACTATTTTTTTGATATTTTCGCATAACACCCATTATGTTAAATAAGTAAAATTTAGTTACTTTTTTGAGATGATGGAGCCGCATTCCAGGTGTCTAGTAAGCGCCAAATTGCATTATCTATCTCTTGCCATTTGTCCCAATTATTTAAATTGGTTTCCCACTGAACCCATATACCGCCATATTTATTCGGTTCATAACTATTTCCTCGAATTTGAGCAATTTGATTACTTGGTGTAATTTCCAAAGCAATTACATTTAATAAAACACCAGTCACATGCTGTCCTTTAGATTTTCCATAACAACCATAGAAATTATCAGCTACTTTTTTTTGGTAACAGGTCAAACCATATTTTTCAAATTTGGAGTTTTCCTTAAAAAATTCTTTTCGTTGTATGAAGGTCTTATAGGTATCTAAATTGTCAGCTCGCATATCCATAGTCAGACCTTCAATCCGGACTCTTACTTGATCATCATGATCAGGTAAAGGTCCATCCGTTGCTTGAAAATCAGAATTCCCTAACTTTAAATCAAACTGTAATTGCCGATTAGAATCTGGCCTAGGTAAACTGTCCGCTTGTTGCTGAGTAATCGGTTGAAATTTTTCAGGAACATAATCAATGGGAAATTGCCCCAAATAATGTTCTCGTGCAGGCCGATAAAATTCATAATCGAATTGACTAGGTATATGTTCTCGGCGTGGTCCAAGTTTGGCTTTAACAATAAGTTCAAGATCTTGTTTCCAAAATACAATTTCCCCTTCTTGTGGAATCTCTTGCTTATCTCGCTGGAAACATGCTGTGAGAAAAACGAAAAATAAAGAGAGCACTATCTTTTTATGCATTATTTTCTCTTTAATAGATTTTATTTTTAAATCTAAATCAGTTTAGTTTCTCTAAAATTAACATAATACACCTTATGCGAAATCAGTTAATTATTTTGTTCTAAATCATTTACTTATCTCATTCTAAAAAGCCCTGACCTATTGCTCAGGGCTTTTTTATGGATTATTCATGTTTCACGCCTAGTATTTGACCGTTGTTCCACAGTTTTGATTAGACACAGTGAATAATCCCCTCATCCATTCGGCAAGAAAAAGCGACTGAGAAATCCCCTTTTCTTAGGTTCTTCTTCAATATGTTCGGGTACTGGAATACGTGGATTTTCGATTGGTTGTTCTGGCTTAGCTTCTAACTCTTCTGACCGAGAATCCGTTGCTATATCAGGTTCAGATTCTTGATCGGTAAACGTAGTCATATTAGCTTGAGGGGGTTTCATTTCAATGAGCGTAAGAAGTGTATCGATACGAGAATTAGCTTTAGCTTCCCTATCTTCTGCTTTTTCTAATTGTTTCTTTAAAAAATCAATCTGATTCTTAAGTTCTACAAACGTATTGTCTGTGTATTCATGTGTATTTATATTTTGTATTGAAGATGTATCAATACGTTTTGATTGTTTTCCACCAAAAGGTTCACCATAAACACGAAGTAGTTCTGAAAAGTCGATAGAGCCATCATTATCACGACTCAATACTCCGTTTTTTATATCTTTATATAGTGTAGCTCTAGACTTTTTATATAGTGTAGCTGCATCACTAACACTGTATTTTGTGCTTGTTTTCATATTGTATTATGTTGTATTGCTGATACGTATTGAAGAATACAATAAGTGTATTCTTCAATACACTTAAATTTTAAAACCTAAATTTTTTAAATGGGGTAGTAACACAGGCTGTTGCTTAGGATCTCGAAGCATTTCCTTAATTTTTGATGCAAGAATTTCATAGCTTTCTCCTTCTGAGGCTAAATGAGATAGCTCATGGATGCGAGATAGTTGGTTACCAAAAATATTGACCTGTGCATCACTCATTTCATGAAAAGTTTTCTCAACTTTTTTTATAGCCCTTTGACGTGATGCAAGAGGTTTTGATTTTATCAAGAACTGAATATCAGTAATGATTCGTCCCTTTTTGAATTGCTCATAATTAAGGTGAATATTTGTATGCTTATTAATTTCAGCTACAGCCTTATCTAAAACATTGGATTTGAAATTAGACATAGTTGAATATTCTTGAACATCTAATCCAAGCTTAGATCGAAGATCATTAAGATTATATTTATCTGTTTTACCTACGCTTAGCCACTTGATTACAAGTTCATATAATCTAATACTATATTTACTTTTGAAATCAGAAACTTGCTCTAAATAGTATTTAGTAAATTGTTCGCTAAGCCTGCTAATTAGGCTAATAACTTCATTGCTAAGATATAAAACAATTAAACCACTAGTATCTACGTAAGTAACTTTATTCACCCAATTTGCTGTTGTTAGAGCTTCTTTTCCCTTATAGCGATCTAAATAACTAAATTCTCTTCTTTTAAGAGTCCTTGCTGAATCTTTAATGAGGTTATATGCATTATTACTATCCACCTTAAATTGATGAATATAATCGCTTACAGATATTTCAATAGGAGTGTCTGGAGACAAGCTTTCACATTCCCTTGCCTCAACAATCGCTAGAAGCATAATTCTTTGCTCAATGAGCGATAAATTAAATGATGCATCAATTAAGGCATTATCTTTTACAACTAGTTTGTTGTTATTAGTCATATTTCATTAAATTAATTAATCCATTTAAATAGGTTATAGATTACCTATTTAAAATAGTCAATAATCTACCTATTCAAATACCCCTTAAACCTATCTTTATAACCCCTTAAACCTATCTTTATAACCCCTTAAACCTATCTTTATAACCCCTTAAACCTATCTTTATAGCAGCATAAATATTTGAAAATAATATAAAAATTACTGTCTAAAAGCATTTAAAAGCTTAAAAATAATTAAAAGCCCATAACATAAAAAATTGCCCTATGTTTTCGCTCTGCTCAAACTCTATTGAACTTCGCTTTCGCTCAGTTCGAAGGGGCAATTTTTATCTCATACCGAATTCAATTTTTATACTGAAAAAAGCACAAGCAAAATCAAAAACAAGAATGAATTCGCTTTGCTCATAACCCTTTTTTACTCGCGATGCTCGTTTTAGAATCAAATTAAATTAATAAATCCATAATTTTCTGAACTCCATTTACAAAAAAACAGTTTTTCAGAGGGTCTAGGCACGACTTTTCAGTGTGGCACTCGTAGACACTCGTTCAATACGGCCTATTTGACGCATATTCAATGTTTTCTGCTTTACACATAGTTTCATGTCATTCAAGTTAAAGATGGCTGAAACGAGCGCTCTGTGGCTTTAAATGGGTTTCTACTGTCCTGCTCAAATCCATCTACTGCGGTTTTGACAATTCCATTGTGTACATGCCTCTCCGCAGTTCTTATTTTTTGATCTTCAGTTATTTGATTTTTTTCGATCCAAACAGCTGTGGCAGCTGCATCGATAAAGATGTGTTGCAGGCGTTTTAAGTCATTCGGCTGATTGGCATGAAAACCAGTGAGCTCAAATAGCTTTTTACACATTGCACCCAAGTAGTAATTTTCTCGATCACGTTGTTTTTTTAGACTTGGGTCGGTTTTGTTTACTTTCGAGTCGATACGCTTTTTCTGGTTTCTGAGTTTGTTTTCAGCTTTCTTCTGATCCTGTTGTTGCAGATAGTTTTTTAAGGCATCCAATTTTAAAAAATGTGCATCAATATCTGAACGTTTGGCTAAATCCAAAATTTCACGTTCAAATTTTGTTGGGGTAGATTGCGATTGAATTTTTGCCAATGCTGCCATTTGTTTGAGATAGGCATTTTTTTCATAGCGACATTTTTTAACTAGAAGTAAGTCTGATTCAGAAAAATCAGCCATGCTTTTTTTGCCTGGAAGGATGTCTAGAAATCGCTGTTCTATTTTTCTTTTGAAGGGCAGTTGTTGAATATGTTTGATCAGTTGTTTCACATCATCCAACGTTAAAATCAATTTTTGACGACCGGCCATAAACGCTCCTAAAGATTTAAATATTTTCACGGTTAGTACAGTGAGCTTAACTCGTTAGTACAGTGAAATTAACAATTAATTCTGTATCGCAGAATTAATTGTTATCTCGTCTCCCTGTCTTTTTTGCAAAACTATCCCTAGCGTGATAGTTTTGCAAAAAAGACAGAAGTCTTCGTCCTGCGGAGCAAAAGCAAAAGCCCCCCGAAAATCGAGAGTAGCAATCAATGTTTTACATGGACATTCGGCATAATGTGAAGAAGGCGAATAGCAGCAAAAATGCCTTCCATTACCTCACCAGGACAGGACATTTCTTAGCGGAAAAACAGGATGAAGAATTAGAGTTTGTCCGTTCTGGACACCTGCCTGCTTGGGCGAAAAATCGGCCTGCAGATTTTTGGAAAAGTGCCGATCAGCATGAAATTGAACGAGGCCGGTCATCGACTGTTTTAACGGTTGCTTTGCCTAAAGAGCTGAACAGATTGCAGCGGATTGAGTTGGTCGAATCCTTTATTCAGGAATTTACCGATAGGTATCAGTTTCCCTATACGGCAGCGGTACACCATCATGCCAGTGCTTTAACTGGTGAGGATCAACCGCATTTACATCTGATGTACTCTGAGCGTAGCCTTGCCGATGGAATAGAACGCTCACCGGAACAGTTTTTTAAGCAGTACCGGCCCAAAAATCCACAGCAAGGCGGTGCACAAAAAATGACAGCCAATGCTTTGGGCCAGGGAAAGAATCAGGTGCTGATTTTTAGGCAGACGACCGAACAGTTACTGAATGATTGTCTGCAGCAATATGCCCCACAGAAAATCGTCATGCTCAATGGGCTAGCGTTAACGGTTGAAAATAGGGTTTCTTGTTTATCGAATCGGGATTACAACCAACAGTTTGCTACCCATTTAAAAGATGTTCCGCAGATTCCAAGGTGGAAACTGTACAGTGCAGATCCCATTATTCAGCTCGACGTTCAAGCACAGAAAGAAACGATTCAACGGATCCGAGAAGAAAACAAAATGGAGCTGTATAAAACAGCATATGAGAACGAACTTGCCAAGCGTGAGTTAGAACAGATAAAGCCGCTACAACAACGGTATGCTGATCGGAAAAAATACAAGGATTTTGAACTGAATGAGCTACAACAAACGATTGTGAAGGCTTGCCAAGGGGCTTCTTATCATGAATCGTTTTTAAAGATGCATCAGCAAAATTGTGGGATCATGAGTCGGCTTTTAGAACGTTCAGCATTTGACTCTGTGTGGATAGAATTACAGAAACAGACGTTAATGAAGGACTTAAGTTGCGAGCAATTAATTGTTCCTGGGGCGACGTTTATTCAGATCAATTTACAGGATGCAACCCCATCAATTTGGGACAAGTTTGATCAATATTGTTCGAATGACGATAACCAAGAATATTTACGTTATTTTTTAAGACATCTCAGTCAATTTATTCAAAAGCTAGCCAATTTTGATAACACCCGGAATCTTGCTTTTGATCAGCACTTTAGTTATCAATTCTATCCATCGCAACGCAATGATATACAGCGAAACTTTGAGGGGAAACAGGTTGAAATGCGAGGGTTTATGCAGATTTATGAGGGTTTTATCGCACCGCTAGCGAGTCGTTATTTTCCTGAAGATTATGAATTAGATCAGCAAGATAATCTTAAAAAGTTTAAAGAAAGAGACGATCTAATCATTGAGGCGTTAAAGACTCAGCTTGAACCCCAGATTCTAGATGAGGTTGAAGTCATTGAGCTCAAAAAAGATGAGTCATCCCATGATTGGAATGGACCAGGGTTTTAGAAGATTAAAATGAATGTTAAAGCGTCTTGGAGCTTTCAATAAGCGCTTTACCAAATAATCAAAACTAAATTAGAGGAGTCACGTCGCTTAAAAATGCAAGAATCAATAAAAACAATCAACTAGTTAAGAGCTTTCTAGATGTATAAAGTCCTGTTAGTCAATCTTTCAAGAACAAGTACTATCAAGAATCAAAAAAGCCCATGTTCAGACATGGGCTTCGTATAATTAGCATTATATTAATTTTATGAAAATTTAAAAAATATTGATCTTTAAAGAAAAGATAATCCTCTTTTTTTAATTGGCAGATTCAACTAGCAAGTGCAACAGTTAAGAACCTAGCCGTAAAATTTACCTTAGTGGTGAGTGTTCAATAAAACTAAAATTGATTGACTTAAGTCATTTTCCTTATCTTTTCTACGTTTTAAAACCAAGCAAACTTTTTGGCCCTTTTTTAAATTTTCAAAATTCACCCTATTAGGATATGTATTACTTCTCAGTCCAAATAAACCATATTGATCAAATCTTATAAAATACTCTTTTGGATATGGAGGCCTAGATGAAATAGCATAATCTTCATATTCATATGTTCCGCATAATTTTTCTTCCTCAAAGTATTCAATAGAAGGAGGAAGTTTAAAAAAACTATATCCAATAACAACGGATGCAATTATAAACAATACTAGACAGTATAACTTGCCCATTATCCCCCCCCTTTTTTAATAAAAATATAAATAAAAAATTCAATAATTTAAAATATTATCTAAAATTTAATTTACTGGTAAGTAGTCTATCTTTTAAACAAACATGGCCTGTAAGGTTTTTATTACATATTTACTTCGATTTCAGCACTTAAGTACATATTTAACATAATGGGCGTTATGCGAAGTCGGATTGAGTTATCTTTTTAAAATCAAATACTTAGTTGTTTTACATAACACCCAAAAACCGTAAAAAACCCACGCCGAAACATCTCGGCGGTTTTTTAAACAGTTTTGATATATTTCGCCACTAAAATTGATTAAATATTAATCAATTTTAAACTTTTCCCTATGTTCTCAACTGTCACACTGCTGAAATAATCCACAATTTCTGCGGATAAAAAGGGGATAGTTTTTTATTCAGTTTTGTACGCCAAGGCGTACATCAATTCACGCTGTTTGCGCCTAGATGCTCACCCATATATTGCTTATCATGGGCACATAGAGAGCAGGATGCTCCAGATAAGAATAAGAAAAGACAGCAATGGAAAATGCAGGTAAGACAGGAGTCATGCCTCAGTACCAAATATGTAAAAAAGCCCAACAGGATGTTGGGCTTTTTTATGATCTAAAATAACTATCTAATAATTCGATCATTATTTACAATTTTATCTGTTATACAAATTAATTAATTCTTTATATAGTGTTCTTAAGCCAGACAGGCAGTAAATGAAATCATTTATGACCCATCCAGCCACCTGATTTAGAGTCAATTTTAGTTCCCGGCCACCACCCTCTAGGCTGGGATTTTTTTGCCCAAAATTTAAGAAATCATCATTTCGCATAAGAGGTTTTATGTTAAATATATCGCCAAAGATTCTTTTGTAAGCACATGGAATTTGCTCCAAAACCTTATATAACTTAGTATTCAGCCACCTGTTTTATTATTGTTGTATAAGCTAGTTATGCCAAATGTTGTTGATTTATTCTGTGGTTGTGGCGGTCTTTCTTATGGCTTTGAACAAGAGGGATTCAAAACTGTTTTAGGAATAGATCACGATAAGGCAGCTATCGAAACTTTTAAGTTAAATCATAAAGATGCTAAGACTATTCTTGGAGATATTCGTGAAATCTCTAATGAACAAATATTAGAAACATTAGATGAAAGTTCTGTTGATGTGGTTATTGGTGGACCTCCTTGCCAAGGATTATCTTTATCGGGTCCTCGTAGGTTAGAAGATCCACGTAATCAGTTATACCTGTCTTTTATTAGGATAGTGTCGTTACTTAATCCTAAGTATGTTTTGATTGAAAATGTTCCTGGTATGGTTTCCTTGTTTAAAGGAAAAATTAAGGATGAAATTATAAAAAGTCTAGAAGAATTAGGCTATACGGTAAATTTTCAAATATTAAAAGCATCTGAATATGGTGTTCCCCAACATCGACGCCGAGTATTTTTTATAGGGACAAAGAACGGTGAGAAGTTTGAATTCCCTTTACCTACTCATAAAGAACAAGAAGACTTAATTTTTAAAAAAATGGTAAGTACTTATGATGCTTTACATGACTTACCTCTTTTAGAAAATGTACTAGGTGAACCGATTCAAGAGTACGCCCTACCAATTCAAAACTTTTATCAAGAGTTAATGAGACATAATTCAAATAGTGTTTTAAATCATATTGCTGCGAATCACTCTGATAAGGTTAAAGAAACTATTAAATTAGTGCCCCCAGGAAAAAATTATAAAGCTTTACCAGAAGAACTAAGAAATAGCCGTAATTTCAATGTTGCTTGGACAAGATTCCCGGATCATGCACCATCACCAACGATTGATACGGGTCATAGACATCATTTTCATTATTATGCCAATAGAGTTCCTACTGTACGCGAATGTGCTCGTTTGCAATCATTCCCTGATCGGTTTGAGTTCATTGGTAATAAAACAGAGCAATTCAGACAGGTAGGGAATGCTGTACCTCCTGTACTAGCTCAAACTTTGGCAAAGAAAATACTTGAGAAATTATAAATGTACGAAGTTCCCAAAAAGTTCTATCAACGCTTGCATCATCCAAGACCACGATTCAAAAAAAACATTGAAAACGTTTTGGGGTATATGTCATTTGCGATAGTAGAGTTAGACGGACAAAAAAAAGATATTTTTAAAGAAAATATCTCGAAAGCTATCAAAGATTATCCAGGTAATGCTAATGCTGCCTTGGATACCGTAAGTAATTGGCGAACTGAGATCACCGCTTTATTTAGTATGATGAAGAATTATGATGATCACGTAATTGCTACAAATTTATGTAAAGATTTGGCTGATACAGCAAATTTGAGAGAGTTTTTCTTAAGATTTATCTCAACTTTTCAACATCCAGGAGGTTTTTTAAAAAACTATAAAATAAAAGAAATTATTGATGCGAATATAGTGTTTCGTCCCTTGTTATGGCTTTCAAATTTTTTAACTTCTTCTATTACAGAAGAAAACCTATACATTACAGATGTAGAGTTTTGTCACTGTGTTTTAAATGACCTTAGAGTGACAAGAGATCATGAAGATGTTTCTCTCACTATTGGCAGAATTTTGACAAACCGTGAATATAAGGTTGCTTATGATGCTAAGGGTGATACAAAGCGATATTCACAAGATATTTTAGATTATTGTGTATTAGCGGGTTTGATGCTTAAAGACTATGAAGGCAAGTACTTTTTTAGAGAAGACGCTCGGGAATTTTTGACATATTTCAAGGATCATGCTCCTTTATTTACAAATTATCAAAAAGAACAAAGTCTACAAGAGATAGGGGCGTTAAGACCTTTGTGGATAGACTTTGTAAATGATTCTAGTAAAGCTGTGCTTCTATCTTTTGAAAAAGAAATATCTAAAAAATCTCATATTACTTCTGATGCTTTAGCATTTAGTACTAAACAAATCGGTGATGAAGGTGAAGCTTTAACATTAGCCCATGAAAAAATTTGGCTAATTAAGAATGGTCTACCTAAGCTAGCTGATTTAGTGAGTCATATGCCAACACGATTTGCAGTTGGTTACGATGTTTTATCTCGAGAGTTAGATGCTACTATGCGTCATATCGAAGTTAAAACTACAGTAAGTCAGAAAAATTTCACTGTTAATCGGATTCATCTTACTCCTAATGAATGGTCTGCTGCTGAATCGCATAGAGATAGATATTTTATTTATCGTTTACAGCTTTCAGATGAGAGTTGTTCTTTATGGATTATCCAAGATCCAGTTGGTTTATATAAGCAAGACCGTATCAGGATGGTTCCCCGAAATGGTGCAGATATCTTCTTTGATGAAAGCTGTTATACGCAAGTAGAGTTATTACGTACACATGAGTAAATTAAAAGCAGTCTCTCTGTTCTGTGGTTGTGGTGGAACAGATGTTGGTTTAAAAGGAGACTTTGAGTTTCTAGGTCAATATTATTCATCGAATAATGTTGATATCGTTTTTGCAAATGATATTGAGCCAAAAGCCATAGAAATTTTAGAAGCGAATTTTTCATGTCCTACATTTGTAGGTGACATTAAAGCTTTAGACCATAAATCAATTCCAGAACATGATTTACTTACTGGTGGGTTTCCATGTCAAAGCTTTTCAATTGTTGCTCAAAATCCTCCTCGCTTAGGGATTAAGGATGAGAAAGGTGAGCTTTTCTTTGAAATGTGTAAAGTTTTGAGAGAAAAGAAGCCATCAGTTTTTATTGCTGAGAATGTGAAAGGAATACTGTCAGCAAATAAAAAAGAGGCATTTCCATTAATCTTAGAAGAGTTTAGAAAAAGTGGCTATTACGTTACTTGGAAATTACTAAACTCTGTGGATTTTGGTGTCCCTCAAAAACGAGAAAGGGTTTTTATTGTAGGTTTTAAAAGTGAAAAACACTTTAAAAACTTTAAATTTCCTATATTGAATAACCTTAAACAGGCAACTTTATCTGATGTTATTTTCCCTGAAAGTGAAATCGATCCTAAATATTATTTCAGTGAACGAGCTGTTCAGGGGTTATTGAAGAGCAATAAAAAAATGAATAAGGGACGTGCTCAGGATGTTAATCAGCCATGTAATACTGTTGGAGCACATCTTGCTAAAGTCAGCTTAAATAGTACAGATCCTGTGTTATGTATAGAGGGTAAATATAGACGCTTTACTCCAAGAGAAGTTGCTCGTATTCAATCGTTCCCTGATACATTTAAGTTAGTTGGAAGCGATGCAGCCCAATATAAAGCTCTAGGAAATGCTATCCCTCCAGTAATGTTTTGGAATTTAGTGCAAGAAGTAAGAGCTGCTCTAAATGTTGAAAATGTTTCATTGAAGGAAGCTGTTTAATTTAAGTTTTCCTAAAATTAACATAATACACGTTATGCGAAGTCAAAAATTGGAGCTTTAAGCTCCTATTTTTACTATTTTTTTTGATATTTTCGCATAATGCCCATTATGTTAAATGGAGTTAGAATTTGATGAAAACCATTTCTCAAGCTGGTTAATAAATATAGACCATACTTGTTCATGAACTAAATTAGAAAATCCATCAACAGATAAATAAAATTCATCATCATAGTGCATGATAAAATTATATAAAACTTCATCATCAGCGATTGTTGAAAGTTCTAGCAACTTGTTAAAGAGACTATGGATTAATTTTTCCGAGTATTCGATAGTCTGTGCCAGTTGGATATATCTCTTTAAAACATCTCTAAATATTTTTCGCTTTAACATAGGCTCCAAGTTGAGCCTTTCAAATTGCATATTATGAAAATAATCTAAAACTTGCTTTTCTTTAGAGAAAAAACAGATTTCTAGGGCATCTGAATCCGTTATGTCTTGATCAATTCTAGTTGTAGCCCAATTTTGAATCTCGTTAGCTGATTTTAAGTTTAATGTTAACTCCAATTTCAGCTGAAATTTTTCTGCATCATTCATTATTATTCACTTTCCCTAAAATTAACATAATACACCTTATACGAAATGGCTAGATCAAAGGTATTTCTAGCATTCATTTAACATAAAATCTCTTATGCGAAATTCGACTTTTAGCCCCCAAGTAGAAATATCCTAGATGAAATGAGCTGATTAACCCCATTATTCGGCTCACAATATGAGCCGAATAAGTGCTATATTCAACTCATCTGAAATTTTAGATGAGCGATTGAAAATGCAAGAATGGATCTGGCAAGCAGAAAACTGGACAAATTTTACATGGCTAGATTCAATTATCTTGCCTAAAACCAGACAGATACATCAAAAAATAGGGATTCTTCTTGGGCAAAGTCAGCATGATTTAGCAAAAGAGCAGTTCACCCTGGATACTCTGCTAGCCAATCTTGTTGCTTCATCTGCAATTGAAAACGAAACCATCAATGTTTTTTCATTGCGATCATCTCTAGCTCAACGCTTAGGTGTCACACTTGAACAGCCTTATCCAAGCTCAGATCGATCAGAAGGTTTAGCCAATATCATGCTAGATGCGCTTAACGATGTTAAGCAACCATTGACTGTTGAGCGTCTTATGCAATGGCATCGTTGGCTTTTCAATGACCCAGATTGGACAATGCAACGTTTACGCATTGGTCAACTTCGGGGATCAGAGCCTATGCAGGTCGTTTCAGGTCGTTTGGACTATCCTAAAGTACATTTTGAAGCACCGCCAAGAGAAGGCTTAGAAGACCGCTTAAATACCTTCATAGCGTGGTTTAATCAAAGTCTGAATGATTCATTGCTTGATCCTCTGTTACGTGCAGGCATTACTCATTTATGGTTTGTTACCCTACATCCTTTTGATGATGGTAATGGACGTATTACACGTACACTTACAGACCTTGCTTTAGCTCAAATGGATGAACAGAGCATCCGTTTGTATGCAATGTCCACTGCGATATTGAATAAACGTAAAAGCTACTATGAGATATTAGAACAAACTCAAAAAAATGATTCTGATATCACAGATTGGCTCGTTTGGTTTTTAGATACATTGAATGATAGCCTTGAAAAAACCTTAGCGCAGATCAATCGAACATTATTTAAAAGTCAATTTTGGCATAAGTATTCAAATTTAGCCCTGAGTGAAGAACAACGCAAAGTCCTAAATCGTTTATTAGACGGTGGCGAAAATGGCTTTGAACATGGTATCAGTGCATCACAATATCAAAAGGTTGCAAAAATCAGTAAGGCAACAGCTACTCGCCACTTATCAGACTTGCTTGAGAAAGAATGTATCGTCAAATTGGAAGGTGGTGGCCGTAATACACGCTATCAGATCAATACTCAGTTATAGATATTCAAGCCATAAAAAAGCCCAACATCCTGTTGGGCTTTTCCTTTGAACTGAGATTAGTTATAACAATGAAAATACTTTAAATAAAAATTTATGATTAAATTAAATTTTGCGGAGAGTATCCTATTTGTTGCCCTCATATTTTGGCCTGCAACATTACTTATTCTAGCTACTTTGATTGCTATTAGTTATGCCTACAGAAAACATCCCATTGGTAAATATTTGATGTTTTTTTCCATCATTATTTTGATCATTTTTTCAGGGACAGCTCTATATATGATTCCTTAGTTTTGACCAATAATTAATCAATTTTAGTGGCGAAATATATCAAAACTGTTTAAAAAACCGCCGAGATGTTTCGGCGTGGGTTTTTTACGGTTTTTGGGTGTTATGTAAAACAACTAAGTATTTGATTTTAAAAAGATAACTCAATCCGACTTCGCATAACGCCCATTATGTTAAATGGAGAGTCATTTAGTAGAAAATTCAATTTATTTATAAAAAATAAAATCATAGATATATTTTTTTTTAATAAAAAAATAATTT
>NZ_NEGJ01000027.1 GCF_002135415.1 Acinetobacter sp. ANC 3832
GTGCTTTCGCCCAGTTTGTCGGTGGTTGCTGTTCCTGCTGCTTGGAGCGCATCCAATTGGTCTTTGTTGACCGCATCTTTGCCATCGACACCTGCAGTCACGTTGTTAATGGTGTTGCCATTTGCATCAAAACCATTGGCTTTAACTGCGCCTGCAAATGTTGGTGCATCAACCACATTATATTTATAAGTGTTAGATTTAGCATCATAAACAGCTGTTGTATTTGTGCCATTCGCAAAGTTAACGGTTTCACCCAACTTTACATTATCTGCAGTACCACCATTTACACTAAAGTTCAGACCTTTATCGGCTGTTGCTTGTGCCGTTGCAGCATTAGTAACCGCGGTATTGGCTGTGGTATTTGCTGTATTCGCAGTCGTTTGTGCTGTTGCAGCATTGGTAACTGCTGTATTGGCTGTGGTATTGGCTGTGTTTGCAGTTGTTTGTGCCGCTGCAGCATTGGTAACCGCTGTATTGGCTGTTGTCGCCACTGTATCTAGTTGACTTTTATTCACCGCATCTGAAGCCAGTGTGCCTGCTGCAAGTCCAGTAATTTTCTGGCTATTTAAATTCGCACCACCATTTAAATTACTTAAGCCTGTAACCGTCTGGGTACCTGTCACTGTGCTATTTCCAGTGACAGTACTATTACCATTTACTTGTAAGCCCGTAGATGTCACTGTACCTGAAAATGTTGGTGCATCAACCACATTATATTTATAAGTATTTGTCGCAGGGTCATAAACAGCTTTGGTATTTGTACCATCTGAAAAATTAACAGTTTCACCTAACTTCACATTATCTGCAGTACCACCATTTACACTAAAGTTCAGACCTTTATCGGCTGTTGCTTGTGCCGTTGCCGCATTGGTAACTGCAGTATTCGCTGTTGTATTCGCTGTGTTTGCAGTCGTTTGTGCCGTTGCCGCATTGGTAACTGCAGTATTCGCTGTGGTATTCGCTGTATTTGCTGTTGTTTGTGCTGTTGCAGCATTGGTAACTGCAGTATTGGCTGTAGTATTCGCTGTATTCGCAGTCGTTTGTGCCGCTGCAGCATTGGTAACTGCTGTATTGGCTGTGGTATTCGCTGTATTCGCAGTCGTTTGTGCCGCTGCAGCATTAGTAACCGCTGTATTGGCTGTGGTATTCGCTGTGTTTGCAGTCGTTTGTGCCGCTGTTACATTAGCATTGGTCGCCTTTAACTGACCAAAGTTCACTGCATCTGTATCAGCACTACCTGCAGTAACATTTATGATCTTATTGCTATTCGCATCAAAACCATTGGCTTTAACTACACCTGCAAATGTTGGTGCATCAATCACATTATATTTATAAGTATTTGTCGCAGGGTCATAAACAGCTGTTGTATTCGTACCATTCGCAAAGTTAACAGTTTCACCCAACTTCACATTATCGGCAGCACCACCATTTACACTAAAGTTCAGACCTTTATCGGCTGTTGTTTGTGCCGTTGCAGCATTGGTAACTGCAGTATTGGCTGTAGTATTCGCTGTATTTGCAGTCGTTTGTGCCGCTGCAGCATTGGTAACTGCTGTATTGGCTGTTGTATTTGCTGTATTTGCAGTCGTTTGTGCTGTTGCAGCATTGGTAACTGCTGTATTAGCTGTGGTATTGGCTGTGTTTGCAGTTGTTTGTGCTGTTGCAGCATTGGTAACCGCTGTATTGGCTGTGGTATTCGCTGTATTCGCAGTCGTTTGTGCCGTTGCAGCATTGGTAACCGCTGTATTGGCTGTTGTGTTCGCTGTGTTTGCTGTTGTTTGTGCAGCCGCTGCATTTGTAACTGCAGTATTTGCTGTTGTCGCCACTGTGTCTAGTTGACTTTTATTCACCGCATCTGAAGCCAGTGTGCCTGCTGCAAGCCCAGTAATTTTCTGGCTATTTAAATTCGCACCGCCATTTAAATTACTTAAGCCTGTAACCGTCTGGGTACCTGTCACTGTGCTATTTCCAGTGACAGCACTGTTACCATTCACCTGCAAGCCTGTAGATGTTACTGTCCCTGCAAAATTTGGATTATTTGCAATTTCAATACTTAATGTATTACCACTAACAGTTGTTTTTACATTTGCATTTGAACTTGTGCCTGATGCCAAACCACCTGTGATATTGAGTGTACTACCCAATTTATTTGTGGAGGTTCCCGTATTTCCTGCAAAAGTAATTGGCTTAACAACTTCTGTATTTAAATTAGATAAAGCAGTTCCTACATTATTTGCCGCCGCGTATGTAGTACCATCTGTTTTAGTAATGGTATAACTAGGTGCAGTAATACCACCCGCAGTTGTACCTGCTGTTGCACCACCACCCAATGCAGTCGCTGTATCTGTCGCAACTTTCGCTAATTCAGTATTGGTTTGAAATAACTGAGAACCATTTATTGCATCTGTACTGCTTACTGAAACTCGACCTGCAGCAACATTTTGAACCTGACGTTCACTACCCACGCCACCAACACTTACTACACTCGTAGGTGCAGCACCCTGATAATTATAGGTTTTACCATTAATTACTGCTGATGCTGTCGCCACTGCTGCAGTTGTAGTTGAATTAGAGCCCAATGCCACACTGTTATCGTTCGAAGCAACTGCGCCTGCTCCTATTGCAGTACCTGCTACTGTTGACCCAGTAACTTGCGCGTTTACACCCAATGCCACACCTTTTACAGTTGATGCGCCTGTGGTTGCTTGAGCACCTACAGCAACACCACTGTCTGCTAAAAGAAATGTAGCAGAATCAGCAGATGCCCCTGTTCCCAATGCAAAACTTTGCCCCCAACTTTTTGCACCTGTACCAATAGCAATGGAATTAATATCACTTGCACCCCCTGTTGCTGTCGCCCCATCACCAATGACAATGCTACCATTAGCAGCAGCTTGGGCATTTCTTCCTATTACAATTGCAGCTTCAGCATTTGAAAAAACAGTCGCTTGCTTACCTATTGCAATTGATGCAATACTAGAAACTTGTGAGCCATTACCTAAAGCAAGGCCATCTACCGCTCCAGTCGCAACAGTCGCAATGTTGCCTAATGCAATACCATAATCAGCAAGAGCATAAGACTGACGGCCCATTGCAATTGAAGTATTCCCAGTAGCTTGGTTTGCAGTACCAATTGAAATAGCAGAAGTATTATTTGCTGTATTTCCCACACCTAAAGCAACAGTAAATCCCACACCTGATGCATTATTACCTAAACCAATTGCAAAGCCCGAAGTATTAGTCGTATCAACAACATTATATGCTCCAAGAGCTATACCACCACCCACGCCGACACTACTCGCCGCACCTATAGCAATGCTTGTTGCAACAATTGCTCCACCATTCACTGGATATGCGTAATTAGCTGCCGCAGTTCTTCTTTCTCCAATTTGCTGATTTGCGCTAGTTACAGTACTAGCTGATGCCCCAGTGCCTATCGCAATATCATTTGCTCCACTAGCTGTTGCTCTAGTTGCAGCAGTCGTTCCACTGCCTATTGCAATACCATTTCCAGAGCCTGTAGCTGTACCTCCTGAACCATTCGTACCTGCGATCCACGCCCCCATCGCATCAGAACTGAACGTCACCATCAAAGCAACAGTTGCCGCTCCAACTATTCCAGTAATTTTAGAAGATTTTGTTTTACCTTTTGCTAATTCAGATACCGCGACCCAAGTTCCTAAGGTTGCATTCCAAATCACTTTATAAATCTTATTCATTAGATATTCCTCTTAGGTCTTTGGGTCTAAATTTTTTACCCATCGATATAATAATTTGTATGTTTTTTAACACTTTTTTCACAAAGATATAATCATTATTATGTGATTATTATCTCTTTTTTATACCCACGTACATAATAAGTATCATAATTGTAAATTCTTATGATTTCTACACTTTTAAAATAAAATTTATAATTTATTCAATAGATTAGAAACAAATTGGTTATTGTTTAGTTTAAGTAAAATATAAACAACCAACTTCACATTTTTTGGTGAAAAATGCGAATTTAAATCACAAAAGTATGTTTATTCATCAATTTTTATTAATAATCTGAGGTGACAAAAAATGTCTGTTCGTTTATTCAACAGCACATTTTAATTTTTGCTTACAAACAACATCAGCTCACTAGCTTTGCTATAATTTGCAATACGCCATTCATTCGAGCTCAATCTTTGAAAATCATCTTTGCGGGAACACCTGAATTTGCTGCTAGCGCATTGGCGGCATTGTTAAATACGCCACATGAAATTGTCGCTGTTTATACTCAACCTGACCGTAAAGCTGGACGTGGGCAAAAATTAGCAGCTTCGGCTGTCAAGCAATTGGCTTTAGAACATGGTTTAGCGGTTTATCAACCTTTACATTTCAAGGCATCTACAGAAGAAGGTTTGGCTGCACAACAAGAACTAGCCGCTTTAAATGCAGATGTGATGGTGGTTGCGGCTTATGGTTTAATTTTGCCTCAAGCTGTTTTAGACACACCGAAATATGGCTGTTTAAATATTCATGGTTCGCTATTACCGCGCTGGCGTGGCGCAGCACCGATTCAGCGTGCCATTGCAACAGGTGACACTGAAACAGGTGTGACCATTATGAAAATGGCAGCAGGATTGGATACAGGGGATATGATGTTTAAAACCTTCTGCCCAATTACGGCGGAGGATACTTCTGCAAGTCTGCATGACAAACTTGCCATTCAAGGTGCGGAAGCGATTTGTACTGTTTTAGAATCTGAAGAAAAGTTAAAATATTATTTAGAAAAACGTGAAGTTCAAGATGAAGCTTTGACTGTGTATGCACATAAACTGTCTAAAGCCGAAGCAAAAATTGATTGGTCATGTTCTGCTGTAGAGATCGATCGTAATATTCGTGCTTTTAACCCTTGGCCCGTTGCCTTTACCCCGATTGATGAAAATAACAATTTACGTATTTGGAATTCTGCTCTTTCTCCCGAAAAAGCCAATGACGCTGTTATTGGTGAAATTGTTGCGATGGACAAACATGGTATTCATGTTGCCTGTGGTGACAAAAAATGTATCTGTATAACCAATTTACAATGGCCAGGTGGTAAAGCACTGAATGCTGTACAAATTGCACAAACTCAAAAACTGACTATTGGACAAATTTTATAATGGCACAATCTGCACCCTATGCTTCAGGCAAGACCTTAAATTTACGCGCTCAGGTTGTTAAAACTTTATTGGCTGTCCAAAATGGTCAATCTCTCGCCTCTGTTTTGAATCAACACATGACCATCGTGTCAGATAAAGATCGCGCGCTTTATCATGAATTGGTTTTAGGCTGTTTACGTCAATGGCATGCCTTAAAACAAGTTACCCTTCCTCTTTTGGCAAAGCCTTTAGAAAATGAATTGGTGGAAACTTGTCTATACGTAGGCTTGTATCAATTACTGTGTACGCGTGTGGCTGCACATGCTGCCATTTCTGAAACAGTGGAAGCCACGAAACAATTGGGTATGGAAAGTTTAAGCGGTGTAGTGAATGCAATTTTGCGTCGTGCAACACGTGAAACTGAACAGTTTTATGATGTGCTTGAAAAAGCGCATGGTTTGCCAAGTTGGTTGTTCAAACGCTTAAAAAAAGATTGGGGTGATGATTTTGAAGCACTCAGCTATGAACTGAAACAAGTCGCACCCCTGACTTTACGTGTGAATACACTACAAGTGAGCCGTGATGAATTTCTTGAAATTTTAGAAGATGAAGGCATTGAAGCGCATGCTTGCGAAATTTCAGAAGTCGGTATTGTCTTGGATGAAAGTTTACATATTCCAAGTTTACCGGGCTTTGATGCAGGTGGTTTTTCAGTACAAGATGAACATGCGCAACTGTGCGCGACTTTACTGCCGAATCTTGATGGTCAGTTTGTGATTGATGCCTGTGCTGCACCCGGTGGTAAAACGGCACATATTTTAGAAACATATCAACCAAGACGTTTGGTTGCCTTGGATCAAGATGAAAAGCGCTTGAAACGTGTGCATGAAAACTTAGAGCGTTTGGCACTGGGTGATTCGACTGTTGAGATTATCACAGGCAATGCGGTGACATGGAAAGCATCACAACCTGCGGATTGTATCGTACTGGATGCACCGTGCTCTGCCATTGGTGTGATTCGTCGCCATCCCGATATTCGTTTATTGCGCCAATCGGGTGATATTGCCAAAACGGTTGAACTGCAAAAACAGATTTTAGAAAATATGTGGGCGCAACTCAAAGTTGGCGGTACATTGCTGTATATCACTTGCTCTATTTTAAAAGTTGAAAATGAACAGCAAATGGTGAATTTCTTTAATACGCATGCAGATGCTGAAGAAATTAAAATTGAAGCGGAATGGGGAATTGAACAAATCCACGGTCGTCAATTGTTACCTGCTGTGGGTCGTGGTGATGGCTTCTATTATTGCCGAATTCAAAAAACGGCTTAAAGCTAAATTGTACAAATAAAAAAAGGTGGCTTTAGAGCCACCTTTTTTATTCTTCAATATCCATCACTCAGCGAACTTAATGATGAAAAATAGAATTAATCATCTAAATTTTCAGGGTTTTTAACCAAATGGATAATCGCCAAAAGCAAACCACCCCATAAAAACAGCATCGAAATAATCATCATCACAATTGCAGAAGTATTCATTATATTCATCTCCTATCGATCATGAATTTTTGACATTAACAATGCACCAAGTGCACAGAAAATAATACTGCCCCATCCAAAGCATAACAGTAGACTGCTTGAATAGCCTTCATAACCCTTGCTGATCAATGCATTTAATGCCAGTAAAAGCGTTGATAATAAAACTACAGGTGTCACAATCGTAAGTGTGAATTCCCAAGTTTTACCCAACTGTATGGTTGAAATGCTATTGATATGCGTTTCAAGCTCAGTCATCAAATTACGTTTAAACCAAGACACCATAATAATTGAAATTAAAGCACCCGAAACAATACCGAGGTTGTTAATAAAGTGGTCAATAATATCAACCAATTTAATGGCGTTATTGGTCGAGAATAGGAAGATTGAAACCACACCTGTACCACCACCAACCATTGTCACAGCCTTCGTACGGCTCCATTTCAGTTTGTCCTGTAATGCCGAAATTGGCACTTCTAAGATACTAACCATCGAGGTAATACCCGCAACAAACAACGAACCGAAGAATAGAATCCCAAATAAATCAGCGCCAGAACCTAAGCTTGAAATGATTTTAGGGAATGCAATAAAGGCTAAACCAATACCACCACTCACCACTTCTTCAACAGGTTTTCCTGCCGCATGTGCCATAAAGCCCAAGGCTGCAAAGACACCAATACCTGCTAAAAGCTCAAACGATGAATTGGCAAAACCCACAATTAAGCCTGAACCTGTCAAATTGGTTTTCGGTTTTAAATAAGATGCATACGTCACCATAATTCCGAAACCAACAGATAAACTAAAGAAGATATGACCATATGCAGCAAGCCATACTTTATAGTCCATCATCTTCGACCAGTTTGGCGTGAAGAATGCATTTAAGCCTTCTGTCGCACCTGGTAAACGCACTGCTTGAATCACGAGGATTGTGAATAAAACAACCAATAATGGCATGAAAATTTTATTGCAAAGCTCAATCCCTTTTTTCACACCACCATATAAAATGGCTAAAACACCAATCCAAACTGCCACCAATGGCCAAAACAAATGACTGATAAAAGTCATATCAAAGGTTTTAGAGTCAGTGGTTTGTAAATAGGTTTTAAAGAAGAAGCTTTCTGGGTCTGAACCCCATGCTTGTCCGACTGAGAAGTAAATGTAACTGCCTGCCCAAGTCAATACGCCTGCATAATACAGACCAATAATGATACAAACACAGACTTGCCACCAACCTAAGGTTTCAGCAGGTTTCCACAATTTTTTATAGGCTTTTGGGGGCGAACCCGTACCACGATGCCCCACCGCATAATCTAAAAATAATAATGGTAAACCTGCGGTTAATAATGCAATTAAATAAGGAATTAAAAACGCACCGCCACCATTTTCATAGGCAACGTATGGGAACCGCCAAATATTTCCTAAACCGACAGCTGAGCCCACAGCTGCGATGATAAAGCCGGATCGAGCCGACCAGTTTTCACGAGTTTCTGTCATAACACACCTAATACTATAGGCATCTTTCAATGCTGCTTATTTTGATTGTGTATCGCATGCAAAAAAAGTACCAAAAAAATTTTGTTGTTTGAATAAGACAGCACCTTGTGGGCGCTTTGTTCTAATTACAAACCAGTAAAGATCAGAATTTCTTGCTTAAAGAAGATCAGTCAAAATAGCTGTTTAATGACGCAACAATACCTGTTTTCACTGCTTTTTTCTGTAATTTCTACAGCGCAAAGCACTTTTACATCCTATATTCGTCTCATTTGGTTATTTTTTTATCCTTTTATTAAATATCCTACATCAGTATTCACAGACTCTTTATTTTTATCCTTAAACTCACAATCAAGAGTCTAAATATAAGATCTCTTTTAATTCATCTAAATTTACTTTTAAATTAAACTGATGTGAATCTTTTTATTTTAAAGAATGGGGTAAACGAAAATGCCCTATTATTTTATATTCATGCAAAATATCATTTTCTCGTGTGCCATAACCAATATTATGAATCACCAAAGGTGTTTTCGACAGCATGCTGGTTTTATCTGAAATAATACCAATATGGGTTAAACCTTTGCCCAAATCCCAAGTCACAATATCCCCAAGTAAATATTGCTGATCTTTGGTTGCATAACCTTGGCGTTCAAAATATTTCATGATGTTCGGTACACGCCGATGATCAATATTTTTATCAGTGCCTTTTAGCCCCCACTTTTGCGGATATTGTTTAAAATTTTTCTGCATGTCTTCATGGATGCGTTGCTGTAAATCTATACCTTGATGTCTTAATGCACGAATCACGACATCGGTACATACGCCCTTAATAATCGGTACATCACCCATTGGATATTTGAGTGCAGTATAAGCAGGGTCATAATATAAAGTCTGCCAAATCTGTGAGCGAGCATCATCCACCAATTCTACTTGCTGAAATGCAAACGTACTTAGACTGCTCAACACTAAACCCACAGCACAAATGCACTGATAAAACACTTTCTTCATCGTTGTTATTCTCGCAATGTACCCATTAAAAAAGGAGCCGAAGCTCCTTTGAATATGGCTTATTGTTTAATGGCAAGCAAGCGTTCTTCTTGCATATCCCGAATGGCAGACTGAATACCTTCACGCCCTAATCCTGAATCTTTCACGCCACCATAAGGCATATTATCGACCCGGAAAGTTGGAATATCATTAATGATCACACCACCAACATGTAAATTATCCCATGCATAAAGCATCTTATTCAGACTTTGCGTATAGACACCTGCCTGTAAACCAAAACGGCTTTTATTGATGATGTCTATGCCCTTTTCAAAGTCTTTATACTTTTCTAAAATTGCCACAGGGCCAAAGGCTTCATTTTGATAAATATCTAAACTTTCATCCACACCTTCCAATAAAGTTGGTGCAAATAGCACGCCTTTTAGTGTGCCACCACTGAGAATTTTTGCGCCTTTCTTCTCTGCTTTATCCACCCATTTTTTTAATCTGACTGCTTCATCTTCCTTAATCATAGGGCCGACAAGCGTGGTCGCTAAACTTGGATCATCTGCTTGGATTTTTTTAAGTTTTGCGACCAATTTTTTCTTTAATTCAGCATAAATATCGGCATGTGCCAAAATGCGCTGCACACTGATACACACTTGCCCTGCATGACCATAAGCACCCCCAATTAAACGGTCAATCAAAGCATCTGTAATTTCAGTATCAGGCTCAATCATCACTGCCGCATTGCCACCCAATTCAAGCGTGACTTTTTTACGACCTGCACGGGCTTTCATATCCCAACCGACCACATCGGAACCTGTGAAGCTTAATAATTTAAAACGATCATCCGTTACTAAAACATCCGCATGTTGACGTTGACACGGCAATACCGAAAAGGCACCTTTTGGTAAATCTGTTTCAGCTAAAACTTCTGCAATTTTTAAAGCTGAAATTGGCGTTAAACTCGCAGGTTTTAATACAAAGGGACAACCCGCTGCAATTGCAGGAGCAATTTTATGTGCGGTTAAATTTAAAGGAAAATTAAAGGGACTAATCAGGGAAACTGCACCAATCGGTACATGTTGTATCATGCCTCGATACGCAGCAGCGGCTGCGGTTACGGCCAATGGCATAATTCGCCCATCATCCAATTGCGTCACTGCATCAGCAGCCAATTGAAAGGTATTAATCAAACGCTCAACTTCTGCTGCGGCAGCCCCTTTCGGCTTTCCACCTTCAATAATCAATAACTCGGTTAATTCTTCACGCATTTCTTTAAAGCGCTGTACACAATGCAATAATATTTTTTGCTTTTGGAATGGTTTTAAAGCGGCCATGTCCTTTTCTGCTTTTACCGCAGCACCAATTGCTTTCTCTAAAACTTTATCATCTGCGAGCGCAACTTTTGCATAAACTACGCCACTATATTTATTGTGGACTTCAAGCCATTGCGTTGTTTTTACTGCCTTGTTCGCAACATACAACGGAAACTCGACTATTTGCTGTGTCATAACCTGCCTCTTTCACTATTCTAATAATGCAAATTTGTATAAACCGCTATATCATGCCCTCAGTTTTGACCGTAATGAAATGTATTTAAGTAACAAAACAATGGAATGAATACATCATTTCCATCACGAGGAAAATATGAAAGCGATTCAATTACCGCTATTGGCAGCAGTTTTAGGGCTCAGTTCTTTTGCTCAAGCTGATTTTATTGGTCTAAAAGGTGATGTTAGCTATTGGAATGTCGATGGAACAGCCAATATCAATGAAAAATATCAAGCTGATCAAGATATTGAACGTGATGGAACAGTACAAGTTTCAGTTGCTTTCGAACATCCTGTACCAATTATTCCAAATATCAAAGCGAAATATACAAAATTAGACTTTGCAACTGAAGCTGATCAATTGGGTTTAGCAAAGACTGATATTAATTTAGATCATACTGATTTAATTCTTTACTACGAAATTTTAGACAATGTGGTTAAAGCTGATATTGGTATTGGCGCAACACGCTTAAGTGGTGATGTAAAACAGTTTGGGCAAAATGTCAGTATCGATGAATATTCACCGATCATTTATGCAGAAGCAGGTGTAAAACTACCATTTACAGGCTTAAGTGCCAAAGCTGAAGCAACATATACCAATCTTAATGATGTCAAAATTACCGATGCGCAAGCAGAACTCCAATACGATTTTGTTAAAAGCTTATTGGTAGATGTTGGTGCTAAAGTGGGCTATCGTGTTTTAAATATCGAACTGAGTGATATGGACAAACGTGATATGAAATTGGATTTTAAAGGTCCATATATCGGCTTAAATGCACATTTTTAAAATCAAATAACATAAGTACAATCAAGCAGATCTTTGGATCTGCTTTTTTATTCACCATATTTGTGCGAAATAACTTACAACAACTGCAATATTTGACGACTATGACGACATCGTTAAATTATTTAATATAGCTTTATTAGGAACAGGATGTTTCTACATAAGAAAAATAAAACATAATGAAATGGACAACATAAGTAGTCAATAGGAAAGTTAACTACAATAACCAATACCAAGAAGCCCCGACAGGATGTCGGGGCTTCTTTTATTTCAATCCTCTAATCATTGTTGAATTCTTTTGGAATAATGATTTAAAAAATCCTTAGTTACTCTAAAATGCTCAGTCTCTTCATAGCAAATTTGCTTGATGCCCGAATCTGAAAACTGATCAATTTTCGCATTCGGATAAGCCAGTAATCTTGGAGAGTGGATCGCAATAATGATCTGCGAGTTATCCTTATATCATCCATCATTTGCATTGAAGGTGATAATACAGCTTCAGGCTCATCCATCAGATACAAACCCTCTCCCTGCAATTTTGAAGTTAACACTTTGATAAAAGCTTCGCCAATGCAATCGCTTCTAAAATTGTAGATTTTCCAGAACCATTTTCATCCGCAAAAAACGTGAAATCGGCATGAAATTCTAACTTTTCAATATCATTTACTGCAGGAATAGCATGAGGATACGCTGACCAATCCCAGTTGATCAGGTTCTTTTAGTTTGAGATATCGAATATCAGGTTTAGCTTCTAGCATCGTCATTTTGACTCACTAAAGACTGAGCATACTGCGAAATCCACGAGATGCATAATAAGACTGCGCTCCATTATGATAGGTAAAAACCTGTCCATAACGATAATCACAAAAGATTGCACCACCTTGTTTTCGAATATTCTCTGGTGTTAAAACCCAACTTGAGGTTTTTAAATCAAAATTAAAAATAGACTGTAATTGACGATATTGCTGTTCAGATAACAGTGTTACACCCATGTTTTGCGCCATTTCAATCGCATTATTTTCAGGTGGGTGTTCTTTGCGTGCATCTAAAGCTTCACGATCATAACAAAGACTTCTACGTCCCTTTGGGGTCTCTATACAACAATCATAAAAAGCGTATTCATTTTGGGAAGAATCAAAACAAATAACATCGGGTTCTCCTCCAGTACATTCCATTTCATTGAGTGAGCCAAGTTTTTCAGGATATTTAAGCAATTGATTTAAGATAACCTCCCAACTTAGATTAGGATGGCGACGAACATTCTGTTCAAACCTTGTTTTTAAAATATTGAGTAAACTTCCAACATCGCCTTCACTCAACTTTTTTTGATTGATATTCATAGATTAGAATTCTAATTTATTTTTAAATTCACTCTAGCATGCTTAAATAAACATCAGCTATAAAAGACTGTTTACACAATGTTCTTGAATGTTTCCTTTAAAAAGAAAGTCATGAACATGGTAAAAGCTTTAAAAACTCTCCGGTGTAATCCTAAGCGTACACAAAATGCAGGAAAAGACCTCTATACCGATGATCAAAATTTTCTTATTCTTACTGCATAGGGAACAGGAAGCTCCCCGAACATAAAACAAGAATACTAAGTTTGAACATCAGGATGTGAGGTATGACAGGAGTTGTACTTAAGTAATGAATATGAAAAAGCCTCAACAGGATGTTGGGGCTTTTTTACGATATCATGAATATTTATAGCCTTTTCACACCAAGAGATCTCCTGTAAAAGTTATGGAAAATGTCATTCTTTAATATTTTGAAGAATTGGTGAAAATGAATTAAGCCTTATAATGGTTATATCCATTTTAATGATGAAGAGTTTTATTCTGACAGCCCATAAAAAAGCCTCCATATGGAGACTTCTATTACAAATTTAATAATTAAGCTTTCACAGCGACTGGCTTAATTGAAGTAATCGTTTCAGACTCATCATCATGCATAATTAAAGCCACAGCAATGGCTGTAATTAATACAGGTAAACCCACCACGATAAAATTAAAGTATGCTGGTAAATGCATACCCAACAAAGCACCAATTAAAATAGGTCCTACAATCGCCCCCATACGTCCAATTGCAGATGACCAACCAATACCCGTTGAACGTATCGCAAGTGGATAGAACTGAGCCACATAACTATATAGTAACATTTGTGAACCAATTGATGCTGCACCTGCTAAGAATACTAAGATGTACAAAATAAATTGATTCGACTGCAAGCCCATTAAGCTCATTACAATCGCACCCATAATACCAAGGAACATTAATACAGGTTTTAGATGGTAACGGTCAGCCAAAATGCCACCGCCCACAATACCAACCACAGCACCAACATTCATTGCGAGCATAAACATCAAGCTATTATCCATTGAGTAGCCTGCTGTCATCATTAACTTAGGTAACCAACTACTCAAAGCATACATCGTCAATAAACAACTAAAGAATGCCAACCAAAACAAAAGTGTATTTTTAGTACGACCACGTCTAAACAAACTTGCTACATTTGCAGATTCAGGCACATCGATTTTAGATAATTCAAAAAGTGTATTTTCTTGAATAGAAACATCAGGAGCTAAACGTCTTACAATTTGACGTGCTTGATCTTGTCGTCCTTGCTTCACAATAAAAGTTAAAGATTCAGGTAAAAATTTCCAAATAATCGGCAAAAGTAATAATGGAATACCTGCAATAAAGAACATAATTTGCCAACCAAAGTTTGGCGTAAACCATGAACCTAATAATGCAGCCATCACACCACCTACAGCATAGCCACTAAACATGGTTGTAACCAACGTGCTACGCATACGTTGTGGCGCATATTCAGAGGTTAAAGCAACAAGGTTAGGCATAACACCGCCAATACCTAAACCTGCTAAGAAACGTAAGATTGCAAACTCAGTTGGATTTGATGCGAAACCGCCTGCAAACGTTAGTCCACTAAAAAGTACAATACAAATCATGATGACTTTTTTACGACCAATTTTATCCGCTAGAGAGCCAAAAATCATTGCACCAAACATCATGCCTGCTAAAGCAGTACTTGCAAGCATTCCTGCCTGAACAGCACTTAATCCCCAATCATCCATTAACAAGGGTAAAACCACGCCATTAATTGCTAGATCATAACCATCAAAAAGAATAATCAGTAAACACCACGCCACAACTCTAAAATGGAATGGGGTAAATTTTGCTTTATCGACTATAGAATTTACATCTACTGTTTCTATTGCCATTTATTTCAATCTCCAACATAAACATCATTCTCAAAATCACATGAAATTTCAAGATATAACTAATTTGGAGCGAATATACGCAACCGCCAAATGGATCACAATACGACAAAGGGTTATTTTTATCATTATTTTTTATATCAGTATTCTTATAAAAAATAGCAGTTTAAATCACCATTATTGGTTTATTTATCACTCAATAAATTACTAGTTTTCTCTTTCAATACTGAATGAAGAGGTTCTTTTACATTAAATTGAGAATTTATGATCTGTTATTTTCAGTTTTGATACTACTTTATTGGCTATTTTGTGTATTTTTCTTCTTTTCTGATTTATTTTTATACATAAAAAAACACCCCCTTCATAAGAAGGGGGTGTTTTTAGGAATAATGAGCTGGCGATGACTTACTCTCACATGGGTAACCCCACACTACCATCAGCGCGAAGAGGTTTCACTTCTGAGTTCGGGAAGGGATCAGGT
>NZ_NEGJ01000028.1 GCF_002135415.1 Acinetobacter sp. ANC 3832
TCAATTTGTTGCTGTAAAAGCTGTTCATTGCTGTTTTGAGATTGTTCAAGTTTATGCTGAATAGATTGTTCAATATTATTTGTATTGTTCAGTTGTTCAGTGATAGCTTGCTCTACAGTTTTCTTGTCAGTCTTATTTCCAAATAATCGCATCATATCTTGAGCAGAAACAGTACCATCACTGTTCTTTGTTATCTCGCCTTTCTTGATGCGAGCATAGATAGTATTACGGCTAACTTTAAATAATTTGCTTGCTTGGTTAATAGATAGATTGCTCATAGGTGCTCATTCTTGTTCTATTTGGTTGATCAAGATTATACAGTATTTAGCATGTTTAAAGTGTTCAATAAAAAAGGGAGCAACTAGCCCCCTTTCAAGTGGTTCGATTTAATCAACGTACATTCATTTTCTTTTCAAGTTCAACAATTTTCTTATCTAATAGATTTTGCTCTTGTGATAGTTTGGCAATCTCTACACGAAGTTTAGCTTGCTCAACATATAATTTACCTAATTCATCAAATTCATTAGCAGGCTTGGACTTAGCTTTCTTTTCTTCTTTAGCAATTTTAGCTTTATTTGCTAGGCGTGTTGCTTGTGCTTTCTTAACACGTTCAACATTACGGCTATCAACATATTTCTGCGCACGCTCATAAGTATCTACATTAAACTCGTAAACAGTGTTCAGATCATCAAGGCTGTAAATAAATTTTGGATATTGTTTAAAGCCCTTTAGCTTTTCTTGAATAGCTGATTTATCTAGGTCTGTATCTACCTTTAAAACTTCCTGAATTTCAGGAATAGAGAAAGTATAGTTTTTTGCTGTTTCTGTGGTCATGTTATAAATCCAAATTAATAAGTTGTTCTCATGCAAGCAGGTTAGCAAACTTAATAAGTTATTGAAATAAAACTCATGTCGTGAATATTGATAAGATTGATCGGTTCAAGCCATATAGAATTAGATGCTGTACGTGAATGAAATTGTTTTAGCAGGGTAATCATGCTCATTCATTCACGTAGAAGATGTAAATCAATAAGAATATGTTTTCTTAAAAGTTTTTATTTACTAATTCTTTAGAAGATTCTAAAAAATAATTTGCATTGTATAAGAATTGCTCTATATGAAGACCTTTATCATAAAAAGTATCGTATGAAGTTTTAATGATTATTTCAGTGTCACCATATGAAGAACCCATTTTTGGTACTTCAAAAGAACTAAATCTTATAAAAGGTGTATTATTATTTAAGTGATTGCATACTAAATAAGCATGCTGTATAGAGTTTGTTTCATATGCAACTGAACTACATTTCATCGAAACAATATTATTCTCCTCATAAAGAAGAACCTCTAATTTAAACCCACTATCATCTTCAACAATCATAGATTCATTATCTAATAGATAGAAATTGTAATCATAGTGATCAGACATTGCTTGAAGACCACCTTTTATTATTTCAAAATTAACGTTGTCAGGATGTAAAACTGTCATATTCTTAAAGTCTTAGTTTATTGAAAAAAATTGTTAGAAATCAAAGATAAATTATTTTTTATAAAAGATAAAGATGATTTTACTAAAAGTTTAATACCATAAGATTGCTTGCTGTACGTGAATGGATGAGCATGATTACCCTATTAAAATAATTCTATTCACGTAGAGAGAGTAAATTCACTACCTTTAAAGTGTAGTAATCCTATCATTAGACTATAGGTAAACAATAATAAATTAAATGATAAAAATATCTATCAATGCACTATTATTTTAAATTAAATGATAGTATTATCATAAGACTTAAGGATACAAAGTTAAATAATAAAATGACCATTCATATATATGTAAGAGCTAGTACAAAAGAC
Organism: Acinetobacter sp. ANC 3832; assembly: GCF_002135415.1. Taxonomy (GTDB): domain Bacteria; phylum Pseudomonadota; class Gammaproteobacteria; order Pseudomonadales; family Moraxellaceae; genus Acinetobacter. Next base: position 1,852 of record NZ_NEGJ01000028.1, read on the forward strand.
CAAGATGCAGAAAGGGCATTAGATAGTTTGAAAGAGTTTGCTAGTATCATTCAAGATGATGTAAAGGAATATGTAGAGAATGAATCAGGTACAAAGCTAGATAGACCTGTATTAAATAAATTGTTAGATGAAGCAGAAAATGGAGATACTTTACTTGTTGAGAGCGTTGATAGATTGTCACGTTTAAAACAAGATGAGTTCGAAGTATTGAAAGGACGTATAAAAGATAAAGGATTGAAATTAGTTGTTGCTGATCTACCAACTACCCATGTACTGCTAAATACAGATGATATGATTACAAGCTCGATCCTGAATCTCGTTAATAACATGTTAATTGATTTGTTAGCTACTATGGCTCGACTTGACAATGAGAAGCGTATAGAACGCATTAAACAAGGTTTAGAGAGAAGCGGATACAAACCTAAAGGTAAGAAAGCAGATACTCAAAAACATGATAGAATCAGAGAGTTAAATGATAAAGGCTTAACAAGAGAAGAAATAGCTAAAGCTGTAGAGTGTGGTGTAGCTACTGTATACCGAGTATTAAAGGGGTAAGAGATGGATTTATGTAGTTGGAATGGGGAATTAGCTTTAAAGTTCATTCCTTTATGCACATTAGTAGCACCATTAGTTGCTTTATGGATATTTAGACAGTGGAATAATCAAAAAGAAAAAGAAACATCATCAAATCTAGCAATAAATATTTATGAGTACATAGAAGATGTAAAGTTTAGTGTAGTTAAAACTGAAAATATTTTATTCCATTTAATAAGAAATAATAATGCTAGTTATACAAGAGAAAAGCAAAAAGAAGTAATTAGTGAAATATCATTTGATTTTAATAAATCTATTAGCAAATTAATTAGTTATCTAAAAATTATCAAAGCAAATTCAACGAAAGAAGTTATCGAAAAAACGCTAATTGATCTTACCGAATCAGTAGAAAAAATAAACAGACTTACTTTAAATGTAGATAGTAAATATTGGTCTAAAGGTCATTTAACCTTAGATGAAGAAAATAAATATGTAGGTGATTTAAATCAAAATATTAAAAGAATAAATGATGCGATAAACAATGAAGAATTAGAGAAAATATTACAGAAACTAGCAATGTATAGAGAAGATAAAAGCGCATAGGCGCATCGTACCTCACACATGAGCGCACATACACGGACATGTGAGAGGAGCAGAAATACCTATTAAAGCTCTGTATCTCTGAATGCTTGTAATAGCTTTACATCATCTACTAATGGCATATAGAGCCTTACACCACTTAAATCAATTCCATCCAAAGCAGGGAGAGCATCCATAATATTTGATGTTATCTTGTCTAGCTTCTCTTTATTTTTTACTACTTTGTATCCTTGTTTTGTTTCTGCTTTTACTTTGTTTTTCAGGTATTGCCATAATACTAGGTTCGATATTAGTTGATTGTATGTGCTGTTAATTAAATGTTGTTGATAGTCAATCATTGTTAGCCTGTCGTTGTTCCAAATGTTTTCTTATACTGTACTTGTGCTTTGTCATTCTGTTTTGCTAGGTATGAAGCTCTAAACATACAATCTCTAAATTGTTCTTCATCCTTTAAACTATGTCCTACCTTACTACCACCTGATTCTAATAAATATTCCTCTTTACGCTCATGGAAGTTAAAGGATACTTTCTTATATTCCTGTTCAATGTTAATGATTACACCATCTAAGTTGAAGAATACTTTTCTTAATAAATTGAAAACAGTTAAAGGGTTATGTACGTTTTGATCTACTACTAAAATCATTTCTAAATGTAAGCCTTTCTGATTTTCAGCATATTCAAAGCTATAAATAAAACTGTATCCATCTTTAAATAAACTATTAATTTTTCTAGTTAATTTATTTATATCGAATGAATGGTTGTTATCGAGTCCTAATGTATATCTAAGTGCTACAGGACGATCTATTGTATCTCTAGCATGCTTTAGAGCTAGATAAATATCTGCCATGTTAGCTTGCTTTAAATCGTAGTTTTTATTGTTTTCAATTGATTTGTTATATGTGTTGTTTACGGCATAGCCTAGATATTTGCTAGTTGTTAAAAGTTTACTCATTAAAAGATTGAAAGGATGTTAGTTCTAAATTTGTATTGTTATTAGAGAAATAGAGTAGATAGTAAATAGGGTACTATGTATGTAGATAATAGTATCTCGTATAGATGTATATACTCTGTTTATCCGAATTTGTTTTGATGTCCCTGAAAGCCTTATGTAGCAAGGATTACAGCCATATTTTGATGAATTTTACAACACACTTAAGTTATTGTTTTATATGTTATTTAAAAAATAGCGTTGTCGTGATAAATAAAAACTTATTATAATTCTATAACTTACAAAAATTAATGTATCGAAAGACAGTGTTTTAGTGTTGTTCTAGTTATGAAAGTGATACTAACACATCACTACCATTTTGTCAATATACAGACTAGCTGTAACCATTACACTGTATAGCTTACAGCGTTTTCATATTAAGCTGAAAAGTTGTCTGATTGGATGCATACACCTACTTAAATAAAATTAAATTAAGTTGATATAATACCAAGTCCTAGAGATATACTCAGATTTGAGTAGATGTATTGAATACCATGTTTCTATAAGTTGTTTGATAATTGGTATAAGAATACGTATACATATTTGTTTATGAGTTGATTTGTTTAGCTGTCAGATTTGATTGATAGAAAGATGTGTCCAAGTTTGGACTAATCTAAATTTATTAATTTCTAGATATTGTGGTTTTCAGATACAGACACCACTAGATATAGGTTTGAATATATTTCTGTATGCTCACAGAATCGCTCAGGTTGAACGATAGACATCTTACCCACCCACTAACACCACACAACATTCAAAGTGCCTTAAATCGCTTTCTGTGAGCTTCTGTGAAACAGAAATAAGATGGTATAATCTGTGAACACAGACTAGGTTTAATTTGAAGTACCTTGTCAGATGGTAGGGGGATAAAGCCAATCTGCCCCCACCCATTGATATATAGGTACTCCGTGATCTTCATTTTTGAGGGGAATTGTTTTTAAAACTCCGCTCTCTTTCCATTGTGAAGCAACTAGACAACACGTAATTAATTTTAATTTGAAGATTGTTTTAATATTTGTTTGAGTTATCAAGTTGCTAATCGACTAAATTAGAAAACTCGACTTAAAAAAACTCGAAACCTAAGTAGCTTTGAATCGAATCTCTATTATCAAAAAACAAATCACAGACTAGATTTAGAATGTTTGTAAGACTTGTATTCTCCACGCCCTCTGTTCTTTTCAAGACCTTTCAAATTCTTTACAGTCGGTTGGAAGCTGTTTTAATCATTCCGCTAAATATCAAAACAAGTGATTAATACCAACACAGCGGAAAGCTAAAAACAGCCCAAAAGGGCTAGTATCTGATTTAGGGGCACTGTTACACTTTTTGAAGCCAACGGAATACAGTCATACGCTCTACACCAAGCTGTTTTGCTATCTCTGTATGATTCATGCCATTAGCCTTGTAACGTACTGCTAGCTTGCGTTTAGCTTCATATTTAGCAGAACGAGCCTTACCACCTTTTGATGCTCCTAGCTGTCCTTTACGTGTCTGACGATCAATAAATTCTTGGTATGCGTAACCATCTCGTTTCCATACCCAACGAGCAATTGATTTAGCAATGCCCTTAACCTCGTTGTACTGCATTGGAGCAGTGAATTGATTGTTCACGGAACAGCATTGAGCAATGACCGATTCAAGCCACTGATTGAATGATTTATCTCGACCTCGATATTGACGTACTTCAACATAAGCCCAATGTCGCACTGTATGGAACACACAGCAATTGCGACCAAGCCCCACAGCTTCATCTACTTTAATTTCCTTATTGATCTGACGAGTTGTTAAGTCCAGACGTTCAGAAAGTTGATCAAGTGTGTAAGGTTGTTCACGTAGCACATGTGTTCGCCATGAGTTGTGTACTACATTTTTAGTTATAAGCCCACTGTAGTTGATGTCTGCATCTAAAACCTGTCTAAGAGCCGTATAGACTGCATTGGCGTACTTGATTGGCTTATCGTTGCTTGCATTGGTTTGATAGATTGGAGTTGCTAATTGATAAATGTAGTGTGCATGTCCGTTCTCAGGATTCTCTACAATTAAATTGGGAGTAGGTACGCCTACCATCGAATAAAAGTAGTCGATGTACGCTGTTGATGAATCAAGATCAAAAACAAAGAAATGTGTGTAATAGGGGTGATTAGGTTGAATGTAGCGTTTAAGCAATGCTAAATGCTTAGGTCTAATCTGTAGACCCATGTACAGATCATCCGAGCAATAAGGCTTGCTTGGAAACTTGTCTGTAATTTGTGCTAAGTCTAACAATAATTGTTGCATTGCATAACGTACCTGTTTGCAAATGCACTTTTGTTCTGTATTATTGATTACAGATCATGTGCAAACGTGTTCTAAGGATTCAAGCCTGTATTTCTAAACTTTGGCGAGGGAAGAAATACGGGCTTTTTCATATCTGAAATATTTGTATCACAATTCATGTGTAGATGCGAAGGATTCACCGCTAAATTAGCCAAATAAACGACCTAACAAGCCTTTCTTTTCATGGTTCTTATGTTCAATTAGTTTTTGATCTAGTTGCTGTTTAAGCCATGCTTCATTTGCTTTGACGTATTCAAGTTGCTTTTCAAGTTGTTCAACTTGTAATTTGAGTTGTTCAATTTGTTGCTGTAAAAGCTGTTCATTGCTGTTTTGAGATTGTTCAAGTTTATGCTGAATAGATTGTTCAATATTATTTGTATTGTTCAGTTGTTCAGTGATAGCTTGCTCTACAGTTTTCTTGTCAGTCTTATTTCCAAATAATCGCATCATATCTTGAGCAGAAACAGTACCATCACTGTTCTTTGTTATCTCGCCTTTCTTGATGCGAGCATAGATAGTATTACGGCTAACTTTAAATAATTTGCTTGCTTGGTTA
>NZ_NEGJ01000029.1 GCF_002135415.1 Acinetobacter sp. ANC 3832
TGCATTAATATTACTATATGAACCAACAACTTGATAAACAGCAGTACCATTATTCGCGCCATTTTTAAAGGCATGAATATCAAGATCAACACGGTAGTTCGCTGTATCTGTCTCTGCCAAGTCTTGCAAATGAGTTGCAACCAATCTTACCCCTGCAAGTTGACCAGCATTTACAGGATTAGCGCCATTATAACTATACTCCCAGTAACCGTTCTCATCGACTGTTGTAACTTTTTGGCTAGAACCATCACTGAATTTACTACCATCAGCTAAAGTCAGATAAACGCTTGTTTCGCCCCAATAGCCTGAGCCATCAAAACGTGTCGCAAAACCAGCTAAATTACCTTTATCATTATAGAATTTAACCCCATCTGTTTCCATGAATGCAGATGCACTGAATTCCGTTAAGTTGTTATATGGTTTGTAGTACCAATCCACATAATTACCTTTACTATACTGTTTGATTGGGTCTGCAAGAACATTAATATATTGATCTGTAATCGAAGTATTACCTGCAGCATCAACTGTTTCAAATACATAGTTTTTAAAAGCATCGAGATGTTTTAATAAAGTTGAGACATCTAATTTACCATTCGCATCTGTATTGTAAACAACACCTGGTAAAGTCACTTCTTTACGATTTTCATCATGCCCAGCACCACGATAATCTTCTTCATAGATTCGGAATGGACGTACGCCTGTATCACCAAATTGGAAATAAGCACCTTTCGTATTTAAACCACCGTCAGAAGCGGAAGTACTATTTGAATAATCAAAATAGCCATTCATTGCAACATTATCGATCTTATAGTTTTGTGCTGTCGCTTCTGTCGCACCACCTGCATAAACTGTCGCTGTATTTCCTGCAACATCTGAAACTACAGCGCGGAATTTACGATCTACATTATCAAGTGTATCTTTCGACCAATCCACATCATAAGATGAAGTACCATCAGCACCGATTGTTGCTGTGTTTAAATCCGTCCAAGTTGCAACACCTGTTACATCATCAGTAATTAGTGTTTGATAAATAACTTTAGCGCCAACTTCACCTTTCACATTTAATGTGAATTGATCATCATTCGAATAGAAGTCAGTATGTGAATCACCATTGTCTTGATAATTACTCATCACAATTGTTGAATCTTTCGGTGCTTGAGTATCAATTACAACATCTTGAAGTGTTGGTTGGCCTACGTTTCCTGCTTGATCAACCACACGCGCACCAAACTTATACGTACCATCTGCTAGAGCATGACCTGTATTATCATAACTCCATGTTCCATCTGCATTTTGTTTAGCATCCATCCATGTTACACCGGCATCTACAGTGATCTGAACTTTATCGCCCACATCAAGAGGTGCTGAAACTTTCGCATTCGCAACCAATGTATTATCATTGGTAATAAAATCACCAACTGTACCACTATCATCTGTAATTGAAGCAATTGTTGCCATTGTTACTGGTGCTGTCGTATCCACAATCAGATTAAATGGTCCTGCAGGGTCACTGACATTACCCGCTTTATCCGTTTGAGTAGCAGTTAATGCATGCGTACCTTCTGTTAAACCTGGTGCAGGAATTGTATAAGTCCACACGCCTGTTGCATCGGCTTGAACACTACCCACCAATAACTTGTTCTCATAAATAGAAACAATATTATTTGCTTCAGCATGTCCAGTTAGCGTTGGTGTCGTGTCATCAGTCTTATCATCTGATTTCAGCGGTCCTTGAACCAACCCAACATCATCTGTCACTGTATCAATGGTTAAACCAACTGGCTTAACAGTATCGATATTAAAGTCAATGCTTGCTTTCGCTGTATTGCCATTATCCGATACTGCTGTCGCTGTATATTCTTGTAAACCATCAGCTTGATGTGGCAACTCTACAGACCACTTGCCTGTTGCATCTGCTGTAGCAGACCCAACCGCAGTTCCAGCTTTATTCACAATGGTAACCACTGCACCAGCCGTCGTTTCACCAGATAATGTTGGTGTATCATCGTTGGTATAACCACCTTTAATAATTGGTCCAATAATTGGATCTTTATTATCTGACGCTTCTAATGTTAGTCCTACAGCACGCGTATCTACATTAAAGTTCAATGCATCACTTGGAACACTGGTATTTCCAGCGGGATCCGTTTGCGTAACGGTAACATTGTGTGGTCCATCAATTAATGGTGTGGTTGGTGTAAAGTTCCATTTACCATCCGTACCGACTTCAGTGCTGCCAATTGGTTTACCGTTGTCTAAAATCGTAACTTTATCACCAGGTGCACCTGTACCGCTTAGCGTTGGTTTACTGTCATCTGTTGTACTACCTGCTTTAATTGGTCCCTGTACATCACCAATATCATCTTGTGCAACAAATGCAGGTTTCACTGGTGGTGTAGTATCAAGAATAATCAGGTAATCACCTGTTTGTGGGCTCTTCTGTCCAGCACCATCAACTGCATCAGCCGTGATATTTTTAGGACCATCGGCACCTAAATCACCCACTTCTACAGACCATGTTTGATCGGGTTTAACTGTTGCCGAACCAACTTCTACACCATCGCTATAGACATGGACAACTGTACCCGGTGTTCCCGTACCACTAATGGTTGGGGTTTTATCATCGGTACTTTGACCTTTATCAACTCGACCCGTTACATCACCAACATTATCTTCAACATTGGTAATTGCTGGTGCTGAAGGTGGGTTTCCAAGTAAATCAAATGCCCATGCTGGTGTTGCAACGCCTTCATTTCCAGCTACATCTACAGGTGTCGCAGTTAAACTATGCGGACCAGCAGCAAGAGGCATATTCGGTGTGAAACTCCATGTACCATCTGGCTGTACAATTGCTGTACCTACCAATTGACCATTGTCATAAACATTCACATGTTCTGCATCAGCAGGTGCTTTGCCTTTAAATTCAGGACGAGCATCATCTGTTTCTCCACCCTTCGGAACTGTTCCTTGGATTGAACCAACATCATCATGTAAATCTAAGCCTGATAATGGTTCTGGAGGAGTCGTATCAACCGTAAAGTCTTGAGATACGATGCCGCTTGTATTTCCTGCAAGATCAATAACCTGTGCTTGAATCGCATATTTACCATCAACCAATGTGTTTGCAGAATTATCATAGCTCCAAGTTCCATCAGCTTTTGAAACAGCATCTACCCAAGTTTTACCAACATCCAAGCTAATTTGGACTTTTTCTCCAGCAACTAAAGATGCTGAAACTTTACCATTAAAGGCAAGCGTAGCGTCTTTGGTAATAAAGTCATTCGTACTTATGCCAGTATCTTCAGTAATACCTGTGATTTCAGCTTTCGCTGTGGGTACAACAGTATCAACCACTACATTTTGCGGTGCAGAAACATGACCAATATTACCTGCTAAATCAATAATACGACTTTCAACAACATATGTGCCATCTGCTAATTTATTTGCGGTGTTATCTAACTTCCATGTATTTGAAGCACGATCAACTGTCGCATCTACCCATGTCGCTCCGCCATCTAAACTGATTTGTACTTTTTCATCAGCACCTAAAATTCCAGTGACTTTACCGTTAAAAATAAGTGTATTGTCATTGGTCACATAATCGCCTGCCACACCACTATCATCTGTAATACTTGATAGCTCAGCAGTTGCAGATGGTGCTGTTGTATCGACAACAACGACTTGTGTTGAAACTGTACCTGCTGTTCCAGCTGAATCAATCACACGCGATTCAACAGTATATGAACCATCAACCAGTGGCGTTGCTGTCTGATCAGATTTCCATGTATTGGTTACTGGATCAGTTACGGCATCAACCCATGTTTTTCCGCCATCTAAGCTGATTTGGACTTTTTCACCTGCTTTTAATGGTTCTGACGTTTTACCATTGAAAATAAGTGTGTTGTCATTGGTTACATAGTCACCTGCTACACCACTATCATCGGTAATACCTGTAAGCGACGCTGTTGCAGATGGTGGAATAGTAACAATTTGAACAGGCTGATTAATGAGGTCACCCACATTACCGACTTGATCAACTACACGTGCTTCAAATGTATATGCACCACTCGCCAAGCTATTTGCAGTATTGTCCAAACTCCATGTATTAGCCACACGATCGACTGTTGCTGCTACCCAGTTTTTACCACCATCTAAGCTTACTTCAATATGCTCATTGGCAGCCAAAGTACCGCTCGCAACTTTCCCATTGATGACTAATGTCGTGTCACTGGTAATGTAATCACCCGCAGTTCCTGTATCATCAGAAATGCCTGTAAATGCAATTTTTGCTGCTGGTGCAGTTAGATCAATCACAACATCTTGGGTTGCTTCAGCACTGTGATTATTAAATGCATCTGTTACACGTGTTTTGAAAGTATATGTACCTTCCGCCAAAGAATTTGCTGTGTTGTCTAAGGTCCATGTACTGTTAACACGATCAACTGTCGCATTGGTCCATGTTGTACCATTATCTAAACTAACTTCTACACGCTGATCGGCAGTTAAAGTACCCACAACCTTACCATTAACGAGAAGGGTTTGATCATTGGTTTGATAGTCATGCTTATCATCACCCGAATCTACTGTAATACCCGTAAATTCTGATGTTATGCCTGATGGAAGAGACGTTTTAATTTCAACAATTTGATCTGTGGCAGGACCTGCATTACCCGCTTTATCAACAACACGAACTTCAAATGTATAAGTTCCATCTGCAAGTACATTGCCAGTATTGTCATAGCTCCATGCTTTTCCAGTCGCATCTACAACTGCTGAATGCCATGTTGTACCATCCAAGCTAATTTCAACACTTTCTCCAGCACCTAATGTTCCTTTGACCTGACCATTGATGATTAATGTATTGTCATTGGTTTTAAAGTCATGTGTATCAGGACCCGTATCATCCGTAATGCCTGTAATTTGAGCCAAAATCGCAGGTGCTTTGGTATCAATTACAATCGCGTTCGATGTAACAACACCATCATTCCCAGCTTGATCTACAACTTTGCTTAACAGCGTATAAGAACCATCTACTAACGGGTTATCTGTATTGTCATACGTCCACGTTTTGTTTGCATGATCAACAACAGCATCTAGCCAAGTTTTACCACCATTTAAACTAATTTTAACGGAATCATTCGCACCCAATACACCCGTAATATCACCATTTAATACCAATGTATTATCACTGGTATTAAAGTCACCCACGACACCTGTATCGTCAGTAATTGCTGTAAGTTTTGCAATAACATCTGTAGGAGGAGGTGTTGTATCAATCACTACAGTAACTTGAGTCGGTGTATTTGGAACATTTTCTGAGGTAACAACACGTGCTTCAAAGGTATACGAACCATCAGCCAGTACATTTCCAGTATTGTCATAGCTCCATGTATGGTTTACTGGATCAACATTTGCGTTTTTCCAAGTCACCCCACCATCTAAGCTAATCTCTACACGATCACCCGTTGCTAAATTATTTAAAATTTTACCGTTAATGAGCAGTGTATTGTCATTGGTAATATAGTCACCAACAGTACCGCTATCCGTGGTAATACCTGTAAATTCTGCGGTTGCAGCAGATGTTTTTGTTGCCACAACAACATCTTGTGCTGATACATCACCAAGATTGTTCGCAGTATCAACGACACGTGTTTGAACGTGATAAGTACCATCTACAAGTGTTTTTGCAGAATTATCATAAGACCAAGTATTTGCACCACGGTCTACTGTAGTATCTGTCCATGTTTTACCACCATCTAAGCTGATCTGGACTTTCTCATCTACTGCTAAAGCACCTTGCACAGTACCTTGGAAAACCAAAGTATTATCGCTGGTTTTAAAGTCACCCACGATCCCTGTATCATCAGAAATTGCTGCCAGTGTTGCTGTTGCTGTTGGTGCAGACGTATCAATCACCACTGTATCAATTGAAGGTGTACTTGCATTTCCAGCCGTATCAATAACACGTGTTTCAACAGTATAAGAACCATCATCTAATTCATTAATTGTATTGTTGAATGTCCAAGTACCTGTCACTTTGTTAACAGTAACGTCTTGCCAAGTTGCGCCAGCATCTAGACTAATTTGAACTTTTTCATCACCCGCTAACGTGCCAGTGACTTTACCTTTAAAGACCAGTGTATTGTCATTCGTTACATAATCCCCCACAACACCACTGTCTGTTGTAATACTGACCAATTGTGATGTCGTAACAGGTGCTGAAGTATCAATGGTTAAATCATGTTCAGATTCTGGACCTGCATTATCCGCCTTATCAACGACCCGAGTAATAACAGTATATGCACCATCTGCCAATGATTGAGCCGTATTATCTAGACTCCATGTGCGTGTCGCCGCATCAGTTTTTGCATCTAGCCAAGTTTGCCCACCATCCAAACTCACCTGAACTTTATCACCAATAGCCAAGCTTCCGCCTGTCACTTTACCGTTTAATAACAGCGTATTATCATTGGTAACAAAGTCACCCATAATACCACTATCATTTGTAATACCTGTCAAAACAGCACTAACAATAGGTGGACGAGTATCAATCACAATATCTGTAGGTGTAACTTGACCTGCATTTCCTGCTGAATCTACAACACGTGTTTGGAACTTATATGTACCATCTGCTAAAGGTGAATCTGTATTGTCATAGTTCCATGTATTTGTTATTGGATCTACAGCAACATCAGTCCATGTTTTCCCACCATTTAGACTAATTTGGACTTTTTCACCTGCTGTTAATGCACCTGAAACTTCGCCCTGTAATGCCAATGTATTATCGTTTGTGACGAAATCACCCACCACACCTGTATCTTCTGTGATACTGGTTAAGTGGCTTGTTACTGTGGGTGCTAACGTATCAATGGTAATTGGCTGAGAAGAAATTTTTCCTACATTACCGACATCATCAATTACACGCGTTTGAATCGTATAAGTACCATCCGCTAAAACCTGAGCAGTATTGTCATAACTCCAAGTATGATTAGGACCATCAACAGTCGCATCAGACCATGTTGCGCCACCATCAAAACTGACTTGAACTTTATCGCCCGCAGCTAAATCATTAACAATCTTACCATTTACAACCAGTGTATTATCATTGGTTATATAATCACCAACAACACCACTGTCTGTCGTAATACCACTAATTTGGGCAATCGCTGCAGAAGGTGTTGTATCAATCACAACAGTTTGAGTAATTGGAGTACTTGTTGTTCCTGCAACATCAACAATACGAGCCTCAAAGGTATATGTACCTTCAGCCAATGCATTCGTTGTATTGTCATAACTCCAAGTTTTACCTGTCGCATCAATCACAGCATTGTGCCAAGTTTTACCCGCATCAACACTGACTTGAACAATTTGACCTGCAGCTAATGGCTTAACAATTTCACCATTCACAACCAGTGTTGTGTCATTGGTTTTAAAATCGCCTGCTACACCACTATCATCCGTGATACTGCTAAATTTAATCGCACTTGAGTCTAAAATCGCTGTGCTAATCACTACAGTATGAGAAATCACCTGAGATGGATTACCCGCCACATCAACTGCACGTGCTTCAAAATTATATGTGCCGTCTGCCAATACTTGTTTTGTATTGTCATAACTCCAAGTACCATTCGCACGGTCTACTGTCGCAGTAATCCAAGTTGCACCACCATCTAAGCTAACCTGAACACCTTCGTCATTAGCACCCGTGAATTTACCAAATAAAATTAAGGTATTATCACTGGTAATAAAATCACCAGCGGTACCTGTATCTTCAGTAATTCCATCAAAGGTCAAAGCAGACGGTGGTGGTGGTGTTGTATCAACCTTCACGTCTATGCTAATTGGAGAACTTGTATTTCCAGCTAAATCTATAACATGCGCTTCAATTTTATATGATGCATCTGGCAGTACATTCGCAGTATTGTCATAACTCCACGTTGTACCCGTCGCATCAATCTTAGCGTTAATCCAAGTTGCACCACCATCTAAGCTAATTTCAACTCTATCGCCAGCTGCAAGTGGGCTTGTAATTTTACCATTGAAAATTAAGGTGTTATCGCCAGTAATATAATCACCTACGATACCTGTATCTTCAGTAATACCTGTAAATGCAATTAGACCAGGTAGTGGTGGTGTTGTATCCACTGTCACATCTTGTGCAACAGGTGTATTGGTATTTCCTGCAATATCAACAACCTGTGTTTCGAATTTATGCACACCATCGGTTAAGGTTTGAGATGTGTTATCAAAGCTCCACGTATTATTTACTCGGTCTAAAGTTGCATCAACCCAAGTACCACCATCTACTCGAATTTGAACTTTTTCATCAGTCGCAAGCGTGCCACTAATTACACCATTTACAAGGAGTGTTTTATCATTGGTAATATAATCGCCTGCAATACCTGTATCATCAGTAATGCCCGAGAATGTTGCTTGTGCAGTTGGTGCATGAGTATCAATTGTGACTGTTTGAGGCGTAGAAAGTGGCCCAATATTTCCAGCTTGATCGACCACACGCGTTACTATGCTGTGTGGACCATCTGTTAATGATGTCTGAGTATTATCCACAGTCCATGTTTTACTGGCTGGATCGATAACTGCATCTACCCAAGTCGTGCCACCATCTAGGCTCACTTGAACTTTATCAGTAGGATCTAAAGTCCCATTTACAGTACCTTTTAAAACCAATGTATTGTCATTGGTAATAAAGTCGCCAACCACACCGCTATCATCTGTAATACTAGATAAAGTTGCTGTAGCTGTCGGTGCTTGCGTATCAACAGTTAAAGTGATTTGTGAACTGCTTGATACACCTGCATCATTCGTTGTTGTTGCAGTATATGTATGTGAGCCATCATTTTGCTGTGGAAGTTCAAACGTCCACTGTCCAGTTGCATCTGTCGTTGCTGATCCAATTTCAGTACCATTTTCAGAGATATGTACGACTGAACCAGATTTCGCTGTACCCACTAAAGTAGGTTTAGCATCATCCGTCACTGCATTATTTGCTAAATCACCCTTATATAAACCAACATCATCAATTGCTTTAAGAATTTGTATTTGAACAACCTGAGTATCAACTTTAAATGTAAGCGGATCACTTGCATCACTGATATTACCTGTCGGATCAAGTTGCTTCACGGTAATTACATGATTGCCATCTGCCAAGGGTGCTGTCGGGGTGAATGTCCAAGAACCATCTGGTTGCACAGCTGCTGAACCAATTTGAATACCTTGATCAAATATTTGAACAACACCACCCTTTTCTATACTTGTTCCTGAAATTTTTGGCTGATTATCATCCGTTGTACTATTATTATTAATCAATCCCTTAACAGGACCAATGTCATCATCCGCAGTAAATATAGGTTTATCTGGAGCACTTGTATCTTGAATTTGTACAACATTATCATAAGGTAAGTTTTGTTTATTGGTTCCTTTTAATAGGAAACTTTCACCATTACTATAAGGAACTTCTATGTAAAATGAACCATTTAAAGCAACATTTCCTGTATATACTGGAGCTGTTGTATTCACAGTACCATCTGCATTTAGCAAATATACCGTAACCTTAGTACCACCTTTATAATCACTAGAATTAATATCAGCCATTTTTAACCTCATTATTTATCTATAGTAAAATTATTTTTTCTTAACAATAATTGTCTGTTATGTGATCATTATCACACTTTTATACTAAAAATCAAATCTTATTATTTAGTAAATTTAAACAAAAAAAGCCACATCGTAGTGTGGCTTTCTTATCTTAAGGCTTAATAAATGATGTTATTCTTTAATAGATCATTAAAATCAATATGACCTGAATTCTCTAATGTTAGGAACTGTGTCGATTGATAAACACTACCCGCACCATCTCTATCTATACTTAATACTGTTGATACTGCACCAGTTTTCGCATTGATAACATCATGTTCTTGCAAGAACTGACTAATATTGATGCTGTTCACTGTCGTACCTGTTTCTGCCTTGATTTGTGCCATCCAATCTGTCAAATCAATTTTGTCTTTCGATGTATCAAAATGATTCCACATATCCGTCACATGCATACCAACATCAGTACCTTTACCAGTTAAGCCGTCATAGATACCATCACCATTCACATCAACAAAGTCTTTACCTGTTGTATTAATCGAGATTCGGTCATCACCATTACGGTCTATCCAACCATTAGTATTACTATTACCAAAGGTATCTAGATCAAACTGTGAACCATAACCATTGCCAATTGTTGTACCAGTCTCTCCTAGGTATAAACCACCACTATTCATCT
>NZ_NEGJ01000003.1 GCF_002135415.1 Acinetobacter sp. ANC 3832
TACACATCCCC
Source organism: Acinetobacter sp. ANC 3832 (assembly GCF_002135415.1). Taxonomy (GTDB): domain Bacteria; phylum Pseudomonadota; class Gammaproteobacteria; order Pseudomonadales; family Moraxellaceae; genus Acinetobacter. The sequence continues at coordinate 12 of NZ_NEGJ01000003.1, forward strand.
TTTTCTCACAAGCTTCAATCCTAAAGAATCAACAAAAGCACTTATGAATTCGACTTGAGTCAAATTGTTGTTATCTTTTTTGTCAGTTTTCATTCTTGTGATTGTGCTTGCATCAACTCCCACCAATTCCGCAATCTCTTTTTGATTTTGAGAATCAAGGCAATGCAATATGAGCGACTCGTTATTGCGAGCGCTTGCAGATAATTCAATTGATACTTTGCTCATAGTAGTTCCTAGGCAACACTTGTCTTTCGAAGAAAGAATTCAAAAATGCATTTGTGAGTAAGCTTTTTATTACTTGCATCAACCATCTTTTGAATAGTTTCCATGCCTGGTTTTTTTCGACCATGAATAAGATGAGACTCCATATATCCATATGAAATTTTTGTTGTTTCACAAAATTGGATGCGCTCATCTTTATCAAGACCGCGCCAAAAATCGTACAGAGTAGCCATAAATACACCTGATAGGTAAATATTATATAAATATACCCACAAGGTAAACAAAAAAACAACCTCTCAGGGTATTTATTTTTTTTACCTGAAAGGTAAATTACTAGTTATTGTAAACAGGCAGATTTAAAATGAATGAATTAAAGACAATTCATGAAATTAGACTTGAGAATGTAAGAAAATTGATGAAGGAATCCGGTCTAAATCGAACCGAATTTGCTGAAAAAATTGAAATGTCTTACAACCTATTTAGTCAATATATTGGTAAAAAACCAACTAAAAATATTGGTGATGATACTGCCGATAAAATTGAAAAAGCATTTAATAAGCCTAAAGGTTATTTAGATCAATCCAGCATTGATACAACTGGCAGTGTGGAAATAAAGACATTTGATATCGAAGCTTTTAAAAAGTTATACAACATCCCAGATAGTGAGGATTCAGTCTTGTTCTCTAGGATTATTGAAAAACCAATAATAATTAATAAAAGATGGGTGCCTGTAAAGGCTTATAGTAAAATGGGAATGGACGGTTTTTTTACTGATATGGGATATGAAGGTAACGGCGGTGATGGATATGTTCCAACACATTCAGCGGGCGATCGATCTTATGGAGTTAAAGGTACAGGTGATTCAATGTATCCTGCTATTCGCAATGGTTGGTATGTAGTGTGTGATCCTGACGCAGAGCTAACCCCAACTGAATTTGTTCAAGTTTGTCTTAAAGATGGAAGATGTACTATTAAAGAGTTTATAGGTATTCATAATAATGTTTTAAATCTGTTGGCTGTAAATGGCGGTGAGCGCCTTACCTTTGATATGGATGATGTGGAAAGTATTACTGCTATTACAGATATTGTACCTCCTAGCCAGCATCGGCAAGAACACCCTAATTCTATTTAAACAAACTTAGTAAATTATTATAAACAAGACCTCTCAATTCGAGGCATACCAAAATGTTGATTATGACACGATTCAAATGTGTCATATGATCATTTGAAGTCTAAATTTGCTGATACTTTGCCTACTGAATAGCAGTATAAAACGTCAAAACTCCTAGTAAAAAAATATTAAAAGTATTTTTCAATAAGATTTTTTTAAACCAATCCGCATTTAGTTCAGGCTTAAAATTTAGCGCCTTATTAAGGAAGTTTTCTATTGCAACATCATTTAAATTGAACAGTATGGAATTTATTATGTAATAGAGGATTTATAAATTCTATTTACTTTGGGAAACTTCTGCCTAAATATCTAATTGAAATTGCAGTCAGCAAATTTCAGTAATGCATATATTCGATCACACCTCCTTAAATTTCCAATAAAACTTCTCTAACCTTTGACTTGACCTCAACCTAACTTGAGGTTTTAAAGTGATCTTGTTTTTTGATATCTAGCTAAAAAAGAAAGCACCTAGAATTTAATCTTAAATATCAGCCAGATGAATTAATCAAAAGTAATGGATAAGGGTGATGAAGTATGAATGAGCAAAATAGAGCAACGCAAGATGCTTCATGGGGAGAATTACTCAGTGGTAAAAATGGACTTAGAACAGTTGCACTCACTGGCGGAGTCGCGTTACATGCAATTAATATCTATATTGTCACCACTATCTTACCGAGCATTGTGCAAGATATTGGTGGAATGCAATATTATGCATGGAATACCACCTTATTTGTGATTACTTCAATTATCGGCTCAGCCATAGCTTCACAAATTTTAGCCAAGTTTGGCCCACGCTCGTCTTATTTACTTGGACTTGTGATATTCGCGATTGGTTCTATATGGTGTGGTTTCGCCCTTAATATGCCAGTGTTATTAGTGGGGCGGGTGTTACAAGGCTTTGGTGGAGGAATACTACTAGCACTCAGTTATGCCCTTATTCGAATTGTTTTTGAACAACGACTTTGGTCTCGCGCTATGGGTGTAACCTCTGGAATGTGGGGTGTAGCTACACTGGTTGGACCAGCAATTGGTGGGCTATTTGCACAATATGGTCATTGGCGTTGGGCATTCTGGTCTGTAGTTCCTGTAGCGATTTTGATTGCTGTAATTGTTATAAAGCATATAAATATTACTCAACAGAAAAACCAAGCAAATATTACCATTCCATATGCACAAATTGGATTATTAGTGGTGAGTATTTCTATTTTGACCTTAATGAGCCTAACTGATGTGTTATGGATCAATTTAGTCGGCGTTTTAGCCACAATATTATCTATTGTTGCCATAGGGACAATAGATAATAAAAGTAAAACTAAGCTAATGCCGACTGGAGCATATACATTAAAGCATCCAATTGGGGTGATCTTTTCCGTCATGATCTTACTCATCGCAGGTTTAGCGACTGAAGTGTATATTCCGTATTTTTTACAAGTTATTCAACAAACCTCACCGTTAATTGCAGGTTATCTTACTGCAATAATGGCAGCAGGTTGGACCTTAGGAGCCTTTATTACTGCTAATAAAACACCGAAGCAAGTGGTATATATTATTCGTTATTCACCAGTGATGATTATTAGTGCTCTAGTCGCCTTAGCTTTATTTATTCCAATGCCGAACTTGATGCACTCTGCTCTACTTATCAGCCTTTTTGTCTTAGCCTTGATTTGTGTTGGTTTTGGCATTGGGTTGTGTTGGCCACATCTTGCGATTCACGTGTTTAATTCGGCGGAAAAAGGGGAAGAAAATTTAGCATCTTCTTCAGTGGTCACTATTCAGTTATTCGCAATGGCTTTAGCTACAGCAGTTGCAGGTATTGTAGTAAATAATGCAGGCATTAGTTACCCTGGTGGCATAGAAGGCGCACGTAATGCAGCACTTTGGTTATTTGCACTATTCGCGATTGCACCATTGATGACTATGACATTGGTGCGGCGAATAAAATATGAGTAAAGTGGATCGTAGTAGGTTACTTTATTTCTAATGAATAAAGTCTTGGTCTTCGCTATATGAGCAACATATGCTTTTATATAATTCGGCTAAAAATATCATCTTATTAATATAAATATATTCAACTAAACCCATCCTTGTGATGGGTTTTATTTTATCTAATAAAATTAATTCTACCTATAGAGTAAAAATAATTTAATCAATTACACCTTCAAGGTATTTACTTTTATTTACCTGACAGGTATATTTTAATGCATCAAACAAACAAAAAGCACACCGACCTGAGAAACCAATGTGCTTTTGTAACCAACGAGGTAAGTATGAAACAAAACCTTATTCAAAGTCAAACAACCCCACAAGGTACGCTGTACCAAAGCCCAACCTCTACCAACACAGTAAAGTACAAATCTAAATCAGGTTTGGTCTTAGCTTCAATAATTATCATTGTGATGTGCGTTGGTGGTCTCTTTAGTTGCACAGCTCATCAAAACGCTGTAGCAAAGATTGGGAGTGCTCAAGCATGAACAACACTCAAACCATTAAACAAACCCTCGCACCTGCTCAAGTCTTTGAAGCTTTGGCTAGAGGTTTAAATATCGACTATGCCGAAGTAGAAACTAACGATTGGGAGCTTTTAACACCTCAAGCACGTTTAGGTTTTGCAGACTTCTTTGGTGGATTCATCAAATTTCGCTTCTCTCAAGGTTTAGATAACGGCATTCAACGAGATCTAAAAGATAAAGCAGCTCAATACTTCTCTGAATTTCTTAATTTAGATGGTGATAAAAATGAGCGCTACCGTGTAGGTAAAGATCGCCCTAGCTTTTATGTCCTTAAACCCATTGGTCGAAGTGGAATCAACTTAGATGGTTTCGATATTTATAAAGAATCTCAAGGCAGTCTAATTCTTGTAGATAAGGCCACTGCTCCTGAATGGCTAATTAAAGCATTACTGGTTGCACGTAAAGCCAAACGCAATACTGAACGTAACCAGATTCTAGAAAATACTGGCCACTTTCAATCACCAGAATATAAGAAATGGTCTAAAAGCCATCGTTCGGTTTAAGGAGAATTATCATGACTACAAATACTCAAAACCAAATACCTGCTGAACAAAACATTAATGTGCTTCAACAAATTCAACTTGAATTAAAAGCACCAAAAAGCAAAAGAAATACATTTGGTAATTATAACTATCGTAACTGCGAAGACATTCTTGAAGCAGTTAAGCCACTTCTTCAAAAATACAATGCAACACTCATCATCACTGATGAAGTTCAAGAGATTGGACCTGTTGTCGTAGTCACAGCAAAAGTAATTCTAACTGATGCCAATGGTAAAGAAACGGTAGTCAAAGCCCATGCAGGTGTAGAGATTAGCAAGAAAGGTATGGATGTAGCTCAAACCTTTGGTGCATCGAGTTCTTATGCTCGTAAATATGCACTCAATGGCTTGTTCTTAATTGATGACACCAAAGACTATGATTCTGATGAGTATCACAACCAAGTCAATAATGGCTCTGCCCGAAATAATAATCTGCAAAATAGACAGACACAGCAGTCTGCTCCTGCTCAAAATAATGCTCAGCGTAACCAAACGCAGAATCAGAATAATCAACAATCGAATGGCCAACAAAAGCCTAAACGTAGCCAATCCCAACTCTTTAATGATGCTTTGAATGCCATTAAAAGCACATCGGACAAAGGTGTTCTTAAAGCGGCTGCAAATAGATTTAAAGGTACGACCTATGAAGCAGGTATTACCAATGCTTGTCGTGCTCGAGCAGATCAAATGGGATGGCCAACACTAAGTAATGCTCAACAAAACAATCAAATGCATCATTGATGTGCTCGAGGAGAAGCTATGAAATTTACATATTCTACGGCGACTCGAACACTCACTGTGTTCGGGGCAAAGATGACCCACGTGTTTAGCAACGTCGGTGTGGGTGAAATTGAAGAGCTGGTTACAGATGCAAAATTTAAAGAAGCGAACTGGAGGTCCAAGGATGGAAATTCTTATTTTGTGGCTTGAGTTTTCTATTGCGGTAAGTGGGTCTGTTTATATCAATTTTGAAATGTGAGGATGGTAATAATGAATACACCAATCGATCTAAATACAGTTTTATTTGCGCAACTCGAACGACTCAGTAATCCTGCTTTAAAAGGAAGTGAGCTTGAAGCAGAAATTCAAAAAGCAGATGCAATTGAGAAAATCAGTGAGCAGGTTATTAAGAATAATAATATGCGTTTAAGTGCTGCAAAATTAGTTGCAGAATATCGCGGAATCAAAAACGTGGAATCTATTGAAATTCCACAAAACTTAATTGGGTGACTTATGACTAAAGGATCTGCAATTAAGTATTCATCAGCGCAATTAGAGTTTATTCAATCGAATTGCACTTTAAATCGAGCTGAACTTACAGACATCTTAAATCTGAAATTTAACACCTGTTTTTCTGTAGAAAACATTAAGTCTTTATGTACTCGAAAAAAGTGGAATACAGGCCGAACTGGATATTTTCAGAAAGGAAGTATTCCAGCAAACAAGGGCACGAAAGGACTTACCTCTGCAAATAAAACAAGTTTTAAAAAAGGTCAGATTACCTGGAACAAAAAGCCGGTTGGTTATGAGCGCATTTGTTCTAAGGATGGATATGTCTTAATTAAAACCGGTGAGCCAAATATCTTTGAGCTAAAGCATCGTGTTATTTGGGAAAAAGCCCACGGTCTGGTTCTTGAAAATCATGTCATAGCATTTAGGAACCAGGACAAAACTGATTGTCGTATAGAAAATTTGATCTTAATGGCTAAGTCGGAAATGGCTCGCTATAACCAAAGTTTTCAAAAGCTTTCAAATCCTGAAAATAATGAAACTTGTTTGTTAATGGCCAAAGTTAAAAACAAGAAACATCAGATGCAAAAGGAGCTGTCATGAAAATTCCAGAAATGCAGTTAGAAGGCACCACTGAAGAAATAGCTGAGCAAGTATTTCGGAAAATCATTGCTCCAATGTTTGAAGAGATAAATCAGGTGAACCCAGCTTTGGCTATTAACTTTGGTTTTTGCATTGCAGCTAATGCGATTGGCTGTTACTTGAGTTCAGGTACGAATGTAGATAGAGCGGAAAAGAAAATTTCAGTGATTACTCGAAATATGGTGCTTGATGTTAAGCGACATAAAAGCAAAGTTTGTTGAGGGGTGTAATGATGGGAGTTCAAAAATATACAGTCACACTGGAAGCAGATACCCCTCCTCAAATTTTTCTAGGTCAGAATATCTTAGGTGGTAAGGTTGTTGGCTTGGTTATACAAGAAGTTCCGAAATTAGTGTCGGTGAGTTGGTTGGTTGAAAGATATAATTTCACTAAAACTACAATTATTAAAAAGCTTGAAGGTTATAACCAGGGAACTGAAGGTAAACACCTTTATGACTCTAAGACAGCTATGGTAATTTTATCTCAACCCCAAAAAAACAAACGTGGTGCTAAACGAGTCAATTAGACTCGTTTAGCATTGAACTAATTTCGCTAGCTGTTGGATTGTAATAAGTATTAATTAATATCCCTGCTGTCTTGTGACCCGTAATTTTCATTAATATCTCAATTGGTACTTTTCTCAACTTAACAAGTCTTGTGATACCCTCGTGTCTTGTATCGTGAAAATGCAGATCATTAATCCCTAATTTTTTTATTCTATTTCCAAACATATTTTGAAACGTACTATTTTTCATATCAATTAATTTATTTGTGCCATTTGGTTTAATTAGTTTCAGTAAATCTTTAGCACTTTGCAACAATGGAACATCTCTATAGTCACCATTCTTTGTTTCTGCTAAATGAATGTAATCATCAAATATATTTGATCTTTCGATATTTAGAATCTCTCCCTGCCTCATTGTTGTTTCAATAGCAAATAAAAAGGCCCAAGCAATGAAGTGCTGGTCACACGTTGGGATTTGCCCTCGCGCATAATCATGAGCCTGTAATATCAAATCAATTTCGAATTCATTAATACGTCGATTTCTTGATTTTGGCTGCGGTGGTTTGCTAATCAGAGAAAAAGGATTGTTGTCTATTAAAAATAATTCTTTTTGAGCGTAGGTAAAAATTGCAGAGAATAAAGAAACGTCTCGTAGTACCGTTCCAGTGCTCACATCTTTTAATCTCAGATTTCGCCACTCTGTGAGAATTTGAGGTGTTATGTCATGCACTGACATTTCAGCAATATCTAGGAAGTTCTTTATGAAGTGGTTTATAGATACTTTTATGGTTCTTGATGATTTTTTATGTTTGCCAATTTCTTCATAATATTTATGCATTAATACTGAGAGTGGAAAGTGAGGTTTAACATCACCCTTGCTCTCGCTTTTCTCTGTCTTTAACTCTAATAGCTTGAGCATGGCCCATTGTTCACATTCTTTTTCTGTATCTCTTGTGGCGCTTATCCGCTTCCCATTAAACATTAACTCAATGCGAAATGCTTCACCACGTTTTCGAGCTTTTGGGAGTTTCATTCTTGGCGTAATCTTGGCGTAAAGAGTTGGACATTTTAACGTAAATTATGTCCATTATGGATAATATGTCCAATTATATGCAAAGAACCATTTTAAAACTCTTGTTAAAAATCTTAATTAATAATCATAAGTTATTGTTATTAATGATTAAATGTTAAAATATTGTTAAATATACTTAATTTATGGTTAAGTGTCATAGCACTTAACCATGGGGCTTTTTAATGTCTGAATAAAAGCTTTTTCAATTCAGCTTTACATTTTTCTATTACTCTATGTCATGCACCCAATTTTTGGCTTGTTGATCCGTCGTTGTTTCGCAGACGTAGTAATAGTCATTCCGTGAATCTGGATGAAAAACTTCAAGTTTACGATAGGTCACTTTTTTTGACTTCTCAACACATTCAAAGCTTTCACCTTGATCTTTTATAGCTGATCCATTTAGAAAACCACCAATACATAAAAATCGAGTTTGTTTCGCCATTTTTCAATCAACTTTTTATATCACTAAATCAGGCGGTGATTAAACGACGTATTGATTCATCTGTAAAGATTAGCTTCGATAATGTGGATCTTTTTTCCAAATTACTTCATCAAAATTAAGCTCAAAAAATACCGCGATTTGTTGAGCAATTCTCTTTTTAAAGAGTTTGGCGTCCATATAGACTATCGTTTTATTGCTTAGGCTATTATAAATGACACGACCTCGTGGAATCTCTTCATATTCTTTATGTCGTAACTCAGCAATTTGACTTCTAAGCTCTTCCCAATAATTAACATGAACATAAGCACTATCAATCAGACCAAGTGAATCTTGCTCGGATAGTTTAAAATCATGTGCAATGCCAACGATTTGGTTTTGATAACACCAAAAGATGCCGATTTTCATTTTTTTATTATTAAATCCAACTCTCTTAGACGTTCATTAATAAAATCATTTAAAAAAATATTATTTTGAGTAGTTAGTAATTTAAAAGCATCACCTGAAAAGCCACGTAAATTTCCAATAGAATGACTAATCCAAGAATTTGGTATTTTTTTCCAAGGACCTCTCACCGCCCATGTTGGGAAAAGTTGTTGAATATGCTCAATAGATAAATTTTCATTTTCTTTTAAAACAATACCATAGTGGAAATAATCTGTAGCAGCAACAAATAAAAATGTGATATTTGGATTAATTTTACTTTGTAAAACACAACCAATTACATCTCTATTTTGTGCTAAATTTTTACTACTAAGTTGCTCAAACCATTTTTGACAATTTTTAATATTATATTTAATATTTAAAAAGGCATCTGTATTCGAGTCCAAAAATTCGCCCGTTTCCATAATCATATTTTTTATATATTCAAATAAGTTATAAAGTAATTTTCCTCGATACTCACTACTGCTATATTCATCCGAAATTTTCTTGATTGCCTCTAATTCATTTGGTTTAACATCAATAAGCATTTTCTGTAATTCCTTCTTTCCTGTGATTAACTCACATGTTAGCATTTTCAACAAGTTGATATACTGTCGAATTGCTGCTACAAGATTTGATGCTTTACCAGTAGCAGATTGGATATTCTCCAACCATAGAATAATATCTGTTTGATAGCTCAAGCATTTCAAATATATATTTTTTTGATTTGCATCATCATCCAAGAAATACTTTCCATCTATATTTTTTATATTGCCTAATGAAAATTGACTTGGCTCTTTACCATCTAATGTCAAATAAATCATAAATGGTTGCTTCTTCATACTTTCACAATATTCATAATACCTACTCAATTGTTTAGCTTGATCTTCGGCATAAATTTTATTTTCAATAATTAAAATTTGTGTTTTATTTGAAATGATTAAATCAATTTGACCATAATTTTTATTTTTATTGACAACACGTTGCTCCTTTTTTATCTGAACGAACTCATCCAGAATAAATTCAGGACAAAAAGAGTCAATAAATATTTTTAAAAATAAATCTCTTTGACCATGTGAGCCACGTGGATCTAATAACTCCTTTAATATTGGAGTATGTGTAAAAACCTCACTGCTTCCCATACCAGATATTTTTAGTAAATTAAAATCATTTCCATGACTTCTATTTGTTTCGATTAGCCCTATCGTTTCGGCTATTAATTTTTTTATATATTCTTGCATTTTATTATCCAAAAAATAAGGGCTGAATAATCAGCCCTTATTTTATACCGCTTATTACTTAATTTTCAAAGCAAATCATAGATTTGCTCTTGCGCTAGGGAAAAGCCTTTCGGCTTTTCTTTGTCCTAGCTCATTAAGTCAATTGAGCAGCAACAATTTTCTTGGTATCAACTTTCGCAGCAGCGTCAGTATAGTCGCTCATTTTGTCGAAGCTTAAGTATTGATAGATGTCAGCAGACATGCTGTCAATTTGAGCTGCATATTGTTGATATTCTTCTGGGCTTGGTAATTTACCAAGTACAGCAGCAACAGATGCAAGTTCAGCAGACGCTAAATAAACGTTAGCACCTTGACCTAAACGGTTCGGGAAGTTACGCGTAGAAGTCGAAACACAAGTTGTGTTCGGTGCTACTCGTGCTTGGTTACCCATACACAATGAACAACCTGGCATTTCAGTACGCGCGCCAGCTTTACCATAAATGTTATAGAAACCTTCTTCCATCAATTGACGTTCGTCCATACGCGTCGGTGGAGCAATCCACAAACGAGTTGACAATACGCCACCAGGAACTTTCTCTAACAACTTACCAGTTGCGCGGAAGTGACCGATGTTTGTCATACATGAACCAACGAATACTTCGTCAATTTTCACGCCTTGAACGTCAGAAAGAAGTTTTGCATCATCTGGATCGTTCGGGCAGCAAAGAACAGGTTCTTTAATGTCAGCAAGGTCAATTTCATATACTTTCGTATATTCAGCATCAGCATCAGCTTGAAGAAGTGATGGGTTTGCTAACCATTTTTCCATGTTTTCTACACGGCGCGCCATTGTACGAGCATCGCCATAACCTTCAGAAATCATCCATTTCAACATCGTAATGTTTGATTTAAGGTATTCAGCAACTTTCTCTTCAGAAAGTGTGATCGAACAACCGGCAGCAGAACGTTCAGCAGAAGCATCAGAAAGTTCGAATGCTTGCTCAACAGTAAGGTCCGTTTCCATTTCACGTAAGTCGATCTCAAGGATACGACCAGAGAAAATGTTTTTCTTACCTTTCTTCTCTACAGTTAAATCACCCGCTTGAATCGCGTAGTAAGGAATTGCATGTACAAGGTCACGTAGTGTGATACCAGGTTGCATTTTACCTTTGAACTTAACAAGGATTGATTCAGGCATATCAAGTGGCATAACACCAGTTGCTGCAGCAAATGCGACAAGACCAGAACCTGCAGGGAAAGAAATACCAATTGGGAAACGAGTATGTGAGTCACCACCTGTACCAACGGTATCAGGCATTAACATACGGTTTAACCAAGAGTGAATAATACCGTCACCTGGGCGTAAAGATACACCACCACGGTTCATGATGAAATCAGGAAGCGAGTGTTGCATTTGAACGTCAATTGGTTTTGGATATGCAGCTGTGTGGCAGAAAGATTGCATCACAAGATCAGCAGAGAAACCTAGGCAAGCCAAGTCTTTCAATTCGTCACGTGTCATTGGACCTGTCGTATCTTGCGATCCAACAGTTGTCATCTTCGGTTCACAGTAAGTACCTGGAAGTACACCTTGACCTTCTGGAAGACCACAAGCGCGACCCACCATTTTCTGTGCTTGAGTAAAGCCTTTGCCAGTAGCAGCAGGCTGAACAGGAACACGGAATAATGTAGAAACTGGAAGACCTAAAGCTTCACGCGCTTTAGTGGTCAAACCACGACCAACGATCAAGTTGATACGACCACCCGCACGAACTTCGTCAAGAAGTACTGGTGTTTTCAATTCAGATTCAGCGATGACAGCGCCATCTTTCAATGCAGTTACTTTTGCAGCAGCATGATCAATTTTAAGAACGATTTCATCGCCCATGTTCATGTTTGCAACATCAATTTCTACAGGTAATGCACCAGCATCTTCCATAGTATTGAAGAAAATCGGTGCGATTTTAGAACCTAAGCAATAACCGCCGTCTTTTTTGTTCGGGATGTGTGGAATGTCATCACCAAAGAACCAAAGAACCGAGTTAGTTGCAGATTTACGGCTCGAACCTGTACCTACAACGTCACCTACGTAAGCAACTTGGTTGCCTTTCGCGATCAATTCTTTAATTTGGTTCAGTGGACCCACCTCACCAGGAACTTCTGGGTTAATCCCATCACGTACGTTTTTCAACATTGCATTTGCATGTAATGGAATATCTGGACGGCTCCAAGCGTCTTGTGCAGGTGACAAGTCGTCTGTGTTTGTTTCGCCAGTTACTTTGAAAACAGTGAGTTTGATTTCTTCAGGAACATCTTTACGGCTAGTGAACCATTCAGCATCTGCCCAAGACTGCATAACAGACTTAGCATTTACGTTACCTGCTTTTGCTTTATCAGCTACGTCATGGAACGCATCGAATACAAGTAAAGTTTTTTTCAATGCTTCAGCAGCAAGCTCAGCAAGAACTGCATCATCAAGCAATGTCACTAAAGGCGCTACGTTATAACCACCAAGCATTGTGCCAAGTAAATAAACAGCACGTTCTTTAGAAACTAATGGAGAAGTCGCTTCACCTTTTGCAACAGCAGACAAGAAAGCAGCTTTAACATAAGCAGCTTGGTCTACACCTGCAGGAATACGGTTTTCAAGCAAATCTACTAAGAAAGCCTCTTCGCCCGCTGGCGGGTTTTTTAATAGTTCAACGAGCTCAGCTGTTTGAGCATCATCTAGTGGCTTCGGTGGGACTCCGAGTGCGGCACGTTCTGCAACGTGTTGGCGGTAAGCTTCTAGCACGGTGATATTCCTCTTTTTTAAAAAATTACTTGTGAATTCCAACTTATTAAAAGCTTCGCAAGTAATATGGACAGACAAATTTTACTAAAAATCAAGGCAAAAGTTAATGTAAAGATCGCATTTAATCGTGATGACCATTATTTTTTAAATAAATACTCATCGCATAATCATATTAAACAACTTATTGAGCACCATCACTTTTCATTTGACGCCGAAAATCACGAATCTTCAGTATATTTTGAATCAGCAATGTCTTTTAGCATCTTTTACATTACTTTTAACTTGGCTATGAACCGTAAAAAAGGCAACTCATGTTGCCCTTTTTCTACTGTGCTGTACATTCCACCTTAGTGGACTGTGGTATTCATTTGATATTTTTTAAACTGCTCTCGACAACCTTCAAACTTCAATTGAATTTCATCTTCGTGAAGCATAGCATGATCTGCACATGCAAATGAGATTTGCACCTGATATAACTTGGCTTGCTCATCAATCACTTGTTGAAGGACGACTTTGTCACCTAAACTTAATACGTAGTGACTTCCACTAATAATCGCAACGCCTTGCTCTCCTTCTAAAAGCAAGTCTGCGTTATGTAAATATGCAACAACTTCCATTTTTCAGCTCCTTGTACTTTTTATTTTCTATTTTAATATTTTATATAAGCTTTTCAGTTTTTATGCTAATCATTTTTTGTTTCATAAAATATTCAAATTCAACTATTTCTAGATATAAAAAAACCGTTCATTAGAACGGTTTGTAATCTGGCATTTTTTTCGGATCATGCGGTGTCTTTACGCATTGCTCATAAGCCTCTTGTTTAAATTGTGCTTGTACAGCATCTTTATCCGCTTTTAACTCAGCATCTGGCATTGCATACACTTTTTCAAGATATTCTTTAACAAATCCTTTGGTGGTCGGATCTGTTACTTTATCTGCATATTCAACAGCTTCTTTATGCGTAATACCATTCTGACGATCTAGAACTAGTGTCCGAGCAGCATTACCGATACTAGTACAGTATCCTTGCCAAATTTCTTCAGGAGTCGCAGGTTTCTTTTCAGAACAGCCCGTCATTAATAAAACTGTACTTACAGCACTTAATATTACCAATTTTTTCATTACATATCTCCTCGTGGCGATTATGATACTGAAAATGGAACTCTATGGGAGAATTATTTATGCTTTGATCAGAGGTAGAAGATCGTAATAAATCATTTTAGGCTCGTAATAATTTGCTTTATATAATTTTAAAATCCAAATTTGAACTTAAAAAACATAAAAAAATAGATAAATAATCCTAAAACTAAAATCGTGTGATAAGTCAGAATCCAACTAATCGATTTAATTCTTTCTTTACTTTTATGGAAAATTTTCATCGATACAACTATATCGATAATCAAATGTACACCAATCAATAATATGATAAAAATAAGTGCTTGTTTATCATCTTTAATCGGTTCATTAAAAAATTTAACCAGAATGAATAGCGGAATCAACAACAACATAAAAGGATGAATCGCAAAGTAAACTTTACTCCATAAAAATTTATTCAATGGAATGTGGCTTAATTTTCCAATAAGGCTATTGATGCTAAAAAAGATAATCAAACTGATCATCAAAAATAATGGAAAGCTCATGAATGCACTCTGATTCTTATTATTGAATTTAAATTATATAAAAAGAGCACCAAAAGTGCTCTTTTTATTTTGGAAATAATATTTTAGAAACGCCAATGATAGAATACGTCAATTGCTTTTTCTAAAGACTGACTCGCTTCTAAATATAGACGTTTATTCATTTGATAACGTAAAGTTAGTTTATTCACTGGTGTAAATACGCCAACACCATAACGAATATATAAGTCAGGAGTGATATAGCCTGTAAGACTTACTTGCGTATCATCACCTGTTCCTTGGGCATCTAAAGCTAAACCACTTAGACCAAAAGTTTGCCCTATCTGATTGGTAAATGCACGCGTCCCACCTAAACCGAGACTAATACCTGCGGCAGCAATGGTATTATTCACATCAGACTTAAAGCCCTGTTCATTGCTTAAACCACTCGAACCTTCATTAATACGTCCTGTAATTAAAGCATTCATTGCTTCTTGATCAGACAAACCTGCATCATTATAAACTTGAATATTCGGACTACTTGCTGTACCTGTTACACGTACGCCAACCGTACTTCCTGAAATACTCTTATTGGCATCCACATCCAGTGTTGGATTTGCCAATGGCCCATTAAAACGAGCAATCGCACGATTCAAATCTAAACGTTGCCCATATGCTTCAATCGTCACTTTTTGGCTCACACCAATCGCACCATTAGCACGCATTGCTGTTTCTAAGCCACGTTGAGATAAATAAAGTCGACCCACCAATGGAATACGGCTATTAAAACCTTGGAAAATAATTTGATTCCCCAAATTAACAGAAACATCTGCACGAATATCCCAAGGCTTCGCAGCTTTTAGAATCGCCAATTGATCATCACCATCATGCACAATTCGAACATCAGAAGAAACATTGACAACAGATGCACTAGATTCAGGCATTGAAATCAATGCACGTGGTACATCCACTTTACCTTTTACAGTAATCCTCTTACTCATAGGCAAGGCATCAAGTGAAATATCGGTATCTACAATTGCAGTGATCAATGGTGCTTGACGAATCAGCAGTTTTTCACCTTTTAAATTTAATTGAATTCTTGGATCACCTTTCCAATCGATACTACCACTAAGACGTCCTACACCTTGACCACTGTTAAATGCACCATTAATCGTGGCCTGATCTTGATGAATCGATGAATAAACCTGAATATTACTTAAATTAACAGGCAATGAAATCATACTAATTGCACCATTTTTTAGGCGCATTTCACCGTCAAATAATGGGTTGGTTAAGGTTCCATTAATTTTGCCTGCGAGTGACAAAGTACCCTCTAATTTACGTACATCAGCAATAAATGGTTTTAAAATTTTAAGTTGCACTTCATTAAAGGCAATTTCACCACGAATTGGTTTTGAATCAACATACGGATTAACCAAGACATTGGCATAGCCTGTACCAACATTTGGTGCTTTTAAATCGACCCGAAGGAGCAAGCCTTCTTTAATACTTTTCGCAATAATACTGGCTTCGTCATAATCCAAAGAAGATGAAGCATCATCTGGATCTTCAGCTGCAATACCAATTTTACCATTGCGTGTTACAAGTCGAGCATCAAGCTTGGGTTGTGAACCTTCAGCCCAAGATGCTTTGGCATAACCATTCAGTTTACCTGTAAGTGCTAAACCATCAGGCATAAAGGCTGCGAAATCATTTAAATCTAAATTCTGCGTTACAAATGAAACATTGCCACGTTGCTTGCTTGCACGAATAGGCTGATCAAAACACAATTGGCTTTGTTGGCTCGACCAACAATGTTGACCGATATACAGTTCAGATTTTGCAGTTGTAAAAATTACAGGAGCATTTTGAACTTGTTGTAAATGTGCACGAACCGAGTCAAACTCACCTTTTTGAATTTGACCTAGCCAATCATTTTGTGCATTAAAACCACCCGCAAGTTGCATGTAAAATTTAGAATAATAATTCCAACCTTGCAGTTGTAGCAGATGTGCTTTGCGTGTGCCTGAAAGTGTAATGGCAGCATGCTGAATTTCGCGACCACCACTTCGTAATGTCTCAAGCTGAGCCACCATTTTAGAAGGAACACTTTCAGATGTTGGTAATTCACCTTTTAAACTCATGGTTTTAATACTGAGCGTATTATTAAACCCAAAATTATCAACCACTAAGTTTGCTGTCGCACTAAGCCGTGGTTGAGATTGTAAATTTAAATAACCATGTGCTTGCCCACGTAATCCTGGATAAATCTCATATAATGCAGGTGCATTAATTTTTAAACGTAAATTTTGTGCATTTCCTGTCGCTTGAACCTGATTATTGGCATAAGAAAGGAAAAGATTATTGGCTTCAAACTGTTGTGGTAAAAAGCCCTTTTGATCTGAATTTAAAACAATGGCTAAATTTCCACGACCGCGCAAAGGCTTATTATTAATGATGCCCGCAAGGTTTAAATTTTGAACACCAATCCGTTTGATTTTATCTGACCACGTGCCTTGTGTTTTGACATTACCAGATACCTCACCACGAACTGCGGATACAAAATACTGTGGTTTAAAGCGTACTAAAGATGCATTGATATCCCAACCAATCCCATTACTTATATGTACCAAGCCATTTGCTAAAACTTTACCGGCAATACCATCATGCTGTAGTTCTGCAATTTTAATCAGCTCTGGTGTACCTGAAACTTTAAATTTTAATAAACCACTGCCTTGTTTTAACTGTGTTGCATTTAATGCACCATCATAGTTCACAGCGAAGCCTTTAAATCCGCCGCCTGCTTTTTCATTATTAAAAAGTACAGCAGCCGTACTTTTACCTGTGAGTTTTATGGTTTCTGCATTGGCTTGACCCGCCATTCGACCAATCAAATTAATCGACTCAAGTTGAATGATTTGCTGATTCGGCTTGGCATAGCCATTGGCTTTAATTTGCCCATTAATCAAATTTACAGGGGTAGCCGCAACAACAGCTTGAGGATTAAAGTCTTTGGCGTTAAGTAAAGCATTCCATTTTAATTGACGTTTTTCATCAGGAAGTTCAACAACTGCATTACCTGTTAAGCTGCCTTTTTCTGCTTGATAGCTAAACGAAGGTACATATAAATTATTACCTTTCAAGTCTAGCTGAGCATCATATTGTCCAGCAGGCAAACTGCCTTTCTCATGTGGGCGAACAACCGTTGCAACATGAATATTTTGCTGACCTTCAACCAAAGCCAAGTTGACATGACCTTTTTCACTGCTTAACCAACCGACATAGGGCATGGCACGATCAATATTTTTCCAATCAACAGCAAGTAACATTGGCTCAGGTTTTTTACCTTTTTGTTCAGCTTGATTGAGTTGTACTGCCCATGATTCATATTTATCAAAATCAACATTTGCATTGACTTGCATGCCTTTTTGCAAAGCACCAGAAGATGAAATATTGGCATCTAAGGCAGGTGGAAGGAAATCCCGAACCACTTGAGGAATAATTTTATCTTTTGGACTAATTTTATCTAAACGACCTTTTACATCCCAATGCACATGATCTTGCCAACTGACCAGTCCTGCTACATTAATAGCGCCACCCATCAATTGACCATTTAGATTACTGATATTCAATTGATTGACAAGGTCTGTATTCATTGAAGCAGTATATTGACCTTGCGGAATATTTTTCCCACTAATGTCTGTATTAATGTCTAAATCTAAACGCTGAATATCACCTTTAAACTTCGCAATACCATCTTTAGATAAAAGTTCTTGATCAAGTAATAATGGCAAATGATAATTTTTAAAATATAAAGCACCATTCATTGGCACATGTGTTCTTACAGGGTGGACAACTGCCCAGCCTGTTAGTAAATCTGGGGTATGCGTTGCAACGCCTGCTTTTAAGGTATCTAAAGTACCCCGTGCATGTACATAAACATCTTGAATATTTAAAGCTTTCAATGAGGGTAAATTAACAACAGCTTTGGCATTAATTGGATATTTATCTTTAAAATCCATGCTACCTGATGCATTTTTGACTGCAAGATAACCCATATCCATCCGAGAATCTTCGAATTTCAATTCAGTACCTGACCATAAGGCATTGTTTAATACAATATCATCAAAATTAACTTTGGCTGATGAGGTCTGAATCACCAAATGATCAACTGTGGCTTTATCTAAACGCAAAACAAAAGGCAATTTAATGGCACTGAATTTAAATGGCTCATTGCTTGGCGGAGACTTACTGATAATTTGTAAATTATTGACATCTGCATGACTTAAATGAATTTCTTTATCTAAAATCGCACGCCAGCCTAAAGAAACATCTGCACGATCAATTTTGACATCAACCGCAGATAAAGTCAGGACAAAGTTTTTAAGGACAATTCCTTGTAAAAGATTACCACTTTCGTATTGGTATTGAATCATTTGCTGATTCGACAACACTCGATCGAGTAGGAATTTACTTCCTTTATCGGTTGAAAACATGACAGCTAAAGCAGCAATCAATAAAATGAAAACCAAACCAATCGACAATAAAATATTGCGTAACAAATTCCGTTTTTTCGGCATTTGTTCGGGTTCTTGCTGGTCATTTTGATGATCGTTTTGAACATCTTGCTGTTCAACTTCAGCCATATTTGTTCCAAAAAATTAAATGTATTTTATAAATTAAATATCTTGTATCCGCATTCACAAGCGCTTTATTTTCAATTCAAAAGATTAATAAATGGCTTTATACAAGAAGTCGATTAAAGTTGTGAGCCAATAAAGAAATGTAAACGTATTGGATGATCAGGATCAGAAATACCTGAAGCGACATCTAAACGAATTGGTCCAATCGGAGATTTCCAACGAATACCAAAACCGATGTTATACGCAGTTTCATTGCTAAATGTTTTATCATAAGCATTACCAAAATCACTAAATACTGCCGCACGCCACCCATCTTTAAATTGGTAATTATATTCAACCGTTCCAACAGCGAGTGCTTGTCCCCCAACTTTATAACCATACTCTACAGGCGATAAACTTTTATAATCAAAACCACGTAAGCTTTGATCTCCACCGGCAAAAAATCGTAAGTTATAAGGCACTTTCTCAAAGTCATTGGTAAAAATATATGCTAAATTTGCGCCTGCTAAAAATTGATGATCATCATTCTCACCCAAAGAATACAAGCCTTTCCAATTGGCACTGGCAATCGCCATATCCGCATCAGAAAGCACAGCTTTACTGCCCACCTCAATTTTATAAGATTGCTTAAACCCTTGAGTTGGATTGAGCCTTTGATTACTTGTTATTTTAGAAACTTCATAACCTAACAATAAAGACTGTTGCTCAGGTTTTGCACCCGGAATTAAAAAAGCATCAGGAATATCACTGGTATCAACAATACTACTCTGATTCACACGATCCAAACGATAGCGCGCCCCAAAAATATGCTGCCAATCTTTACGTGAGCCTTTAATAATACGGTCTACACCGATCACGGCAGATTCAATCACCAAGCTTAAATCATTACCAATCTCATTGCGTTCCTCACGCTCATAACCACCGACTAGACTGACGTAATCATTCAATGGATGATTATAGGGAATATTGTAACGACCATCAAAAGATTGGCGAATTTGTGAAAGTTCCATATTGGCATCAAATGAATGCCCTAAATGGTTCACAATGGCACGGCGATATTGCCCACGTAAACGCACACCTGTATCCGTTCCATAACCGATACCCGCCTCAAGACTATTTAGTTTATCTGCATTCAGCGTCACAATAACAGGAATTTTTTTATCAATTCTGGCTTGTTCTTGTAATTTTTCATCCTCAGAATCTTTATCTTGTTGCTGGGTTTGAAGTTGGCGTAAATTCGGATTTGCTTCATCTGTTTTAGTCCCTGCAAATTGATTTTCATCAACGACATTTTGCGTGACTTCTTTCGATGATTTCACTGGATCTTCAGGCTTATTTTGTGCAACCAGAGCAGATTCAGAAACTTGCTGTTGATCCAATAATACTTGTACATCAGGTGGTAATTCTAATGGTTTTTGAATGGGATCAGGTTTTACCGCATCAACCAACGTATAGTTAAAATAACGCGAGTTGGTTAAATTGTTTGCCAAACCATTTACACGCCAAGCCGTGTAATCAGCCCCATCTTTCCAAGAGACCATTGTTTTTAAAATTTTAAGATCAATCGGCAAGGGTTTAGTCGGATCACTCATTCTAAATTCGACATCTGCTAATTTATAACGTTCACCTGTTTCATAGCGTAAATTAATATCTGCTTTATTCTGCGGTTGTGCCACTTTTACATCATGTAAGCGCCAATAACTGTCAAAAAAACCATTATTGATGGCAGCATCACTAATTCGGCTTTTCGTGGTTTCATAATCTGCATGATTTAAAATGTCACCCACATCCTGATCAGGTAAAACACGAATTACTTGGAGTTGTGGTAATTTCGCTCCTGCACCTGAAAACTCAATATTTTGTTCGGCAATAATCACAGGATCATTCGGAGTCACGGTAACTTTGACTTTATTATCGCTTACTTTTTGAAATTTGAATTGAGCATTATAATAACCTACAGCTTGGGCAGCTTGCGTGGATAAAGTTCTCAATTGCGGTGTTGATGCATTAAAATCTGAAAATGCATCCACAGTAAATGTAGAGAGTTTAGCTTTAATATTATTGGCTAATATAGTCGGTGCACCCACCACCTCGGCACTGATTCGAGCGATTTTAACAACATCTGCTTTTGGCGGTCGAACTTTGTAAAATAATCTTTTAAAAATATTATGTGACTGTGCTGTTTCCTGTTCATCGCTTGCTGTAAAATCAGTTAAAGTTTTGCCAGATTCATTGGCTTCAACCACAATTTTACTGTCTGCTTTGATCGAACTCATTAATTGATCAACATTCACAGGTGCTTGGCTAATTTCGGTTAATTCTTGTTTGGTAATATCAGCAACTTCAACTTCAGGTGTCTTGGTTACCCCTGCTCTAAAATTTTGTGCTTCTACTTTTGCCTGCTCAGCGACTTGATAAATCTCATTAACCATCGATGAGTCTATAGGTGCTGTTGGTAACTCTTCTAAATCATCAAATTGAATCGGTTTAAAGTCATTTCCGACCCCTTGATTTTTTTCTTGTTGTTGCAACATAGACAAACTATCAACAGAACTTTGTTGATTAATTTGAGCAACTTTATCATCAATCTGTGCGACTTCAGCGTTTGAACTGCCTTGCTCTTGTGCAATAGTTTTTAACTGTTCTACTGAATCTGAGGGTATTTTAGTACTCGATTGCGATGTTGTCGGTACTGTACTCACTTCATCGGCATGGCTTAACGATGTGGCAAAGACACTTAAAAAAACACTCGCGCACAACAATTTATTGATATCATTTGTGTTAAATATGCTGTGCATGCAATGCGCAAGCACTAATTTCTTAAATTTAATTTTTGCTGGCATACCAAGCTCTAAACACAATAATTTATTAAATGGGAAAAATGAAATGAGATAAGTTCACTATGAACTAAAATCATTTGGTTTTTCATAGTTTATGAGATTAAATCATCATACATGATTTTGCGATATAGTTACCAATTCACCACATTTCTTAATAAATCTAAATGAAGTCAATTTGTAATGGATAAAAATGAACATATATTAGGAACACGTCGATTTTTACCGATGTTTCTCACTCAATTTTTTGGTGCGCTTAATGATAATGTCTATAAACAAGCCTTATTATTGGTCATCACCTATGGTTGGATTCAACAACAAGCTGCTCCTGTTAGCACCCTCAATAATCTTGCTGCTTTGTTGTTTATTTTACCCTATTTCATTTTCTCTGCGACAGCAGGACAAATTGCAGATAAGTATGAGCGCTCATTTTTAGTCCGATGTATCAAAGTTTTAGAAATTGTCATCATGCTTATTGCCTCTGCGGGCTTTCTATTAGGCAATTTATGGATTCTACTGTTTGCCCTATTTCTAATGGGTACTCACAGTACCTTTTTTGGACCGATTAAATACGCCATTTTGCCTGAAATTTTAAAACCCAATGAATTAATGTCGGGCAATGCCTTGTTCCAATCTGGAACATCTATGGCTATTTTAATAGGTATGATTTTAGGTGGCGCTGTTATTTCTCTTTCACAAGGAAATTTACTGTGGATTAGCCTTACGGTGACTACAATTGCGATTATTGGTTATATCTGTAGCCGTTTCATTCTGAAACAAAATGAATCAACAACAAATTTAAAAATTGATTGGAATTTTTTCCGTACCAGTATTCAAACTGTAAAATATGCCAAAAGCTTACCGCTTATTTTTCTCGTGCTTTTAGGCAATTCTTGGTATTGGTTTTATGGTGCAACCTACCTTACTCAGATTCCACAACTCACACAGCAAAACTTACATGCTTCTGAAAATGTAGTTAGCCTCCTTCTCACTTTCTTTTCAGTCGGTATTGGTGTTGGATCTTTATTGTGTCGTAAAATTGGTGGTGCTGAAGTTAATATTAAAATGGTTCCTGTTGGTGCGATTGGCTTAACAGGATTCGCTTTATATTTGGCAGCGAGCTTGGCTTTTATTCCTGAACGTGCAGGTGCTTTAATTGGCGTTCAAGATATGTTTACACTGGGTACTGCTTATTATCATGTCATGCTTGCAGTTACCTTACTTGGAATCAGTGGTGGTTTTTATATCGTACCACTTTATGCCATGATGCAAGCTTATGCACCAAAATCACATCGTGCGCGTGTTGTTGCAGCAAATAATATTTTTAATGCTATTTTTATGGTGGCATCTGCCATTTTCTCGATTATTATCTTAAGTATATTAAAGATAGATATTAAGATTCTATTTTGTATCACTGCTGTACTCAGTGCAATTTTTAGCACATGGCTACTCCTTCGTCTTAAACCGTTGGCAGCCTCTACCCAAGTTTCTTTGGAGGATTAAAATGCGTCAATACACTGGCATCGATAAATTGATTAACTCTTTTGACCAAGCTTTAAGAAGTTTGGTTCCGGGTACGACATCGGCTCAAAGAGAGAATCCTTCAAATACAGTTGAAACCCAACTTGCTGTGAGTGAAGCACGCCATGTTGCAGGTTTAATGCGAGTCAACCATAGTGGTGAAGTCTGTGCACAAGCCTTGTATCATGGACAGGCTTTAACAGCTAAACTCCCGAATGTTCGTCGTGAAATGGAGTTTGCAGCCATTGAAGAACAAGACCATTTGGCGTGGTGTGAAGACCGTTTAAAAGAATTGGATAGTCATACTAGTTTACTAAATCCAGTTTGGTATGGTTTGTCTTTTGGGATGGGTGCGCTAGCAGGTATTGCGGGAGATAAATACAGTCTTGGTTTTGTTGCTGAAACTGAACGCCAAGTAAGCATGCATTTACAGCATCATATTACTCAACTCCCTGCTCAAGATGATCGTTCACGTAAAATTTTAGTACAGATGAATGAAGATGAATTGCATCATCGTGATACAGCATTAAATGCTGGCGGTGTAGATTTACCTATTCCAGTAAAAATCACCATGACAGCCATTTCTAAATTGATGACCAAAACCAGTTATTTTATTTAAAATTTAGATTGCGAAAATATTTATATAAAAGCTACATAAAAAAAGCCCAACATCCTGTTGGGCTTTTCCGTATTTGGTGCTTAGGCATGACTCCTGTCTTACCTCACCATCCTTATGCTTAACTTTATTTTTATTGTCTGGAGCATCCTACTCTCTATGTGTTCATAATAAGAAATTACATAAGCATCATATATTGGCAAAACATCTAAATCGTTGTACGCCTAAGCGTATATGAAACAATTTTTACTCTGATAATTGCGTATAGTTTCAAGTCATAGATTTATGTTCAACAATTAATCACTTAAATTATTAATTTAATTAAATATAGCACTATATTTTCCATAAAAGAATAAAAGTTGCTTTAAGCAATTTCTACTTGCCCGATATGATGATAAGCGCGATTAAAATACACTAAACTTTGATCCTGTTCACTTTTCTGAATTGCAACAACACGACACATGAAAATACTATGCGTTCCAACTTCTTGAATTTCTTCAATTTCACAATCAAAACTTACCAAAGCATCATCTAAAACAGGTGCACCTGTTTCTAACTCTGACCAATCCCCATATTCAAAACGTTCTTCCGAACTCATTTTAGAAGCGAATACGTTAGAAATATGCTGATGATCTGCACCCAAAACATTCACCGTTAAAATTTTATTTTCGATAAAATGCTCATGTGATCTAGATGCTTTATTCATGCAGACCAACAGTGTCGGAGGAGTATCCGTAACACTACACACGGCAGATGCTGTGAATCCATAACGACCAGACAGCCCTGCTGTGGTAACAACATTAACCGCACTTGTTAACAAAGACATTGCATTTTTAAAGTCTGTAGCTTGAATCATCACTTTGTTCCTAAATTGAACTGGATCTTTTTTCTTGATACTTACTACACCACGCAATTTCATCACGTAGATATAGCATCAGAATGAGTTTTGTATAGAACGTATACTTTTGCTATATTGAGCAGAGGGTCATGGCTTTAATTATACGCTTAAATAGAATAAAACTAAAAATTAACCCTCTACATATCGCTTAATTCGCTATTAGCCGTTTGAAAGTTCTTTTCGAATGATCTCTGCGCCTGCACTTAAAGCATTCAGCTTACCGCGTGCCACCTGACGAGATAATGGTGCCATACCACAGTTGGTCGATGGATAGAGCTTATCTGCATCTACAAACTGAAGTGCTTTACGTAAAGTATCTGCGACTTCTTCAGGTGTTTCAACCGTATTGGTTGCTACATCAATTGCACCAACCATCACTTTTTTACCACGAATCAGTTCAATTAAATCCATCGGTACACGCGAGTTTTGGCATTCAAGTGAAATGATGTCGATTTTAGATTGTTGTAACTTAGGAAAAGCTTCTTCATATTGACGCCATTCAGAACCGAGTGTCTTTTTCCAATCAGTATTGGCTTTAATGCCATAACCATAGCAAATATGAACAGCCGTTTCACACTTCAGACCTTCAAGTGCTCGCTCTAAGGTCGCAACACCCCAGTCATTCACTTCATCAAAAAATACATTAAATGCTGGCTCATCAAATTGAATAATATCAACACCAGCAGCTTCTAACTCTCTCGCTTCTTGATTGAGAATTTTAGCGAATTCCCAAGCCAGTTTTTCACGACTTTTATAATGACCATCATACAGTGTGTCGATCATGGTCATTGGACCAGGAAGTGCCCATTTAATCGGTTGGTTTGTTTGCGCACGTAAAAATTTAGCATCTTCGACAAACACTGGCTTTTGACGAGAAACAGCACCAACAACCGATGGCACACTTGCATCGTAGCGATTACGAATACGTACCGTTTCACGTTTTTCAAAATCAACACCATCAAGGTGTTCAATAAAGGTCGTCACAAAATGTTGGCGGGTTTGCTCGCCATCACTAACAATATCAATTCCTGCATGTACTTGTTCTTGCAATGATAAGCGTAAAGCATCTTGCTTCGCTTCAATGAGTGCATCACCTTCTAGTTTCCAAGGTGACCATAACTTTTCAGGTTCTGCCAACCAAGACGGTTTAGGTAAGCTGCCAGCTGTTGATGTTGGTAATAAAATGGCCATTTTTAATCTTCTATCTCTAATTTAAGTGAATTACGCAGCGTTCGTTTTAAGGTTATTACGCTCTACAGCATAGTTGGCAGCCCATTGCTCAAGAATATTTTGATAAGGTTTAATGAAGTTTTCCTCAGTCCATTGACCTTGTTTTACCGCCAACTGATTACGTTCAACACGGTCATATACAATCTGGGTCAATGAATAATCTGGATACTCTAAGCTTGCTTGATATACTTGACCTGCAGCAGAATTGGCATTGTAAATTTCAGGACGATAGATCTTTTGAAAAGTCTCCATCGTACTAATCGCACTGATCAACTCAAGATCAGTATAATCACGCAATAAATCACCACTAAAGTAAAATGCTAATGGCGCAGCACTATTTTCAGGTTTGAAATAGCGGACGGTTAAGCCCATTTTGTGGAAATAATCATCTGTAAGTGAATATTCATCTTGCTTGTACTCAATACCTAATACAGCATGTTGATTGGCTGTTTGATAATAAGTTTTCGTGGTTGAAACACTCAGGCAAATCACAGGCAGTTTTTTAAACTCTGCTTTAAATACCTCTGAATTCACCAAATATTGATAAAGCTTGCCATGCAAATCGCCAAAATTTTCTGGTGCATTCGATTTAGGCTGATTCTGAAAATATGCGGGTAAAACTACGCTAAAGTCATAGTCACGGACATAAGAAGAAAAACTGTTGCCAATCATACCATCGATACGCTGATTTGTTTGATGATCAATAATGGTCGTTTTCAATGTTTCGATAGCTGGGAATGTTTGACCATTGCCTTCAACATCTAAATCTACTGAAATGATGTCAATTTCAACTGAATAGCGATCGCTTTTAGGATTATCCCAATGTGCCAATGCGTTAAAACGATTATTGATCATACGTAATGTGTTACGTAGATTCTGTTCGCGACTTTCACCACGAGCCAAGTTGGCAAAGTTAGTGGTTAAACGTGTGCTATCTGCAGGTAGATAGTTTTCATCGAAACGAATGTGTTTAATTGAACATGCAAATTCTTTACTCATGGTAATCCGCTCCCCTAATTTTTTAGATAAAACCAAAATTTCTGTATGGAGTAATTTATACCTGAATCACAACATGAATAAAAATGATTTAATCTAAGTCAAAGATGAGTAAAATTCATGTTTAAGTTTTCTGTCGTATCAATAATGAATTGCATGATGATATTTTATAAGAGCTTAAAATGAATTTGCAAACTTATCAAAGCTTTCATGCACCAGACTGAATAAATCATTAACATTTATAAAATCAACTCAATACAGCTCATGCAAAGCCTATAAAACTTAGATTTCGAGATGGTTTTTATAAAAATGTTACATAAAAAAAGCCCAACATCCTGTTGGGCTTTTCCATATTCATTACCTGATTCACTGGTCGCACCTTTGCATTTTCCGTTGCTTAAACTGATTATTGTTGTTTTATGTTCTGGAGCATCCTGCTCTCTATGTGGCCATGATAAGCAATATATGGGTAAACATCTAGGCGCAAACAGCGTGAATTGATGTACGTCTTAACGTACAAAACTGAATAAAAAACTATCCCCTTTTTATCCGCAGAAATTGTGGATTATTTCAGCAGTGCGACAGTTAAAAATATAGGGGAAAGTTAAAAATAGATTAATAATTAGTCTATTTTTGTGGAAAAATTTATCAAATGCGTTTAAAAAAAGCCGAGATGTTTCCAACTCGACTTTTCAGGTTTTGCGCTCGATTTTTTTACTAAATAAGTGTCTAAATATTAAAACAATTTTACTTTCGATTTCACATAAGAAATTTTATGTTAAATAATTGCGCAAAAGCCCCATGAACAAGGCCTTTCGCATAACAGTTATTATATTGGATAGCGGTAATAATGGCGTATATTGTAATAACATTGGCGTGTTCTAACTTTTTAATTAGTTGCTTATCGGTTTGAATAGAAATATCTTCTCTCAACACGGAAAATAGAATAATGAATACTCAAATTTCACAACTCAAAAAGAATTTTAATGCACTTTATATTGCAGGCGAATGGGTTAAGCCTATCTTTGAAGAAAAACGAACACTAATATCTTCACACGATCAATCAGTTTTCGGTTCTATCGTCCTTGCACATGACGCAGATATTGATAGTGCAGTACAAAAAGCTGTACAACATTTTAAGTCAGGGACTTGGGCAAACAAACCGATTGAACAACGTTTAGCAGTTTTTGAAAAACTTAATAGAATTGCGCCTGCTTATGATCGTGCATATGCTGAATTAATTACTTTACAAAATGGTGCACCTATTTCTTTTAATTTGCCCTTACAGCAATCGCAAGCGTACTTGATTGATGAGTTTATTCGCGCAGCTAAACTACACCCGTGGGAAAAAATAACCAAGATAGATGAACAACATGGTTCAATTGTACGTAGTGCGCCTGTTGGGGTGGTCGCAGCCGTTACACCATGGAACGCACCGCTACAATCGGCAATGACAAAAATAATTCCCGCACTCATTGCAGGCTGTACTGTAATTCTGAAACCTACACCTGAAACAGCCCTTGATGCTTTGAATATTGTGACTTTATTTGAAGAAGCAGGTTTAGATAAAGGTGCACTTTCTATTCTACCTGCGGATCGTGAAGCAAGTGAATATTTAATTAGTCACTCAGGTATCGATAAAATTGCATTTACAGGTTCTACAAGTGCAGGTCGAATTATTGCCTCAATTGCAGGTAAACAAATGAAACGTGGTAGCTTTGAACTTGGCGGAAAATCAGCAGGGATTATTTTAGATGATATTTCTGCACAAGAAGTTGCTCAACATACGCTTATTCGTTCATTCCTTAACAATGGGCAAGCCTGTATTGGCTTAACACGTTTATTCGTGCCGAGTGCGAAATACGATGAAATAACTCAAACACTCGCAGTGACTTTAAATAGCTTAAAAATAGGCAATCCAATAGAAGAAGATACATTTTTAGGACCACTATTTAACAAAAGCCAATATGACAAAGTCCGTGGTTATATTCAACTTGGTGTAGATGAAGGTGCAACTGTGGCATGTGGCGGTTTAGATAAACCTGAGGGTGTACAGTATGAAAAAGGTTGGTACATCAAACCAACACTATTGACGCATGTGAATAACAACATGCGAGTGGCACGTGAAGAAATCTTTGGTCCTGTGGTGGTTGCTATTGCATACGATACGCTTGAAGAAGCGATTGAAATGGCCAATGATAGTGAATATGGATTAAGTGGGGGGGTATTTACCAATGATACGAATAAAGCGATTGAAATTGCCCGCCAAATTCGTACTGGTGGTGTTTATATAAATAGCCAAATGCCTTCATTTGATACACCTTTCGGTGGCTTCAAACAAAGTGGTATGGGACGTGAGTTTGGTCAATGGGGTTTGAATAGCTTTATTGAATTACAAACGATTGCTTTTTAAGTATTAAAAAAATGTTCAGGTAATCAGTATAAGATTAAATCTTATACTGATTTTTTTATATTTAAAAATATTTTAAAGATTGATTTTTGTGAGTTTAATAATGTCTTTTACTTCCAATATTTCCGTGTGATAACCAAAACGAACCGCATTCAACATGGCATCAGCAATACTCTGGGTTGTTAGCAGAGCATTGGGTGCGACACGTTGTATGATTGGAAAAAATGGCTTGAGCAGTTTATAAAAAATACGATAGCTCGTGGTCTGTGATTCAATGCCATCCAAGGGCTGAATCATTGCGGGGCGAAATAAATATACAGCCTTGAAATTCATAGACTTCAATGTGTTTTCCCTTTTACTCTTGCCCACATTATTTTACCTTGTTCTGTGCTATCAGTACCTGCACCTGAAATATACACAAAGGTCATATCAGGGTTATTGGCTTGTAAAGCCTTTGCAATATTGATAGTTAAGTCATAATTAATGGCACTATATTGGGCTTCAGTCATGCCTGAAGCTGAAACGCCTAAACAATAAAAACACGCATCAAAATTTTTAATCATGTCTAAATCATGCGTTTGATTTAAGTCAGATATCACAATTTCAGATAATTTTTCATGTTGGATATTTAAACTTCTTCGTACAACAATAATAACTTTTTCAACATCTGAAGCTGATAAGCTTTGATTGAGTGTACCTCGCCCAACCATACCACTTGCACCATAGATCACTATTCTCATCATTTAATTCCTGACTTTTTTTTTGGATTTTCACGCCATTTACTGGGTGTCGTATTTTCCCAATCTTGAAATGCACGAAAAAATGAGGCCTGTTCTTCATAACCCAGTAGGTAGGAAATTTCTGCAAGATCCAATCGGCTATCTTGCAAGTACTCACATGCAAGTTCATGCCGTGTTTTTGATAACAAAGATTGAAAGCTTTCACCTTCATTTTTTAAATGGCGCTGTAGTGAACGTTCACTCGTTGCTAATTCATGTGCAATAAATCGCAACTCCGGACGACCAGCGGTTAATGCTTTACGTAATAACCATTTCACCTGTTCAGAAACAGTTATTTTAGTGTTTAAATCATTTAATTTTGCATGTAAGGCTTGATCTAAAATTTTCAGTAAGTCTTGGTTATAGCGTTGAAATACACGTGATAAATCACTCTGATGAAAACTAATTTTATTTTTTTCAGCATTATATTCAACAGAATAGTTCTTTAAAAAAGGACTTATAGCCCTTTCAGGGCGCGTCAAAAATATTTTTGCAGGTTGAACAACTTGACCAGTACCTAAGTATGCTAAAGAAGCCATCGACAGTACAGTGGCATCGATTAATGCATTAGGTATAGATATCGTTTCGAGTGGCCATGTAATAGTGATTGTAAATAATTGATCTGTTTCATCAATTAACAGTCTTTCAGGGGTACATAAACTTTTGAAGCGTACAACACGATATAAAGCATCACGTAAATCTTTCGCATGATATGCAACTAAAAATGAAGGTGGCATCTGATTTATATCGAGAGAGGATATAAGTTTAAATCCAATATTTACACCTTCAAGTTGTTCTAAAGCATGCCATAAGTTAAAAAAAACGATGGTTTTTATTTTTGTCTCTTCAAGCCCGACTGCTAATGGTAACTTTGCTTGCTTAATTAAAGTAGCCCGACTGATACCTAATTTATCAATAGCAAGCCAGAAGGCATTTGGAATTTTAATACTGTCTGAAGTCATAATATATTTAATGTATTAAAATATTTAGAATAAACTTAAAAGACTATTTTTTATATGCTATAAGGCGACACTCGATTGTCTAAATGCGCCATATGTAATTTTATTATATTTCCTAAAATTAACATAATACACGTTATACGAAATCAAAAAAGAAAGAGTTAAGCTCCCTTTTATTACTCTTTCTGATAATTTCTTATAAATACCGTTAGGTTAAGTGGCATGTCTTAGTCATTTATTTAAATGCTTCTTACCAACAAGTCTGCAAATATCATTGAGATCACTTTCACTCATTGCTGAATGGCTTTGCCAAGCGATAATACCATCAGGACGTATTAGAGTTGCCCCTTTAGCTTCAGTGTTGAACAATTCACCAAAAGATAAATCAAAAGGGAAAATAATATCAGAACCAATCTGAATAAACTTCAGTGGCAATTCTTTCACATACTCGTACCAAGCTCCATTTTCTGTTAAGAGAACAAAATCTTGTCCAAACAGATCAAGCAGTGAAATTCTTATATTATCTTTCATGACCCATATATGAGGTGCACGTGTTCCAGGATGTCCATGCCATTCGCTTGGTAAGGCTGCTGCAGGCAATTCAGGTCCAGCGCCAATAATCTGCGACGAACGAACAAGTTGACCAAATTCCATTGCATCGTTACTCAACAAAATATCAGGCTCAAAATCCTCATCAACCCAATGTGCATAATCTGGTCGAGAGAAAGTTTGCTGGTGGCGCAACCACCCAATTGGTTGTCTTTCGGTATTGTAAGTATCAAGTAATGCGGAATCTGCTACTCCACAGATTACACGCTCTAATTTCCACGCTAGATTCCAAACATCATCAATACCTGTGTTAGCACCAAAACCACCGCGAGTTGGCGGTAATTGATGAGCAGAATCACCTGCGAGAAATACTCGTCCCTCACTGTATTTGTCAGCAATACGACCTGCCATTTCCCATTGACCAGTTGTAATAATATTAAAGGACATTTCAGAACCAAGTGCACATTTTACGAGATCTATTAATTCTTCATTAGAACAAACATTATCGTTCTCAAATATTAATACCCAACGGCTATCACCATATGTTGTTAAGAAACCTTGAAAACTCTCCTGTTCAATCTCAAATTGCTGCACACCCTTTTCAAGATAATGATCAGCTTCTGGGCAATAAAAAAGCACACTGTTCAATGTTTTTAGATATCCAACGCCACTCGATGTGATGCTAAGTGCTTCTCGAATGCTACTTGTTGCACCATCAGCAGCAATCATAAAATCAGCAGTAATTTCAAATTCTTCGCCACTTTTTCTGTCACGCAAGCGAGCCGAGATGGGTTGCTCTGTATGATGATCAAAGTTGATTAGTTCACAACCAAACTTATGCTTAGCTCCCATCTCTTGTGCAGCGTTGCGTAAAATCGGCTCAAGTTTATCTTGCGCGATTGCAGCCCCCCTACAAGGTGATAAGTCATCTGAACGGTCGATTGCTTGACCTGGTGTCCAATCTGACTCAGAAATCCACTCTGAAGAAAGATTCTTAACCTTTACTCGACGTAAACGTGCGCCCTTTGGTGCTTGAGGGATACTGTCAGCAATACCCACTGTACGGTAATGTTCGATTGTGGTTTCAGTAAAACCCATTGCACGAGGATGTAAAGCACTACCAAAATGTTTTTCAACAAGAATATGAGGAATTCCTCGCCACGCAAGGAAAAGTGAAGCAGATAATCCAACAAGACTACCGCCGATGATGAGTACAGGAGTATGTTCCATAATTAACCTTTTGCATTCATGATGCCGCGGGCACGGCTATAGGACGCAAAGGTTTCAAAAGGCTTGTCAAATCAAATTCATATGGCTCTTGACGAGGAAACGGCATGCGTCCGCCCTCGTCGTGGTCCATTGCCCTTATGGGCTGGATATAATATAACCAAGCACTTAAAAGTTACTTGGCTGACTGGGGCTCACCACGCCAGTCCACCTTTTTCGACAATCTAAGCATAGAAGAAAAGTAAAATTTCTGCAACTGATCAAGGACTACTTTCAAATCAAAATACAACTATACAGTCTAATATTATTTTTATAATTAACATAAAAAGCTTATGCAAAATTCAATATATGACTTGTTTTAAATCAGTTAATTGAAATCATAAAAAGTCTCAATTGAATAAGTTTATCTTTTAAATTAAAGCCTCACATTGATT
Source organism: Acinetobacter sp. ANC 3832 (assembly GCF_002135415.1). Classification (GTDB taxonomy): domain Bacteria; phylum Pseudomonadota; class Gammaproteobacteria; order Pseudomonadales; family Moraxellaceae; genus Acinetobacter. Next base: position 33,496 of record NZ_NEGJ01000003.1, read on the forward strand.
ATCAATGCACAAGCTTTCTACATCCATTAACCAACAAAAACACTCAGACTATTTAAAACTAGATAACTAAATTTTTCCTAAAAACCTTAAGCCTACACCTGGTTCAGTCGCAATATATCGAGGATGAATTGCATCATCATTTAATTTAGCACGTAATTTCGCCACTAAAATCCGTAAATAATGCGTATCTTCCTGATGCGTAGGTCCCCATAAGTCTTTTAATATTTGTGGTTGGGTAATCAATTGCCCACGATGTTGAGCCAATAACATTAATAGCTGAAATTCTTTGCGCGTTAAAGAAACTAACTCATTCGATAAAAACACCTGACGCTGTGCAAAATCAATTTTTAAAACATCATCATCAAAAATAGCGGATTCTGTGGTTTGTGTAACCTGATTTCTTAACATGGCGCGTATACGTGCCATTAATTCCTGAATGCTAAACGGTTTAGTCACATAATCATTTGCCCCTGCATCTAAAAGTGCAACTTTTTCAGTTTCATCTGCACGTACAGAAAGAATAATTACTGGTACTTGTGACCAAATACGAAGCTCTTTTAAAACATCTTGCCCATCTAAATCAGGTAAACCTAAATCTAGAATCACCAAGTCTGCCCCTTGTAAAGCAAGCATTTCCAGTCCCATTTGCCCTGTTTCAGCCAAGAATGTTTTATATCCTTGTGCACGTAAAGCAATATCTAAAAACTTACGAATTTGTGGTTCATCATCAATAATTAATACATTCACGGCGTTGCTTGTTGTATTTAAATCATTCATCTTTATTCATTTCTCTTTTATGCCATGATCTGCTGTATGGGTAGTAATATACGAATACAAGTACCCCGATGATTTTTTGCCTCAGTGGCGGAAATCTGTCCCATATGTGCACCAATAATCGCTTTTACAATAGTGAGCCCTAAACCCGTACCATATTGCCCACGATCACCTCGTTGCATGGTGTAAAACATATCAAAAATACGATTACGTTCTTCTTCAGGAATGCCAAGCCCTTGGTCACTAATCGTAATCTGAACCTGTTCATCATTCACTTTTTTAACTTCAATTTCAACAACTTCATCTTCAGGTGAAAACTTGGCTGCATTTTCCAATACATTAAAAATGGCTTGCTCAATTAAAGCCGCATGTACAAATAAATTAATCGCTTCTTCAGGCATTAAAATATTGACCTTTACTTTGGGTAAATATCGGTTTAAACGGCGCACTGCTGATCCAACCAATTCATCTATACCAATCCAATCTCTTTTTAAACTCAAGCCTTCATGCCCTAAACGCGTCATATCCAATAAATTTTGAATATAACGATCTAAGCGCTCACCCTCTAAATGAATCGCTTCCAATAAACTGTCTTGATCTGCTTCATCCATCGAGTGTCGATAGTTACTCAAAGTCTCTGCTGCTCCAATCATCGATGCTAAAGGCGAACGTAAATCATGCGAAACAGAGGATAATAATGCTGAACGTAATTTTTCAGTTTCAGATGTTACATTGGCAATTTCTAATTCTTTGGTCAGTTGAGTACGTGAAAGTGCCTGAGCGATATATTCAATCATGGTTTCCGCTAAGCGCTTCTGTTCAACATTTAGCATCTTCATCTGATTTGGAAACTTTAAGCCGACAACACCCAAACATTGTTTTGATGCTAAAAGTGGTAAAAACCACCATTCATTTTCAGTTAATGTTTGAGTAAAACGTCCTGATGGTTGCTGATTAGTGATTGTCCATTCCGCTGATATTTTTTCTTTATCTGATAGCCTCGTGTGATTATACTCATTGCAAATCAGCACTTGATTTGGAAAATACAATAAAACATCTGCTTTTAGATTTTTCTCTAAACTTTGTTCTGCAATATGATTGACCTGCTCAATATTCACAGCAGTCGATAACTTTTGCCCCAAGTCTTGCATAATACTGTTATAGCCATTGGCTGCTTTTAATGCGGTCACTTGCCCCCTTAAACGAGAGGCTAAACGACTTGCAATTAATGCTGCTGCCAAGAATGCTACGACGGTAATCACTCCCTGATGTGCCGAAATCTGCAAGGTATATTTAGGTGAAATAAAGAAAAAATTATACGCAAGAAAGAAAATAATCGCAGAACATGCTGCCGCAGCCATGCGTGTTTTAGATGCGACAAAAACCACTGCCGTAATAAAAATAACCGAAAGCTCTTCAATACCTAAATATTTTTCGCCTAAACTGGCAATGGTAATGCTAATGATCGTAGTGAATAAAACTAATAAAGATTCTTTCAAACTTAAAAATAGACGTGTTTCCCCGACAGAATGAAGTACTTTTTGCGCCGATTGAATCGGAACAATACTCAACTCAAAATGAGGATGATATTGTAAAATTTGCTCAATTAAATTCGGTTTAACTTTTAAATGATACTTTTGAGCTTGTGTCTGTGCCACAACCAATGTGGAGATACCCCGTTCAAGGGCAAACTCTGAAAGCGTTTTTGCATGTTGTTGACCATATAAGATTTCAGTCATACCACCCAGTTGTCGGCATAAATTCAAAGCTCGCTCAATTTCTCTACTTTGTGCATCTAATTCAGGAATTTTTGAATTTACTGTTTGATAATGATTTTCATGTATAAAAGCAACAACTGTCCATGTCGCTAAACGGTTTTCAGCAAGGCGACATCCTGCACGTACTAAAGCTTCAGACTGCCCCAAACCATCAACCATAATTAATAGATGATTTTTGAGTGGGATTGGTGTTAATCCTTGTAATGCAAAATTTTCACGCACATCACTATCGACATGACTTGCAACGGTTTGCATTGCCAGTTCACGTAAAGCCGTTAAATTTGAACTATTAAAAAAACCTTGTAACGCATGCTGTACTTGTTCAGGAATATAAACTTTGCCCTGATTTAAGCGTTCCAGTAATTCATTGACAGGTAAGTCAATTAAACGAATATCACGAATACGCTCAAATACCCGATCAGGCACTGTTTCATTTACTCGAATGCCTGTAATTTGATATACAACATCATTCAGACTTTCTAAATGCTGAATATTCATAGTAGTAAAAACATCTATGCCAGCATCGAGCAATTCGTTAATGTCTTGCCAACGTTTTTCATGCCGACTTCCGGGAATATTGGTATGGGCAAACTCATCAACCAAAACAATTTTAGCTTTCTTTTCAAGAACAGCATCTAAGTCCATTTCTTCAAGATGATGCCCTTGGTACTCTATTTTTTTTCGAGGGATGCAAGGTAGTCCTTCAATTAAACTTTCAGTTTCGATACGCCCATGTGTTTCAATATACGCAATAATAATATTTTGCCCTTGCTGAAATAAATCACGTGCTCGAACTAACATGGCATAAGTCTTACCTACGCCGGGTGCAGCACCTAAAAATATGGTTAAACGCCCTGATTGATAGCGTTTGGCATGTTGTAATAAAACATCTGCTTTATTGTTTCGATTTTCCATAGAAATATCTTTTAAAATAATTAAATCAACAATGTTGCTTTTTGAAAATATAAATAATTGATATCTTAACTAAAAATGGGATTCGTTATTGTCCGAGACAAACAACCATCTATTTCATCATATTTCTGCGAAATATTTGAGCAATATTTCATTTTGACAAGTTCAGCGAATGCCAAACGGTTTTGGTTACTTTTACCATGACAAAAATAATAAACAAGCTCCTACCATTAAACTTTCTCTGGTAGGATGCCGTCGTGAAAAAATATAACCAATCATTCTAATAAATATACAGAAATTATTCTTTGATCAGATCTAAAGCTAAATTTAATTCAAGTACATTTATACGCTCTTTCCCCAACATCCCAAAAGTAGGTTTTAAAGTATATTGCTGAACTAGCTCAAGGACTTGCTGTTCAGCTAAATGCCTTACCTCTGCAACACGTTTCACTTGAATCATTGCAGACTTCAAACTAATTTCAGGATCTATCCCACTTCCCGAAGCCGTCACCAAATCACTTGGAATTTGACCACGATCAACCTGATCTTTCACTTGAATATCAGCAATGCGTTGTTCAATGATTTTTGTTAATTCAGGATTGGTTCTTGCCAAATTACTACCTGCCATTGCCATGGGATCATAATTAACTGCTGAAGGTCGTGATTGAAAATACTTTGCATCTGTAAAAGGTTGAGCAACTAAACGAGAACCTAAAACCTTTCCATCTAATTCAATTAAGCTTCCATTGGCTTGATCCGAAAATAAGACCTGACCTAGCCCAGTCATGGTTGCGCTATATAAAAAGCCACACAAACCTAAACCAACAATAGTCAACCCAATAGAAGACCGAAGCAATGAAAGATATGAAGCTTGTCCTAAATGTTCTGTATTGATCGTATTCATGTTCAACTCCTTAAATAACCAAAACTTGACTGATCACAAGATCAATCGCTTTGATTGCAACAAAAGGTAATATCACTCCACCTACACCATAAATCAGCATATTACGGCGCAATAATTGTGTTGATGTTGATGGTTTAAATTTCACACCACGTAATGCGATTGGAATAAGCAAGGGAATAATGATGGCATTAAAGATCAATGCTGAAAGAATGGCGCTTTCAGAACTGCCTAATTGCATCACATTCAACACACTCATTTGCGGAATGGCTGCAACAAAAAGTGCAGGCAATATTGCAAAATACTTTGAAATATCATTCGCCAATGAGAATGTGGTTAATGCGCCACGGGTAATTAATTGTTGTTTCCCAATTTCGACTACAGCCAATAATTTGGTTGGATCAGAATCTAAATCCACCATATTGCCCGCTTCTTTAGCCGCTTGTGTGCCTGAGTTCATCGCCAAGCCAATATCTGCTTGCGCAAGTGCAGGTGCATCATTGGTACCATCGCCCACCATTGCCACTAAATGTCCTTTATTTTGCTCGGCACGAATACAGTTCAACTTATCTTCAGGTCTAGCTTCAGCAATATAATCATCCACACCCGCTTCAGCCGCAATTGCAGCAGCAGTCAATGGATTATCCCCTGTCACCATCACTGTTTTTATACCCATTTCACGTAAACGTGCAAACTTCTCTTTAATGCCTGGTTTAATCACATCGGACAGTTCAATCACGCCTAATAAATTTTGACCTCGTGCAACCACAAGTGGTGTTGCACCTTTTGAAGCAACTTGTTCGACACGTGTTTTAAGTTCGCTATGACGTGAAATATCTTGCGAAGTAAATTTTAAAATTGCATCCAAAGCACCTTTGCGGATTTGTTGCCCATCGATCAAATTCAAGCCTGAAATACGAGTTGAAGCACTAAACGGAATAAATTCAGCCTGTTCAGGTTCATGAACTTTTTCACCCTGTTCTTTTGCCAGTGCAACAACTGACTTACCTTCAGGTGTTGGATCTGCAAGTGAAGTCAATACAACAGCTTGACGAAGCTCCGAATCTGATACACCTGTCAGTGGATAAAATGCGGTTGCTTGACGATCACCAAAAGTAATCGTTCCTGTCTTATCTAGAAGTAAGACATCAATATCACCTGCAACTTCAACGGCTTTACCTGATTTGGCAATCACATTGGCTTTTAAAGCACGGTTCATTCCCGCAATACCAATCGCAGGCAATAAACCGCCAATTGTCGTTGGAATCAAACACACTAATAAAGCCACCAAAAGAATCGGATTGATGGAAATATTGAGAAAATGACCAATAATCGGTAGGCTAACCACGACCATGATAAAAGTCACAGTCATCACCGTCAGTAAAATCCCGAGTGCAATCTCATTGGGGGGTTTTTGACGATTTGAACCTTCAACCAAGGCAATCATATGATCTAAAAAGCTATTACCTGCTTCTGCTGTGACTTGTACGATAATACGATCTGTTAAAACTTTAGTACCACCAATCACACCTGAACGATCTGTTCCTGCTTCACGTAATACAGGCGCAGATTCACCTGTTACTGCTGCTTCATTAATCGTGGCAAAACCATAAACAATTTCACCATCAGAGGGAATTAGCTCACCTGCTCGAACTTCAATCAAATCATTGAGTTTCAATGCAGATGCAGCAATTTGAACGCCTTCTGTGTCTTGTAAATTTGTGATTCGTCTTGCTGTTAAATTTTGACGTGCTTGTCTCAGTGATGATGCTTGACCTCGCCCTTTAGCTTCTGCAATCGCTTCTGCATAATTGGCAAATAAGACGGTAATAAATAGAATCAACGTGACAAGTAAACCGAATATAAGGTTCGCTTTGCCTAAAATCGTACTGATTAAAGTAATAATCGTCCCGAGCCATACAATCGCCATAACAGGATTTTGCATTGCATGTTGTGGAAGCAACTTAATAAAAGCATTTTTCCATGCTTCAGCTTGAAAAAGCGTTGATATATTTTGTTCAGACTGTACTGAGTGATTCATGAATTTTACTCCTTAGCCTTGAACCAATAACAAATGATCAGCAATTGGCCCTAACACTAAGACAGGCATAAATTGTAATAAGGTCAGCATCACAACAATGGCAATTAAAGTTAAAGCAAAGGTCGGTGTTTCAACTTTTAAGCTACCATTACTTTCAGGTGCCTGACGTTTAGAGGCTAAACGTGTCGCAATAATCAGAGGAATAATCAATGTTGGGAAACGCCCTAACAGTAAAGCAAGACTACAAGTCAGATTCCACCAAACCGTGTTATCTGCCAAGCCTTCAAAACCTGAACCATTATTGGCAAATGCAGAAACGTATTCATATAAAACTTGTGAAACCCCATGATATGCAGGATTACTATTCCCTGTAAGTTCAGGGAAAAATAAGGCAATCGAGGTTAATCCTAAAATCACAATCGGTTGAATCAAAATCACCACAGCAAGTAGTTTGATTTCACCTGCTTCAATTTTTCGACCGAACAGTTCAGGGGTGCGCCCTGTCATGAGACCTGCAATAAACACAGCCAAAAATAGATAGATGATGAATTGCTGTAAGCCACAACCAATTCCGCCCCAAATGGCATTAATCAGCATATTGGACAGTGCGACCAATCCTGTGAGTGGTGATGTAGAATCATGCATCATATCGACTGAACCATTATTCACTTGTGTTGTTAATGCTGCCCACAGTGCAGATGATGATTCACCAAAACGCATTTCCTTACCTTCCATCAGCGAAATTTGCGAAGCGGTTTGAGAAAGGCTTTCAGACCAAATTGCACTGGATGCTGAAATTACGGACATTAATAGCATTGAACCAAAAACAAAGCCTGCAAATTTTGGACGTTTTGTAAAGAATCCCAACATAAAAATAACGCTGACTGGAATTAATAAGATTGCGAGCATTTCCATAAAATTTGAAAATGGTGTTGGGTTTTCTAATGGCACAGTACTGTTTGGTCCATACCATCCTCCACCATTACTGCCGAGTTGTTTAATGGCAACCATTGGTGCAACAGGTCCCAGTGGAATTTTTTGTACTTTTAATTCAGAAGTCTGATCTACAATTTGAATCTCTGGTCCACCTTGAAATGTTGCAGGTACACCTTGGCTATTTAGAAACAATGCCCAAATCATACAAAGTGGCAATAAAAAGCGAAATGTTGGACGAATAACATCTGCCCAATAATTTCCAACACTGATACTTTTAATTTTCTGAGCGAGACCTGCTGCAACAGAGTCTGATACTGTGGCTAGGTCATTTGAACGATCAAAGAATAAAGCACGAACGGTTGCAACCACCATCGCCAAACCCATCATTGGAGTAATGACTTGCAAGCCAACAATTCCAACCATTTGTGATAAATAGGAAAGCTGTGCTTGACCTGAATAATGTTGTTGATTGGTATTCGTCAAAAATGAAATCATGGTATGTAATGCCAAATCCCATGACATATTCGGTGCGTGGTTGGGATTTAAAGGCAACCATGCTTGCACCATAAACATGCTCCACACCGCTACACCAAGAATCAAACAACTAAATACAAAACTTAGAATATACGTTTTAACATTCATCCCTTGCTGAGGATTGGTTCCCAACATTGCATAAATCGGTTTTTCGATCCAATTGAAAAGCGGATCAATCTTCATCTCACGGTTTTGCATAACAGCAGCAAGGTATTTTCCGAGCGGAAAAGCCAGAATCGTAACAATGACTAAAAGTAAAATGAGCTCTAACATGACAATGCTCCTTGAACCTGCATTGCCCTATTGATCTGCGTTATATTTTTTAAGGTCTTACATTTTAAGCATTTGATTTGATGCTTTACACGTTGATGAGCTATGAATTTAGCGTCCATCGTTTTCATCCTAACATCGGGGATATTCCAAGATGTAGTATGAAAAATAATGGCGTAAACTCTCTATTGAGAAAATAAACTTTGGCGTAAAATTTGCGTAAATTATATAAAGCTAAGCGACATTTATTGTCGTTACATTATTAATTTGCGTTGAATAAATGGCTTGTACAGCTTAATTTATGAATGATTATTGAATCATGTAATTATTATCATTAGGTATTTTATTTTAGCTTTTCATAACCAACGTAGTCCTAGTCTTTTGATGATTTATGAATAGGTAGCGGTGCATCTGTTCTCACATGAGGTTTAAGTACTTGTTGCTGACCATTCACTGGTTTTTTCATATGAATCGGTCGATAATTTTTGCTAAAGACCACACCACCAAGACGCCAATCATCTACACAAGTAACACTACCCCAAAATCGCTTCAAAGATTCAACCTGCACACCAATAATACCTCTATCATTGTCAATATCCACCATCTTATCGCCAGTTACTCCCGTAAGATGTATAGGCTCGTTATATAAAGCTGTTTTAAAAATTACATCCCAGATTGCAAATACCTGTCCAAAATTACAGTTATGCAATGTTGGTCGTTCAGGTACAAAGTCCATATGGTGTAAACGATGAAATTCTGGACTAACGAAAATTTTACCCACGGTTGGACCAAAGCCAATACGGGCATTAGCATGGGAAAAATTTTGTACCAACTCACCAAGAAGCATTAACCAAGCAAACTCCTCGCCTGATACTCCCCAAAATATACCAACACCTGCTAAAACAAATGACTGCGCCATTCCATCTAGATAATTAGTGCGATCATTGGTCCAACAGCTCATTTGCCGTTGGCTATGATGAAAACTGTGCATTGCCCACCACCACGGTAGAACATGTTGAATACGATGCATCCAGTAATAAACTAAATCATACGTTAAGTAATAGAGGATAAAAAACACCCAAGAATGATTTTTTAACCAAGGGAATTGAGCTTTCATACTCCAAATACTGTCATCACCTACAGTTGGTGAAATACCGCTAAAATAATTGATGATTGGTGTCATGATTAAAAATGCAAAAAGTGGAAATAAACCCACTAACATCAACCAAGTTAAATGAAAATCTATGCGAGCATAACGACGATTATCCCACTTTTCAGCAGGAATCAAATTTTCTAAAGGGCGAAATAAACAACCGATAATCACTAACTGTAATATACCAACCATTAAGGTTGTGGCAATTTCTGTTGATGTATCCGTATATTTCGTAATATGTAAAAAATTAAGAATGGGTAAGACTGCATGCTGACCAAGCCAAATCGAGCATTGCTCCCAAAGAGTCACTATTTCAGATAACATACTTACCTACTCTGCAACACCAACGATGAAGTGCAACACTGACAAGTAAGCTACATTATCAATCAACTTATCAGTATGATCACTTTTTATGTGTATATAGTTTTATGAGCAGAATATTAAAATTTCATTAATAAAAACTTGTTTTAACCTAACTAAATCTTAGCAATTTTTTAAATTTTTCTTTTAATAAAATATCTCAAATAAATCATGCTTAAAGCTTTTAAATTTTAATGTATTGAACACATCCAAGGTATAAATACAAAACAAGATTGTTTTTCATCCTATAATAGTGATACTGCATCACTATTCTAATTTTTAATTTAGGCAAAATCTTATATTTACTCTTAATCCATTGCTAAACAATAATCTTAATCTATGCATCTCACCACAGGAAATTGATGTGTTAAATGACTGAATCTTTCATCCTTCCAAAGATCAAACATTGGAATTTTCACATCTAGAGCTAAGGGCATTTTTTTAGGATTAAATTGCATACTATTTAAATCTACTCCCCATGCAATTAAATCCACATCCAAAGAAATATGATGTGAGGGACGAATACGCCCTGTATCTGCTTCCATTTTTTTCAATACAGTTGTGATTTCTTCAACAGATTGCTCACAATGTAATAAACATGCTGCATTCCAATAATCTGCCCCAACACCATCTCGGCACGGAATAAGATAAATTGGAGAAAACGTTACTTCGCCCAACGTTGAAATTTGAGCGAAAGTTTTTTTGAAATTTTGTTGAGGATGACAATTACTCGCCAGTGCTAAGGCGAATATCGTTTCGGTGGCGTTCAAGACGAATTCCTACAGAATTTGCTTGCGCGATAATGGCAGGCTTACGGATGGTTATATTAATAGATTCAACGGCGGGAAAGGTAGTAAAAAGTGCATCTAAAACTAACTTTGCGGCATGTTCGATCAATTTCGGTGCAGCATCCTGAATGACTTTGGCTGAAATTTCACAAATTTCAGCATAATTCAGCGTATCATCCAACTCATCTGAACTTGCTGCTTTTTCCAGACTTGTATTGATGGTTAAATCGAGCATTAAAGGCTGAATGATTTGACGTTCCCAATTGAAGCAGCCAATCACGGTATCAACCTTTAAACCTTCAATAATAATTGCGTCCATTTTTCACCTAGAAAGTTTCCCTATCTTTCAATTTTCAAAAAAGAAAAATTCTCTTCTTTAAAATAGATCAAGATAATCCTCACTTTATCTAAAGCAAGGATTTTGGAGAGTTTAATTAAATATGAATCAATGCTTTAACAGTGAACTTGGATCGATATTTTGCACCATCTGTAAACGTTGGTCTGCATAAATATCTGTATATGGTGCAAGAACGCGCATAAATCGATCAAAATACAGCATTTGTTTAAACAATAAGGCAAAATCACGTGGGAATTTAATACCGTGACGCTCACCAACACCGACCATGTCCATCATAATGTCGTTTAAATCTGCTGGATTTGAAGTCAAAATTTGCTGTGGATCAGCCATCAGCACACCACTAAACAAGCGCTCTAAATCTGCGGCTAAAACTTGGGTATCAATTTGTTGACTGGTCATGCCCATTTTGAGCATATTATCAGCCATTGCAACATAGTCTGTTTTTTGCAACGCATCCATAAAGGCCATACAGGCTGTCCATACCACAGGATTCAACTGTCCGACAATACCAAAATCAATAAAACCGATGCGACCATCTTCAAGCAACATTAGATTGCCTGCATGTAAATCTGCATGGAAAGATTTACACATCATCAAACTACCAAACCAAGTATTCATCGCTGTGATTAACACTTGTGAAGGGTCTTTTGCCACTTTTTTTACCACTTCAAAATCAGTCAATGGTACGCCATATAAGCGTTGCATGGTCAATACGCGACGCGTTGAATATTGATGATAAACTTTAGGCGCTGTTGCTGCATTATTTTGCGATACGTTCAAATAATCAACAAAATCATCAAGATTCTGTGCTTCTTCAATAAAGTCAACTTCACGTACCATGCGCGTTTTAATTTCATCAACAATATCTGCAAGTGAAGCAAATTTCGCTTTCGGTACAAGTCTTTCAAAAACTTTAGTTGCCCAATGCAGTACGCTTAAATCGGTATAGAGAATGGTTTCTACACCAGGTTTTTGTACTTTAATCACAACATCTTCGCCGCTAACCAGCTTCGCTGCATGCACTTGGGCAATCGATGCTGAAGCAAGTGGTTTTTCTTCAATTGAAGCAAAAATTTCACTTAAATCACGACCTGCAAATTCCGAAGCCAATACACCTTGCACATAACTGAATGGTAACGATGGAGTTTGGTCTAAACACCCTTGAAACTCTTCCACATATTCACGTGGAAATAATGAAGGTGTGCTTGCAATGAACTGCCCGAGTTTAATGTACGTTGAACCGAGTGATTCAAATGTTTCTCGCATAAGTTTGGCATTACTCGGTTTTTCAGTGGCATATTTAATGCCCGCCTTCGCAGCAATCACAGCCGTTTCCCCAACTCGGGCAACTGAGCGCAGTCCATCTAAGAAGATATTGTTTTTCATAATGTCTAAGTAGCATCAAATTTATTGGAGTGTAGCAAATTAATCGATGTTTGCAGTATGACTTGCCTGACAGTTTGGACAATCTATTTCTTTTTCAAAAGCTAAAATTCGTTGTTTCATTGTTAAACCATCCCAAAGTAACAGTTTTTGCTTGAGTGGTGTCATTCCTAAGCCTAAAAATAATAATGCATGATGTGCTTGTAAACTTGCCATCACATTCGGCGTGGTTGCCAATACGCCTGAATCTGCACAGCGGAAACTTTCATTAATATGCTGTTCTTTTGGAAAGAGGCATTCATAACAAGCTGAATCCCCTTCGACCATCAATAACTGCCCTTGAAACGCAATGGCTGATGCGCTGATGAGTGGCACGTTCAACTGAGTACAGATTTGATTAACCAAATAGCGTGTCGTGAAATTATCACATCCATCTAAAACCAAGTCTTGTGATGCTATCAAGTCCGTAGCATTACTTTCATCAAGCTTAGCTACATAGCTTTCTACATGAATATTCGGATTAACCTGCTGTAAACGCTTTGCTAAAATTTCTGCTTTATAAAAACCAATATCTTGTTCTGTATATGCAATCTGACGTTGTAAATTACTCATCTCAATGCTGTCAGCATCTATTAAAGCGATTTTTCCTACACCTGCACGTGCGAGTAACTCAGCTGTAGTACAACCTATTCCACCACAACCAACGATTAAAACATTGGCGAGTTTAAGCTTTTCCTGCGCTTCGATATCCCACTCATCAAGAAGGATCTGACGAGAATAGAGATGCATTTCGGATTCTGTGAGTTCTAAATCTGTTTCGGTCTGATCAATCACGTATTTAGCCTATTACATTTTTGTTCGTATCAATAGCATGGATTATAAAGGAATTAGCTGATTGCTCTAGTGAAACTCTTTAACAGTTGCTATTTTTTACCCCAATATTTTAAGCGCTCTTTAACAGCTTAATAAAATCAATAAGTTATACAACCTTAAAACAACTTTGGTTATTTGTTGCATTTTATACTTATCCTATTGTTATTTTTATGGTTTATCACTTAATATTACTGTTCACTGCCATGTAGGCAGCTTAGAAAATACTAAAAACCCATTCTCCTTTCAATGTGTAGTTCACTGCCATGTAGGCAGCTTAGAAAGCTAAAACCAATTTATACTTTCTACATGAGTTTTTTCTAAATTTTATGCAAAAAATAAAAACGTCTTTTTCAAATTAAATTTCTATAAAGGAGTATGATAAATCAATGTTTTTAGCAACATAAAGACTCCAAATATTACTCTATTGTTATTTTTGAAGTGAAAAGGAAGTCCATGCAAAAATTACTACAATCAAAATACTTTCAAACAATCGCTCTTATCCCACTTATACTCACAGTAAGTAGCTGTGCTTCCACTACATCTAAAAACCAAAATCTTGCTCCACCTAATCATCTTAATACGATTCAATATCCCAATATTGATCAACAATTAGGAGAAAAACTATATCCCAATGAACAAATGGTCGCTAAAGAGATTGCAGATATTATTGAAAACTCTATTCGTAAACAATACTCCTCAACAACAGCTCTTCGTGATGCCCATCCTAAAGCACATGGTTGCGTTCAAGCAGAGTTCCATGTCTTAGAAAATCTGCCAAGTCGTTTTGCTCAAGGCATTTTTATTCCAGGTAAAACATATAAAGCATGGATTAGATTTTCAAATGGTTCTCATGATGCAACACAGCCAGATATTAAAAAAGATGCACGTGGGATGGCCATCAAAATTTTAAATGTTTCAGGAAAGAAAATTTTAGAAGGCGAAGAACAAGCGACGACTCAAGACTTCATTATGATTAATCATCCTGTCTTTTTCGCGAATGACCCCAATCGCTATATGTCACTCATGCATGATGTAAACAGTGAAAGTTCACTTAAAAAACTTCATATTCCTTTTGCACTGGGTTTAAAAGGAACGAAGATTGCACTAGATTTAAATACAAGAATTTCGAATCCACTACAAGCACGATATTGGTCAATGGTTCCCTATCAACTTGGAATAGATGCTGATCGTCAAGCTGTCAAATATTCAGCTCGTGCTTGCTCAAAAGCTCTAGATGCGATTCCTAATAAACCTAATGATAATTATTTGAGAGATGCGCTACGAACTAACTTAGAAAAAGAAGATGCTTGCATGGAATTTCTCATTCAGCCTAGAACTTCAGACAAATTAGCTGTCGAAGACTCAATGACTGAGTGGCAAGAAAAGCAAGCTCCTTTTTATAAAGTCGCTACGATTCGTATTCCTAAACAAGTTTTTGATACAGCTGAACAGAACAAGTTTTGTGAAAATCTTTCGTTTACACCATGGCATGCTTTACCTGAACATAGACCTCTTGGTGTAACAAACCGACTTCGTAAAGTTATTTATGAGCGTATCAGTAAAGTTCGACATGAAATGAATGCTACGCAGATGGTAGAACCATAAAGGAATTTCATTTTACTAAACTCGAAATCATGAACTTGAACGAGAAACTAAATTTTTTAATCTTGTTAAAATTTCACTAAAAATATTGGTGCAGATTTGTATTTATAATATCCAAAAAATGAGGAATATAAAGATAATAAGGATAATTTGCGTAATTCTGATATTAAAACACTCTCACCTGGAGAGTGTTTTGAAAATATAAGCATATGCTTTATAAAGTATTACTTAGCAACAGATGCTTCAGTTGTAATATTTACAGTAATCTTGTCACCTACATTCGGTACATAGTTACCAATACCAAATGCTGAACGATCAAATGTAGTCGTTGCATTAAAACCTACAGATTGAGCTTTAGTCATTGGATGTTCGCCTTGTTTATTTAAAACTGCATCCAATACCACAGGTTTAGTCACACCTTTTACAGTTAAATTACCTGTGATTTTGTATTTATTTTTACCTAAAGACTGTACTTTGGTACTTTTAAACGTAATGTTTGGGAATTTTGCTGCATCAAACCATGCTTCTTGTTGAAATTCTTTATCTAAAGCAGGAACATTGGTATTAACACTGCTTAATGGAATCGTTACATCGACAGATGAATTGGCAGGTTTTTCATTATCTACATTAATGGTACCTGTAATATCACTGAAGTTCGCAGATGGTGTAGAAAAACCAAAGTGATTCCATGTAAATACAGTCGCTGTATGGGTAGGATCGATTTGATATGCAACTGGTTTTGCAAAAGAGAATGTCGCTGCTGTTGCTACCGCTAAACCTAATGTTAATGCTTTAATGTTCATGTTTTTTATCTCGCTTTAGAATGATGATTAGTTTATACCTTATCGATTTTAATGCACTCATATCAATAAAACGATATGTTTCATTATTAGAACGATTCTCTTTCATTACACATCACATATAGATAAAAAATTCACTATCACATTGATAAGAAATAAATTATTAAAATTAAGTATATAATTAACATTCTTAATCCTGAGTATTAGTAAACTTAATTTATATTCTGTGAAGTATTTTATACAAAAAACCTACAGTCGAATCAAAGCATAAAGCGTTGTATATCAATATATATTTCTAATTTTAAGAAGATGCACAAATGATTCATTCTGTATTGGCTCAAAGTACAACGACACCCTATCGTGTCACACTTACTAATCCACAAGGGCATATCTGGTATGTCGATGAACCTATAGAGAAAGGTGGTGCAGACTCTGCTCCAAACCCAATGCAGTTATTACTTTCTGCTTTAGGTGCGTGTACTACAGTAACCTTGCAAATGTATGCAGACCATAAACAAATTAAACTCGAACATGTACAGGTAGATTTAGCTTTAAATCCCAATGGAGAGCCTGAAGCTGGGCAAAATATCATTGAGCGTAAAATTACTTTAAAGGGTGATTTCACAGAAGATCAGCATAAACGTCTATTAAAAGTTGCAGAAAGCTGTCCTGTACATAAATTATTGACGTCGAATATTCAAATTCAGACGGAATTAGATATATAACAACTTTTTGTATTCTTAAATATTAGATCAATTGATTCCCTGTCTTTTAAAGTAAAAAATAACTGATCGCGATGTGTAATTAGAATGCAAATCTTGGGTTTCTATAAGTGAAAAAAGCTATTAGGACTATAAATCATTCACTATCAATTAGCAGTTATTTTTATAAGTCTAGAAAAAACTAAAGCCCCAACTGGGGCCTTTACAACTTGTACAGTCTTACAACTTTTCAACCAATACACGGTCAATCTGTTTTAAACCTGTATGTTTTTCACGGTTTTGACGACGAACTTTAATGATTTTCTCTTCATCTAAGTCTTTCAACATCAACACAACAGCCATCATCGACTCAAGAGGGAGATCTTGACCAATCCACTTCTGCTCACCGGCGTCCATCAGGGTAATTTCATCATTAATCTGATTATACAAGCTCATATTTTCCTCACTTATGGCGAATGAATACCATATTTAAATGCATACTCAATGAATCGCATCACTATATACCTATTGATAAAAACTACCAGTAAAATTTCATCTAAAAGCAAACAATAATTGCATCATAAAAAAACGCCCCTTAAGGAGCGTTTTTAAATCACTTAAATCTTTCGATTAAGCTGTAATTTCATTCACTGCTGCTACAACGGCATCCGTTGTAATACCAAAGTGTTTGTACAAGTCTTTGGCAGGTGCAGATTCACCATACGTCGTCATACCAATCACACGACCATCAAGACCAACAAATTTCCACCAGTAGTCTACATGTGCAGCTTCAACAGCAACACGCGCACGGATATTAGCAGGAAGTACAGCTTCACGGTAAGCAGCATCTTGCTTCACAAATTCTTCCGCACATGGCATAGACACAACGCGCACGCCATCAAGCTGTGCATAGGCTTCCATTGCCAAAGAAACTTCTGAACCAGTTGCAATGATAATGGCTTTTAATTCGCCTTTTTCTTCAGCCAATACATAACCACCCTTCGCAACATTCTCAATTTGAACTTGAGTACGTGTTTGGAATGGTAAATTTTGACGAGAGAAAATCAATGCACTTGGACCTTCAGCACGTGTTAATGCAGATTTCCAAGAAATTGCGGCTTCAACAGTGTCACATGGGCGCCATGTATTTAAGTTTGGCGTACCACGTAAAGATGCAATTTGTTCTACAGGTTGATGTGTAGGACCATCTTCACCTAGACCAATAGAGTCATGCGTATAGACATGAATCACGCGTTGTTTCATCAATGCAGACATACGTACTGCATTACGTGCATATTCCATAAACATCAAGAATGTTGCAACGTAAGGAATGAAACCACCATGAAGTGCTACACCATTGGCAATTGCAGTCATACCGAATTCACGTACACCATAATGTACGTAGTTACCTGCTGGATTGTCCTGTACACCGACACAACCTTTCCAAAGCGTCAGGTTAGAACCTGCAAGGTCAGCAGAACCACCTAATAATTCAGGAAGTAATGGACCGAATGCTTGAAGTGTATTTTGGCTTGCTTTACGTGTTGCAATGGTTTCAGCTTTTGCATTGGTTTCAGCAATAAAAGCATCTGCCTGAGCCACGAATTCAGCAGGTAAATCACCATTTGCACGGCGTTTTAATTCTGCGGCTTCTGTTGGATATTTTGCTGCATATTGAGCAAATACTTCATTCCAAGCAGCTTCAGATTTTGCACCTTTGTCTTTTGCATCCCAAGCTGCATAAACATCAGCAGGAATAACAAATGCTTCTTCTTTCCAACCCAATGCTTCACGAGTTAATGCAATTTCATCATTACCCAGTGGAGCACCGTGACAATCTTCTTTGCCTTGTTTATTTGGCGAACCTAAACCAATAATGGTTTTACACATGATGAGTGTAGGTTTCTTGGTTTCAGCTTTTGCTTCTAAAGTTGCAGCACGTAATGCATCAGCATCATGACCATCAACTTTCAGCACTTGCCAACCGTAAGCTAAGAAACGTTGTTCTGTATCATCAGAGAACCAACCTTCTACTTCACCGTCAATTGAAATACCGTTGTCATCATAATAAGCAACAAGCTTACCAAGACCTAAAGTACCTGCCAATGAACATGCTTCATGAGAAACACCTTCCATTAAACAACCATCACCTAAGAAGCAATAAGTGAAATGATCAACAACTTGAATATCTTCTTTATTGAATTGAGCAGCTAAGGTTTTCTCAGCAAGAGCAAAACCAACAGCATTCGCAATCCCCTGACCCAATGGACCAGTCGTGGTTTCAATACCCGGTGCATAACCTAATTCTGGGTGACCTGGTGTTTTTGAATGCAATTGACGGAATTGTTTAAGATCTTCAATTGAAAGCGCATAACCGGTCAAATGTAATAATGCATATTGAAGCATTGAACCATGACCATTTGACAATACAAAACGGTCGCGATTCGCCCATTGTGGGTTTGTTGGATTGTGATTTAAAAACTCACGCCAAACAACATCAGCGATATCTGCCATCCCCATTGGAGCACCTGGATGTCCAGAATTTGCTTTTTGCACAGCATCCATTGCTAATACACGAATTGCGTTGGCAATACGACGTTCATTCAGCGGGGTTGTCATAGATCAGAGTCCAATAAGATGAAAAATAAATAAAGGAAGATGAATAAGTATTCAGAACTGCGTCATATTGTCTTAAAAAAAGCGACTGGGGTAAAGCCTTAACTTTATATTTATGCCCTAATGTTTCAAATTGACTAAAAAATACACAAGCCATGCTTCAAATAATACAAAAAGAATGAAGATCCTTAATGTGATGCATAGCAAATTTTATTTCGCCCAGATGCTTTTGCACGATACAAAGCCAAATCAGCTTCATGCAATGAATTCATTGCAAGCTCTCCTTGCTGCATAAATGCCACTCCCATACTGCCACTGACTTTAAATTTGATTTGATCTTTTGATAGATGCTCAATTTGCTGTAATGCATCGTGGCACTTTTCAGCAATGACTTGGGTTTTCTCTATACTTGTATTTTTCAAAATAATTAAAAACTCTTCCCCACCAAAGCGTCCAACGATATCTGAATCACGAATCACATTTTTTAGAGCTTCTGCTGTATTTTCTAAGACAAGATCACCCACCAAATGCCCATAAGTGTCATTCACATCTTTAAAATCATCTAAATCAATCATGATCATGGCATTTATTTGAGTTAAAAATTTATTTCGATCCAATTCAGCCAATGCCAAATTCAGCATACGGCGATTATAAATTCCCGTTAGCGCATCAAACTCACTCAAATATGCAATATAATTTTCACGTTCACGCAATTGTTTTAAAATAAGTATCAATACTGTTATACATGCGATTAATATCGGGAAACTAAAAAAAGAAGTCGAATTTAACCAAAAAGAATTGAGATAGCTCGGCTCGCCAATCGTTTTAAAATTAAAAAGAGGCGCATAAGGAATATTACCTTTGAGCGTTGCATCAATAATGATACCAAAACAAACACTTGACAATAAAACAACCGATGCCATCACACGGTAATTAAAAAGAATAATACCGACAAATAGATAACAGGCAGTATTCAACATCGTATTTGAAGCAAATATTCCTGCCAAATATCCATCAGGCAATAGTGTTATTGCAAATAAATTCACACAAAAATAAGGAACGTAATTCTCTATTTCCTTTTTGCCTTTTAGAAAAGACAAAACAATAATCAAGAGAGCAGCAACAACAATTTGAATAAGTTCGAAATTTAATTGGAATTTAACAACAGATAGATGAACAAATTGCTGAACATCAATATTCAATAAAATATAAACTTTCCATGAAACCCAGAGTATTTTTATCCCAATGAAAAATATAAAAATCAAAATACATCTTTCTACAGGTCCCCAATTCAACACATATGGGTTATCAATCATCCACCTGAGACTTTGTTTTAAAGAGTGAATAATTGATGACATATATAAAGAATCCCCTATAGTTTAAAAGTATTATTTAAAGATATACTTTGTATATACGACATTAAATTCATTGATGAAATTTATTTTATTATCTTAAATAATATCTTTTCAATTAACAATAAACTAAAGCATTTAGCCTTATATTTAAATGATTTAATTTGACTAAGATTCACAATTCAACTGCTCATTTTTTTACAAATGGCTAAAGTGAATAAATTTCATCTTTCAAAAAAATAAGTGAAATATTTACTCATCCTCATTCGACTCCCGCTTAAAATGACTCATTGATCACACTATTTCTTAAAAGTAGATTAAACAGCTACACATGATGACTCAACAAGCGTAAATTCAGCTGGATATTAATAAATAAAATTTAAAAAAATCGGTATATCAGTTTTATGAATGTCTATATCTATAAAAAAAGCGACGAATTGAAATAATTTCATGCTTTTTAGTCAGGTTAAGCTAGTCCTAAAGACTAACTCGATGTAACATAATGCGTCTTTTGAATAACTGTGATAGGACTTACATGCGCGAGTACGCTGTTTTTACTTCGGAATCTGTGAGCGAAGGCCATCCAGATAAAATGGCTGACCAAATCAGTGATGCTATTTTGGATGCAATCTTAAAAGAAGACCCATTTGCACGGGTTGCTTGTGAAACATTAGTAAAAACTGGTGCTGTAGTACTTGCAGGTGAAATCACAACAACGGCAAATATTGACTTCGAAACTGTTGTCCGCGATACGGTAAATAGTATTGGTTATAATCATACAGATCTTGGATTTGATGGTTCGACTTGTGCCGTCATCAATATGATTGGTAAACAGTCACCTGAAATCGCTCAAGGTGTCGATCGCCAAAAACCTGAAGAACAAGGTGCAGGTGACCAAGGTTTAATGTTTGGTTATGCAAGCCGTGAAACTGATGTTTTAATGCCTGCGCCTATTTCCTATGCGCATCGCTTAATGGAAAAGCAAGCTGAACTTCGCAAACAAGGTACACTTGCTTGGTTACGCCCAGATGCAAAAAGCCAAGTGACTTTTGCATATGAAAATGGCGTGCCAGTACGTTTAGATGCTGTGGTTCTTTCTACACAACACGATCCTGATATTTCACAAGCGGATTTAAAAGAAGCTGTAATTGAAGAAATCGTGAAAAAAATTATTCCTGCTGAAATGTTCCATGCAGGAACTAAATTCCACATCAATCCAACAGGAATGTTTGTGATTGGTGGTCCTGTTGGTGACTGCGGTTTAACAGGTCGTAAAATTATTGTTGATACCTACGGTGGTATGGCTCGTCACGGTGGTGGTGCTTTCTCTGGTAAAGATCCATCTAAAGTTGACCGCTCTGCTGCTTATGCAGGTCGTTATGTAGCAAAAAATATTGTTGCTGCTGGATTAGCTGAAAAATGTGAAATTCAAGTGTCTTATGCAATTGGTGTTGCTGAACCAACATCTATTTCAATTAATACATTTAATACAGGTAAAGTTTCTGATGAGTTAATTATCCAATTGGTTCGTGAGCACTTTGACTTACGTCCATATGGTATTACTCGTATGTTAGATCTATTACAACCGATGTATAAGCAAACTGCTGCTTATGGTCATTTTGGTCGTGATGGTTCTGATCATGCATTTACATGGGAAAAAACAGATAAAGTTGAAGCCTTAAAAGCTGAAGCTAATCTATAATTTTTTGCCTATAAAAAAGCTCGCATATATTGCGAGCTTTTTTATGCCTTGAATATTACACTTTATAAAAACATAGAATGATATAATCAACGTTAACACTAATAAATTTTAGAGAATGATCATGCCTGT
Organism: Acinetobacter sp. ANC 3832; assembly: GCF_002135415.1. Lineage (GTDB taxonomy): Bacteria > Pseudomonadota > Gammaproteobacteria > Pseudomonadales > Moraxellaceae > Acinetobacter. Next base: position 55,459 of record NZ_NEGJ01000003.1, read on the forward strand.
TATTCTGCAAGTTGATTTTCCAACTCAAGGTCCATTTAAAGCGGAAATGACTACAGCTTTTAAAACACTGGCTGAAAGTATTAACCTTGAAGATGGGATGCAATGGAAAATTTGGACAGAAAATAGTGAAACAAAAGAAGCAGGTGGAATTTATTTATTTAATTGCCAAGAAAATGCGCAAAAATATTTAAAGATGCACACTACCCGATTAGAAAGTTTTGGCTTAAACAATATTCGAGGAAAGATTTTTGAAGTGAATCAAGCATTATCAGAATTGAATCATGCACCCCTCTAATTACATCATTATAAATTTTAAAAACCTGCATTTTGCAAGTTTTTAACTTTGGCTTAATGATCTAATTTGATATCGAAGAATGATCTTTATCGTGATTTAAAACATCTAATAGTGTGGATTGTGTTGGCGTATCTTGATGATCTTGAACATAAATATGAACCAACTTAATGGTAATTGCCACTGCAAAACAAGCAAATATACAGAAGATCCACAGGCTCACTGGGCTTTTGATATGATGAGAGCCACATTTTGAGCATGCTTTGTCATGGCTACTCAACGCTTTATTGTTACAACACGCACACTGATATTGATACATCATGATAGATGCCTCCTATTTTATTTTTATATGCCATCCATTTGCATAATTTATAATTCCTTAAGCTTCATCATAATATGTGACCTATATCGCAAACTCAAGTTCTAATTTCTTACAAAATGTGACTAGGTAATCCATATTTAAGTTTAATTACATTAAAAACAATTAAGTTAATAAAAACTAAATTAAAAATTTATTCAGAAACCTCTTGTCTGTTTAGAAGCATAGAATACCAATGTAGCAATTTAATGACATTTTTATGGTAGGATTATAGAAATGAGAATTGTTATGTAAAGATCATGATTAAATTAATCAACAAAGGTGGTTTTAGAGAACGCGCGAATCGGAGTAAAAAATATCAACACTCCGAAAATCAGCAAACTGTGCTTAATCCCAAACAATATACACCTACAGCATCTGAAACACCGACGCCGCAAGAAGGAGTATTAACATCTGATCAAATTCAACCGAAGTCATTAAATCATTTGGATCACATCGATCCATAAAAATACAGCAAAACCTAAGAATAAAACACCAGAAATAATGTCGATATAACTTCCTGAGCGTTGGTACAAAGCTTTAATTTTAGGAATAGACATAATCAACATCAGCAATGAAAATACAACAAAGGTTTGTATTGGAATAATCACAGCCAAATAAGGTTTTAAATTGGCACTTGCTGTCGATGCTAATGCCAATGAGAAGACACTACTAAAATAAATTAAAATTTTCGGATTGGCTAAATTGGTTAAAAATCCCAATAAAAAATAGTTTTTAGGTTCTGTGAGCACACCTTCTAAAGTTGTTTCTTGTTTTAAACTAGCCACCCCACCTTTAAGCATGGCATAGCCCATTTTTGCTAGAAAAAACCCACCGATAAACATCAAGACTTGTTGAATCCATGGCCATTGCTCAATCAACACAGTAAAACCTAGCAAGGTTAGAGCAACCCAAACAATGACCCCAGCAGAAATTCCTAAAATGATATGTACAGTATTTCTACGTGTGGTTGATGCCGCGCTTTTCGCAACCAATAAAACATCAGGTCCAGGGCTTAATTGAGCAATAAAATGTAATGCACAGATCGTCAATAAAAGTGACATATAAAATGAAAAGTGAATGATTTAAGATGAATAATTATACCTATGCTTTACTTTTTTATAAAAACACTTTCACAAAAAAAAAGCTGAACATAATATTCAGCTTTTTTTACTAACCGTTCAGTTTTAGTTTTTATTTACATCTTTAAATTCTATATGTTTACGCTCTGGTTCAACTTCATGTGCTTCACCATCAATGATCGTAGAGTCACTGTATTTCCCACCACCCTGTTGATTCTGCATGTCTTGCATTTGACGCATGATATCAGCAAATGGATTTTGACCTTGCGCCCCGCCCATTCCAGACATATCTCCACCCATCATACCACCCATCATTTTTTCCATCATGGCTTGCTGACGTTTCATCATGGTTTGCATCATGATTTTTTTAAATAAACGCTGTACGGGTGGAATGAGGATCAAAACAGCAATCACATCAGTAATTAGTCCTGGGATAATAAATAAGATACCTGCTAAAATTTTAGGCAAGTTATTACTTAATTGTGGATCAGCACTCATCTGTCCCATTTGCATCTGCTGCATTTGAGGCATTAAACCTTTTGAGTTCGCACGAATTAAATTCAGACCGATAAAAAAGGCTGCAATAAACCAGAAAAACACATACCACATGCTTCCGACTAAATCACCAACCCCGATCCATACGAACAATTCGAGGACTAAACCAATTAAAACACCAAGAGCTAATTTCATGAAAATTAATCTAATCTCATATGAATAAATAAATTACAGCATTTATTCGCTTAATCTCTATTAAGCTTTTTCCATGCCTTTATGTAACAATATGGGCATTATTTTATTTTTAAAGTCTAATATGTCATTAATTATTGGTATTGATCCAGGTTCTCGTTTAACTGGTTATGGCATTATTGAAAAAGATGGTCAAAAATTAACTTTTGTAGATGCAGGTACCATTCGTACTGAAACAACAGAAATGCCTGAACGCTTAAAACGAATTTTTGCAGGTGTCGAACGGATTGTTAAGCATCACGGTCCAACTGAAGCTGCTGTAGAACAAGTGTTCATGGCCGTTAATCCTGATTCAGCGTTAAAACTCGGTCAAGCACGTGGTGCTGCAATTGCGGCATTAGTCAATTTAGATTTACAAGTCGCTGAATACTCTGCTCGTCAAATTAAACAAGCTGTAGTTGGTTATGGTGCTGCGGATAAAGATCAAGTCCAAATGATGGTAATGAGACTTTTAAATTTAACCATTAAACCGCAACAAGATGCTGCCGATGCATTGGCTGCCGCAATTTGCCATGCTCATGCATCAGGCAGTATGAGCAAGTTAGCTGTATTAAATGCTTTAGGGGGAATGGCGAGAGGTCGCAGTCGTAATAGCAGTAGACGACGTTAATTATCTAGTTTAAATAAGCGGTTGCATCTTTTTTAATTTCACGTAAAGATGGCTGTTTTGGATACGTTGCAATTAACAGTTTCCCTGAATTACGCAAATTCTTTTGTTGATTTGGATCAATTCGAATCAACACCAATTCATCAGGAATACGTTGATTTGGATTTTCCCGACAAATAATCAAATTCTGATTACGCTCAATTACGTTAAAGTTTGGAAATTCTTTTTGTAATTTATCTTTAAAACTGAGGTTTTTATCTTCACTCCTCTTGCTATCAAGTTGCGTATAAATAATCAACGCCAAGCACGCAGCAAAGACGATTCCTACCACCAAATATTTTTCCATCACACTTATTTCACTCGAATATACTTTTTCTGTTTTTCATTATATTGATAAATATGGGTTTCGCGCATAGGAATCACTTTAAAATCATCTTTTGTTTGTTTACGCTGCGTTCCTGAATATTGAATCTCAATATCGTATAAACCATCATGAACAGATTTTAAAAACTGATATTTCCCCTGTATCTTGTAGACTCTTTCATCACCCGCAATATCATTTGATTCATAAGTATTTGCAATTTCTAACTTTTTCAAATTTTTACGATTATTGAATGGTGCAATAAACAAAGTTGTTGTTGTATATCCCTGCTTGCTTAACTCAATCTCTTCAATATAACCTTTTACTTGTGGTCCGACTGGGCTTAAACCACTTAGAATCATCTCAGGTGAAAATGTATTGTCTTCACGACCATCACCCCACCAGCCATCTTCTCCAGTTGCAGATGCAACCAATTCAAACCTCTTATCTGTATTTATTTTAAACACGTAAATATCGGTTGAACTCGTACACACCCAACAATATTGAATTTCTTTTAAATCCTCATCCACCACAACCTGTGAAACAGTAAGTAAATATCTTTCTTGCTTTTGATTATCTAAAAACTGCTTAGGTTTTGCATAAATCAAAACATGGACCAAACCATCTTGATCCTTTTTCATTCCTACATATTGTTCTTTATTTTTATCCAGTTCAGGAATAACAATATGTTGAATATCCTTTTGATAAAACACCATCATCACGGTTTTAAAATCTAAACCTTTTAAAATAATGGTTTTTTGATCATTTTTTATATCGTGAGTTTCAATATTCTCATCATAAGGTGTTGCCATGGCTTCGCCCATAAAACCACATAACAAAACCAAACTAAATAAAATTTTAATCATCATAAACCACTTTATTATTATCACTAAAAATCAAAAATCACGTTCAAATGTATCTAAAAAACGATCATAACATCACCAATTCATTATAAAATGTTTAGAATTGATAAACAATATTTACGCTTAAGCTTTAGCACATATATGATTTACAACATGATATACAGCTTCATTCATCTGATGTGCCTGTAAACCTCGTATGCCTTTTTTAGCCAAATAATCACCTGCTAAGGCATGTAAAGTCACAATCTCATGCAATGCAATTTCATCGTGAAATTGCGCTTTTAAACTGGCAAGCATACCTGCCAATACATCCCCCATACCACCTGTACCCATGCCTGCATTACCCGCAGTACAAATCCATAAATCATTATGCACTGATTCATCTTGTAAAATTAAACTGCCTGCACCTTTCAGCACCCATTGTCCTGCGTATTTCTGCTGTAATTTTTGTATAGCATCTATGCGATCAGATTCAATCTCTTTAACACTATAATTCAATAATTTTGCAGCCTCACCAGGGTGTGGCGTGGCATACACATTTGATCTTAATTGTTCAGGATTTAAAGCCAAAAACCATAAAGCATCGGCATCTAAAACAATTTCTAAATGTTCAGATCTATTAATTTTCGAAAACCAGTTTAAATATTGTTGTTCAGACCAAAGATCTCGTCCTAAGCCCATTCCAAAGCAAACGGCATTCACTTGATCGAGTAATGTCTGAATATCTAAGTTGTTTAACGCATTAATATCTCGAATCATAATATTTGGTGACCGTGCCAAAATTGCCGTGTGATGTTTTTCATGACATACAATGGTGACTTTTCCTGCACCTGCACTAAATGCAGCTTCAGCAGCCATCATGACTGCACCGCCCATATCTGCATGACCACCAACGACTAAAACATGACCATAACTGCCTTTATGACCGAATGCTTGACGCTCAGGAAGCTGAATATGTGTAGGTGATAACTGGGCAATCGATTTTAATTCGCGATCGGTTGGAATAAGTGATACGACATCAACCTGTCCTGAATATTCCTTCCCTTGTCCTGTAAATAAACCTGCTTTTAATCCCAATACTGTAAAAGTATGATTTGCTTGAATTGCACAAGGTAAAGGCTGACCTGTATCGGCATTTAAGCCACTTGGCATATCAATCGCAATTTTCAAACCAGATTGATAGTTATAATTTTGAACAATAGCTTGCCACGTTTCATCTAAATCACGATTTAAACCAATACCAAATAAAGCATCGATATGACAATCGAATGTTTGTGTCATATTAAAGTTTGAATGAATCGTGACATCATTCTGCCGTGCATATTCCACAGCACGTTTTAAATCTGAAGAATGCCCAATTGCACTTGCAAAAATTTCAATCTCATAACCCCATTGCTTCAAATAACTGGCAATACAATACCCATCCCCTGCATTATTGCCCTCACCACACCACACTGCGATTTTCTTCATATTTTTATGTGATGGTGATGTAGTCTGAAATTTTGACTGAAATAAAGCATCTAAGCGCTGTGCAATCGTCCAAGCAACTTGTTGGATCAATCCAAAAGAATTATTTTGTTCAGAGAACCAACGTTGCTCCCATGCTTGAATATCTCGGCTATGATAAACTTGCTGATGCATTATTCTTCCCTATTTAGTTATTTATGTCGGCAATCACATCTTCACCTCATATTCCTACACAACAGATTGATCCTGAAACATTAAAAGCTTGGATCAAAGCACAGGCTTTGGAACTGGGCTTTGCTGATTGTGTCATTGCCAAACCAGATGCTCAAGCGGAATTACCACGATTCAAAGAATATTTAAAACGTGGTTACCATGGTGACATGAAATTTTTGGAAGAAAATTTAGAAAAACGTGCCGATCCAACTTTGCTTGTTCCAGGTACGAAAAGCATTATTTGTGTACGTATGAATTATTTGGTGGAAACACCTAAACCACGCTATGTACCCGATGAACCGAATGCTGCGATTATTGCGCGTTATGCTCGTGGACGTGATTATCATAAAACCATGCGTGGTCGCTTAAAGACCTTAGCGACTAAAATTCGAGAAAAAGTCGGTGATTTTGAGTCACGTCCATTTGCCGATTCAGCCCCTATTTTTGAAAAATCTTTAGCCGAAAATGCAGGTATGGGTTGGACAGGTAAACATACCTTGCTGATTCATAAAAAATCTGGCTCTTTTTTTGTGTTGGGTGAACTCTTCACTTCTTTAGACTTACCCTTTGATTCGCCTGTAACTGCACATTGTGGCTCTTGTACAGCCTGTATTGATATTTGTCCAACTCAGGCTATTGTTGAACCCTATATGTTAGATGCACGCAAATGCATCGCCTATTTGACCATTGAATTTCAAGGCATCATTCCTGAGGAATTACGCAAAGGAATTGGTAACCGTGTATTTGGCTGTGATGATTGCCAACTAATTTGCCCTTGGAATAGTTTTGCGAAGAAAGCAACCATTGATGATTTCAATCCAAGACATGGTTTAGATGATGTTAGTCTATTAGATTTATGGCATTGGGATGAAACGACCTTTTTAGCCTGTACTGAGGGTAGCCCCTTACGACGCACAGGTTTTCAAAGTTTTAAACGCAATATTGCAATTGGATTAGGTAATGCACCATTTTCTGATCAAATCATCTTGGCATTACAAACAAAAAATGAACAACATGATGAGATTGTGCAAGTCCATATTGACTGGGCAATTCAAGAACAATTGACTAAAAAATCATAAACTTTGCAAGGAACTGACCATTTTTGATTTCGTTTTCTAACTTTGCACGTTCTTTGCAAAATTTATTAAATATTGATTTTATAGCACCGAAGATCTAGCAATCTATTTTTTATTAAAAACAACTTTGCGAGTAATTTTCAGTAAATATAGCTCAGTTTGCAACTAAATCTAAGATTCTATTTTTCTATAACATTCACAAAAACTATAGAGATAATTGATTTATTTTGAACTTTTTTACCCTTTCATCCTATTTCAAATCAGGTATGATCAAGGCAATGTTGAAAATAAATGGATAGATCATGCAAGTACGCAACGATTGGACGCGTGAAGAAATTCAAGCTTTATATGAACAACCTTTTTTAGATTTAGTTTTTGAAGCGCAGCGTGCACATCGTGAGCATTTTGAAGCCAATATGATTCAGGTCAGCACGCTACTTTCAATTAAAACAGGGAAATGCCCTGAAGACTGTAAGTATTGCTCTCAATCTGTACATTATGATTCTAAGCTAGAAGCTGAAAAGCGTATTGCTGTAGATAAAGTCATTAGTGAAGCAAAAGAAGCCCTTGAGTCAGGTTCTTCACGTTTTTGTATGGGTGCGGCTTGGCGTAATCCACATGAACGAGATATGCCTTATGTCTTAGAAATGGTTCGTGAAGTTAAAGCTTTAGGTTTAGAAACTTGTATGACTTTGGGCATGTTAAATGAATCACAAGCAGGTCGCTTACATGAAGCAGGTTTAGATTATTACAACCATAACTTGGATACTTCACGTGAATATTATTCACATATTATTAGTACCCGTACTTTTGATGATCGCTTAAATACGCTCGATCATGTACGTAATGTAGGTATGAAAGTCTGTAGTGGCGGGATTGTCGGTTTAGGTGAAAACCGTAATGATCGTATCGGTTTATTGCAAGAACTCGCTACATTACCCGCGCATCCTGAATCTGTGCCGATCAATATGCTTGTTCCAATTGAAGGCACACCACTTGTAGATGTTGAAAAACTCGATGTAACCGAATGGATTCGTACCATTGCTGTGGCACGTATTATTATGCCTCTCAGCTACATTCGCCTTTCGGCAGGTCGTGAAGCCTTGACGGATTCTGATCAAGCGCTTGCATTTATGGCAGGTGCAAATTCACTCTTCTCTGGTGAAAAGTTATTAACTACGCCAAATGCAGGTGAAGGTAAAGACAAGCAATTATTTAATAAACTCGGACTAAAAGCTGAAAAAGCTAAAGCGACAGCGGCTGAACTTTCAGTAGATGCAATGGCAAGTTAAGAGAGTTGCAACTTAACAAGTGCTCTCTGATCTATAAAATGATCGCGAGAAAAAGGGATTAAGTTATTAATCCCTTTTTTTAGAAACAGATTTTATGAGTAGAATAAAATTCATGCTTAACACCATTAAATTTATTCTTAAACAAGAAAAAATTAAAAGATTATTCATGGTTATGCTAATCGCTAATATAAAACTAAAACTACAAAAATATTTTACTAAATTATAAAGAGGTAATCAGAACAACATATTTTGCATTTAAGAACATCCCTACTCGAATAATATCTGCACCATTGGCATGATGGACTTTTAATTCTTGAGTGATTGCATCATATTGAAAAGAATCAAAACAATCTTGATGATGGCATAGCCATGTTAACGTATCTGCTAAATTTCCATCAACAACATAAGTTTCCGCATTAAAATCTTTAGGCATATCAATTAAGATCAAATATATTGTTGCTGATTGTACTCATAACGATATTTAAAAATCATTCTTTTATGCAAGCATATCTTTGCATAATGAAAATATAATGCTGCTTATTTAAGAAGATAAATATCAAACTCAGAAAAGCACTCTTTGAAAATTTTAAATAAAAATTAATTCTGATTATCACTTCTTAAAATCAATAAAGTGATAATCGCTTGAAAATAAGATAAAAAAATTGAGTTAAAGCAGATTCAAAAAAGATATCAATAAAGAAAAAATATTCTCTTAATGATGATAGAATCCACATTTACGACATTCTTTAACCATGACCATATTGTGAGAAATTTCATATTCATAAGCATGAATACAAAATAATTTTTTAATTTTCTGAAGCATTAAAATCTCCTATTTTGTTATGATTCGCTTCTGCAATGTTTCATCCTGAAACATCTATGTCACTTAGATGACTTGCTTATATATTTAGCATAATTCAAGGAATATTCAAGTATTTTCTTTCAATAAAAAAAATAAAATATCGACAATAAAAATCGTCATATTTTCAAATGATGAGAAAACCACAACTCATTGTTTTTCAATATCAATTCCCCTTCATCATATCGTAAAAAAGATGCAAGATATCTTGATTAAATCCAACAAATCTATAGGATGAAATTGTAGCCCTCTCTAATTATTCACCATTTTAAATAGAAAGCTTTTCAAAAATTTTGAAATAAATACCAACAATATAAGGAATTTTTATGCACGGACAAATGATGTTTCAACCATTGCTAATCAGTAGCTTTATTGAACATGCTGCACGTTATCATGGTGATACAGCTATTATTTCTAAAAATACTGATGGCACAATTACAAAAACAGATTGGACTCATGTCGCTGAAAACTCAAAGCGTTTTGCAAATGCCCTGCATTCCCTAGGATTAAATGTATCTGATCGTGTAGCCACCATTGCATGGAACAACCATCGACATTTAGAGTCATGGTATGCAATTTCAGGCAGTGGTATGGTTTGCCACACCATTAATCCCCGTTTATTCCCAGAACAACTTATTTTTATTATTAATGATGCTCAAGATCGTGTGGTTCTTTTTGATAAAACCTTTTTACCATTAATTACAGGGGTAAAAGCACATATTCCAAAGGTTGAACATTTCATTTGCTTGGGTGCTTTTGATCAAGATGTTGCAAATGCCCTACCTGAAGTTAAATTTTATGATGTGCTTATTGCCGAACAACCATCAGAATTTGAATGGCCTGAATTAGACGAAACCACAGCAAGTTCACTTTGCTATACATCGGGTACGACAGGTAATCCTAAAGGTGCGTTGTACAGCCATCGCTCTACTGTTTTACACACGTATGCTATTTGCTTACCAGACTCATTAAATTTATCTGCCAAAGATGTCATGCTTCCTGTGGTACCCATGTTCCATGTAAATGCTTGGGGTACGCCTTATGCAGCAGCGATGGTAGGCTGTACTTTGGTTCTGCCTGGACCAGGTTTGGATGGTGCGAGTTTAGTTCAATTGATTGATGAGTTTAAAGTTACACAAGCTTTAGGTGTTCCAACTATTTGGCAAGGTTTATTACTTGCAGCCAAAGCAGCCAATAGCAATTTAAGCAGCTTAAAACGTAATGTCGTAGGTGGTTCTGCTTGTCCACCATCAATGATGAAAGCATTTAAAGACTTATTTGACTGTGAAACAATTCATGCATGGGGCATGACGGAAATGAGTCCATTAGGAACGAGCAATCAATTAAAAGCCAAACACAGTCAGCTTTCTGAAGCAGAGCAATTTAAAATACGTCTTTCTCAAGGTCGCCCACCTTTCGGTGTTGACTTGCGTATTGCCGATCAAGAAAAAGGAACAGATGAATTAGTTCGTGATGGTCATGCCATAGGTAATCTACAAGTGAAAGGACATTGGATCATCAATGAATATTTTGGTAAAAATGAGTCTGCATTAACTTCCGATGGTTGGTTTGACACAGGTGATATTGCTTCTCTTGATGCCGATGGTTTCTTATATTTGAGTGACCGTGCTAAAGATTTAATTAAATCTGGTGGCGAATGGATTTCTTCTGTAGAACTTGAAAACATTGCAATGGGGCATCCTGATATTGCGATGGCAGCCGTCATTGCTGCGACCCATCCAAAATGGGATGAACGCCCTATTATTATTGCAATCAAGATACAAAATAGTAATATTAGTGAAGCTGACCTTTTAGGTTATTTTGCTGACAAGATTGCGAAATGGCAAATTCCCGACCGAGTGATTTTTGTTGAATCAATTCCATTAAGTGGTACAGGTAAAATGCTTAAACGTGAATTACGTGAACAATATGGTTCTATTCTCTTAGATAGCTAATATTGCAATTTCAATTTTTCTTGAGCACTTAAACTTATAGATTGAGTGCTTTTTTATGTTCTATAAATAGGCTATAACCGCATCTAATGAAATGATTTCTATTGTTAACATATACTTTTCATTTAATTTTAATTTAGTATCTTAAACATGCAAAGGACAAATTGATATTTAAAAACAATAGTATGAGATAAACTTTGTATTAAAAACCATCAAAAAAAACCTTCACTCAGACAATAAATAATATAGACTTTAGTCTATGATTTGCTTAATACTAAATGAATGCGTAAAAGGATGAATGCATGTTTATAACTTTGTCGATGGTGAGCTTAGCTGTTTTAATGTTGATTTGTGCTTGGAGTGCAATTGATATTTATTTAGATGCACGTAAAGAAACTAGAGAGTAATTTAAAAATTAATTCAATTTTTGCCTAATAAACAAACATACCCATTTTCTTCAAGTAAAAGCGCTTGTATTTGGTTTTTATTTTCGCTAGTATTCTTCAACGAAAATACTTGATATATCAGTATTTAAAGGGCCTGTAGCTCAGTTGGTTAGAGCAGCGGACTCATAATCCGTTGGTCCCCAGTTCAAGTCTGGGTGGGCCCACCAAATTACATCATCATATGCACTTATATGATTACTAAACCTCTAATTTTAAAAGAATTATAGGTTTTTTTAATATAAAAATAAACTCATATACACTCATACAGGAACCATTCATTTGTATCCTTGTTTGTATCCGTACTCTTTCTGCATTACTGGGATACAAAGTGTTTAGCTATGAAAAGAACTGCCCTCAATGGCATTAAACAAATAAAAGACACGCATTTATATAATCTTGAATCTGAGGATAAGGAGTATCGTATTTCATGTGATGTGGGGCTTTATTTTCGTGTATCACCAAAAGGAAAAAAGTCTTGGCAAGTACGCTTTAAGGATGAGATAGGGAAATGGAAATGGCATAGTATTGGGGCTTATCCTGAGTTATCGCTTGTACAAGCTAAACTTGAAGCTTCAACCATTTTTCTCAAGTTACAGCAAAAAGAAAAAAAATTAACAAAAAAACAAATTGAACTGCAAAAAGTTGAGGAGCAACAACTTAATTTAAAAAGTTTGATGTGTGGATGGCTTGATACTAAGAAAACTACTTGGGCTAAAATAACAATAAAGAAAGAAACTCAATCTATTGGAAAACGAATTTTATCTGTTTTTGGTGATTTGGACTTCACCAAAATATTGCCACAACAATAGTTATCTTTTTTTCAGGATATGCTCAGGAATGAAAGTATCTACAATCGGGTAGAGAAACTAGTCTCACATTGTCGAAATGCTTATGATTGAACCGTACCGAGTTTGTCGGAAACTTTTTATTTAAGTTAGGCCACCTGACCTAACGGATTAATCTTATCATAGTACATTGCTTCAAACTCAAAAGGCGATACATAATCAATTGCACTGTGTACACGCTTCTTATTGAACCAATCTACCCAATTTAATGTCGCAAGTTGTATATCTTCTAAACCTTTCCAATCGGCTTTTAAATATTCAATCACCTCTGTTTTGTATAAGCCATTCACCGTTTCAGCCAAAGCATTATCGTATGAATCACCTGTCGTACCCCCTGATGCTCGTAAATTTGCTACTTCTAAACGATTGGTATAACGAATAGAAAGATATTGCACACCTCTGTCTGAATGATGAATCACATTCTTTGGCATACCTCGATCATGTAATGCTTGTTCAAGTGCATCAAGAACCATATCTGTATTCATACGTGTGGATACTTTCCATCCAATAATTGCTCGTGAGAACACATCAATAATAAATGCGGTATACACCCAGCCTGAATGGGTTTGAATATAGGTGAAGTCAGCAACCCACAAGTGATTAGGGTGAGCGGCTTTAAAATTACGTTTCACTAAATCATCTGCGCGTTTTTGATCATCTCGGCTACAGGTGGTTTGTTTATTCTTACCACGCCAAACACCTTGTATGTCTAACTTTTGCATCAAGCGAACTACTCTGCAACGTGCAATCACATAGCCTTCACGTCTCAATTGTTGCCATACTTTACGTATGCCATATCGCCCCGAACTTTCCTTCCAAATACGTTTAATTTGCTCTGCATGATGTAAATAATGCAAAACACGTTCCGCTCGAAATTCTGGATTATGAACGAGATCTAAAGTCAGGTAATAATAGGTTGATGCTGCGATCGGTAAAACTCTACAAATTGCATCAACACCATATCGATCTTTATTGTTATGAATGAAATCCACCATTATTTGTGTAGGTGATCGAGCTCCGCCTAGGCGAAAAAAGCAGCTGTTTTACGCAGAATTTCATTGGCACGTTGCAGTTCTTTATTTTCACGCTCGAGTTGTTTAATTCGTTCTTAATCTGAAAGCTGCTGTACTTTAATTGGGTTTTGTTTATCTAAATATTTTTGATACCAAACACGTAGAGTTTCAGGAGTGCAACCAATCTTAGGCCAATAGCAGTGATCACAGCCCAATTCGATGAATAATCTTTTTCAGACTCAATCACAAGTTCAACCGCTCTTACTCTGATTTCAGGGGGGTAGTTTGATTTTTTCATTGGAGTAGTCTCTCAGAATAGTGACTCTCCGACAAACTCGGTACGGTTCACATCGGTTGGATAATGTAATCGTTTAAATGCACTGGAAATCGACCTATTAAGCTCCTATAAAATTAAATATTAGCTCAAACTATTCTTAATACGACAGAACTAATAAATTTCATATTTTGATACTTTTATTAATTTCAAACGACATCTATAGAAACAAGCTCAAACTCCTATAGAGATTATTTAATATGTCACCCAAAAAACACGTCCATCCGAACCAAAAATATCTGTCCAAAATCATTCAATTTATTATGTTAGGAACAGCTTTTGGAGTTTATAGCCCCCTCTCCCATGCAGCAGAAAGCACAACTCCCAGTGACCTACAAATTCAAGCTTTGCCCACGATCAGCTATACAGCGAATCAATTAGGTGAAATTACAGAAAATAGTGGTATATACACACCTGGAACCATTGCCACTGCGACACGTTTAATTTTAAAACCAAGAGAAACACCTCAAACGATTAGTGTAATTACTCGTCAAGAAATGGATGATTTTAATCTAAATTCTATTGATGATGTCATGAGGCATACACCTGGTGTAAGCGTAGTGACTTATGACAGTGAACGTACTGAATATTATTCACGTGGTTTTGCCATACAGAACTTTCAATATGATGGCATTCCCATGCTTCGAGATTCCGCATATTCATCTGGCAACACACTTAGTAATACAGCAATTTATGATCGTATAGAGGTTTTAAAAGGTGCAACAGGGTTACTAACTGGCGTAGGTGATCCAGGTGCAACCATCAATCTTATTCGTAAAAAACCAACAAAGGAATTTCAAGGAAGTGCTTCTTTAAGCCTAGGGTCATGGAATAATTATCAAGGTGAATTAGATGTCAGTGGTTCACTTAATGAATCTGGAAGTATTCGTGCTCGTGGTGTAACCGCATATCAAGACAAAGAATCTAAACTTGATCATTATGAACGTAAAACACCTGTTTTTTACGGCATTGTAGAAGCTGATTTAACAGATAAAACATTACTGACTGTGGGTGCAGATTATCAAGATAGTAAACCTAAAGGTTCAACTTGGGGAGGAATTCCAATTTATGATGCAACAGGCCATTTCAATGACATGCCTCGTAGTTTTAATAATGGTGCAAAATGGAGTACTTGGGAACAATACACGCGTACCCTATTTTCAACCTTAGAACATAAGTTTGATAATGATTGGGTGGCAAAACTACAATTAAATCATCAAATAAATGGTTATGATGCCCGCTTAGGTGCAGCAACTGGTGGTAATCCTAATCCTTCCAATGGAAGTGGTGTTTCTATGTGGCTTGGAAACTATAAAGGTGAAACTAAAAGTGATGCCGCTGATTTATATATGTCAGGACCATTTCAACTGTTTGGACGTGAACATGAGTTAGTTGTTGGTGCTAGCCTTTCAAAAAGTACTTGGAAAAATAATGGCTATGGTGCGCCAGAGGATTATAAAAATGCAGTAGATCAATATTATCAATGGAATGGTGATGTGCCAGAACCTGATTGGCAAAAAGGTAGCCATTGGTCAGATAATGAAACTACAAGACAAAATGGACTTTATGCAACGTCTCGTTGGAATCTAAGTGATGATTTAAAATTAATTTTAGGAGGACGTTATGCTAACTACAAAGCCGAAAATTATAAAAAATCAGGTATTTTTGTTCCATATATAGGCACTGTATACGATCTAAATGACAATTATTCAGTTTATGCAAGTTATAGTACAATCTTTAAGCCTCAATCTTCAAAAACACCTGAAGGAAAATCACTTGATCCTCTAGAAGGTGAAAACTACGAAGCAGGTATTAAAGGTGAGTTTTATAATGGTCGACTAAATACAAGCTTGGCATATTATCAACTGATTCAAGACAATTTTGCTAAAGAAATTCCAAATACAGTAACCCCTTCTGGTGATACCGCATTTGAAGCAATACAAGGGGTTAAGACTAAAGGTATTGAGCTAGAAATTACAGGAGAAATCTTACCTGATTGGAACCTACATGCAGGGTTTAATCATAAAGTTTCAAAACAACAAGGTGAAAAAGAAAGTACGCTAACGCCAGAAAATGAACTTTCTCTTTATACAAGTTATAAACTAAACCAATGGGTAGATGGTTTAACGATAGGTGGTGGTGCGCGTTGGCAAGATGAAACTTGGGGTAATATCACCAATCCTAGTAACAAAGCTACTGATAAACACGTAGTATCTGATTATTGGTTAATTGACGCGATGGCAAACTATAAATTTAATGATCAGTTGTCACTTTCATTTAATGTTAATAATCTTTTGGATAAAAAATACTATACGATTTTTAGTTGGTATAGTACCTACACATGGGGTGAAGGCCGTAACTATAATTTAGGGCTAAAATATAAATTTTAAGATGATTTAAATTTCACTTGGAATCGTTTAGATCATATCTAAACGATTTTTTCATCTGTTATAAATAATAAATATATTGTATAAAATCGTTTCATTTGTATACAACATGAATAATTAAACTAAAACTACTTTTACTCTATAAGGAAAATCATGAATTCCCCTCATTTAAACACCATTATGATCTATGCCAAAAATATGAAAAACACTGCTGAGTTTTATCAAAAATATTTTGCTTTTCAAGGGAGTTCAGACGTTATCGAAGGGCTTATTGAGCTGAACCAAACCAATGGATCGATACAACTTTTGATCCATCAAGCAGCTAAAAGCATAAAAATGGGACAAGCAAATATAAAATTGATCTTTTCTGTAGAAAATATAGATATTTACAAACAGGAAAGTGCTGACCGCGGATTAGTTTTTGGCGCAACTCATCAAGCCAATGGCTATCAATTTTCTAATACTAAAGATCCTGACGGGAACTCTGTGTCTATTTCAAGCCGAGTGTATAGACAGGTTGCCTCAGTATGAACAAGTTCTTTATTTCTATCTTCTAAACATAAATAAAAAGGCGTTATCTAAGCACTCGAATATCGCATCTACATATAAAGAAGATATACTATTTAAACAATGAGTATATAAATAGATGTTAAAAAAACTACCAATTGGTTCCTAACGCAGCAATCAATTGCATGCTATTTCTAACTTCTTGATTTTGTGCTTCTAATAAAATTTGATTTGCTTGTAAGCGTACATTTTGAGCAATCACAACTTCTAAATAAGTTACCATACCCGCTTGATAACGCTGTATAGCGACACGTTCATTTTCAGTTGTTAAATTCAATAATTGCTGTTGTTGCACAGTCTGTTGATTCAAACTTACTGATTGTAATAAAGCATCCTCAACTTCTTTCCAACCTGTAAGTACTGTTTGCTTATAAGCTGCTATCTTCTCTTCATAATTTGCTTTTGCCTTTTCAATATCAACCTGACGATTACCACCATCGAACAGTGAACTTGTCATTTTTAGCCCCATAGACCACAAATAATGAGGCGATTGTAGTAATGAACTCAAAGCTTGACTATTCAATGCTGTATCGATGTCAATATTGATATCTGGAAGCCATGCAGTTTCTGCTAAACCTAATTGAGCATGTATGGCTGCTAATTCTCGCTCTGCACGTATCACATCTGGACGTTGACTTAATATACGACTGGGAATTTGCATTGGAATTTTAGGCACATAATATGTATAAACGACTTTTTGTAATTGAAAACTAGTGATAGTTTTTCCTAAAAGTACGGCTAAAATATTCTCTTGTAATGCTCGTTCACGTTGCGTGATATTCAATTCAATTTCAATTTGTTTGAGCTGTGTTTCTGCTTGAATCACATCTGCTCTAGCAATCATTCCTGCCTTATTTTGATGTTGTAAAATTTGTACTGAGCGTTGGTCGCTCTTTTGTGTTTCTCTAAGCATGTCTAGTTTTAAATCAAGCAAACGAATCATCAAATAGGCATCACTTGCCAATAATTGCTGATTCAATTGTATTGCAGCTAAATCTGCCTGTGATGCTTTTAGATTGGCTTGCTGACCTTCTAAAGCTTTTGCTACCCGCCCCCATAAATCTGGAGCCCAACTGACATTTATTCCCGTACTCAATTGATTATGGATACGTTCCTCTTTAGAAGCACTTCGAT
Source organism: Acinetobacter sp. ANC 3832 (assembly GCF_002135415.1). Taxonomy (GTDB): domain Bacteria; phylum Pseudomonadota; class Gammaproteobacteria; order Pseudomonadales; family Moraxellaceae; genus Acinetobacter. Next base: position 73,354 of record NZ_NEGJ01000003.1, read on the forward strand.
TTGCTTCTGCCTTTAGATTTATCGTAGGGCGTCGGTTATTTTTTTGTTCATTGACCAAAGCCATCGCATAACGATAGCGGGCTTCTGCTTGTTGTAGCGTTAAGTTATTTAGATTTAACTGCTGTAATATCTCTGATAACACTGGGTCATTATAGACTTTCCACCACTCCTGCTGATTCGTCTGATTTTTAGGTATTGCAATCCAATTCAAATCTGAATATTTATAACGATCCACACTTTGAATATCAGGTGTTTGATATGTCACTGGCTTAACTACATGAGTAGATTGGCAACCACTCATGAACATTGAACATAGTAAAATAATAGAAAGATTAGATAATAAATATGGCATATAAAATTCCTATTTTTCCCAGTTCAATACGTTTAGTTTTAAAACCCACACTTTTAAAAACTGAGAAAATCGTTCTAAAATTAAATAAAGTATTGGCGTGGTATATAAAGTTAAAAGCTGACCTAAAACCAACCCACCGACAATCACGACACCTAGTGGTTGACGCATTTCAGCCCCTTCACCCCAGCTGAATGCAAGCGGAATAGCACCTAATAATGCTGCTGTATTTGTCATGAAAATGGGACGAAAACGGAGTTGGGCAGCTGCTATAATGGCATCAAAACTCGACATTCCTTTTCTACGTTCTTGCAACGTAAAATCAATTAAAAGGATTGCATTTTTCACCACAATTCCGATCAGCAAGAACATGCCCAATAGTGCAATTAAACTAAATGGGATTTTAAACAGCCAAAGTGTGAGTAAACCGCCTAATGCAACAGCAGGTATCGTAGATAAAATCGTTAAAGGATGAATGAGACTTTCATAAGTCACTCCTAAAACAATATAAATCAATATGACTACAGTAAAAACAAGCCATGTGGTGCTTAAACCCGTTTGTAAACTTTCAGCTTCAACGTCTTTATCTGTCGTCATAAAAATTTCCTTGGGAAGCATAATATTAGGTAGTATGTTTCGAATAGCCGTTTCAGCCTGTTCAGGGCTATAACCATTTTTCACAACGTAACCGATTCCCATTGCAGCATATTGATTGCGTCGATAAATACGATCATTACTAATACCGTAAGACCACGTTGCAAAATTGGTCAAAGGAACGTACTCACCTTTATCATTAGGTACTTTTACATTTGCGAGCGATTCAGGCTGTTCTGTAAAATGTCGATCAACTTCCATGACCACATTAAATTGATTACGCTGATCATAAATAGTCGAAATTTGCCGCTGTGAAAATGAATTATTTAATACACTCGAAATTTTTTCGATGTCTACACCTAAGCGTTTTGCATTTTCACGATTTATATCCAACATGACATGTTGTGCCCCCTCATCCCCCATCGTTTCAACTTCTTCAAGTTCAGGAAGTTTTTTTATTTCTTCGGCAACTTTTGGCAACCACTGTCTTAATAATGTAATATTATCGGATTGTAGTAATAAGAGTTTCTGTTGACTGTTATGACTTGCAAAAGGGTCATCAAGTTGTAAATCTTGCTCTACATCTGCTGAAAATATTGCACCAGCTTGCCATGGCGCATTTTGTTTCAACCGTTCAATGACTTCAAATGACGTTTGCCCTTCTCGTTCAGCTTTTGGCTTTAAACTCACCATCATTAATGAATTAGTCATTCCACCACTTCCACCCGAAGTACCAATAACATCTTTTACAGCAGGGTCAGCAAGTAAGGCTTGATTAAATTTTTCAATTTTTCCTTGCATGACTTGAAAGGAAAAACCATCATCACCACGAATAAAAGCTTCGACTCTACCTGTATCTTGCTCTGGAATCACACGCTTAGGTAAGGTCTGATATAAGTATACTGAAGCAATAATTGCCCCAATCCAAAAAATAACAACTAAATAGCCATGTAATATCGCCCAACGTAAAGAACGGATATAAGCTTGTGTCAAACTTGTAATAAATAAATGACTATATTGATATAGCTTTGTTTGTTGGCTATTTTCAATCGGTTTTATACAACGCACAGATAAACTTGGAGTGAGAACCAATGAAACAAGGACAGAAATAATCACAATAAAAACTAATGTGAGAGAAAACTCTCTAAACAATCGTTCAATCACCCCACCCATGAATAAGATAGAAATAAATATTACGACTAAGGCAAAATTCATTGCTATTAGTGTAAAACCGACTTCACGAATTCCAATAATTGCAGCTTTTAATGGAGATAGACCTTTTTCAACATGCCGTTCAATATTTTCGAGTACAACAATTGCATCATCAACCACCAAACCAATCGCCACAATAATAGCCATAATCGATAAGTTATTTAATGAAAACCCCGCCAAATAAATCAAACTACACACACCAACTAAAGTAACTAACATTGCAACAGTGGGAACAATTGCACTTTGCAACTTACCCAACATGAGCGCTACGACAATAATGACCAATAGCATTGAGAAAATGAGTGTATTACGTGCTTCATTTAGACTAGCTTGAATGACCTCAGAACCATCCATCACCACTGTTAATGTTGCATCTGCTGGAATTAAAGCTTTAAGCATAGGTAACTGTTGGTTAATTTGCTCAATAGTTGCAATAGTATTGGCATTTGGTTGACGACTAATTTTTAAAATAACAGCAGGCTTGCCATTATGAAATCCACTCACATAACTGTTTTCAACTGAATCTTCAACTTGGGCGATATCTTTTAAACGGACTACGCCTTTATTGCTTTGATGAATAATTAAATTGGCAAAATCATCTGCTTTTTTAAGCTGATTTGAAAGTGCAACTTGCCATCGCCATTGTTCTTGCTCAACTACGCCTAAAGCTTGAACAATATTACTTTTTACAATCACCTCTCTGACTTGTTCTAATGAAACACCTTGGGAAATTAATTTATTTGGGTCTAAAGTAATACGAACCGCTGGCATTGATGCACCATCAATTGCAACATCACCTACACCACTAATTTTAGAAAGATTTGGTTGTAATTGTTCTGTTGCAAGTTCATATAACTTCCCTGCAGATAAGTGTTCAGAACTAAACGCCAAATAAAATATAGGGCTTTGACTAGGATTAATTTTAAAATATTCAGGTGGGCTTGGCATCCCTGAAGGTAATTGTGACATTGCGGTATTAATAGCTGCCTGAACTTCACGAGCGGCCTCATTAATGTCTGTATTTAAATCAAAATGTAAAACAACTTGAGTAGAGCTTTGATTACTAGATGAATTAATGGCTTTAATTCCAGAAATTCCAATCATTGCTCTTTCCAATGGTGTAGCCACGGTGGCAGACATACTTTCTGGACTTGCACCGGGCAAACTTGCTCGAACTACAATGGTTGGAATATCTGCTTGAGGTAATGCGGCAACAGGCAAGCGAAAATAAGCCAAGCCCCCCAATAACATAATAGCAATACCAATTAAAATACTTGCAACTGGACGATGAATGAATACAACAAACAGATTCAAGAAGATGCCCCTCTTGAAGCCAATGGCTTATTTTTTGTATGAATAGAGTGTTGTAGACGATCAAATAACAAATAGACCACAGGTGTAGTAAATAGAGTCAGAATTTGGCTTAGCAATAAACCTCCAACCATCACAATACCTAGTGGTTGCCGTAATTCTGCTCCTGAACCTGTTGCAAGCATTAACGGAATAGCACCGACCAATGCAGCTAAAGTGGTCATTAAAATCGGTCTAAAACGTAATAATGCTGCTTGATATATGGCCTCTTGCGGGGATAGTCCTTCATTGCGTTGTGCAGCAAGTGCAAAATCTACCATCATAATGCCGTTTTTCTTGACCAAACCAATCAACAAAATAATACCAATCAACGCAATCATATCTAAGGGTTGTTGCGTAAGAAATAATGCTAATAAAGCACCGACGCCTGCGGAAGGTAAAGTTGAAAGAATCGTAATAGGATGAATAAAGCTTTCATAAAGTATGCCAAGCACAATATACATCGTTACAATCGCTGCAATGACTAACCAAAACATATGCTGTAATGATTTTTCAAAAGCTGCTGCTGCTCCTTGTAATTCAACACTGAGTTCCGGTGGTAAACCTAATGATTTCTCAGCAGTATGAATTACGTTTATTGCTTCACCAAGTGAAACACCATGCGCTAAATTAAATGAAATTCCCGATGCAGGAAATTGAGCTTGTTGTTGTAATAAGATCGGTGCATGTTTTTGCTCAATTGTTGCAACTGAGCTTAAAAGCACAGCTTGACCATCTTGATTATGAATATAAGTTTGACTTAATGCTTCAATACCCTGTGTTTGTTTAGGATCAAGTTCTAAAATAATACGATATTGATTGGACTGCGTATAAAGTGTTGCTATTTGACGCTGAGCAAATAAATTTTGCAAAGCCAAACTGATATCTTCTACTGTTAGCCCTAACTTCGCTGCTGCATCTCGATTAATATCAATATAAGCTTGCCTCCCCTGACCTGCATCATCACTTGCAATATCTGAAAATTCTTTATATTGAGCTAAAGCATCAATAAATTTTGGAGTCCATTCTTCTATAAGTTGATTATTGGGTGCAGTGAGACTGAGCTGATATTGTGTACGGCTTATTTTCGATTCAATACTTAACTCTTGAATCGGTTGCATCCAGCCTTTTATTCCATGTACTTGTTCAAAACTTTCACGAAGTCTTACAATAACTTGTTCGACAGAATCACGTTCGGCATGTGGTTTTAAATTAACTAAAATACGACCAGTGCTTAATTTAGGATTATTAGCATCTATTCCAATAAATGAAGATAGACTTTCTGTTGCAGGATCTTTCAATATTTGATTGGCTAAGTCATGTTGTCGTTCAGTCATAGCTTGAAAAGAAATATGATCTGGTGCTTCAGTCACAACCTGAATCACACCACTGTCTTGGACGGGAAAAAAGCCTTTGGGAATAAACCAATACATTAGTCCTGCTAAAACAACCGTACTCAGCATGACAGCGAGAGTAAATGTTTGATGCTGAAATACCCATTTGAGTAATTTTGCATAACCATCAACAATCTGATCCAAACTCCATTTTTGCCGTTTGACTTGATGTTGACTATTTTTAAGTAAATACGCACACATCATGGGCGTTAAAGTTAGTGAAACTACAAGAGATAAAGCAATCGCTGCCGCTAAAGTCACTGCAAACTCATGAAATAAGCGACCTACAACATCCCCCATAAACAATAAGGGAATAAGTACAGCAATAAGCGAAATTGTCAAAGAAATCAGGGTAAATCCAATTTCTTTAGAACCCTTTAATGCCGCTTGTAATATAGTTTCTCCTGCCTCACGATGCCGTGTAATATTTTCAAGCATCACAATTGCATCATCTACGACAAAACCCGTCGCAATTGTTAATGCCATTAACGTTAAGTTATTGATAGAAAATCCCAAAAAGTACATCAATACAAAAGTACCAATAATAGATAAAGGTACGGCGATACTCGGAATTAAGGTTGCGGATAAACTTCTTAAAAATAAGAAAGTCACCATCACCACTAAGCAAACAGCAAAGACCAATTCCTTTTGGACATCATGAATAGAACTGCGAATACTTTCGGTACGATCAGTCAACACGCGAATATGTACGTTACTCGGCAGATTCTTTTGTAACTCAGGTAATACCTGTTTAATTTGATCTGCTACCTGAACCACATTGGCATTAGGTTGGCGTTGTATATTAATTAAAATAGCAGACTGACTATTAGCCCATGCTGCCATATAACGATCTTCACTACCCACTACTACATTTGCTACATCTTTTAAGCGAATAGGTGCATCATTATTCCACCGTAAAATTAAATTTTGATAATCCGCTATTGAGCGAATTTGGTCGTTTGCATCCAACATAGTGCTACGAAATGGACCATCAAAACTGCCTTTTGGCTGATTCGCGTTGGCTGCTGCAATTGCTGAACGTACATCTTCAGCACTCATTTTATAAGCTGCTAGTGCTGTTGGATTCATTTGCACTCGAATAGCTGGACGTTGTCCTCCTGCTAAACTCACCATTCCAACGCCTGTGAGTTGAGATAGTTTTTGTGCAACTCGAGTATCAACCATGTCGTACACAGTTGTTAATGGCAATGTATCGGAACTAACAGCAAGCGTAATCACTGGAATATCAGCAGGATTCACTTTTCTGTAAATAGGTGGTGTAGGCAAATCACTGGGTAATTTGGAGCTTGCAGTACTTAATGCAGACTGAACCTCTTGTTCAACCACACCAAGTTCCGCAGATAATTCAAACTGTAATGTAATCACAGATGCACCGACTGAACTATTAGATGACATCTGTTTCAAACCAGCAATTTTTCCCATTTCCCGCTCTAAGGGTGAGGTAATCATCCGTTGAACCGTATCGGGGTTTGCACCAGGCTGAAACGTGTAAATTTGAATAATTGGATAGTCTACTTGTGGGAGCGCTGAAACAGGTAATAACCGCCAGACAAATAAACCACTTATAAACAATGCCAACATTAATAAAATAGTGGCAACTGGGCGTAAAATAAAAAATTGAGAAATATTCATGAATTTATCCAACCGTTGGTTTAGGCAACGATTGATCAGAATCATTCTTTTGAACCACTTGAACTTCCCTTCCCTCTGAAAGTCGATCAATACCTTCTAATACAACACGTTCAGTCCCATTTAACCCCGATAAAACTTCTGTTTGTCCATTGGATGATAATCCCAATGTCAACATTTTCACTTCGGCTTTGTTATCTTTATTTATAATATAAACATAAGTTCCCTTTGCCCCATGTTGAATGGCATCACTGGGTAAATTTACTGCATTTATAATTGTTTGCGCATTTAAGCGCACATTTACAAATTGATTGGGATATAAAACATCATTTTTATTTTCAAATATAGCTTTTAATTTTAATGTTCCTGTACCCAAATCAATTTGATTATCTAAAGCATGAACCAGACCTATCGCCAATTGCTTTTGTTCTGATTTATTCCAAACGCTCACAGTCACAGTTTTATTATTCTTCGTTTCTTGGCGCACAATGTCTAGATAATTTTCAGCAATCGGAAATTGTACATAAATTGGATGCGTTTGAATAATACTCAATAATCCTGCTGGCTCATTTGCTTGAATTAAATTACCTACGTCTTTTTGTCGAAAACCAACTCGACCTTCAATGGGCGCATAAATTTTGGTATAAGAAAGTTGTAATTTTGCGGCATCAACTTGCGCTTGATTGGCTTGAACTTGACCTTTTAACTGATTGACTAAAGCTTGTTGCTGCTCAACCTGCTGTTTAGCAATAGAGTCTTGTTTATAAAGTAATTGATAGCGTGAAAGTTCTGTTTCTGCATTGATGAGTTGAGATAAATTTTGTTGTTGCACTCCTTGCGCCTGAGCCAATGCCACTTGAAAGAAAGCTGGATCGATTTGGGCTAATAGTTGCCCTTTTTTGACATATTGACCATCTGCAAAATAGAGTTTTTGTAGAGTTCCTGCCACTTGGCTCTGAACTTGAACGACATGCGCAGGTACTACTGTACCAATTGCTTTGATTTGTAATTGCATATCATTTTTTTGCACAGGTACAATCCGAACTGGTACAGGTTTGTTCCATTGGCTAAAGCTTTCATCTTTTTCAGCATGCTTTTTTTTCCAATAAGTCCACGTAATGCCTACAATCATCGCCGCGACAATAAAGCCAATCAGCCATTTCACTTTACGCTTTGCCGAATGTGATTGTATGTGTAAAGTTTCTGGTTGCTCACTCATGATTAGCTACTACTCATTAAAACGGAAAAACTGAAGCCCTAAGGCAAAAAAAATCAAAACCAATGCCATATTTAATGCAATTTGTGGACGATACGACTGAGTAAAAATAATTAGCCCAACGATAACCGTTAAAATACCAAACCAAGCTGTTAAGCCAATGCCAACACCCCATTCAGCAATACTCAAATAAAGAGCAATACAAAGAAAAAACCAACCTAAGCAATAAAAAATATGTAAATATTTTTTTGATATTCCTTGGGGAAAAGAAGCTTTTGCATGACGTTCCATAGACAAATTCAGCCCCATCATTCCGCCCAAAATGCAGGCTAAAATCGTGATAATATTAATTAGAGAAACGCTCATAAAATATCCTTAACCGGGTCTTTTGAGGATAAAGTTTTTGAGGTTTTTATCGTTTTTTTGGCTGTTTTTATTATAGGTTTTAAAATTGCATTACGTTTTATCCAAACTCGATATGCCGACCAAGCAAGTACAAGACCTATTATAAAAAATCCAATATCGATACTTGCAAGTGCATAGTCTGCTTGCCGAAGCGTGATACCCAAATGTCGTTCTGTCGTGAATAAATTTAAAATTGGCAAAAACAAATAAGCCAAAGCAGCAATAATAAGTAACTCAAACCATGCCTTTGCAATCGGTCTAAATAAGCTATAAATAAAACTGACCAATAACGTGATATATAATGTATGTACTTCCCATGCTGCACGACCAGAAAAACCACTATCAATAAAACGATTTGCCCAAAAATAAGTGGCTATTGCTAAAGGCAATCCTGCAATTACGGCTATATTTAATCGCTCAACCAATGCATGTCCAAATGACATTTGCCCTGCCTTAATTTGTTTTGGTCGTCGTTTTACTGTCCATAAGACTAATCCCGTTGCAATCATTGCTGTACCAAGTAAGCCTGTAATGACATAAAAAATACGCATTAAAGGTGATGCAAATAAGCCTTCATGTAATCCCAACATCGTATTGGCAAATTTTAGTGGTGCTTTTTCTTGATTATTGAGGTCTTTACTCAGTATTTTTCCAGTAAATAAATCAAAATCCATTGAAGTCCGCTGCCTAACGACACTGTCATTATTGATTTTATAAAATTCCAGTTTTGGTGGTGTATTTCCCTTTTGTGGATAAAAATTAACACTGCTAATACTGTCTTTACCCCATTGTTGCTGGGCTTGTTTTAAAAGCGGTTGAACATTTACAAAGTTGGTGGCAGATTGTCCTAAAGTCATTATTTTTGTATTTTCAAATGAAGGTGAAAAACCACTATCTTGATATAGCTCCTCATAAAATCGATCTACTTTTTTTTCTCCAAAACCATACACCATGGGTACACCCAATGGCATATAAGCATTTGCAAAGAAAATAAGACCGCTATAGGTGATCATGATGTAAAAAGGTAATGCAATGACGCTTAGTACTGCATGGGCATCTAGCCAAGATCGTTGACCTTTTGCAGGACGAAAAGTAAAAAAATCTTTGAATATTTTTTTATGTGTAATAACGCCAGAAATAATGGTAACAAACATAAACATGGTACAAATTCCAACGATGCGAATTGCCCAATCGTAAGGAATGTAATGCAGTGCATAATGCATCCGATATAAACTATCTCCACCGCCTGTTTCTCTCGGCTTAATAGTCTGTGCCAAAGCTAGTCCTGTATTAGCATCTAAAGTTTCTTGTTTATATTCCCCATAGCGCTGATCTTGTTTGGCTGGTTGTGACCAATTTACATTTAACTCATCACGACCGCGCTCATTGACTAAAAAGTTAATCCCCCAACGTTCGGCTGTTTGTGCTTCAGAATTCATTTTTAAATAATGATAGGCTTTATTTAATTGTTCAGATGTATTTGGAATCATGGAAGATTGCAGTGGTCGTTCAGGCTGCATCCATCGAGTAAGTTCAACTTGCACATAACCCGCAGTACCTGTAAGAAATACAAAAAAAAGTACCCAACCCACAACTAGACCTGTCCACGTATGTAGCCATGCCATACATTGGCGAAAACCCTGTTTCATGACTGCCCCCATTTTTGAAGACACCATGTCAAAATGCTAAGTACAGTGATAATGATAAAAGTAAGCTGTATTGCAAAAATCGTGCGCTTAACGGTAAAAATACCAATAATGAAGCTGAGCCACACTACAAAGCTCAATAAAAGTCCTGTATAAGTTGCAAGCGCACGTTGGTCTGGAAACATGAGCCCAATACAAGCCACTGTTAAACTCGCAATCAGGAAGCCACCGAAAATTGCGAGAATAATTCGAATGAGTACCATCATGCGATAATGCTGTAGCTCACTCAATGTTAAAAAATCCAGTTTCATTAATACATTTCACTACTTCAAAATTAGATATCTTTTCTACATACGCCTGCATGTATTACCTACTAAGACGAATGAATCGTAAAAAGAGCTCATTTATTCATGTAATTATTTGTATTATTATTTATTGCATTTAAGAATGATTATCATTAATATTCGCTTTTATATTTCTATGCCTCAAAAAATCTGTACAGATTCTAAATTGCTCATTTATGGAAAACCTCATGAATATGAATGTACAAAAGCAGTTATGGTTTAGTCATGTTTATCGAACCTATCAAAGTTCATTATTATCTTGGTTTAAACATAAACTTCAACATCATCATCAATCTGAAGATTTAAGTCAGGAGGTTTTCTATCGGGCATTAAAAAGCCAATATGCCTATGAAAGTATTAAAGAGCCGCAAGCATGGTTAATGGGTATTGCAAAACATGTTATTATCGATCATTGGAGGCATCAGCATGTTGAACGCTTATACTTAGATGCTTTGACACATATTCCCGAAGAGTATTACCCTTCTGCTGAGCATGAAGTATGTATACGAGAAACATTATACCAAGTACAACTCATGCTAGAAAAACTACCACAACGAGCAGCTCATGTTTTTCTTCTTTCTCAACTTGAAGGTTTAACTTATTATGCAATTAGTGAAAAACTAGACATTTCTGAAGCAACTGTAAAACGTGATATGAAACTCGCTTTTTTAGCATGCCTAAGTTTATATAATGAAGAAAACTGATTTTAAATTAATATTATGATCATTAAGCACCCTATCCCTGAACATATTTTAGATGAAGCAACTGATTGGTTGGTATTACTTCATTCAGGTGAGATGACTGAACCACAGTTTCAACAATTTGAACAATGGAAAGCTCAAAATCAAACGCACGCATTAGCCATCAAACAAATAGAAAAATTTACAAATGGTTTATCACATTTACCCAATACCTTTCAGCACGAAAATTTAGTCCAATCTAAAAAACGGTTTAATTCAACATTAAATAGAAACATGCTCCTTGGTTTCTCAACAATTATACTTTTAGGATTCACTTTATATACGTTGCCTTGGAATGAATGGCGAGCAGGTCAACATACCAAAGTAGGTCAAATAAAAACATTAATCTTAGAAGATGGTTCTAAACTCGTACTTGCAAGTAATAGTTATATCAATATTAATTTTTCAGAAAAAATGCGGAAAATTGAACTGATTAATGGGGAAATTTTCATTCAAACAGCCAAAGATAAACGACATCGACCATTTTTGGTAGAAACAAGAAACGGCCAGCTAGAGGCATTAGGTACCCAATTTACTGTCCGTCAGAATAATAACCATAAAACTAAAATTAATGTCTATCAACATGCTGTAGCCATTCATCCATCTGCAACATCAGAAAGTAAAATTATTCATCAAGGTCAGCGAGCTGTCTTTGGTGATAAAACTATTTCAAAACTGATTCCACTTAAAAATCAGCAGCCTTATTGGACTCAACATTTACTCGTTGTAGAACAATGGCCATTAAAAAAAGTTATCTCTGAGTTATATCGCTATAAACATGGGACTTATGTTCTAGATCAAAGTATTCAAAATACCCAAGTCTCTGGTGTGTTTTCACTTGATAATATTCAACAAAGTTTAGAAACTTTAGCGTATTCAAATCAATTAGAGCTAACCTTTTATACGCCATACCTTTTAAATATAGACAAAAAATAATTTCCGATGTAGCTGAATACATAGACCTCTGGCATAAAACCCCTTGACTTATTTTTAGAGGGAAAAATTTAAAGGTCATAAAGACTCATCTAAGATATTTAATTTTATAAAAATGAGCTGTTTTTTTATGTCATCCGACTTATACAAATAATACACTCTCAAATGAGAATTTTCATGAAGGAATATCAATCCAATACAGCCTTATGTTTGGCGATTAGAGCTATATTTCTAGGGATGCCCTTACTTGTAAGTACTTTTACAACAACATCTATTTATGCAGCAAGTGAGCAAAATTTTGCTATTTCAAAGAATTCTCTTAATCTTGTTTTGAAAGAATTTGCTATACAAACAGGTATTACGATTAGTTATGATGCTGAAAACTTAGCAAAGCTACAAAGTAATGGAATTAAGGGATCTTATTCAGTTAATCAAGCTTTAGAGAAGTTACTCAAGCCACATCGGTTAGAATTTATAAAGTTAGAAACAGGTGGCTATGCCATCCAAAAACAAATCATTCAGCCTACCTCTCCTAAAATTATAACCTTACAACCAATTCATGCCCAAGCAGATACTACAGCTCAAAAAAATAATTCAAATATAGCAGAGTCTGATGGAACCGTATTACCAACAATTTCGATGACAGCTTCAAATGATAAGCAACAAGCCCAGATTGGGAAAACACTGCAAAACTTAAAAGAAATTCCTCAATCTGTTACTGTGGTTTCTCGGGAACGTATGGATCAACAAGGATTAAAAACCTTAGATGATGTCATGCTACAAACAACAGGTGTTACCCGTGAACAACTTTGGTTAAATAACAATTATAGTTCTCGTGGTTTAAAGATTGAGAATATCCGGTACGATGGTGGAGGAACATCAACAATTCAAGACCGAAATAATAATGCCGACATGGCACAATATGAATCTGTTGCACTGTTACGTGGAGCTGATGGGTTATTTGGTGCTGGTGAAGCTGGTGGTGTTATTAGCCTGACATCTAAGCGGCCAAAAGCAGAAGCGGAACTCAACGGAACCTTAAGTGCAGGTAGTTGGAATAACTATCGGACTGAAATTGATGGTACAGGCTCACTCAATCAAGATCAGACTATTCAAGGACGTGCTGTTGCAGTCTTTCAAGATCAAGATTTTTTTTATAAACCTACGCATAATCGTCGTGAAATGTTTTACGGTGCTTTGAATTTTCAATTTACACCACAAACAACATTATTTACGGGTGCAAGTTATCAAAAAGATAAAACTGATGCCTTTAATGCAAGCTTACCCCGTTGGCAAGATGGAGCTGATTTAGAGTTGCCTCGAAGTACAACTACAGGGGCTCCTTGGGGATGGATGAAGCGAGAAAATGTTGCTTTATTTGCTAATTTAGAACACGAAATTAATGATGAGTGGAAAGCACAATTCAATGTCCGTCATAACATTGGTGATGATGGTATTAATACAGCCGAAATGGAAGGCGCTGTTAATTATGAAACGCTAGAAAGCCAATGGTGGCGGAATCAGAGTAAAACTGATTTTAAAGAAACGACCTTGGATTTAAATTTACAAGGAAGTTTTAATCTATTCAATCAAAAGCATGATGTCATTTTAGGAATTGACCAAACTAATAATAAAAAAAATTATAAAGAAAATTGGATTTATTATGCCGATGGAAATGCCTTCAATCGTGTACCTCCACCTGAATGGGACTACCCTGCACAACCTTGGGATACAAATACTACAAATAAAAAAAATATCACAGCTACTTATGGTTCATTACGTTTTCGCCCGATAGAACAATTAGCTGTGATTGTAGGTGGACGGTATACTTTTAACGATGAAACGACCTTAATAAAAAATAAATTAGATAATAATGTGTATATAACAACTAAAAATAAATATAAGGAAGATAATAAGTTTGTTCCATACTACGGAATAACTTACGATATTTTTCCATCAACAACACTTTATACAAGTTTTGCTGAAATTTATAAAAGTCAAAGAAATTATTTAGAAAATGAGGCAGATACTGTAGGTTTAAAGCCACTCACTGGGCGAAACATTGAATTTGGAGTTAAACATGAATTAACCTCCAATCTATTAGCTTCGATTGCCTATTTTGATGTTCAAAAGGAAAATGAGAAAGTCTATAAGTCTTGGACAGCTTTAGGAAATAGCAACTCATCATGTTGCTATGTTGCATCAGGATCAATGCAAAGCAAGGGAATAGATTTAGAATTAAATGGTCAAATCACTCCTGAATGGGAGATTGCTCTTGGCTATACCTATAATAAAAATGAAAATAAAGAAAATTTAGACCAACCTTATGATACTTACACACCTAAACATCTTTTAAAAATATGGACAAATTACAAACTTGACCAATGGCTTGAAGGGTTAGAAATAGGCGGTGGTGTCACAGCTCAGAGTAAAACTTATGCTACAGGTTATAAACAAGAATTTAACCCCATTACAAATAAGTTTGATGGCGCTTGGGTGAACGTAGATATTGTACAACCACACTATACTCTTTGGTCACTGCGAGCTGCTTACGAAATTAATTCTAATTTAAATCTAGCACTCAATTTAAATAATATTCTTGATAAAAAATACTATAGCACAATCGGTATTCCTGGTTATGGAAACTTTTATGGAGAGCCTAGGAGCCTTCTTTTAACGTTGAAAGCTAAATATTAATTGATCATAAATAGACGTACTTTTGTACGTCTATTTTAAATATACAATTTAAAAGGCTTATTATTCATGATTAATTACTCGCCCCAATTCCCAAATAGTCTAAACCCAACAAAAGCAAGGCTTGCGATATTCAATCTGCTTAATACAAGTCTAACAAGACTCACTGCAGATGAAATATATCTTCGTATTAATAAAAAAGTAAGCATTACTATTCCTAGTGTTTATCGTATTTTATTAGAACTAGAAAATTTTAAGCTTATACACAGAACATCTTATGGAAAAGAAAAAGCAACCTATAAAATAATAAATACAAAAATTTCTTGTAATAAAATAGATTTAGAGACTAAAAAAATATCGGCAAATACTGATCAAGAAATTAATATTTTATTAAATAAAATATATCTTCTTTTAGATGATGATGTTGTCAATATTGAATTAAATATTTATAAATAGAATTTTGGTAGTATTTCCAAACGTGTTCTATTTATTTTAACACCACCATATAAAGCCATGATTAATAGATGTCCTAAATAGAAATATTTCCTTGATTAACGGCTTTGTTGCACAAAGCTGTTCTTAAAAACTTCTTGAGTAATATAATTTCCGAATGAAGAAGCCTATATCCAAAATCTATCGTACAACCAATTGGTCCTCGTATAACCAAACTTTAATCAAGCGAGGAAATATTTTCAATTTGGTTCGACCCTAAGACTCAATGGTACGCTCGGCCACAAGGCAAGCATGGACGAAATTAAATTTCTATTTTGCCTTTCTTTACATATGGTCACTGGCTTTATTCAAAGCCCTATTCAACTTTGTGGTTTAGATTGGATAACTCCGAATATCAGTGAAATTCGTATTAAACTCTCTGTCGCAGACAAAAACATATTGAGATAGATTTTCAGAAAAATCATGATGGACTACATCTACTCGTCGATTCAACAGGCTTAAAGTTTTTAGGTGAAGGTGAGTAGAAGCGTAAGAAATATCAGCCTGAATACCGTCGCCAATGGCTTGATACATACTGGTATAGATGCTAAAACCCTGCAAATACGGGCAGTTCAGCTGACAACGAATAATGTAAGTGATTCACAAGTCCTTGGAGACCTACTTAATCAAATCCCGTTGGATGAGTAGATTGATTTAGTCTATACAGGTGGGGCTTATGACACAAAACAATGCCGTCAGGTCATTGCAGATCGGCAAGCACATGCAGTGATTCCACCCAGAAAAAATGCAAAGCCTTGGAAAGATATAAAAGTTCATTCGCGAGATCGAAATGAATTACTTCGAACAGTTAATCTTGCGAAGCAGTGCTTCTCAGGCAGGACACTATGGAAAAAATGGTCAGGCTATCATCAGCGAAGTTTGGTAGAAACTAAGATGCATTGCATCAAATTATTAGGAGATAAACTCAGTGCAAGAAATTTTCAAAGCCAAGTCAATGAAATTCATGCACGTGTACCAGTCCTCAATAGATTTACGGAATTAGGCTGACCTCATACCCAAGTTGTCACTTAAACTTGAATAACTTAAGGAAAGTTTAGCTTTTGAATATTTGTGCAACAAAGCCGATTAACATTAATTACTAGATAGATTTCCAAACTCTTCCAGACATAACTTTGTAATTGTAAAATCGCTTTAAAAGTTACTATCGTGTTTGGAAGAAATCAAAGTAATAATATTCAATTTTAATTTGACTATAAAAAAGCTCATTAAGGAGCTTTTTTATAGTCAAATTTTAGATCAAATTATCCATTAAAAGATAATTTGATTGTTTTTAAGTAGCTCATCTAAATCAAATTTAGTTGTTTTCTGAGTAAATAATAATAAATTTTCAGTATAATAATGCGTCCCTTGCCCATCGCGATCAACTGTGAGTGTTGCTGTTTGAGTATGTTCATCATACTTAATACCCAAATAATCATGAATGTTCAATGCCGTTGCAGTCGAATCAAGGAGGTGTGATAAGTCAATTTTCTGTGCTGAGCCAACAATGAAATTATTTTCAGTTGTTGTGAAATGCCCCCCAAGATTATCATCGTTTAATATATTGAAAACGATGTCATTAGTAACCAACTCATCACTATTTAAAGTTAAAATTAATGTTGATTTAGAGAAATCAAATTGGTTGATATAAATATTCCCTAAACCAGATTGATAATCGAATACTCCAGTAACTGTATCAGATTTAAGACCGTCTTCATCATATACAGTAATTTCGACTTTGCGCTCACCCGCTGAAATCGATTGTCCTGATTTAACACCAAACATTAACAGGTTAATTGCATCTGTAAAATCCTGCTGATCTAGCGCACCATTTGTCGCAATAAGTGTCAACTCAGAATGATCTGCCTTCCATACTGCTTTCATACCTTCAGGTAAAACAGGAGTAATAATGGTGCCATTCAAATCACCTGTCACTTTAATTACCGCTTTGGAAACTTCTCCACTGTCATCATCAGAAATTGTGAAACCTGCTCCAGATAAAGCAGACACATTTCCTTTAATTTCATCAGCTCCAGTACTATCAGGATTAATCACAGAAATCGTGTTTACACCATCCTTTAGATTAAGGTGATTCAGGCGTGACATATCTACATCAGAGATATATAGCTCTACTAGTTCCGTTGATGTTGTACTTAGTGTACCAAATAGGCGAACTCCATCTTCAGTAATCACTACTTGAATGCGTGGTAAGCCATAAATATTTCCCTCCCAAGGCTTGGCAGTACCAAATTCCTGTAAATCGCCTTTTGAATCATAATATTTAAGCAATATTTGATTAGTCCCATGCGTTTTATCACTATTTTCCATTTGAAAAACAGCTTTATTACTATTGTTAGATTTGATCAGATCTACGCCATTAACCATCAATGTGAAAGCATTATCTACTTCATTTAAGTTAATAATGATTCTTGCATTATCAGAATCACTACCTAAATCCACATTTAAATCGTGCTTATTAAATTTTGAAGCATTGACACCGCCTGAAATAATACCACTTTCAAACTGACCACCTCCCATATTACCACCCGTCACTTCAAGTGATTTAGTTGGCTCTACAGAAATCACTTCTGGCGCAATTAAGCTATCCGTTGCGCCGCTACCCGAATTTTTGACAGCATCAAAATAACTACTATCAGCAATAGAAGCTTTGGCATCACCTATTGTATAAGTAATTGGCGCTGTCCAAGTTAAACCATCATCATTAGAGATTAAGCCACCGCTATTTGCTGGATTGTTAAAATCAAAGCCCTGTGTAGTCAATAGTGATTTAATCTGTGCAGCTGTTAATGGAATACCATTTGCATCATAAGGCACTTCAGAAAATTTAATCATGATCACTGGATCAATCAAATTATTTTCCTCAAGTTCGATGGTCAATCTCGGTGGTACGCTATCAATCTTGCCTTGGTCTGTCGCAGTCGTGCTATTGCCCGCTGGATCCGTCACTTTACCAACAACTGTAAACTCGCCATCCGGTAAGCCATTCGGCACATCCACTGTGTAGCTGCCATCTTCTTTGACCGTGGTGCTCACGGTTTGGCTTGCGCCATCTTGGTCAGTGATGCTGATTTCAATGGTACTGCCCGCAGGTTCATCGGTTTTACCCGTAATCGTTGGGGTGTTGTCATTGCCTGTTGCCGGGACTTCGATGGTCAATCTCGGTGGTACGCTATCAATCTTGCCTTGGTCTGTCGCAGTCGTGCTATTGCCCGCTGGATCCGTCACTTTACCAACAACTGTAAACTCGCCATCCGGTAAGCCATTCGGCACATCCACTGTGTAGCTGCCATCTTCTTTGACCGTGGTGCTCACGGTTTGGCTTGCGCCATCTTGGTCAGTGATGCTGATTTCAATGGTACTGCCCGCAGGTTCATCGGTTTTACCCGTAATCGTTGGGGTGTTGTCATTGCCTGTTGCCGGGACTTCGATGGTCAATCTCGCTGGTACGGTATCTACAACAGCACTATCAGGGATTGATTCAGCAGATTCACCTGCATCATTGGTCACTGTCGCTGTAACTTTAAGCTCACAGCCTTCGATTGGACGATCTACTTCTATTGTCACTACGCCTGCATTAATATTTTCACTCGTTACGGTATGCGTATACTCTTTCCCAGTTTGATCTATAACAGTAACTTTATCACCTGCACGAGCACCATTCGGTAGACCTATACTTACATTAACTGTATTTAAACTGCCTAATTCTTCTTTATTCAAAAAACTATCATTATTTTTATCATTTGAGATAAAAATAGTTGGTGCTTCTAATACCTTTGATAATACTTCTGAATTACCAGCATTATCATTACTTGATGATCCTGTAGCAGCACCAATTCCTCCAGCTACAACACCACCAATAATCCAAGGTAAACCACCAATACCGCCTGAACTACCCGTAACAATCGGAAGTAATTCTTCTAATCCTGTCACTTCTTTAAATGCAGCAGCTCCATCCTCCCACACCATTTTCTCAAACGCACAAACAGTGCCCTCAAAAACCAGATCAGAAGTTTGACCATTGGCATCTTTCACAAAATAATTTTCTAAAGTGATTGTTTCACCATTTTTTAATTTTATTATTAAATCATTACCATTTTGAATTATTTCTGCAATATCTTCTTTATGTAACTTGGTCTGAATTATCGATGCTTTTTCTAATAAAATTTCACTTGAATTTGTAGAAAATCTACTTAATGAAACTTTATCTATAACTGTAAAATTTTGCATATCGAACAGCCAAACTCTATAAAAATTAGAAAAATATTTTAACAGAGCGCTATTTTTTTGTACAATATCCGTGTTCAATTTTACTTTTTTTTTACAAAAAAGTAAAAAAAAATCCTTTTAAAATTTTATATATCTTTTAGGAATCATAATGTTAAAACACTCCCTTCTTATAGCAAGCCTACTACTCTCTTTATCCTCTTGTTCTACGTTTAAAACAACCCATAATTTTAAAAAACCATTAAATTTAATGTTTATAAACAATGATATAAATACAATTCCACTTCAAATTAAGCGTAATGAAAAACTTTGTGATGATGATAAAGAAAATAACCAAAATTGCCCTATAAAATTATATATTGATGATTTTAAGGCAGGCGATTTTTATATAAATAATGCAACTACGTATTATTTAAAGCCTAATGAATATGTACTAACTGTTAAAAACTGCAAGGAGAAATGCAATACTTTTCACATGAAAATAATCATAGATAGTAAGTTACCAACCACAAGCTTAATATTATCAATTAACCAAGAAGGAAAACCATTTATTATAAATAAAAACTTATAAATAAATGTTTAATATGAAATTAAATATAGATTCTTTTTTAATAATTAAAAATCATTAATTTCAATTTTAAACATACATAAACTGAGGATTTGTTGTGTCTTCTAATGAATCGGTTTTTGTAATTCAATCGTATACAATTCATATTTTTAGGCTGCTGTACGAAGTTTACATCTATAATGACAATTAAATAACCATCGATTTTGTAGGTGCTTTTGGTTGAATAATGGACTATCACCATTCTCCTAGAGCAATAACTGGTCTTCTTAAGTCAGTATCGAAGGTCAACCTGTTGATGCAGAATGAGCTTTCAGAATCGCAATCATCAATTTATAAGTAAGCCAAGAGATGCCTGTGAGTGTTTTAAATGTTAAAATTGTTTTATTTATTATTACGACTCTCTAATCCAACCCACTAAAACCTACAGAATTATTACAAACTCATGTCATGATTTAGCATTTATAACATTGTTTTTTTTAAATTTTAATCGCAAAATTCGATCTTCTTTTTTCATACATAACACAAAGGTCAAAAATGAAAAAGCAACTTGGTGAACTTACTTTCAAACTTGCAGGTTGGAAGTACCATGTTGAACCTAATGTCCTTGAAAACAAACAAGTCATCATTGGCTTTGAACATACCTCAATGATGGATGCGATCCTTTCACTTGCTCTTTTTCAAATTTACGATATTAAAATTCACACTTTAATCAAAAAAGAGCTCTTCAAAGGTCCAATGAAACCAATTTTAGAAAAAATTGGGGGAATTGCAGTAGACCGAAACTCAAATAAAGATATCGTTTCTCAAATGGTTGAGCTTTTTGAAAGCAATGATCAATTCAATTTAGTGATTGCACCTGAAGCTACTCGTGCAAAAAATGAGGAAGAACGCAGACCTATTCGTACAGGTTTTTGGCATATTGCCAAAGCAGCTGGTGTACCTATTGTTTTTATGTATGCAAACTCGACTACTAAACAAGGTGGAATTTTTGGGAAAATTTACCCAAGTGATTTAGATCATGACCTTGCTGAAATTAAACGTTTGTATAAAGAGAATACAGGTTTAGATATCGTTATTCCTGTTGCAAAATCTATCACATAAAATAATTTGATGATTAAATAGACGAAACTCCATTTTTTTACGATTAATGAATAAATCGAAAATCAAAGCACTTTCTCAGAAAAAAGAGCTTATGGTAGAATCACTGCAAATTGATATGGCATAAGGCCAATCTACAAGGAGCATATTTCGCATGGCGGGTCATTCCAAGTGGGCTAACATTAAGCATCGTAAAGCAAAACAAGATGCTAGCCGCGGTAAAGTTTTTACAAAATACATTCGCGAGCTTGTAACTGCCGCTAAACTCGGCGGTCCTGATGCAGCAAGCAACCCTCGTCTACGTGCTGTAGTTGAAAAAGCGCTATCTGTAAACATGACTCGTGATGTGATCAACCGTGCCATTCAACGCGGTGCTGGTGGTGAAGATAATGATGATTTAAAAGAAATCACATACGAAGGTTATGGCGTCGGTGGTGTTGCTGTATTGGTTGAAACCATGACAGATAACTTAAATCGTACTGTTCCAGACGTTCGTCATTGCTTTTCTAAAACCAATGGTAATTTAGGTACAGCTGGTTCAGTCGCATATCTATTCACGAAACGTGGTGAGATTACTTTTGAAGATGTTTCTTTAGAAGATAAAATCATGGATGTTGCGTTAGAAGCTGGTGCTGAAGATATTGAAGTAAGTGAAGATGAAATTTTAGTCATCACCACACCTGAAAGCTTTGGTGATGTTCAAGATGCATTAAGTGCTGCTGGCTTAAAATCTGATAATGCAGAAGTTATTATGAGTCCATCAACGAAAGCTGAAATCAATGATGTTGATCAAGCGAAACAAATCTTAAAAATGATTGATATGTTTGAAGATCTTGATGATGTTCAAAACGTCTATACCAATGTTGAATTCTCGGATGAAGTCTTAGCTCAACTTGATGAATAAGAAATAAATTAAAAAACGCACGATTTCGTGCGTTTTTTCTTTCTAAATTTAAAAATATTGACCATGCGTCATAAAGGTTAATAAATTTTTATCTATCATCTAATAAGAAATAAATGATAAATGAAGTTAAATTTAGATCTCTTTAAACTCGACTTAATAAACCATTACAGTTAAAGACCTTATATTGCTTAATCACAAAACTTGAATGCAGTGCTACGACATGCTCTATTTTACCAATTCTTTTGAGTAAAATTTCACTATAGTTTTCCATGTCTTTCGCAACTACTTCTACTAAAAAGTCTGCCGATTGCCCTGTCACTAAAAATGCATTAATCACTTCGGGAATATTCTCAAGTTCTTCTAAAAATTTAGAAAAAGTATCAGTATCATGTTTACTTAGCGATACTTGTAAAATGATATGTAATTTAAAGCCTAATTTTTCATAATTAATATCGCGCTTTAAATTGGTCATCAGATTGATTTCGATCAGATGCTTAATACGACGATGCACCGAACTCACCGACAGACTAATCCGTTCAGATAACTCATTTAGATTAATATCTTCATAACTTAATATTTCTAGAATTTGTTTGTCGTAACGATCAAGTTCCATCACCAGCACCTTTATTATTGTCCATGTAAAAATCAATCAATAAAATAATTGATTCACTTCATTAATAAAGTATTTACTTATTCATTTCCACTATTTTTGAAAAAAAATTTCACTTTACTGGATATTTGTAATAATTATCAATCATAACTGAGCTAAAGTTATTTTAAATTTTCATTATTTCTATTTATTTGATATTTTGGACACATTACGTATCCTTATATAAACATTCACAGGCTTCTATTTTTTCCCTGCAAGAAAAAATTAAAAGGTTTTATATAACGTCTCATAAAAAAGGTAATTTCCGCTTCTTTTTTTCAAGCCTATGCAAGAGATCTAAAAACGAAAATATGATTTAAACAAAGCCTTCTACATCCCACGCCAATCTACACGTGCATTACGTTCAGTCGCATAAATACGCTGTACATATTGTCCTAAAGGAAGGCTGAGAAAATTATTTTTATAAGCGAGAAATTCCTCTGATTGAATTTCACTTGTATCATTTTCCCACGGCGTACCATTTAGCTCTAACAATGGAGCAAGCATTGAACATACGGCAATATCAGCTAACCCTAGGCGATCACCAACAAAATAACGGCAATCATTTTTAATTAAATACTGATTAAGCTGGTTAATAATAATATCCATTTGCTTTTTAGACTCGGCAACTTTTTCTGCATCTAATTGATAATTTTTAGAGATTAAGCTTTTTAAGATAGGTTTAGAAAACTTTTCAAATTGGCGTAAATAGCCTTTTTCACCAATCATAATCTCAATAGGCTCATCACTAATAGACAAAGTGAGGGCTAAACCCCAACGTCGTACATGCAAGCCAAGCTCATTCGCCATTGAATCAATTTCAAGCGCTTTTTCACGAAGCTGTGCATCAGAGCGTAATAATGCATGTTCAGGATAAGTATCATCTAAATACAATGCAATTTGAGTAGAATCAGCAATCCATTTATCGCCATCTTTTAAAATAGGTAACTTATTCTGCCCTGTTTTAAGCTGCGTAAAAGCACGATGAATTCCAGGAATTAAGTTATGCGCAGTAAAATCCAATTCTTTATGATCTAACAACCAACGTGCTTTTTCACAGTAATGCGAGAGTGGGAATTGGTACAACGTACGCATGTAGTCTCCAAGTTATTTTTTTAATTAAAAATTTAGATAAATCTAAAAGTTAAGATTAATCCTGAACAATCCTGTTTACTTTAGACATTCATTACCTGAATTACAATGTACTTTTTACGTCAATCGCTCGTCATATGACCCAATACTGATTACTGCAGTTATATCTGTTTCTTTATTCTTTATAAACCAAAGGAATAACGTTACACATCGAAAGTTAGCACTCAGTATAAAATTTTTAATTAAATAATAAATTTCAAAATGTTAGCTTAGGTTTAATTTAAGAAAACTTTGCTATTTTTATACTAACAATAATTTTAGATAAGTTAAGCATAATAGTTCGTTTAATTTTTACCATAATATTGCTTAGTTTTTGGGTATCTATTGAAAGGTGCCAATATGTCCAGTTTGAACTCCTCTACCTCAGCCTATGTGATCCAAAACGATCAACAAGCGATTAATGCAGCTTACCAAGTTGCTGATTTTGCTTTGGTAGAACGAAATATACGTGATCAACAGCGAATTTTACCTGTTGATGTCATTCAAGAACTTAGTCGTAAAGGATTAGGCGCAATTCGTATTGCCAAAAAATATGGTGGTGCTGAAGTTTCAAATAAAACACTTGCACAGGTTTTCCGTATTTTATCTAAGGCAGATGCCAGTGTTGGACAGATTCCACAAAATCAATTTGGCTTGTTAAATGCCATTGAAAATATTGCCAATGAACAGCAAAAACAGTTTATTTATACTGAAATTTTAAATGGTAAACGACTTTCCAATGGTGGTCCTGAACGCAACACCAAAGACACCCGCACCATTGAAACACGTTTAGAACATACCAACGGTCAATATCTTTTAAATGGTGAAAAGTTTTATTCAACAGGTTCATATTTTGCTGATTGGTTGGCAATACGCGCAATTCACCCAGATGGTCATATTGTTTTAACTGTTATTGATGCAAAAGCTGACGGTGTTGAAATTGTTGATGATTGGGATGGCTTTGGACAACGTACAACAGCCAGTGGCACAGTCCGTTTAAAAAATATTGTGGTTCACCCAGATCTTATTATGGATGAAAAACCACTTGCCGATATTTCAAAATATCGTGGTGCTTACTCACAACTTCTTCAGGTTGCAATTGATGTCGGTATTGCAGAAGCTGCTTTTGCAGATACCTTATCTGCAATCCGCAAAGCCCGTCCCATCATTGATGCCAATGTGGATAAAGCCAGTTTTGAAGCGTATACCCTACAAGAAGTCGGTAAGCTCAATATCCTACTCGATGCATCCATTTTATTGCTAGATGAAGCCGCAGAATATTTAGATCAATTAGATTCACAAGATATCGTCAGCCCTGAACAAGCTAGTAAAGCATCCATTATCGTTGCTGAAGCAAAAGTCTATGCCAATGATGCAGCATTGCTTATTTCTGAAAAATTACTTGAATTGGGCGGTAGTCGTTCAAGTCTAGAAATACATAACCTCGATCAACACTGGCGTAATGCTCGTGTGCATACCTTACATGACCCTGTGCGTTGGAAAATTCATGCCATTGGAAATTACTACTTAAATGGCACACAAAATCAACGCCATGCGTGGATTTAAAGTTAAAAGACATTTTTAGTCATCAGGGGAATATATATGACAACTTATCAAGACATCAATAAAACACTGGATATACTCAATCAGTCATTTGCACATGCACATATTATTAAAAGTGATGAAGAAGCTTTAAAAATCGCGCAACAACTAAGTCAACAATTTAAAGAAAATGCAGTCCTTCGTGATGCTGAAAGAATTTTACCTTTTGAAGAGATTGAAGCATTTAGTCAATCAGGATTATGGGCAATCACTGTGCCTCGACAATATGGTGGCGCAGATGTATCGAGTCATACGGTTGCTAAAATAATCGCATTATTCAGCGGTGTTGATGGCTCTATTGGGCAAATTCCACAAAACCATTTTTATGCATTGGAAGTATTACGCAATACAGGTACAGAGCAACAAAAGCAAAAACTGTATAGCGAAGTGCTCCAAGGCGCTCGTTTTGGCAATGCGCTCGCTGAATTTAAGACCAAGACCGCTGCACAAAAACATACTCAAATTAGTCAAACTCAAAATCAAAACAGAAACGGTTATGTAGTCAATGGGGAAAAGTTCTATTGCACGGGCAGTCTATTTGCCCATCGTATTCCGACATTAGTCCGTGATGCTGAAGAACGTGAATATTTAGCTTTTATTTCTGCCGATGCACAAGGCTTACAACGTATCAATGATTGGTCAGGCTTTGGACAAAAAACTACAGGTAGTGGCACAGTTAAATTCAATCAGGTTTATGTTGAATCTGAATATGTCATCCCTTTTGATACCGCATTTTTTGAACCTACGCTCGTTGGGCCATTTGCACAAATTATGCATGCTGCTATTGAAACAGGCATTGCTCGTGCAGCATTTGAAGAAACAATTGAACGAGTTAAAAAAGCACGTGCATGGATTGATGCCAATGTTGAACATGCAGACCAAGACCCACTGACAATTTATGAATTAGGTCGTGTTGCTGCTGATGTGCGTGCAAGTGAAGTCTTGTTAAAACAAGCGGCTCAATCTATTGATGCAGCAAAACCACAACCTACAGTTGAAAATATTGCTAAGGCTTCTTTAGATGTGGCTAAAGTCCGTGCAC
This sequence comes from Acinetobacter sp. ANC 3832, assembly GCF_002135415.1. Taxonomy (GTDB): domain Bacteria; phylum Pseudomonadota; class Gammaproteobacteria; order Pseudomonadales; family Moraxellaceae; genus Acinetobacter. Next base: position 99,612 of record NZ_NEGJ01000003.1, read on the forward strand.
ACAGTACAGAAACAGCTTTAAAAGCTTCATCCAAGCTAATTGAACTTGCAGGAAGTCGTGGTAGTCAACGTGCTGATGGTTTAGATCGACATTGGCGAAATGTACGCGTGCATACACTGCACGATGCATCACGCTGGAAATATTATTTTATTGGAAACTATGTATTAAACAATATTCTTCCACCACGCAGAGGGACATTGTAATGACAAATACATCTCAACATACAGCACCTAAAAAACAAATCTTACTCAATGCTTTTGACATGAACAGTGTCGGCCATATCAATCACGGCTTATGGACCCATCCGCGTGATGAATCTCATCGTTTTAATGAGCTCAATTACTGGACTGATCTCGCTAAGACCTTGGAGCAAGGTTTATTTGACGGTCTGTTTATCGCAGACATTACAGGTGTTTATGATGTTTATCAGAATGGTCTAGATTTAACCTTAAAAGAGTCCATTCAACTCCCGAGTCATGATCCTTCCACCTTAATTTCAGCAATGGCGGCGGTAACCCAAAATCTAGGTTTTGGTGTGACCGTAAACCTAAGTTATGAAACACCGTACCAATTCGCACGGCGCTTTGCGAGTTTAGATCATCTTACACAAGGTCGGATTGGCTGGAATATTGTGACGGGTTATTTGGACAGTGCTGAACGCTTGATTGGGCAAAAAGGTTTAAAAGATCATGACTTACGTTATGAACAAGCTGAAGAATTTTTAGAGCTTTGCTATAAGTTTTGGGAAGGTTCTTGGGAAAATGATGCCGTACAAAAAGATAAGCAAAAGCGTATTTTTACCGACCCACAAAAAGTGCATCAAATTAATCATCAAGGGCGCTTTTATCAAAGCCAAGGTGTTTTCCAAGTTTCACCTTCACCACAGCGTACCCCTGTACTCTTTCAAGCAGGTGCTTCACCACGCGGTTTAGCATTCTCCACACGTCATGCGGAATGTGTCTTTATTGGGGGGGACCAACCTGCAAAAATCAAACAACAAGTGGATAAGATTCGAGAATTGGCTGTACAGCAAGGCCGTAATCCAGAAGATATTAAAATCTTTGTGGGAATCACAGTGGTTACAGCAGAAACAGATGAATTAGCTCAAGAGAAATTAGCTGAATATGCCCGCTATGCAAGTCCAGAAGCAGGTTTAGCACATTTCTCAAGTTCAGTCGGTATAGACCTATCCAAATATGCTGATGATGAGGCCATCCCATATCAACAAACCAATAGTATTGCTTCAGTCAATAATAAATTTAAGGAAAACCAGATCACGCCTAATGATCTTAAAGCACAGCATCAACTCGGTGGTCGTTATCCACTGATTGTTGGAAGTGGTGAAACAATTGCTGAAAAATTAATTCAGTTGATTGATGAAACAGGTATTGATGGTTTTAACCTAACGCGCACTGTTGCGCCTGAATCACATCATGACTTTATTCATTTTGTTATTCCTGAACTGCAACAACGTGACAGATTTAAAACCAAATATGAAAGTGGTTCTTTACGCAACAAAATCTTTAAACAAGGTGATCATTTAACAGAGCAACACCCTGCTGCTGATTTTCGATGTCAAAATTCAAATCATAACAACAAACATCAAAACGGCATCGAAATGGCAAATCAGCAAAAGCAAACTGCCTAAATAACCTAACCAGTAAATATGATGAATTGAATAATTTCACATTAAGGGGTATCACATGTCTCAAATAAACTCACCTGCAGATGGTAATCCATCCTCAAAAACAGGCTCCAAGAATAAATTTATTTTGCTTGGTGTGATCATTATTGCAGTGATTACAGGACTTTTTTATTGGAACCAACATAAAAAAGCCAGTTCAGAAGAAATCACCATTGGTATTAGCCCACCCTTTGCCAAGCCTTTACAAGTTGCAGCAGAGGAAGCAAAGAAACAAGGGATTCATATTAAACTGGTGGAGTTTTCGGATTGGAATACTCCAAATATCACACTGAATCATGGTGATATTGATGCGAACTATTTCCAACATCAACCCTTTTTAAGCAATGCGCTAAAAGAAACGGATTTTAAACTAAAACCAATTGCAACAGGTGTTGCAACACATGTGGGCCTATATTCTAAAAAATATGATTCTTTGGCTGCTGTACCTGAAAATGCACGTGTCGTGATTCCAAATGACCCAGTCAACCAAGGTCGCGCACTGTTGCTTTTACAACAGGCAAAACTCATCACCTTGAAAGATCCGAATAACCATTTATCAAACTTACAAGACATTACCTCAAATCCTAAAAACTTTAAATTTATTGAAGTTGAAGGACCTCAAACTGCGCGTGCTATAGATGATGCTGATTTAGTATTTAGCTACCCGCTTTATTTACGTCTTGCAAAAACCATTGATCCAAACAAAGCATTATTACTCGATGATAATACTAATAAACGTTATGCCATCTTGTTTGTTGTAAAAGATGACTATGAGCAAAAGCACCCAGAAAAAGCCAAACAGTTAAAAGAGTTCATCAAAATTTACCAAACTTCGGACAAGGTCAAACAGGCTTTAAATGATGATATTGGTGAAAATTTATGGTTTCCAGGTTGGAAATAAGGAGTAGCCCATGTCTCAATTTCCCAAGCTCAAAAACAAAAACCTGCTGATTGGTCTCGCTGTTGTGATTGTGTTATTAGGACTATTTACCTATCGTTATGTGCAAAATCAACAAAAGGATAATGTGCTCACGATTGGTATTAGCCCACCTTATGCCGAATTACTACAAACGGTTGCCAAAGAGGTAGAGAAAGATGGTATCCATGTCAAACTGGTCGAATTTTCAGATTGGCAAGCACCCAATGTTGCGGTACAAAACCGTGACATTGACGCTAACTTTTTCCAACAAAGTGTATTTTTAAAGAATGCCATTAAGCAAACCCATTACGATTTGCATGCTTTTGGTACAGGTAGCGGCAGCCATGTCGGTTTATATTCAAAACAGTATCAATCCTTAGATGCGTTGCCTCAGAATGCACGTGTTGCCATTCCAAGCGACCCTGTTAATTCTGCTCGTGCTCTGATTTTGTTACATCGTGCTGGATTAATTCAAATCAAAGACATCAACAATGAACTTTCAACACTTCAGGATATTATTTCAAACCCAAAACAGTTGAAATTTTTAGAAGTTGAAGGTCCACAAACGGCATTAGCTTATGATGATGCAGATCTAATCTTTGGTTTTCCACATTACTTAAATCTGGCAAAAAAAGCAGATCCGCATAGTGCCCTGTTTTTAGATCCCATTGATAAAAAGTACGCCATTCTTTTTGTAACACGTACCGATTATCAAGACAAAAATCAAAAGTTAGAGAAATTTATTCAAGCTTTCCAAAACTCACAACAAGTTCGAGATATTTTAGATAAAGATTTCGGCAAAGATATGTGGTTTGCAGGCTGGAAATAAGGAGAATAGAAATGGTTAGTTTCGGTTCACAGGTTGATTTTTCAGCTCCGCATATCAAAATTCGTGATTTGAATAAATTTTATGATGGGCAAGATCAACACATTCATGCGTTAAAAAATATCAACTTAGATATTCCTCAAGGCAAGATTTTTGGCATTATTGGTAAAAGTGGCGCAGGTAAATCTTCTCTAATCCGAACATTAAATGGCTTAGAAAGTATTTCAGAAGGCAGCATTCATATTCATCAACAGAACTTGGCTGAACTCAGTCATGCTGAGTTGATTCAAACACGTCAAAGAATCGGGATGATTTTTCAGCATTTCAACTTAATGTCTGCCAAAACAGTTTGGGAAAATGTTGCATTACCCTTAAAAATTGCCCATGTCGATAAAGCTGAAATTGAAACACGTGTCAATGATGTATTAGAACTGGTCGGATTGGGAAATAAAGCGCATAACTACCCTTCACAACTGTCTGGTGGTCAAAAGCAGCGTGTTGGTATTGCTCGTGCACTGGTGCATCATCCTGAAATTTTATTGTGTGATGAGGCAACATCTGCGTTAGATCCTGAAAGTACCTCAGTGGTTTTATCCTTACTGAAAAAAATCAATCGAGAATTGGGAATTACCATTGTTTTAATTACACATGAGATGCAAGTGATTCGTGAAATTTGCGATCAAGTGGTAGTGATTGAACATGGTGAAATCGTTGAGTCAGGACAAGTCTGGTCAGTGTTTTCAAGGCCTCAGCAGAAAATCACACAAGAATTGTTAAATTTAGAACAACTCGATTTGCCCTTTCAAATTCATGCAGAATTGCAAGAAGATTCAACCCATAGCATTTTTAAACTACGTTATGAAACAGATCCGAAAAGCTCACCTAATTTAGTTGAACTTTTTCAGGTATTTGATAAATCAGTACATCTGTACCAAAGCCATATTGATAACATACAAAACCATTTGATTGGGACGTTGATTGTTGGTACTGAACAAACTCATTTAGATCTTCATCATTTACAAGAAAAATTGAAACATCACATTGCGCAAATAGAGGTACTTGGCTATGCAAGACCAACTCATTGATTTATTGCTGACAGGAACCATCGATACCTTACTGATGGTTGGCGTATCGGCTTTTGTTGCTTTTTTAATTGGCTTACCTTTGGCAGTCATTTTGGTCAATACTTCTGAACAAGGGATTTATCCATCTAAAAAGATCAATCATGCCTTAGGCACAGTGATCAACATTACTCGTTCTGTTCCTTTTTTGATTTTAATGGTGGCACTGATTCCTTTAACACGTTGGATTGTCGGAACCAGTTACGGCGTTTGGGCAGCAGTTGTTCCACTAACTTTAGCAGCAACACCATTCTTTGCGCGTATTGCAGAAGTAAGTTTACGTGAAGTTGATCAAGGTCTAATTGAAGCGGCTCAAGCGATGGGATGTAACCGTAAGCAAATTGTCTGGCATGTGCTTTTACCAGAAGCTTTACCCGGTATTGTGGCAGGTTTTACAGTCACCATTGTCACCATGATTAACTCTTCTGCCATTGCAGGTGCGATTGGTGCAGGTGGTTTAGGTGATATTGCCTATCGTTATGGTTATCAACGCTTTGACATGCAAATGATGTTTGCCGTCATTGTCGTCTTAGTCGCTTTAGTTATGATCATTCAAGCATTTGGTGACAGTTTGGCTAGTCAGTTAGATAAAAGGAAGATCTAAAAATATATATAGACAGAGGTTATATCTCATCGGTATCGCCTCTATCTCTCAAAATAGAATTTTAATAATCGCTTGGAAAAATTTAATTCTTAGGTCTTAGACCTGACTTTACCTCGGCTTTCATGTAAAATCAGCCACAATTTTATATAACACTTTGTGAGTCATTTCATGGGTTTTAATTGTGGTATTGTTGGCTTGCCTAACGTTGGTAAATCTACCCTTTTCAATGCATTAACCAAAGCTGCAATTGCCGCTGAAAACTTCCCATTTTGTACCATTGAACCAAATACAGGCATTGTACCTGTACCTGACCCACGCTTAGATAAACTTACTGCTATTGTAAAACCACAACGTGTGATTCCCACAACGATGGAATTTGTGGATATCGCAGGCCTCGTTGCTGGTGCATCTAAAGGCGAAGGGCTGGGTAACCAATTCCTTGCAAACATTCGTGAAACTGATGCGATTGCTCACGTTGTACGTTGTTTTGAAGATGAAAATGTCATTCACGTAAATGGTAAAATTGATCCATTAGATGATATTGCAACCATCAATACTGAACTTGCATTAGCAGATTTAGAAACTGTTGCTAAAGCAATTACGCGTTTAGCAAAATCTGCAAAAAGTGGCGATAAAGACGCGGTTGCGACTAAAGCTGTTTTAGAAAAAATTCAACCAATTTTGGATGAAGGTAAACCTGCTCGCGCTGCTGATCTTGATGATGATGAACGTAAATTGGTTCGTGGTTTTGGTTTAATGACATTAAAACCAACCATGTATATTGCTAACGTTGCAGAAGATGGTTTTGAAAATAATCCACATTTGGATGCTGTTAAAAAATTAGCGGCTGAAGAAAATGCAATCGTCGTTCCGCTTTGCAACCAAATTGAAGCTGAAATTTCATTACTTGAAGATGAAGATCGTGCTGAATTCCTTGAAGCAATGGATATGGCTGAACCCGGTCTAAATGTGGTGATTCGTGCAGGTTATTCATTACTTGGCTTACAAACTTACTTTACAGCTGGCGTACAAGAAGTACGTGCTTGGACTGTAAAAGTAGGTGCAACTGCACCTCAAGCTGCGGGTGTAATTCATACAGATTTCGAAAAAGGCTTTATTCGTGCTGAATGTATTGCTTATGATGATTTCATTCAATATAACGGCGAAGCTGGCGCTAAAGAAGCAGGTAAATGGCGTTTAGAAGGTAAAACTTATATCGTTCAAGATGGCGATGTTTTACATTTCCGTTTTAATGTTTAATTCTTCTGCATCATTATCTATAAAAGCTTTTAAGTTTACTTAATCGATAAAATACAAAGCCTTTATATAAAAAGCTCCGATAAATTCGGAGCTTTTTATATTCTTAGTTTCAATTCTTCATTGCATTCAATATTTTAAAAATGCAATCAATAAACCTTAACTTGATACTGAGTGCAGATTCTTACTTTCCATTTCTGCACGTTGCTTTCTCGCTTCAATCAACATCCGTTCCTCTAATGCCTTGCGAAAGCCCAATAAAAACACAAACTCAGCCAAAACAAATAATGGACCTATCGCTAATCCAACAATATCATCCATAAAGGCAGGCTTTTTCTTCTCATAGAAATGCCCAATAAATTGAATTGCCCAACCCAATACAAAAATACCAATACTTAAAGCCAACCACATCGTCAGATCCAACTGTGCAATTTTATATGCAAACGGATAACTCATAGCAAAAATAATCAGCATGATCAAACCAAAGATTCGATCTAGACTTAAATAATAAAGCGTAGTAACGACAATTAAGATCAGAGACAATGTAATATCAAAACCCGATATAGACACGCCTAATCTTGCGGTCAGACACATGATCGAAAACACAATCAATGGAATACCAATAAAGTGTGTGAGTACATTTTTTTGATCTAAATGATAAGCAGCATATTGGCTCAACAACTGTTCTAGTTTTGTCATGATATTCATGCTTGTTAAACTTATATTTTGACTATATAAAATAATGATAGAAGCAGTTGTCAATTAGCCGACAGTTGAATGAAAAATATGAATAAGGATAAATCGTGCTGGATATAAGCTATTTAAAATACTTAGAAAATAATATTTGGTTTTCTCAGCTCCCTGAATTATTCAAACAATTTATTTTGAATCATGCTCAGCATCACCACTATGAAAAAGAACAAAAGATCTTCCATACAGGTGATTTATTTAATGGTATTTATGCGGTTTTAGAAGGTGCTGTTCGGTTAGGATATATTGATATTAATGGCAATGAAGCTGTTGCAGCTATTGTTGAACCGATTATGTGGTTTGGTGAAATTTCTTTAGTTGATCATCAACCTCGTTCTCACGATGCCATCACCGTACAAAAATCTATTATCTTGCATCTTCCAAGTGCCGATATTGAAAATTTATTGCAAAAACATCCAAAATTTTGGTATCACATCGCACAACTTACCAGTCAAAAACTTAGATTCGCTTTCTTAGAATTAATTTCAATTCAAACTCAAACCCTAACGCAACGTTTAGCTCAGCGCTTACTATTTATTTTAAATGGTTATGGAAGTCACTTAACCATTGAAACCAATATGATACATGTATCACAGGAGCAATTAGCTCAGATGCTCACTTGTTCACGACAAACCGTGAATCAAGAGTTACAACAATTAGAAAAACTTGGATTATTAAAAGTATATTTTCGAAAAATTGAAATCCTCGATTTTGCACATCTTCATCAAATTGCCCATTCAGTTATTGAATAGTGCTTTTTCTTCAGCAATCAAAAACCTTAGGAACAAACTTCATCCCATTAAAATTTTTGTGCATTTCTTCTTAAGTAATGTAATAGCTAAAATCTTTACTTTTGCTGAGTCCTAAAATGCTATCTTTTTGAAAATACGTCAGCGTATTAGAATCAATACCATCTAAAAACAAAGAAGCAAACTACTTAATAATTGATAAATGTGATTAGCATTTGTCTCTTCAGCTTTTTCAATGATAAAACTCATACATTATTCTCTTTAAAATTTCTTATAATTGTTTTACACAAGCGTTATCATCAATACATTATTTATTCACAATTAAATTTTAAAAAAAATGCTAAGCCATTAAAACTTAAAATAATAATTTAAAACCCTTTTATATTTATAGATTAAACTTAAATGTAAATTAAAAATGTCATTAAACTGCAAGAACACTATAAATGATTGCTTTAATTAACAACTTTTTTCTTTTCAAAATTGCTCTGTCATATTACATTTTAACTTAGGTACTAATGCCTCGTTATAAAAAGATAAGACAATGAAAAAAATGACTACGGTATTAACAGCGGGTTTATTTGCAATGCTCAGCGCTTCAGCATTTGCATGTCCTAAAGGTCAAACTTTACAAGGTGGTACGGGTCCACATCATAAAGGTGGAACTTGTGTTGTTTCATCAGGCGCAGCAAAAGCAGCAACCAATGCCAAAGACACTGCTGTAAAAGCAAAAAATGATGCCGTTAAAGCCAAAGATAAAGCAACAATGGCAGCAACAACTGCAGGTAACATGACATCAACACAAGTTAAAAAAGAATCTGCAATGACTGCTCAAAAAGCAGCAGACAAAGCAACAATGAAAGCAAGTACAGCTAAAGATGCTGCAACGAAAGCCAAAGCAGACGCTAAAGCGGCAACAACTGTAAAACCTTAATTTAATTCAGTAGATTTATTGCATACTGCTTTTAAATTTTTCTTTATTAGAAAAAACTAGCGAAATGTCTACGAAATTCTAAATAACTACTCATTCAAAAAAACGAGACTTAATGGTCTCGTTTTTTATAGACCCGACTTTTGATTTTTATTTAGAAAATATTGTTATTTGCTTTGGTATTTCCTAATGCTGGGTGATCAATTGCATCCTTACATTGTGCTTTATCACGTTCATAATCACTCTGTCTTTGAACCAATTGCCCATCTTTTTCGAGTGTCGATCTTGCCCATGAATCTAAGCTGGTCAACGCTTTTCGACACAATGCATATTTACCTTCTGTCACTGAATCTGTCATTTTGACATTAATACGCCAATCTGTACTCAGTTTACGAACGGGTTTACGGACTTTTTCGTCAATTAAGTTCAATTGTTTACGATAGATAAATGGATCTACCTCATTCATCAGCTTCCATGCTTCATTTGCATAAGCTGTTGCATCATTGGTGAGTTTGGGTGCTGCCTTAATTTCTACCTTTTTCGTTTCATCCGTTGAAGTCGATTCACTACACGCCTGTAATCCAACCATACTGATGATTGCCATCATGATTAAACTCGGTCGTGCTATTTGAAAAGACATATTTTTCACCCAAACCAATAATTCGTTCGGCACTATGCTAGTAAATTCGGTTAGAATACACAATCAGTTTTACCTTTTGTTTTCATCTCCTGAATTAGGTGTATCGTGTCTGAGCACAAAACTCCTCCTGTCCAACCAGCTGGCTTTTGGCAAGGCGCGAAAGATAGCCAAGCTATTATTTTCACCTACTTGCCTGTTTCTTTTGCATTTGGTGTCTCTGCAACTCAATTTGGTTTTACACCTTGGGAAGCATTATTTCTGTCTTGTTCAATGTATGCAGGTGCAAGTCAATTTCTAGTGGTTGCATTATTAGGCAGTGGCACATCGATTTGGATGACTGCGCTTACTGTAATTGCATTGGATATACGTCATTTACTCTATGGCCCTGCTTTACAAAATCTCATTCAAGATCGTTTAAACCTTAAAAAAACAGCAATCTGGTCTTGGGGATTAACAGACGAAGTTTTTGCCAGTGGTATGATTAAACTATCTCAGCGCCGTCAAGAATGGTCAGAATCTTGGATGTTAGGTCTGAGTTTATTTAGTTGGTTGTCTTGGGCGCTTGGGTCTTTTTTAGGTGGTTTATTTGCAGATCAATTCAGCCATTTACCTCAGTTTTTACAAGCAGCACTTGATTTCTTACTTCCTGCACTCTTCTTAAGTTTTTTATTGGCAGCCTTTGAAAAAAAATACACCTTAGTTGTTGCCGTCAGTCTCGTTGTATCAGCAATTGCTTGTTATTTTATTAATTTATCTGCTGCTATTTTTATTGGAATTACCTCAGGTATTCTCGCAGGCTTATTTAAACATTATGTACTGAAACAACACGATGAACAATTTGGAGAGCAACATGAGTCTTGAGATTATTTTAGTCGGCATTCTTGTTGGTATCGCAAATTTTGCTTCACGCTTTGGACCTTTTTATTTCATCCAAAAGCATCAACAGCACACTCAAAAACGTGGTGCAGTTTGGATTAAAATCGCTTTAGGTTCGATTGGTATTGCAGCCATCAGTTCAATGCTCGTGGTTGCAACACTCCCTCCACTACTTGAAACACCCAATAAAAGTTTTGCGATGTTTGTTGGATTTGTAGTGCTTACGGGCTTATATTTCAAGTTTAAACGTATTGTATTGGCGACTTTAACAGCAGCTTTGGCATATGGTTTGGTGTATACCTATGTGCCTTTTCATTTTTAATCAGATACCTATGTAAAGTTCAATCATTAGGTTACTTATATCATATCTTTTAATGTTTCCTTTACAGAAAAAGAATTGGTTAAATCATAATACAAAACACTTATTCTTTCATACAAACTATCTTTAAATATTGATTCAAAATCATTTACGAAACGAACTAAATAATCGCTATTTAGTTCGTATTGATACACTTAAAGAAAGTGATTCAAAACATATTAATCTAACAAAAATATAAACCTACACTGCTGTTAGACAATATCATTATTTTATGTGAATCAAGGCTTAACACTTGCGCTAGTTCTGCTATGCTTAAAGTCCATTATTACATTTCGCATGGATGATTCACATGAGCGTAACAATTGGTACTCCACTTCAATCTTCTGCTTTTAAAGTTCTATTACTCGGTTCAGGTGAATTAGGTAAAGAAGTGGTGATTTCATTACAACGTTTAGGTGTGGAAGTTCATGCTGCAGATCGTTACGACCATGCTCCTGCAATGCAAGTTGCCCATTTTTCTTATACTTTGAATATGGCAGATCCAACCGAATTAAAAGCACTCATTGAAAAAATAAAACCCAATTTAATCGTTCCTGAAATTGAAGCCATTGCGACACAAGTTTTAGTTGAAGTCGAAGAACAAAACATTGCAACAGTCATTCCATCTGCCAAAGCCGTGAATCTCACCATGAATCGTGAAGGTATTCGTCGTTTAGCTGCAGAAGAGCTGGGTTTACCGACCTCTGCTTACCGTTTTGCAAGCAGCTTAGAAAGCTTCCGTGCTGCGTGTGATGACATTGGATATCCAAATTTTGTCAAACCCGTGATGTCTTCTTCTGGCAAAGGTCAATCGCGTGTTAAAGAGTTTTCAGAAGTCGATGCAGCATGGGAATATGCTCAAACAGGTGGTCGTGTAAATCAAGGTACAGTGATTGTTGAATCACAAATTGATTTTGATTTTGAAATTACCTTACTTACCGTACGTGCTAAAAATGCTGAAACAGGTGAAGTTGAAACCCATTTTTGTGATGCGATTGGGCATCGTCAAGATGCGGGTGATTATGTAGAAAGCTGGCAACCTCAAGCGATGACTGAAACCGCTTTACAAGAAGCCAAACGCATTGCCAATAAAGTCACTGTTGCTTTAGGTGGCTGTGGTATTTTTGGCGTAGAACTGTTTGTCAAAGGCGATAAAGTATGGTTTAGTGAAGTGTCTCCTCGTCCACACGATACAGGTTTAGTCACGCTTGCATCACAATTCCAAAGTGAATTTGAATTACATGCACGTGCTATTTTAGGCTTAGCTGTGAATACCACACGTCATAGTACAGCGGCAAGTGCTGTGATTTATGCAGGTGTTGATGCGAGTGATTTGTCTTATAGTGGCTTAAATCTTGCATTAGCTCATCCAGATACAGACTTACGTCTATTTGGTAAACCTGAAGGTTTTAAACGTCGTCGTATGGGTGTTGCAACTGCACGAGCTGAAAATACAGATCAAGCACGTAAGCTTGCCCAAGCAGCAGCAGATGCCGTTACAGTCAATTTGACGACTCACTAATACTCGCTGAATAATTCATTGATAAATTTGCGGACAAATCATACATGATCAATACTACTCCTCTGCTCTCTTATGTTTCAAATGACCACGACATTAAAGCGATTAACCAATGGCGTACAGATGTTGAAAAGCAGTTACAGGATAGTTTTGATTTAGGTCACCCCATACGTGAGATTGTCCGCACTCGTTCAGATATTATTGATGAAGCGCTGATTTTCCTCTGGAATCATGCAGGGCTTGATCAAACCAATTTGAGTTTATTTGCTGTTGGTGGTTATGGTCGCCGAGAAATGTTGCCGTATTCCGATGTAGATATTATGGTACTTTCGGAAGAAGAACTCAGTGAAGCATATGAAAAAAAAGTGACCTCATTTATTTCTTCATTATGGGATGTCGGTAATTTCAAACCGGGTGTGAGTGTTCGCACAATTCGCAGTTGCTTTGAAGAAGCCACCAATGATTTAACAGTTGCTACAGCACTGATTGAAGCCAGAATTATTACAGGCAATCAACACTTAGCCAAATGGCCACGTCGTGTAGTGTCACAGACTTGGACAGATAAAACTTTTTTTGATGCAAAAATGGATGAGCAAGCACGCCGTTATGCTCAAAATAACAATACCGAAAGTAACCTAGAACCTGATATTAAAAATGCACCGGGTGGTATTCGAGATATTAATCAAATTGGATGGATAGCAAAACGTCATTTCCGTGTCAATCGGATCTATGACCTTGTTCATTTGGGCTTTATTTCTGAATTTGAACTGGGTGTACTTGAAGAAGCTGAAAATTTCCTTTGGGAAGTTCGCCATCATCTACATCGTTTAACCAAACGTGATGAAAATCGTTTATTATTTGATTATCAACGTGAAATCGCTGCAAAGTTTGGCTATACCCGTGAAGACAATCACCATCCAAACTATCCAATTGAACAGTTCATGAAGCGTTATTATCGTACTGCACAACAAGTTTCAACGCTCAATGAAATGTTGTTGGCTTACTTTAATGAATCGGTGATTACGCCACGTTTACCCAATTATGAACGTCAAATAGAAAATATTAACGATCATTTTAAAATTGTGGATGGCAAGCTTGCAGTACAACAGCATAAAATTTTTGCTGAAAAACCGAGTGCAATTTTAGAAATCTTCTATTTATTGGCAAACCGTCCTGAAATTGAAGGTATTCGTGCACGCACCTTACGTTTACTGATTCTTGCAGCCAAACGCATTGATACAAATTATCGGAATAACCCTGAACATCAAGCCTTGTTTATGGCGATTATTCGTTCGCCATATCGCTTGTATGAAACTCTTGTTGCAATGAAACGCTATGGTGTTTTGGGCAATTATATTCCTGCGTTTGGGCAAATTTTAGGTCTAATGCAATATGATCTATTCCATATTTATACTGTAGATGCACATACCCTTTTATTGATTCGTAATTTAAATCGCTTTAAAGAACCTGAATTTGCCAAAGAATATCCAGTAGTCAGCTCAGTATTTCAACGCTTAGTACGCCGTGACATCGTCTTACTCGCAGCTCTATTCCATGACATCGCCAAAGGTCGTGGCGGTGATCATAGTGAACTTGGGGCAATAGATGCCATCAATTTCTGTCGTGCACATGGCTTTACTGAACGTGAATGTCATCTGGTTGCATGGCTTATTCAAAATCATTTATTGATGTCTATTACAGCTCAGAAAAAAGATATTTCCGACCCAGATGTGATTAAAGATTTCGCAGAAAAACTCGGTGATATGGAGCATTTAGATTATCTCTATACCTTAACAGTCGCTGATATTAATGCGACTAATCCAAAGCTTTGGAATACTTGGCGTGCTTCATTAATGCGTCAACTTTATACCCATGCACGTGATGTGATTCGCACAGGTTTAGGTCGCCCTGTTGATTATCAAATGCTGATTGAAGACACTAAATTTGCAGCCAGTGAAATTTTGGTAGATGAGTTTCCTTTAGATCAAGTCGAAAAAGTTTGGCAAGAACTGGGCGATGAGTATTTTCTTAAAGAGACTGCAGATGAAATTGCTTGGCATACTCGTGCTATTTTACAACATGGTCATAATTCTGCACCATTAGTACTCATGCGTGCGCACCGTAAAGCGGCACAAGATGCAGTACAGATCTTTATTTATACGCAAGATCAACCTAACTTGTTTGCAACAACGGTCGCTGTACTGGATAAAATGAATCTGGATGTTCAAGATGCGCGCATTATTACCGCAAGCACATCATTTAGTTTAGATACTTATGTGGTATTAGACCGTTTTGGTACGTTATTAACAGATCCTGAGCGTGAACTGACGGTGAAAGAAGCACTGGTTAAAGCATTGAGTAATTCAGATGTATACCCTGGTTTGATGCAACGTAGAATTCCACGCCAATTACGCCATTTTGATATTGAAAATACTGTTGATATCACGCTCAATGAAGCGCTACAACAAAATATGGTTGAAATTTCAACACTAGATCACCCTGGGCTACTTGCCAAAGTCGGTGGTTTATTTATGATGCAAGGATTAGATATTCATTCTGCTAGAATTGCCACACTTGGCGAACGAGCAGAAGATATTTTCTTTGTCACCAAAAAGGACGGCGTGCCGATGACAGACGAAGAAACTGAAATTTTTGCAGTGCAATTAAAAGCTGCATTAGATGAAGCTTCTAATCAAGTCTCTAGCCACCATTAATTTTTTTAGATTGGTAATTGTTTCATGAACTCTAGTTTGTCTTTATTACATCCTTATCCATTTGAAAAGTTGAATCAGCTTTTTAAGGATGTACAACCTGCCGATTTACCTTTGATTCCGCTTTCAATTGGTGAACCTAAGCATCCTGCTCCAGAGTTTGTGAAACAAGCGATTATTGATAATTTTCAGCATCTATCGACCTATCCAAACAGCAAAGGCTTACCTGAATTACGTCAAAGTATTGCAGATTGGCTAACTCGTCGTTTTAATTTGAACTCAATCAGTGCCGAAGATCACATCATTCCTGTGACTGGAACACGTGAAGGTATTTTCTCTTTTGTTCAAGCTTTAATTAATCGTGATGAAGCACCCTATGTGGTCATGCCTAATCCGTTTTATCAAATTTATGAAGGTGCAACACTTTTAGCAGGTGCAACGCCCTACTTAATTAATTGTACTGAAGAAAATCATTACTTAGGTGATTTTGATGCTGTTCCTGCCGAAGTTTGGGAAAAAACAGCATTGCTCTTTGTATGTACTCCGGGCAATCCAACAGGTGCTGTACTTTCTAAAGAACAATTTAAAAAGCTGATTGCACTGTCAGATCAATATGACTTTGTGATTGCTTCTGATGAGTGCTATTCAGAATTATGGTTTGATCAAGCACCTACTGGGCTTTTAGAAGTCTGTGCGGAGATGGGACGTGACGATTATAAAAATTGCATCGTATTCCATTCACTGTCTAAGCGTTCAAACTTACCAGGAATGCGCTCAGGCTTTGTTGCAGGTGATGCAAACCTACTTAAACCCTATTTGAAATTCCGTACATATCACGGCGCAGCAATGCCTGTACAACATCAATTGGCATCAATTGCAGCATGGAATGATGAAAGCCATGTTGAAGAAAACCGTAAATTGTATCGTGCGAAATTTGAATTATTTCAAAATGAATTGGGTGGACTACTCCCCTTACAAAAACCCGATGCAGGTTTCTACTACTGGCTAAAAGTAGATAATGATGAAAATTTTGCCAAAATGTTGATGGAAAAAGCCAATATCAAAGTTCTTCCGGGGCGTTATCTATCCCGTGAGACAGAACAAGGCAACCCAGGTGAAAATCATGTGCGTATGGCTTTGGTTGCAGATATTGCACAGTGTGAACAAGCGATTCAGCGTTTAAAGAATATTCTTTAATCTTTTAAAAAGCCTCTAACGAGGCTTTTTATTTTTTCTTTAGCTATAAATTAATAAAAGTGCAAAACCAATAAAAAAACTACCTGAAAGATAATACAACCATTTTGAATACGTCCTAATAAAGTCTAAACATTTCTTTTGGTTCAATAATTTAACTAAAAAAATATTCCAACCCAAAACAACGCAGACCATCCATATACTCATGCATGCTTTCTGAAACCCGTTAAATTCAGTACTTATAAGTAGCATCAAACTGCTATAAAACAAAATATTTTTAGGATTAACTAGACTGGATTGTATTCCTAAAGCCATATATTTAGTCAAGGATACTGTTTTAGACTCTACTTGATCATTTTCGATTTCAAATGCATTTGCTGAGTTTTTAGCATATAAAAAGCACTGTACAGCTAAATACCCCAAATAAACGGCTCCACCCCATTTCAAGTATTTCAAAAATTCAACACTCGATTGATCTAAAAAGAATAAAACATTGAAAACCAATACAAGAATGATGGCATTACCCAATGCAATACCAATACAAACGAATTGAGCCGCTCGCTTTCCCTTGTTTAATAAGCTTGTAAATATAAGGAAAAAATCTGGCCCAGGTGAAAGTAAAGCAATAAAATGCGTGAATGCAATAAATAAAAAAAGTTCCATGTCTATCCTCAATCATCAGGGACAGCTTAGAAAAAATAAAATGCTAATTATTGTATTAAATTGCGCACTTTAATAAATATCATTCATCAACAGAGACATCATCTATAAATTTTATATAAATGAATTAAAGCTTTTATACGATGAATCTAATAAGGTTCTTGCGAAAGTCGAAAATGAACAAAATTTTATAAGCAGAAATTGCATTTGATTAAGATTGAATTTCCCTTCTCCCTAGCCCTCTCCTTAAAAAGGAGAGGAAACATTCATTATAAACAAATCCTGATTAAAATCTGACTTATGCAAGAGGTCTAATACGTAAATTGAGTTTGATATTGCTTAGGTGTAATACCCGTATGTAATTTAAAAACTCGATGAAAATGACTTTGGTCAATAAAACCTAAATCAACAGCAACCTGAATAATCGGTTCACCACATTTTAATAAACTTCGCGCTTGATTCACCTTATGATTCAATTGGTACGCATGCGGTGTTAAACCTAAATTATTTTTAAATAGACGGATAATGGCATATCTACTTATTCCCATTTTTTGGGATAAAGTTTCTAAGCAAACAAATTCTTCTTGTGCATTTAAAGCATCAAGTAATAGATCTAAATGTTGTTGATAATATCTAGGTAAATCTAAAGGCTTCCACTCAAATTGAGGCAATAAAACTTGTGTTAAAACTTCAATTAAATATTGCTCTTTTTCGAGTACTGAAATATTGGGATCAAATAAAATATGATTGAGATGAGTAAATGATTGATATAAATACGGTGTTTTTATAATTTGCGGTGTAAGTTGCGGAAAATTTCTTGAAGGTGGAATTGTAATATCAGCATTCACGGACTCTTGCGTTAACTCTGCAATTAAGTTTGCGATCCAATCCGCATCTAAATGCATCATTTGATAGCTCCATGCTTGGTTGGGCAATGGATTACACGAATGTTGAATTTGTGCAGGAATAATCACCAAAGAACCCGATTCAATTTTTTCTTCTGAACTAAAACGGCTACTAAATCTGCTTTCTCCTACATCTACAGCACCAATTGAAAATGTCGGATGACTATGTGCTTTATAACAAATACGACTTCGACATGCCCTACGTGTTTCCACATAAGGCATGTTCGGATGGCTCCAAAACTCGACTGTTGGTTCTAAACTCATTCTGAACTCACAAGACGTGTTTTAAAATATTCATTACTCTGCCAACGCTTTTTCAATATCTGCTTCTAACTCTTCAGGTTTTGTTGTCGGCGCATAACGATTAATGACTTCACCTTTTTTATTGATTAAAAATTTAGTGAAATTCCACTTAATGCCATTACCTAAAATCCCTTTACTATTATTGGTTAAATAACGAAAAATAACATGGGCTTCAGGTCCTTTTACATCAACCTTGGCAAACATTGGGAATGAAACGCCATAATTTCTTTGGCAATACTCTCCAATCTGTTCATTTGAACCTGGGTCTTGTCCACCAAATTGATTGCAAGGAAAACCCAGTACTTCAAAGCCTTGATCTTTATATTTTTCATATAATTTTTCTAGCCCTGCAAATTGTGGGGTAAATCCACATTTACTGGCTGTATTTACAATCAATAAAACTTTGCCCTGATAATCAGACAATGCTTTATTTTCCCCTTCTAACAATTCAGCATCAAATTGGTAAATACTTGTCATGGATAGGTTTCCTCATCACTTTTTTCTTGTGTTTTTAATTCTAATGAAGCTGAGTTTACACAATAGCGTAAACCTGTCGGTTGTGGGCCATCTTCAAAAACATGCCCCAAATGAGCATCACAATGATGACATTGTATTTCTGTGCGCACCATCCCGTGTGAGCCATCATCATGTTCTTCTACAGCCCCCGCATTGACCGGCTTATAGAAACTTGGCCAACCGCTTCCACTGTCATATTTCGTATCCGAACTAAAAAGTTCTGTCCCACAACATCGGCAAACATAAGTACCCGCTTGTTTGGTATTCCAGAACTTCCCGGTGAATGCAGGTTCAGTCCCTTTCTGACGAGTAATCTTAAATTCCTCGGGTGATAACTCTCTTTGCCATTCTCGGTCTGTTTTATTGAGTTTTCCCATCATTAACTCCTTTAAATCTTTGACATTCAATGTCATGCTTCAGTACTTCCATATTTACGCTAGAGCTTGGAAAATTTCTAGCTAAATTTCAACATAGATTGTGATATTTCAGTAATCTATTTTTAAAAACTCAAAATAATTGGATGGGATTATGTCCGTTTTAGGTAACACTACTCCACGCGAAATCAAGAAATCGTCAAAACTCGAGCATGTTTGCTACGACATTCGTGGACCAGTGTTACGCGCCGCCAACGAAATGGAAGAAGCTGGACATAAAATTATCAAACTGAATATCGGTAATCCAGCCCCATTTGGTTTTGAAGCACCTCAAGAAATTATTAATGATGTTGCTTTAAACTTACCCAATGCAATTGGTTACACTGACTCTAAAGGTATTTTTCCAGCACGCAAGGCCATTTGTCAGTATTATCAACAGAAAGGTATTTTAGATATGCATGTCAATGACGTGTATATCGGTAATGGCGTGTCTGAACTAATTGTGATGGCAATGCAAGGTTTATTGGATGACGGCGATGAAATGCTGGTTCCAATGCCTGACTATCCGTTATGGACAGCGGCAGTCAATCTTTCAGGTGGTACTGCCATTCACTATAAATGTGATGAAGAAAACTATTGGTATCCTGATATTGCGGATATGGAAAGCAAAATTACACCGAATACCCGCGGTATTGTTGTCATCAACCCCAATAACCCAACAGGTTCAGTTTACCCACGTCATGTTTTAGAACAAATTGTGGCTTTGGCTAAGAAATATGACCTGATTTTATTTGCCGATGAAATTTACGATAAAATTATTTATGACGGTATTGAGCATGTATCTGTAGCCGCTTTGGCAGGTGACCAACTGTGTATTTCATTCAATGGTTTATCTAAAGCATATCGAATTGCAGGTTTCCGTTCAGGATGGATGGCAATTACTGGGGATCGTTCTCGCGCAATGGACTATATTGAAGGTTTAGACATGCTCGCTTCTATGCGTTTATGTGCAAATCATCAAGCGCAGTACGCGATTCAAACTGCACTCGGTGGTTATCAATCGATTAATGATTTGATTCGCCCAGGCGGTCGTTTATATGAGCAACGCAATATCGCATGGGAAATGTTAAGCGACATTCCAGGTGTAACGTGTGTAAAGCCTGAAGGTGCAATGTATTGTTTCCCTCGCCTTGATCCTGAAGTTTATCCAATTCAAGATGATGAGAAATTCATGCTAGATTTCTTAAAAGCTGAAAAAGTACTCTTGGTGCAAGGGACTGGTTTTAACTGGCCGACACCTGATCATTTCCGTGTAGTATTCTTACCTGCTGAAAATGAGTTACGTGAAGCATTGAATCGTTTAAGTCGTTTCCTAGCTAAAATGCGTTAAATTCTAAATTAGTTTATCTAAAGGCATTAAAGTTCAACTTTAGTGCCTTTTTATTTTTATTACTTTTAATATAAATAGACAAATTGATACTACATAATTACTCACAAGCGATTAATGTCAAAAATCGAATGCATAACTTCAAAAAAATTAAATAAAACCTGATACTATAAATTTAATTGATCATTTAAAAATTCACATTTTAATTTAGGTATGTGCAAAGCATATTTAACTGTATTAAGTTAAAACTGGTACAAAAAATGCTAATTAAAATTGAATTTAATTATGAATGAAAAGGAACTTTTTATGAAAAAAACGGTTACAGCCTTAACATTGGCAATAGGTTTGCTGCTTCCATTTTCAACATTTGCTAAAAATAATGTTGTTGTCGTTGCAACAGGTGGCACAATTGCAGGTGCAGGCGCAAGTTCAACAAACAGTGCAACCTATACCGCAGCTAAAGTTCCAGTTGATGCTTTGCTCAATGCCGTTCCACAAATTCAAGACCTTGCCAATGTAACGGGCGTTCAAGCCTTACAAGTTGCATCTGAAAGTATTACAGATAAAGAGCTTTTAATCATTGCACGTAAGGTCAATGAACTTGTGAAAAAACCAGATGTAAATGGCGTTGTCATTACACATGGTACAGATACCTTAGAAGAAACTGCTTTTTTCCTGAATCTAGTCATTCATACAGATAAACCAATTGTCGTGGTTGGTTCAATGCGTCCACCTTCTGCTCTTTCTGCTGATGGACCACTGAATCTATACAGTGCGGTTGCATTGGCTGCGGCTGATAGCGCAAAAGGTAAAGGTGTTTTTGTGCTTATGAATGATGATATTTTTGCAGCACGCGATGTTACTAAAACGATCAACATTCATACCAATGCTTTTGCGAGCCAATGGGGTCCTTTAGGCAGCTTAGTAGAAGCTAAACCATATTGGTTTAGAAATGTTGCTAAACGTCATAACAACAGTTCTGAATTTAATATTGATGATATTAAAGGGGATAGTTTACCTTTAGTGCAAATTGTCTATGGTTCAGGAAATATGCTACCTGATGCTTATTTGGCTTATGCAAAAGCTGGTGCACAGGCAATTATTAATGCAGGGACAGGCAATGGTTCTGTCGCAAATTATATTGTTCCAACGCTGAATCAATTACAGCAACAAGGCGTACAAATCATTCGTTCATCTCGTGTACCAGAAGGCTTTGTATTACGTAATGCAGAACAACCTGATGACAAATATGGCTGGGTGGTTGCCCATGATTTAAATCCGCAAAAAGCAAAATTACTTGCAGCATTAGCATTGACTAAAACCAAAGATGCTAAAGAAATACAACGTATTTTTTGGGATTATTAAGGGTAATCAATTAGACATCTTGCCTTTGTATTCATAAATTTTTAGTCAAGAAGCCTAATTTTTTACTTAAAAAAGTGCCGATTTATTCGGCACTTTTTTATTTATATAGCAATCTGATAAATACGTATTCCCTCTTCACTTCTTTTAAGGAAGGAATAATAGGACTTTAAACAAAAAGCTCATTCATTTTAAGCTACAGTTTCATTATATAATTTTTGATATTCTTTCGCCTTCCGAATATCTTTTTTCAAACCATAGCCACCCATTTCATATAAGTCCGCAAGGCTTTTCAAAGCATCATTATTTCCTTGCTCATAAGCTTCTTCATAATATTTTGCGGCAGTCACGTAATTCTGCTTAACCCCTTCACCATTTTCATAAAGTAATCCAATATTCGATGTTGCAAGCTCATTCCCTTGTTCAGAAGCCAATTGGTAGAGTCGCATTGCTTCTGCATAATCTTGTTTAACACCTTCTCCAGTATGATAAAGCGTTCCTAGATTGTTTTGTGCTTCATCATAATTTTGAGCGACAGCAAGTTGATAATAACGCAAGGCTTTGGCTATATCTTTATTTACATTGATGCCATTCGCATAGTTATAACCAATATAGTTTTGCGCTTGGGCATAACCACCATCAGCTGACTTTGTCAGCCAATAAATAGATTGAGTTGGGTTTGGACTTACGCCATCCTCACCATCTTCAAGCATAGAACCATAATAATATTGTGCAAAAGTATGGCCTTTTTCAGCAGCTTTCAAATACCATTTCACCGCCTCGACATTATTTTCATCAACAAATTCGCCAAAATCATACATATAACCTACTGAAAAAATAGCATCTAAATTGCCTTTTTCAGCTGATTTTTTATACCATTTAAAGGCTTCTTGATAATCCTGATCGACGTTATAGCCCTGATAATAAGCTTCACCCAAATCGTACTGAGCTTCTGCATCACCCTTTTGTGCTTTTTGAACTAACGTTTGACTATATTCAACATCATCCGCATAGATGACTGTCGAAATTGGGCAAACCAAGATGGCTAACATGGCTAAAGTTTTAATTTTCATCGAAATCCTACGAGCTTATTGGCTTGATTTATTGTAATGACTCATCTTATGCATAAAATTGATTGATTGCAAAACATTCAAAAGAAGCAACATCTTGTGATATCTCTTTCTAAAATAAAGTTTCGGCATCATTCACCGTTCAGAGCGTGTTAAAATATCGCTTCGTCTCGCACAGGATTCATTTATGCAGTTTGTACATCTTGGTATTCATACAGAATTTTCGATCACTGAATCGATTGTACGTATACCTGATCTGATTAAAGCTGCAGCAAGTGATGAAATGCCTGCATTGGCAATTACTGACCTGTCAAATTTACATGCCGCAGTCAAATTTTATAATAAGTGTCTAAATAAAGGGATTAAGCCTATTTTAGGCAGTGCGATCCGCTTAAATGATGCTGAACATCGCGTTTCTTTACTTTCAATGACCAATAAAGGTTGGCGAGGACTCACTGAAATTGTGTCCCGTGGATTCATTGAAGGACAACAACTGAGCATTCCATGTGTTCAAAAAGAATGGATTTTAGAACAATCTCAAGACATTATTGTACTTTTAGGTTTACACAGTGATGTTGGGCGAATGCTCTGTTCATCCTATCCAGATAAAGCTGAAGCATTATTAGAAGAATGGATTGAAAAATTTGGCAATCGTGTTTATTTAGCATTGACGAGAACGGGTCGTCCACAAGAAGAAGATTTTAACCAAGAAGCTGTAAAACTCGCAGCAAAATATCAAATTGGTGTTGTCGCAACCAATGATGTGCATTTTATTCGCACTGAAGACTATGAAGCACATGAGGCTCGTGTCTGTATTGCAGATGGTTATGTTCTAGGAGATAACCGACGCCCTAAACTCTATAGCACAGAGCAATATTTCAGAACAGCCGATGAAATGACTGAATTATTTTCAGATATTCCAAGTGCAATTGCAAATACAGTAGAAATCGCAAAGCGTTGTAATGCAACACTACGCTTAGGTTTCAATGATTTACCTGATTACCCAATTCCAGAAGAACACACCATTGCGACATATTTTGAGCATATTTCTCAGAAAGGTTTAGAAGAGCGTTTAAATTTCTTATATCCAATTGAAGAACGGAATGAAGATTGGACTGAAATTCGTAAGCCTTATGATGAACGTTTAAGCTATGAAATTAACATCATTAATGAAATGGGCTTCCCTGGCTACTTCTTAATTGTCATGGACTTCATTAATTGGTCTAAAAACAATGGTGTTCCTGTAGGTCCTGGACGTGGTTCAGGTGCAGGTTCATTGGTCGCATACAGCCTAAAAATTACGGATCTGGATCCTTTACGTTACGATCTGCTTTTTGAACGATTCTTGAATCCTGAACGTGTATCAATGCCCGACTTTGACGTCGATTTCTGTATCGCAGGTCGCGATAAAGTAATTGATTATGTAGCGCGCCATTATGGACGTGATGCAGTTTCTCAGATTGCGACTTTTGGTACGATGGCGGCAAAAGGTGCTATTCGAGATGTTGCCCGTGTATTGGGTAAATCTTATGGTTTAGCCGATCGCATTTCAAAAATGATTCCAACAAAACCGTTGGGACTCACCTTAGAAGAGTCGATTGAAGCTGAGCCACAACTCAAAGACATCGTGACCAATCCATCTAATCCTGACAATGACGATGCCGCCGAAATTTGGGAAATGGCACTCAAACTTGAAGGCATTACGCGTAATACCGGTAAACATGCAGGTGGTGTTGTTATTGCACCGACTAAAATCACTGATTATTCAGCGGTAATGTGTGAAGCCGATGGTACAAGCCGTGTTGCACAATTTGATAAAGATGATGTTGAAGCAGCAGGTTTAGTTAAGTTTGACTTCTTGGGCTTGCGTAATTTAACCGTAATTGAAGATGCTGTTCAGCATATTAATGCACGCATTAAATCAGAAACGCCGTTAGATATTTCTCGTATTGCTTTAGATGATCCAAAAGCCTATTCAATTTTTGCGAATGCCAATACCACTGCGGTCTTCCAGTTTGAATCCGTCGGCATGAAAAAAATGCTGAAAGAGGCGAAACCAAGTAAATTTGAAGAAATTATTGCCTTTGTATCCTTATATCGCCCAGGTCCAATGGATCTTATCCCTGATTTTATTCATCGTATGCATGGTGGAGATTTTGAATATCTACATCCTTTGTTGGAAGGTGTTTTAGAACCGACTTACGGCATTATGGTATACCAAGAGCAAGTCATGCAGGCTGCACAGTATTGTGCAGGCTACACGCTAGGTGGCGCAGATGTATTACGTCGTGCTATGGGTAAGAAAAAACCTGAAGAAATGGTCAAGCAACGCCAAATTTTTATTGAAGGTGCTGCAAAAAAAGAAATTGATGAAGGTACAGCAAACCATATCTTTGACTATATGGAAAAATTCGCAGGCTACGGTTTTAACAAATCACATGCTGCAGCGTATGCCCTAGTTGCTTATCAAACAGCTTGGCTTAAAGCCTATTATCCTGCTGAATTTATGTCTGCTGTATTAACATCAGAGATGCAAAATACTGATAATATTGTATTCTTGATTGATGACTGCCGTAACAATGGTTTAGAAGTTCTACCGCCTTCGGTCAATATGTCGATTTACCAATTCCATGCCAGTGCTGAAGGTACAATTGTGTATGGTTTAGGGGCAATTAAGGGCGTAGGCGAACAAGCCATGCAGTCCGTCATTGATTCGCGCAATCAATTGGGTCCATATAAAGACATTTTTGATTTTTGCCATCGTATTGACCTGAAAAAAATCAATAAACGAACCTTAGAAGCACTGATTCGTTCAGGTGCACTCGACTGCTTGGGCATAGAGCGTTCAAGTTTGATGGCACAATTACCTGAAGCTGTGCAAGCGGCAGATCAGGCCCGTTCAAACCGTGAAACAGGGATTATGGATTTATTTGGTGAAGTTGAAGAAGTTCAACGTAAGCCCTCTAAACCCGTCAAACCATGGGCAGATGAAGTTCGTTTAAAAGGTGAAAAAGACACGCTTGGCTTATATTTAACAGGTCATCCAATTGATGTTTATCGCCCTGAATTAAAATCGTTTGTATCACAACGTATTAACGAGCTGACACCGACGCGCCGTGGTGTGACAACAGTATTTGCAGGCTTAGTGGTTGATATTGCGAATTTCCCGAATCGTATGATGATTACCTTAGATGATGGGACATCACGTATAGAAGTTTCGGCAAACCATGAACGTTTCCAGCGTTTTAAAGACATTATTCAAAATGAAAAAGTTGTGGTGATTGAAGGTGAAATTTATGAACGTGAAGGCTTTGACCGACCGATGGGGCGCTTGACCAAAGCATTCACTTTAAATGAAATTCGCCAAAAACGTGCCAATAGTATTAAATTACAATTGAATGCTGATGTCATTACAAAAACATTAGCCAGTGACTTACGCAAAATTTTACTTCCTTTTTGCAATGTCGATATGTGCCAACATATTCCCGTGCAATTTCAACTTGATTATCCTTATGCGACAGCTGAACTACATTTAGGTCAGCAATGGAAAGTTGTACCTTTAGATGACTTGCTTGCCAAACTTCGTGATTATTTTGGTAAAGAAGCTATTCAAGTTGAATATCAGGTTAAATCAAAAGCAGCCAAGGCTGTAGATCGTACACAACCTATTTCGCAACCAACTCCCCCACCAAACGATATGAGTATGGATGATGCGATTGATCTTTATCAATCTGAGCAAAATCCGTATGAAAATATGCCCGTGGATGCGAACCAGTATTCTTAAATTCAAGCTTTAAATTTGGAAATATACAATGGATATTATTGACAATGCTGTGGTGTCACAGCATTTAAGTCATGTGCGTATTGTGATGGTCAATACCACACTCCCTGCCAATATTGGTAGTGCATTACGCGCGATGAAAACCATGGGTCTATGTAAATTGGTGCTTGTTTCACCAAAAACCTATCCCCACCCTGACATTGATGCTTTGGCAGCAGGTGCAACAGATTTGATTGAACAAATTGAATTAGTCGAAACCCTTGAAGATGCCATTAAAGATTGTCATTTGGTTTTTGGTACCAGTGCTCGTAGTCGTACGATTCCATGGCCACTGCTAGATGCACGACCTGCTGCACAAAAATCTATGCACGGTGTTATTCAACAAAAACAAGAGATTGCGATTGTATTTGGTCGTGAAGACCGTGGTTTAACCAACGAAGAACTTGCACTGGCAAACTACCATGTCACTATTCCTGTGAATACTGATTATGGCGTTCTCAATGTCGCTCAAGCCATTCAAGTCATTTGCTATGAAATGCGGATAGCAACATTAGAGCTCATGGATAAACAAGTGGATGAGCAAGCCACGATGCATGTGACTGATCAGGAAGATATGCATTGGGATGAACCACTGGTAACTCATGAACAAATGGAACAATTTTATCCACATATTGAAAAAATGTTGGCTGAAATTGAATTTTTAGATCCGAAAAACCCAAGATTATTACCATTACGCTTGCGCCGTTTATTTGGACGTATACAATTAGATAAAATGGAATATCACTTGCTACGTGGCATCTTTAGTCGTGTACAAGCACTCAAGAATGGTTCATGGAAAAGCTCAAACTCTAATGAGGAGCAAAAATAATGCTTAAACAGCTAAAAGAAGACATCCAAGCTGTATTCGCGCGAGATCCTGCTGCGCGTAATACATTTGAAGTTTTAACCACTTATCCTGGTATTCATGCGTTGATTATGCATCGTGTTGCGCATGAGTTGTGGAATAATGAGTGTAAAACTTCAGCACGTATTTTGTCTTCATTTAGTCGTTTTACCACAGGCATTGAAATTCATCCGGGTGCGCGAATTGGTCGTCGTTTTTTTATTGACCATGGTATGGGTGTCGTGATCGGAGAAACGGCTGAAATTGGTGATGATGTCACGCTTTATCACGGTGTCACTCTCGGTGGAACCACATGGAATAAAGGCAAACGCCATCCGACCCTTGAAGATGGTGTTGTGGTTGGTGCAGGTGCAAAAATCCTTGGCCCCTTTACGGTTGGGAAAAATGCCAAAGTGGGTTCTAATGCAGTCGTGACCAAAGCTGTACCTGAAGGTGCAACCGCTGTTGGAAATCCTGCACGTTTTATTTTAAAAGATAAAAATAAAGTGGTCGAGAATGAACAAGAAGCTCGTCGTCGTGATTATGCAGAAAGTATTGGTTTCCAACCTTATGCAGCGACACAAGATCAAACAGACCCAATGTTAGAAGGCATGCGTGTTTTACTCGATCGTATTCAAAACAATGAAAAACGAATGAATAATTTATGTCATCGTTTATCACTTTTAGACCCAACATTCAAAAACCAGTCGCAAACAGCTCAACCTTTTAGCGATGAAGAACTTAAAATTATTGAAGAAGTTAGACGTGAATGTGAGGCACAAAGCACACCATCTAAAACTTAATGTATTATTTTTAATAATGTCATGTATTTCAAGTTGCATGTTCTCCATTGTTTTTTTAGACTGACGAACATGCACTTTCAACTTTAAAACAAATCATCGGAAGAAACATATATGACGATTAAGCCCTTGGCATACGCTATTATTGCTGCCTCTATGCTAACAGCGTGTGGAACAGCACCTGTACAACAAAACAAGCCAAATCCTACCGACCCGATCGTCTATACAGAACCTGATCTTTCACCTCCATTTTATGCATTAAATCCATTTAATTATAATTTACCCCCTGTATTTGAATTAGAACTCAAAAAAGCGGCGGCTCAACCGGTTTCGAAACTTGAAGTTGCTGATCCTAATAATCCTGATAAGAAATTGGTTTTAGATACCAACAAATTGATTATTCCGACTGTAAATAACAGCCAACGTACCATGAAATATGCTGTTTTAGCAGGTAGTAATGAAATTGATATCACCGCAATTGATGACTTCTTACAAATGGTTGAAGGTAAAGCACGTCATTACCCACCACAATTTACAGATCGCCAAGAACGTCGCGGTTTTGAAACCAAGTTGAAAGAAGTTTCTGCTGAATTAGACACTTTAGCAGCAAAAGATAATGCTTCTTTTGATATTTTAATTCGTGCTTTTAAAGCCAGTGTTATGGGTCGTAACCTAGATTTAGGTTCAAGCTACACCACTAAATCACTTAACTATGCACAACGTATTCTTAAAATTAACAAAAATGATCCTGAAGCCAATCTTTGGTTTGGTTTCTCACTATCTGAAGGTGGTGGTCAAAAAGAAGCAATTCCATATTTAGACAAAGCAATGAAAGCTGATGTTCAAGAAGCTTATTTATCGACTGTGAATAACTTCCTTGGTTTAGAACAGAAGAAAAATGCTATTCAAACTTTGAAAAATTACAAAGTTAAATATCCTGAAGAAGCTGAAGTCGCTGACCGTTTGATTCAAGAAATTGAAAAACAAGGTCGTTATAATGTTTGGCAAGTGCTAAAGAACCCAGCACTTTCTAAATAAGTAAATACATTAAAAAAATAGACTGATTATTCAGTCTATTTTTTTAAAAGAAAATTGCATAATTAGTTAAATAACGTATTATTTCACAAGGTTATATTTCTGTACGAAAATCAATATGCAACATACAAAAAGAACAGCTCTACTCGTTGCAATCGCTCTTAGTCCTGTTTTTATCAGTGGCTGCCAAGTGGTTAGTGTAAAAAATCAAGCTGTAAATGTCACGCTTGCCAATGAACGCGATAGTATTCTTACACGTAATAAAATGAGTGAAGCAAGCTTAAATGTTTTGTCTATGACTGGACGTGAAGCAAAGCTTTGTACTGAAAATCCTGTCGAATGTGTCAGTGATTTAGAACAAATTCCGCAAATTCAAGATGAGCAATTGCTGTCTACTGCCAGTGAAATATTTTTAACCAAAGCGCTTGCGCTGAGTTCTTCATCCAATTGTAAAATTAGTATTATTTCAAAACATCAATCTGAAGAAAAACAAAAAATTAATCAACAAAATTACGAACAATGTTTAGATCAACAAATGGATATGTTGGATAAAACAATTCGCTATAGTTACGCTTATTTATTTGAAACGAAACGCCATCCTCAAGATCGTATTTTTGACAATAGACAGGTTCAGATACGTGATTTTTATAATCAATCTTTAGCAAAATTAATTACCACATATAGTTTAAGACACAAAGATCAGAAACTTTCCAAGCAGATTCGGGTTGGAAAAAGTATATATACCATCGACTTTGACAATTATCCTCAGCTCGCCAAGCTTGAGTTAGAAAGTTTATTGTCGAGTTATAATCTTAACTTTTCAGGCTTACGTTCCATTAACCGCAGAGATGGTTTCGGCTCGGAATTTGTTGCCATTTTACCTGATGCTAAAGTACCCGAAGAAAATAAATATATTATTGATCCGCTACATCATCAATATAAAACAGGTGTAAACCCAAACATTCATCAACCACGTTATTTATCTGTCACCATTGCAGCCCAACCTGATGCAATAGGATCAGTGAAAGAAATTATTCATAATCCAAATTTTAAGTTAAAAGTTTATGATCCTTATAATGTGGATAAATTGCAAATAGATGGAAAAGATTACCCGCTTGCTGCCAATTTTTCTGCACCCTATGGTTTATGGTTAGCTGAAAATAACTTAGGTATTGCAGCTTATTTAAGTTTGATCGATCGTGATCAGCGCTTAACCATGCCCCACCTGTATATGCTAGAACCTTATAATCCCAATAAGAAAGTGATTGTTTTAGTTCATGGTTTAGCCAGTAGCCCTGAAGCATGGATTCGTTTGACCAATGATGTAATGGGCGATAGTGTTTTACGAAATAATTATCAAGTTTGGCAAGTTTTTTATTCAACCAATATGCCAATTTTAGAAAGTCGTTTTCAAATCTATTCCATTATTCATCAAGCATTTGATACTTTAGACCCTAAAGCATTGGCATCGCAAGATTCTGTGTTGATTGGACATAGCATGGGCGGAATTATTTCTCGCTTACTGGTAAGTGATGCTGATTTGACCCACTCTGCGCAAGAGATAATGAAATCTAGGCAACTCGATAAATTTAAAAATGATCCAATTTTTAAAGCTCGTCTTTCAATTCAACCGATTACCAACTTTGATCGTGCTATTTTCTTATCTGCACCGCATCGTGGTACTGAGTTTGCTGATCGATGGTTCACTCTGGCTGCACGTAGAATCATCAAGCTTCCTGGGGCTTTCTTAGGAGCTTTAGCAGACTCAATTGATGAGCGTGATATTAATGCTAAAAACTTTCTTAAGGATGTTGGGCATGGGCTTATTCAAAATGGACCTAGTGATTTAAGTCACAATTCAAAATTTACACTTTTAACTGAAAATGTGATGCCACGTAAAGGCGTTATTTATCATTCGATTATTGGTAATGACACCAAAAGTAATGATCCGAATATTATGAGTGACGGCATTGTTCCTTATAAAAGTGCTCACTTAGATGGAGCTGCTTCTGAAAAAATTATTCAAGGTGGGCATTCTATTCAAGAAACGCCTGAAGCGGTACTAGAGTTACGACGTATTTTAAGATTACATTTAATACAATTGGGTATTTACAAGCCTTAGTTTATTGCTGCTTTATTCATGAATCATTCTGGTGAAATGAGGATGATTGTTTGTTTCATCTGACCCGATTATTGATTAGCAACTTCAATAGAAAAAATTTAATTAAATTACTATTCATTGGATTATGTAAGTTTTGTGTTCACTATAAAGACAAAAAAGCTCTTTGTAGTAAATTACTCATATAGTTTTTATTTGAGAAAAAAGTATGTTATCAAAAAGAATTCTTCTACCAATTTTTTTGCTTAGCATCCTAAATTCAGGTTGTGCAAAATCTGTAGATTCGAATAATAATGAAAATAATATTACTCAACAACAATCTAATTCAGATGACCTTGATGTTAATGATATTAGATCGAAAGCTGAAAAAGGTGATTCTGAATCACAATACAATATGGGTGTAATTTATACTGATGGATATGGAGATATTCAACCAAATATAAATGAAGCTATAAAATGGTATTTATCTTCTGCAAAGCAAGGAAATATTAATGCTCAATATAATTTAGGCATTTTATATAGTAATAACCCTAATATTAAAAATGGTTACGAAAAAGCAAAATTTTGGCATGAACAAGCAGCAAATCAAGGAAATATACCTTCGCTTAATGAATTAGGAAATATTTTTAGTCAAGGACTAGGTGTTCCAAAAGATTTAAAAAAAGCTATTGAATACTATTCAATAGCCGCAAATGCAGGAGATTAAAATGCTCAAGCAAATATGGGTATTATGCTTTTCTATGGTCGAGGAATAGCTCAAGATAAATTAAAAGCTTTTGAGTGGTTTAATAAATCTGCCCAACAAGGAATAAGAAGTGCACAATACAACCTTGCGCTTATGTATTTAACTGGTGATCATGTTAAACAAAACTATTCAGAAGCAAGACGGTGGTTCTTAGAAGCTGCAAATCAAGGGGATAGTGATGCGCAATACCACTTAGGTAAAATTTACAAAGATGGATTAGGTGTTGATAAAAATTTATCTATATCTAGAACTTGGTTTGAAGAGTCAGTAAAAAATGGAAATTCTTTTGCCATAGAAGAATTAACCCATTTAAATTAAAATACAAAACAAGATTAAATTTCATTAAGAAAAAATTTGTCAGCTTTAATTTTATTAAACGAATAACTTGATGGGAAACCATGTACTCATAAATCCCACGTATGCCCTACGAGTTAGTGAATAATTGAAGATCTATTTTACATTCATTTAAACAGAACTACGTGCCGCTTTCTTTTGAGGGCAACTCACACTATTATTACCCGAAGTATAGTGTAAAGTAACAGAAGCTTTTTTGAAAAATTGATATGTAAAATAGCCACGATGTACACCATCTAATTCTTGTTTATTTGTTGGAAATGTTATTCCAATCGCTTGATTTTTATTATTACAATATAATTCGCTGTAGTTATCTTTCTTTACTAGAAACCACCTTTTTTCAGCTAGCCTAGATTTTACTTCTTTAATATAATTTTCCTGACTAAAAAAACCTGTTCTTTCAATAAAGTAAAAAAATTTAGATTCTCTAATTGATTGAATATCATATAGATTCAAATCATAATTAGAAAAAATATATCCCATTTCCTTTAAATATTCAGATTCACTTTTATTAACTCTAGATTCTAATTGCCTTAAATTTAAACCAAGTTCTATTTTAGATTTTGTGCAGCCCACAAAACAATAAAGAAATGTTAACAGTAATATTACTTTCATTAAAATTCTCAAAAAGAACCTATTAAAGCTATGACAAAAGGCTCAAGATCTTTAGCATCTCCAACCAGCTTACGATGTGATCAATAAAAAAGTTGCTCTCGGATTTGAAAATACACCTCTAACATTAGCACTTTAGATTGAGAAACGTCATATTTTTTAGAAAAAAAGCCAGTTATCTAAACTGGCTTTTTTGAAAATAAATACAAATAAATTACCAGCTAAAGCCTACACCAGCACCACCTGAACTTTCATCTTCGGTAAATGCACCACCCAAACTAAGACTCACATTATCACTGACGATGCGCTGATATCCTACTGCAACGGCCTTCTCACTACCTTGGAAGCCAGCTCCAACGCCAACACGATTGAGCCCCTTCAAACCTGAAGTACTGGTTGCCATATTCATCATAGCCGAACTCATTGCACCTTGACGGTCAAAACGCTTATCTACCTCTTTAAAACGATGTTCTGTTTGAAGACTAAAGTCTGTAAAACTACTTTCCAACCCAGAAATACGCGTATCAGTATAATCTTTTGATGTTTTTAATGTATCTGTATTCGCAGCTTGCATTTGACGTAAATTAACAGCATCAGTAGCTTCTGTTGCATCTGCAACATGAATGATTTGACGCTCATTATCTTTCGCCCCAACTGAGACAGTATTATCACGTGTAGATGCTGAATTATGCCCCAGAACAACTGCATTTTTAGCTTCAGTTTCCACATTATTACCCAGTACAAAAGTATTATCGGCTTTGACTGTATTATCGTTCCCAATAACATAGCTACCATTTCCAACCACAATATTTGGATCACCAAAAGCACCTGAACCATTACCTGTAACTTGATTCTGGTCTCCAATACTAATAGAGGAATCCCCAATGACCTGAGCACCATAACCAATTGCTGTTGAATTTGTACCTTGAACACTTGCATTAATTCCTAATGCAAGAGAGTTGTCGCCAATCACACTCGCAGCGCTTCCACTACCATTTCCACTATTGTTTCCAGATAGTCCTGTTGAAGAGCCCGTTACATTAATAAATTTACCATCTTCTTTTATTTGAGCATGTAAACCAG
Organism: Acinetobacter sp. ANC 3832; assembly: GCF_002135415.1. GTDB lineage: Bacteria > Pseudomonadota > Gammaproteobacteria > Pseudomonadales > Moraxellaceae > Acinetobacter. Next base: position 133,737 of record NZ_NEGJ01000003.1, read on the forward strand.
CAACTTTTTGATCTGTATATTGCTGAGTTTGTTGATTAGAAGAGGCTATGCTTTGATCTGTATACTGCTGAGCTTGTTGATTAGAGGATGCAACACTCTGATCAACGTAATTTTTAGATGCACTATTTAATGCTTGCCCACTCTGATTTGTATAATCTTTAGATTGATCTAATACAATTTGGTTTTGCTGATCAACATAATTTTTTAAATCAACCACAGATCCTTTAATACTAGAGAGTTCGTTATTTACAGCACCAAAAGTATCCCCTACATTTGAGTAATTTTTACCTTGAATTGAATAGTTTGGTAATGTAAATACGCCATTATTAAAACCTGCTCCGCCCCCTAATATTGAAGCAGTTTGATTTGCATGACCATCTACTTGAGTTGCCAATGTCATTACATTCTGATTGGTTGTAAAGAGCTGACCACCTGTCACTGCATCTGTTGAACTAACAGAACTAATATCACCCGCTTTTAAATTACTTAACGTTGTACCTGAACTGCCCGCTAAAGTAATTTTATCTTTGGTCATTGGGTCATCATAAGTGACAACGGCACCTGCTAACGAACCGATACCTTGTTGTAAGTTACTAATATCTGACTCATTGATCGTCACTCGACCATCTAATGCTGTAATCGCACCTGTATTTGTACCAATTTTTCCATCTAAAGTACTGACTTCATTACTTACACGAGTCTCTAAAGCCGATACATTCTGATTGGTTGTAAAGAGCTGTCCACCTGTCACTGCATCTGTTGAACTAACAGAACTAATATCACCTGCTTTTAAATTACTTAACGTTGTACCTGAACTGCCCGCTAAAGTAATTTTATCTTTGGTCATTGGATCATCATAAGTGACAACTGCACCTGCTAACGAACCAATGCCTTGTTGTAAATTACTAATATCTGACTCATTGATCGTCACTCGACCATCTAATGCTGTAATCGCAACTGTATTTGTACCAATTTTTCCATCTAAAGTACTGACTTCATTACTTACTCGGGTATCTAATGTCGTTATTGCATCTTTATTGAGTTTGATTTTTCCATCTAATGTACCCACTTCGGTTGTAACGCGTTTATTGACAACGCCAACCGAATCATCCATTTGTAGTTTATTTACAGCATCGGTATTGTCTGTGCCTGCTGCAACACTCGTAATTTGACGTAAATTTGTCGTACTGCCTACAGCAAAAGTATTGTTACGATCTGCAACTGAGTTAGCCCCTAGAGCAACACTATTTTCTCCTCTTGCTTTTGCTTGAGAACCCATTGCCACATTATATTCATAAAAAGCTAAAGCACCTGTTCCTACTGCAACACCAGAAACAGATGCTGCAGCGCCCCCTATAGCAACAGCATTACTTAACGCCAAATTTAAATTACTACAATCACTTCCAATCGATACGGCGTTATCTGTATTGTACATAATCTGTGCACTATTTATATGAGCACCACCTCCATAGTACAAACTGACACGAGGATCATTACCATTTTTATAAGTAAGACGAATTTCGGGCATATTATTATTTGAACAAGAAACACCTTGTACAATATTTCCTGCAAAAATATAAGGGCTTAAAAATAGACTACTTATTATAATAAGCGGTTTAATGACTTTTATTTTAAATGCTATTGGCTGATTTTTTGTATTTTGCGTGGATTTTACCTTTCCTTGGCTTTTTGCATTTTCAGAAACAATGACCATACGCCCGAGTGATGTGTTAAATATAACTTTAAAAATTTTGTTCATGCTTTATCCCCTTAAATAAAAAGTTTCCCCTATTTTTATTTGATCATGTGCTAAATTATTTAATTATCCCTGAAACTAGGTATTTTCTTATTTCGATGAGACTTAAGTGACTTATTCATTAGAAAAATTAAATATCTTATATATTTAACTTTAAATACCTAAAATTAGTGATCGTAAAATTTTGGGGATATGGCACATTAGACACAGAAAGAATATAGATGAGTTTGATAGATGAACAATAATGCGCTTGTTTTACCCGTTCCCGTCATTGTTGTTGAAGATGAACCGTTAATTCAAACACGCTTAAAAGCAATTCTCTTAGAGATTGGTTACCAGCAAGAAGACCTTTTTTTTGCTCAAAGTCTCGCTCAAGCCAATATCTTGCTTGACAAAAATTCAGCTTCTTTTGCACTTGTTGACTTAGGTCTGCCCGATGGCAATGGCATTGAATTTATTTCAACACTCAAACAATATGACCCCACCATCACTATCTTAGTGATATCTGCATGGAGTACTGAAGACGTTATATTAAAAGCCTTAAGTGCGGGTGCAACAGGCTATGTCTTAAAAGAACGAGATGATTTAGAAGTCTCTCTTGCTATACGTAGCGTCCTTCGTGGCGGAGCACCAATTGATCCGTTTATTGCACAGAAAATTTTAAAACTCCTGCAATTGACTGAAAAAAGTCGAACAATGACCAATAAAAATAAAATAAAACCAAATGATGAATATGAAAACTTATCAAAACGTGAACATGAAATTTTAACTTTAGTTGCCCGTGGTTTAAGTAATAAAGAAATTGCAGATCTATTATTTATATCTCGGTATACTGTTGAATCTCACATTAAACATATCTATCGGAAACTTGCGGTATGTACCCGTACCAAGGCCGTAGATACAGCAAGAACACTCGGCTTGCTTGAGCAATAAATTTTTATACTCTTTTAATCACTATATTTCTTGCACAACACGATTTAATTTTTCTCTCAAAAAGAAAAAATAAAGAGTTTTATTAATCGTTGTGCAAGACACCTACTTAATGCGATTAAAAATTAAACTAAATATTCGTAATTATGCAACACTCACCCATATAAAGCGTGAATAAAATCACATTTAAAATCAAATATTTAAAAATAAAAATGCTAAACTATTTTGACTTAATATCGAAAATTTAAAATCTTTCTTCAGGAAACAACTTTTCATCAGACTTTTTTACTTCTTTTCTATTTTCGTGAGAAAAGTAAAAAACTGGTGAACACTAATACAAAATGTCTGTTTTTAATATTAAAGATCATACATTTTTATCTAAGGCTTGATCAATGCGAGACAAAAAAAGTGATGTGAAAAATACTTGTTATAAAGTATCTATGACTTTATTTTTATGCTTTATTCTTTTTATTTTGCAAAGTCTACATACTGTTTCAGCACGTGTAGATGACTCGTTACAAGCAACAGAGCAATGTCAGGGCCAAATCAATCACATCGCTGTTTCTAAAAGTGTTGATAAAAATAATCAGTTAATACCCAATGCAAATTGGATCACTTTAGACAGCCTTCCTGACTTTTGGAGCAAACGTTGGCCAAATTATCACGGCAATGCTTGGTATAAAATTACATGGAAATATGACTGTCCAACCTCACAAACCACACCTATTTCTCTTGTTGTTTCTAATATTAACATGGCAGGTCAAATTTTTTTAAATGATGAATTATTGTGGCAAGACCAGTCTTTACATGAACCTTTATCAAGAAGTTGGCAAACACCTCGCTCTTGGATTTTACCTGCTTCAAGTCTAAAAAAAGGTGAAAATATTATTTGGATCCGTGTGGTCGGTATTGCAACTCAAAGATCAGGCTTAGGTGAAGTATTGATTGGTGATCAAATTACAGCGACAGATCATTTCAATAATTTAATCTTGGAAAAAAGAACATTACTGATTTCTAATGTCATGATTAATTTCGTTCTTGGCTTATTTTGTTTGTTAGTGTGGCTATTACATTCTAAAGAAAAAGCTTTTGTTTGGTTCGCCCTTGTTTCTTTGTCTTGGGTACTTTATGTCGGAATTATACTTAGTCAGAAACCTATATTTTCATTACCCACCGCTACAATTGACCGAATAACTATTTTCATTTTTTGCTGCTATTCTGTATTTGGATATATGGCAGCATGGCGATTTGCAAATCGTCGTTATCCTCTCATAGAAAAATTTTTTTGTATTTTCTGCATTATCGCTGGTCTTTGTCTTTTTTTAGTCCCTAATATTTATCTTCCCTTTGTTTTAAATAGTTTCTTTGTTTTCGCTGTCATTATTTTTCTATTGAAATGTTTAACGTACCCGTTCATTGCCTATCAAGTTAAACAACCTGAAATCTATTTTTTAGCTTTTACTTATGTCACTTTTTTCCCGATTGCAATCAATGATGCTTATTTCATGATTACCCATGAAGGGCGAGCACTTTCCCCTTATACATCACCATTTAGTACTTTGTTTATTGGTATTATTTTAGCGCTAAGATTAGCTAGAAATGCAAAACGTATTGAGCAATTCAATAAAACCTTAGAAGACAGTGTCATTCTTGCAAGAAATGAACTGACCAATGCGTTGAATACTCAACATCAACTTGCAATTGAAAATACAAAACTACAAGAACGCATTAATTTAGCTCATGATTTACATGATGGATTAGGCGGATCAATTGTTCGCTCGATGATTATGCTAGACCATAATGAAAAAGTTGATAAACCGCATATGATGTCGATGTTAAAACTATTACGGAATGATCTGCGCCAAGTAATTGATTCAGGTTCAAGTATTGGTGCAAAAGTTCCTGAAAGCCCTATTATTTGGGCTGCCCCTATTCGGCACCGTTTTATTCAAATTTTTGAAGAGATGGAAATAGAGTCAACATGGGTTTTTGCACATACATGGAAAACTACGCCTAGTTCCTTACAATGTTTAACCCTTTCACGTGTCGCTGAAGAAGCGTTAACCAATATCGTAAAACATAGTCAAGCAACGCAGGTAGATGTTTCATTGCTTGAAAATGGTCAACAGTTACTCTTTGAAATCACGGATAACGGGATTGGTTTTAATCCAGACAACGTTGAGGAAGGCTTACATGTGGGTTTACAAAGTATGCAAGCACGAATTCAACGCATTGGAGGCACATTAAATATTGTTTCGATCTCGGGACATACTACAATCCGTGTAATTATTAGTCTGATTCCTTCTGTATAATTCTGTTTAAAAAACTCTGATGATAATGATGAATCAGTTGAAAGAAAAAGGAGAAATATCTTATTCCTCCTTTTTCTTAGATCAGGCTTGATGCATATCTGTATTCTAAGTTAAAGATTTACGTCTACGTAAAGTTGTACCTATCACTAATCCTATTAAAGACAAAATAGACCACAGGCCTACACTACCACCACCACTTTTCCCATCGGTATTATTTGAAACAGATTCATTCAAATCTAAATCAACAATGACTGGATCATGGTCTGATGAACGGAAAGCATCATCATTATAAAACAGTGTTTTTTGCTCATTTGTTTTATAATCATCATTATAATCCAAGGCTGTTGGCTCATCTGCATTGATATGCCATGCAAAAGTACGTTTCACCATCGGATATAAATCTGCATCAGCAATTGCATGATCTAAGTTCCCTGCACCACCATTGCCTGTTGCATCACTTGCCACACCAAAAACATAACTATAAGCCGTTTTACCTTGCCCAATTTTTTCGTCATTGAGTAGGACTTTATAATTGGCTTTTTCAAATGCTAAAATTGGATCTTCTTTGGCATAACTATTCATATCTCCGACCAATAAATAATTAGATTTTTGTGTTTTGGTGGGATTCGTTGCAATCCATTGCATCAGTTTTTGTACGGCAGTTAATCGAGTTGGGTTCCAACATCCTTGACCATCGCCTTGATCGGCATCTGCTAGTTTTTTATCTTCAGGGCAACTTCCTTTCGATTTTAAATGATTTGGAACCACGGTAAATATTTCCCCACCATTGATAGGCTGAAAACTTTGTGCCATGGTGACACGATTTTTTTGGCTGAGATCATCATATACAACAGCATCATTTACAGTTTTCACGCGTTTACTGTTATAAATAATAGCAACAGCAATCGCATCCGTACCTAACTTCGTTGTTTTTGGTGGAATCACATATTTCCAATCTGCACCTAGCGCTTTGGTTAAATAGGCAATTGCACTTTTATCATCATACCCATTGTTTGCAATTTCCATTAAGCCGTACACATCTGCATCAATGGCTTTTAAAGCACTGACAATTTTCTGATGCTGCTTTTTAAACTCAACTTCAGTAGATGCCCCACGTTCTGTAGGAAAACCTTTTTCAGTACCATTATCATAATTAAGCACATTGAAGGATGAAACACGTATTTGCTTGCTATCTTTAGCCAGTACACTGCTTCGAGGATTGGTATCTTTCACAATTTCAGGCTGTGCCTTACCTAAAATCGGTTGAATACGCCATGCACCAAAACGATATTCTAAAATTCCTTCTACATTTTTAAGTTGATAACCTGAACGTAAAGTATTTAATGCACTAAAATTTTGTGGTAACCACGGCGTTCTATTTTGATTGTTGTATCCATCATCTAAAATGATTTTTGACAAAATATTCTGTTTCGCCAAAGCAATGGCTTCTGCTGATTTTGCAGGATATAAATTGGTTGGGAGATATAAACGCCCTAAACTTAAATATAACTCACCATAACGACCATAATTATAATTTTCACTCACTGTCAAAGCCTGTGGAATTTTAACCAACATTCCTTGAAAGCGTTTAGGTACATTCCCCGTTGTATCAGTCAAACTAGCAAAAGGTAAACTTACTGATTGTGCTGTGACTGCATTAGATGCTTGTTGATTACAAGTCTGAATATTTTGATCAAGCTGATCCATTTGAAGTTGATTGAGATAAGAGGTTAAACGACCTTTTAAAATTATCTCTTCACCTACTTTTCCTCCAATAATTTGACTACTTGGTGGTAAGTATACAAAAATAGCATTACTCAAATTTGCTTTGGCTTTTGTATCAGGTGTTTGTACGTAAAAGCCTGAGAAACCATTGTCATAGCGATAGTCTGCAGTAATAACACCACGAATGACATATTGCTGATTTTGCATTGCAGACTGTAAATCTGCAATGGGTGTATCAGTGGTACTACAACTAATGGTTGTCACAGGTGGTGTAACGACGGAATCCGTACCTAAATACTGAGAAAATGCATTTTGATCTGACCACTTCAACCATTCACTTTCTAAATTAAATACAGCAGTTGGATCAATTGAAGTCACATTATTCGATGTTTTAATTCGTGACAAACTATTCTTATAACTACTAAAATTCGCTCCGCTCCACCCTGTTCCAGGGTCTTCCCCAACACGACCAAAACGATCGACAGGCACTCCTTTATATAAAAGCACCAAAGCATCATTACCATTAAATGCAAGCCCCGCAACTTGATTCACTTTAGAACCAATTTCTGTCTGTAACTCTGTGCGACCAACGACATATTTTGCTTTGCTTGCTAATGAACCTTGTAATGTAAAAGTAGCTGACTTAGTCGTAGATCCATTCGTAAATTGCTGAATCTCATAATCTGCTAAATTCACAGTTGTACCATCTGGATTATAAATTTCAATCCCTTTTTTATTTGCAGATCCATCAATATATTGACTAAACATCAATTGTGCATGTACAGAAAAAGAGCACCCTAGAAGTATCATACTTAAACTTAATAGCTGTGGTTTTATATTCATCATGATTTTGAACAGTTGTTAAAATTGAATGTAGAGTAATTTTTATACATGACATCACTATGAATGCTTGATGACAGTTTTAGTTTAAATGACCTAATCTAATGTGAAGAGATTATCATCCTGAAAATAAAAAGTTTGACTTGGTTGACTGAGGTCTTACAATACCGTTTTTGAATTTTACATTTGCCAAGGTTATGTCGAACGATCAATTAGATTCGCAAGTTGTAGAACTAGACAATTTGCAAGAGCACCGTGAAATTGTGACTTTTATGCGCCGTTCTTCTCCGCTAAATACGTCACAACGTACTGCGCTTGAACAACATCGTGATTTAATTTTGGAATATCCTGTGGGCGACTTACGTCAACAGTTTGAGCACCCTGAACGTCCATTGACTGTTGAAATTGGTTTTGGTATGGGTCGTTCACTGGTACTCATGGCAAAGGCAAATCCTGAGCGTAACTATGTTGGTATTGAAGTTCATGTGCCTGGGATTGCACAGTGTGTTTATGAAGCAGGTATGGCAGAAGTAAGCAACCTACGTCTTTTAGATGCTGATGCTATTCAAGTGTTACGTGAAATGCCTGACAACAGCATTAATGCGATTCAATTGTATTTCCCAGATCCTTGGCAGAAAAAACGTCATTTTAAACGTCGTTTCGTTTCCCATGACCGTATGCCATTGGTTGAACAAAAACTGGAAATGGGTGGTACATTCCACTCAGCAACAGATTGGGAACCGTATGCTGAATGGATGTTGGATGTTTTAGAGAATCGTCCGAATCTTGAAAATATGGCAGGTAAAGGCAATAGCTACCCTCGCCCAGATTGGCGTCCTCAAACTAAATTTGAACGTCGTGGTTTAGAAGAAGGTCATAAAATTAATGACTTCTTGTTTAAGAAAACTCATTAATTCTTAAACCATGTCATAAAAAACAGAGCGATTAGGCTCTGTTTTTTATTTTGCAATCAACAATTATAGAATTAAAAAACTTCCCTAATTTCAACGGTTGGATCATAGTCATCCAGACGCTTTGCCAAAATATGTAGCTTACGTGTCGGCACAGCAGGGAAAAGATGATGCTCAACATGGTAGAACATATTATAAGTGACTACTCTTTTAAACTCATTTCGTACCGTACGCGCCATATAAATATGATCTTCAGTGTCGTGGTGTACTGTCCAAACTGCGAAGAAGGCAGTCATGCATTGACCGATCAGCATTGCAATGACGTGATATTTTAATAAAGTGATATCAAGTACAGCAAAAACGAGAATAAGCCCGATCACATTCGCCAATAATTCGGCACTCATCCATTTGCGTTGTATAGGCGTACCCACTTCAAAAGCTTTTTTATGTAACATTAAAGGAAAGAATGGGCCAAATAAAAAAGCCTGCCACCATTTCATTTTGGCACTTTTCGCTTCAATATCCTCATCCTCCATACAATGTTGATGATGCCGAAGATGATTAATTTGCACTGCATGCATTGAACCGAGCATCAATATACTCAGTATAAACATGACCCAATGGGTTTGTTGACGACCAATGCCTAGAGCAAAATGAAAGGCATTATGCACTTGCCTTAAACCTGTTAAGAAAAACATAAATGAACAGAATAATGCGATTGGATACCACTGCTGAAATGCACAAATAAAAGAAAGAATAAGCCATGGCAAGGACAATAATAATTCATTGATCACATCAAATAAATTTAATTTGAGCAAATCTTTCCATTCAACATCTTGTAATAAGTGACTATGCTGATTCATTTTTATATATTTTTTATTAACTTAAATCAGAATATAAGTTTTTGGGCTTTGAGTTGCAAGTCTATTTTTCAACCATTACAACTCAATTTATTTCCAGAATCTTTAGATCATCCATATCACATCATAACTTTAGATTAGAACATCTCAATTCATTCAGATTCATGTCTTTGTATAATGCCTTGGCTCAGCAATGCATAAACTTGTTTTAAATCATCTCTCCCTGAAGCTAATAACATGTGTTGATGCATCTCTAAGATATTGAAATCATTTCGAATCGCAGGTCCAGTTTGCACGCTCTTTGGATCATTTTGAGTCGCTTTATGTGCTGTTTCTAATATCAGTGGATAAAGCAAACTAAAATCAACCTGTTGAGCATCGACAACCTGTTTTGCCATGTCATAACAGTAGTTACTAAAATTACAGGCGAATACCGCTGCTAAATGTAAGCTTAAACGCTGCTCAGATGAATACTGATATACTCGTTGGCTAAGACTATGTGCAAGTTCTGTTAAAATTTGAAGATCAGATTCTTCCTGAGCCTCAACAAATAAAGGTGTATTCGACCAATCTATATTACGCTCAAAACTAAAGGTTTGTAATGGATAAAAAACACCTGACTTTAGGTGATATTGAGTCAGTACCTCTAAACTGGTACTGCCTGAGGTATGGACAATTAAAATATCTCTCAAACGCGTTGAAACTTGTTCAATCACCTTAGCAATGACGGAATCACTTACTGCAATAATCAATAAATCAATATCGATATCTATTTGCTGATCTTGATTAATCGCTTGAGCATGAACTTGCTTTGCAAGCATTTCAGCATGCTTTAATTGTGGACTATAGATTTGTACAATCTGATATGAAGCCGATAAAACACGAGCTAAATGTGTTGCCACTCGTCCTGAGCCAATAAAACTGATACGCATTTGAATGTACTAAATCACCATAATTGATACAGCATGCCAATAAAAAAAGGACGAATCAATTCGTCCTTTTTATTTTTGTCTAAAAATCAATTAAAAACGTTGTTTAAATAAATAATGCGTTCAGCTGTTCGTTGATTAAAGCAATTGGTATATTGCATTTCCTGATTTTGAGCGCTTAAAGCATCATCCCAATAATTTGATTGTTTTTGATAGGTTTCTTTTTCACTATCCGAAAGTTGACCAACAGATTTCTGAGAGATTACTTTACAATCAACATCACGTTTTTCAAACCATTCAGACTGATCTTGTTGCAATTGTGCCTTTTGCTCATCAGTAAAACGATCCCACGTTTGATTCAAGCGATCAACTTGCTTCGCTTTATCTTCATCTAATTCTTTCTTACGAATATCCATAGATTTTTGCGCTAATGCTGTTTGTTCAGCATTTTCTACATTCGATTTCTCATTTTGTTCTTGATTCTTTTTATTGGCTTTTACGTACGCCTCATATTGCACCGCATTGACAGTCACCAAAGCTACACCATCAATTACTGCACTTTGATTTTGTACATTCAGGCTTAAACCCTCTTTGTCTGTTTTGGTAATATCATAGTTAAATGCACCTTTTAAAGTGTCATTGTCCAAAGTCAATTTATACTCGCCTGCTTCTAAATGATCACGAAGTGTCGTATTTCCCTCACTTTCACATTCTTCACAAGGTTGTTCTAGATATGCATTTTCTGCTCGTTTCTGTAGCCCTTTCGGAAAATGCACAACTAGCTGACTTTCACACTCTAACTGAGTCGCAGTTTTAGGATCTGTTGTTACTGTACGAATATTTTTAATTTCAAATTTCAAACCACTATTAATTTGATTTAAAAGGACTTGGTCTGCTTCATAATAGTTAGTATCGCGTAGATTTTTATCCACTTGTTTTAAATATTCATCTTTTAAGTATTGTTGAATTTGATTGATATTATCCTGATTTGTACAACTCCATTCCGACATTTCTTTTGCATTCGTTTCATCTTTCTTATGTTTAAAAAAATCACAACCTGATATTAATAATGTGCTGGATAATGCTGTAATCAATGCTAACTTCTTCATTTTATAAAACCTTATTGTCTTTGTTTTGTCTGTATTTAAACAAATCTACTTTTACAGTTCGATAGAATGCATAAAAAAACCTCGAAAATCGAGGTTTTTTTAAAGATTAATTTATTTTTTTTCTTGTACACCATTTTCAGTGACTTCACGAACCGTTCCAGTTTCAGTATTTACAACCTCAAACTCGATACGACGATTCTTGAATTGACCTTCTTTGGTTGCATTATCAGCCACTGGGTTTTCTTGACCAAAGCCTTGAGCCACCAATTTACTTGGGTCAACACCTTTTGATACAAGATAATCAGCCACAGATTGTGCACGTTTTAAAGATAAAGCTTTATTTTTTTCAGCATTACCTGTTGAATCGGTATAGCCTTTAATACCTAATTTTACATTCGGTACTTTATTCATCAATTCAGCAGCTTGATCTAAAATAACCTTGTTCGCATCTGGAATTTCTTTAGAAGCACTGGCAAAGTTAATAATTTGCAAATTAAGTGCTTTTGCAATATCAGCAGGTTTTGCTTGATCAGGATTAATACTTGATAAAGCTTGTTTCGCTTGATCAATACTTGAATTAACCGCATCAGCCTCATTCAATGGTTTTTCCACAACGACCTGCATGTCTTTAACAAGCGGTTTAATTTTATCCGCTAAAGCTTGTACAGCAATCGCATCACTACCTTGTAAGGTTAATTGATTTCCTGTCCATGTCATATGAACATTTGGTGTACCTTTTATCAAATTCAATACACCAGCCAAAGCACTTTGATCAACCAATTCTGCACCAAAACTTTGACTTGAATCTACGGTACAACCAGTTTGATGGTTGAATAATTGCTTCACATCTTTTTGTAAAGTTTCAATAAAGCTTGGATTACCAATATTTGCCATACAATTGGTTAAACTACCACTCGCATCAGTCGCGACTTGGAATAATGCAGCTTGTTGAGTAACATTATTACTTTGTGCAACCGTAGGCTGCGCAGTGGGTGCATCCTCTTTTTTACAACTACGCATGAATAAAAATGCAAGTAAAGCTAAAATAATCAGTGCAATGACCGCTAATAAACCACCACCTGATTTCTTTTTATTTTCTTCCGTTGCAACTGGTCTTTGTGTAACCACTGTTGGCGTAGGCGGAGCCTGTTGTGGAATAGCATGTGCCGTAGTCGCATGAGATAAAGCACCAAAGCCTAATGTTGCTAATAGCCCTTTTGCCCATGGCGCTATTGCAGAACTGATATCCGTATGATGTTGCCCTAGAAAATGCTCAATGACAGAAGTGTCTCTAGACCCAGCTTCTTCTTCAATAACATTTAGGGTTGCTGGAATGGCGTGGTTTAACAGTGGTTCTATTTCTTCCGCAGGTACACCCTGACTAACCGCCTGTAAAAACTCATCTTTAACTTGAGGATGTTTGGTAAATAAATCACTCAGTCTTGGATTCAAATTATTCTGAAAAAAAGAAATCAGATGTGAATTGGATTTTAAAGCTGCTAATAAAAAGGGATAAAATTCAGCAAGTGCTGTGCTTTTTTCTGTTAAGTAGGTTGTTTGACCTTTCATAACCATCGGTGTTACACGATCTTTCAGCAGTGTGATTAGATCCATATAAATACTCCTAGCTCATTAGAATTTTCAATTTCTTGTTGTGATGCTTATTTGTACAACACGATTATGCGCTTATTATTCAATCTAATTATTTGAGTTTTGTTATTCAGAACCGCGAATTATTTACCTATAGTTACAATAGAATGACTTTTTAGAAAATTTAACAAATTTCACTCATAATTTTAAAAAAATAATCACGATCACCAATAAAAAAATCATTAAAAAGAGAGCCTGATTACAGGCTCTTTTAGAACTTCAATGCGTAGATTTCTTACATCAAACTTTCTAATTTCTATTTAAAAAAGAAAGAATGACTGATCCTTATGCAATTATCGAAGTATTGAAAATACAGTGTTATGCCGCATTCACCATCACTTCAATTGAAAGTGCTTTCGCTAAAACATCTTCACTTAATAAGTTTTCTTGACGAATCAAATCAACAACACTTTGCCCTGTTTCATTCGCAGTTTTTGCAATACGTGTTGTCGTTTCATAACCCAAATAAGGGTTCAATGCAGTCACAATACCAATTGAATTTTCAACATAATCTTTACACACTTGCTTATTTGCAGTAATTGTACGAATACATTTCGTTTCAAACATTTGCATTGCTCTGCCCATTAAATCAATAGATTCAAAAAGCTTAGAGGCAATTAAAGGTTCCATCGCATTCAACTGTAATTGTCCAGCTTCAGCAGCCAAAGTAATCGCTAAATCATTGGCAATAATTTGGAATGATGAAATATTCACAGCTTCAGGAATCACTGGATTCACTTTACCTGGCATAATTGAACTACCTGGCTGTTTTGCTTCTAAATTAATTTCGCCTAATCCAGTACGTGGACCACTCGATAACAATCTTAAATCATTGGCGATTTTTGATAATTTCGTTGCAGTACGCTTTAATAAACCAGAAAGAAGTACAAAATCACCCATATCAGATGTTGCTTCAATCAAGTCTGGTGCAAGTTTAATAGGTTTTGCACTGATATCAGCCAAAGCCAATACTGCTAAATTTGCATAGTTCTTTGGTGTTGTAATTCCTGTACCAATGGCAGTTCCGCCTAAGTTCATATAATTTAAACTTTCAGGTGCAATTTGCATCAATTTTGCTAAATCTTTTTCAAGTGTAATTGCAAAAGCATTGAATTCTTGTCCTAACGTCATCGGCACAGCATCTTGTAACTGCGTACGACCCATTTTTAGAACATCAGAAAACTCTTCACCTTTCGCTTTAAAGCTTGTAATTAAACTATTAAAACGAACATATAACTGGTCTAAATCTAATAACAAAGCCAAACGAATTGCTGTCGGATAAACGTCGTTCGTGGATTGCGACATATTGACATCATTATTTGGATGTAAATGTTTATATGCACCTTTAGGTTGTCCTAAACGCTCTAAAGCAATATTTGCAATCACTTCATTTGCATTCATATTGGTCGACGTGCCTGCACCACCTTGAAGCATATCTACAGGAAATTGTTCATGATATTGACCTTCAATTAATTGATGGCATGCATGAACAATACTTTGATATTTTTCATCATTTAATAATTCTAATTTATAATTTGCTTCTGCACATGCTTGCTTCACCATCGCTAAAGCTTTAATGAAATTAGGATGATCACTAATTTTTGAATTGCTGAGTTTAAAATTTTCAATTGCTCGTAATGTTTGAATACCAAAATAAAATTGATGAGGAACTTCTTTCGTACCTAATAAATCTTTCTCAGTCCGTGAAGCAATTTCTGTATTCATTTTTTAAACCGTAAATAACAATAAATAATGTAAATAAATCATAAATATTTCGTTTTCTGCTTGCTAATGCATTGTTATATTTCGCTATGCATTTTTTGCATAATACATTTATACTTAATAATGATGAAATACGTGATATTTAGTGAAAATGAGTTTAGAAATTAAATGGATTGAAGATTTAATCGCAGTAGAGCGAACTCGATCTATTTCCAAGGCAGCAGAAATTCGTTTTGTCAGCCAATCGGCCTTTACCAGAAGATTGCAACACATTGAAAAAAGTCTAGGCTTTCAAATTATTGAACGAAACTTTAGAGATATTCAATTTACTGAAGCAGGTCAAGTTTTACTTTCAACAGCGAAAGATATTGAAAAACAATTGAATGAAACCATTCAATTGCTACACAACATGGGCAAAGAAAATAATATGTCCATCCGTTTTGCTGTAGCACATTCCTTAGCTTCAAATTTTTTCTCAAATTTTATTAAATTATTCCCCAGTAATATTGAAAATTTTAAATTAGAAATTATTGCAACCAATGTTAATGAAGGGATCAATCTACTCAAAGAAGGTGCCTGTGATTTTTTAATTTGTTATGCAGATAAAAATCTCATTTCAAGTATTAATTTGAAAATTTTGTCCTACCTTCAAATCGGTGAAACCGACATTGTTCCAGTCACCCTTTTAAATGACCAAGGGCAACCTAAATTTGATATTCATCAATTTTTTCCATTGTTAACTTACAGCCCGAAAGCCTATTTGAGAATTTTGGTGAATGAGTTATTAGATACACAAAAACTCACTTATCGTATTTTGTACGAAACTGATAATGCAAATAATGTCAAAGACTTAGTCTTACAAGGTCTCGGCATTGCGTGGTTACCCAAACTGACCATTAAAGATGAACTGATAAAAAACCAATTGGTCATTTGTGATGAAAACATGGTCTACAAAGCACAGCAAATCTTTATTCTAAAGAGTAATTTAATTCATCGAGAATCGATTTCCATGCTTTGGAATCAACTCCGTAATCAAATTAAATAATTTAAATCGTTATAAACAAAAGGATGATGGAATATCATCCTTGAACTTTAATTTTTTCGATCTTATGAAATATTTTATGTAAAACCTTTTTATTCTGGATATATCAAAGATGTTACTCATCTTTATATCAGATGCCTAATCCTAAAATCGAGTAAATTAAATTCAGGGATAGAATCATCAACCACCCAGATGCTTAAAAGTTCACCTTGGCAAAGTAACTGAATTTCAATAAAAATTTAAACATTCAATAAAAATACGTCTGTCTCATTTTAATCTCTAAGTTTTCCCACGCAAAATACGTTAAAATAGCAGATTGCTTTATTGTCTTTGGAAATGTTCATGAATTCGAAACCACGTCTGTCTACATATTGGGTCACCTGTGCAGATGGACTTGAAACCTTACTTCAAGAAGAAATAGAAGGTTTAGGCGTCCAAAACATTGAACGTTTCCCTGGTCGATTAATTTTTAAAGGTAAACTTGAAGACGCTTATCGCGTTTGCATGTGGTCACGTTTGGCTTCACGTGTACTTACCCCGATTCATACCCATGAACTTGAATTCACTCATGATGCACGTGATGTTGCTGAAGAATTGTACGAAGGTGCAATGAATTTTGATTGGTCTCTTATTTTTGCACCACAAAGTACTTTTGCTATTCGTTTGCATGTGGAACGCGATATTAAAGTAAATACGCAATTTGCAACATTACGTGTGAAAGATGGTGTCGTCGACTCCTTTATGGAAGCGGTTGGTAAACGTCCAAGTGTTGATATTAAACAACCTGAAATTACATTGTATGTGCTTGCAGGTAAAACAGAACATACTTATTGCTTAGATTTATCAGGCGATTCATTACATAAACGTGGCTATCGTCACTTTATGACAGATGCACCAATTAAAGAAAATTTAGCAGCTGCAATTTTGCAGAAAGCCAAATTAAAAGAACGTAATCCAGATATTATTTTAGATCCAATGTGTGGTTCTGGTACATTTATTATTGAATCTTTAATGATTTTGACAGATCGCGCACCTGGTTTAGTTCGTCGTTTTGGGTTCAATGGTTGGAATGGGCATGACCATGAATTATGGATGTCAATTAAAGCTGAAGCGGCCGATCGCCATCAAGAAGCGTTACAATATGAATTACCACGATTCTATGCCTACGATGCAGATTGGGAAGCTGTAAAAGCCACCAAACAAAATATTATCGCTGCAGGTTTTGAATCAGTTCTTGATCATATTAAAATCGAAGAACGTACCATGGCGGATTGGCCTGACTTTCAAGCCGAAGGCAAAAAAGCATTTATCGTCACAAATCCTCCTTATGGTGAACGTTTAGGTGAAAAAGCCTCAAACCGTTCTTTATATTTAGGTTTATCTGGGCTTTTACAGAAAAACTTTCCAAATCAATATGCAGCAGTCATTGCTTCTGCTGTTGAGCAAGCCGATGTATTAGCTTTCAACAACCCACAACTTTTACGTTTAATGAATGGTAAATTGCCTATTTATATTCGTTTTGGTGACATCAAACCTGCGGCAGTTAGTCAACCGTTCTTAGCAAATTGGCAACCTCTACAATTTGAACCGATTGAAGGTGCAGAAGATTTTGCTAATCGTTTGCAAAAGAATATGCAAGCATTGAAAAAATGGGCTGTAAAAGAAAATATTTTCTGCCTGCGCTTATATGATGCGGATTTACCTGACTTTAATGTTGCTGTTGATTTATATGGTGATCGTTTACACGTTCAAGAATATGCTCCACCAAAAATTATTGATCCTGAAAAAGCAAAAAAACGCTTTAACTTAGCACTTGCTTCTATTCGTGCTGTTACAGGTATTGGTCGTGATTCAATTTTCATTAAGACACGTGCACGTCAAGAAGGTAAAACTCAGTACGAAAAACAAAGTACTGCTTCTAAACGCTTTATTGTTCAAGAAGGCAAAGCTAAAATTCTGGTGAACTTAACAGATTATTTAGATACAGGTTTATTCCTTGATCATCGTCAAATGCGTTTACGTATTGCTGCTGAAGCCAAAGGTAAGCATTTCTTAAATCTTTATAGCTATACATCTACTGCAAGTGTACATGCGGCTTTAGGTGGTGCTGCGAGTACAACAAGTGTCGATTTATCGAATACTTACTTGAACTGGTCTAAAGAAAACTTCGTGCTCAATGGCTTAACAGTAGATCACGTTGACCAACAACATCAATTCTTTGCAAGTGATTGTTTTGAATGGTTGAAAGAAGGTCATGAACAATATGATTTGATCTTTATTGATCCACCAACATTCTCAAACTCTAAAAAATTCCATGGTACCTTTGATATTCAACGTGACCACAACTCATTGCTTAAACGCGCCATGAATCGTTTAACCACTGCTGGTACTTTGTATTTCTCAAATAACTATCGTGGTTTTGAAATGGATGAAGAAGTTCAAGCCATGTTTGATGTTCAGGAAATCACCAGTGAAACGATTGGTCCTGATTTTAAACGAAATACAAGAATCCATAAATCATGGATTATTAAGCACCATCCTGTTTAATATTTAATTAGCGCATTGTTTTAATCCCGCTCATGACCCAGATAGACTGTCACTTTATCTGCGGTTGTGATGCGGACATCATGTCTTAAATATGGCGAATCCGCAATTTCAATAAATCGATACTGTTCAATAGGGCTGATATATTTGTCTGATGATTTATCATATTCACGATCTTTTTTCTGCCATTCATAATCTGTTAACACAGTCGTATAAATTTCTTTCTTTTTCTCTTTATCTGATCGTTCTTTGGCAACTTGCCCATGCACTTTTTCTTGAGCTTCTGTAGATTGTTTCAAATCTTCTTTTACTGCGACAATAACAATGGGTGTTAACCTTGCTAAATGATCTGTTTGCTCTGCTAACATTTCATCATTCATTTCTGTTTTAGCGATAGCCAGTGAAGACCCTAGTACTAAACAACCAGATAAAATTATTTTTACATAGCTTTGATATAATTCATTATTCCTGATCATCATGATCCTTACTCCATTTTTTATTATTGCTTAGTAAAATCTAACAATTTTATAAAACAACCGCAATCATATCCTTCAATTACCCGATAACAGGTATGTCCATATTTATATCGCTTTCTATCTGTACTGAGTTCATATGCAATAAAAAACCCAGCCGAAGCTGGGTTTTTTATTGCTGAGTAAAGCTAAACCATTAACTTAATTTCAATTTATCAAATTGAAGTCGACCATTTTCAGCAGTGATTAAAATTGTATCACCTAGGATGAAATCACCCGCCAGAATTTTCTGAGCCAATGGATTTTCAACCTGTTGCTGAATGGCACGTTTCAATGGACGCGCACCATAAAGTGGGTCAAAACCTGCTTCAATCAATAAATCAAAAGCAGCATCATCTACTTTTAAGCCCATATCACGATCATTCAAACGAGAACGTAAACGATCCAATTGAATGTCTGCGATGCCACGAATTTGTGATTTTTTCAATGAATGGAAAACCACAAGCTCATCAATACGGTTAATAAACTCTGGACGGAAATGTTGTGAAACTGCATTCATTACAGTCACACGCACTTCATCATCACTTGCACCCTCACCCAATTCACGCACATCGCTTGAACCAAGGTTTGATGTCATCACAATCACCGTATTTTTAAAGTCAATGACACGACCCTGAGAGTCGGTTAAACGACCATCATCCAACACTTGTAGTAAAATATTGAATACATCAGGATGTGCTTTCTCAACCTCATCAAATAACACCACACTATACGGTTTACGGCGAACAGCTTCAGTTAACACACCACCTTCTTCATAACCCACATAACCAGGAGGTGCACCCACTAAACGGCTCACAGAATGTTTTTCCATGAACTCACTCATATCGATACGAATCATCGCATCATCACTGTCAAACAAGAAGTTCGCCAATGCTTTAGTCAGCTCAGTTTTACCGACCCCTGTTGGTCCAAGGAATAAGAATGAACCACTTGGACGGTTCGGATCGGATAAACCGGCGCGTGAACGACGTACCGCATTTGATACAGCAACTACAGCTTCATCTTGACCTACAACACGGTTATGTAAAAACTCTTCCATATTTAAGAGTTTTTCACGTTCACCTTGCAACATTTTGGTCACAGGAATACCTGTCGCAGCACTTACAACTTCTGCAATTTCATTTTCAGTCACTTTAGTACGAATCAGTTTTGGCTCGTCATTTGCTTCAGCCACCTCTTCTTCATTCAAGCGTTTTTGCAACTCTGGAATCACACCATATTGCAAACGGCTTGCTTCTGCCAAATCACCTTCACGTTGCGCTTTTTCAAAAGCAGTACGTGCTTTATCCAATTCAACCTGAGCCTGATTTGTACCTTCAACTAAAGTTTTTTCAGCACGCCATACTTCTTCCAAATCATTGTATTCACGCTGAACTTCTTCAATTTGTTTTTCAAGATGTTGCACTTCAACATGACTGACAGAATCAGCATCTTTTTTCACTGCTTCCAATTGCATTTTCAACTGGATTAAACGTCGATCTAAACGGTCTAAAGGCTCTGGTTTAGAGTCAATTTCCATTTTGATTCGTGATGCTGCTTCATCAATCAAATCAATTGCTTTGTCAGGTAATTGACGATCTGTGATGTAACGATGCGACATTTTCGCAGCGGCAATAATCGCAGAATCAAGAATTTGCACACCATGATGGGTTGCATATTTCTCTTTCAATCCACGCAGAATCGCAATGGTATCTTCTACACTTGGCTCATCGACCAATACTTTTTGAAAACGACGTTCCAAAGCAGCATCTTTTTCAATGAATTGGCGATATTCATCTAAAGTCGTTGCACCCACACAACGTAATTCACCGCGAGCCAATGCAGGTTTCAACATATTCCCTGCATCCATTGCACCATCACCCTTACCTGCGCCAACGAGCGTATGTAATTCGTCAATAAATAGAATGATTTCGCCATCATGCTTAGAAAGGTCTTTCAACACTGCTTTTAGACGTTCTTCGAACTCACCACGATATTTTGCACCTGCAAGCAATGAACCTAAATCTAAAGATAAAACACGTTTACCTTTTAGACTTTCAGGCACCTCACCATTCACAATACGCTGTGCCAAACCTTCAACAATCGCTGTTTTACCCACACCTGGCTCACCAATCAATACTGGATTGTTTTTGGTACGGCGTGATAATACTTGAATGGTACGACGAATTTCTTCATCACGACCAATTACAGGGTCTAATTTTCCCACCATCGCACGTTCAGTCAAGTCGACGGTATATTTATTTAATGAATCTCTTTGATCTTCGTGGTTATTTGCCATAACTTTGTCGCCACCTCGAATATTTTCAATTGCTTTACGTAGTTTTTCAGTTGTTACACCTACGCCATTTAATAATGTTTTGGTTGTACCTGTTTCCGCTAAAGCCAGTATCACCCAGTCAGTCGATAAAAACTCATCCCCTGCTTTCTGTGCATAGCTGTCTGCCAAATTCAAGGCACGTACAGCTTCAGGATTCAGGTTAATATCACCCGTTGGATTGGCAATCGTTGCTGCATCATTTAATGCTTGTTGCAACTTGGTTTGAAGATCACGTAAATTTGCACCTGCCTGTTGTAACAGACTAATATTGGCTGGTTCTTCCAATAAGGCAGATAAAATATGAATACCTTCAATTGAGGTATTGTCTTTGCCCATTGCTAAAGATTGGGCATCTGATAACGCTTGCTGTAAACGGTTTGTAAATTTTTCAAAACGCATTCTTATTTTCCTCACAACAAATTTTCTACTTGATAGATATATGGGAATGATTTACGTTTTTTCAAGGAAATTTTATAAAAATACTGTTTTTTTTCAACAACTAACAAATATTGAAATAAAATTAAACTACAGTTATAACATGGGTACTAACGCATACCCTTTCAAGCTCATTTTATTTTAAATATTCATTACTTAATTCCCCATGAATATTTAAAATTGAATAAGCTCATAACTACAATAAGCACTTACACAGCAATTGAGAATAAAAACAATGTAGAATTTTAGTAACTGTTTTATTTTAATTTTTTAATAGAAAGAATAGAGACTTCTATCACTAATCTCATTGAAATTAGCTCCTTTCACGTCGCTTTCAACCCTCACAATAGAAAGCATTTGCCCCATAAATATCTAGGCTAGCCTAAAGCATCCATTTTGATGAAATAACCGATTTAAAATCTTCAATAGACCTCTTGCATAAGTCAGCTTTTAATCAACATTTGTTCATAATGGATGTCCCTCCGCTTTTTAAGGAGAGGGTTAGAGAAAGAATTATCTTTATTTAGGATTCACCCTCATCCAAACTTTCTCCCATAAAGAGAAGGAACATTCAATCTCAATCAAATACCATTTCTGTTTATAAAATTTTGTTCATTTCTCGATTCTCGCAAGAGCTCTAATAACAGATCATAGAAATGGTTTTAATTATAAAATGCTGATCTGTCTTCGTTTCAATACGATATGTAAGCCGCTGTCACACCCTAGTAAATGAATTTACTCGATTATTAAACTTCTGTTTTTGTCAGCGAACTCTGTGAAACAGCACTATTCGGTGCAACACTTTGCGTAATCCAAACATTCCCACCAATAATCGCGCCTTGTCCAATGGTAATGCGTCCGAGAATGGTCGCCCCTGCATAGATCACCACATTATCTTCAACAATTGGATGCCGTGCATACTCTTTCTGCAAACGCCCAGAATCATCAATTTCAAAGCGTTTAGCGCCCAGTGTGACAGCCTGATAAATACGGACATTTTTACCAATAACACAAGTTTCGCCAATCACCACACCAGTCCCATGATCAATAAAAAAGCCCTGATCAATTTGTGCACCAGGGTGAATATCAATCCCTGTTTTAGAATGTGCAATTTCAGCAATCAGCCTTGCCAATAAAGAGAGATCTTTTTTATAAAACTCATGCGCAATTCGATGATAAATAATCGCAAGAATCCCCGGATAGCATAACAAGACTTCATCTACACTGCGGGCAGCGGGATCACCCTCATAAGCAGCAATCACATCTGTATCTAAAATTTTACGAATGTTAGGAAGCTTTTGTGCAAATTCATTAACAATACTTTCAGCAAGCACTGTGCTCACTTCTATATTTTCATGATGTTTTTTATATTTATAATCATAGGTTAGGTTTAATTTAACTTGCTCAAGCAAAGCATATAATGTTTTTTCAAGCGTATGTGCAATATAGAAATTTTCACTTTGCTGCCTTAAATCATGTGGCCCTAAACGCATCGGAAATAGAACACCACATAAATCATTCAGTATTTTTTTAATTTCATCTTTGGATGGTAACTCACGCCCACCAAAATCTTTCAGGCTTCTTTGCTGAGTTCGCCATTGGTTACGAGCTTCTTGCAACTCATCAACAATATTCTGAATATTCCACATTGTCATATGTTTACCTACATTGCACATAGAGTCATTGTTTTATTTTTTAAACTTTAAGAATGAAAAACTATGATTTATTATTCAATTCACTGAGCAAATAGTATTTTATTATCTCCGTTTTAGATAAACATTATTTTGTATATCGATATCTACATTTTGAATTAAAAACCTTTCCTTTTTTAAGAATAACTAATCCAATTTTTATTCATTTTAAGAATATAAAAAATCATTATATTAAATATCATCTTTACCAATAAATGAGAGCAAACTCTATTTTTAAGGTTAAATAAATGGAGTTTGATCGAAGGCACTAGAAATGAATAGTTTAACAAATCCTAATTTTCCCGAATTAAATTCTGATCAAATTAAGCAAATCTTTGATCAGGCAAAACAGCGGGTTGAAGATCATTATTTAGAATTTACAGGCACAGTTCTTCCACATGAAGCATGGGCTTTATTCCAAGCAGGTCATGTATCAATTGTAGATGTCAGAACGGCTGAAGAACGTAAATTTGTCGGTTTTGTTGAAGAAACTATTCATATCCCATGGGCAACAGGCACGGCTTTAAACCGTAACCCACGCTTTGCAAAAGAACTTGAAAGCAAAGTCGGTAAAGACAAAATCATTCTCTTATTGTGCCGTAGTGGTAAACGCTCCGCTGCTGCTGCCAATGTCGCTTTTAATGCAGGTTTCACTGAAATTTATAATATTGATCAAGGTTTTGAAGGTGATTTAGATGAGACTAATCATCGTGGTGCTTTCAATGGTTGGCGTTTTCATAATCTGCCATGGCGACAGGAATAATTAAAAACCGATTAAATAATGATTCATTTTTTGTGATCGAATTAAATTTCAGATACGTAAAAAGTCTTTAAACATAACAAGTAAACATCATTTTAGAACTTCAATTTTCATGGAGAGGATCACTATTACTAAAATTTTATAAATATGCAGATTCATTACCTCTTAACCGAAAAATTAAACCCAATTAAAAAGATATTCTAAGGATTCAAAACATGGCTAAACACCCAGATGTTGCCCGTCAAGCGCTGAACGATCAAGCCGCTCGTCAGCTTGCCAATGCCACCAAAACAGTTCCACAGCTTTCGACCATTACGCCACGTTGGCTCACGCATTTACTGCAATGGACACCTGTTGAAGCAGGTATTTACCGTGTCAATAAAGTCAGCAATACCGATGATATTCAAGTCGCATGTACACAACGTGATGAAGCGACTTTGCCACAAACTTTTGTTGATTATGAAGTTAATCCAAGAGAATACTTTTTAAACGGTGTTTCTACGGTATTAGACATCCATACCCGTGTTTCAGACCTTTACAGCAGTCCACATGATCAGATTAAAGAACAATTACGCTTAACCATTGAAACCATCAAAGAACGTCAAGAAAGCGAACTGATCAATAACCCTGAATATGGTTTATTGGCCAGTGTTGCAGATGAACAACGTATTTCAACATTGACTGGCGCACCAACGCCTGACGATTTTGATGATTTATTGCGTAAAGTTTGGAAAGAACCAGGTTTCTTCCTTGCACACCCAGATGCAATTGCTGCTTTTGGTCGTGAATGTACGCGTCGTGGTGTTCCGCCTCCAACAGTCAGCCTATTTGGTTCTCAGTTTATTACTTGGCGCGGTATTCCACTGATTCCATCCAATAAAATCCCTGTTGAAGATGGTAAAACCAAGATTATTCTTTTACGTGTTGGTGAAAAACGTCAAGGTGTGGTTGGCTTATTCCAACCGGGTCTTGCAGGTGAACAAGCGCCAGGCTTGTCAGTACGCTTTATGGGCATCAACCGTAATGCGATTGCATCTTACTTAATTTCACTGTATTGCTCACTTGCTGTTTTAACTGATGATGCCCTTGCGGTACTTGATGACGTGGAGGTAGACAAATACCATGACTATCCAACAACTTACAAGTAATTCACCAAGGGCTGATCTTTCAGAACAGATTGCAACAGCACCGATCAGTGAATCATTCATTACTCAGTTGGCAGCAGAATTTTTTTCTGCTTTACCAAAACAAAACCTGCAAGGTTTCAACTTTGATTTACCGAGACATTCTCCACAGCCGAAAGATCCGATTGTTGCATTATCAGGTCGAATTCCTGCGATTGTTGAACAGACAAATTTAAATCCAAATTCAACACAGCATTTTATTGAGCCAATCGCGGATCATCCTGAACGTAGAATTTTATCTTCTGCTCCTGTGATTGGTGGCGCGAACACGCCTGATCCATTGGTGGCAGTAAATAGATTGGATTTATCACTCAACTCTGCACCGTTCTCACAGCACTCTGCGCCGACAAGTATTCCTGTGTCTTCGCCTGCTCAAGCATCTTCTGGGTTTTATTTCCTCGATTTGCAAAAACCTAATGCTGTGAACCAGCAAACTGTGCAGACACGTTCAGCACAATCAGATGTATTAAGAAATCCGTATGCTTTTGATGACTATCATTTTAGTCAAGATCATCAATTGAAAAGTGCTTTACAAGATCGTAATGACAAACCTGCTACAGCAGAATCTGGCTATTACTTTTTACAATCACCAACGGTTGAAACAACTCGTCCGCATTCAGATTTGCAAATCCCAACGACAGCGCAAAACTATCAGCCAATTGATATTTTGCAAATTCGGAAAGACTTTCCAATTTTGCAAGAACGTGTCAATGGAAAGCAGCTGATCTGGTTAGATAATGCAGCGACAACGCATAAACCTTTAGCCGTTATTGAACGAATTTGTCACTTTTATAAGCACGAAAACTCCAATATTCATCGTGCCGCACATGAGTTGGCTGCCCGTGCCAGTGATGCCTATGAACACGCGCGTGATGTGGTTGCCCGATTTATTGGTGCAAAATCATCACAGAATATTGTTTTTGTCAGAGGAACGACTGAAGGCATCAACTTAATCGCCAAAACATGGGGTAAGCAAAATATTCAAGCAGGAGATGAAATTATTGTTTCGCACTTGGAGCATCATGCCAATATTGTACCGTGGTATCAGCTTACTCAAGAAACAGGTGCTAAACTACGCGTGATTCCTGTGGATGATACAGGTCAAATTCAGATTGAAGAGTTTGTTAAACTACTTAATCCAAGAACTAAACTTGTTTCAATCACTCAGGTATCCAATGCGCTTGGAACTGTGACGCCTACTCAAGAAATCATTGCCCTTGCACATGCTGCAGGTGTACCTGTTTTGGTGGATGGTGCGCAGTCTGTGTCTCACATGCCTACCAATGTCACTGCTTTGGATGTAGATTTCTTTGTATTCTCAGGGCATAAAGTATTTGGACCAACAGGTATCGGTGCTGTATATGCAAAATCTGAGTTATTAGATTCCATGCCAGTTTGGGAAGGTGGCGGTAATATGATTCAGGATGTCACCTTTGAAAATATTGTCTATCAACCTGCTCCAAGCAAATTTGAAGCAGGTACTGGAAATATTGCTGATGCTGTCGGTTTAGGTGCTGCACTTGAATATGTAGAAAGTCTGGGAATTCATAATATTGCCCGTTATGAACATGATTTATTAGAATATGGGCAACATGCTTTGCAAAGTATTTCAGGTCTACGCTTGATTGGCACAGCATTAAATAAAGCCAGTGTTATGTCATTTACATTGGCGGGTTATGAAACAGAAGAAGTTGGTAAAGTGCTGAATCAGCATGGTATTGCTGTGCGTACAGGTCATCATTGTGCTCAACCGATCTTACGGCGCTTTGGCGTTGAAAGAACAATTCGTCCTTCTTTGGCTTTTTACAATACCACGGATGAAATTGATACGCTGATTTCTGTCCTGCACCAACTAAGACGTAATAGACCTTATAAAACATAATCTATTAAATATCTTGCATAAGTCAGCTTTTAATCAACATTGGTTCATAATGGATGTGTCCCCCTCTCCTTTTAAGGAGAGGGTTATCTTTGGGATTAATCTTAACCTTCTCTGAAAGTGAGAAAGAACATTCAATTTTTGTCAAATAGCATTTCCGCTTATAAAATTTTGTTTATTTCTCCACTTTCGTAAGAGATCTAATATTTATATACAATCACCGATCACTCACATATTTAAAGTTTTAGACACGTGAATATACATTCTGTTAGCTGAAATCTTCGAATAATTTCAGTTTGAATTAACAAAGTCGATCTTGAGCAAAACATTAGATCAGCTTCATAATTGAATCAAATCAAAATCAGCATTCTTGTTATGTCTTTATTCAAAAAATTATTTGTTCTTACTGCATTCTTTTCAGCATCTCAATTACACGCCCTTCCACAAGATTCAAGGCATGCGGGTGGTATTGCTGTTATTCCACTCGAAAGTAATATCACTGAAGTCAAATATAATAATCAGCCTATTCTAATCACGCAGCCTAATTCACGTAACTATGCCATTTTTGGAATTCCCCTTTCTACACCAGTCGGTTCAATTGAATTACAAACCAATGCACAGCCAATTCGTGTAGAGATCAAACCGTATAAATATGTAGAACAACGCCTGAATGTCAAAAATAATGACTATGTGAATCCCAATGAAGAACAACTCAACCGCTATGCTGTGGAGGCTAAAGAGCAAAATGATATTTATTCATCATTCACAAAAGCACAATGGACAGACTTTCCTCAGTTTATTCGACCGACTGCTGGAAAATTCAGTAATTCATTTGGACGCAAACGCTTTTTCAATGGTGAAGAACGAGCGCCACATTCAGGTTTAGACATTCCTGCACCCGTAGGGCAAAAAGTGGTCGCACCTGCAAATGGTATCGTGGTTGCTACTGGTAATTATTTTTTTAATGGCAACACGGTTTTAATAGATCACGGGCAAGGACTCATTAGTATGTTCTGCCATTTAAGTAAAATAGATGTGCAAAAAGGTCAAACTATTAAACAAGGTGAACTTATTGGATTAATTGGAAAAACTGGTCGAGTTACTGGTCCACATTTACATTGGGGAATGAGTCTTAATAATGCCCGAGTTGACCCACAATTATTCTTATCTAAATGATTCTATTTTAAGAGATGCTAAGTTTTTTATATTAAATTATAAAAAATGAGCGCATTCATTAAAAAATACACATTTTGTAATAATTTAATGATCAAATTATGATGTCTGACCAGTCACTTGATATAACAGACAATTTAAATAAAAAAAGCCAATTGATTAAATTGGCTTTTTTACATGAATCTTCAAATGATTATACATTGATAATTTCAAAATCGTGAGTGATTTCCACACCACCATCTGCCAACATTTTACTCGCTGAACAGTACTTCTCAGCTGAAAGCTCAACAGCTTTAGCCACTTGTTTTTCTTTCACTTCATGACCAGTAATAACGAAGTGTAAATGAATTTTTGTAAACACAGCAGGGATGGTATCGGCACGCTCTGCTTGTAGCTGACAAATGACATCTGTCACATCTTGTCGAGATTTCTTCAATATAGTCACAATATCAAACGAAGCACACCCACCAAGTCCCATTAATATCAGTTCCATAGGACGTGGACCACGGTTTTCACCGCCATACTCAGCAGAGCCATCCATCACGATTTGATGACCACTTTCTGATTTTGCTTCGAAAGCAACATTCTCTAACCAATGTACGCTAGTTTGCATTGCAACTACCTAAAAAAAGCTATAAATTTACGGGGTACCTGTACACTAGCATAAAATGAGTTGATAAGGAATTTCATCTCTACTGCTGTTTCTATGTGACGCGTTCATTTTTAGATCAGCAGATCTAGTATAATCCAATTCGGAATGTTTAAGCATGTCTTCTAATTTTGCACAACTAAGTACAGATGCTTTGTCTCCTGGGCAACTGCCTGAGTCAGTCAAAGCTTTACTCAAAAGAGCTCACATTAATCGGTTCCCTAAACGTACGGCAATCATTGATGCAGGTTCTGAGTCTAAATCTCTGTATCTAATTTTAAAAGGTTCAGTTTCAATTATTTTACGTGAAGATGATGATCGTGAAATTGTTGTTGCGTATTTGAACCCTGGTGATTTTTTTGGGGAAATGGGTTTATTTGAAACAAACCCTCAACGTACAGCAGAAGTAAGAACACGTGATGTTTGTGAGATTGCTGAAATATCTTATGAAAATTTCCATGAAATCAGCAAACAATATCCTGACTTAAGTTATGCCGTATTTGCTCAGCTTGTACGTCGTTTAAAAAACACCACACGTAAAGTTACTGACCTTGCCTTTATTGATGTGTCTGGTCGTATCGCGCGTTGCTTGATTGATCTTTCTGCACAACCTGAAGCCATGATTCTCCCGAATGGTCGTCAAATTCGCATTACTCGCCAAGAGATTGGTCGTATTGTCGGTTGTTCACGTGAAATGGTTGGTCGTGTTCTAAAAACACTTGAAGAACAAGGCATGATCGAAACCGATGGTAAAGCTATTTTAATTTTTGATGTGTCTGTTGATGAATCAGCATTCTCTGAAGATGAGAGCGAAAATGATGATGAATAATCATCATCCATAAATAAAATTAAAGCAAATCTTCGGGTTTGCTTTTTTTATGTCTTAATTTAAACCAATACAATACTTATGCAACTTTATCGTTGATTTTTCACGCTACTAGACATAGTGTTTTGAATCAGTAACAACCAATTATGATGATGTAAGGATATTTACTCATGAAATTTAATCCGTTGGGTCAATCTGGATTACAAGTCCCTGAAATTTGTTTAGGTACAATGACCTTTGGTGAACAAAATAGCCAATCAGAAGCTTTCGAACAGTTAAAGTATGCATTGGACCAAGGGCTTTATTTTTGGGATACCGCTGAAATGTATCCTGTTCCGCCTAAACCAGAAACACAAGGTTCAACGGAAATCATTATTGGAAATTGGATTGCACAAAATGGTAATCGTGATCAGCTATTTTTAGCATCAAAAATTGCAGGTCCTCAGCAAGGCGGAAGTAGCATCCGTGACGGACATACTCGCTTCATTGAACAAGAGATCTCTAGTGCGATAGACAGCTCTCTAAATCGCTTACAAACGGATTATATCGACCTATATCAACTGCATTGGCCACAACGACCAACCAACTTCTTTGGTGCGCTCGGTTATGGCAATCAACAGGCAATACAGAGTATAGATATTACGCCATTGGAGGAAACTTTAACGGCACTCGCAAAAGAAGTGAGCAAAGGTCGTATCCGTCATATTGGTCTATCCAATGAAACGCCATGGGGTACCATGAAGTTCATCCAATTGGCTGAAAAAATGGGCTTAGAAAAAATTGTAAGCGTCCAAAATCCTTATAATTTACTCAATCGAACCTATGAAATAGGGATGTCTGAAATTGCACAGCATGAAGGGATTGGACTACTCGCATATTCCCCGCTGGCTTTTGGTTATTTAACTGGAAAATATAAAAATGGCGCTCGACCGAAAGATGGGCGAATCACCTTATTTTCTCGCTTTACACGCTACAGCAACCCAGAAAGTGAATGGGCAACTGAGCAATACGCTGTATTGGCTGAAAAGCATGGGCTCAGTTTAGCCCAACTGGCTTTAGCCTTTATCAAACAACAGTTTTTTGTCACCAGTACCATTATTGGCGCAACCAATATGCAACAGCTCAAAGAAAATATCTCAGCATTTGAAATTGATCTATCTGAAGATATTTTACAAGAAATTGAAGCGATCCATCGTCAACAACCGAACCCTGCGCCTTAAATAAATATAAAGTGGTGTTTTCTATTTATTAAAGTTTTTTAGAATTAAGCAACGTTTTATTTTTATAAGCTCTTTTTAGAGTACCACTTTAAAATATTGAAAATTAATTTAAAAGATTGCCCCATAAAAAAGGATGCTTAAGCATCCTTTTTTATTACACCAATGAATTAGCGACGTTGGTTATATACTGTCATTGCGGCTGCTAAATTTTTCTTCATTGCATTCATTCGATTTTCATCTGTAGGATGCGTTGATAACAATGCGAGACCTTGTGAACCACCTTGTTTGCCCATTTTTTCCCAAAGGGTAATTGCAGCCTGTGGGTTATAACCAGCACGTGCCATAAGCATTAAGCCACCTTGATCTGCACGGCTTTCTAAACTACGTGAATAAGGTAAACCGACACCTACTTGACTTCCTAATTGAGCAGCCGCTGTTCCAAGCTGCCCCACACTATCACCCGCTGCAGACAAACCGATATTCAATGCCAAATTAGTTAAAGCTTGAGCACCCATTTTTTGTTTAGAATGTTCTTCTAGCGCATGCGTCATTTCGTGACCCATTACAGCCGCAATTTCTGCATCGGTCAGATTAAGTTTCGTCACAATTCCTGTATAAAAAACAACTTTACCACCTGGTGCAACATAAGCATTCACGGTATCAGATTTTAATACAGCAAGCCTCCAATCAAACTGTTGACCAGTCTGATTCATTTGATCTGCATACGGTTTTAAACGAAGAAAAACGGCATTAATCCGCTTATACGTCGATGATGATGTATCTAAGGTCTTATTGCCCTGCGCTTCTTGTACAGTCTTATTAAAATTCTGTGTTGCAGATTGATTTAATGTTGCAGAATCTGCCCCTGCCATATCTGCAATCGTGGTACATCCAGTTATGCTCACTACACCTGTTAAACATAAACTCAGTAAGAACTTATTGTTCATTATAATAATCTCCAAATTTAAAAATAGTTTAAAATAATGTGGATTATATGCAATCACTTCAATTGATTAAATCACTAATAACTTCATAATTTTATTAATTATGTAATTTTAAACTCAAAACTTATAGAAATTGAATACACAACCAATAAACAAGACAAGCAGCATTCAAACCCAAATAAAGCTGACATAGTGGTTTAATTTTTTTTTCCAATGTTTCACTTTTACGCTTCAAAAAAAGAAAAGCATTTTGGATTAAAATAAGAGGCACTAAAATGCACGCAATAATCACACTAAGCCCAAGTAAGGCATTATTAATCACAACAGGGTCTTGTGTCTGAGCATGAATAATTAACATTGCAATTGTTGGAGCCCCACCCATTGCAAAAAGCAATGAATAAAACATGGTACCTGAAATATTCTTATGCATCCCGCAAAACCTTATCCCAATTTCAAAACCGTATTCTAACAAGCTCAAATTATATAATCAGTTCACTTAACTGCAACTTTAGTCTTGGACTTTTACTGACACCTAATTTTTTACAAAAAGACTCGGTTAAAACCGAGTCTTTTGTCACTAATAACTGATTAAATTAAGTTGTTTTTTTACTCGATTGATACACAACTTTCGCTTCAGCTAAACTTTTATTTAAATCTGAAATACGATCATTATTCGATGGATGCGTTGAAGTAAATTTCGAAACGCCGTTATTTGCTCCACCATCAATTTTATTCATTTTTTGCCATACGGTAATTGCAGCATCAGGGTTATAACCTGCTTTCGCCATAAGCATTAAACCACCACGGTCAGCCTTTGATTCAAGATTACGTGAATAAGGTAGACCAACACCATATTTACTACCGATATCTAATGCTTGAGTCCCCATAGAACCCAATTTATCGCCAGCATAAGTTTTGCCCATTTTCACAGCAAAATCAGTTAATGCAGTTGCACCAGCAGCACTCTTAGAATGCTCTTCTAAAGCATGCGTCATTTCATGACCCATGATCGCAGCAATTTCCGCATCTGTTAATTTTAAAGTATTCACAATACCTGTAAAAAATACAACTTTACCACCTGGCATCACAAATGCATTTAACTCATCAGATCTAAGTACGCTTAACTGCCAGTCAAATTTTTGACCTGTTTGGTTGACTTGATCTGCAAAAGGTTTCATTTTTAAGAAAACTGCATTCACACGCTTATACGTCGCAGATGTTGTATCCAAAGCTTTTTGAGCCTTTGCATCATCTACAAGGAGTTTATAATCTTGAGCAGCATTTAGATTTAAAGTTGCTGAGTCTTGACCTGTCAATTCAGCCACTGTTGAACATCCAGATAAGCTAGACGCGATAATCATACCCATTAAAATTTTCTTATTAAACATATATACACCAAAATTAAATTATTGAATCTAAGTTTATTATTAAGAATATCATTCGAAATTCTTTGGCTTAATGTATACTAATTATCAATAAATTTCAAAAATATATTTTTATTCTCGTTATTTTTTTTAAGCAACCCATAAAAAAAGCTCCCGAAGGAGCTCTCTTTAACAGATCA
Source organism: Acinetobacter sp. ANC 3832 (assembly GCF_002135415.1). Taxonomy (GTDB): domain Bacteria; phylum Pseudomonadota; class Gammaproteobacteria; order Pseudomonadales; family Moraxellaceae; genus Acinetobacter. The sequence goes on from NZ_NEGJ01000003.1 coordinate 167,242, forward strand.
TTTTAAGCATCAAATGGATGACGTAAAACGATTGTTTCTTCACGATCTGGACCCGTTGAAACGATGTCAATTGGACATTCAATTAACTGTTCAATGCGTTTTACATAAGCAATTGCATTTGCAGGCAATTGATCAAAGCTTTTCGCACCGAAAGTTGATTCAGACCAACCTGGCATAGTTTCATAAATTGGTTTTAACGTTTCAAATGCAAGTGCATCAGAAGAGCCAACACAACCAGAATCTGCTGCTTCATAACCGATACAGATTTTCACTTCATCCAAACCATCAAGAACGTCAAGTTTAGTTAAGCAAATACCTGATAATGAGTTTACATCTACAGAACGGCGTAGAATTTCAGCGTCAAACCAACCACAACGACGTTGACGACCAGTAGATGCACCAAACTCAGAACCTTTAGTACCGAGGTGTTTACCAATGGCATCACCAACATCGTTAGCAGCGTCATAAACCAACTCAGTTGGGAATGGACCTGCACCTACACGTGTTGTATACGCTTTGGTAATTCCAAGTACATAGTTAAGATGCAATGGACCTAAACCAGAACCTGAACTTACACCACCAGCAGTTGTGTTTGAAGATGTTACATACGGGTATGTACCATGGTCAACATCAAGAAGTGAACCTTGAGCGCCTTCAAACATAATGTTTTCACCGTTTTTACGGTAATTATGCAATTCAGTTGTTACATCCACAACAAGTGGAGCAACGACTTCACGCCATTCATCACAAAGCGCAAGCACTTCTTCAAGATTAACCGCTTCTACACCGTAGAATTGAGTTAATTGGAAGTTATGGTATTCAAGAAGCTCTTCAAGTTGAGCTTTCAAATGTGCACCACCACGAACCAAATCTGCAACACGAATTGCACGACGTGCAACTTTGTCTTCATACGCTGGACCAATACCGCGACCCGTTGTACCAATCTTAGCATTACCACGTTTTTTCTCACGTGCTTGGTCAAGTGCAATATGGTTTGGAAGAATTAAAGGACAGTTTGGAGAAATACGTAAACGTTCTTTAACTGGCACGCCTTCTTTTTCAAGAATGTCCATCTCTTCAATTAATGCAGCAGGTGAAAGTACAACACCATTACCAATTAAGCACAGTACGTTTTCACGTAAAATACCAGATGGAATGAGGTGTAATACAGTTTTCTTACCACCAACTACGAGAGTATGACCCGCGTTATGTCCACCTTGATAGCGTACTACCGCAGCCGCTTGATCTGTGAGCAGGTCGACGATCTTGCCTTTGCCTTCGTCGCCCCATTGGGTACCAAGTACCACAACATTCTTGCCCATAATAGCCTCATTGCATCATGCTGTTAAAATTGAAAAACTTGCTTTGGTTAAAACAACCAAATTAAGCGATTAAATCTGTTTGATTGTCCATTCACCTACAACATTCACCAATTGGTGTGTCGCATATGGCACTGAATTTAAATCATCATTACCAAGCAATTGAATTACACTTAAACCTTGCTGACGCACATCAGCAATAGCTTTAAGTAAATTCGAATCTGTACCTTTGGGTGCAACAACAATTTTAATATCTTTAAACTGACCTACGCTCAATGCATATAAGTCACAACTAAAACCTGTTGCTGGACGCGCACGACCAAAATGTTCACCAATACCATCATAACGACCGCCTTGAGCTAAAGGCGCTGCACGATTAGGTGCATAAACGGCATACATTAAACCTGTATGATAATGATATGAGCGAAGTTCAACCACATCAATACCGATATGAAGATTTGGCCAACGCGTTTGAATTTCAATTTGTGTCGTTTTTAAAGCATCAAACGCTTGTTTGAATGCTTCATCAGCTAAAAGCTCAGCACTTAAATGACTTTGCAATGCATTTAAGTCACTTGAATAACGACCCAATACATAAAAATCTGAACCAAATTTCAACGCTTTGGTAAATTCAGCAAGCTCAGGTAATGCTTTACGTTGATATAAGTCTGAAAGCTGACGTTCTGTCGCTTTGCTTAATCCAGCATGTTTTACTAAACTACGGAATAGTCCAACGTGTCCTAAGTCAAGATGGATTCCATCCACCAAACCGACTTTTTCAATGAGGTTGAGCATCAGATCAACCATTTCGACATCTGCATCGATACTGTTGGAACCAAATAACTCCGCCCCCAACTGTAATGGCGCACGTGTGGTATTAAACCCTTGTGGTTTCGTATGTAAAACCGTTCCTGCATAGCAGTAACGCGCCACACCTTCTACTGGATGTACATGTGCATCAATACGCGCCACTTGTGGTGTCATATCGGCACGCACACCAAGTAAACGACCTGAGAGTTGGTCGATGACTTTAAAAGTGGCTAAGTCTAAATCTTGATTCGATTCTGAAAGAGACGATAGAGATTCGATGTATTCAATAAATGGCGTGTACACCAATTGATAACCTCGTGAAGCGAGGACATCTAGTGCGTCACGACGCAAAGTTTCAATGACTTGCGCCTGTTCTGGCAATACATCAGCTACACCATCAGGTAATAACCATGTCTCTGAAATGGGCATGTTGTAGACCTAAATTCTTGTCTGCGCGGAACTAATCCGCATAAAAAAATCGGGAACACACCCGATTTCTCTTATTTTAGCACGATAGTTAAAGCCATGCATCAGGGAATTTAAGGAAATTTAAATCACCCAATATTTTATAATTCATCAACAATTTACGAATAACGTTATAGAGGCAATTCGGTCGTGTGTTTAATTTTCTGCAACGGGATCTCAGTTTTTACATTTTGAATGCCTGATATTTTATTTAAATGATGAATCTGAAATTTACGATAGGCTTCTAAATCAGACACCACGATTCTTAAAAAAAAATCACAGTCCCCTGCCATTAATTGGCATTCTACGACTTCCGGCATATCCATAATAGATTCAATAAATTGATTCACAGTTTTTTCATCTTGTTCTTTCAACCAAATTCGAGCAAAAACGGTGAGTTTTAAATCCACTTTATGAGAATCGACCAAAGCCACGTATTTTTCTATGATTCCCGCATCTTCCAATTGTTTGACTCGGCGTAAACAGGGTGATGGAGATAAACCAATTTTTTCAGCCAATTCATTATTTTGCAGTTTTCCATTCTGCTGTAAGACTTGTAAAATACGCTTATCCAGATGATCTAATTTCACAACGACTGACCGAATTAAAATTTTATTGCTAAAAATATATAAAAATTAGAACAAAATTTCAATATCTATCATTATCTAGCCAAATAAGGTGAAAAACACCTTATCTATAAGCATAAAATAATAAGTATAAAAAGTTGCTCTTTTTTATATTTCACAAAATATGCAGTGCAATATCTCGCTTGTTTTAAATAAATGCTTAGCTTGAAATACGCTTTAGGTAAAATCATGTCCACGCTAAAAACATCAGTCAATGAGTTAAACCAGTCTGTAAGCTACCAAGAGTTTTTCCGTGGTATCAAGGTTTCAATTCCAGTGATGCTTGGAATCATCCCTTTTGCATTGGTACTGGGGGCACAAGCAACTCAAAAAGGCTTTTCGGTTGTAGAAGTTCCACTGTTTACGGGGCTTAATTTTGCAGGTGGATCAGAGTTTGCTATTTTACAAGTCTGGACCAATCCACCAAATATTCTATTTCTGATTTTAATTACCTTTTTAGTGAATAGTCGTCATTTACTGATGGGTGCAAGTATTGCCCCTTTTATTCGCCATTTACCCAATCGCCAAACATTGCCTATGTTGTTCTTTATGTGTGATGAAAGTTGGGCAATGAGCATGACCGATGCACATAAGCGTAATCCACAAAACCCGTATGCGGGCTTTAGTGTCTCTTTTTATATGGGTTTATGCTTTGCTTTATATTTAATTTGGGTTGTCTTTACAACACTCGGTGTTGGTATTGGTGGATTTTTAGGTGATGTCACTCAATTTGGTTTTGATATGGCTTTCCCTGCCGTTTTCCTGGTGCTTTTACGTGGTATGTGGAAAGGCTTTAAAGCGGCTCAACCTTGGTTTATCAGTTTAATTTCAGCGGGTTTGGCTTATCATTTTCTCCCGCAAGGTTGGTATGTGCTTGTCGGTGCTTTATGTGGTATCGCATCTGCATTTTTTTTAGTTGGAGATGAAAAATGATTCATTCTGCAACCCTTATCGCAATTTTATGCATTGCTTTAACAACCTATCTGACCCGAATTCTAGGTTATTTATTATTAAAAAATAAAACGCTCAGTGTTCGTGCGCAACGAATTTTACAAGTCATTCCAGGTTGTGTCTTAATTTCAGTAATTGCACCCTATTTTGTCACAGACAATCCTGCGGATCTGCTTGCAATTATTGTTACTTTTTTTGCTGCAATGTATCTTTCCTTATTACCCACCGTGATTATTAGCATTACTGTGACGGGTTTATTGCGCTACTTGATATAAGATTTTTTGTATATTTACATCATCGCGAATAAAAAAACAACGAAGATAAATAGATGATCTTCGTTTTTTTCAAAATAATTAGATGTTAATGTGAAGATTGTTGGTTTTGTAAAATTCGAACCAATTCAGCATTTTGAAATTCAACTTGATTCAATCTTGCTGTGGTTTGATCTAAGACTTCTTGTTGGATATGCATTTTCTTTGCTAAATCTTGCATAATTTCTAAGGTCTTTTTCAAATGATCTTCTTGTGCCGCAATTTTCGTTTCTTGATCTTGAATCATCAGTAGCGAATCTTTATTTTCTTTACTCAATTTGCCCAATTGCCAAACTAAAAAAATGATTGCAACATAGAGCAAGACAATACCCAACAATACAAATGTCATATAATTTCCCTTCTATACTTTATTTTATAAATATTTAAAATTGATGATAAATCTATATGTTAAAAATAAAATGATTCTGATAAATCAAGTAAACGGTTGGCATAACCCCACTCATTATCATACCAAGCAAATACCTTTGCTTGACGACCTACGACCATTGTCTGAGTTAAATCTACAATTAAAGAATAAGGTGAGTGATTAAAATCACTTGAAACAAGCGCCTCATCAGTTACTGACATAATTTCAGCATAATCAAATTTTGCTGCGTGAATCAATTTTTCATTTAATAAATGTGCTGTAATCGGAGCTTGAGAAATAAACGTTAAATCAATGGCAGCAACATTAATTGTGGGTACACGTATTGAATAACCATCAATGCGATCTTCCATTTTTGGCATGACTTGTTTTAAAGCACCCAATGCTGAAGATGTCGTTGGGATAATATTATGACCCGACGCACGTGCGCGACGTAAATCTCGATGCGCATGATCTAGAACTGATTGATCTGCTGTTACAGCATGAATTTCGGTCATTAAAGCTGTATCAATACCAAACGCATCATCTATAACTTTGACTAAAGGAACAAGTGCTTGTGTCGTACATGACACACCTGAAATAATTTGATCTGTCGCTTTGACATCATGATGATTCACACCATAAACAATAGCAGCATCTACAGTATCAAATGGTGCAGCACCAATAATGACCCGCTTCGCCCCTGCTGTAATATGTTTGGTCGCAGCAACTCTAGAACGGAATAAACCTGTACATTCAAGTACAAGATCAATATCTAATGTTTTCCATGGTAATTGTTCTGGGTCTTCCACACGTAGGATTTGTACTTTTAATTGGGATAATCCTGCTTCAATGTGCATATAGATCTGTTCATTTTCTTGAATGACATTGACCTTGCCTTGAAATCGACCATGTGTGGTATCGTATTTAAATAAATGAACCAGTGTTTCAACATCTGCAATATCATTAATTGCAACGATTTCAAAATGAAAGTTCTTTGGATTTTCAAACCAAGCCCGTAATACATTACGCCCGATTCGTCCGAATCCATTTATCGCCACACGTTGCATCAGCTGTCCTTCTTTTGAAACATTCATTGTTACATACAGATATGTTATCGGATTTCTAAGCCTTATCGTTATAATTTGTCAGATGAGAATGCAAATATATTATCTTTGCTGACAATTTGATCGAAATTTAACTTAAATCAACCTGAATCCTATTTAAGCCAACATTCCGTTAATTTGAATCGTTGGTTTATTTGGGTAATAAACCTGATTAACACATAATGAAGCATAAATCCTTGCCAAATAGCCAGAAAGACTAAGAGGTTTCGTGAACTATTTTAATTAAATTTCTTTATCAGACATAGTGATTAGCATCTATATCCAGTCCATGATGATAAAAACCATCATAAACCAGACATTTTTATTGGTAAGAATATAGACACTTTCAATGAGTTCTAACATGAGTCATTCGAATATCTAGTACTATGTCAAATACAAAAATAAAAAAGCCAGCATAATCGCTGGCTTTTTTATTTAAATTTACATCATCAAAACTTAACTCGATAAATTCGCAAACTTCTCACGCGCTTTATGCAGCTTCTTATAGCTATCAATCAAGCGTAAATGACGATCCAAACCTTCAAGTTTCATACTTGTTTCAGTTAAACCATGGAAACGAATACTGCCATCCATAGAACCAATCACGGCATCCATTCGCTCATCACCAAACATACGGCGGAAATTGACTTCATAATCATTCAAGTCCATCTCATCATCAAGCTCCACTTCCAGAACAACATTCAATGCCTGATAGAACAAACCACGTTCCACTGTATTGGTATTATATTGCAGGAATGTTTCCACAAGTTCCTTCGCTTCTTCAAATTCCTGTAATGCCAGATAAATTAAAAGCTTTAATTCCAGAATGGTCAATTGACCCCAAACAGTATTATCATCAAATTCAATACCAATTAAAGTACTAATATCTGTGTAATCATCCACTTCAACTTCTTCAAGGCGTTCAAGCAAAGCTTCTAGCTGTTCTTCATCTAAGCGATGTAAATTCAAGATATCTTCACGGAATAATAAGGCTTTGTTGGTATTATCCCAAACCAAATCTTCCACAAGATAAATTTCTGAATAGCCTGGAACTAAGATACGACAAGCCGTTGCGCCTAAATGTTGATATACAGCCATATAAACTTCTTTGCCCATTTCTTTAAGAATACCGAACATCGTTGCAGCTTCATCAGCGTTGGCATTTTCACCTTGACTGGTAAAATCCCACTCTACAAACTCATGATCAGCCTGATCACTGAAAAAACGCCATGACACTACACCACTAGAATCAATAAAATGTTCAACAAAATTATTGGGTTCAGTCACTGCATTACTGCTAAATGTTGGTTTTGGTAAATCGTTTAGACCTTCAAAACTACGACCTTGTAACAATTCAGTCAAACTACGCTCTAACGCTACTTCTAATTTTGGATGTGCACCAAATGAAGCAAATACACCGCCTGTACGTGGGTTCATTAACGTCACACACATCACAGGATATTTTCCACCTAATGATGCATCTTTCACTAAGACTGGGAAACCTTGTTCTTCTAGACCTTTAATCCCTTCTACGATACTTGGATATTTCGCCAAAACCTCTTGTGGTACGTCTGGCAGTGTGATTTCACCTTCTAAAATTTCACGCTTTACTGCACGTTCAAAAATTTCAGATAAGCACTGTACCTGTGCTTCCGCCAAGGTATTACCCGCACTCATCCCATTAGATAAATATAAGTTTTCAATTAAATTAGATGGAAAGTATACGGTTTCACCATCAGATTGACGTACAAAAGGTAATGAACAAATACCACGCTCCGTATTACCTGAATTGGTGTCATACAAATGCGTACCGAGTAACTCATCTTCTGGATTATAAATTTCTAAGCAATATTCGTCTAGAATTTCAGTGGGTAACGCACCTTCCGCACCAGGCTTAAACCATTTTTCATCTGGATAATGTACAAATTCAGCATGGGCAATATCTTGACCCCAAAACTGATCATTATAGAAAAAATTACAATTCAAACGCTCAATGAACTCACCTAAAGCTGATGCTAAAGCACTTTCTTTGGTTGAGCCTTTACCGTTGGTAAAACACATGGGAGATTGTGCATCACGAATATGTAAAGACCACACATTTGGTACAATATTACGCCATGAAGCGATTTCAATCTTCATGCCTAAACCTGCCAAAATACCTGACATATTGGCAATGGTTTCTTCAAGCGGTAAATCTTTACCTTGTATATATGTAGTATTTTCTGAAGCTAAACTTGGCATCAGCAAAGCTTGTGCATCTGCATCGATACTTTCAACAGCTTCAATGACAAATTCTGGACCTGTCTGTACTACTTTTTTTACAGTACAACGGTCGATCGAGCGTAAAATACCTTGACGATCTTTATCAGAAATATCAGATGGTAATTCAATCTGAATTTTAAAAATTTGTTTATAGCGGTTTTCAGGGTCGACAATATTGTTCTGTGAAAGACGAATGTTATCAGTCGGAATATCACGCGCGGCACAGTACACTTTGACAAAATAAGCTGCACAGAGTGCTGATGAAGCGAGAAAATAGTCAAATGGTCCCGGCGCTGAACCATCGCCTTTGTAGCGAATGGGTTGATCGGCGATTACCGTGAAGTCATCGAATTTGGCTTCAACTCGAAGATTGTCGAGATAATTGACCTTGATTTCCATGCGGGCACCTAAATGTTCTTATGTGTCTGCAGGCACACATAAAATTTAAAATATTAAAACATAAGCCGAATAGCGGATAAGAAATTGACTTAAAAAAGCGACGCGAGCTATAACTATTGATCCAATGTTTGTAATCAATAATTGACTCTCGTCATGTAATGATGGGCACTATTATAGAGTTATTTGCTTGAGTTGATAACTTTTATCTGTCTTTACATGAATTTCATACTTATGGCTGTTTATATGGCAGTGAACGTATGTACTCCGTTGAGCGATATTTACTTTGTGGGGTTATCCATTCAATTTCACTACCCATAAACAGTGGCGCCCCACCTCCACCACAAAAACCAACCAATACGCCTGCACTGGCGAGCATCCGCATGGGCGGCTTGAGTAATCGATGTCCCTGTGCCGAGCATGATCACCGTAGTATCGGCAATGGGAATATTCCAATATTGGTTTTCATTTTTGGCTTCGGTCAAATATAAAATTCGACCATCTTTTTACATGACTCGACAATATTCGAGGTAATACACATTGGCATGTTTAGAATGTAAAATTGCTTTTAAGTCTGACGGATTGAGTTATTTAATTTTATTCAAATCTTTGTATTATATCATTTTAATTTGAGTATATATGTATTTTTGAAAAATAGAATAAGTCTTTCTCCTTCAAACGACACATATTGTCGTATTTTCAATCACAGTTTAATTTTAGTTTTTATATGATACTTATATTACTGATTATTAAATATATAATTACAATCACATGTGGCTTCAAGCATAAAGCTTTTTAATGTCTTCTTTAATAAAACTTAGATCTCCTCGCAAAGGTCAAAAAATAAACAAAATTATATAAGTGAAATCATATTTGATTAATATTGAATTTTCCTTCTCCTTTTGGGAGATGGTTAGGATAAGGGTGAACCTTAAGGATAATCCTCTCCCTAGTCCTTTCCTTAAAAAAGGAAAGGAGGAACCTATTGCGAAATAAATGTTGATTAAACGCTGACTTATGCAAAAGCTTTTGAAGAGAAGTATTTAGAACACAACGTCTCTTAAAATACTAGGTGTTAAATCATTAAGAACAGACCACATTTTGTGCAATGACTGTTTTTTTAGCTTCTACTACAATGACTGATGCACTAACAGCCTCAATCACCCGACTAAGTGACTGACGAGACGCACCCACTACATTTTGTATTTTATTACCATCCTTCGTTACAGGTGTACTAAAGGCCATTCTGCAACTTAATGGCGAATTGGATGTCTTTGTTTGAGTTAATGGTCGATTCGGATCATCGACTTTAATCGTCCAAGCGACTGTAACATCAACATCACGATTCACATCCCCCTTTAAAGATTGGGGACTGGCATGTTCAACAATATCAAAACGAGAAAAATCAGCAGAAATTCGATAAGAGATTTGCCCACCCGTCATTCCACTATTATAACGATCTACCGCCCCTAATTTTTGCTGTAAACCCGCAGATAAACCATCTCTCAGCTCAGCACCTAGTGTTGATGTCCAACGCTCATTATCCAGCACATTTGACTTACCACTCATTTCTTGTAGTACCAATGGTGCACGATCTAAACGATCAGGCAAACCAACGGGCATCACTTCAATCACCCGTATATTTGTACCATTAACTAAAGGAGCAATTTTTGGTGCCAATGTATAATAATTCGGTGTAGTCGAACTTGAGCATGCTGTTAAACCTAACAAAAGCACCGACAACCCACTCCACCCAAGTCTACGGAATGAAAAAATCTGTGAGAAATTCAAATTACTTTTTTTATTGACCATTTTCTTCCTCAACTGATTTCCCACGGATTAATGATTCTGGATGTTGTTCAATATAATCTGACATGAGCTGTAAGGATGCTGCAGCACGTGTCATTTGTTGTAATGCACGGCGTACATCTTGTTGCAAAGGCGCATCACTGGATAGAATAGACTCAGTTGAACGCATTGTTTTACGTACATCTTCAAGCGTTGCTTGCATACCCGGTGCAACCTTAGTATCTAACTGCTTCACTAATTTATCTGTAGTTTCAATTGTCGTATTCATATTATTTAAAGTTTTACGAACGTCTTGCCCAATCTCTACCAATGGAAATTTGGTTAATTTATCCGCGATTTGTGAAACCTGAGCTTGCAATCCACTCAACTCGGTTTGTGTCGTTGGCACTTCTGTTTTTCCATCACCACGCATTTTTAACACAGCAGGTTTTGCTTTAGGAAACTTATCAAAGGCAATATAATTTTGCCCTGTTAATAGATTCCCTGTTCTGACTTGTGCACGCCATCCATTTTGAATGAAACGTTTAAAAATAGAACCATCAGGGTCTAATTCTTTTCCTTGGGCTAAACGAGATGGATAAATTACAGCATCAACACGCATACGTAGTTGCGTGTAATTTGCATCAAATTCGACATTAATCGATTTAACATCCCCAATTTCAATCCCCATGAAATCAATCGGTGCACCTGCTGCCAATCCCCGCAATGATTGATCAAAATACATCACAATTGGATGTGCTTTTCCATCAGGCACTTTGAGTGCATCTGTTTTTGAGCTCCAAAGATTAAAATGACTTTGATTCGTGGCTACAGCAGCATTTGAATTTTCGGGATAACCGAATGCTATTCCCCCTGCAATAATACTGGCGAGAGACTGGGTATTTAAGCTAAATCCAGAAGCATTTAAACTGACATCAACACCACTCGCTTGCCAAAAGCGTGCATCTGTTGTCACAAATTTATCGTATGGCGATTGGATAAAGGTTTGCAATTCCACAGTTTTACCATCATTCGCCAGTTTATAAGCGGTGATTTGCCCCACATTAATTCGACGGTAATAAATGGGAGAGCCCACATCCAAAGAACCCAAATCTCCTGCTGTTAAAAAGAATACTTTTCCCGGTACATCTGAGGCAATCACAGGAGGAACTTCTAAACCTTTAAATTCATCTTGTTTTTCTTGTGCTTTTCCACCATCCACTTCGATATAAGAACCTGACAATAATGTATCAATACCCGATACACCCCCTGTACCTATACGTGGTCGCACCACCCAAAAACGAGAATCTTTTGTAGCAAAATTACTGGCATCTTTGCGCAGTTCAATTTTAACCATGACATGAGAATGATCTTCCGAAAATCCAATTTTCCGTACTAAGCCAATATCCACTTGTTTAAATTTAACTGTAGTTTTTCCTGCAACCAAACCATCTGCCGTTTTAAAAGAAACATTAATGGTTGGCCCAGTATCCATAAAAGTTTTCACTGCCAGTGACAAAGCAATTAAAAAAGCAATCAGTGGAATCAGCCAAATGAATGAGGGTCTCCATTTGCCTTTCTTTTTTTCAGGTTCTGGCAAAACGTGCTGATTTACTGTGGTCGAGTTTGTCTCATCATGATCTGAATCTGAATGCTCATTATTTGTTTTATTTTCAGACATACGCATTATTCTTTATTGGCTAGAATTGGAAAAATCATTATTCAAAGGAGTATGCCCTGTTTGAATAATACGGGTACTTGTATTAGAAGATGAATTTTTATCATCTTTGGCTTGAGCTGAATAATAGTTATCCCAAATAATCCGTGGATCAAAACTCAATGAAGCTAACATCGTCAAAACCACAACTGCACCAAAAGCAACTGAACCCGGTCCTGCTAAAATCGTCGCTAAAGATTGAATTTGAATCAGTGCAGTAAGTAAAGCAACCACAAATACATCAATCATTGACCATCTTCCGATAAATTCAACCACACGATAAAGCATTGCACAATGTTCTGGTAAAAAATTCCAACGCTTTGATGATTGCATTTTTACTGCCATCACTAAAAAACATAAAATAAATAGTTTCAACATGGGAATAAAAATACTCGCCATGAAAATGACACTCGAAACAAAATAATCACCACTTTGCCAAAAGTAAATCACACCACTCATAATCGTATCTTGCTGATGACCTAAAAGAGAGTCTGTGATTGTCATGGGCAGAACATTGGCAGGAATATATAAAATACTTGCTGCAATCATCAGTGCTACTGTTCGGTCTAAACTTTTAGGCTTACGTTGATGTAATATCGTACGGCATCTTGAACAATACGATTTTTTTTGATCACTTTCAGTTAAGACCGATTCTTGATTTAATAAGCCACAACAATGACAAAGCACCAATGATAAATCAGTCGCTCTTGGATATTTTGAAAATACCGTTGTTACATCATGATTTTTCATGACTATACCTATCAATTTCGTCCCAAATATCCTTAACTTTGACTGATGCGATATAAACCAGTAACAAGCTCAATACAGCGAATGACCACAATGCAATCCCCGGAATCACAACCACCATTCCTGCGAGCTTCACCAATGTTACTAAAACTCCAATTAAAAAAACCTCAATCATTCCCCATGTTCTAAACAAGAAAATAATACGAAGGGCAATAACAAGATATTTAGGTTTTGTTTTAAATAAACTGATGGATGAAAGTACATAAATCAGTAAAAGTAAATCCATGAGTGGCACAACGAATGTGGTTATTAATATCAATACGCCAACAAAAGCTCGGTCAGCATGAAACATTGCCCATGCTGCACCTAATAATGTGGTTTGTGAGTCATGACCTTGTAATTCAACTTTCACAATTGGAAAGCTATTCGAAATCGCAAAAACGATCAGTGCCGTAATAGCTAAAGCCAAAAGTACTGTGAACGGTTTACTTTGCCGATAAAGTTCTGCACCACAACATACACAATATGCACGCTCACCTGAAGCAAGCGGAACTTTACGATATACCGTATCGCATTCTTCACAACCTGCTAATTCCTCAGGTGACAAATCAGACAATTGAGACTGATTGATAACAGGTGGAATGGGATGAACTAAAGGGAATTGGCTCATAGAGCATGCATACCATTGCTGTGTTTTTAGGATCGTCAATATTTTGCTATATTTTATTGATCATCATACAGATGATTTATGATGTTTTTTGAGGATATCTTGTTCGTGTTTTTTTAACAACTCACTTCTTTGATTTCACTAAATCAGTCAAATCAATAGAAATGAACCCTTAAAATGATTCACTTCTATTTAAATCAGATGAGGAAATACCTTACTAAAATGTACTGACGAATTCCTTATCTTGTTTGTATAAACAAAAATTTAAAACTTATATACCACAGGCTTATTCAACCCATAACTGAGCAATTTTTTTCATCAATTGTGCACGATATGGCGCTGTAGGATTACACGGATTACGAACTACTTCATTTTCATAAAAAGCCTGCCATTCTTTTACCATATCCAAAGTTGTGCCTTTAATTTGAATCGCTTTCAAATCTGATTTTTTAATACTTTCCAGCCGAGTTTTAGCACCTTCTTGCCCTGTCGCCCAACCAATCACACCTTGTCCAAAATTAGGTAAGCTCATATTATTTGGTGTTTTGGGAATAGGATTACGCTCAATATTTGTATTTACTTTACATAGATGATGTTTCACTAATTCGGGTGCTTTTACTTTGTCATGTTGTATTGTCGAACAAGCACTTATGCTCAACAATGAACAGATGAGCAATGAGGCTTTTAAGTGTTTCATGATTTAATTTCCACGCTAATTAAAACTTAAATGTGATGTCTGCAATAAATTGACGACCTGATTCTGAATACAGATAATTACTATTACTTTGAGTATATTTATTATCTTGATTGGTTAAATTATTGATGGTTAAACCAAGTATTAATTTGTTTTCTTTTGCTAAAGCAATATCATAAGTCGTGCGCATATCCCATGTGAAACTACCGTCAATTCGTGTGGCGTTATAAGCTGTTTTTATCGCATCACCATTGGGTGCAATCGGACGATTTGCAAAAGGAATTGTTGATGAAACCATCGCATCATAATTCGAGCGATAACAAAATAAATGACTGATTTTTAAAGGTAAATAGTTATGTTGAATATCCCAACTTAATCGTGCAGACCATGGACGAGCGAAATTTTCTGCTGGGCGTAGCGATTCATCAATAATATCGCCCTGATATAAAATATATTGCTGATAAGTGAGTGAGTTATAACTGTTGTTATCATAATCAGTAAAATTACGTGTGATATCGCTATAGTCCAAACCCAATTGGAAACGATTTTGTGTAGATAAGAATTCGATTGGGTGATGATTTGCAATGCTGAATGTATAAATATTTGCCTCACTCATACCATAATTATCATATTCATCTGTAATTGGTGTAAATGAAATGCGTTTTTTACGGATTTGATCTTTATTATCACGATTCACATATTTTAACTGTGCATCAAACAACCCAATTCGACCATTCACAGCAAATACCGTTTCATTGGTATATGGTGTATCAAGCTCGCTACGTTGCACATTATTGGTGCTTGCAGATACAAACGTCCAATCATCTTTCACACTACTGCGCTTCTCACGAGAATTTAATTGATTGACCCCATCCAGTAATTTGTAAGTAAAAAGATTATTGGCATAATAACGATTCCACCCTGCTGTAAATGCAAGACGGCTATCTTTAAAGGGTTGATAAATAAATGAACTTCGCGGTGCCAAATTCGTCTGACCATTCAAGCTATCATAATCTGCACGTAAACCAATATTCGCTTTCAGAAGGTTGTTCCAGTTCATGCGGTCTTCTAGAAAAAGATGCGCACGATCCTGACTAACATCAATTTTACCTGCACCAAATACATCACGTTGAATATGAAACTGACCTTTGCCATCGTTATAGCTTAAATCACAATAGGGATCGACATCACCCTGAGCATTTAAACATGAGCTCGTTCCAGCAAGACCAACACCCGAAGGTAAAAAGTAGGAATAAACTGAATCTGGACGTTGCCAATCTGCTGTGTAATTACCATAGCCAGCCCCGACAGTGACTTTATGCTCTAAATTCTCGAAATGAAACGGTGTAAATTCTGATTTTATTTTATATTCTAAAACATCCAGTTGCTGAGATCGTGTTCCATACCCACCTTCTACAGCAGTATTTGTACTTGACCAATCTTTATCAGGCGAGCTTTTCCATGACACCAAGGCATCACTATCTGACTCATTTAGCATTTTTTGTTGTTGATAGACTAAAGACTGGGTAATTTTTGCTTTCTGAAACTGTGAAACCAGTTCGACATCCAATGCTGCATTCTTACTATTAACTTGCTTCCCACTATTTAAATTATTGGCTTGTTCTAAATCTTTTTGATCATTCTGAAATTGTAAGCCGACTCTTAATTTATGCTGATCACTTAAATCTGCATAAACATTTAAATTTACATTATCATTTTCACGTTTTTGATTGGCATTTTCGACAGTAAGTAAGTCTGACTTTAAATCAATATCAGACCAACGTTTAGCGAGCCCTAAACTTATACCTACTCGATCCGTTACACGACCATACAAAGATGCTGATAGACCTTGTTTAACAAAATCTTTTTGATATTGTTTATTGTCATCGTCATATTCTTCTAATTCACCTTCTGTAACATGACTAAAGTTGGTCCAGTCACTTGAAGTATAGTCATAGCTCATCTGTCCATGTATTTTACCAACCTGAGTTTTAGGTGCGCATGTTTTTGCTTTAACAACACCACCTGTAAACTCACCATATTCAGCACTGACATTACTGTCGAGCACCTCCAACTCGCAAATCAAATGCGTATTTACAGTCGTAGTTGCAGAAGAACCACTTAAATCTGTCGTGTTATAATCCTGATTGCCACTCGCTGGGTTTATTAAGTTATTTAAACTGACATTATTGAGTAATAATTTATTTTCATAAGCCAATGCACCGTTAATGCTAATTTCAGCACCTGAGATTTCCCCTTGTTTACCACCTTCCATCACAGTATTTGAAAACTGCACATTCGGATTAATCTTTAGAAAATCAGTCATGGTTTTTTGAGCGTTTGGCGTGTTTTCTAATTGTTCTTTACTATATGTCGTTGTGCCTACCTCATCGGTTTTATCAGCTTGCACAACAATCGGTATTAAAGATACAGAGCGATGTGCTTGCACCTCATTTTGAATAGATTCCGCATGTACAGTAGATAAAACCAAATAAATTGAACATGCCAATGTTGTACGCGAATATTGCATCAACCGAATCTTAATATAAATGAGATTCGTTATTATTTACATTTATGTTTTAATAGCAAGGAAAACACAATCTAATTGAATATATTTCCAACGACTAAATAAATATCAATTAATCCAATAATTTATTAATATTTAAAATATATTTCATAATACTTACTTTCTATAATAATTCAGTTGTTGCATATAAAATCAACGCTAGCATTCTATGACCAACTTAAATACACTTTAATCATATATCAAAATGGATTTAAAAGATTATGTTTAAAATTCATGTCATTGACGTTAAGAATCAACTACAAAACTACATTTGGCTCATTGAAGAAACATCAACACATGATGTGATTGCAATTGACCCAACTGAAGCACATTTAGTTAAAGCTTACTGTCAGGAAAATCAACTCCAGTTAAAACAAATTTGGCTGACACATTGGCATAAAGATCATATTGGCGGTGTTCCTGACCTTATTGCTGAACAACAAATTCCTGTTTATGGACCACGTGAAGAACTGAGTCATATCCCTTTTCTGACTCATCCATTACAACACGATGATCATTTTGAGTTTCATCATTTAAAAGTTGAAATTATTGCCGTCCCTGGTCATACCCTTGGGCATATTGTGTATTTTATTGATGCTTTAGACAGCGTATTCTGTGGTGACACATTATTTGCAATGGGCTGTGGGCGAATGTTTGAAGGAACAGCTGAACAATTCTACCATTCGTTGAATCGCTTAGCGGCACTACCTCCACGAACCAAAGTATATTGTACCCATGAATACACCCTTTCAAATGCAAAATTTGCCTTACACATAGAGCCAGATAATATTGCGATTCGAAATCGTGCTGAACAGATCCAATTACAACGTGATCGTGGTGAAATTACTTTACCGAGCAGCATTGAACTTGAATTAGAAACCAACCCATTTTTAAGAGTTGAAAGCGCCGAAGAGTTTGCAAGAATTCGACAACTCAAAGATAACTTTTAGTAAGCCAATTTACTTAAGTAAGCTAGGTATCAATAATGAACTGATATTTAGCTTTTTAAAAATTTATTGCATAAGTGCCAATTATTCACCCTTCTCTTCAAAGACAATTAAAAAGCGCGATGTGAGAAAAGCTTAATTTCATTCAATAAATACCCAATCGAGCGGTCTAATTTACATAAGAGTCATCGCCTTTACTCACTCTTAACCCTAACCCAATACAGCTCCATTCAGACATCCTTAAATTTCTTGAAAAGAATGTTTGCTAGAAAATTGATCGATAAATGATATATTAAATAAATTTGACATATTTAGTTACACTTGTACAGTAAATTCAGTATGGCTACTTTATATGCAAATATTTCTTTGCAATTTAATTAGGGAGTGAATTCACTTACATCACGCTAAATACAAAGTATTTACCTAAAATATTTATAAATAAATTCAACATCTTACAAATTTATAATAAACACATCTTATTTTCCCACTTACATCATTAACCCATTTTTACATTCACATACAAAAGCCCATCTTTCGCAATTGATCAAAAATTGATATAAAAAAATTAATTTGTTGTTCGCCCCCTTTAAAAATTTAATGATCATCCCTATTAATTTTTAAGGGCAGGAATTAAGGAGATCTTCTGTGAAAAAAGTTGTTAAGGCAAAAAATTTAATCGCATTTCGTATCTGGTTAGAAAAATTAGGTTATTCAGTCAAAACTTTAACTGACAATAAAGGATTTACGTTTAGTTTCAAGAAAGAGTATGGTCTTGTCACATGTGATCTCGCAGGAAACTCACTGGCAGTACAGTTAGGTGAAGAGTTTGAAGATCACTTAAAAGCTTAATCAAATATTTTTTCTATTCTAAAATTTGAGTAGATTTCAAAATAGGCATTAGTCAAAAGAGTAATGCCTAAAATTTTTATTGTTAAATTTAAAGCAAAAAAAAGACAAGATTTTCATCTTGCCTTCTTTTCAATATATGGTGGGGACGGAGAGACTCGAACTCTCACACCTTGCGGCGCTGGAACCTAAATCCAGTGCGTCTACCAATTTCGCCACGTCCCCGAATAAAAAAACCACTAAAGTGGTTTTTTATAAAACTTGGCAGAGGATCAAGGACTCGAACCTTGACGAACGGTTTTGGAGACCGTCATGCTACCATTACACCAATCCTCTATCGCATTTAATTAAGTTTTAGTACCACTTAATTAAAAACTTGGTGGGGACGGAGAGACTCGAACTCTCACACCTTGCGGCGCTGGAACCTAAATCCAGTGCGTCTACCAATTTCGCCACGTCCCCAATGGCTGTGTATATTATAGAGATCATTACATCCTGACAAGTCCTTTTTATTAAAAAGATACTCGTTTGACTAAATATAAAACAAATCCAATATTTACTGCTTTTTCTTTATACAAAATCACTTAATCTTTGTTTTATTTCACTAATATTTGCACAACGTTGCTCTTTCTTCTTCATCAACATCTGCTCTAAAACAGGTTTTAAATATTGATATTGCGTTAATAGTTCAATATTTAAGTGCTGACAATGTAAATATGCCCAATCAATATAACTTTTTCCTTGTAATCGTTGTTGAGTCAGCCATTCCAACCAAATAATTCCAAGCGCATAAAGATCAGATTGAATAGATTTTGCTTTTGCATGAAATAATTCAGGTGCCATATAGCGTGGCGTTGCTGAGTTTCGCATATTTACAGCGTGTTCAATCAAACACGTTTGCTCAAAATCGATTAATGCAACTTGATTGCCTTGCCGACGAAAATGTTCTACTTTCAAATCACCATGTAAATAACCCATCTGATGTAAATTCTCGAGGACAGTTAAACTTTGCCAAAATAGATTCAATAACTCTGAATTACTGAGCTGATCGGGTATTTGAGAAAAAAGTACGTTGGAATCTTGAAGGGATAATGCCTGAGGAAGTATGTCCACAGGCAATTTAAATGTGTGATGTGGATTAAATATTTTGAAGTTTAGTAAAATATTCTGATTCGGTTTTATACACGCATTGATTTGCGTATAAATATCAATTTCATGTAAGAAGCTATGCTCTCTTTCGGCATCTATACCCCTCATTTGCATTTTCAACCAATGCTTTTGGTCATCTTCTTTGAGTAAATAGAGACGACGACCAAAACTTTGGCTGTTTAACGAATTACATGCGGCATCAAACTGAAATATAAAATCAGACTGTTGCATATTGCCCAGAAGCTTCAACTTTTAACTTGGGTAATTTTAACACTTCAAGGCAGTGTTCAATGGTTTTACCAATGCGTGCATGTGTTTCTATAGAGGAAATTTTAGGCCACGTTGCTTGCTCACCTTCGCGTTGTAACAACTTGAATAAATGAGGACGCGGGTTTTGTAACATATAGCCATAATGACGCAAACTATAATTTCCAACAATATTCACATCACCATAATAACGCTGATCAACAACACCATATCCATGATCAAGTAAACGTCGAATTGAAGGTACGCGTCCCATACGATCACGAGTAAAATCCATCACCCCCATTGCTGCAAGCTTACCTTGCATCCGTACAATACGTTCAGGCCAACTAAATAGATCTTTTCTAAAACGCTCTTCATCGCTTTGCATAAAAGGCACGATATGCGGATTCACTTGACTAGCGATGGTGTAATTTAAATTATATAAGCGTGACATGCGCTCCTGAGGGAAATCACTTCGTACACTTCCATCAACCCAACGCGTATTCGCCAAATACGGCGTATGTACGCCATCATACCGCTTACTGGTTAAACGTACAGGTGGGAATAAAATAGGCACTGCACACGACGCTAAAACGGCACTCCACACCAATAAATCAGGTGAGGTGTATTTATTCATGATCCGTGCATCTTCTTGTGATACATCATACGGTGCAACAGTCACATTAATATCCAAACCTGATTTTTCAAAGGCTTCAGCAAAAGTGACATCACCTAAATTTTCAATCAGAAATTTTCTTAAATATTTAACGTCTGCAAAGCCACCATTGCCTTTCATCAGTTCACTTAAGGTTCTGAAATGAAAAGCATCACTATAAAAATGATCACCTGTTAGCAAATTCGGTATTTCACTAGGGTCTGCAACACCCAACATCCCTGTCATAATTGCACCAGCACTTGAACCTGATAAGACTTTAGGCATCAAATCCTGTTCCATCAATGCCTTGCACACACCACTATGAAACAATCCGAGTGTAGCCCCACCAGAGAACATTAATGCAGGCTGACCATACACTTTTTGACAGTTCTCAAAAAACTCCAATTTATCTTTTAGCGTTAATGTTTCACAGCTTGATGAAGCGATATAAGCCAAAGCTTTACTGACTTCATCAATATAATCTTCAATAATTTTTTTAGTGCCAAAATACGTATGTGTGAATAATAGCGGATGACCAATATTAGCGACATCATGACTAAAGCCTTCACGTAATATATAAATCAGATCAGCTGTTCGATGTTGATGTCGATAGCGGCGAATCATATTAAGACGGTGGGAAATAATTTCGGCATCAAAATAAGGAGAGCTATTGTCATACTTCCACTCCTGCGCCCCACTTTCTTCATCTAATTTTAAAGCGGTAGATTTCCACTCTTCATAAGATTCAGCTTTTCGTAACTGACGTTTTAATTTTTTTATACGATATGCTTGGTGTGGATTAAGATCACGGGTGAAATCTAACATCATATATGCCTCTTTCCTTTGACTCTCATCCAATGGATTGAATATTATTTGCCTAGACTATGCTAAATAATATACAGATAATCAATCGCACAACGAAACTATTTACTGACTTTTATCATCAATTGTTATGCTGAAACCAAGGACATGCTGTATTTCTAGTGCTAATATTCAAATCATAAAGTAAACACTCAGCGAACAGATATGGCGACCCTTGATTTACCTGATCATTTAATCAAATCTTTATCCGTTGTTCTTGAACAATTACACCAAATGTTACCAGAACCTAAGCAAGAAACGGATTTTTCTGCACCTGCCTTTAGATGGCAAGACAAACAACTCAAACCCATTTATCAGCCTAAAGCGATGCATTTGGATGATTTAAAAGGCATAGAAAGACAAGTCAATAAAATCCTACAAAATACAGAACAGTTTTTGCATGGGCTTCCTGCCAATGATATTTTGCTCACAGGTTCACGTGGTACTGGAAAATCTTCAATTGTCCGTTCGCTACTAACGAAATATGTAGATCAAGGATTACGTTTAATTGAAATAGAACGTGACGATTTATCAGATTTACCTGAAATTCAAAAGCTAATTAAAGATCGTACTGAAAAATTTATCGTATATTGTGATGATTTAGCTTTTAATGCGGAAGATGAGAATTATCGTAGTTTAAAAAGCGTATTAGATGGCTCACTACAATCAGGTTCAAGTAATTTTATTATTTATGCAACCAGTAATCGCCGTCATTTATTACCCGAATTTATGCATGAAAATACCCCTGTAACCCGTGTCGATGTTCCACAATATACAGAGTTACATCCTCAAGAAGCAGTTGAGGAAAAGATTTCTTTATCTGACCGTTTTGGGCTTTGGTTGTCATTTTACCCAATGGATCAAAATCTCTATTTAGAAATCGTTGAACATTATTTAGTAAAAGAAAATATGCCTTTTAATGCAGAAATACGTGCTGAAGCCTTAAGATGGTGTCAAGCTCGTGGGCAACGTTCAGGGCGTGCTGCCTATCAATTTTCAAAACATTGGATTGGTTCAGAACGTTTAAAAGCAATGTGAAATAAAAAGACTCTATGCAAATCGTTGATTAGCTTTACGTTGTATATTTACTCGCAAAAATAAAAGAGGTCTCTGCCTCTTTTATTTTCCAACACATTTAAGGGATGGGCTTTAAGTCCAAACCATCAATGATATAAAGCGTATTTGTATCAATGATGGTTTTATCTTGATCTAAATATTTCTGTTCTAACACACCATCGGTTTCAGAAAATCCATAATCATCATCATTAATGACAGCCAAGTGCTGATCATCAATCACCCAAAGTCCTTCAACTTTGTCATGTGGATATTGCAATCTTTCCACCAAATCAATAACCAACGTTTTGCTGACCGGGAAAATACCGTGTTCAGCCAATCCTTCCCATCCCGCACTCAACACATACTGCTCTATGCTTTGCCCATCAATCGTTAAACCTATCTTAGCATCTTGTTTTATTTGATCTGATTCAATAACACTTTCCAAATCAGTAGCATCATTTAAATTAATTTTATAAATTCGTTTAAAGGCCTGAGGATTATCTTTATAAAAATCATCGTCTCGTTCAGCCACTAAAAAGCTGTTTGAGTTTAATGCGGTAATCGCGGTATTTGAATAAGCTTGTGCCCCCCCTTCTTGCTTATACAAATATTGGGAAATCGCTTGAGTTTCCAAATGAAGCATCACAATTCTAACCAAATCTGATTTGGTCACAGATGCATCAGGATTACTCATGGTAGACTGCATTATCCCGACTAAATTTTTATGATCAGGCGTAATACTTAAACCTTCCATCCCACGATTTTGACGTCGGTTTGCATATTCCGCAGGGAGTAAATAGCCTGACTTTCGACGATGATCTTGCTCATACGCATTGATACGATCTATTTCCACACCATTTTCATCAAAATGTACAATATGTGGTCCATATTCATCACTCACCCAGAATGTTCCATCTTTTAATGCTGTAAATCCTTCTGAATCCAAACCAAATTCATCTGTTCCTTCTTTGAGAACTTGTAAATTTTGATCATAAGCAATTTCTTTGGTTGCACCAAAATGTTGATTCGGCAATCCTGTAATATATTGACCTTCTGGATTCTTTAATAAAATTTCTTGTATTTTAGTGATTGTGCCATTCGCCTCAAGTTTAAATAACCCAATACGTGGCGTATAACTTGGATTTAAAAATATTTTCCCATGATCATGATTAACGTCATAAGTCGTATTTGGACCACGATCTGTTAATGCATAAAATTGGTTTTTTTCTGTAGGATGTGCGGATAATTCTGAACCAAAACCACCATATCGAAACTCGATAAAATGTCCCTGCTTTGCCCCATCAGGAATATTATGAATCTCAAGGAGATCATAAGGTAACTGAACACCTTTAAAAAAAGGTTGGTAAAAATTTAATAGTTCTTGCTTGTCATTTTGATCAGTCATTATTTTTCCTTGATTTTCTTTGTTTTCAGCATGCCTGATATGTAAGAGCAACACAATAATTCAACATAAAAATCTCCAAATAGCATAGATTATTCAAAGCATAATTGTTAATAGATAACTTTCTAGAATAAAGACAGAAAAGGCAAATATGACTAGATAATCTTTCCAATCAAATTTCATTCATTTTTATAATTTGCACATGGTAAAAGCTTTTCTATTTGTTTAAATGTAGCTAAGAGAGATAAAAGATAATGAAAATTAAGGTTTTATCAATAAAAAAAGAGGCTTTCGCCTCTTTCAAAATAATTCAATTTTAAACTTGCTCAGGATTAGTCAATTCCGTCATTGGCCAACGTGGTGTCGTCGTGACAGATAAACCGTCCTGCTCTCCTGCTTTTAAACGCTGATAACCTGCAAAAGCAATCATCGCACCATTATCTGTACATAAAGCAGGTTCTGCATAATAAACTTGTGCTTTAATTTTAGCTAAATCAGCTTCTAAACGCTCGCGCAAACACTGATTCGCACTGACACCACCTGCAATCACTAAACGTTTTAAACCTGTTTGCTTGAGTGCTTTCACAGATTTTTTCACTAGAGTATCCACTAATGCTTCTTGGAAAGAGGCAGCAATATCGGCTTCACGACCTTGCCCTTCTACTTTCTTTAATTGATTTGAAACTGAAGTTTTTAATCCACTGAATGAAAAATCTAAACCTTGATGCAACATTGGACGCGGAAATATAAAAGCTTTGTCATCACCTTGTTGCGCAAGTTTTGAGATATTTGGACCACCTGGATAAGGTAAACCCATCATTTTTGCGACTTTATCAAAAGCCTCACCCGCAGCATCATCAATCGATTCGCCCAAAATTTCATATTGCCCAATACCATAAGCAGCCATCAATTGGGTATGACCACCAGAGACCAATAAAGCAACAAAAGGAAATTCTGGTGGATTTTCTGATAATAAAGGTGCAAGCATATGACCTTCCATATGATGTACACCAATGGCAGGCTTATTTAAGGCAAAAGCCAGTGTTCGACCAAACAATGCTCCCGTCATTAATGCACCCATCAAGCCTGGACCACGTGTATATGCAATCGCATCGATTTCAGATTTTTTAATTTGACTTTCTTCAAGCAATTGATTCATTAAAGGAATCAATTTCCTCACATGATCACGTGATGCTAACTCAGGAACAACACCACCGTATTCTGCATGTAATTTAATTTGGCTATACAGTACCTGTCCTCTTAAGCCGACTTCACTGTCATAAAGTGCCAAACCTGTTTCATCACAAGAAGTTTCTAAGCCGAGAACGATCATTAAACTGCCTTTTACCCGTATCAAAATATTGCCAAAGCTATTATAGACTTGTGGTATGAGATGTAAATGAGTAAAATACTGAGCTTCACTTGTGACTTGGTGCAATCGTGCGCTAAGTCTTATCCATAAACTAGAGGATTCTTCATGCCACAAGTTAAATTGAAAGAAGGCGAGCCAGTAGACGTAGCTATCCGTCGTTTCAAACGTTCATGCGAAAAAGCAGGCGTTTTAGCTGATGTTCGTAAACGTGAATTTTACGAAAAACCGACTCAAGAACGTAAACGTAAAAAAGCTGCTGCAGTTAAACGCTACCAAAAGAAATTGGCGCGTGAATCTGTACGTACTACTCGCCTTTACTAAAATTAATTTGTGACCAATTGACTGCTTGGATAAAATAGATGACGACTTTAAAAAACCAAATTGCTGATGCATTGAAAACATCTATGCGTGCCAAAGATATGGCAACAGTAACGGTTCTGCGTGGTCTACAAGCAGCAATTAAACAAATTGAAATCGATGAGCGTATAGAGCTTGATGAAAGTCGAGTTCTTGCGGTCATTGAAAAGCAAATCAAACAACGTAAAGAATCGATTAAAGCCTATGAAGGCGCTAATCGACAAGACTTAGCTAGTAAGGAACAAGCCGAACTTGAGATTATTTCTCAATTTCTACCAGCAGCTATGACTGAGGAAGAACTTGATTCCATGATTGAGCAAACTATTCTTGCTCAACAAGCTACTAGCATTAAAGATATGGGTAAGGTGATGAATTCTCTACGTCCGATCATAGCCGGACGTGCCGATCCTGCACAAGTTTCTGCGAAAATTAAAGCAAAACTCGCATAAGCCCGAAATAGTATCTTTATTATCCATGTTTGATTTGGTCTATTTAATGATCCTTTAATATATTAAATAGCCCAAATATCACAGAAAACTCAAAAATTTTATTAAAACAAATATTTCATTTTTTAGAATTTTTTATTTTTTTCTCTACATCATTGTAATTTACACTGAATATTATATTTCTTTAGAATTTGCATTTCTGGAGAAAGCATTACTTTATCAATTACATCCTGCTTTGTTAATGACTGAATAGATAAAGGCAAATACTGTCTATTTTGATCTGTCGTTTTATACATCGAATCTACATATTGAACCACAATATTACAAAATTGAGCCTGTTGTTGTGCATCAAACTGTGTAATTTGTGGATTTAGACTTCTCAGAAAGTTTTTCATATCTGCATTATATTGATTTGAAATTTTTTCTACATCACGTACATAACGTTCTGGAATTTCAGCTGAAAATGTCTGCACTGAACTCAGTAACATCACCAAGGAGATTATGATTTTTTTCATGCTGATTCAAAAATTCCACCAATAAATTTACAAATAAGATTATCTTTTTCTAACAATAATAGATAGTTAATTTTTATTTCAATCATTTACTCCACTATAAAAACTATTTAAATTGGCACTTCACTCCAACACTTTTTGCAATTTTAAAATTACGAAGCTGATCGACTGCCGCAACAAATTGTTCCCGATTATAATTTTTAATTTCAGTTTCAAACATCGGTCTGTATTGATCTAAATAACCATAAAACTCATTAATAAAATTTTGAAGAATTAAACAAGCTTTTTCATTCTGTACTGCATTCACATGCCCAGTTTGATCAAGTCCTTCTAAAAGTAATTGCATTTGTAATTCATAATTTTCATTCAGTTTATTTAAACGATTATTTAATTCATCATCCGTCATCTTTGTGATTTGACTATGATCTTTTTGTTTTGAAGGCTCTGCTAAACCATAAGTACAGCTTAAAACACTCAGTAAAATTAATATGATTTTTTTCATTATTGTTCCTCTTCAATAAATATCTTGCATAAAAATGAATCCATCCTTATTTTCACAATACAACATTAAATCATCAAGTCTAAATTTTAGCGCGATGCTCATCTTGCATCACTTTTAAACGAGAATCGACTTTTGCAGTCATCGCAACATTGCCTTTTGCTAATCGTTGCGCATGTAATAAAGATTTAATCGCATTTTCTTCCGCACCAGACCAATACTCCACTTCTGCCCGATTACGTAAAACATTCACTGTACGCATTGGATTATTTTTGTCTAAATTTGCTGCCTGCTGTAATAGCTGCCAACCCATCAAATCTCTATCATTCTTATTGATAAAGCGATGAACAAGTTTATCTGCTTCTTCTGGTTTATTTTGGCGTATTAATACTTCAGCCATTTTATAACTCAAAGCTCGATTTTCTGGCATCGTTCGCTGTTTATTCACCATCATCTGATAAGCATCATCTATCTTATTCTGATCCAAATAAATATCTGCCTGGATTATATTGATTAAGTTGTGCTCAGCATTTATTTTTTTTGCCAAATCTAATTGTTGCTGTGCTTGAGTAAAATCACCTTGCATCAAATAAAATTTACTTAGAGCCACTAAACCTGCATAATTTTTTTGTGATGCTAAAACTTGTAATTGACGTTCATTGGCTTGATTGGAAATCACTGCGGTATACCATTTAATAATATCAAAATCGGACTGAGTATTACTAAAAGGTACTTTTGGAAATTGATTAGCACGTAATCGTGCTTCACTCATACGCTCTGTTGTGAGTGGGTGAGTGAGCCAAAAATCAGGTAAAAAGCTCAACCGACTCGTTGTTCTATGCATCACTTCAAAAAAGTCAGCCATACTTTCTGGGTTATAACCTGCACTGTACATAAATTGCATACCAATACGGTCTGCTTCACGCTCTTGATTTCGACTATAACTTAACTGCTTATCCATTAGAGCTGCTTGAGTACCTAGCATCACCGCACCGCCGACATCACCATCCGACTTAGCCGCTAAAGCAGCACCAACAATAATACCTGCAAGCGCCAATAAACCCTGCCCTTTAAAAGCTTCTTGTGATCGACTGTAATGACGTTGTGCCACATGTGCAACTTCATGCGCCATAACACCTGCAACTTCATCCATATTTTTTGACGATGTCACCATGCCACTGTTCAATGCAAATAAACCCCCGGGCACAGCAAAAGCATTAATTTGAGGATCTCTGACCACAATTAAACCAATAGGTTGCCCAAGTTGGGTCTGGCTCAAAATTCGGGTAAAAACCATCATGAATTGGTCCTCAAGCCATGGGTCTTGAAGAGTGGGAAGTTGATGCTGAACTTCGCGAAAAACTTTTTCACCGATCATTTTTTCTTTTTGTTGATCAATCAGCCCTATGCCACCACCAATTTCAGGCACTTCAAATTGTGGTGCAATAAATGAGCTAAAGTCTTCTGCAGAACTGATTGCTGTACTCAAGCTCAAACTAAGGGCAAGTAAAGTTTTTTTCAAAGCTGAAACTCAAAAATTTAAAGTCACTTCACTATAACATTGAAATTTGAACAAATTTATAGTGAAGTGTTATCTTGTTTTAACCAAAAGTTGCATTGACCAAATAGCGTGGTGTACGACCTTCCAAAGCATCTTCTAAGTTACGATACGCCAATTCTACCATCTTCCGGCGCGTTTCCGCAGTCGCTGAGCCAACATGTGGCAATGTCACAATATTGTTTAATTTAAATAATTCAGAATCTTGTAATGGCTCTTTTTGGTATACATCCAATCCTGCTGCAAAGATTTTCTGTTCTTGCAAAGCTTCAAATAAAGCCTGCTCATCTACGACAGAACCCCGTGCAATATTGACAAAAACAGCATGTTTTTGCATTAAATCAAATTCTTTCGTGCCAATCAGTGCCTTAGAATCACTGTTTAAATCTACAGCAACAACCACAAAATCAGATTCTTGCAATAAGGCTTCTAAGTTTCGATATTGTGCATTTAAAGATTGTGCCAACTCAATTTTTTCATTTCTATTATGATAAAGAACATCCATATTAAAACCATAAAAACCACGTCGAGCAATAGCAGCACCGATATTGCCTAAACCAACAATTCCAAGTTTTTTCCCAAAAATTTCTCGCCCAAACTGCGCTGTACTTACTGTGCGTTTCCACTGCCCTTGCTTTGTCCATTGATCTAAATGTGGAACTTGGCGTGCAGCACTCATCAACAAAGTAAAGGCTAAATCAGCGGTGGTTTCAGTCAACACGTGTGGTGTATTGGCTAACCAAATTTTTTGTTGATTTAAATATTCAACATCATAATTATCATAGCCCACGCTTACAGAGGAAATGATTTTAAGTTTTTGTGCAGTAGCCAGATTACTTTCATTCAGTAATCGCCCTGAACCTATCATCGCATCAGCATCAACCACTTCCGTTCGAATTTGTTCATTCACATCGCCATTTTTAGGGTTAATCAACACTACGTTATAACGTGCTTGTAAACTTTCTAAAACATCTGAATCAATTTGACTAAAGACTACAACTTTGTTACTCATTTCACTTCCATTTGACTGACTTTAGGTTGCATAAATTGCCATAAACGACGTTTCAATAAAGGTTGCTCCAACATTTCCTGCAAACCTGCCAATTGAATAAATTGTTGCTCTTGTGAATGCACCAAAATACCAATACTTAAAACTTGTTTTTCTTGTGCCAAAGTATCCATAAAACCTTGGATATAAGCCGCAGCACCACGCCCATCTTGAAATTGTTTTAAGGCAAAAGGCCATTTTAACTCGTGATACAAGCCCCTTTGCACTGCTTGTATATTACTCCACAATTTCGCTTGATCAGCGGTTAAATTTGTTGCATCCAAAATAAGAACACAATGATGCAAACAATATGCTTGTAATGTGAAAGGCTCAACATCTAATGCTGGCTGTAAATCAAAGTCTGTTTTAATGACCCGAACAGATTCAACAGATAATTGTGATGGTTCTTCACACTTCTCGACAATCGCTTCAACTTTGGCTTTGACGGGGATATGAACAGATTCTTCTTCTTTAGCATGAATAATTGGAGTTTTTATCTGAAACTCAATCTGACTTTCAACTTCAGCAACAGCAATATCTCTATACAAGCTTTTCGTATAGGTACGTGAACGCACATCAGTTTTAGGCACCCAAACATCGATACCTAAGGCAGTTAAAACACTCCGCTGATGTTCTAGCATATTCACATTCATCACAATTCTAAATCATTTCACTTTGGCGCTATTTTAACGAGCTTTTCAATCTTTTGCTGAGCTTTCTCTCTACTCATTTATATCGCTGTCCGACTCAATATTTACCAAGACTTAATGATGTAAATTAGACAACTATTTTAACCACTCTTTTCAATAATTGTTTAAATAGCTGTTAAATAATCATAATGCTATTTTTCTTCTGCATTTGATCAATCATATCTTCTGTTTCAAAGCCCAATCGCCAATATAACAATTCTAAGACATCTAATTCATCTTGAGTAATAATACGATCATTCCACAAACAAATTTCCGCTATTCCTAGAATACCCAAACGATCTCGCAATAACAGCCCCGCAATATCATTAACAATTTCACCCAAGTCAATCGGCTCATCCGAAATTTCTTCAAATAATTCAAGTTCATCATGACTCAAAACACGTTCTAGAATTTGATAACGTACATCAAGTTGATTGGCACTATTAATTTGCTGAACATGCAGTAATGCATCAATTAAACGTACAATTTGCGGTTTAACATTCTCTAATGAGGATGGTGTATGTAGCGGCAATAAATTTAATTCACTTTTAACCTTTTCTATCAGCAATGCATCCAATAAACCAATTTCACCATCTTCTTGAATAATTTTAGCCAATTTTGTTATAAATTGACGGGCACTGGTTGCAGGCATATTGCCCAAATTTTCACAGGCAGCATGAAAAATCTGAATATGAACACGCCCATCTAAATTCAGCAATGAATCAACAATTGCACGACTGACTTCCGCTTCTGATGGAATATATTCACGATATTGGCGAATCATTAAAATAGCGACCATCACCTCTCTTGAACCTGTTGCGGTTTGCATCGCACGCTGAATAAGCTCAGGACGTTGCATATTTTTTCTTATTTCAGGATTCAACGGCTTAATTGCATCATTCAGTGCAAAACTAATGGGTGATAAACGTAATAATGGCAATGGTTGTGGTGAAACCCATGGATTGTAAGCCTCAATATTCGCCTCTTCTAATGGCCGTAAGATACTAAATAAAGGCTGGATTTTCAGTTTTTTTAGGTTTTCAAGTTGTAAATCTTGCAATAAAGTTGGATTTAATTCAAAAATTCGGTCTTCAATACTCGGATGAATATTCAACCAACTTTGTGGGCTGAGTGAATTTGCAAAACACATATGTGCAATCGCTTCTGAATATTCACTATGGATTTGCGAACCCGCATGATGCACATAAATACGCAATAAAGTCTGTATATTGGCATTGTTCAGCATCAATCTTTTGGCTTTATAATCATTATAAAAAGTACGCCCACCTAAAGTTAGGTATTTAATTAATCGTGCAATCAAAATCCCCATGCTACCAATCAACCAAATGACACCACCAATAGCCACAAAACTGGTTTCAAACTTATGCCGTGTCGTCGTGTTATAACGGTTAAAACCTTGCTTCGAGATCTTACTGCCCCACTGACTAAAGGTGGTTAAGCCACTATACAAAATTTTTAAGCGAGTATTCTCAGTTGCTTCGCCAGATAAAATTTGATTGAACTCATGCCCCAATAAGCCATATAGCTCAAGTTCATCTAAATTTTGTAATGCACCCCACGTTAAAATAATCACGGTATCTTTAGGATGAAAACCTGCCGTCAGTGCATTCACACCCACTTCATCTGGTAAGATATAAATGACTGGCGCATCAATTTCAAAAGTCTGCGCTAATTTTTCAGTGAGCTTTAAAACCACGCTTTCTTCAGGTGTACTTTCAATGAAGCTTAATCGTCTTGCATTTAATTGTTTAGCCAGTGAATGCCCGCCCGAGCGGAAAACATAAAATTCATAAAGAATAGAAAAACCAATAATTACAATCAATAAACCCACAAAATAAGGGCTTAAAGCATGCCAAAAGATGGATTGTATTGGATTAATATAATAAACCAGTAAACCTAAAACGGTATTTAAAATAAAAATGGTCAAAATGACCGCAAGCAAACAGATACTCGCAGACCACAACATATTTTTGTTTTTTAATAAATAATGACCAACATCTTTCAATGTAAACATCCTCATTACATTGCTTAGGACTAATGAACATTCATTTATTTGTCAATGACGTAGCACATGAATGAATATATTCGCAATTCGATCATCATAAATTAAAAAAGCGGGAATTACCCGCTTTTTCAAAGAGATTTACACATCAAGGAAAACAGCTACTTAGTGCTCTGTTATCCCACATAAATCTACAGAGGCTGAATCGATGTTTACATCGATGTAACCATCTTTTTCTTTCTTTGCAGTATCGCTACGGCTTTTCTCTAATTTATCAAGATAAGCTTCATCAATATCGCCTGTTACATAAATTCCATCAAAAACAGAACAATCAAAATCTGTGACTGCAGGAACTTTTGTTGTACGTACCGCATTTTTCAGATCTTCTAAATCTTGAAAAATTAAACGGTCAGCGCCAATAATATCTTCAATTTCTGCAACAGTACGATTTGATGCAATCAACTCAGCTTTCGCTGGCATATCAATACCATACACGTTGGGATATTTCACCATAGGTGCAGCCGATGCAAAATATACTTTCTTCGCACCTGCATCACGCGCCATCTGAATAATCTCATTACACGTTGTACCACGTACAATTGAGTCATCGACCAACAGAACATTTTTACCTTTAAACTCAAGTTCTACTGGGTTCAGTTTTTGACGGACTGATTTTTCACGCTGTAACTGACCTGGCATGATAAAAGTACGACCGATATATCTGTTTTTCATGAAACCTTCACGGAATTTCACGCCCAATATATTTGCCAACTCTAATGCCGATGTACGACTGGTATCTGGAATAGGAATCACAACATCAATATCATGATCCACGCCCCATTCACGTAAGATTTTACCTGCAAGAGTTTCACCCATTTTTAAACGAGCTTTATAAACTGAAATACCATCAATTGTTGCATCTGGACGAGCAAAGTACACATATTCAAAAATACATGGACGATAACGTGAACCTTCAGCACATTGTTGGCTGAATAACTCACCTTTATCATTAATAAAGATCGCTTCGCCTGGCTCGATATCACGTTCGACTTTAAAACCTAACGCTGTAATCGCAACAGATTCAGATGCAATGATATATTCCTTCTCACCAGTATCAAGTACACGAGAACCGTAAATTAAAGGACGAATACCATTTGGATCACGAAAACCAACTAATCCATGCCCTGTAATCATTGCAACAACGCCATAAGCACCTTTACAACGCTCATGCACACGTTTTACCGTATGAAAGATATCTTCAGGGCTCGGTGACAAAGTCGCGCATTTGTGCAACTCGTGCGCAAACACATTCAGCAATACTTCAGAGTCTGAGTCAGTATTCATATGACGAAGATCGGTTTTGTACAAATCTTCGTGAATTTCAACGGCGTTGGTTAAATTACCATTATGTGCAAGGGTAATACCGTAAGGTGAGTTCACATAAAATGGCTGCGCTTCCGCGCTGCTTGATGAACCTGCAGTTGGATAACGAACATGACCAATGCCATAATTACCAAGCAAAGCACGCATATGGCGGGTATGAAATACATCACGTACCATCCCATTGTCTTTTCTTAAATAAAGACGGCCATTATGGCAAGTCACGATCCCAGCTGCATCTTGTCCACGATGTTGTAACATCGTCAACGCATCAAATAACATTTGGTTAACAGGTGTTTTACCAGCTATACCAACGACTCCACACATAACTACCTCGCAGACTAGCTAGGATTAATAAAAAGGGTTTTTCGTTGAATGAGAAGACTGATCTTTTTGATTTTGATCAGGTTCTGACTCTAAATTCTTTGACTCTGAACCACCTTCAGACTTCATCTCATCCAATGCATGATTTGCCGCATTACGAGAAAATTCCGTTGCCAATGGTGCGAATGGTAATAAGGTTTGTATAAACTTAGATTGTTTCCAATGCGGAGAACTTTCCACCCAAGGACCTAATCCTTGCATAGTTATGAGGACGACCAGTAAGCCTTTCAAGGTGCCAAATGCACCACCAGCTAAACGATTTAATGGACCCAACTTTAAAGTCTTTAAAATTCGATTCAGAAAAGCGGTAACAATCCACGTTAAAACAATAATAAGTAAGACAATAAATGCAAAAGCAGCAATTTTTTGTACCACTGGATCTTGACTCAGTGATGCCATGGAGGGTGCGATGATATTGGCATATTTTGCACCGACAATCAGCGCAAAAATCCAACCTACCAAGTTCGCAAAGGCTTTAACAAATCCTTGTCGCAAACCGTTTAGCCCTCCAATGAGCAAAATAATCAGGATAATGATATCAGGGGTATTCATGTTTACATCATAGCTTTAACGCAATCTTTAATCAGAGTCGGCCCTGTATAAATCATGCCACTATAAATTTGAACCAAGCTTGCACCCGCTTTCTGTTTTGCGAGGGCTTGATCACCTTCCAGAATACCACCAACACCAATCAATGGAACTTTATCTTTCAGTAACTGAGCAAAAGCAGCCAAACATGCAGTACTTTTTTCAAATACTGGCGCGCCAGATAAGCCACCCGCTTCATCTGCAAAAGCTAAATTTTCAACCCCTTCACGTGACAAGGTTGTATTGGTCACAATTAAACCATCAATTTTAAATTGAATTAATTGTGACGCAATAAAGTCGATATCTTGTGAAGTTAAATCAGGAGCGACCTTTAAAACCAAAGGCACATAATGTTGATGTTCTTCAGCCAATTCCAATTGACGGTTTTTTAAAGTTTCAAGTAACTCTGTCAGTGCATGACCACTTTGTAAACTACGTAAATCTTTGGTATTTGGCGAAGAAATATTAACGGTGATATATGAAGCGTAGTTATATACTTTTTCAAGGCAAATCAAATAATCAGAAACAGCATCTTCAACGGGCGTAGAGGCATTTTTACCAATATTAATCCCAAGAATCCCTTTGAATTTAGAAGCTTTTACATTTTCAATGAGCTGATCTACACCATCATTATTAAAACCCATACGGTTAATAATGGCTTTCGCTTCTGGAATGCGGAATAAACGAGGTTTTGGATTACCTTCCTGTGGCTTAGGCGTAATTGTACCAATTTCAATAAAACCAAAGCCTAATCCTGCCAAAGCATCAATATAAGCACCATTTTTATCTAAACCAGCAGCCAAACCTACAGGATTCGGGAATTCAATCCCCATACATGTTACGGGTTTCGATTCTACAACTTGACGCATTACACCCATTTTATGGGAAGATTTAAGTAATGATAATGTCAGTTCATGTGCACGCTCTGGTGCCAAAGAAAACAACAATGGGCGAGCAAGTGAATACAACATATCTATAAAAGTCTACGGCTTTTTAAGTTGCCATATTATAGGCACAGCCCCATGAAAACACCATGCCTGATAAGTGTTTATTTTCACCGCTTATTGTACTGTCGCTGTTAATTTAATCTGAGCTTCAGACTTCACTAACTCTAATTTTTCAATACTAATGCCCATTTGTGCAATTTGCGTTAAAAAGTTAGCAAGCACCGCATAATTTTCATGTTGAGCAACAATCTGCATTTGTTCTCCCACTTGCTGAGAGGCAACCGAAATACTCTGCTGTTGAGCAACACGCTGTATTTTTTCAGCAGTCGTCATGGCTAAATCATTGGCAGGTTTCATGGTAACAACATTACTTTGCATCCAGACCACCAAGTCCTTCAGTTCATTAACACGCTTATTTTGATTTTCTGCTGCAATATGTGTATACCATAGCGCAGATCCGATCAAAGCAAGTACAACAAAAAGCGAAGTAAAAACCACCATATAACGTTCACGTGGCGACATCTTCTCTAAATGATCACTCATTCGATCTGACCAAGTATCGAATTTACTCTGCATATTATCCATTGCTTTCATTATTGTATTTTCACCAATCCGATAACAGATGTACCCTGCGTCTGTACATTTCCTAATTCAGCTTTAAAACCTTGTTGATTTAATTGCTGTACTAAGGTTTGTAATCCGTCCGCAGTTTTTGAAACCAAATCCATATGCAAAATTGCAGTATCATAATTTACCTTATTCGCAACAATTTGATGTTGCATTAAAATTGGACCCACTCGGCTCAACAATTGTAAGGCTTGTGTATTTGCACTTTGACTTAAACGTAAATTACTTTCAAATTGGCTTTTAATATTCTGTTCTGTGACACGACTATTGGTGCCGAACCATGACTTATATTGATCAATTGCAATGACAGCAGTTTGATCTGCGACTTTTTTGAGTTTCACCCATCGCAAAGCATCATAGCTGAGCTGTACAACGCATAGTGCTAACAACAATACCGCACATGCTTTCCAATACCCCGAAATACCGTCATTCGATTGTTTGGCTTTAGGCAAAACATTATAAGGATGGCTTTTTGGCTTTTTAATCTCTAGGAATGAATAGTCAAAACTTTCACGTAAATCTGAGGTTGTAACAGCAAACAAACTATCCACTTGTTCACTGGTCAAACCACTATATCGATACGTTCTGTCTTTTACAGCAAATTCCGTATAGACAGCTAGGTCATCAATTGATGTTCCAAGAAATTCATTTTCTCGAACCAGTAATCTGCCATTAATATTGGCAATAATACTTTGCTTAGCTTCAGGAACAGGCAAAATTAAAAAATCAGGTAACAATGAAACAACTTTAATCGGCAATAGTAATAAAGCATGTTGAATGGTTTGCACTGTATTCTGTGCAACACCCAAAACTGAAAGCTGATCAGGTTGCTGAAAGTGTGAAAAAACCTTCATATGATCAATGGGTAAGATCACAAATTCTTCTAATAAATATTTAACCCCATCTACACCCAACTGCTTATATTGAGTTTTACTGAAGTTTTGCTGAAGAATTTGTACATCACGACTAGGAAAAAAGACCACTGCTTCTTCATTTTGTTCTATTTTAGCCTCATGAATAAGCTGTTCCAGACTTTGTGACTGAATCCATTGCTCACCACGCGACCATTGCCAAACCCCATTGGCTTCAGGCATCCATAAGTACAACATCGATCATTTTCTGCCAGTTAATTAATTATATAGTGCTTTTATGCAGTTGGAATAAAGGCTTTTTGTTGTGTTGATAAACCATTTACGATGACTGTCTGTTCATATAATCTCGCTTCTGCCAAAGCAAAAGGATTAAAATTTTCTAGTGTTAATTGCTCAGCAATATGCGCGACAACATTCATATGACATACAACAATAATATTTCCATAAGGAAGCTGAGACAACCATTCCACTGCAGATTTAGCATCATCTTCTGGCTTGATTTTATCACAGATTAAAACAGGTACATCTTTAAAATAATGCTGAATGTGTGCCAAAGTTTCCTGTGCACGCAACAAAGGACTGACTACAAAGACATCAGGCACTATAAGCTCTTTTAAGAATTCTGCCGTTTGCTTTGCTTGAAGATGACCACGTTGGGTTAATGGTCGTTTTGTGTCATTTCCATTAATCGGTGGAGCAGCTTCGCCATGTCTCACTAATGTCAGTTGCATTTACTTTCCCTATTTTATTTAAAACTGATTATATCTAAGCTTTATGACAAGTTTAATCCTAGACTTGAAAATTAAACTTCATTATGTGGCAATACAAATTCAACATCACTGCGATGTCCATTTTTCATCAGTGATACGGCAATATTTAAAGGTGGTGCTCCTTCAAAAATCACTTCATATAAAGCTGTTGTAATTGGCATATACACATCTAATTCTTGAGCACGTGTATTGACCTGTACGATAGTATTGATCCCTTCCGCTGTTTGCCCTAACTCTTTGGTTGCTTGATCCAATGTTTTTCCTGAACCGAGTGCAAAACCGACTTGGTAATTTCGACTCAATGGGCTATTACACGTTGCAAAAAGATCACCCACACCTGACAAACCTAAGAAAGTTAATGGATTCGCACCCAATTTAACGGCAAAACGGCTCATTTCAGCCAATGCACGGGTCAAAATCATGCTTTTGGTATTTTCACCCACTTTATATGCTGCTGCCATACCCATCGCTACAGCATAAATATTTTTTAATGCACCACCGAGCTCTACACCATGTACATCATCACTACCAAACACGCGGAACAATGCGCTGTGTAAAGCCTGTTGAACTGCGTATCTCACCAACTCAGAGTCACTGGCAATCACTGTTCCCGCAGGCATTCCAGCCATAATTTCTTTCGCAAGATTCGGACCTGAAAGCACGCCATACGGAACTTCAGGAAGTTCAGCACGAATAATATCACTCATAAAACTAAAGCTTTTAGCTTCAATACCTTTA
Source organism: Acinetobacter sp. ANC 3832 (assembly GCF_002135415.1). GTDB lineage: Bacteria > Pseudomonadota > Gammaproteobacteria > Pseudomonadales > Moraxellaceae > Acinetobacter. The sequence goes on from NZ_NEGJ01000003.1 coordinate 206,003, forward strand.
GTCAGTGAGATAACTGCTTGCGCACTGATAAATGGCTTGATCTGTTTAAGCACGTCACGAAATGAATGGCTAGGAATCGCAACCAATATAATGTCACGATCGCGCACCGCTTTTTCTAAATCAGACTCTGCTCGCAATGATGCTTCTAAAGTATAGTCAGCCAAATAACGCTTATTCACATGCGTAGCATTAATTTCTTCTGCAACAGATGGATCTCGAATCCAAATTTTGGTATCGCAACCATTCCGTGCAGCCGTATTTGCCATCGCTGTACCAAAACTCCCGCCCCCCAACACAGTCACTCGCAATGCAGTTTTTTGATCAAGTACCACAGGTTCAACTAAATCTGAAAATTTTAATTCCGACATTATTTTTATCCCAACTCATTTCACTTTTAAATTATTAAACAATAGACATCTAACATAAATGCTTACAACTTCTTTATTCAAAAAGTCTTAAATCATTTTCCTTTTTTATGCCAGAAGCTCACATAATTTTGACTTTCAATTTCACCACGCGGAGCAATAGCCTTTGCTGCTGTGCCAACATAAATAATGCCTGAAATCAAATCATGCTCATTCAAACCCAATGCTTTTTTAAAGAATATAGATTCAACCACTGCTCCACTACGCCACATGGTTGAAAACCCTTGAGCTTGCATAGAAAGTAGGAAGTTTTGTATTGCAGCACCCGTACTTAAAGTCTGTTCAAAATATGGAACTTTCGGATGATCTACAAATTTAGTCACCGCAAGAATCAAGATTGGCGCACGAAATGGATGATGTTTCACACGTTCAACTTGTGCCTCTTCCATTTCACCTAGATCAGTAACAACTTCCGCCAATAATTTACCAAAGGCTTCACGCTCTTCGCCTGCTACAACAATAAAATGGGTTGGTTTTAAACGATGGTGATCTGGTGCTGTTAATGCTGCTTGAAAAGCAATTTCAAGTTGCTCTGAATTTGGCGCAGGCTCAAGCAAATGACCAATAGACTGACGTTGATGAATATTTTCATGCACTGCTTGTAGATTTAAATCTGACATTGATCATTTTCTATAAAACCTATCATGTTCCAAGCTTAGCATAATCTTAAAAAAATGCGCTATGCACTCTTTTATAAACCACGATGAACACTTTGATATTCACAGTAATACAATAGAAAACTTCAATTTTTATACAACTTACTCCTCATTACATGCGACTCCTATGTTCCAATAGGAATGACTCTTTTATTTAACATGGGGAATAAAAATGCAAAATACCATTATGAACGCGAAGAAAGTTTTAGGCTTAAGTGTTGCAATTGCAGCCATTACTCTTACAGCATGTGCAACCACACCAACTCAAAGTCTCGCTATTCAGAAAGAAAATAATCAATACGAAGTCACAGGCCTAGGCAAAAGTCAGATTATTGCAAAAAATAATGCCATTAATGCTGCGAATAATACCTGTGGTAAAAAAGCAGCACCTGTCGTTATTGATGAAAAGTCTGAATACACAGGTGCATTAAAAGGTATTGTTGATGAAAAAACAGGACAGATGATTCAAGCGGCTGCTGGTGTTTTAGGTTCTGTATTGGGTAAGAATACCAACATTGAAAAAGATACTGACTATCAAACCACGTTAACATTTACTTGTAAGGCGATTAGCTAAAAAACTTGAATTAAAAAAAACCTCACCAATTTAGGTGAGGTTTTTTTATTTTATTGATGATTTAATCAATAAATTTAAGACTAACAATACCCTTCCAAACGTGTCAAAGGTAATTTTTGACCAATGGCTTTTTCAATTTCAGGTAGATAGAAAGCATCATCTTCTGACAAGAAGCTAATACTTACACCTTGTGTACCTGCACGACCAGTTCGGCCAATACGATGTACATAATCATCAGACTGTTCAGGTAAAGTAAAGTTCACTACATGTGATACACCATCTACATGGATACCACGACCCGCCACATCCGTTGCAATCATGATGTTATGTTGACCATTTTTGAATTGATCTAACATTTTCAAACGTTTATCTTGCGCAATTTCACCAGAAAGCATGACCACTTTATAGCCATCTCTTTTTAAATGATCATACAATTTACGTACTTGATCACGACGATTTGCAAAGATCATTACTTTTTCAATCGGCTCATCACGTAAAATTTCTTCTAGCAGCTTGTACTTATCTTGTTTTGCAACCATGTAAACACGTTGTTCAACATCAGCATTGGTTTTCTTTTCTGGCTCAATTTCAACCGTTACAGGTTCACATAACCATTGCTGAGCTAAATTTAAAACATCATAACTAAATGTTGCTGAAAACATAAGCGTTTGACGTTGCTCTTTACGTGGTGAATAACGAACAATACGTTTTACTGAGGGAATAAACCCCATATCTAATAAACGGTCTGCTTCATCAATCACTAAAAATTCAATTTGATCCAACCAAACTTCTTTTTGCTCAACAAAATCAATTAAACGACCTGGTGTAGCCACAATAATATCAACAAAGTTTTGATCTAATAATTTCTTTTGCTTATCAAAATCAACACCACCGACCAAAGTAACGACATTTAAATTGGTAAATTTAGTTAAATCTTTAGCATCGCTTTCAATCTGAATTGCAAGTTCACGTGTTGGCGCTAAAATCAATGCTCGAGGCTCACCACGAAAACGCTGACCTGAAATTGGTTTTTCAAGTAAATCATTAATAATACTAATTAAAAATGCAGCTGTTTTACCTGTACCTGTTTGTGCACGACCAATCGCATCATGCCCAGCCAAAGTATATCTTAAAACTTTTTGCTGAATTGGGGTCATCTCTTTAAACCCTAAAGCATCAATCGCTTGACTTAATTGCGGATGTAAACTCAAGGTTTGGAAACCAGATGCCATATATGCGTGCTCTAACTGTATCGACTAAAAAACGGAATCTTATATAAAACTAAAATGCAATAACATGTGTATTGTACATCTTGCTTATTGAAAGAATTTAAAATCAATCATTTATCAAAATAATTTTTTTAAAATACGGCATAAATAAAGCATTTTTAAAAAATTATCTTCTTATGTTGATCTCTACAATTATAGACTTAAATTGCCCTATCCGCATAACTTAATCCATTTTGTTTCATCCTATTTTACAAGCGAACACAAATAATACATTTAATTACCATTTATTTTAAAACTCTCACAACAGACATAAGATACTGATTAAAAATGTTTTTATACCAAAAATTCCAATACCATCAATCATAAATTGACTAGCATATAAACCTTTAGTGATGGATAGAAAATTAATCAATTGAATTTTGTTTTATTACATGTATAATCTTGCGTGAATAGAGAAATAGTTTTGTTCACGTAAATCTCCTTATATTTCGCAGTTTTAGTCATAATCCTTCGTTTTTTAGATTTAAAGTTCCACTCTGTTTTCTTGTCAAACCATTGGTTTAAATACCAAATTGTTAAAATTTATAGGATAGATTATGTCTAACACTGTTAAAGGTACTGTTAAGTGGTTCAACGAAACTAAAGGTTTCGGTTTCATTCAACAAGAATCAGGCGGCCCTGACGTTTTTGCTCATTTCAGCGAAATCTCAAGCTCTGGTTTCAAAACTTTACTTGAAGGCCAAAAAGTTGAATTCAGCGTTGGTCAAGGTCAAAAAGGACCTACAGCGACTAATATCGTTGTTCTTTAAGTAGAATGTATTAAAAAGCACCTTAATGGTGCTTTTTAATTTTTAAGATTCTATATTTTCACTTTTAATTAAAAATCTAATTATAAAAACACAATAAAATAGCACTTCAAAGCGCACTCTCTACAGCCACCAGACCTCTCACATATACAACATCAAGCTTGTATAAAATCAGTTGTATCTATTTAAAATACTAAATACTCCCCATATCATGATTTACATTTTTGTATTTTAACCGCCTTCTCGCCTATAAAATTCCCAGCTCATTGATATTGAAAGAACATCTATCAACCAACCTTATAAAGAATTTGGTTTCGAATTAAACAAGAAAAACAAAAATGATGTTATTTTTAGTTATAAATACTTAGCACAATCCATACGAAAGACTCATGGTTATCGCAATTGAAAAACTAAATTAAAAATACAAAAAGAAAGAGTTAGCTATCTAATTTTATTTATTTTTTAGAATAAAAAATACCCCAATATAGAATTGAGGCATTTTTGAATATTCAGTTACGAAAACTAAATATTAGTCTAAAGGCTGAACTTCTTCAGCTTGAAAACCTTTTTGTCCTTGAACAACACTGAATTCAACGCGTTGGCCGTCACGAAGTGAACGGTGACCGTCACCTTGAATAGCACGGAAATGAACAAATACATCATCGCCACCAGCGCGCTGAATAAAGCCAAAACCTTTAGTATCGTTGAACCATTTAACAACGCCTTGTTCACGAGCTGTCATAAGTTAATCCTCAGTTATTAAGAAAAAGGACCACCCGGTGTTGCAAACAGCAGAGCAAACAAAGTTTAAAATATTTTTGTATTTCAAAGTTTGTAATCATTCTATAAAACTATTAACAAAATCCTGGGTTACATCCATAAATATTTAAGATTGATTCTAAACAATAATTGCTTATCATTAATCTTAAGTACGCGACGAGCTTACCACGGGTTTATTGTAATTAATAGAATTTTTTTTGATAATTATATTTAAAAACCACTGTATAAATTTCACCCAACTCAAAAGATGAACATAAATCCACTTTTACATAAAAAGAATCTTCAAATCTTTTGGTTCTCGTTTCTTTGTTTGTTAAAATAGACTTCCCGAAATATCTTGATTTTTTAAGGAAATGACTGAACACATTTATATCGATGCAATGCACAAACCTTGTCCAATGCCCTTGTTAATGCTAAAGCGTGAGCTCAAAAAATCTCAGGATCATCAGGTGTTTTTATTGAAAGCTTCTGACCCACATAGTGAACTAGATATACTTCGTTATTGCCAATTACATCAGATCTCATGTCAATTAACCAAAGTGTCAAATCATGAATTTCACTACTTGATTGAATCTTAATTATTTAGTATTGACAGAATGTTAATTTTTATTGAGACTCAATATTTGCAAATTTGCATAAAATTTTACATTTCTCTACCCAAATTTCCTTACTTATGAAAGGTATTCGCATTAATATGGTCACATTGGTCATACAAAGAAAATGCTATAAGGAGAACTTATGAGTGACAGCAGCAATCAATTGATGCCCCTGTCCTTATCTGCGCCTGGTGTAAATCTCGGTGCTTATATTAGTACCGTGAATCAGATTCCTATATTGACAGCTGAACAAGAAAAAGAGTTGGCTGATCGTTATTATTATGATCAAGATTTAGATGCCGCTAAAATGTTAGTGATGTCTCATTTGCGTTTTGTCGTGCATATTGCACGCAGTTATGCAGGTTATGGCTTGCCTCAAGGTGACCTTATCCAAGAAGGTAATCTTGGTTTAATGAAAGCTGTAAAGCGTTTCGATCCTAATATGGGTGTTCGTTTAGTTTCTTTTGCCGTTCACTGGATTAAAGCCGAGATTCACGAATACGTGATTCGCAATTGGCGTATTGTGAAAATCGCAACGACTAAAGCGCAACGTAAATTATTTTTTAACTTACGTAGCCTTAAAAAATCCAGTAAAAAACTAACGTTGAAAGAAGCACAGTCGATTGCCAATGATTTAAATGTCACAGCAGAACAAGTCCTTGAGATGGAAGGCCGTTTAACGGCTTATGATGCTGCCTTCGAAGCTCAAGGTGATGATGACGATGAAGGTTCAACTCATGTTGCTCCTGCGCTTTATTTAGAAGATAACCGTTACGATCCTGCTCGCTTAGTTGAAGAAGAAGATTACGAACAACAAAGTAATTCTGCGCTTCACAGTGCAATGGAACAGCTGGATGATCGTTCACGTAACATCTTACAACGTCGTTGGTTAGATGATGATAAATCGACTTTGCATGAATTGGCTGCAGAATATAATGTTTCAGCGGAACGTATTCGTCAGCTAGAAAAAAATGCGATGGAAAAAATTAAAGTGGCGATGTCTTCAAACTAAAATAACTTCCTCATTGATTAAAATATTAGGGCTTGATTGCCCTTTTATTTTGTCTTTTATACCGTCTCATTTAAATGATTTTGCCTTTATCCCTAACAAATAATTGTGTTAAGGTATTGTGCAAATTTATTCAGGTTAAGCTTGCTTATGTGGATTGCAATTTCGGCACTCAATTTAGCTTTGGCTGTGATTTTAGGTGCATTTGGGGCACATGGTTTAAAAGCACGTGCTAGTGCTGAGCAACTTACATGGTGGCATACCGCGACTGAATATTTTTTCTATCATGCACTGGGACTATTGGCATTGGGAATACTTGCAAAAGTGATTCCTCAACTTCCCATTAAATCAAGTTTTATCTGTATCCAGTTTGGCATTCTAATTTTCTGCGGTTCTTTATATATCATGGCATTAGGTTCTCTGCGTATCTTTGGTGCAATTACACCTATAGGCGGAGCACTCATGATTATAGGCTGGCTATTGCTTGCTTGGAATGCATACAAATACTCAAAATAATTGATTCAGCATAGATGGAATTTTCATGCAAATTTATTTAAATGGTGAGCAACAACAAACCACTTGCCAAAATTTATTGCAATTGATTCAAGAATTAGCATTGGAAGGAAAACGATTTGCTGTGGAAAAAAATGAGATGATCATTTCCAAGAGCAGACTTGAAAATACCCCTATTTTTGAACACGATCGTATTGAAATTATTCACGCTGTCGGTGGCGGCTAATACGGAGCTCTCCCATGGAAGACACCCCTCTTATTATTGGTTCTCGTACATTTAAATCACGTTTACTTGTCGGAACTGGAAAATATAAAGACCTCAATGAAACAGAGACTGCTATTCAAGCCAGTGGCGCTGAAATTGTAACTGTTGCTATTCGCCGAGTGAACATTGGTCAGCATCCTGATCAACCGAATTTACTTTCTGTGCTTCCACCTGAAAAATATACGATTTTACCGAATACAGCAGGTTGTTTTGATGCCAATAGTGCTATTCGTACTTGTATGCTAGCACGTGAACTTTTAGATGGGCATAATTTGGTAAAACTTGAAGTTTTAGGTGATGAAAAAACCTTATATCCCAATATCATCGATACTTTAAAAGCGGCTCGCACCTTAATTGACGATGGTTTTGAAGTCATGGTGTATACCTCTGATGATCCAATTGTGGCACAAGAATTGGAAAGTATGGGTTGTGTCGCAATTATGCCTTTAGGTAGTTTAATTGGTTCAGGTTTAGGCATTCTAAATCCGCATACGCTCTCTATTATTAAAGAAAATGCTAAAGTTCCTGTTTTAGTCGATGCAGGCGTTGGTACAGCAAGTGATGCTGCGATTGCGATGGAATTGGGTTGTGATGGTGTTTTAATGAATACTGCTATTGCAGCAGCACAACATCCTATTTTAATGGCTTCTGCTATGAAAAAAGCAGTTGAAGCAGGTCGAGAAGCCTACTTAGCAGGTCGTATGCCACGTAAACGTATGGCAAATGCTAGCTCGCCTGAAACAGGCTATTTTTTTAAATAATTTTTGATTACTTTAAATCCATTTACGATTAAATTTCTCATGTGAAATCTAATCTCAAAAAAATGCCAGTTTTATCACTGGCATTTTTAAATTAATACTTAGAAATATAATGATGATAAAAATCACCTTTATCTTATATAAACCATCAAATGCCTTTTTCTAAGATTCTAATTTTGACATCTAAAATCAAACCTTTGGTGGTTTTTTGATGTGCTTGCATATGTACGGTTTGCATATGTGCTTCAAGATGCTGAATGCTTTCCCAATATTCATACATGACAATTGAATAAGGCACTTTGTTTTGCATTGGGCTATCTACTGTACTATCTACATACAAGTCATAGCCATGACAACCCTCTTCGTCTAAAACGCTTGCCTGAATACTTTTAAACGAATCTATAACTGTTTGAAAAGCCTGTTCAGAATCTGTCAAAATTTCAGCAATAACGGTAAGCATGATTTAACCTCTCCTCAGCAAATAGACTTAAGCAAATAATGCCAATAGATGCTGACGATATTCTGTTTTATACAATTCAACATTCGGTGCTTTAATCACATCATTCACAATAAAGGTAGGCAAACTTTGCATCCCTAAAAATTGATTGGCTTTATGAAAGGGTAAATAAACACCATCTACACCCACACCATGAAAGAATTGATCTTCATCTGTAAATGCATCCATCGGTGCATTCCACGTGAGTGACAACATATATTTTTTATCGTGGATTAAGCCGCCTGAGCCATATTTTTTAGATGCATCTGAACGACTACGCCCATCACTCGCATATAACGTGCCATGCCCTTCGGTAAAAATATCATCAATATATTTTTTAACTGTCCACGGTGCACCCATCCACCAACCCGGCATTTGATAAATAATTACATCTGCCCAAACATACTTTTGAATTTCTTCAGTAATATCGTAATCACCATCTGTGCGTGTTATTTTAATGGTATGCCCTAACTCAGCAAGCACTTCATTTGCCACTTGGGTTAACGTGTCATTTAATTCACCATTGGAATGCGCAAATTGTTTTGCACCATTGATGATTAAAATATTACTCATGATTTTGCCTTAGATAAATTTGATTTGCAGACAATATAGTTGAAAAAACTATTGAGAAAAACGCATAAATATGCAAAATATTATTGCTTAAAAAGCAATAATAAAATTCAAAGAAGAATTAGTTAAGATTAAAAAGCTGAGCCTGTTCTATGAAAAAATCAATTATATTTATTTCTGCCCTTTTACTTCCTGATTTTTGCTATGCCACTCCCCCATCTATAAAGCAATTTGTCCCTAAAAACTGGGAAATCATTTCTAAAGCTCAAGGTGATTTAAATCAAGATAGAAAAGATGACTTTGCCATTATTATTCAACCTAAAAATCAAATACTACAGAATCGTAAATTATTGATTTTAATGTCTCAAAAAAACCGATTGCATTTAAACCTCAGTAAAAAAATTCCAAACTGGACCTATTCTGAAAAAGAAAATTGCATTAATGATGCTATAGAAAGTGGTGGTGTTTCTATTCATCGTGGTGTTTTAGATCTTACCTTTGCTGAAATGAACGCATGCTCTAATTGGTATGGCATTTCTTCAACCTATCGATTTCAATGGCAAACCATAGATTTTAAGTTGATCGGTTTTGAATATAATTTTTTTAATAAAAATAATGGAGAATCCACAAATTATAGTGGTAATTTTTTAACACACAAATTAAAGACCACCTTAGAAAATGAGAGGATCGAAAATGTGACTCCTAAAATATCATGGAAGACTTTAGCACCTATTCAACCTGATCATTTGTCTAAAATTCAATTGAAACAAAGCGACAGCTTTCTAAAACAGATGCTGAAATAAAAATAGCACCTTTAAAGGTACTATTTTTATAAAGTGAATATAGTCCAAGCCAATTAAGGAATTAAGCCTTCGTCACGCATTGCAATTTGCACTGACTGGCGTTCAGCCACTTTATTACGCAATGCAATCACATTTTTAAACGGTGTTAAATCATGCTGAATCCCATTTGACCAATTTGTGAGTACAAATAGATAGGCATCCGCAGGACCGAAATGATCATTCACAAGATAGTCATAATCAGATTCTTGCAAATAGTCATCTGTATATTTTAAAACTTTATTAATAGTTGCATAGCCACGCTCTTTTTGTTCTTCTGACAATGCTGGACCAAAAAACACAGCATATGCATCATGCAATTCAGAATTCAAATACCCTAACCATTCTAAAACTTTAGCGCGCCCTAAACCTGATGGTGGAATCAAATCCTGTTTAGGATCATGCTGTGCGAGAAATGGTAAAACTGCGACATTTTCAGTCAGAATCAAACCCGGATTAATCTCTAAAGCAGGCACATAGCCCTTAGGATTAATCTCATAATAATCAGCGCCTTTTTCTGTTTTATGTGTTTTTAAATCGACTCGAACAAGGTCAAAATCAACATTAATTTCATTTAAAATAATATGTGATGCTAGCGAACATGCACCCGGAGAATAATATAGTTTCATACTTGATCCTTGTTATTGAACTTCTAATGTTTTAAAACGCTTCCAACAATCTTGCAAGTTTTCAATCCAACTAAATTGCAATAAAGCGTAAATATAAAAAATATGACCCTTTGAATATTCAGCAAAAGCATTTCTTTTTCAAGTGAAATTCCCCTGCATTTTCATTAATAGATGTTTTAACATACGCATCTTTAAAGAATGATGAAAGGTTTGCTGTGATTAGTTTGAAAAAAGAGGAATGGTTTTCCAATATTCGAACAGATGTTCTTGCAGGTTTAGTTGTCGGTCTGGCACTCATTCCAGAATCTATCGCCTTTTCAGCGATTGCTGGTGTAGACCCTCAAGTTGGCTTGTATGCTTCTTTTTGTATTGCGGTCACCATTGCCTTTTTTGGTGGACGCACTGCCATGATTTCTGCAGCCACAGGTGCAATGGCTTTACTCATGGTCACTCTGGTTAAAGACCATGGCTTACAATATTTATTTGCGACCACTATTCTCACGGGTATTTTACAAATTATTGCGGGTTACTTCAAAGTCGCCAAACTGATGCGCTTTGTGTCCCAATCTGTGGTTTATGGTTTTGTGAATGCCTTAGCGATATTAATTTTTATTGCGCAATTTCCAGAGCTATTAAAAATGGATGGCTTAGGCTATTTACTTGTAGGCTTAGGGCTGCTTATTGTTTATCTCTTTCCTTATATTCCTAAAATTGGCAAGCTCATTCCATCACCATTAATTTGTATTCTTCTTTTAAGTTTAATCGCCTTATTGATTGGTTCTGATATACGTACTGTCAGTGACTTAGGTCATTTCCCAGATACTCTACCAATCTTTTTAATGCCTGATATTCCGCTTAATTTAGAGACTTTAAAAATCATTTTTCCTTATGCCATCACACTTGCCACAGTGGGTTTATTGGAAACCATGATGACAACAACTATTGTGAACGAAGCGACCCAATCAGAAGGTGATCGTCATAAGGAATGTCGCGGGCAAGGTATTGCGAATATCGTCAGTGGTTTTATGGGGGGAATGGCGGGTTGTGCCATGATTGGTCAATCCATCATTAATGTTTCCTCGGGTGCACGAACTCGCTTATCGACCTTAGTTGCAGGTGTTTTTCTTCTGTGTTTAGTGGTATTTCTAAAAGATTGGTTGGCTTATATTCCAATGGCTGCTTTAGTTGCAATTATGATTATGGTCGCATTCACTACATTTAATTGGGATTCGGTAAAGAATTTTTCTAAACATCCTAAGCAAAGTAATGTAGTGATGGTCACTGTTGTCGTTATTGTTCTCGCAACACATAATCTGGCTTTGGGCGTTTTAGTTGGCGTACTTTTATCTGCATTATTCTTAATCAATAAACTAGAAAGTGAAGTCAAGGTTCAATCCACTCTTTCAAATCAGCATACCCGCTTATATCAAATTCAAGGTCAAATTTTCTTTAGTAGTGCGGATAAGTTTTATCAATTTTTTGATTTTGATGAGAAGGTTGAAAAGGTCGTTATTGATTTAACCCAAGCACATGTGTGGGATATTACTTCTGTTGCAATGCTCAATACTGTAAAAAGTAAATTCCTTGAAAATGGAATAGATGTTGAGGTTATTGGTTTAAATGAAGCCAGTAGCACAATTATCGATCAATTCAGTTCATAGAATATCTCTTTATTCTTATCTAGATTAAGTCTACATAGGCTTAGTCTTTTAAGACCTTAATTTTAAATGCCTTACTTTTAAAATTCCTTTCTTCTTAAATACATCGTCAAGCTACGTTTTACCTTTTATTGCTCTCATAGTGAACTTTCTCACATAACTATTTCATTTGCATAAATGAGAGAATAAAGAAATTGTTAATACTACTTTAAGACACCTAATATATTTATGACTTATCATTCAAACATAAAAAAAATAATGGATAGCTTAGAAAATCAGTTTTAAACATAAAAAGGTGATAACAATGAATATAGAACACTGGTTATTTTGGGCTTTACTGTCAGCTTACTTTGCTGCTCTCACTGCAATTTTTGCAAAAGTTGGGCTTCAAGGCGTAGATTCAGACTATGCCATGCTTATTCGTACCATCATTATTGTTTTTGTCCTTATTTTTATCGTCTTTATTCTCGGTAAATGGCAAAACCCATTTCTACTTTCAGGCAAAACATGGTTATTTTTAAGTTTATCAGCCCTTGCAACTGGGGCATCTTGGCTATGTTATTTTCGAGCTCTACAAATAGGAAATGCTTCTCAAGTTGCTCCAATTGATAAGTTAAGCGTGGTATTGGTCGCTATCTTTGCCATTATATTTTTAGGCGAACGTCCAAGTTTACAAGAATACTTTGGCATCACCATGATTACGGTCGGTGTCCTGACTATCGCATTAAAATGATTGCTTATGTGAAAGTATAAACTCAATTTTTATATGATAATGAATAAATAATTCATCTCACGTCATCTATAGTTTTATTGAAACTTCTTATATTCTTTTAAAACTATTTTTCCATCTTCTATTAAACACCTATCTTGCAAGTATTTACGATCTCTTTTATGCAAGAACGGTATTCTTTCCTAAATTTAACCCAATTTAGTATTACTGTTAATAGCAACAATTTTTAGTCGGTTTTGATCATTATTCAACATAATGTTTAGATCATTTTCCTGAACTGTTTTTTTGCCAAAAAATACTCTATTTTGTTTTCCCTGTAAACTCACCACAGCCAAGCCATTCAGTGTATTCACCTTCACATTTTTAAGCTCATACTTTTCATCAGAAGCAAATCGCCATATGGCTTTCCACTGCTGTAAATAATCTACCTTCGTTAACGTAAACGTCTGTTGCGGTGTTGTTTCAGCTAATACTATTTTAATGGTAACTTTATCATCCATCATCTTACTGACAGTTGTCATATCATGTTTATGAATCGCTTGATAGAAATTTGAAATAAAACGGTTCGCAGTCGCTTGATCTATTTCTGCAGAATAAACCTGACCAGAAAAACCACTTAAAAATAATAGAGAAATATAGATTTTTTTCATCATTGTTCTGTCACTCAATCATTATTTGAGTAATACTTGATTTCGATAGTCTTTATAAAGTCTTAATACCCATTGTCCTGCTAAACTCGGTCTCAGTTCATCCCGTTGCTGTCGACCGAGTTGCGATAAACGAGCATCACTCCACGGACTATTCTCAGGTCCAACCAATGGCGCAAGCATACTTGTTGCCGTTAAATCTGCCAGACTAAATTGATCACCCACCAAATAATGATCAACTTGACCACCCAACCACTCTTCTAACTGGATTAATCCTTGCTGAATACAGTCCCAAGAGTGAGCAACCTCTGCATCATAAATGAACCGATGCTAGCTTTACCAATAATGCACTATTGATATGCGGTAATTTAAGCGGGGTCGCAAGCCATTCTTGCATGACAAGATAACCACGGTCATTCAGCCGATAAACCTTCCGTGGTGGACGAGGTGCATTTTCCTCTATGTCACATTCGATTAAACCATCACTATGCAGTTTTGCTAAATCACGATAAATTTGCTGAAAGCTAGCATTCCACAAATAACCATAACTATGTTGAAAACCTTTGACAATGTCATAGCCCGTGGCAGCACCTGTACCCAGATAAACCTACAATACTTGACGAAGTGACATCCCTTACTCCAAAAGAAAATTAATGTTTTCTATATTCAACACATTTAATATTCAATATAAGTCTCGTTGGACTTTTTGCATAACTCCTTTTCATTTCTTCTTGTAGGAGGAAAATAAAGAGCTTGTTCATATTTATACAAGACGTTTATTCGATTAAATCACTTCATCCTTTTCTAACAACAGATTTAATCTACTATTTAATTTCGCTAAATTCCCTTTCGGATCTAACCACCATTCTACCGCCCAAAGTTGCAATACGTTCCATCCTAAACCTTTCAATACAGTTGGACGAAGTTGATCACGGTCTCGTGCTGTCGCGGCCTTAGCATAATCATCACCATCTACCAAAATACCTGTTAGATATTCTCCTGAAATTTCAGGATGCTGAATGGCTACGTCAATTCGACTATCACCACTACCCACCGCTAAATCTACTTTCCAACCCAACTGTTGTAATTGATCTTTTAGATACAACATAAACTCATCTTTAGATTTTGGCTTCTCTGTCGTTTGAGCGTAATAAGGCATCTGTCCAGTTGTGGCAAAAATTAAGAAGTCTTTTAAATCACGAACACCTTCACTATTGGTTCGAGACAAATCTATATGTTCAGGTGCTAAAGTTGAAAATACATGTAAAGCTTGTCGTGCACGGGTAATCGCCACATTTAAACGGCGCTGTCCACCTTGACGATTCAATGCGCCAAAATTCATTAATAACTTGCCCTGCTCATCTTTGGCATAGGTGATGGAGAAAATAATAATATCTCGCTCATCGCCCTGAACATTTTCTAAGTTTTTAATAAATAAAGGTTCTATTCCTTCTCGACTTAACACATCCAGTTCAGGTGAATTTGCCAACTCATGATCTAACAAATCTTCAATCAATTTCTGTTGTGTCATATTAAAAGTGACAACACCTAGCGTTTGTTTTTGCTCAAGCCCCATCTGACTACGTAAATGCTGAAGAATAAATTGAACAATGGCTTCAGCTTCAGCCTGATTGGTTCGAGTATTGCCTTTATCGTAAATACCTTGTATTGCATGTAATTGAATAGCGGTATCTTTTGCCACAGGTGCAGGGAATGTTAATAATTCACCCTTATAATATTTTTGATTACTGAACTGAATCAAACTTTCATAACGACTGCGATAATGCCAATTTAAAACCAATTCAGGCAGTTTTGCTGCCAAGCACTCATCGAGAATACTCTCTAAATCCTCAGTCACATCCTCATCTACTTCTTCAGTATCGCCTTTGCCGAAGAAACTGGTCGGTGGCATTTGCTTATTATCCCCCACCACGATGGATTGTTTTCCACGCGCCAATGCACCAATGGCATCCCACACTGGAATCTGTGAAGCTTCATCAAAAATGACCACATCAAATTTAGATTCTGTATCTAAATATTGAGCTACAGATAAAGGGCTCATCAGCAAACAGGGTTTTAACCCCTCTAAGACTTCTGGAATTTGTCGAATCAATTCGCGTACTGGAATATGACGACGTTTCTTACCCAATTCTTTATTTAGTAAAGACCACTGTTTTTTATATTCATCAGGCTGTTCAAAGATCTTATGCCAACGCTGGATAATTTCTTCACTGGCAAATTTTTGATGCGCTTGATCTTGCTCAGAAAACTTTTGAATTTTCTGCTGCTGTATCTCACCACTAAATTGATTTAGCTCAGGATGCTGACTGAATTGACGAACAATCCATTGTCGTGCCAGATTAATATTCACCAATAACGTGGCTTGTTCTTGGTTTAGCACATTCTCTTGTAGATATGTGACAAACGATGCAAGCCCTTGCTGTTTCATTTGAGTTTTAAGTGCTTGCCAATTTAACCAATGACGCCATTCACTCGAATATTGTTGTAATTGTTGCTGTCTTTGCAGAAGTTGATTAAAGTCAATTTGGCTATAATCACGTTCAAGTTCCTGACCTTGCAATTGAATATCGGCTTGTAATTGCTGAATCAGTTGCGTCAACTCATCAGAATATTGGTTGACCTTGGTTAAATCATTTTGACTGGCAAACTGTACAGTCTGAATTAAAATTTGTGTACTCGATATACGTTCACTGAGTTCATTTTTAAGCTGTGTCCATGCTTTGGACATATTCTCAAATTGTGCCCAATCTGTTTTTTCACCTTGCCAATATTGTTCTAATTGCTGTGAGATTTTTTGCTCAATGGCTCGAAATTGTTGCTGATGGTTTTGGATATTGATCAGAATGGGTAAATCATGGCTCATCACCATTGCAGAGGGACGCTGTTGATCTGCTTGATAGCTTCGTATTAAATTACGCAATTGAAATTTTGCAAACCAAGACCATGGCCAAAATTTCGCTTCGGCTTCATGCCACTTAAATTCAATCTGCTTTAAATCTGCCTGATAAATTGCAGCATCATAATTAAAAATCAGCTTGGTTCGAGAACTGGATAATTCTACACACATTGCCTGTGCTTGTTGAATATCTCGAATATCCATAGTATTGATAATATTCAATAGCTTGAGATCATGACTATTAACAAAATGAACTAACTTTTGAAAAACATCAACATCAGTTTGAACTTGTTTTAAATTTTCAGCGGGTGCGAATTGACAACTATTTTGCCAAGTTTGTAATGCCGACTTTAAACTTGGAATCAATTCAGCTAAGCGTTGTTGTAGTTGCAAGTACTGATCTTGCCATGCCAAGTTCCAAATATTACGTTCTATTCCTTCAGCAAAACCATCCAAAACCGTCAATCCATTCGATGCAATCTGTTGATATTGAAGAACAGCTTTTTGACTGAGTTCTAACAATTTTTCACGCGCGGATTGAGACAATTGTGCAATATCAATCTGCGGAAAACGTAATGTTGTTAATTGTCGATGCAATAATTCTTCACTCATTGCATCAAATAAACTCCAACCAATGGCATGAGTTTGATGTAAAACCTTCACATGCTGATTTAAATCATCTCGGCTGTGTACCAACTGTTCTGATAATTGTTGCCATTCAGCTTGGGTATTTTTTTGCGTTAAAGCATAGGGATTATTGGTTAAATCAGCACGTTCACGTAATTGATCTAAAACTTCAATTTTCTGTGCTTTGGCAGAATGTAATTGTAAGCACAAACTGCTGAGACCAATTTGATTTAAACGACGATAAACAACATCTAATGCAGCCATTTTCTCAGAAACAAATAATACCGATTTACCATCTGCCAAACACTGCGCCATCATATTGGTAATCGTTTGTGACTTACCTGTCCCTGGAGGACCTGATAGTACAAAAGTTCGCCCCAAAGCTGCGGACATGACTGCTGCAAGTTGTGAGGAATCTGAAGACAAGGGCGTAAATAATTGTTGTGGGGTATATTTTTGGTCTAATTCATTTGGATGTGGAAATGCATCCTGTTTTTGGAAAGGCTCGCGTGGCGTTTCAATTAAATGTTGGACTACAGGTTGCTCTTTGAGTTGTTGCATCCGTGTTGATAAATCTAACCACATTAAATATTTTGAAAATGAAAACTGTCCTATTGCAGCTTCAGCCTTGACTTCCCACCCTCTCATATTGACCACAGCTCGGCGGACTAAATGCAAAATTGCATTTACATCAACACCTGAATCATCAGTCGGCAATGGATCTAAATTTGGAATTTCTATTTCAAAATCTTGTCTTAATAATTGTAATAAAGTCGAGTTAAAACGAGGTTCATCATCATACATAAACAAACGATAACCTGATTTGGCACTTTCTCGAGTCATTCGTACAGGAATTAACAGCAAAGGTGCTTTAAAGGTTCTTTCCGCACGTTCCGATTCTTTCCATTCTAAGAAACCAATCGCTAAAAATAAAGTATTCGCCCCACCTTCTTCCAATGCCGTTCGAGATGCACGATACACCTCAACCAACCTTTTATTTAAGGTATCCGTATCAAGTGAGCTGAAAAGTAACTGACGACTTAAATTATCTTCTACATATTGCTGAACATGTTGTGCTTCATTTTCTCGTGTCACACCTTTTAAAGAAATATGATCGACACTATTCAAGAAAAAACCTTGGCTTTGCGATAACGCATCTTCTAAATTTGATAAGGTTTGTTCCGTACATTGCAATGGAATACTTAAGCGATTATCTTTAAAGTTCAAAAGTTTATTACGCAGACTTAAATCCAGTAAATGCCTTAACCAACGATCTACACGGGTAGCAATCACTTCACCTTCTTGAATTGCACCATAAGCAGGTAAAGATGCTTCACTCCACCCAATCTCTTCATCATCTAAATTGACTTGAGTATCTAACTGTCTAGAAATGGGGCGTACGCCTCGTAAACGACTTTGACGAATATCAACCGCCACATAAAACTTATCAATTTCATCTTGCTGAGTCAGATAATTTCTTGCTACTTCAATGGCTTGTTTAAGCGAAGATTTTTGTGCCAATAAAGTGGTTTCTATAAATGTAATTGCATTTAATTCCATGCATTTACGTAAAGTTTGTAGATCATCAATCAAAACATCAACATTAGGTGTTTCTTGCAACCAAACACCTAAATAGCTATGCCCTTCAACAATAATGACCACTGGATCTAAGCCAATTTGTTCCACTAAAGAACACAGCAACAGAGTTGAATCTAAACAACATGCGAGTTTTTCTTCTAAAATTTGTTTAGCAAAGCGAATCCGTTGCCCTGCTTGAATAAAACCGCGTGGGCTCACGATATAATGTAAATTTTGCTCTACTAAAGCATTCCATACAGCATTAAGCTGATTGAATACTTGCTCAATACTTTTATCTTGATAACCATTGAGACTACCTAAACTTTTTTGATTCAGCCATTCACTTGAACGCTTTAAAATAGGCAATAAAGACGCTGAATTAGGTTGTGAAAAACTCGCTAATAACTCTAATGGCTGAGTTTCACCACCCCATGTATCAATGGTTAAAACATCAACATCGCATTGTTTTTCTATCAGTATATTTTGTTCTGCATCTAACCATTGTAATGTCACCACGGCTTGAATATTTTCAGGTAAATTTTGTAGATATTGCACATCAAAATTCAGTTTAGGATTGCTGAGCGTTAATGCTTGTCCTGCATTAATTTCTCCTAAGTTGATTTTTGTTTCAATCAAAAATTCTGGATTACTTTTAATCACTAACATACTTTTAGAAAGTAATGATTTTGTTTTTATATCACTTTCTTCATTTCCAATTTCTTGTAAAACATCTAAAGTTAAATGAATACTTCGAATAAAAGGTACTGCATTTTGCTGGAAGACAAAATTAAGCGTTTTACTTGCATCGATAGAAATTTGATATTGATTTTGTGTCCCAACGTCTTGCATGTGGCTTGAACCTCTATGTTTATTTTATTGCA
This sequence comes from Acinetobacter sp. ANC 3832, assembly GCF_002135415.1. Classification (GTDB taxonomy): domain Bacteria; phylum Pseudomonadota; class Gammaproteobacteria; order Pseudomonadales; family Moraxellaceae; genus Acinetobacter. Next base: position 225,186 of record NZ_NEGJ01000003.1, read on the forward strand.
TTCATTTTTAAACTATAAATTTCTATACGCTATCTAAACCTAGATGTACAGTAAAAAAGCACCCGAAGGTGCTTTAATAACATCATTAAAATATTTAGATGATCGAGTGATTTGAATTGAGTAAATCGAACAAATCGTCTCTTTGACCAACAGAAATCAAATGTGTCAATACATCTGCATCTGGAGTTACTGCTGTTGTCGGTTGAGCAGTCATTTCTGTAGATTGTGCAAGCGTATGGACTGTATCTGGCGCAGACTCATGAATCGCTTGATTGATTGTTGAATCCACTGTTGATGCTGTATTGAGCTGATGATCACTGAGTAAATCTGCAATACTTGGAACATTTGTTGCCGTTGCTAATGGTGCTGAATAATCAATACCATTTAAATCAGACTGTTCTAAAATACTACCTAAAGAAAAACTAGAAATAGGATTTACAAAAGAGCTAATCAACTCGGCTGTAGGATCAACTGCATGAGTCACTACAGTCGTGTCTGTAACAGGTTCATTTGAAATACTTGCAGAAGTGACTGCAATCTCTGGTGTTGTTATTGCAGATGGTAGTGCAACACTTGTTGCCTGATCCGTTACAACACTTGAAGCGTCAATAGCGGTTGGAATAACCGTAGTATTAATACTTGTAGGTGAAACACTATTTTCAGGTAGAGCAATAGTATCTGCAACAGAAGCAGTTTGTATAACACTCTTTGATGTAACATCTGAAGTTGATACAACCTCAGGTGAAGTAACACTTGAAGTACTTACAATTGGATTTTGATGCACATCTAAACTGTTATCTACATTTGTTACCAAAGATGTTGTTGCGAGTTTTAAACTACTTGCATTCACTCCAATTACTGTTGCAGATGCCGTATTAGGAACAGCTAAATTTTCAGCTGTCGCTGTTATTTCAGGTATAGATGCAGAAGTCGCTACAACCGTTTCAGGTACAACATCAGCACTCATTGCTGTAGAAGCAACCTCAACACTACTTGTAGTCGCTACAGGTTCAACTACCGTAAAAGTATATGAGTCGCTGACTAAACTTGTATTTCCAGCTTGATCTGTTTGAATCAAAGTGATGCTATGACTTCCCAAGCCTAAATCAACATTAGGTGTATATGACCATTTACCACCTGCAGGCACGGTTACAACACCAATCGCTTTACCATTGTCATAAATAGTTAATGTGGCATTTGCTTCACCCGTACCTGACAAGGTCGGTTTACTATCATCAGTCGTTCCACCTGTTTTAACAGAACCTTTCTCCGCACCAACAGCATCGACTACATCACTGACAACAGCTTTAGATGGAGCAATTGTATCTTTAATCCCTGTTACATTGGTGACATCAGATTTATTACCCGTAGCATCTGTAACATAAACATTACCTATTTTACTGTCTGTAATAGGCGTAGAAAGTGTCACTGAATATTGACCATTTGCATCAACTGTTGCTGTTCCTAGTAAATTATTACTTGAGTCATATACAGCAACTTTAGCATTCGCTTCTGCTGTACCTGCAACCAGATTTCCATCTGTATTTAAGGTTGCAACCGCTTTGTCTGGTGCTAAAGTATCTGACCCTAATTTAATATCCAAAGGTGTTGATTTATTTCCAGCAGCATCTTCAATAACAATTTTAGCTGTATCCGTGCTTGCTAAAACAGGAGATATACTGACTGTAAATTTACCATTTGCATCAACAGTTCCTGTACCAATCACTTTTCCTGTTGAGTCTTGAATTTCTACTTTAGCATTCGCTTCCGCAGTACCTTTAACAGATGAGCCATCTTTATTGACTTCAATCATTGGCGCATTTGGAGCAACAGTATCTTTACCCGCAATAACAGAATGTGCAGTTGACTTGTTACCTGTGCTATCGACAGCGACAACTGTTCCAACACTTCCACCTGTTAAAGCAGGTGAAACTTGAACTGAAAAAATACCATTGGCATTGGCTTTTGCAGTACCCACTAAATTACCTGCTGGGTCATATACATTAATCGTTGAGTTTGCCTCTGCTTTACCAGAAACCACCTTACCGTCATCGCTTAACTGAGCCTGTGGTTCATCTGGAGCAATTGTATCTTTCGTTCCTGTTACCGCGACATATTTTGAAGCATTACCTGCGCTATCTTTAGCATTAAGATAAACCTTATTTCCATCTGTTAAAGCAGTCGATAATTTAACTGAATAATTACCAGATGAATCTACAGTGGTACTTGCCAAAACTTTTTCATTTGCATCAACCACATAAACGGTTGAACCCGCTTCACCAGTACCTGTGATTGAAACTGCATCTGCATTTAATACAGCCGTTGGAGTCACTGGAGCAACAATGTCTGGATTAGCAGGTGTACTACTACTGCCATTATCATCCAATAACCATAAACCCAAACCAACAGCAGAAAGAATTCCTAGACCTGCTTTTACCGTATTCATTGATAAAAGATTTTCAAATGAGAAGTCTGAGCTAGTATGCGAATCATAAGCATCTAGTTGATTTACAGCATTACTGGTCGCATTTTTATACAACAAGCCATCTAATTCAGTTAAACCTGAATAATTGGTAAATTTTCCTTGTGCATCAAAATTAGCAACCGTAAAACTTCCATCTTTTTCAGGAAAAGCCAGTGAATTTGTTGTATCAGCGCTTGGATTGAAGAAATTTTCTAAAACAATTTGTTCACCATTTTTTAAATTTATTATTATGTTATTGCCATCTTTGACTATGGATTGAACATCATCCTTCGTCACACCCACTTGAACAATAGATGGTTGAGATAATATGACATCTTTTGACTGCGTATCTTGCAATAGTGTTTTATCTTGTTTTGCTGCAACAACTATTCTTGTCATTATTATCCTCGATTTTAAAAAGTCTAAGTTTTTTTGAAATTATACAGGATGTGACCCTATTCACAAAATGAATTACGCATCACACTTTTTTTATTTTTTCATAACTATAAAACATATACGGTATTTTTATTCAATCTCGGTCAATAAGGTTTAGATAAATCTAACGTATGTAAAATTACCAAAATATTCTATTAGATATTTTACAACAATATTACCAAGCACTGTATATAAGAAACCTCTCTATCTAACAGCTCCTTCAAACTTTGCATGATCATCTAAAATTTCAAACCAAGCTGCTTTATTTTGAGTAAAAGCATGTGATGCTAGTTCAGCTTTAAGCGGTTCATTGATAATACCAACACGTAGGCGAATAACTTCGGGAAAATCTAATCGTGCACTGAATAATGGCGAAGCACAATTTTTACAAAATACTCTTTTCTTATTTTCAGTCGCCCAATATTCAGTAAATAAATCCTGCCCTGCGAGTATTTCCAAATCTTTACTCAGTACAGGTGCAATGGCAACAAAAGCAGATCCTTGAGCTTTCTGACACTGCTGGCAATGACAAATAAATACTTTGGGAATCTCCGCATTAATTTTGAGTTGAATTCCACCGCACAAGCATGAAGCTGTATACATTTTTAATCCTTTGCTCATATTTTTGAATAAATATATTTATTCTTTAAAAGTCTTTTTATCACGTAAATCAGATTGACGAACTTGTTTTAATAATTCTATTTCGGCATAAATTTGCTGTTGTAACTCATCTCTAAACTCAATCATCTCATCAAATGACTGGATATTTTGAATACTTAAACGGGGTAAAAATTTAAAATAAAAAGGAATTCTTTTCGGAATAATATTCTTTGGAATTGATGGAATGACTTCCCCATTGCGTAATAATTTATCAATTTTAGGATAACTCAATAACTTCTGAAACCATTTTTTCTTAAGTAGGCTATTCACGTCAAAAGCGAGATCAAAAACTTCATCACCACCTAAAGCCACGAATGGTGCAATATCATAATTAAATTCTTGGGCAAGTTTTAAAAAACCAAAACGCTGCTTCCAAATCAATTGATAAGCCTCGCCTTTACGTTTAATCACTTCTCGTCCACCGCCAGGGAAAACTAGAATCGAATAACCTTGTCGCATGGCTTCACGGGCATATTCTTGCACACCGTCTACGCCACCTACACGTTTGACCACTTCCTTCCAAATAGGAATGTGAAAATGCATGTGATCCGCTAGGCTGACAATGGCAATTTTATGTTCATTAAATAAATAATCAATCAAAACAGGTGAATCGAGTACACCATAAATCGTATGATTCCCCACATACATCGCGGGTTTATTGGCAATTAAGTTTTCTGTACCGAGATAAGTCGGAGAAAAATAAAAGCGTTGCACACTACTAATCAATCGAATCAATGTCGAATTGTGTTGTATATGCAACGCTTTTGATTTCATGATCTTTATCTCTATAGAGCTAAAGTTTTATGCAACATGCTTTTGTACAAGAATCGCACCAACAGAATAGCCTGCACCAAATGAACACAGTACGCCATATTCACCATCATTCACTTGATCTGCTGTGCGATGTAAAGCAATGATCACACCTGCTGAAGAAGTATTTGCAAACTCATCTAAAATAATCGGTACTAAATCTGGATCAGCTTCAGCCGCTTCTTTACCCACCACTAATTTCAGAATCAATTCATTCATACTTTTATTGGCTTGATGCAACCAAAAGCGCTTCACATTTTCAGGCGCAATATTATTTTTTTCTAATTGCCCTGTAATAATTTTAGCAACCAATGGGCAGACTTCTTTAAAGACTTTACGACCATCTTGACGGAATTGCTTATCGTCACGAGATGTTAATTCTGAACTGTTTAAAAAGCCAAAATTATTACGAATATTGTTTGAGAATTGCGTGAACAAATGCGTATCTACAATTTCAAAACCTGTTTTACTGTCTGTATCTTCAATAATTGACGCTGTCGCAACATCACCAAAAATAAAGTGACAATCACGTGAACGATAATCTGTATGACCTGAAGTAATTTCTACATTCACAAGTAATACACGACGCGCACCCGTTTTAATCGCATCATATGCTTGTTTTAAACCAAAAGTTGCAGCAGAACATGCAACATTCATGTCATAAGCATAACCTTGAATACCCAGTGCTGTTTGAATTTCAATGGCTACCGCAGGATATGCACGTTGCATATTCGAGCAAGCAAGAATAACCACATCGATATCTTCTGCAGTTACACCTGCATTTTCCATCGCTTGTTTAGCGGCAATTACGCCCCATTCCGCTTGAATTGAAAGTTCATCTTCAGTACGTTCTTCTAAGCGTGGACGTAAGCGATTAATGTCTAAAATACCTGATTTTTCGATGACATAACGACGTTTTACACCCGATGCTTTTTCAATAAATTCAGCACTTGAACCACGACGAGCAATCATTTCACCCGCTTCAATTTTCTCAGCATTGACGCTGTTAAATTGTTCTACATAAGCATTTAAACAATCCACCAACTCTTCATTGGTAATAACTTCTTCAGGTTGATAAAGACCTGTACCTGTAATACGAATGCCCATGTAAAACTCCTTTTCCTAATACATTAAATCTTACAAATTAATTCTATTCTAACTGATTCCGAGCTTTTCCCATACCTTTTGCAAGCGAGTTGGGGAAATAGGCATCTTGGTTTTCATAGGTTGAGAAAATAACGAAATACGTAACTCTTCAACCATGAAGTACAATTCTTTTAAACGAGCATCATTCTTAAACTTAAACAGCTTATCCATCCATGGGTCAACGTCTGCAATCGCTGCATTATCTCGTAGTAGATTATGAGGCAAGCGATCTAAACGCAATAGCAAAGCCTTTAAATATCGTGGATATTCTTGCCAAACATCTACTGGCTTAGTGTAGACAAAATCAGATAAATTCATCAAATCAAGTTGATCTTCAACATCATCCATATTTTTACCAAACACATTTTGGTCGAGTACCAAAAGTTGTTGACGAACACTTTGCCACTGAATAAAAATTTCACTGATAATACTTAAAGCTTGCTGACCGTAGCTTAAAAACTTGTGTTTTACATCAAGCAATAGTTTTTGATATTCATCTTCATTAATTGGCAAATCTGCAATAGCCATTTGTAAACTTGCATAGACCAACATTTGTTCAAGTTTGGCTTTATCACCCAATGGAGAATATGCCAATGCCAAGGGTTTAGAAATTTGCTTTTTCAATTGACGGATCAAATCGCCCAATTGCATATGAATGAGACGAATAATACCTTCACGATGCTGCTTAATCGCCTCATTTTGATCATTAAAGGTTTGAATCACAACGCCTGATTCATCCTTAGCCTCTAATTTTGCAAATTCTTTACTAGGAACTAAAGCTTGATATTGCTTGACTACAACACCCGTGACTTTTTGCGAGGCTTCAAATACAAACTCTTTAGGGAACGTCGTATATTCACCTTTTAATTGTTTCACAGGGCTATGTGTTTCAGTACGACAACGTGCCTTTAACTCATCTAAATGACGCCCTTTTTCAATCACCCGTCCTTTTTCATCAATCACTTTGATGAAGGGAATCAAATACTGATCAATTCGCTCAAAAGAAAAGTCTTTCTCTGTGATCTGCTCACCACGTAACTGAAAAGCTAAAAATTTTAAAATATGTTCATTTAAATGTACAGCATCAATTCTTGCCATCAACTTACGTGCGGTATCTGGTATTGGAACCAAATTACGTCGCTTATCTTTCGGTAAAGATTTAAGTAAAGCTTCAATTAAATCTTTTCGCCAACCCGGAATCCCCCATGACCAAATATTTTCATCCACTTGTGGCAAAGCTTGCACAGGAATAGTCACTGTCGCACCATCTTCATCATGACTTGGATCAAAACGATAACTTGCCGCAAGGCGGAGCTGACCATTATGTAAATAGTCTGGAAATTGTTGTGTTGTTGGACGATCATTCATCCACAACGCATCATCATCCACAAATAAATAACGTGGTTGTTTCGTTTCTACCGTTGCACGCCAATCTTCAAAACTACGACGACTGGCAATCTCTGTCGGGACTTTTGATGCATAAAATTGATAAATCGTTTCTTCATCAACCACCAAATCACGACGACGTAATTTATCTTCAACACGTTCTACTTCTTCTAATTTAAGTAGGTTATGTTTTAAAAATGGCGGAGTAATGCCTAAATTACCTGTGGTTAAAGCATCACGTAAGAAAATTTCATGCGCAGCAGCTTGGTCGACCTTTTCATAATTGGTCGGTCGCTTCGGCTCAATGATCAAGCCAAACAATGAAATTTGATCATAAGCATTGACCACACCCGGTTTTTTCGCCCAATGTGGTTCAAAATAATGGTGTTTCAATAAGTTTGGTGCAGCCAGTAAAATCCATTCTGATTCAATTTTTGCCAATGTTCTTAAATAAACTTGAGATGTTTCAACCATCTCAAAAGCCATTACCCAAGGCGTATTGGTTTTATGTAAAGTCGAAGCAGGAAAAATACGTGCCTTTTGCTGACGCACTGCCATAAATATATTTCGCTCATCAGTTTTATTGGCAATAAAAGACAATAATCCCGTGAGCAAAGCACGATGCAGATTTTCGTAATTGGCAGGCTTCGTATTAAACGACAGCTTTAAACCTTGTGCTAAATCAAGCAATTGTTCATGGGTTTTTTTCCATTCACGTAAACGTAACCAACTTAAAAAATGCTGTTTGGCAAAACTACGACGTTTATTTTCACTTAAGTTTTCACGATTATTTTGTAAGGTATCCCATAATTTTGTATAAAACAAAAAGTCGGAATCAGCTTCTTTAAACAATGCATGCTTCTGATCGGCTTGCATTTGTTTATCTGCTGGGCGCTCTCGTGGGTCTTGAACAGCAAGTGCAGCCACAATAATCAAAACTTCATTTAATACGCCAAAATGTGCACCGCCTAAAATCATTCGTGCCAGACGTGGGTCAATCGGCATTTTTGCCATTTGTTGACCGATTTTAGTCAATTCATTTTTTGCAGTATTTTTCCGTTGCGAAGCATCATGATTAACTTTTTTTTCTAGTGAAGGTTGAGGTTTAAGTTCTTCTGTTTCGGAAGTCGATTTAGGAGGATTAATCGTGTCATCCGCAATCGCACCCAATTCAATCAGAAGTTTACGACCATCATTTACCAAACGATGATCTGGTGGCTCAATAAAATCAAAGGATTCAACTGAACCTAAACCTAAGCTTTGCATCTGTAAGATTACTGACGCCAAATTGGTTCGTTTAATTTCAGGCTCAGTAAATTCAGGACGACCTTGAAAATCATCCTCACTAAATAAACGAATACAAACACCGGGAGCAATACGACCACAGCGACCTTTTCGCTGATTTGCCGCTGCTTGTGAAATGGCTTCAATCGGTAAACGCTGTACACGTGAACGATAGTTATAGCGTGATAATCGTGCAAAACCACTATCAATCACATACCGAATATTGGGAACAGTCAGCGCCGTTTCTGCAACGTTGGTCGCAATAATAATCCGTCGCCCACCACCACTGGGGTTAAAGATCATTTGTTGTTCTGATAATGCTAAACGTGCATATAAAGGTAAAATTTGGGTATGTTTAGGGCCAAACTTTTGCAAGGTTTCTTGCAACTCTCGAATTTCTTGTTCGGTGCTTGAAAAAATCAGAATATCGGCATGTTCAGGATGCCCTTTCTGTTCAGCATCTTTAAAACATTCTTCGACTGCTTGAACCACTGCACGCGGAAGGTTTTCTTCAAAATCATCAAAGTCATCATCATCACTTCCACCAATGGTCATTTCTGAAATCGGACGATAACGTAATTCAACAGGAAAACTACGTCCTTCTACTTCAAAAATAGGTGCATCATAAAAATACTGACTGAAACGATTAACATCTAAAGTCGCAGAAGTAATGATAATTTTTAAATCTGGACGCTTTTTTACAAGCTGTTTTAAATAGCCCATGATGAAGTCAATATTCAGTGAACGCTCATGGGCTTCATCAATAATAATCGTGTCGTATTTATTTAAATAACGATCGTTGGTTAATTCTGCTAACAGAATACCATCCGTCATTAAACGAACAATCGAATCTTGTGATCCTTGTTCATTAAAACGAATTTTAAAACCGATGGATTCACCGAGTTTTTCACCAACTTCTTCCGCTATACGTTGCGATACGCTACGTGCAGCCAAACGTCGAGGTTGCGTATGACCAATCATACCTGTTAAGCCACGCCCTGCGAGCATCGCAATTTGTGGTAACTGTGTGGTTTTACCTGAGCCCGTCTCACCCGCAACAATTATGATTTGATGCTTTTGGATGGCTGCAATTAATTTATCTGCATATTGAGTCACAGGTAAATCTTGATTCAGCTTGATATTGGGTAAGCGGGAAAAGCGTTCACGCACTTTACGATTGGATTTTTCAAATAATTCTTGATATTGCTCAGGATTGGCATCTTTGCCTTTGCGAAGACGATTTAAACGGTGACGATCGCGAACCATGACCAATTGATCGACATTTAAATGACCTAACACAGATAATTAATCCTAAAACAAAATTTTGAACAGACTATTTTACGCTGTAATGACATGAAGAAAAAGAGAACTGCTTTTTATATATTTTTATTTTTTTCAAATTTACCCTTGAAATATAAACACAAAGTCTTCATGTTGAATAGCAAGTTCGATAAAGGATAGTTTTGTCATTTAAGTATCATATTTTTCATGCATTAATGAAGTGAAAAATATCCAATGCACAAAACAGTCTAGATTGATGAAATAGTAAGTATTATTATTTAGAATCCAATTTTCCGATTCTTGTGATGAAAAAATACTATTTTACCAATAACAAAAAATTCTTTATTCTAGTTTCATATTAGAAACACACCTCAATATCATGGAGATAATGATGAGCTTAATTAATACTGAAGTTAAACCATTTAAAGCACAAGCATTCCAAAACGGTCAATTTATTGAAGTGACTGAAGCTGATCTTAAAGGCAAATGGTCTGTTGTATTCTTTTATCCTGCTGACTTCACTTTCGTTTGCCCAACTGAACTTGGTGATCTTGCAGATAACTATGCTGAATTCAAAAAATTAGGCGTTGAAATCTATTCAGTTTCTACTGACACTCATTTCACACACAAAGCTTGGCACGATTCTTCTGAAGAAATCAAAAAAATCGAATACGTAATGGTTGGCGACCCAACTTGGACGCTTTCTAAAAACTTCGAAGTATTAATCGAAGCTGCTGGTCTTGCTGATCGTGGTACTTTCGTGATTGATCCAGAAGGTAAAATCCAAATCATCGAAATCAATGCGGGTGGTATTGGTCGTGATGCTTCTGAACTTCTTCGTAAAGTTAAAGCGGCTCAATACGTTCACGCTCACCCAGGTGAAGTTTGCCCTGCTAAATGGAAAGAAGGCGATGCAACTCTTGCTCCTTCAATCGACTTAGTTGGTAAAATCTAAGCTTCATTAGATTAGACGAATAAAAAAACCACGCTTTATAGCGTGGTTTTTTATGTAAATAGTTTTAAGAAATTAGGCTTATTGCCTAACACTTTTTATTTTTCATTCGAAGAGAAAATTAGAAAGCTTATTTATCTGTTTTATCTATCTATAAAAAATAAATTTAAAGTTCAATAAACTTAATCTAACGTTTGAACACCGCCACCATTTACAAAAATCGTTTGTCCACTAACCCATGATGAAATCGGTGAAGCTAAATATAACATTGCACCTGCGATATCTTCTGCCGTTCCTAATCTTTTAATTGGCGTATGTTCTAACATTTTTTCTTCAATTTCAGGTGTTAATACACTTGCTAAAGCCACGGTACGCGTTGCACCGGGTCCTACCGCATTTATTCTTATTTCTGGTCCAAAATCGAATGCTAAATTAGCAACCATATGATTAACAGATGCTTTTGACCCACCATAACCACTCATGTTCGGAGAAGCATTTCTACTCGACATTGAAGATGTAAATACAATGGAACCATAGCCCGATTTTTTCATATGAGGTGCACACAATTGACTCAGGCGCCAACCACTAAATACATTTAACTCATAATCTCGTTTAATATCATCAATGCTGATTTTGAATGGATTTTCACGCCCGCCACCTCCACCGCCTGCATTATTAATCAGAATATTGATTGTTCCAAAAGTTTTTACGGTTAAATCAACCAACTCAACTAAGCTCTGATCTTCTAAAATATTGCATTGAACAGCCAATGATTTGGTTCCCTTTTTTTCAAGCTCTTCAACAAGTTTTTGCGCTTTTTCTACATTTAAATCTGCAATGACAATATGAGCACCTGCCTCAGCCAAAAGTAGTGCTGTCGCTTTACCGATTCCATCGGCTCCGCCTGTTACAATCGCAACTTTATTCTTTAAATCAAATAATTCATTAATTTTCATATCATCACCTTTTATAAGTTTATGAGGCTTTAAATTGCGCGGAAATTTTTAATAATCATATGTTTTTATAATGATTTATTTGGCGTAAATAACAAATTAACATCTATAAATTACACGTTATGCTCACAAATAATAGCCAAAAATTTTAAAGCGTGAACCAAGACTCATTTCAGCACATAATCTGGAATAATTTATACTTTGGCTGAGCTATTTTATTCAGATCTAAATTTTATAGATCCCTTTTTAAGTTGCAATTTTTAAGGGTAAAAATACAGAAGAAGTCTATTCAAAATATATTTTACAAATCTGCTATACATCATTTTTCAAATTTGGATTAATTTCAAATTAAGCAGAATAATAAAGTTTTCTGCAAAATATAATATAAAATGAAGGGGTTGCTTATGGGAACAATGCTGACCGTAACTTCTTGGAAGTATAATTCCACATCACGCTATTTAAAAATTTTTTATAATAATGGCTCTGGAGAGCTTTATCATCCCGTGCCTGAATTTATTTATAATAATTTATTAAGATGTACAGATAAAACTGCCTTTGTGCATAAATACTTAGAATACGACTTACATTTTACTCGCCTTTCCATACAATAAAAAATTAAGCCAAATAAAAAATCAGGAAATTTGATCTTTCCTGATTTTTTATTAATGAGGTTATAAATAGCCACATTTAGCTTCTTACATTAAGCTCTTTATTTTTCCTTATCAGGAGAGAAATAAAAAATTATTAATCGTAATGTAAAAAGCCTAATCTTTAAATGAAACCATAAATAATCCCGCACCCAAAGCTAAGGTTGTAGTCATAAATCTGGAATCTTTTTTAACTTCACAAATAAAGCTTTTTACTTCTGCTGCATGTGAAATGACATTATCCACAATCAGCACTGCTCCACTATGGTTAATCATATTGCGTAAAATATTCCAATAACTTAAGTATGCATCACGTTCGGCATCTAACAAAATAAAGTCATATTGTTCAGTAGATTCATTTAAGAAAATTTGAGCATCTAAAACTTTAAAATCAATCACATGATCAAGCTCAAGTTCTTTTGCATAGCCTTGAGCTTGTCTTGTACGCTCAGCATCAATTTCTATAGTCGTCACTCGAGCTTGAGTCACTTGCGCAGCATCTGCAAGCCATAAAGTCGAATAGCCTGTTGAAGTTCCAATTTCCAATATTCTTTTAGACTGTTGTATACGAATCAGCATTGCTAAAAATTGGGCAGACTCAGGTTCAATATTTCGATAACGATTCAATCGGTCTAATTGAGTCGCATCATATTTAATAAACTTTTGATATAAATTATGAATACGTTGTTGAAATTCAGGGCTTAGGCTCATATATATGCTTCCGTTCCATCATTTATACATTCATTACACTTTCTACTTACATAAAGCATTATATTTCTCTGCAATAGAGAAAATTCAAGTACTTGTAAAGACTTTATGTTAATACCAATTGTGCTCAACAATGAGGTCATTTTAGTGACAAATCACAATTTATTCAGTTTTTTGTATCAGTTTAAACCGTGGAACAACCTCACCACTTTCCAATCGAACAGTTTCTAAAAACATTTCCAAAGGTCTTACCCACATCGAATACTCTGCATATAGACATTGATAAACAACCAATTTTTCTCTAGATTCGCTATGTGTTGCAACATTAAAAACTTGATATAACTGTCCTTTATAATGTTGATATATCCCACGCTGTATCATATTCAATTTAAATCACTTTCTTAAATTCAGATTTAATCTTAAAGTAAGAAGAGATAAAAGAGAATCAATAGGCATAAAAAAACTCGCTCGAAAGCGAGTTTTTTTATTTTTTAACTCAAGAAAAATCTAATTCTTTTTCAAAACCTTTTAACTCATGGCGAGCCATAGCTAGATTCGATTTAGAACGATCTAATACTAAATAAAGGAATAGGTTTTCATTTGTTTCAAGTGGACGAATCAAATGATATTGTTTACCCAAAGTAATTAGAATATCTTCAATTTGGTCATCAAGTTTCAATGCTTTTGCAACTTTACGTTTAGCACGGATAACTTCTGTGTTACCAGCTGCTGCAAGCTCTAAGTCTAAACCAGCACCTGCAGTTGCCAAAGATAAACCGCTTTCGCTATCTACCAATGCAGCACAAACAAAACCGTCAATATCTGTTAGTTGATCAAGTGTAATACGAGCCATGAAGTTCCCCACTATTTTTATGCTTAACGATTATTTTAATTCTGGTTATGCAATATAATTACTTAGCCAGAACCTCTTACTATTTAAATAATAAAATAAACTTTATTATATTATTTAAAAATTTCAAATCTAAAAATTGGTTTTAAAAAATTATAATACTCAATTTTTAATTTATCTTTTTGCTGTATTAATATTAATTAACACGAACAAGCTCATATATTCAAGTACAGGGTTAAATTAATTTTTTATTTTAATTTAACCACAAAACACTTATTAGTATTTACGTGAATTGTTTTGCAATTTTATCAAATTCTACACATTAAAAATCAATTTTCAAGTATTTTAACAACGAAATCTAAAATACTTTAAGATAATTAAAATAAACTAACATAGTAAATGTGTTTATGTAGAAAAACTAAATTAATACTTTGCTAATGTTTCAGCAGTTGCTTTAGTTTCATATAACATCTGCCCCAATAAAATATCTTTTGCTGTAACAGCAACCATAACCAATGGATATTTCGGATGTGCGACAGCCGTTAAAAGAGCCTTACCATTTTCAGCATCAAGGGTAATGGTTTGACATCCGTTTAAATTAATTTCTGAAATAAATGCAGAAACCATCGCTAAAATAGAGCTACTCACAGCCGCGATTTTTCCAGAATTATTCACTTGTTTTTTATTGGCCAATGCAATTTCAAATCCATCTGAAGAACAAAGCATTACAAACTCGATCCCTGAAACTGCTTGTAATAATTGCTGGATTTGTTTTTCACTAAATGATACGAAATCATCTGGTAATTTTCTTGATAGATTTAAATCTAACATATATGAACCTATTTACAATTTAACTTGCACTTATTGCGCTGTCTTCACGACTTGTAAAGTATTAGCTTTTGTTTTTTAAGATTAAAAACATGAATTTAATCACAGTTAATATCATATCAGACCTATATATCGGATACTATTTTTTAATTAAATATATATTTTCCAATATTTAGCTGTACTTTACTCTGCTTAAATGTGTACTAATCTATTTTCAAATAATCTACATAACCGATCATATTAATAAAAACAAACTGTTTTATCTATTTATAAAAATAGCTTAGTATAGCGTTAATGAATGAAATTTAACGCCTTTGGAGCTTAGCAATGTTAGATCAAAATATTAAAGCACAACTCAAAGCTTACTTAGAACGTTTAGAAAGTCCAATTGAATTGGTCGCAGCATTAGATCACTCTGACAAAGCTGAAAAAATCAAAGAATTGGTTTCTGAAATTGCTGAACTTTCTGACAAAGTCACTGCTCGTTTTGATGGTGATAACGCACGTCGTCCAAGTTTCGGTATTGCAAAAAATGGTGAACAACCGCGTGTATTCTTTGCTGGTTTACCGATGGGACATGAATTCACTTCATTGATTTTGGCTTTATTACAAGTATCAGGCTATGCACCGAAAGTATCTGATGAAATCTTGGCACAAATTAAAGGCTTAAACTTAAAAGCAAACTTTGATGTATTTGTCTCTTTAAGCTGTCATAACTGCCCAGATGTAGTGCAAGCTTTAAATCTCATTGCGATTAATAATCCAAATAGTACAGCAACCATGATTGATGGTTCATTCTTCCAAGATGAAGTTGAAGAACGAAAAATTATGGCTGTGCCTATGCTGTTCCAAGATGGTGAGCATATTGGTCAAGGTCGAATGACTTTAGAAGAAATCGTTGCGAAATTAGATACAGGTTCTGCAGCCAAAGAAGCAGAGAAATTAAATGCTAAACAAGCGTTTGATGTCTTGGTGATTGGTGGTGGTCCAGCAGGTGCTACGGCTGCGATGTATGCATCACGTAAAGGCATTCGTACAGGTATCGTTTCTGAACGTTTTGGTGGTCAGGTGATGGATACCATGGACATCGAAAACTTTATTTCTGTACAAAAGACTCAAGGTCCTAAATTTGGTTCAGACATGGAAGCACATGTACGTGAGTACGATGTTGATATTATGAACTTACAGAAAGTCAAAGGTTTAGTCGGTGCAGATCAAACTGCCAATGGTTTGGTACAAATTGAACTTGAGAATGGTGCAAAACTTGAATCAAAAACAGTGATTCTGTCTACAGGTGCACGTTGGAGAGAAATGAATGTACCGGGTGAGAAAGAATACAAAACCCGTGGTGTGGCTTATTGCCCACACTGTGATGGTCCATTGTTCAAAGGTAAACGTGTTGCGGTGATTGGTGGGGGTAACTCAGGTGTAGAAGCTGCGATTGATCTTGCTGGGATTGTGGAACATGTGACTTTAATCGAGTTCGATACCAAGTTACGTGCAGACCAAGTCTTGCAAAATAAATTAAACAGCTTGCCAAACACCACCGTGATTCTAAATGCACTTTCAACTGAAGTTATGGGTGATGGTTCACAAGTAACTGCATTGAAATATAAAGACCGTACGACTGATGTAGAGCATACTGTTGAGCTTGCGGGGATCTTTGTACAAATTGGTTTATTGCCAAATACAGATTTCTTAAAAGGCACTGCTGTTGAACTTTCAAACCGCAATGAGATTTTGGTGAACGATCGTAATGAAACCAATGTAAAAGGTGTATTTGCTGCAGGTGACTGTACCACTGTGCCATACAAGCAAATTATTATTGCTGCTGGTGAAGGTGCTAAAGCTTCTTTGTCTGCTTTCGATTATATGATGCGATCAGAAAGCTGATCTTCCTAAAAGATCACATTCTAAAAGCTTTTTTTAAAACCTCCCATTGATTAATCATTGGGAGGTTTTTTATTTAATCTATATTTCTTTACAATTTTAAATATAAATTTTTGAATTATTATGTTTATATTTTCAGCATCCATATGGTGTGGATAAAGAATAACTAGGTATAAAGGTAAATATAATGAATAAATTATTTGTTGCTTTAGGTCTTGCAGCTACAGTTGCTTTAGTTGGGTGTAATAAAGAAAAAGCGCCTGAAACGGGTGCAACGACTGGTGAACATATTGAAAATGCTGCGAATCAAGCAGGACATGATATGAAAAATGCAGCTCAAGATGCCGCAACCGCTACTGCAACTGCTGCTGACCATGCTGCGACAGCAACAACCAATGCTGCTGATGCAACTGCAACTGCTGTAGATCATGCTGCTGATGCAACAGTTACTGCTGCTAAAGATGCAACGGCTGCGACGGCAGGTGCTGTTGAGAAAGGCGCTGCAAATGTAAAAGAAGCAGCAAATAAATAAGCTAAGACTTCATCATTGTAAAAATAAGAAGCTGAACACATCCTTGTTCAGCTTTTTTAATGCTCAACTCTTAATTTTATTAAAATATATTTCACAGTTTTTCTTGTATTATATTTAAAAACCTAAGTAATTATAGATGAAAATAAAATTCCATCAGAACTAAACCACCCTAACTTTAAAATTAAATTAATATATATCATGTAATTAATTAATATTTAAATATAGATCAATTGAATCTATATGCTCAGATTTTCTAAATTGCGTTTCCACTTTACAATTAGACAAAAAATAAAATTATTAAATAATACTTAATAAAAAGAAACACTACCAATGATATAACAAAATGTTTTTATTAATTTTTTATTGTGAATCCAAATATTTTCTGTAGAATAAATCACATAATAATTCCTTAAATCAAAGCAAATATCATGAATAAGAAGATCCTAACAAGTCTGTGTTTATTACTGCCGCTCACCGCTTGTGTTCATTATCAAACGAAAAATGCCGTTGTAAATAGCAAGCAAGTCCCTAAATTCAGTCAAATTTGTATTCAGCAAAATGATCAAGTTGACCCTTCAAAAGAATACTTAAATATTATCAATAATCGTTTTATTGAAAATGGAATTAAAACTGAAATTTATCAACAGCAAAAACCGAAGCAGTGTAAATATTCTTTAACTTATAATATTCAGCAAAAATGGGATGTAACGCCTTTTATTTCTCAAGCCGATTTATATTTATTTGATGATGGTTTGCAGGTTCATACAACTCGCTTTAAAGTGAATAGTACATTTGAGTTGGACAAATGGTCTGGTGCTAAAAGCAAATTGGAAAAATTAGTGGATGATATTATTCAGAAATAAAAAAAGCCAATACGATATTTTTCGTATTGGCTTTTTATAAAAGCTCTAGATTCGCTCTTTATATTGAATTTTAAATCGCTTCATTCAAGCCATCCAACTCATATAAAATTGATCTATCACTGGATGAAGTGGCTATATAAAACCACTTCATCCATTCAGTAAAATATCTACCTAAATTAAAAACGACTGTCTTTAAAAAGTGGCGTTGCTGAGTTTAACTTTACAACTTCACTAACCAATTTATTTACAACAGCTGGAATAAAAGCATCTGCCATCTGCGCTGCTTGTAGTCCAAGTTTTTCACCAAGCGTTGGTTTACGGCGTGTTTCGATGACATAAACATCATGTTGAGGCAATAAACTCAAGAGATATTCATCTGATGTTTTAAGCTGATCGACTAAATTTAAATCGATAGCATCTTGCCCATACCAATGTTCACCTGTTGCCACTTTTTCTACATTCAGTTGAGGACGATATTTTTCGACAAAATGTTTAAACAACACATGCGTTTGTTGCAACTCTTCTTCAAACTTGGCTTTGCCTTCTGGTGTATTTTCACCAAACATCGTCACCGTACGTTTAAACTCACCAGCCGTATATAATTCAAAATCAACATTATGTTGCTTCAATAAACGGTTAAAGTTTGGGACTTGAGCAACCACACCAATTGAACCCAAAATTGCAAATGGTGCTGAAATAATTTCACTCGCAATACATGCCATCATGTAGCCACCGCTAGCAGCAACCTTATCTACACAAATTGTGAGATGGAATCCTGCATCACGTAGACGTACTAATTGAGCAGCTGCCAAACCATAGCCATGTACCATACCACCGGGGCTTTCTAAACGTACAACAACACGGTCACGTCCTGCTTTAGCCGTTGCTAAAATGAGCGTAATTTCTTCACGAATATTTTCGACCGCAGATGCTTGCACATCACCTTTAAAGTCAAGTATATAAACTTTTTGATTATTCTTTCTACGTATCCGTCCTTCTTTAGCAATTTGCTGTGAAAGTTGTAAAAGTTCAAATTTTGAAGCCGTCGTTTGTGCGATTCTTTTTCTTTGCTCATTAATACGTGCATTCAAATGACTAACACGAAGTTCAGCAGGTAGTTTGGGTAAATGAAATAACATAAATTTTTTAATCTCATTGAATAAATACTTCTGATTCTAAGATGCGGTCTACTATGACAAAATTCAATATACATTTTGAAATTAATATTTGCATTCAAGTCAATTCAATTTATTGATGCTATTCACCTTAGTTTGAAATCAAAGTCTTTGGTTGAATATTTTCTTCAAGATTAAAAATTTCACTTATTTTCACTTTTTAATCAGACAAAAAAAACCGCAAATCAATATTTGCGGTTCATTATTTTACTAGGTATCTTACATAACGATTAAAATCTTCTTCATTTCTCCATAAAGAAAAACGACAAAACTTTATGCAAGAAAACTACTTTTCTAGAATTAACCAAAACGACCAGTAATATACGCTTCTGTTAATTGATGATCTGGTTGAGTAAAGACTTTTTCAGTCGAGTTTACTTCAATTAAATCGCCCAAATGGAAATAAGCTGTACGGTCAGATACACGTGCTGCTTGTTGCATTGAGTGCGTCACAATGGCGATGGTATATTGATTGGATAATTCAGAAATTAACTCTTCAACTTTAGCCGTTGCAATAGGATCGAGTGCTGAACAAGGTTCATCCATCAAAATCACTTCTGGGCTGACTGCAATCGTACGTGCGATACATAGGCGTTGTTGCTGACCACCTGAAAGCCCTGTTCCCGGTTGGTTTAAGCGATCTTTAACTTCATCCCACAGACCTGCTTTACGCAAGCTGTTTTCAACAATTTCTTCCATATCGTACTTATCACGTGCCAAACCATGCAGTTTAGGACCATAAGCAACATTATCAAAAATTGATTTTGGAAATGGATTTGGTTTTTGGAAAACCATGCCGACCTGAGCACGAAGTAACACAACATCTAGATTTGGATCATAAATATCTTGATTATCGAGTGTGACTTTACCTGTCACTCGGCAACTATCAATTGTGTCATTCATACGGTTTAAAGTCCGTAAGAAAGTGGATTTACCACAACCTGATGGCCCAATAAATGCAATCACTTCATTTTCATAAACTTGAAGATCAATACCTTTAATTGCTTCTGCATCACCATAATAAACATGCACATCTTCAGCACTAATCTTCACAGTATTGGTTTTTTCTTTTTTAGGAGAAGAGCTTGAATCAAACTGTGAAACAAATGATGTGCCCTGACGCTTACGCTCAGTATCTGTAGAAGTAAATTGTGTGTGATCTTGATTCACTGTTTTATCCTTTTCTAAGGAATTTGTCATTTCAATAGTATTCATATCTTATCCTCAACTACCAACGTACTTCGAATTTTTTACGTAACCAAATGGCTAAACTATTTAATCCAATCATCATCGCCAAAAGCACGATAATTGCAGCAGCGGTACGACCTTCAAAGAAGTTACGTAGTTCATTACCTTGCCATAAGAAAACTTGTACTGGTAAAGCGGTGGATTGATCTAAAGGTGTACTTGGAATATTGGCAACAAAAGCACTCATCCCAATGAGAAGCAATGGTGCAGTTTCACCTAGAGCCTGAGCAACACCAATGATGGCACCTGTCAAAATACCCGGTAAAGCCAAAGGCAGTACGTGATGGAAAATGGTCTGTACACGTGAAGCACCTAAACCTAAAGCTGCCTGACGAATTGAAGGAGGTACGGCTTTTAGTGAAGCACGTGTCGTAATAATAACCGTTGGCAAAGTCATTAAACTTAAAACTAGCCCCCCCACTAAAGGTGCTGAAATCGGCATATGCATCCAACCGATAAAGATTGATGCGCCCAATAAACCAAACACAATCGATGGGACAGCAGCCAAGTTATTAATATTGACTTCAATAACATCTGTGAGCCAATTTTGTTTTGCAAACTCTTCCAAATAAACAGCACTTGCCACGCCAATCGGAATTGAAATAAAGATCACGATGATCATCATAAATAATGACCCCATGAATGCCCCTGCCAGTCCAGCTGTCGCAGGTGAACTACGTGAATCGGGATTGGTAAACAATTGCAAATTAAATGTACGTTCTATTAAACCACTGGCACTTAATTGATCTGTCAGCTTACGAACTTCTGGACTTAACTGTTGCTGTTCATCAGGTAAGGTATGATCAATATTTCCAGCAAGCCATACATCAATATTGGCATCTGCAAGAAATTTAATCTCTTCTTTTTGACCAATCAAAGATGGATCTTTAAATACCATATCACGCAGACGATAAGCTTCTGAGCTGGTATATAAACTTCCTAAATCATCACGTTTTGAAACCAATGTAGGATCTTTTGCAATCATGGCATTCACAATCAATGAATCCCAATCCACCATCCCCATTTTGGTTTGCCAAGCGATATAACGCTCTTGATAATGGGCTGGAGATTCTCCTGCACTTTGTACAGGTTTTGGACCTGCATCAATCACTTTAGGATCAAAATAAACAGGAACTTTAATACTGGCTTGCCAAAATGCAGGTAAGCCTTTATATAAAATACTGCCAAATAATAAGGCAACAAATGCTAAACCAATGACAACCGCACTAAAACCAAAGATTCGGAATGAGTTTTCTGTACGATGCCGTTTTGCCAAAGTCTTTTGAATTCGCGCTTTGCGTTTTTCACGCAACTCTGCCGCAGCTTGAGGATCAAATACATTTTGATCCACTGGAGATGTATTTGATGTACTCATTCGTATTGCTCACGATATTTACGCACAATATATAGTGCAACAATGTTCAAGCCCAAAGTAATCACAAACAGTGTTAACCCTAGTGCAAACGCCACCAAAGCTTGAGGGCTCGCAAAATCAGTATCACCTGTTAATTGGTTTACAATAGTGACTGTTACTGTAGAAACTGCTTCAAGCGGATTCACATGCAATAAAGGGCTATTACCCGCAGCAAGAACCACAATCATGGTTTCACCAATTGCACGAGATGCGGCCAGTAAAAATGCACCAATCACCCCAGGTAATGCAGCTGGCATCACTACACGGCGAATTGTTTCTGATTTTGTCGCACCCAAACCAAGTGAACCATCACGAAGTGAACGTGGTACTTGCGTAATAATGTCATCTGAAAGTGAGGATACAAATGGGATAATCATAATCCCCATTACAAAACCTGCAGTTAGTGCACTGGTCGCATTAATATTCAAACCAATGGTATCACCAGCCATCTTAAAGAAGGGACCAATGACCATCAGTGCAAATACACCGTAAACAATCGTTGGAATACCAGCAAGAATTTCAATGGCAGGTTTAGCCCATGACCTTAAACGTGGTGATGCATATTCAGCCAAATAAATCGCAATCATTAAACCAATTGGAACAGCAACCAACAAGGCAATGATACTGACCATGAGCGTGCCCCAAAGTAATGGTAATAAACCATAACTTCCTTCTGCACTGCCTGAAGTACTAAAACCTGGGTTCCATTCTGTACCAAAGAAGAAATCCATTGGGCTAACAAAGTCAAAAAAGCGCATGGCTTCACTGAACATTGACATCACAATGCCGATTGTCGTCAAAATCGCAACGCCTGAACAAAGAATCAAAGCGACATTAATTGCTTTTTCAACTTGGTTACGTGCACGATATTGTTGCGCTACATGTTTTTTAGCCCAGACCAACCCAAGCAATGCGGCACAAATCACCACTGCAAACTTAGCAAAAGAACCAATGGTTTGAAATTTCTTCAATTCAGCTGCAGCTGCAACTTCATATGCCTGTGCCTGATCACTGACCCCAAAACCAGATGCAATCGCTTTAATTCGTTCAACTAAAACCTGAATGCCCGCTTGATCTAATGATGAAGCCACCGTTGCTGGAACATTACTTAAAATTAAATGCTTTAATATATTCGGTTCTACAAGGTTCCAAACAATCAAAATTAAAAAAGCAGGGATACCACACCACAATGCCACTAAGGCACCGTAATAGCCTGGGCGTGAATGTAATATCGCAGAGTTTTTTCCCTTACCTGCCAGGCTTCGGCTTTTACGTAGCCCAATTTGATATGCAATGGCCACAAGGGCTAACAACACGCCTATGAGGAGCAGATTCATTTATTCTCCACTGTTCTTTCAATGTTCATTCTTTGAAAAAACTTGACTGAGCAAAAAAAGCCGATGGTAGTCCCCCTACCATCAGCCTCTCATTTTTGTATCTTATTTCACGCCTTTACCCGATTTGAACGCTGCAAGTACTTTCGCGCGTTCTGCATCAGACATTGAAATAAGACCTGCTTTATCCAGCTTAGAACCTTTACCTGATACTTTTTTACTTAAGAAGTATTCAGTATATTCAGATAAACCTTTGATTGATTTTAAGTGCTCGCCTTTTACATAGAAGAATAAAGGACGAGATACAGGGTATGTACCGTTAAGAACAGTTTGCTCAGATGGGGCAACATTATTCACTGTTGCTACACGTAATTTGTCACGATTTTGATCATAGAAACCTAGACCAAATACACCTACAGCACTTGGAGCCGTTTTTAAGCGAGCCAATGTTTCTGTGTAGTCACCTGCAATTTCAATCACTTTACCGTCTTTACGGAAGCTAGAACATGCTTTTTTCTGAGCATCTTTATCTAACTTCTTGAAATAATCATAAGATTCACAGCCCGCGTCTACCATTTTTTCTTGGAACACTTCACGTGTACCATGATTCGATGCAGGAATTACCAAAGTAATAGGTTCATTTGGTAATGATTTATCAATTTGATTCCAACGTGTATATGGGTTTGGAACCAATTTACCATTTGAAGGTAACTCTGCTGCTAAAGCTGCAAATACGTGTTGTGGACGTAATTTATAGGCTGCTTTGGTCGAGTTTGATGCAAATACAATACCGTCATAACCAATTTTAATTTCTAAAATTTGATTCACGCCTGCTTTTTTACATGCAGCAATTTCAGTATCTTTAATTTTACGAGAAGCATTCGCGATGTCGATGGTATTATCACCTACACCTGTACAAAATTGTTTTAAACCTGCAGAACTACCACCAGAACCGACAACTGGTGCTTTAAATTGTGGGAAATTATTACCAAATTCTTCTGCAACAATACTTGCATAAGGCAGTACTGTAGAAGAACCCGCGATTTGAATTGTTTCACGCGCTGCATTTGCAGTCGTTGCTACAGCTGCCCCTGAAACTACCAATGCAAGTGCGATATGATTTAAGCGCATTCTTTTCTCTCTATAATCAGCATTCAATTTTGAAGTACGCCACTTTTTAGTTCTGTGTAGTACCTTTCGGATATCTGCATTTTGATTTTAAAATATGACAAAGAAGTTACAGCTTTATGACGCTTTTATGATAATTGATAGTTTGCATTTGATTTAATTAAAATTGCACAAAATTCAATATGTAATCAACTGTAAAATAATATTGCTTAATTCAACAACTCTTATTTAATTTGTAAAATTTCATTTTTTTGTCATCGTAAATCACTTTTTAAATGCAAAACCAACGACGTTTCATGTCGCTACTTTTTTAAAAATGGCAAAGAAACTGTTAAAATAAACACAAAATAAAACACAACGAAAGATAAAAAATATGATTCTTCAACGTAAAGAATGGCATGAAACTTTTTTAAAAATGGTTGGTGCAAGCAGTACGATCACCCTACTTATTTGCATGAGTAGCTTTATTATTTATATTTTGATGCAGCAAATTTCACGTTATTTTATCTTACAAAATCTATTGATTAGTTTCAGTTTTATTTCACTGAGTATTTTAATACTACAATCTTTACGATCGATGTATCACGTTTATCATCTCCCTTTGATGGAGAGCTGTCAGCAGAATTATCAAAAAATTATTTTCTTTTGCTGTAGCTTTTCGATGGCTTTAATCATTTTAACGTCATTCACTTTAACCTTTAGCAAAATGCTTCATGATTATTACAGTTAAATAGTCATACTAAGCTCTACTTAGTTAAAGCGTTGAATAACAAAATTTTGAGATATAAAAAAGAGGTCTATCTTGAATCTATTCATAAACCATTCTTCTGGTAACCTTTTATTGAGGCTACATAAAAAGCATACAATGCGATTTTACATACATTAATAAGATTAAAGTAGACACAACAATTAAGACGAAAAAGTCTTAAAATGTTTATAAAATCCTGTGTTTTTCTTGCCCTAACCATGTATGTTTCTAAATTATCTCATCTGTTTATATGTAGATTATAGCTGTGTCTTTAGAACATGATTTAACCTCTTCTGAGCTTAGACTTTTCGCTGAAATATTATGGAAACTTGGCTCTGAAAATGGTCAACCTTATTTACGTGAAAATATCATTGCAGATATTACAACTTTACTTCGAGCTGATTTCGCCGCTTCCTATATTTGGGATTCAAAGCATCATTTATCTAAACAAGGTATTATGTGGAAAATTGACCAAAAAGCGCTTCAAGAATATGAGCACATTTGGCAATATGATGACCCCATTACATTCGCACTTCGTAAACGGCAAAAACCAACCTTTGTTCATGAAATTATTTCTTTTTCCAACCTTAAAAAAACTGTGTATTACAATGAATTTCTGAAACCGCATGGCTTATATCATGGGTTGAATGTCTATTTTGTTCGTCATGGCGTTGATGTGGGTGATTTTCGTATTTGGCGCTCCAAAGATTCTGTCATATTCAGTGAACGCGAAAAACGAATCTTGAATCTGCTTGAACCTTATCTCAGTAAAGCTCTGCCTTTCGACCTTTCTACCCGCTATTGTTTAACGCCACGCGAACAAGAAGTGGTTATCTTAGTATGTAAAGGATTAAGCGATAAAGATGTATCCAATTTACTCGATATCAGTTTTACCACCGTAAGAACACATCTCAAAAATGCAATGAAAAAGATTCATTGTAACAATCGAACTGAAATGGCTTTACTTATTCAGCATTCATTCAATCCTCAATTTTGAGGATATATCTCTGCTTTACAACTGTACTAAATTGTTGAAATAACAACTTAAACGGATTTTAAGTCACCATGTCAATCCTTGATAAAACAACAAATTTGATTCAATCACGCGATTTATTCAACTTATCGGCACATGAAATCACACACTTGGTTCGAGAAAGAAAAATAACCTGTGAACAATTGGTTCATCTATATTTCTCAAATATAGAGCAACAGCAATCCTTAAATGCTTTTATCAACATTGATAAAAACTCAGCACTAGAGCAAGCACAATATTGGGACCAACATATTTTTGAAGACCAAGCCTGTCCTGCTTTGCTGGGTGTTTTTATTGCTGTGAAAGATAACATTCATGTTGCAGGCTTTCCAAATAGTGCCGGAACACCTGCATTGGCTCAGTTTAAACCCAAGACTTCCGCGCCTATTATTCAAAAGCTGATTGACCATGGCGCAATTATTGTCGGTAAGGCTCATATGCATGAATTGGCATTTGGAGTAACAGGCTATAATTCAGCAATGCATATTAATGGCGTTGTTGGTACACGAAATGCTAAAAACCCACTTCATATTGCAGGTGGCTCATCCTCTGGAAGTGCCGTTGCCGTTGTAGCAGGAATGGTTCCTATCGCGATTGGAACAGATACAGGTGCTTCGGTTAGATTACCTTGTGCTTTAAATGGATGTGTCGGGTTCCGTCCAACAACAGGACGCTATTCTCAAGTCGGCATCACGCCTATCTCACATACACGTGATACTGCTGGGCCTATGGCACATACAGTCGCTGATATTGTATTGATTGATCATTTAATTACACAGCAAGATATACACAAACCAATCCCCGCACAGCAAATCAGACTCGGTATAGATTCGTATTTTTGGGATCATTTAGATGAAGAAGTTCATCATCAGGCACATATTGCCCTAGACTATTTAAAAGCAGCTGGAATTGACATAATTCCTGTAGAACTGCCTGAACTTGAACAGCTTAATCACAGTATTTCATTCCCAATTGTCATACATGAAGGTAAATATGATCTGATTCAGTATTTAAAAACCTATACAGATCTTCAGATTGAAGCTGTAGTTGATCAAATTTCAAGTCCTGATGTTCGCAGTTTATTTCAGCAGAATATTCTTCCAGAATTAATTACCGATCCGTCTGGGCATCTTGTACCCGTTTTACCATTGTACGAAAAAGCAATCACAGAAATGAGATCACAGTTACTTTCTATTTATGAAAAAGCATTTAAAGAACATCATTTAAATGCTTTGATCTTTCCTACTTCACCCATTGTTGCTCCACTTGCAAATGAACAAGCCAGTTCAATCGAAAATTTTCAAACACTAGTTCGCAACACAGATCCAGGTAGCAATATTGGACTTCCAGGATTGAGTCTACCCATCGGAAATTCATTTAAATCAAATTTACCTATCGCACTTGAAATAGATGGTTTACCGCATACCGACAGTGAGTTACTTGCTATTGGAGCAACATTAGAGGTTTTATTTCAGGGTTTACAAAAATAACCTTTTTTAGATTAGCAGTTGAAGTTTAAAAACTAACTCATTGAATAATAAAATTATAATATACAAAAAAAAGAGGTCTATATAGACCTCTTTTTATAACAAAAATCGAGTGTTAATCAAGAGCAGTGGTATAAGTACCTTGTTGAATTGGGCCTTTAATACGATCAGCTTCTGCTAATACAAGATCAAGCAGATTTTTCACGTTTTCTAAAGTTGCAACAGGACTTAAAGTGGTCATTTTCAATGATTGAACTTGACCTACTTTCGTTACACCAATATTGGCTTCACCACGTGCAAATAATTCATCTGCAACGTTCTGGTTCAATGTATCCAATAATTCAGCAGGATAGCCCGCAGGAATTACGCGGAACAATACAGAAGCAAATTGTGGATCAACCAACATTTCTAAACCATCAGTCGCTTTGATGTAATCTGCAACTTGACGTGTTAGAACCACGCCATGATCAATCATTGAACCATAAAGCTCTTCGCCCAATGATTCAACCGTCATCCACAATTTCAACGCATCAAAACGACGTGTTGTTTGTAATGACTTCGACACAAGATTTGGCACACCATGCTCTTCATCATAAGCTGAGTTTAAATACTCTGCTTCATAATGCATAAAACGATAGTTCGCTTCGTCTTTCAACAAGAATGCACCACAAGAAATCGTTTGGAAATAATGCTTATGGAAATCGAGTGTGATTGAATCTGACAACTCAATTCCGTCCAACATAGAACGGAAATCATTCGATAAAATCAGTGCGCCACCCCATGCTGCATCAATATGCATCCATGTACCATACTGGTTGGTAATGTCACGGATCTTCTTCAATGGATCAATTGCACCTGCATCGGTTGTACCCGCAGTCGCAACCACACATGCCACAATTTTACCTTCAGCTTGAAGGTGTGCCATGGTTTTTTCCAAAGCCTCTGTATCCATCTGTGCATTTTCATTCACAGGAACGGTAACAACAGACTGGAAGCCCATACCCATCATTGCCATGTTCTTTTGCACAGAGAAATGTGCATTTTCAGAACAAATCACTTTGACATTACGCATGGCATCAGCAGGAATCCCATCACGCTGAACAGACCACGGCTTGCCGTTTTCATCTTTCCAGTGTTTAGAAATACATGCATCACGTGCAAGCAATACACCCATCAAATTAGATTGAGTACCACCAGATGTAAACACACCAGCTTGACCTGCACCATAACCTACTTTTTGACGAAGCCAGTCAATCAACTGAACTTCCATCAAAGAACCTGCGGGGCTTTGATCCCATGAGTCCATAGATTGGTTTGTCGCATTAATCAATACTTCAGCAATTTGACTCGTGACCATTGTTGGACAATGCAAATGTGCTAAAGAATGTGGATGATGTACTTTTAAACTTTTGTTTAAAAATAGATCAACCATACGTTCAAGTGACTTTTGTACACCTAAGCCTTCTTTTGAAGGATTAAAAGCAATCGCACTACGTAAATCTTTAATGCTGCCGCCAGTGTACATTTTGTCATTTTGCAACCATGCTGCGACTGCTTTAGTCGCCTCACCCATTGCTGACTCATAGTCAGCAATGGATTGAGCATCATTGCAGAGTAACGCCTTACGATGTTCTGCAAAATCAACCATTATGCGCCTCGAGTAGCAACAAGTGCTTCAGCAAGTGCCTTCTTAAAGCGAGCAACAGCTTCAACACATTCTTCATGCGTAATGATCAACGGGCAAAGGAAACGAATCACTGTGCCACCACGGCCACCTTTTTCTAACAACAACTTGTTGTTAAAACATGCAGTTTGAATCGCAGCTGCCAACTGAGAATCGCCTGGCAATGAGCCCATGTGATCTGCAGCTTGGCGCTCGTCAACAATCTCAACACCTAACATCAAACCACGACCACGCACATTACCGATACATGGAAATTCTACTGCTAATTTTCTAAATTCAGCCTGTAGGAAATCACCACGTTCTTGTGCATTTTGCGCCAAGTTTTGTTCTTTAATGGTTCTAATCGTTGCAAGACCCGTCCCCATTGCAAGTTGGTTACCACGGAAAGTCCCCGTGTGACCTGCAGGTTGCCATGCATCAAACTTACGTTTAATCGCAAGAACAGCTAAAGGTAAGCTTCCGCCAACAGCTTTAGACATCACCACAACATCAGGCTCAATACCTGCATGTTCAAAGGCAAACATTTTACCTGAACGTGCAAAACCAGCTTGAACTTCATCAAGAATCAAAACAATGTTATGACGTTCAGTCACTTCACGGATTTTTTTCAACCATTTCACTGGCGCAGTCACTACACCACCTTCACCTTGAATTGCTTCAAGAATTACAGCAGCTGGTTTAGTTACACCGCTTTCTACATCTTCGATTAAATTTTCAAAGTAGTAAGTTAAAGCATCAATACCTGCTTCACCGCCAAGACCCAATGGGCAACGGTATTCATGCGGATATGGCATAAATTGTACGCCTGGCATTAAGCCATTTACCGCATTTTTAGCAGATAAGTTACCCGTCATTGCCAATGCACCATGAGTCATCCCATGATAACCACCAGAAAAACTGATGACTGTGCTACGACCAGTATAGGTTTTTGCCAATTTAATTGCTGCCTCTGTACCATCTGCACCAGATGGACCACAGAACTGTAAGCAATACTCTTCCTTGCCGCCCGGCAATTGTTCAAGTAATGCTTCAGTAAACGCATCTTTTAAAGGCGTTGTTAAGTCTAAAGTATGTAATGGCAGTCCACTCGCTAAAGTGTCCTGAATACTTTGAATTACCGCAGGATGATTATGGCCTAAAGCCAATGTTCCTGCCCCAGCCAAACAATCGAGGTACTCTGTACCTTCAACATCAGTAACCCAACACCCTGAAGCTTTTGCTATTGCCAACGGTAATTTACGTGGATAGCTACGAACATTAGATTCCATCTGACTTTGGCGAGTCAGGTAGTATTCGTTAGTAGAATTAGGGGCAGGATTTACAGAAGAAACGCTCATATCGAATTACCATCTCTGATATGGGTTGAAAGAAATAAGTCGGGTGACTTGCGGTCCTTTGACTCGGTGCTTTATAGAATCTAGTTAGATAAATATCTTGAATAAACTAGGAGCGCGATGATACAGTTTTTTCGCAGAAAATAAATATCTTTTATGTACTTATCGATCATCTGTTTATCGAAAAAAACACTCACCTCTCTATATTTTTGAATTATCATCATACTATGTGACAACATAAAGAAAACCTTCTTTTTATCTAAATCGTTTTTTTTTAGTAAAACTCACCATATCCCAGATAATTCACATGCATATATAGCTGATATTTAATAGATTAGTTTTATAAAATGATTGCAAAAAATTATGTAATTACTACAAAGACACCACAAAATTTTCATCTCATCCACATTGCAATTGTTTAGCATTAAAATTATTCAATATTCGAATTTTATTCAAGTTTTAAGGATCAGGACATGCGTTTATTAGCTCTTTCTTCTCTTCTTATCGGTACGGCGGTGAGTACAATGACTTTTGCAAACTCAAATGAACCGCTCAACTACAATATTGCAAATGTCCAAGCGGAAGCAACACGTCAAGTTTCAAATGATGAAATGCATGCTGTCCTTTATATAGAAAAAAGCAATAAACAACCTACGGAACTCTCTACTCAAATTACGCAACTCATGAATCAAGCCATTGCGCTTGGAAAAAAATATCCACAAGTGAAAGTAGAAACAGGATCTCAAAGTACTTATCCTGTTTATGACAATGATAACCAGAAGCTTAAAGAATGGCGTGGTCGTGCTGAAGTACAAATCGAAAGTAAAGATTTTAAATCAGCAAGCCAATTGATTAGTGAGCTACAACAAACATTCCAAACTCAATCAATCAACTTCACTGTTTCTGATGATCAGCGCAAAAAAGTAGAGAATGAGTTGATTGTTGAGGTATCTAAAAACTTCCAACAACGTGCGCAAATGCTCAGTCAAGCATGGAATAAATCTTCTTATGATTTAGTAAATGTGAATATCAACACCAACAGTTCTTATCCACAACCGATGATGATGCGTGCCAATTCTGCTAAATTTGCATCTGCCGATATGGCACCCCCTCAAGATATGGCTGCGGGTGAATCTAAAATTACAGTCAGTGCAAATGGTAGTATTCAGTTTAAATAATTGTCTAGTCCTGAAGTAAATTGAACAAAGCTTTTTTATTTTTTATAAGCAAAAGAGAAATATCTCTTTTATTTCAATGAAAATTAAAAATCTAGGATTAATAGTTTTATATCAGAAATTAATTTAAATTTTAAAAACCGTTCAAATTGAACGGTTTTTTTATAACATTTCAAAATCATCTTCCTTGTCTTTAATGGCTTCATATTTAAAAACTATAAATTAGCACCTTATTATAGTTAAAAATGATAATTGCTATCATTTATATCTATTGTACAAAGTATTAACATACGCAAAATTTCTCTCGATAAAACACGACAATGAAACATACTAAGCTCAATAATTCACATCAGATTTTTTTTAGCAAATCTTCTCTCAGTTTAGCAATTGGTCTTTCAATTTCTGGTTTAAGCCATATCACTTATGCAACAGAAGCCGAAAGTGAAGACCCTGTTAAAGCATTACCCACACTTGTATTACAAGCTCAAGGAAACTGGCTTGAAGATGCAAATGCTGAAACAGTACATCATCATGCAGGTGCTCGAACTATTATTGATCGAAAGCAATTAGATGCAACAGGCACAACATCTATTCGTGAAGCTTTAAAACAAATCCCAGGCGTGCAAGTACAAGATAATAATGGTACAGGTGGTAGTGATGTATCTCTCAACTTAGGCGTTCGTGGTTTAACTTCTCGTCTTTCACCACGCTCAACCGTCCTTATGGATGGCGTACCATTGTCTTTCGCACCCTATGGTCAACCGCAATTATCTTTAGCGCCTGTTTCTATGGGTAATATCGAATCCATTGACGTAGTACGTGGTGCAGGTTCTGTACGTTTTGGGCCACAAAATGTTGGTGGAATCATTAACTTTGTCACTCGTGCCATTCCTGAAAAATTATCAGGCTCTGTAGGGCTAACCACTGAATTTGCAACAGGTACGGATCAGCTAAAATACAGTCCGAACCTCTTTATTGGCGGTACAATGGATAACGGTCTTGGGATCGCTCTGCTTTATTCAGGTACCAAGGGTAATGGATATCGCGAAGACAATAACAAAATTGATATTGATGACGTTATGTTAAAAACCTCATATCAATTGAATGATCAAGATGCTATTGCGTTAAATCTTCATCATTATGAGGGTCGTGGTGAAATGCCTGAAGGTCTAACCACAGCCCAATATGCAGAGAATCCATATCAATCTAATCAATCACGTAACTATTTTTCTGGTCGTCGTTCAGATGTTTCTGTTAAATATAGTCATAAGGATGAGCTGAATAATTTTGAAATCCTAGGCTATTATGTCGACTCTTTCCGTACCAGTGATCTGGAATCTACTGTTGCTGGTACTGCAAATAGTCGAATTAGTAATTCACCACGTGATTATAAATATTTTGGTATAGAGCCACGCTATTCACGTGCCTATACACTTGGTAAAATGAATAATGAAGTCACCGTTGGTTATCGTTATTTAGAAGAAGATAGTTCTGAGTTTTCTGGGCGTACGGCAACATATAACACAGTAACGGGTACTCCTGGAGATCGAATTGCAAATACCATAAGTGATGGTGGTACCAAAGCCCATGCCGTTTATATCGACAATCGTTTCGGTCTTGGTGCTTTAACCATTACTCCAGGGGTTCGTTTCGAATCTATTGAGACACATAATGATTTTACCGCTTACCAAAATGGTAATCCAACCAATACCGTTCATCCAGAAATAAAATCTGAAGAATTTTTACCCAACATTGCTGTGAAATATGATTTCAATGAACAATGGAATGTCTTTGCCAATGCAGGTGTATCTTTTGGTCCACAACAGTACAACCAACTTGTTACCACTAAAACTGTAAATGGTACAAATACAGCAGATACAACACTTGATGGCTTACATCCTGAAAAATCTAAAAACTATGAAATAGGTACAAAATATCTGGGAAATGGTCTTAATGCCGAGTTAACTGCGTTCTATTTAGATTTTGACAAAGAGCTTTTACTCGAACGCCCTGACAATATTGGTACAGGTATTTGGACAAACTTAGGTGCAACCAGTCACAAAGGTCTAGAAACAGGTATTAGCTATGACTTTGGTCATTTTATGGATTCACTGGAAGGTCTAAAAGTATATAGTAATTATACGTTTACCAAAGCAGTCTCTGAAGCAGGTAAGTTTGAAGGCAAAGATTTGCCTTATTATTCACGTCATGTTGGAAATGTTGGTGCAAGTTATCAAATGGATCAATGGTCAATGAATGTAGATATGTATGCTCAGTCTAAGCAGTATGCACCCGGTTCTACTGATGTATATCAAACAATTGAAACTGCTGATGGTCGTATTGGTAATATTCCAGGGTATTCAACTTACGCCTTACGCACAGCCTACAATTTTGACTCTGTATTAAAAGGCTTAAAAGTTGCAGGGGGTATAAAAAATGTATTTGATAAGCAATATTTTACTCGCTCATCAGACTCTACAGGCGGTAAATATGTAGGTCAGCCACGTACTTTCTACATTCAGACTTCTTTTGATTTTTAATTTAAATTCAGATTAAATTAAAATTTGAGAATAAAAGCCAAGATATCTCTTGGCTTTTTTACATTATCATCTGGTGATTATTCATGATAATGTTATAAAAACACAAATTACAGAACGATAAGAATGCTCTTTGAATCTATCAATTTTTCACTGCTTTTCTTTGCCTTTTGTGGTGGACTAATTGATGCAACTGTAGGCGGTGGTGGTTTAATTTTAGTGCCTGCACTCATGTACGCGTATCCTTCTCAAAATTTAGCCACCATTTTTGGAACCAATAAAATTACAGCATTAGCAGGTGCTTCCTCTTCGGCTTTTGCTTATTTAAGTCGTGTAAAAATTTCATGGAATTTACTTCTTCCTACAATGCTTTCCGCCTTTATCTTTGCATATTTTGGTGCTTTATCCGTTGCCTTTATTCCCAAACAGTTGATGCAATATTGTGTATTTTTCTTGCTCATTTTTATGGCAATTTATACGTTTATCAAAAAAGATTTAGGTCAAATTCATACCCAAATTCAATTTGGTCAAAAGGAAATCATACAAGGTATTTTATTTGGGGGACTCATTGGCTTCTATGATGGTGTCTTTGGTCCAGGCTCAGGCAGCTTTCTGCTGTTTCTATTCATTAAAGTTTTTGCATTTGACTTTATTCATGCAGTTGCTTCTGCAAAATTAGTGAATATTGCAACATTTACAGCCGCTCTATTATTTTTTATTCCTGCAGGTCATGTTCTGTGGTCAACTGCTTTTTATATGATTATCAGTAGTATGATTGGTGCATTTATAGGAACAAAATTAGCTTTTAAATTTGGAAGCAGTTTCATCAGAATATTCTTTTTAATTTTACTGGTCTTTTTAATTGGCCGAATGGGTTTCGATTTGTTTTGGAATTTTTAAAAGCAAGTTTTATCGTAAAACTTGCTTTTAAAATACTTATAACAGTTTACTTATTTGATAGGTAAAGTATCAAAGAAACCTTTTAAAACTGCTTCGCCATCATTTGGTTTATATACCAAAGACCATTTTTGTGCCTTTTGAGCATTTGGTACAATAGGTGTTACATTCATTTCGAAACAATAGTTAGTTCCTGATACGACTTGTGTATAGTATGCAGTAAGTTCGTATTCACATCCTATTAATTTTGAAAAAACACTCTTGAATACGTCCCAAGCTGGATCACCAAGTAATGGTACTTTTCTTTCACTCCAAGCACCGAATTTTAAGTCCATTTCTTACCCCTAATATAATTAATAATGAAATTCTATTAATACATTTTATTATTTTCTCTTATACCCCCAAAATCAGGTATTTTCATGCTTTAAATCAGATTAAATAAAAATTTGATATATAATACTTTTTAATGAATTTCAGTGAAAAAATCACTTAAATAGTCTAGCTTTTTAAAATTCAAGAATAACGAGTATATAACTCAACTCAGTCAAAATAAAAACGTTTCCATCTCACACTACCTGACCAATTAATCAGATCAATCGATTCATCACACTCTAAAAACGCATTGCCGCCTTCGAGCGCTTCCTCATTCAACCGATATAAACCATGTTCTAAATCAGATAGAAAATTTTTAATCAACTGTGCCATGGAATCAGCCACTAAAATGCCGACTTCATATTCCATATCGATAAAAATAATCTGACCTACTTTCCCTAGTGTTGTTGGCGCCAAATCTAAATACAGGCCTGTTCGACCATCATTATGAGCAAATATAATCCAATCAGAATTCTGAATATTTGTAGAATCAATTCGTGGATCTGCATGTTTTAAGGTAAATAATTCATCTTCTAAATTTTCAAACTCGGAACACTTACTCTTAATTTCTTCTAAAGATAAAAATGCCATACCATAAAATAGATTCCCTAAGTTTTCATCTTCATTCATACCATTATGCCAAAGATATAAAGTCTTAAATTATTGTGGAATATTCTTTTGAATCGTCATATCAAATTGTTGCAGTTGTTGTTCAGAAGCAGCCTGCTGTAATGAAAACTCTGTAATTTTTGCTGCATTTATTTGTAACCAGTGCTCTATTTTTTCTAATTGATATTGCATTTTATTGTTCTCAATTGAGTTTATACTTTTCTAAATATAGAGATATTCGTCATAAATTTAAATAAAAAAGCCACCCGAAAGTAGCTTTTTCACAAATCATTTCAATCGTTATTTTTTAAATG
This sequence comes from Acinetobacter sp. ANC 3832, assembly GCF_002135415.1. Taxonomy (GTDB): domain Bacteria; phylum Pseudomonadota; class Gammaproteobacteria; order Pseudomonadales; family Moraxellaceae; genus Acinetobacter. Next base: position 261,364 of record NZ_NEGJ01000003.1, read on the forward strand.
GAAATGCGTATTTCACGATACGACCCAATACTTGTCCATACTGTTTAAACAGGCTTGCGTTGTTATAGTTGATTCCATACTTTTCACATACAGCTTGAACTTTAGGTGCCATTTTACGATAACGACGCGCAGGAACTTCAGGGAATAAATGATGTTCAATTTGATGACTTAAATGACCAGTTAGAATATGGAAAGCTTCTGAACCCGTTAAGTTTGAAGAACCACGAATTTGGCGCATATACCAGTGTCCACGGCTTTCATTTTGTAAAACAGATTTTGGAAAGACTTCTACATCTTTTGTAAAATGACCACAAAAAATAATGCTGAATGTCCAAATATTACGGAGACCATTAGCAACTAAGTTTCCCGTAAAAACAGGAAGTGCCGCAGGTCCTGCAATGAGAGGGAAAAATAGATAATCCTTCAAAAATTGTTTGCCAATTTTTTTCTGGGTTGGCTTCCACTCTTCCTTAAATTCAGCAAAAGTTTTACGCTTATATAATAATTTACCAATTTCTAAATTTTGAATTGCCACTCCCCATTGGAACAATAAGCAAAAAGGAATGGCATATAAAGGTTGTAATAAAAACCCAGGTTTCCAACGTTGTTCTGGGAATAGTCTTAATAAACCATAACCAATATCATCATCCATTCCTTTGATATTGGTATAAGTATGGTGCTTATAATTATGTGTTTGACGCCAGTTATCCGATGTACCAACAATATCCCACTCATAATTTGGACCATCAAACCTTGGATCATTCATCCAATCATACTGACCATGCATGACATTATGACCAAGCTCCATATTTTCCATGATTTTAGAAAAACCAAGCAAGCCTGTTCCTAATAACCATGCAGGTGGAAACCATCCTGCAAATAGACAAGCACGCCCTAAAATGCTGCTATAACGAATCGCTGCATAAACTTTCTTAATATATTTGGCATCTTTCTCACCAATATCATCTAGAACTTCTTGCTTAATCGCATCTAACTCACGTGCTAAAGCATCTAATTCTGACTGGGTTAATTCACGATTTTTTGGATTTTTAAAATATTGGAGTTTAACTGGCATATTCATTATAGAGCTCGCTTAAATATCAAGGACTAAATCTGTTTGGGCTGAACTGACACATATACGTAATAAATTGCCAGGTTCTTTATTTTCAGCGCCATTGACTAAATTTTTAGTCGCACCTTGTGCTTTATTACATGCGCATTTATTACAAATCCCCATACGACAACCATGCTTAGGTTTAATATTTTGCTGCTCTAAAGCAACAAGAATCGATTGACCTTTCGGAATCGCAAGCGTTTTATTGGATTGAGTTAATGTAATATTTACAAAACCAATGTCATTAGAAATGACTGGGGTTAAGCTAAATGCTTCACTTTTAAAATTTTGTACATTTTCAAATAAAGCTTCAGCAGTCGATACAAAACCCGATGGACCACATGCATAAACCATACTTTGTGCAAGATCATTCAGTTGTACTAAATGCTCATCATTTAAACGTGCATCTGGATGACTTTCCTGTGTATAAAATATTTGAACTTTAAAATTTGAATTTTTAACTGCGAGTTGCTCGAAGTATTCTTTAAAGGCTTCATCACCTTGTTTTTTAACCCAATATAGCAATGTTACAGATTGCTGAGAGTTAATCTGTGGCTGATTCATGGCTTGAATGAGGCTATACATCGGTGTAATACCGCTTCCAGCAGCCAATAGCACCATTGCAGATGACGTTTTAGCTAAAGTCATATCACCATAAGGTTGACCAAATTCAATCTTGTCGCCAACTTTAGACTGTTCAACAAGCCATGAACTCACGACCCCTTGAACAACTTTTTTGACAGTCAATAAAACATGTCGTGTATCCAGTTGCGTTAAGCTATAAGTACGCTCATAACGGCGTCCTTGGCATTCAACAATTACGGGATGATGTTGCCCTGCCTGTCCCATTTTAAAATGTCGATTACATTGAATCGTAAGACTTACAGTATCCGCAGCGGTACTTTCCTTTTGTACAATTTTCCCCAATGACTGGTGTACAGACCAAAGAGGATTGACTTTTTGAAGCCAGAAATCTGCTGCATTTTTATCAAAAACACTGTCTACAAATGTATTGATTGGAGAGTTTCTCTTTTCTAAAGCATGCATAAAGAAATGACCACACAAGTGAATTTTGAATTATTATACATATGTATATATATTTGTATATACACTTGTATTGTATCTATTCATTTCACAACTGTAATCACAACCGCTATAATGCTTAAATACACTTAATCTATTGAATATATGAATCATATGCCTACTCACGCTCAAATTGATGCCACTGCACTTGAAAATGACTTCGCTCAAGAGCAAGCACCTATGCGCACAGTAGGAAGAAAAGCAACCATTACCAAAGATGAGCTTTTCCAAGCAGCGCTTAATCTAATTGGCCCACAAAAGAGTATTTCATCATTAAGTTTAAGAGAAGTTGCAAGAGAAGCAGGCATTGCACCAAATAGTTTTTATAGACATTTTAAAGATATTGATGAGTTAGCCATTGAGCTCATTGACCGTTCCGGCATTGTATTGCGTCAAATTTTACATAAAGCCCGTTTAAAAGCATCGAAACAAAACAGCATCATTCGTACCTCCGTAGAAGTCTTTATTGAACAATTGGATGCTGATGAAGGTAACTTAAGTTTATTATTACGTGAAGGTTATACAGGCTCAATTTCTTATAAGGATGCTGTAGAGAGCCAACTAAATTATTTCCAACAAGAATTACAAGAAGATTTAATTCGCTTAGAACGTTTAAATCACAGTAAATTAGTCCATCCAGAACTTGTTGCAAAAGCGATTACCCAATTGGTTTTTAATATGGGTGCAAAGGTTATAGATTTACCGATGATTGAACGCAAAGAGGTTGCTGAACAAACCATGATTATGATTCGTATGCTTTTAGAAGGTGCACGAGCGATGGATGATGTGCTTATTCATTAAGATAAAGATTAACTGATTATACCGAACTCTTTGTTGCATTAATGGCTTTTGTTTTTGAATTTACAGATAACTTTTGATAAATCTTCTTGATGTGGACATCTACTGTAAACTTAGAAATATGCAATAACTCTGCAATTTGACGGCTACTATTACCTTTAGAAACCAATACTAACGTTTCTATTTCTCGTGCTGAAAGTTTAATTCCACACTCTTCATTTTGAATAATAGATTCACTTGTTTTTTCAGCTTCGTGACTTGTTTCAAGAGATGACTTTTTCAAAATTTCTAATGCAATTACAGGATCAATTTGCTTCCCCTCTCAAAATTCTTCTTAATGAATCACAGAAATCTTTTAAACAGCTTGCAAAATAACCATTAGAATCCAAACTCATATCAATATCAACAAATCAACTTTTAAAACTATATATAAAGAAGTTAATACTCTCCGCAAATAATTGAGTTTAAAAGTAGAAAATCTAATACCTTTTATGAGCAGTAGTAAAAGATATCCTGAAGAATTTAAAATTGAAGCAGTAAAGCAAGTTACTGAAAAAGGTCATAGCGTGGCTGAAGTTGCTACACGTTTAGGTACAACTACGCATAATCTGTATGCCTGGATTAAACGCTATGATCCTAAACAGCCTAAAATCACAGAATCTGATGATCCACTTGCAGAATTGGCAAAGTTAAAAAAAGAACTACAACGAGTCACTGAAGAAAGGGACATATTAAAAAAGGCCGCGGTGTATTTCGCAAGCCAGTCCAAATGAGGTACGCCTTTATTCAGGACAATCAGCACATATGGCCTGTCCGTCGATTATGTTCAACTCTAGATGTTCATCACAGTGGTTATTACGCTTGGCTAAAGTAACCTACTAGTAAAACTGCAAAGAAACGGCAACAGCTTTCAGGATTGATTAAACAGTTCTGGCTAGAATCTGGTGGAGTCTACGGCTATCGCAAGATTCACTGTGATTTGAAAGATATAGGTGAAAGTTGCGGGATCAACCGAGTATATCGGCTTATGAAAACTAATGGTCTTAAGTCACAGTGTGGCTATCGCAAACCTAGAGCTCATACCGGTACTCCATCGATTGTTGCTGCAAATACTTTAAATCGCGAGTTCAACCCAATTCATCCCAACCAACTGTGGGTGACTGATATTACTTATATTCGTACTCACGAGGGATGGTTGTATCTTGCAGTTGTAATTGACTTGTTTTCACGTCTTGTTATTGGCTGGTCCATGAAATCTAGAATCACAACAGATCTAGTTTTAGATGCGTTATTGATGGCTTTATGGCGAAGAAAACCAAAGAACAAGGTGTTGATTCATTCTGACCAAGGTAGCCAATACACTAGCTATGAATGGCAGACATTTCTCAAGCACTATAATCTTGAAAGTAGTATGAGTCGCCACTTGCGCAGTACACTGCTCATGCCATGATAATGCTGTTGCTGAGAGCTTCTTTCAGCTGTTAAAGCGAGAGAGGATCAAGAAGAAAATCTATATAACTAGAACTGAAGCAAGGTCAGATATCTTTGAATATATTGAGATGTTCTACAATTCAAAACGCAGACATGGTTCCAATGGTCAGCATTCTCCATTAGATTATGAAAAGGCCCATCAAAAGAGGGTTATGTGTGTCTAGAATTTTGGCGGCTATTCACTCAAATAATATTTCTATAGTAGATAACTTGCATAGCTCACAAAACGTACGGTTATTTGTTGTATTTTTGAACTCTAACTTTTCAATATTTCATGCATAATTTATGCATGAAATATATCGATATACATAAGCTGACAGATGCTCAGTTTAAAAGACTCACAGGCATCTCTTGGTCTACCTATAAATTGATGGTTGAAATTCTAAATGCTCATTCTGCATCAACAGGTCGACCTCCTACACTGACTAAAGAAGACCAGTTATTGCTTTGTCTCAGTTATTGGCGTGAGTATCGAACTTTATTCCATGTTGGAACGACCTATGGTGTTTCAGAATCAACAGCCTCAAGAATTGTTTTTGATACCGAAGATCACTTAATCAAATCTAAACAATTCAATTTACCGAAAAAAAACACCGAATGGCGGTGCTTTAGATTGGGATGTTGTGATCGTAGATGCAGCGGAGATAGCCGTACAACGCCCTAAAAAAACAGAAAAAAAGCTATAGTGGTAAGAAAAAGACCCATACGTTTAAAGTACAAGCCATTATTCATTATAAAACACAACAAATTCTCAGTTTATGTATGAGTAAAGGAGCAGTTCATGATTTTGAATTGTTCAAAAGAAATTTACATTTAATCCCTAAAGATTCCTTTGTATTCGCAGATAAAGGCTATCAAGGGATCTATGATATTTATGAAAGAAGTTTAATTCCGATTAAAGCAAAACGAGGCTGTAAGTTAGATCCAGAATTAAAAAAATACAATCGAGAAATCAATAAAAGAAGAATAGGTGTGGAGCATGTATTTGATGTATTGAAGACCTTTAGAATACTTTCAGAGCGTTATAGAAATAGAGGTAAAAGACTGGGTTTAAGATTAGAATAAAAGTTGATGGTTCTTGATTGACTCGTCCAATGTCGTATTAACTTTATTTAAAAGGTAGTGCTCAAATCTGACGTGCTACCAAAATTAAATTAACTTAATAAAAAAGACCTTTTAATTATAATAATCAAAAGGTCTATATTTTTAAAGCATAACTATATTAAACCGTAAAATCATCACCTAAATACACTTCACGCACTGTTTCATCTGCTAAAACTTCTTCAGGAGTGCCTTCAGCAATAACAGCACCTTCACTCACAATATAGGCATGCTCACAAATCGCCAGTGTTTCACGCACATTATGATCTGTAATAAGGACACCAATACCACGGTCTTTTAGCTGACGAATAATATCTTTAATGTCGCCAACCGAGATCGGATCTACACCTGCAAAAGGCTCATCAAGTAACATAAACTTAGGATCAGCAGCCAAAGCACGCGCGATTTCAGCACGACGACGTTCACCACCTGAAACACTCATACCCAAGGAATCTTTAATATGGGAAATTTTAAAATCTTCCAAGAGCTCTTTTAAGCGCTGTTTGCGTTGTTCTTTATTTAAATCCTTACGTGTTTCAAGAATTGCCATAATATTTTCAGCAATTGTTAATTTTCTAAAAATTGATGCTTCTTGTGGTAAATATCCAATGCCTTTGCGTGCTCGTTCATGCATGGCTAAATCAGAAATATCTAAAGCATCTAAATGGATTTCACCTTTATCCATTCGAACCAAACCAACCACCATGTAGAAACTTGTGGTTTTACCTGCCCCATTGGGTCCAAGCAAACCTACAATTTGACCACTTTTCATGGTAAATGACACATCTTTAACGACCCAACGTTTATTATAGTTTTTGGCTAAATGTCGAATACATAAAACTTGTTGTGATTGATCTGGTGTATGTTGCATTAATCACGCGCTCCTGGGAACGTTTTCGTACTTGATGGTGGAATAATAATCTGTACACGACCTTTTGATGAACCCGTCGCATTCGAACTACCAGAGGCTTCAATATCCCCTTTATTCATACTATATTTCAATGTATTACTACGAATACTTGCACCATTTTGATATAGATATGCGTTACCAATCAGATTAAGAATGCCCGTTTCTGCGTTGTACACAATTTTTTGAGCCTCACCACGAGACATCCCTTTTTGGGTGTCCACTTGTTGTTGAAATTTTGCAGGTGAGCCTGTTGCCGTAATCGTACTAATTTGCTTATTTGAATTTAATTGAGCAACAATGGAAGCCGCTTGTAACTTCATTGTTCCCTGTTCAATTACAACATTACCCGTATATGTTGTAACGCCTGTTTTATCATTAAATGTCGCATGATCTGCAAGCAATGAAATCGCCTGATTACGATCTGAAGGCAAAGCAAAAGTTGTTGCTGAAGCACATAATAGGCCTGCAACAATCAATGCTTTTTTCATAGAATAAAATCTTAGGGAGAATTGTTTATTTTGGTGCATACTTTCCTCGAATATTAAAGAATTCGTATTGACCTTCATTTAAATTAGCTTTTAAACCTTGGCTGGTAAATTGACCATTGGGTGCATTCACTAGAACTTGATGAGAGGTTTCTAACAATCGTGTTTTAGGATAACCCGTCAATTCATCTGTATTAAAAATTAGGTTACCTTGCTCACCAAATTGAGTCGCTTGAACCTGACCCTTTAAAATAACTTTTTCATTGTCATTAAAACCATGTGCTTCTTTCGCAAAAAAAGTAGAACTCACCTGATCATTGCTATACATCGAAGCATGGAAATTAACAAGCTTAGAACTCTTTTGTTGTAAATCTTGTTCTAAGTGATCAACTTGGGCACGAACATATAAATGCCCATGCTCATTGGTTTGAAGTAAATGAATACCTTCAGCAGAATACGTCATGTTATGTGCAGAATCTGCATCTAACTTTTTGCCTTTCCCGCTGTAATAGTAATATCCACCGCTTATCGCTGCAATCACAACTGCGGTAACATATAAAGCTTTAGTATCCATAAATGATCATCAACAAACTCTATGCAAGTGCAAAATTATAAAATTAATGAGGGATAGCCGTATATTTTTCAAGGAGTTCATTATAAACACCTTTAGACATAAGCAACATATCACACACTTCACGTACAGCTCCACGTCCACCCGTCGCTTGTGTCACAAGATCTGCACGACGACGAACCTCGACGTGTCCATTCGGCACAGTCACTTTCATGCCTGCAATGGCAAATGCTGAAAGATCAGGCCAATCATCACCCATGTATAAACAATCTTGTGGATCAAGATTAAACTGCGCACAGGCTTCTTTTAATGCAACACCCTTATCTTCACGACCTTGAAAAACCAAATCCACACCTAAATCAGACATGCGTTTTTCAACAATATTACTTTTTCGCCCCGTGATGATAATTACTTTGACACCCGCCTGTTGCACAAGCTTCATGCCTAAACCATCACGAATATCAAATGACTTTATCTCATCACCACTATTGGTTAAGGTGACAAAACCATCACTTAAAATACCATCTACATCTAAAACCAATGCTTCAATATGACGCGCTTGTTCCAGTAAAACATAAGAAGCCATTGATTAATTTACCCCAGCTTGAATTAGGTCATGCATACTAATTACACCAATGACTTTATTGGCATCATCAACCACAATAAATTGGTTAATTTTCTTTTCATTCATTTTCTCTAAAGCTTCTACAGCTCGTGCTTCTTTAGAAATCGTCGATGGATTTTTTACCATTACTTCAGACACTGGTAAATTCACATCAAAACCTTGTTGTTTATCAATTAAACGACGCAGATCTCCATCTGTAAAAATACCCAATAGATGATCATTTTCATCCACAATTGTGGTTAAACCAAGGCGTTTATTGGATATTTCGTAAAGTACTTTGTTCATTGGTGTATCTAAAGCGACTTTTGGTAGTGCATCACCTGTATGCATTAAGTGTTTTACATGTAAAAGTAAACGCTTACCCAATGCACCTGCAGGATGTGACATCGCAAAATCATCAGCAGTAAATCCACGTGCATCTAAAAGTGCAACAGCAAGCGCATCGCCTAAAACCAAAGTTGCTGTGGTACTTGAAGTTGGCGCTAAACCTAAAGGACAAGCCTCTTGAATATCGCCCAGTGTTAAAGCCACATCTGCATTTTGTGGCATTGGACCTTTGTCATCACCACTAATAGTAATTAAAGGTACTTGCAGATGTTTAATCAATGGGATCAGCATCATAATTTCATCACTCTTACCTGAGTTTGAAATTGCAATGAGTACATCACCACGAACCAACATCCCTAAATCGCCATGTCCTGCTTCTCCAGGATGCATGAAAAATGATGGCGTGCCTGTTGAGGCAAATGTGGCTGCCATTTTGCGACCGATATGACCTGATTTACCCATTCCAGTAATGACTAAACGGCCTTTACACTGCAAAATAATTTCACAAGCTTGGGTAAAACGCTGATCAATTTGGGTCGCAAGTACTTCTATTGCATGTTGTTCAATAGATAATGTTTCAAGTGCGACTTTTTGAAAATCAATCTGATTTGGCATATTGGGTGGATTCAAGATGGACTGACCTTAACTCTAAAAGAGTTTTTGATTTCAAGCTAAATATTTTTGACTATTTTAGCATATCAATACAATTAGCACGTTTCTAAATGTATATGTTTTCACTTAGTTATTAAAAATAACGCATAAAACTTTATGAAAAAAGTCGCTTAGGTTAAGATGAAGCACCATTTAATTGACCTATTTTGAAGCGCTATGCAACCATTTGTTCTATACAACTCAGAGCAACGTAAAAAAGTTGAATTTGTTCCACGTAAAGAAGGACATATCGACATGTATGTATGTGGTATGACTGTATACGATTACTGTCATATTGGACATGCTCGAGTCATGGTTGCATTTGACTATATTATTCGTTTTTTACGTAGCCAAGGTTGGAGCGTAAAATATGTTCGTAATATCACGGATATTGATGACAAAATCATCACACGAGCGAATGAGAATGGTGAAACTATTACTGCACTCACCGATCGTTTTATTCAAGCCATGAATGAAGATGCTGCAAATTTGGGTTGTGCTGCGCCTGATGAAGCACCCCGTGCAACAGATTATATCGACCAAATGCAAAGCATGATTGGCAATTTAGTCAACAAAGGTACCGCATATCCTTCAAATAATGGCGATGTTTATTTTGAAGTTGAAAAATTTGCAAAATACGGTCGCCTGTCAGGTCGTAAACTTGAAGATATGCAAGCAGGTGCATCTGAACGCGTCGATGTTGCCGTTGAAAAGAAACACCCGTTTGACTTTGTGTTGTGGAAACATGCCAAAGAAAATGAACCTTCATGGGCTTCGCCTTGGGGCAATGGTCGTCCAGGTTGGCATATTGAATGTTCTGCGATGTCGACCTGCTGCTTAGGCAATCATTTTGATATTCATGGTGGCGGTTCAGACTTAATGTTCCCGCACCATGAAAATGAAATTGCGCAAAGTGAAGCGTCCACTGATGAACAATATGTGAATTATTGGATGCATGTTGGTTTTATTAATTCTGATGGCGAAAAAATGTCTAAGTCTTTAGGCAACTTCTTTACCATTCGTGATGTGATGGAAAAATTCCATCCTGAAGTGATTCGCTACTTTATCGTTTCATCTCACTATAGAAGCCCCGTGAACTTTTCAGACTTTGCTTTAAAAGAAGCAAAAAATGCACTTAGCCGTTTTTACCATTCTTTTAAAGCCTACCAACAAGTCTATGGTGAGAAAACTACTGACGCATTGGAAACAACTTTAGTTGAACGCTTTAACACAGCGATGCGTGATGACTTTAATACGTCTGAAGCCATTGCTGTTTTATTTGAAGTAAATAAAGAGTTGAATCGTGCAGTAAAAGAAGAGAATGCTGAACAGGCTGTTGCGTACTATTCTACTTTACGCCACCTCACCCATATTTTAGGTTTGGTTCAGCACAATGTTGAAGATTTCTTAAAATCTGATATTGGTCAAGATGCTTTAGATTTATCTGAAGAGCAAATTGCAGATTTCATTCAGCAACGTGTTGATGCGAAAAAAGCCAAAGAGTTTGCAAAGGCTGATGAAATTCGTCAGTCTTTATTAGATCAAGGCATTGTATTAGAAGATACTCGCCAGGGAACCATTTGGCGTCGTGCTGATTAATTCGCCAGTTAAAAACATAGAGTGTTGACAGTTTAATGAAATTCTCTATAATGCAAACCATAAAGCGGGAATAGCTCAGTTGGTAGAGCATAACCTTGCCAAGGTTGGGGTCGAGAGTTCGAGTCTCTTTTCCCGCTCCAAAATATAAAAAGCCCTTATCATTGATAAGGGCTTTTTTTTGCTCGAGTTTTTATCACACAATGATTAATTAATATCTTACATTTTATTCACAGAGTTCATCCATTTTCTCCAATTATTTTAAGCAAATATCTGCCCACTTTTCTAACGAAAGTGGAGATTTAGTGGTTTGTAAAAGTAGGGTTTTAGGATCATCTATTTTTATTGTTCTCTTTGCGAATGCTTCTCCATCTCTTATTAATTTATTTGCTTTATTATTTGCACTCTCCTTTTTTAGCTTAGGTTTAATTGCATTACTTTCAGGTCCTATTAAAACAAATTAATCCTAACAAAATAATGGATAAGGCTGCGCTCTTTACTTCTCTAAAATTATCTTTAGAGAAGTGTTCCGCTGTACAAACACTTAAAAATCAACTTAAACTATTGAAATTTAATTACTTTATTGCATAAATATTTATAAATTAAAGTTTTCTAAAAATTAGCATGCTATATTCACCATTATTAATTTGATGTTATGGATAACCTCATTGCAAATAGATGAAGAACTGACGCTTAAAAAAATTCAAATTTTTTTGGCCTTTATGCGTTGCGGTAATCTGTCAAAAACTGCAACTGAAATGCAAATCAGTAATGTCAGTGTACATAAAGCTTTGCATTCTCTTGAAAACTCATTACGTTGCCCTTTGTTCAAAAATGAAGGTCGAAATTTAATCCCTTTAAAAAGTGCTTATGTGCTTGAAGATCATTCAAAAAAAATTGTTCAAGATATTGTAGCGACTGTAAATAAAACTCGTGAAGCTGCTGGATTTGCGTCAAAAATATTTCATTTAGGTTCTTTGTATTCGTTAACAGTGAATACTATTCCGAGTGTTATTAGCGGTCTAAAACTCAGACGAGGTGATTTAGATATACAACTTTCCTTAAGTTCAAATATTGATTTGGTCAAAAAATTAAAAGCAACAGAATTAGATGCCATTATTGTTGCACTTAATGAAACCACTCACGATCAAGTGTTTGAGAGCTTACCGATGTTCCAAGACGACATTTTTTTAGCTGTCAATAAAAACTCAAAGTATGCAAAGTTTAATGAAATTAATTTAAGCAAACTAAAAGATGAAACTTTTTTAACACTCGCAAAAGGATTTGCTACACGTAATGACAGTGATATTGTCTTTGATAAAGCTGGAGTTAATCCAAAAGTTTTCTTAGAGGTGAGTGATATTTTTACATTAATTAGTATGGTAAGTTCAGGTGTTGGGTTTGCATTACTACCTGGTCGAATTTCAACAATTTATGAAAACTCAGTAAAATTAGTTCGACTTGAACCTCAATATCAAATTAAGCAAGAAATTGGCTTAGTCTTCTTAAAAAGTAAAGAACGTGATCCTAATTTATTGGCATTTATTGCTGAATGTCGCATGTTTTCAAGAAATATTTAACATTAAATTTGGGCCTTTTATTAGATCTTAACAAATTGCCCAAACACGGTGAAACCTATTCATCCTTAACCAAAAATAGCATTTACAGTAAGAAAAAATACTGACGGGCCTAATAAACATCCTAAGCCAGTATAGAATGTTGCAACCAATGCGCCATAAGGAACTAAACGGACATCTGTTCCTGCTAAACCTGCAGCAGTTCCACTGGTCGTGCCAGCTAAACCACCGAATACCATTGCTGATTGTGGGCTTTTCAAATACATAAACTTCGCCAGTAACGGTGTTCCAACCATAAAGAACACAGACTTAATCAGTCCAATTGCAATCGAGAGTGCAATAACATCAGATGAAGCACCTATCGCTGTACCTGTAATTGGACCAACAATATAAGTCATTGCCCCTGCACCAATGGTAGTCATTGAAACAGGATCTTTATATCCCATTAGCCATGCCGTCATTGCACCAATCCCAAAAGGAACTATACAACCTAGTGTCAATGCAATAAGGCCAACTTTACCGGCCTTTTTGACTTCTTTAACATCTACTTCAAATGCAGTCGATGCAATTGCAAGGTCACGAATCATTGCTCCGCCAAGTAAAGCAAATCCAGAGAAAATAGCAATATCTGAAATACCCTTTGTACCTTGTGTATATACCCCAGCAAAATAAGCGACTACTAAGCCCAATGTAATTGCAATTGCAGAACTTTGAAGCTTACCTCCCGTCAAATACTTTGAAAGTAAATGAGAGACCAACATCATAAGACCAGTAACTGCCAGCGCAGTGACTAGCGCATTTTTAGTTAATACTGCAATTAAAGCATCCATTATTTAATTCCTTTTAATCATTGAATTCGTGTTTTCATAACGAAAATTAAGCTTTATTTTCTTTAACTTCCACTTCAGATGGCCACTCATAGACTTCATAATCACCATTCATTTTATTCAAATAACGAATCACTAAAACGGTACCAATTAATGAAGCAACTGAAACAATCAAACCTAGCATTCCGCCTGATAGTGCTGCGACGACATTCTGTCCAGCAGACATAGCAACAACAATTGGAATGTACATTCCTGACCAATACAACACACCAAATTGAGTACTTTTCGGTAAATATCCTTTTTTTGCCAGTAGCTCTTTTGATAAAATCAGTAAGATCATTGAGATAGCCACGCCACCTACATTGGCTTTAACACCGAGTAACATACCTAGCGTATTACCGAAATAATCTCCCAATAAATGGCAAATAGCTAAGAGCGCTGTTCCATATATAATCATTGTTAATCCCTCATATCCTTGGATAATGACTGTCTTGAAATGTATTTATGCATTGAGTGATCTGGCTTTTTCTTTATGCATAGCAGCGATAAGACTGTCTATACGTGTTCCTTGAAAAGACAGCACCGTTCCTTCTTTAAATGTCTGGCGTGCTAAGCCTGTTAACACTGTCCCTGGTAAATTCTCAATCTGTAATCGAACACCTCGCTCCCAAGCGGATTGAACCGTACTTTCCCAATCAATCATGCGGCACATATTGAAACTGATATCTTCAATAATTTGCTCTTTCTTCATGAGTAACCGAGCGGATGTCCCACTTAAATAACGTATTTTCGGTTGATGTTGCTTGACTCCTTTTATGTGTTCAGCCAATTGTCGAGCTTGAACATCAAGCAATGCACAATGTGATGGCACACTCACGTCTAGACGTTTGGCCATAACGCCATTCGCTTGCGCTTTTTTAGCAACAAGTTTCATTGATTCATTTGATCCTGAGATGACGATCTGACTTGCCGAATTGAGATTGGCAATAAAAATATCTTGATTTTGCTGATAAATTGGCTCAACCCAAGCTTCTAACTCAGATTGATGCGTGCCGATTAAAGCCGTCATGCCATACCCTGATGGATAGGCTTCTTGCATTAAACGACCGCGAATCGCCACAAGTTTGAGTCCATCTTCAAAACTCAGTACTCCTGCTACGGTCGCCGCAGCCCAAGCCCCTATTGATAATCCAGTCACGTAATCGGGTTGAACGCCTTGTTCAGACATTAACGAAGAGCTCACCACGCCTGAAATAAACAAACAAAGTTGTACTGCATAGGTCGATTTCAGCGCCTCTGGTTGATCCAGTAACCCTACATCTTGCCTAAGGATATCCGCTGCCTGTTCGAGATATTGCTGCACCAATACCGTTTGCGGTAAGTCATGCAGCATATTGACCTTTTGCGCGCCCTGTCCTGGATAAACCCAAATTGAACTCATGCTGTCAATCCTTTACTGCCAAGGATTATTCACTAAAACGGCACCATCATTTCGTTTTAGTAAAACCTTGCCTGTCATCCTTGCCCATTCCTTAAGTGCGACTCCACCATTAGGTGTTTGCAGTTGCACATCCAGTTTTAATTGCGTTTTTTCAAGCTGCTGCATAAGTCGCTGAGCCTTATCCTTCTGCAAAAATTCATCTGTTCGTATTAAAAGATCAATATCACTGTTTTTAGTTACCGTTTTAAGATGTGTAGCCAACTCAAATCCAACACTGCCTGTATAACCCCAGATCCAATTTTCCTGATTTAAAATCTTTTGAATCGCCTGTAGTTGCGTCATCAAATGAGGGAAATCTTGTAAATTCACATCTGTTAATGCCTCTGGTTTTAACTGTTTCGTAATTGATGCGATAGGCATGTGCGCCGCATAACGTTCATTTCTTGCCAAACCTCGTATGCCGATGGCAACCTCGGTTGCGTTTGTTAATGCCCGTCGTACAACTACAGGATGTCCTTGTCTGACTGTATTCTTAACCCAGTCAGGTGCATCTTTTGTTAAAAAATCAAGCGTCATGCCCCATAACAAATCATGTGCTTGAAGATACATGTGCATTACCATTGATCACGCAAAAGTTCACGTACTTGCTTTGATGCTTTTCGGTTTTCACCATTTAAGCGATGTTCAAGTCCAGTTGATCCTAGTGTTTGTATATCTTTCACTGCATTTAAAAATACGTCCTGAATCACAGTGATATCTTCGGCAGTCGGCTGTTCGGGATTACTGACATCTAAAATTCCAGATAACAAACCTAATGTGGCATAGCTTTCTATGTCGTAGGCCATTGGGGGAATACTTGCCGCCAGTTTTTCTAATTCATCTACCGTCCGTAATGTCACACGAGCTGCTGATTCTTTGCCCATCGCATGCACCATAACGCCATCATCGTTCAGCGCAAAAATTCGATTTGCCTGATAGCCATGAGCCAAGAATGCGCCTGACATCGACTTACCAACCAATAAACTAATAATAGGATGACCCGCTAAACGTGCTCGAGCATAACTATCGACTGCACCTGCAAGTGCTTGATGAATACCAAACAATTCTTCACGACGACCATAAGCCTGACTAGGTACATCAACAATGCATAAAATTGCGCGTTTTTGATTACTGTTCTGATCTGCTTGAATCACATCATCTACTGCTTTGGCCAGTGCCCAACCTTCTAACAAGCCTACTTCGCCATTTTGAGCACGTGGATAAAGATTATGTGGATGCGGAACAACAGCAATAATACGCACAGATTGTTGTGATACCTGACCATCCGCAACCCAAACGGATTCCGTATATTCGCCTATTTGGTTAAAATCAGTCGTGAGTGCTTTAAACCAATGTTGACCGCGCATTGAAACTTCATTCTCTGCTGGTATATCCATATTCATGCTTGTTCTCCTTGATATAAAGCGCTCACTTGTAGCGGCGTTGCTTGTTCTGTAGTGTTCACCGCTTTTAAATGATTCAAGTAAAAATCATAATTTGAACTGCGATGCAAAGTTGGCACACCTTGGTTTAAATATTGCAAAACTTGCTGTTTAATGTGCTGACGATCATCTTCAACATAGGCATCGACCAAGCCGCTTGCAGCACGTTGCTGTCCTCCGGTAATACTCCAAATAAACGGTCGATCCTTTGAATCATATTCTTGGACACCAGCCTCTTGTTCAATCACTTGCGGACCATTGAGACCTAAACGGCCTTCTTGGGTCATGATTAAATAACTACATAAAGCTGCGGCAATCGACATGCCACCAAAACATCCAACACTGCCAGCAATCACAGCAACCACTGGCTGATATTGTCTCAAATCAACAATTGCTGATTGTATTTCTGCAATAGCTGCCAATCCCAAATTTGCTTCTTGTAAACGAACACCACCTGTTTCAAGCAGTAAAATTGCTGCTGTTGGAATTCCCTGACGGTTATCTTCAGCAGCTAATTCTAGAGCTCCTGCAATTTTTGCACCGCCCACTTCACCGAGACTTCCCCCTTGGAAAAGGCCTTCAATCGAAATAATAACCACTGGTTTGTGCTGAATTGTTCCTTTGGCAATCACCACACCATCATCTGCTTGGGGCACAATATTTTGCTTTGGCAACCAAGGTGACATGATTAGAGCAAATGGATCTAAAAGCTCACGAAAGGTGGTATCATCTAATAATGCTTTGACACGCTCTCTGGCGTTCAACTCAATAAAGCTTTGTTTCTTAAGTAACGCTTGGATATTAGCCACAGTTCACCTCCTCAAATGCTTGCTCTAGACGTAGGCGAACGACGCCCGGCGTTGCACCAAAGTCATGTATATCAATATGAACCGCAGGCGGTGTTTGTTCTGCAAACATACGCTCAAATAATTTTTCCCAGCGTTGTGAGCTGCCATTCACAGAGGTCACCACTTGAATCGACATTTTTCCTGTCTGGCTAGGCTGCATCAAAATTTCTAAATCACCAGAACCGACACAACCAACCAATGCATTTTTTGTGGGGCTGCTTCCAGCCGAAAATTCAAAATTCAGTATTTCCATTACCTTATTTCCTATTTATTCTTAAAATAAAACTGCTCAACACTATCGATAAATAATGTTGCTGCGAGTAAATCTGCGACTCCACCCGGCGATGCTCTTCGTTCTAAAAGGTCTTTTTCAAAGACATGAAAGTAAAGATTTCCAGCCACTGTTGAATAACCACCAAGGTCTAATACAGCTTGAGCACCTTGTTGCATTCGAGCTAAACCTGCCTCTCCTGAACGATATAGAACACAGGTATCATCTAAAGTCGTCATCATTGCGAGCAAAGCATCTATTCGCGCGTTTGTTTCATTGCCCTGTATCTTTCGGCTTTTATGCAACGTCGGCAAACCAAAATGAGTAATGGCTGGAAAACCTTGCTGAGCCTGAAATTTTGCACCGTTTATTCCGAGTTTTTTCTGTACATATTGTCCGTGGCTCAAAGCCTGCTGAGGAATAAATCGATCTTCAAGTTGCGCTATTTCCCCCGCTAATTTACACAGTTCAATTGCACTCACTGATTTCGCAGTCAAACTCTTCAACGCGGCAGCTGTAACCATCAAACCTAGTGCCCAAATTGCACCACGATGGGTATTCACACCCCCTGTCGTTTCGAGCATAACCGTTTCGCCTGCACGACCAATTTCACCTATCGCTTCACGCAAAGCCAATGAACACGTTCGATGTTGAAAAGCGGCTTGCGCCATTTTTAAAAACATAGGCTTCAAACTGTGTGCAGAACGCTGCATTAACGCCAGTGTTAAATCATCATGTGCGCCACTCCCACGCTGATCTACCAATGCAGGCTTGGGTGTTAGATTCACTTCTACAATCAAAGCATCTACTGCAAAGTCTGCAAGCACCACACACTGTTGAGTGAAGTCAGGTTGAACATAAGCATTCATTACCAGCTCCTAAATTTCGCAGGCGGCTGATACAGCCCATCTGACCATGTCACAAGATCTGAAATATTTTTTGCCGCCAGTAATTCACGTGTTGCATCTGTACGACGAATTCCGAGGTCTTCTGGGAAAACCACTAATCCTTCGCGACGTAAACGCTCTGTGGTTTTAGGATCATGGTTTAAGCCAATTTCGGTCACACCTGCAACCGCAGCAATCATTGCCTGACGTTCTTCTAAACTTCTGGCTTTATACAAATACGCAATACCTTCTTCGGTTAAAAGATGTGTAACATCATCACCATAAATCATAATCGGTGCGAGTGGCATACCCGCCTTTTTTGCAACCTCTACGGCATCAAGTGTGTGTACAAAAGTTGGCTTTCCACCTTCCTGAAAAGTTTCCACCATTTGCACAACTAACTTTTTACCACGTGCCAGATAAGTATCCGTTTCAGTTGCACCTTCGGGGCGCATATCCAGCCAAGCAGGTGTAGCATGACGTCGGCCACGCGGATCATGCCCCATATTCGGTGCACCACCAAAGCCCGCTAAACGTCCTTTAGTCACCGTTGATGAGTGGCCACTGCCGTCGACCTGTAAGGTGGCACCGATAAATAAGTCGACTGCATACTGACCCGCAAGCTGACACATCATTCGGTTAGAGCGTAGTGATCCATCACGACCTGTAAAAAATATATCTGGTCTTGCAGCTACATATTTTTCCATACCCAATTCTGTACCAAAACAATGCACACTTTTCACCCATCCCGTTTCAATCGCAGGAATTAAAGTCGGATGTGGATTAAGTGTCCAATTTGTACAAATTTTTCCTTTCAAACCTAAAGATTCACCATACGTCGGTAAAATCAGTTCAATTGCAGCGGTATTAAAACCAATACCATGATTAAGTGATTGCACATTATGACGTTCATAAATTCCTCGAATTGCCATCATGGCCATTAATATATGGACAGGCTTGATATGTTTGGGATCGCGAGTAAATAATGGTTCAATATAGAAAGGCTTATCTGCTACAACGACAAAGTCAACCCAAGAAGCAGGAATATCGACTCGCGGTAAATCCTTAACGTCATCCACCAACTCATTCACTTGCACAATCACAATACCATCGCTAAACGCCGCAGGCTCAATCAGTGCTGGAGTATCCTCTGTACTTGCACCAGTATAAATATTCCCCTCACGATCGGCCATAAACCCTGCTGAAAGTACGACATTTGGAATTAAATCGACCAATAAGCGTGAATACAGTTCAATGTAGGTGTGAATGGCACCAATTTCGAGTAAGCCATCTTCAACCAGTTGGCTAATGCGCAAACTTTGTGTACCTGCAAAAGAGAAATCAAGTTTACGAGCGATACCTTTTTCAAATAAATCGAGATGTTCAGGACGTCCTACACTCGGCATAATCAGATGTAAATCATGTAAAATATCAGGATTGGTCTGTGCCAAAGAACGAGAAAGAAAATCAGCTTGTTTTTGATTGTTTCCTTCTAAAACAACCCGATCACCCACACTAATTAATGTCTCTAAAACTTTGACAATATCTTGCGTTGGAATAACCACACCATCAGCGTATTTGCTGACCATTTCTACTTTTAACTGTTTCGCATTGCGACGTGTATTCCATTTACGTTCTATGTTCGGAACTGAACTATCCATGTTATTTGCCCTAATTCTGTATTTTGATCTGAACCTATAAAAGCCTGTTCTTAGATTTTGATCAATCAACCTCAAACCACATTCATTAACTTTAAGTTAATAAATGTGGTTTATTTATACCTTATTTATAATTTGTATTACTTTCTCAATTAATTTTAACTATTAAACAACTTGCATAACTCATAAAACGTACGTTTATTTGTTGTATTTTTGAGCTCTAACTTTTCAATATTTCATGCATAATTTATGCATGAAAATATATCGATATACATAAGCTGACAGATGCTCAGTTTAAAAGACCCTCAGGCGTCTCTTGGTCTACCTATAAATTGATGGTTGAAATTCTAAATGCTCATTCTGCATCAACAGGTCGACCTCCAACACTGACTAAAGAAGACCAGTTATTGCTTTGTCTCAGTTATTGGCGTGAGTATCGAACTTTCTTCCATGTTGGAATGACCTATGCTGTTTCAAAATCAACAGCTTCAAGAATTGTTCGCGATACCGAAGATCACTTAATCAAATCTAAACAGTTCAATTTACCGAAGAAAATACCAAATGGTGGTGCTTTAGATTGGAATGTTGTGATCGTAGATGCAACGAAAATACCCGTACAACGCCCTAAAAAAACAGAAAAAAAGCTATAGTGGTAAGAAAAAGACCCATACGTTTAAAGTACAAGCCATTATTCATTATAAAACACAGCAAATTCTCAGTTTATGTATGAGTAAAGGAGCAGTTCATGATTTTGAATTGTTCAAAAGAAACCTGCATTTAATCCCTAAAGATTCCTTTGTATTGGCAGATAAAGGCTATCAAGGGATCTATGATATTTAAGTTAGATTCAGAATTAAAAAAAACACAATCGAGAAATCAATAAAAGAAGAATAGGTGTAGAGCATGTATTCGGTGTATTAAAGACCTTTAGAATACTTTCGGAGTGTTATAGAAATAGAGGTAAAAGACTGGGTTTAAGATTCAATTTGATTGCTGGAATTTACAACATGAAATTGAATGAAAAGTGAGTTATGCAAGAGATCCAATAAAACATCATACGGTTTACAAGACATTCTGATTACAGGCGTAAAAATACAACATTTAGCAGATCCTCGAAATTGTAAAACTCAAGATCATAAATTAAAACGTCAGCATATTATGAAGTTTGACGGCCAAAGTTATATTTTTAATGAATCGAAATTATTAGAAACTGATGGTATCTAGAGCAAACATATCAATTTAATTCAATACTGAATCCATACATTTGTCATCAATTCACCTTAAAATCATTGGTGGATCAGGCTTTTTCCGTTATAATTTGGCGTTTTTAAAAATTAAGCCCCCGCATGCTGATCGAGCAATGAATATAAGACTCAACCAGCGTGCTTTTAGCCAATACAAAACTAAGGAGTGACTTGGTTGTGAGTACTCGTTTAATGACAACTGCTGAAATACGTGAAGCATTTTTGCGTTACTTTGAATCGCAAGGGCATACACGTGTCGCGTCGAGTTCACTAGTACCTGCCAACGACCCTACTTTGCTTTTTACCAATGCAGGGATGAACCAGTTTAAAGACTGCTTCCTCGGTTTAGAAAAGCGTGATTATGTACGTGCAACGTCATCACAAAAATGTGTACGTGCAGGTGGTAAACATAACGACTTAGATAATGTTGGTTATACAGCACGTCACCATACTTTCTTTGAAATGTTGGGTAACTTCTCTTTCGGTGATTATTTCAAACAAGATGCGATTCGCTTTGCTTGGGATTTTTTAACGGGCGAAGAATGGCTTGCTCTACCGAATGATAAACTTTATGCCACTGTTTATCACACAGATGATGAAGCATTTGATATTTGGAATAAGGACATTGGCTTAGCTGCTGATCGTATTATTCGTATCGGTGACAACAAAGGCGAAAAATACGCTTCTGATAACTTCTGGGCAATGGGTGACACAGGTCCTTGTGGCCCGTGTTCTGAAATTTTCTTTGACCATGGTGATCACATTTGGGGTGGCTTACCAGGGACACCTGAAGAAGATGGCGACCGTTTCATTGAAATTTGGAACAACGTATTCATGCAGTTTAATCGTACTGCTGATGGCGTATTGCATAACCTTCCTGCACCTTCTGTAGATACAGGGATGGGACTTGAACGTATTTCTGCTGTTTTACAGCATGTTAATTCAAACTATGAAATTGACCTTTTCCAAAACTTATTAAAGTCTGCTGCTGAAATTATTGGTGTTGATACCTCTGAAGCCGTGGCGACTGCTCAAGCAAACAATAAACCCGTTGAATACCCAGCTTCACTCAAAGTCGTTGCAGATCATGCGCGTTCATGCTGCTTCTTGATTGCAGATGGCGTAAATCCTTCAAATGAAGGTCGTGGCTATGTATTACGTCGCATTATTCGTCGTGCCGTTCGTCATGGCAATAAAATGGGCGCTACAGGTACATTCTTCTACAAAATGTTGCAACCATTGATTGATGTGATGGGTGATGCTTATCCTGAATTAATCGCACGTCGTAGTGTGATTGAAGCAGCTTTAACTCGCGAAGAAGAATTGTTTGCTAAAACACTTGAACAAGGTTTGAAATTACTGGAAGGCGAATTAGCCAACCTGAAAGGTAAAACTATTCCAGGCGAAACAGTTTTCAAACTTTATGACACATATGGCTTCCCTGCTGATTTAACAGCAGACATTGCCCGTGAACGTAATTTAGAAATTGATGAAGCTGGCTTTGAAGTTGAAATGGCTGCTCAACGTCAACGTGCACGTGATGCAGGTAAATTCAATATTGACTATAACAGTGTTGTTAAAGTGGATGGAGAAACTCAATTTGATGGCTACGATGCAACTCAAGGTCAAGGTCAAATTATCGCAATCTATAAAGATGGCGAACAAGTTGAAGAAGTCACTGAAGGTGATGAAGCACTAATCGTATTGAATCAAACTCCTTTCTATGCAGAAAGTGGTGGTCAAATCGGTGATACAGGACTCTTCAAAAACGATACTGGTATTTTCGAAGTTCAAGATACTAAAAAATCTGGTGGTGCTTTTGTCCATCAAGGTATCGTGACCATGGGTAGCTTAAAAGCGACTCAATCTGTTGAAGCAATTGTAAAAGCAGATATTCGTGAAGCAACTGCTCGCAATCACTCTGCAACTCACCTTTTACATGCTGCCCTTCGCCAAATTTTAGGTGAACATGTACAGCAAAAAGGTTCATTGGTTGCATCTGATATTTTACGTTTTGACTTTGCCAATGATCAACCTGTAACGTTTGAGCAATTACAACACGTTGAACGTATTGTGAACCACGAAGTGATTGCCAATACGGCTGTATCAACTGAACTTTTAGACATTGAAGCTGCCAAAAATAAAGGCGCAATGATGTTGTTTGGTGAGAAGTATGGCGATGAAGTTCGTGTACTTTCGATGGGTTCAATTTCTGAAGATAAAAATTTCTCTATCGAATTATGTGGTGGTATTCACGTAAAACGTACGGGTGATATTGGTTTATTCAAAATTACTTCAGAAAGTGGTGTTGCTGCTGGCGTACGTCGAATTGAAGCAGTGACTGGTACCAAAGCACTTGAAACCGTTCAAAAAATTGATGCTGACATTCAATATATCAATGGTTTATTAAAAGCACAGAACCATCAAACTGTTGAAAAAGTTGAAGCAACCGTTGAAACAGCACATCAATTGCAAAAGCAAATTGAACAGTTGAATCAAAAAATTGCAAACCTTCAATCTGTTGAGCTTTTAAATCAAGTTCAAACCATTGCAAATCGCTCAACTTTAATTACCACTATTCAAGGTCAAGATGCGAAGTCACTTCGTAACTTACATGATAGTGTAAAATCTAAATTAGATCATTCAGTCATCATTCTTGCAGGTATTGAGGGCGATAAAGTCAGCCTAATCGCATCTGTAGCAAAAGATTTCACTGCAAATATTAAAGCTGGCGACATCATTAAACACCTAGCAAATGAGTTAGGTGGTAAAGGTGGTGGTAAACCTGATTTAGCACAAGGTGGCGCGCCACTGAATGATAAGTTTGATCAAGTGATGGCTGATTTAACAGCTTGGCTTGCGGCAAAATAAGGATCGAACACAAATAAGATCTAAGGTGACTTAGTTTTTTTGATTGAGCTTTGTTTGATCAATAGACATCTTGCATAACGCCTTTTGCATTCCCCCTCCCTTATAGGAGAAATGCAAAGAGCTTGTTAATATTTATGTAAGATGTCGAATAGATAATTCTGAGTTCACCATGATCTTCTTGTGAATATCTATCTTTTGTTATGTTGACGAAATATTGTCAAAATAAAAATGAACAATCAAATAAATGTAAAAAGCGAAAAAGGTTAAATTTTATCGTCAAGATAAAAACCAATGGCTGAATTACAATTATGGAGCCCAGAGAGATCAGTTGATTCAACTCATCTCTCTGATGCAAAGTATCGGTACAAACTTTTCCTTTGAAAAAGGGAAACTGTTACGAGCTACGTGGTATTTTGAATGCCCTGCTTTGTCAGGCATTTAAATATGTGTAAGTGCTTTAAGTCTTTAGACTTATTTACTTGGTAAGGATAGTTATGGCATTAATCGTTCAAAAATATGGCGGTACCTCTATGGGTACTCCCGAGCGCATTTTAAATGTTGCTCGTCGTGTAAAGCGTTGGCATGATCACGGTCACAAAGTTGTGGTTGTTGTATCTGCAATGAGTGGTGAAACCAACCGCTTGTTGGCTTTAGCGAAAGCCATTACCGAAACCCCTGACCCACGTGAATTAGACCAAATGGTCTCTACGGGTGAACAGGTAACGATTTCAATGTTAGCTATGGCGCTCAATTCAATTGGCGTTGAAGCTAAGTCACTCACAGGACGTCAAGTCGGCATTAAAACCGACAGTGCATTTACCAAAGCACGTATTGAATCTATTGATACTGATGTAATGACTCATCACTTAGACGCAGGTCGTGTGATTGTTGTTGCAGGTTTCCAAGGTTTTGACACCGAAGGAAATACAACAACATTAGGTCGTGGTGGATCAGATACTTCTGGTGTCGCACTTGCCGCTGCTTTAAAAGCAAATGAATGTCAGATTTATACAGATGTGGATGGTGTATATACCACTGACCCACGTGTTGCTCCAAAAGCAAAAAAAGTGGATCGCATTTCATTTGAAGAAATGCTTGAAATGGCTTCACTTGGCTCTAAAGTTTTACAAATTCGTTCTGTTGAATTTGCAGGCAAATACCAAGTGCCTTTACGCGTATTATCAAGTTTTGATAATGACGATGATGGCGCATTCGACGAAGATTTTAAACAAAATGTCGGAACACTAATCACTACTGAAGCGGAAGACAATATGGAAAATCCTATTATTTCGGGTATTGCGTTCAATCGTGACGAAGCTAAATTGACTATTTTAGGTGTACCTGATGAACCAGGTATTGCATCTAAAATTTTATGCCCTATCGGCGATGCAAACATCGAAGTGGATATGATTATCCAAAATGTTGAAGAAGATGGCACAACCGACTTCACATTTACTGTAAATCGTAGTGAATTAAAAAAAGCCAAAGCTATTCTTGAAGATACTGCACAAAAAATTGGTGCACGTGAAGTTGCGACCCGTGATGATATTGTTAAAGTCTCTATTGTCGGTGTAGGTATGCGCTCTCATGCAGGTGTTGCAAGCAAAATGTTCACTGCTTTAGCAAGTGAAGGCATCAACATTCTTATGATTTCAACATCTGAAATTAAAATTTCAGTGATTATTGAAGAAAATTATTTAGAACTTGCTGTTCGCTCATTACACACTGCTTTCGGTTTAGACCGTGAACATGGTGAATCAAGTGTGCGTGCTTAATCATTACTGATTTATAACAATACAATAGTTATATCAAGTAATAAAAAATGTGAGCCACTATAGTTTTTCTTATAGTGGCTCTGTTATATTAGCTCTGTAGGTTTTGGGGGAAATTGCAACTGTGTTGCAAGAACTGCATAATTCGTCACAATTATCTGTTAAAATCCATCAGATACCGAGGTTGTTGCTTTCATTTTTTGAAAAAACTATCGCAGGTTTAGCGTTTAAGCAAGGAGATAAACATGCTGATTCTGACTCGTCGTGTCGGAGAAACATTAATGATTGGGGATCAAGTCAGTGTAACTGTACTTGGTGTCAAAGGTAATCAAGTGCGTATTGGTGTAAATGCACCAAAAGAAGTATCTGTTCATCGTGAGGAAATCTATCAAAGAATTCAACATGAACGTGCGATGCACGAACATCTCCAGCATCTGGATCAAGATTATCAGCCTTCATTTGAAGAAGACAATACAACGCAAAACAACTTTAACCGCTAAGGTTTTAGAATGTTTTGAAAAATAAAGCGGCTCACGAGGCCGCTTTAAATTTGTCTGCCATTTGATTAATGTAAATATCAAAAACATTAAGACTTAAAAATAAAAAGTTAAGCAATGCCCAAAGCTCTTTTCACTGGGGCATAACTGCGACGATGTAAATCAATCACACCATGTGCAGCAATGGCTTCAAAATGTGCTTTGGTTGGATAACCCTTATGCTTAGCAAATCCATATTGTGGATATTCCTGATCAAGTTCATGCATTTGATGATCACGTGTCACTTTAGCCAAAATACTGGCAGCCGAAATTTCAGCATGTAAAGCATCTCCACCAACGATAGCATCACAACTCACCACCAAACCTTGTGGCACTTTATTACCATCAACTAAAACATGCTCAGGTGGAATATTTAACCCTTCTACCGCACGGCGCATGGCAAGTAAGGATGCCTGTAAAATATTAATATCATCAATTTCTATATGTGAAGCTTCAGCGATAGACCATGCCAGTGCTTTTTCTTGTATTTCTTTAAATAATTTTTCACGTTTTTTTTCTGTTAATTTTTTTGAATCATTTAACCCTTCAATTGGATTATTCGGATCTAAAATTACAGCAGCTGCAACTACCGATCCAACCAATGGACCACGCCCTGCTTCATCTACACCAGCAATTAACATGTATGTACCTATCAATATAAAAAAGAGGCTGAATAAATCAACCTCTTTAATTTTAACACGGATCTGACTTTTAAATTATCTTACCGCTTCAGCAACGCATGCATTAATTGTTTTAGTCACAGCATTTGAAACAATTGTTGCACGTGCATTTGGATCAAGTGCTGCTGTTGCCAAGTCTACTGCTGTCACGCTTTGTGGCGCTTTTTCACTGACACAACCGCAAATTTGACCTTGTACATCCGTTTTTTGATCTGCGGTCATCAATGTCGTTGCAGTTTTCCAAGCAGGTAAATTATTCAATTCAGTCGTACATTTGGCATTAATCGCAATTTTAAGTGCAACCCCACCCAATTGTTGAGTCATTGTACCCGCTGTCGCACCAGTCCCTGTTGAATCAGTTGTTGCACACGCTGTTAATACAAGAGCCAATGGTGCAAGTAGAGCAACTAATTTTTTCACGATTTTTCCTTTTTTTCTAAAAAATAAGTGTGCGTATTGTGCCTAATCTTCGAAATAGATAAAACCCAATCTGTTCTGAATTTATATAATTGCTACACTATCGACTAAACTCTCAACACTTTGCGAGCAGTGTTGCAATTTTAAAACGATTCGTTGAATTTATAACACTGATTTTTGCAATAAACATCCTTATGCTTAAAGCTAAATTGATCATCCATTTATGAGAATAACTTCATGCAAAGCGCTTCACCTTACTACACAAAAACAGCGCAATGGCTACATTGGATCATGGCAATCATTTTTATTAGCGCATGGTTGATTGGTTTCTATAGTGGGAATTTTTTAAGCTACGATGTTGATGGGAGCTTTAAAGGTAGTGTGATTACCTTACATAAAAACATTGCGACTGTGATTATATTTTTGGTCATTATCCGCATTTTTTGGCGCTATACACACCCAGTACCAAAGCTACCTGATGCAATGTCTCCGACAATGAAAACCATGGCACATTTAGGACATTTGGTTTTATATTTATTATTACTTGCTCTACCAATTACAGGCTGTTTATTTAGCTGGAGTGCTGGGCATCCTGCACCTGTGTTGTATTTATTTGAAATCCCACGTTTGGTTCAAGATAATCCTGAACTTTTAGCCATTGTGAAACCAATCCATATTTATCTATCATGGTTTGCAGGATTTGTTGTACTTGGACATTTACTAATGGCGTTAAAACATCACTTTATTGATAAAGATAATGTCTTAAGAAGTATGATTGGCAGAAAAAATAAAAGGTGAAAATAGATGTTTAGCAATATACTTCTATTGCTGACTCTCTACTTTAAAGCCTGTTGAGCACAACCCGATAAGCTGTTCATAACAGCTTGTCGAATCAACTTATCTTTTGCAGATGCATTGACACTTGCCATTACAAGCTCTTTTGTCGATAGATTATCTAATGCATGATCACTAACACAACCACACACACTATTTTGTAGATGGTTCTATTTAGCCTCTGACATAAATAATGAAGAAGCTTTCCATAATTTAGATTGTTGTAATTCCGACTGACATTGTAATTCTATCAAAGGCTTTAACATTTTCTGGGTTAATGTTGTACCCTTTTCACCCTGATTCGTTGCAGCAAAAACAAGTGTACAACTTAACGCACCAATCAACAAAATAACCCAATTTAACTTTTTCACATCACTAACCTTGAATAACAATCATTGATCTTCTTGCATAAGAGAAACTTTATAAAAGAAGCCCATTAAAAAAAGCAGTGAAATCACTCACTGCTTTTTATGACTATCTTAAATAAAAATTACGCTAAAGCATCAATTTGACGAATCCATTTTTGCTTTTCTGAATCAGAAATAAATGATGCTTCAAATGAATTTTTCGCTAACTGCTTCAATTCATCGTTCGACAAATCCAATGATTCAGCAATTGCAAAGAAATTATCATTCATATAACCCCCAAAATATGATGGGTCATCTGAATTTACAGTCACATGTACACCTTTTTGAAGTAAGCGCTGAATATTATGTTCAGCCATATCATCAACAACACACAGCTTTAAATTACTCAGCGGGCAAACCGTCAGTGGCATTTTCTCAGCGATCAAACGTTCTAAAAGTTTTGCATCTTCTTCTGAACGTACGCCATGATCAATACGATTTACTTTCAGTAAGTCTAAAGCTTCCCAGACATACTCAGCAGGCCCTTCTTCTCCTGCATGTGCAACAATGAGAAAACCTGCTTCACGTGCTTGAGCAAAGACACGTTCAAATTTTGATGGTGGGTGATCCAATTCACTTGAATCTAATCCCACTGCAATAATTTGGTCTTTATACGGTAAAGCCTGTTCTAATGTTACAAAAGCGGCTTCTTCACTTAAATGACGTAAAAAACACATGATCAATTGTGAACTAATCCCAAGTTTAGTTTTTGCATCATCACAAGCACGTTGTAAACCGTTAATCACTGTTGCAAATGCAACGCCTCGATCTGTATGTGTTTGTGGATCAAAGAACATTTCAGTATGCACGACTTTATCTTCAGCACATTTTTCAAAATATGCCCATGCAAGATCATAAAAGTCTTGTTCATGCACCAAAACATTTGCACCCGCGTAATAAATATCTAAAAATGACTGTAAGTTATGAAAATTATAGGCTTGTTTCACTTCATCTACAGATTTATACGGGATGTCGATGTTGTTACGTTGTGCAATAGCAAACATGAGTTCTGGCTCAAACGTCCCTTCTATATGCACATGTAATTCTGCTTTTGGTAAAGCACGAATGAGCTCATTACGATTCATGTTGTATCCTCAATCTATATCAATGTTCTAAATAACTTTAAATAAAAAAGGGTGTAAACTGAGTTTACACCCTAAAAATAATGCGATGAATTAACCACCAAATGCGATAAATTTAATCACCCAAAGTACTGCAATGATCCAGACCATATAAGGAACAGTTGTTGCTTTACCTGTAAACAATTTCACTAAAGCGTAGCTAATAAAGCCCATTGCAATACCATCTGCAATTGAATAGGTAAATGGCATAAATACAATGGTTAAGAAAGCTGGAACTGCTTCAGTAATATCATCCCATTCAATATTGGTGATCCCTTGAATCATCAATACACCAACAAATAATAAAGCGGGAGCTGTGGCAAAACCTGGAACTGATGCAGCAAGTGGTGCTAAAAATAAACACGCAATAAATAATAAACCAACAACAACAGCGGTTAAACCAGTACGACCACCCGCAGCAACACCTGCTGATGATTCAATAAATGGTGTGGTTGATGATGTACCTAATGCTGCGCCTGCAACAATTGCGGTTGAATCCGCAAATAATGCTTTTTTCAAACGGGGTAATTTACCATCTTTCAACAAACCTGCTCGATGAGATACACCGACCAAAGTTCCTGTTGAATCAAATAAATCGACCAAAAAGAAAACAAAAATTACACCGATTAAACTTGCTGTAAATAGACCTTGAAAATCCATTTGTAAGAAAGTTGGGGCAATAGATGGAATTGTTCCAACAACACCCTTAAATTCATTCAAACCCAGTGCTGTTGCAATTCCAGTAACCACCAAGATACTGATGATAATTGCACCACGAATTTTGAAGTGATGCATGATGATAATCAGTAAAAAACCAAACAATGTTAATAATACTGTTGGCTGTTTTAAATCACCTAAACCCACTAAAGTTGCTTGATTAGCAACAATAATTCCTGAGTTTTTCAAAGCTACCAATGCAAGGAATAAACCAATACCACCACCAATCGCAAACTTCAACGACATTGGAATCGCATTCACAATTGCTTCACGAATTTTAAACATGCTAATGGCAATAAAAACCAAACCTGACACAAAGACAGCTGCTAAAGCCGTCTGCCAAGGCACACCCATCCCCATGCATACTGAATAGGTAAAATAAGCGTTTAAGCCCATACCTGGAGCAAGTGCAATCGGATAGTTTGCAACTAACCCCATGACCATACAACCAATCGCTGCGGCTAAACAGGTCGCAACAAACACTGCGCCATGATCCATTCCTGTTTCTGAAAGAATCAATGGATTGACAATGATGATGTAACACATCGTTAAAAATGTCGTTACACCTGCGAGCACTTCGGTTCTAAATGTTGTCTTGTTTTCGCTAAGTTTAAATAAGCGTTCAAGCAAACCCGCTGAAGAATTTGGATTTGTCATTGTGAGCCCCTGTTAAGTTTGAGCTATGGGTTAAGTGATTTAGCCGTTTGGCTTGATACATTGGCAAATGTAGCTCGAATCAAGCATTCAATAAACGTACCAAAATGACATTCCGATAAAGTAAAAGTTCGAATTAAAAAAGCTGCAACAAAGCAGCTTTTTTTCAATACGCTATAGCGTTAGGACTATGCATATTCTTTATCGGATTAGATATTACAAATTATAACATACTGTTTAAAATTTTTTATCAATGACGAAAAATGAGCACTGATTAGTTCATAGTTTTTGATTAAGCGAATATGAAGGATGGAATCATAAGTTCAAAAAAATCAAATTTAAAGTTACTCAAACACTAAGGTAAATCTAATTTCTTTCGCATCTTTAATATATCCAATAAAGCAGTATCACGCAGTGACTGAAGATTTTTATCTCCCAGTTTAGTTAAAAACTTTTGCGTTTCTTCATTTAATACATCAATTTTTTCTTCAGATAAAGTGTATGGTTTCATATCTGCCCACCATTCAGACATTGGCTCACCCAAATGATGCATTGCTGCTTTAAAACCTTGCTGATTAGCCAACTGCATATTTAAATATGGACCAAAAATAGCCCAACGTAATCCTGGCCCATTGCTAATGGCAACATCAATATCTTCTGCGCTACACACCCCTTCAGAGACAAGATAAAAAGCTTCTCTCCAAATCGCTGACTGCAAACGATTCGCTACATGACCTTTAATTTCTTTATGAATCAAAATAGACTTTTTACCTAAAGACTGATAAAAATCAAATGCATCTTGAATATAGCCTTGCTCAGTCTTTTTTCCACCAATAATTTCAACCAGTGGCAGTAAATGGGGTGGATTAAATGGATGCCCAAGTACAATTCTTTCTGGATGAAGGCAATTATTTTGAATGTCTGATATTTTCAAACCAGAAGAACTGGAAGCGATGATCGTATCTTCAGGGCAATAATGGGTAATTTGTACATATAAGTCTTGTTTTAAATCAACTCTTTCAGGACCATTTTCTTGAATAAAATCTGCATTTTTAACAGCACTCGCTAAATCTTTAAAAAAAGTGAGATTGTCTAAAACTTCAGAAACATTGTTCACCAATATTTCATCGTCTGCTTTATTCAGTTCAATTAAATCGAGTAAATAAGTCTCTACCCGATTTTTTAAATTCACTTCTGCATCAGGTGCAGGGTCAAAAGCATGTACCTGAAATCCTTTATTTAAAAAAAATGCTGCCCAACTGGCACCGATTACACCTGTGCCAATAATAGCAACTGTGTTCACTTGCTTCATTGAATAAATCCCTTTGATCAAACAAGATTGAAATGATGGTCGAAGTCTACGACCAACACTTCAATTTGATATTTATATTCACGATGTTGAAAAATAATTTGATGTTTGTATATGCTTTTAAATATTGAATAGGTCGTTTGAATGTATGTAGCTATACAATAAATCTATGCTAAATAGCGCTTTCTTTTCTGCTCTAGAAAAAAAGCGCTTTTTAAACAAATGCGAGGTTTTGAATAAAATGTCTAACTAAACAATAGAAGATATAAATTTCATATCTACATCATACATACTTACCTTATTGAGCAGTATAACCGCCATCCATCACAACAGCTTGACCTGTTACGCCACCTGCTTTATCACTGGCCAAGAAAATTGCGTAATCTGCAATTTCTTCAACACTTAGTAAACGCTTTTGCGGAACCATAGCTAAAATCACATCTTCCAATGCACTTTGTTCACTGACATTTCTATTTTTTGCTAAGTCTGCAATTTGCCCACGAACCAATGGTGTATCAACATAGCCTGGGCATAAAGCATTCACCGTAATACCATCACGTGCTGCCTCCAAGGCTGCAACTTTGGTTAAACCAATCACACCATGTTTAGCACTGTTGTAGCCTGCTTTACCTGCAAAGCCAATCAAACCATTAATTGAAGCCATATTGATCACACGACCAAACTTTTGCGCTTTCATAATTGGTAAAGCATGTTTTATACCGATAAAAGAACCGACCAACATCACATTCAAAAGTTTTTGAAAAATCTCTGTTGGAAAGTCTTCAATGGCTGCAACATGCTGAAAACCCGCGTTATTAATTAAAATATCAAAACGACCAAAAGTTTGATGAGCCAATGCAATCGCACCTTGATAAGCTTGTTCATCACTGACATCACAAGGTGCAGATAAAGCTTCAAAACCATCTTTAGTCAATGCTTCTACAGTTTTTGTACATTGCTCAGCATTCATATCTGAAATAACAACTTTCGCACCTTCATGAGCAAATTTTTTCGCAATTTCAAGACCAATACCACTTGCTGAACCTGTGATAAATGCAACTTTATCTTTAAGAAGTTGACTCATTCTGTGCTCTCCATTTTATTTAGATAAAATACCAATATATTTAAACAATACCGAACCATGTAAATGCTGCAATCGCAACAAATACCGCAATCGTTTTAATCACTGTAATCGCAAAAATATCTTTATATGATTGTTTATGTGTAAGTCCTGTCACTGCAAGTAATGTAATAACAGCACCATTATGCGGTAATGTGTCCATACCTCCTGAAGCCATAGCAACGATACGATGCATCACTTCCGCAGGAATACCCATCGCAACAATTGCAGCATTATATTGATCTGCCATTGCACTTAAGGCAATACTCATTCCGCCTGATGCAGAACCCGTTACACCTGCCAAGACAGTAGTTGTCACAGCACCATTTACGAGTGGATTCGTGAATGTATGACCCAGTGCATGACTGATTAAAGCGAAGCCTGGAAGTGCTGCAATGATTGCGCCAAAACCGTACTCTGATGCTGTATTCATCACAGCAAGTAAAGAGCCACTAATACTGGCATTTACCCCATCTTTAAAACCACTATAAACACGACGAAAATCAAATAATAATGCTGTAACAATCCCAACGATCAACGCCAAACCAACAGCCCAAATGGCTGAGGTTTTCGCAACATCAACACTATATGCAGCTAAACCAATGGCATTAAAATCAAAGCCATTTGGATACCATTCTTTAATTGCCGTTGATAAATACTTATTCATCACAGCAACTAGAATTAAAGGCACAAATGCTAAAAATTGACGGAAACCTGAACCATTTGAAGTATTATCAACACTTGTATCTAACTGCTTTAACTCTGCTTCTGAAAGCGTTATCCCAGTCGCAAAACCATCTCCATTTCTTGCCGCTACTCGACGGCGCCATTCTAAATAGCTTAAACCAGTTCCCAAAACAAATATTGCGCCAATAATTCCTAAGAACGGTGCTGCATAAATATCAGTTCCAAAAAATGTGGTTGGAATAACATTTTGAATCTGGGGTGTACCTGGTAATGCATCCATCGTAAATGAAAATGCACCTAAAGCGATTGTTCCTGGAATTAAACGCTTAGGAATATTAGCTTGTCTAAACAACTGGTTTGCAAATGGATAAACTGCAAATACAACAACAAATAAACTTACACCGCTATAGGTTAAAATTGCACCTAAAAGTACAACAGTCAGCATTGCATTTTTTGAACCAATCAATTTAACAATCGTTTTCGCAATTGATTCTGCAATACCAGACATTTCAACGACTTTACCAAAGATTGCACCCAGTAAAAAAACAAGGAAATAATCTTTAATAAAGCCCACCATTTTCGGCATAAAAACGCCAGAATAAAATGGTAGAACATTTTCAGGATTAATTAAAAAAACGGCCAATAAGGCACAGATCGGTGCCATCAGAATCACTGAAAAGCCACGATAAGCTGTGAACATTAACAGCCCGAGAGATAGTAAAATAACGCATAAATCCCACATATTCTTTTACTCCATTTAAAAAGAATATATAGCAGGCTCAACCTAAATATTTTTAAAATACAAAGAGGTCTTCCTAACCATAATATAAAAATAAATAGACACCTTACATAAGACCTTTCAATTTTTCTTGATAGAAGAAAAATACTATAAGACCGTACTGAGAGAAAATGTCTAATTTAATCAGCTTCATTTAAACAATAAATTTCTTACATACAGATGAAAATCTTCTTTTTTAGACTTCTTATATCCTTCCTTTTATTTTCCTTTTACCTAAGGTGAAATAAAAAGTTCCATACAAAAAATCCAATATGCAATGATTATTTAAATGAAAAATTCCGTAGATCAAAATATAAAACAAATAACTCATGTTATATATTGAATTTTTTAATTGATTAATATAAAAAATTCATCAATCTAAAATAAATGTACAACAGACTTAAAATTAAAAACTTAAAAGTATATTTTAGAAAATTAATTTATATTTAAATTCTAGTTACTTGGCTTTAAATTAAGCGAATGTGTTCAGCCTTTATTTAGCTTATAATGATTGAAGGTATTGCTTTATCTTTAAGCAATATTTTTTGAAATAAAGATCATAAAAGATTAGGTTTACTCATGACACTGAAACAATTAAAAGCATTTTTAATCTTGGCACGTACACTAAATTATGCAAATGCATCCAATGATTTATGTATTAGCCAATCTGCTTTAAGTTTAAGTATCAAAAGCTTAGAAGAAGAACTTGGAGGTAAATTATTTAAGCGTAATACCCGCCGAGTAGAAATGACTTTAGAAGGTGAATCCCTGATTCCTTTTGCTAAAAAATTACTCGCAAATTGGGAAGACATGGAGAAAGATGTCAAACAACGCTTTAAACTAAACCGTGGGATATTGAATATTGCATCTATGCCCTTCACCACTCATGCAATTTTACCTGAAGCTATTCATCGTTTTCTTAAAGATCACCCCAATATCAGCTTTTCAATTCATGATATTCCCAATGAAAAAATTATTGAAAATATTCAAGAAGGAATTTTTGAACTTGGTATTTGTTTTGAACCAATCTTAAATGATCAACTGGAATTTAAACCTTTATTTCATGAGGATTTCCTTGCTTTAGTCCCAAATGATCATGCCTTAGCTGAACGTACTTCTGTGACATGGAAAGAATTGTGTTCAAACCCTTTTATCACACTGCAAAATCCATCTATCATTCGGCATATTATTGAACAAAAATGCTATAAAAATGATTTAGTTTTAGACCTAAAAGTAGAATGTCATCAAATTAGTTCCCTTTCACATTTCGTTGCTTATGGGATGGGTGTAAGTGCTATTCCTCGTCATTTTCAAAATTTCATAGATAAAGAACATAATGTGTTAATTGAAATAGAAGATGGGGATGTTGATATGCCTGTAGGTCTTGTTTATAAAAAAGATTTTCCGATGTCAAATATCTCAGCTCAATTTAAAAATGCACTTTGCGAATATTATTCAAATATAAATCACATCAAATAATAAATATCCTACATAAATTTTAATTTCGATTAAAGAGTGAATATAAAATACTTTTAAATAGCTTAGTACTCCATCAACCTATTAAAATAAAAATGTACTAAAAAAAGATTAATGAGTTTTTCTCATTAACCCTTTTAAATAATTAACTTCTATAGATGAATATGTCCTGCTAATAATAAATCCACTAATGGATATAGAGTTATAATGATGAATAAGGTTGTAGCGAATGCTCATGCCGCACTTCAAGATATCGTAGCAGATCATCAAGTTTTAGCTGTTGGTGGTTTTGGTCTTTGCGGAATTCCAGAAGCACTGATTGATGCATTAAAAGAAACGGGTGTCAAAAATTTAACCTGTATTTCCAATAATGCAGGTGTTGATGATTTTGGCTTAGGCAAACTTTTACAAACTAAGCAAATTAAAAAAATGATTTCATCCTATGTCGGTGAAAACAAAGAGTTTGAACGTCAATATTTAAATGGCGAACTTGAAGTAGAACTTACACCTCAGGGTACATTGGCTGAAAAATTACGCTCAGGTGGTGCTGGTATTCCTGCATTCTTCACTCAAACAGGTGTTGGTACACTCATTGCTGATGGCAAAGAAGTCCGTGAATTTGATGGCAAAAAATATATTTTAGAACGATCTCTGACTGCTGACGTTGCTTTAGTCAAAGCTTATAAAGCAGATAAAGCCGGCAATTTAGTGTTCCGTAAAACAGCACGTAACTTTAACCCAGAATGTGCTGTTGCTGGGAAATTTACAATTGTTGAAGTGGAACACATTGTAGAAATTGGTGAAATTGATCCTGATGAAATTCATTTATCAGGCATTTATATCAACCGAATTATACTCAATGCAGCACCTGAAAAGCGCATTGAACAATTGACCTTAAAAGCAGTGGAGGCTTAAATCATGGCTTGGACACGCAATGAAATGGCACAACGCGCAGCACTTGAACTTGAAGATGGTTTTTATGTCAACTTAGGGATTGGTCTTCCAACACTTGTTGCCAACTATATTCCAGAAGACATTAATGTTTGGCTACAGTCAGAAAATGGTTTATTGGGTATTGATGAATTCCCGACTGCTGAAACCGTCGATGCTGATTTAATTAATGCAGGTAAACAAACAGTAACTGCTCGAAAAGGCGCATCATTTTTTTCTAGTTCAGAATCTTTTGCCATGATCCGTGGTGGTCATGTCAACATCGCCATTTTAGGTGCAATGGAAGTATCCAAAACTGGTGATTTAGCCAATTGGATGATTCCAGGTAAAAAAGTAAAAGGCATGGGCGGTGCAATGGATTTAGTTGCAGGCGTTCAAAAAGTTGTGGTACTGATGGAACACAATGCGAAAGATGGCAGTCCTAAAATTGTGAAACAATGCAGCCTTCCACTCACAGGACAGGCCGTGGTTAATCGTATCATCACTGACTTAGGCGTTATGGATATTACAGCAAATGGTGTTCAACTCATTGAGCTTGCTAAAGATGTCAGTTTAGAACAAATTAAAGCTGCAACAGGAATAGAATTCCTGAATAAAGATTTAAATGTTGCCTAATCGTATTTAGTCTTCTGT
Source organism: Acinetobacter sp. ANC 3832 (assembly GCF_002135415.1). Classification (GTDB taxonomy): domain Bacteria; phylum Pseudomonadota; class Gammaproteobacteria; order Pseudomonadales; family Moraxellaceae; genus Acinetobacter. The sequence goes on from NZ_NEGJ01000003.1 coordinate 299,313, forward strand.
ATCAATAAATATATTTTAGAGCAGTCTAGACTGCTCTAATTTTTTCTTAAGAATTGAAAAGCCCCAAACATCGAATAATTAAGGCTTTTATTAGAATGGTTTCACCTTCATTAAATAACTTTTCTAACCTAAATTCCAATTAAATCAATAATAAGTTATTACAATAGACAACTCGCATAGGCTTTGTTGCATAAATATTTTAAAGATAAAGCTACCTAGATTACTCAAATTTAAGATGCAATTTGGGTGTGAGGACGACCTAATTTTTGAATTTATTCAAGATCGCTACGCGTACATGAATCTCATTCACCTGACCAGGAAAGCTCCTTGCCGTTAATTTATCTCCTAATAATTTGACGCAATGCATCTCGATTTCCACCAAACTTCGACGATGGTATCCAGACCACTTTTTCCAAATGGTTTTTCCTAGCTGTTTGACTGTTTTCAATAATTCATTCCGCTCAATGGACCTTACTTGTTTATCTTTCCAAGGCTCTGCATTCTTTCTTGGTGGACTGACTGCATATGCTTGATGATCTGAAATGAGCTGTCGGCAGCATTTAGTGTCATAAGCTTCATCGCTATAAACAGAGTCAATCTTCTCATCCAATAGAATTTGAGCGAGTAAGTTTTCTAGTACTTTTGAGTCACTGACATCGTTCGTAGTGAGCTGAACAGTACGTATTTGCAGGGTTTTAGCATATATGCCGATATGAAGTTTACGCCATTGGCGACGATATTCAGGTGCATATTTTTTCGTTTCCATTCACCTTAACCTAAAAACTTCAAGCCAGTAAAATCTACGATGAGCAGTATATTGTGCAAGGAAGAGGATCACTACTTTTTTGATAGCTAACGCAATATCAATGTACTTTTGTCTTCTGCAAAGTGTAGAGTACGAATATCACTGATATTCGGGGCTGTCTAGCCCAGAAAGTTTAATAAAACTTTGGACAAAGCCTGTGACCATACGTAAAGAAAGTCTAAAGAGATATTTGATCATCAAACAGCATTGAATAGCTGTATCGGAATAGATTTGATTTCGACAGTGTTTACCTTTTGGCTAAGCATACCACTGAGTGTTAGGATCAAACCAAATAGAAATATTACCTCGGTTGATTAAGGCTCGATTGTATGAGGACCAATTCATTGTACGGTAGGTTTTAGGTATTGGCTTATTCATCTGGAAACTATATTGCTGAATAAACATTTGATAATAGCTTCGTGTAACAAATCCTATTAAATGCAACAGGTTTAACAATCAAGAGACATTAAAAAAGGCTTACAAGTTATACTTGTAAGCCTTTGAATATTGGTAGGTATAAGCAGACTCGAACTGCTGACCTCTACGATGTCAACGTAGCGCTCTAACCAACTGAGCTATACACCTAATATATGGAAAGCATGATATTCATTTTTCAGAATCAAGACAAGGCTTTTTAGCTTTTTTTAGTTCGGTAGAACATTCTTTGAGCAAGTTTTTTAAATTTGATAAAACTTTACTATCTTTCTGTTCTAAATACATAATTTTTTGAAATAAAAGATTAGCTTGGTCAAATAAATCTGCTCGATTAGAATCCTTCGATAATCGTTTCATCCATTGTTGGAAAGTTTCATAATCTGCTTTTTTATGCTCAAGTAATAATTGTTTAGAAAATACATCTAGTACACAATCCAAAGCAGAACGTTGCTTATACTGTTTCCACTTATATACAACAACATATACAAAGCTAAGAAACAATAAACCTAAAATCAAAATAATTCCAAAACCATAGCCAGTATCTAGACCTAACTTTTTAAGCCAATTATTCTGTTTTTCTGCGTCATAACCAATAATCTTACTTTGCCATTGATAACTGGCGTAATCACTCCAAATTCTTAACTCTTTTAACATTGAATACTGTTGATAATGCCAATTTGACTCCTCTGTATTGCCAAAAATTTGCTGATCATTTGCAATATAATCTTGCATACCTTGATCAATACGTTGCGGAGCAACAATAAAAGTAGGATCTACTCTCTGCCACTGATCATTTACATATACCTCCGTCCATGCATGAGCATCAAGTTGTCTTACCTCCCAACTTTGACCATCAGGTGCAAGTGCTCCACCTTGATACCCCACTACAACACGTGCAGGAATTCCCACATAACGCATCAACATGACAAAACTAGATGCATAATGTTCACAAAAGCCTTGTCGGGACTGAAATAGAAAATCATCAACTCTATTTTGTCCTAAACGCCCAGGACTTAAAGTATAAATAAAATGATTATTTTTATACCATTGCAATACATTAGATATATATTTCCCAGGGTTTTGATCGCTCGCTTTAAATAATTGTTGTGCTAATTCTTGGGATTTTGTATCTACGCGCTGTATATATTGCTGATTATATTTTTGCTCAAACTCTAAATAATGAGCATCTTTTTCAGAAGCAATTTTATTGGTTACCCATTTCAAGCGAATGGGTTGAGTCCTTTGTACTGCTCGATTTGGTGTAATCGACCAATCTTGATGTAATTGAAACTGAGGGTCTAAAGGGACGGATTTTTCTAAACCCATCACCCATTGCGTTCGATAATCTGCAGCTAAATATTGATACTCAAATATTGACTTTTCTTGATTTGAACGCTCAATCTGTTTTACTTGTTTATTAAAATCACTGCTTGTCCATGTTGTTCCATCATACTGATCTAACACCATCGCTCGCCAATATAAATCTTGACGAGGTGGTAATTGTTTCATATTTCCAAGAATTCGAAATGCTAAAGCAGAAGATTGAGATAACTCTGCAATATCGCCTGGTGACATTCGATCACTTACCCCAGTGACTGCTTTATTACTCGAAATCGGTATTTGCCAAAGTGGCGGTAATCTTGGGAAAAATAAAAAAAGTAAAATAAAGAACGGAAGCGCTAAACCAATGAATTTTAGAATATGCTTTATATCAGTTTTTAAAGACTGAACTGTTGTTACAACATGTTGATATTGACTGGTTTGAATTCGATATAATCCAACCAAACAGCTGATTAAGCAGGCTAAAACAATCAATGCCATCCAAAAAGATTGGCTGTATAAAAATAAACTTGCACTGACAAAAAGTGCAAAATTAAAAAGAATAATCAAATCTCTTTTTTTCTGTGTTTCTAATGCTTTTGCATATAAAAAAGTTGCCAGTACAGCTGTTCCCGCTTCAACCCCTAAAAAGCTTTTATAGCTGATGTATATAATGGCTAAAGCCACTAATACGAATAATATTTTCGCTAGTTTAGGAAAATCTGTCTTTTTTTTCTGAACTTGTTTTTGATAAAACCAAAATAAAGCGACTATTTGTATAAAAAATAGAATGCTTAAGAAAACGGGAATAAATGCAATTTGAGCAAGCCAAATCAGACTTAGCATGAGTAGAATTGAAATTTGTATAGAACGATTCATCATTTTAAGCCTGTGCCAATAATTTTTTGGCGACGTGATAATGTAATTCACCTACCCCAAAATCAGTTTGTGCTTTAGGCAAAATCAATGCATAACGCATTTGAAGTTGTTCACATCCATCAACCAAGCCCATCATTAAACTGAGTTTTTCTTCATGTTCTATACTCGGCATTTTTGCATAATCAATACGAATTGAATATGCATCCGTTTGATCTTCAAATTGTTTCACATAGAGACCTTGCCCTCGCGCAGCCTGTTTCCATGAAATGGATTGCAAAGAATCACCTTCTTTAAATGAGCGTAATTCTCGAAATTCATCTAAATCAGGTAAACCATTATTGGCTGATGACTGTTGTACCTTTGAAGATTGATATGGAAATGGGGCTATCCAAATTTCATGGGCTAAATAAAGATACGTCCAAGATCTAACAATCCCCAAAGGATAAGTCGAAAATATTTGAATGACAGGAATTTGATATGCCCCACGTGCTAAGGGAATAAAATTCAATTCGAAACTTTGTTGAAGTTCTTCAAATAAAATAGGCGAAATCTGATCATCGACTTTAAAGTTTAAATATTTGGGGCTTTTAGTTTGCTGTTTTAAAATAATTTTTACAGTCAATACATCATTCACTCGCCCTATTTCAGGTACAAGTACTTCTATCGTCAAGGCATGTAATTGCTTAAAAGTTAAATAAAAACTAATACAGAGAATGGCACTAATCAAAAAACAAAAACCGAGAATTAAATTATTTGCATAATTAATGCCTGCAATAAAAGTAATAAGAATCAAAACTAAATATAAAAAACCTTGTTGGTAGATAAAAACAAAGACATTATTTTGTTTTAACGTCCGAATACCTTGATATTGAAAACGTTGATGTAACCATTTCTGAAATCGTGTCTTCTGCATAACCACATCGCCCTAGCCTTTTACTGCTACATTTTTCATGAGGTGCAAAGTCTCAATTTCACCCAATCCAATGCGATGTGAAGCCACTGCAACAAAAATAGCTTGAACATCATCTACGATGACAAAATTACGTTTTTCAATTAATGCATACGCTTGTGCTGCTTTCTTTAAGGCTAAAAGACCACGTGTAGATAAACCATGATGTCCTTTACGTGTTTCTTCAGCTAAATCTAAAAGGTACTCAAAAACAATGTCACTCATTGAAACTTGATTCACCCATTGCTGTAATTGCAAAATTTCATATTGGAGAAAGACTGAAGATAAACTGGCGATTAATGTATGCCGTGAATTCTGCTGTAATAGTAATTTTTCAGCAGAACGAGATGGATATCCTAAGGATAAACGCATAAGAAATCGATCAAGTTGCGATTCAGGTAATGCATAAGTTCCACTTTGAAAGAGTGGATTCTGTGTTGCAATCACCCAAAATGGTTTTGGCAACTCATAACGTGTACCATCTATTGTGACATTACCCTCTTCCATTGCTTCAAGCAATGCACTTTGAGTTTTCGGACTGCAACGGTTAATTTCATCTGCCAATAAAATTTGGGTAAAAATCGGTCCTTGTTTAAATTCAAATTGATGTTCTTTTTGATTAAACATATTGATGCCAATCACATCACTTGCAAGCATGTCATTGGTAAATTGAATCCGTTGAAAATCTAATCCTGTAAGGTGCGATAAACTACTGGCTAAAGTGGTTTTACCTAAGCCGGGCAAATCTTCAAAAAGGAGATGTCCACCTGCCAATAAGCTACATAAAGCCAATTTAGTTTGTTGATTTTTATCTAAGATAATTTGATTGATTTGATTTAGGAATTCATCAATTTTAGGATAAAAAGGCGATAATTCATTTTCAGTAATGACTTCAATAGATTCCACACTTTTTGTTTTCGTCGCGCCCCAAATCACCTTTTATTCCCCAATAAAAAACAGATAGATGATTAACATACACTGTTTTTTATTTTTCCCCAAAAGATCAAATCTTTAATTCTAATAATTTAAGCAATATAGCTATAATCAACCTTATTTTTAATACTAGAATATTTCTGTTATTCGGCTAGAGTGCTACATTGACATCGTAGACGTCACTAACTCTCCTCTAAGCTAGAATAAGCTAAAAATCTGACTGATTTTTTTGATAGTTTTAACAATACATTCCTAGATAAATTAAAGTCATAAAAAACGGCATTTACATGCCGTTTTTCACTCACCCGTTATATCAACAAGGACATTTCTTTAAGCCACCACTGGCAGATGGATAACGTGCATCCACGCAATAACGATAAAAAGTTTTAGCATCCATTGCTTCTAGGTCAGGATGGTTTTTTTTCATATGTTCCAAATACGTTTCATAATCTGGAACACCGACCATTAAACGGAAGCTTTGTTGCAAACGTTGCCAAATCAGTTGAATTGTTTTAATTCCATTCAACATTAAAAATTTCTTTGGCTGTGCCAAGACCGTAAATTTAATAATTTTACCTAAAGCCAACTTCTGACGAATTTGTTCTTTTAGACTCATTTCAATTCTCCTACTGGAACCTCATCAGTATAAATCGCTTCAGCTTCATTCACTGTAGGTGTTGGACTTGCCAATGCACGGCGAATTGCACCAACTGCAGCAATAATCATGATCACCGCAACAATCATAAAGAATGCACATAATCCTGCATTCACTTGATTTGAGAATACAATGGTTTGCATTTCTTCAATGGTTTTAGCAGGTTTAAGAATTTCACCTTTTGCAATCGCATCAGAGAATTTATTCGCTTGAGCAAGGAAACCAATTTTAGGATTTTCATGGAAAATCTTTTGCCATCCAGCCGTCATACAAGTAATGAATAAGAAAATTGTTGGGACAATCGTGACCCAAACATATTTCTCTTTCTTCATTTTGAACAGAATAACTGTACCGAGAATTAACGCCATCGCAGCAAGCATTTGGTTACCAATACCAAACAGTGGCCATAAGCTGTTAATACCGCCGAGAGGATCAACAACCCCTTGATAAACGAAGAAACCCCAACCTGAAACGGCAATTGCAGTACCGATCAAATTACCCATAAAATTACGTGAATTTTTTAACGCAGGAATAACAATACCAACTGTATCTTGCACCATAAAACGACAAGCACGCGTACCCGCATCTACCGCTGTTAAAATGAATAATGCTTCGAATAGAATTGCAAAGTGATACCAAAATGCCATCATTGAACGGTTGTTAAAAATTTCCGTAATAATATGTGCCATCCCAATCGCAAAGGTTGGAGCACCACCTGTTCTAGACAGAATGGTTGTTTCACCCACTTCTTTTGCAAGCAAGGTCAATGTTTCTGGTGTAACCACAAACCCTAAATTACGTACAGCTTCAGCAGCACTTTCAACAGTTGTACCCAATACGGCTGCTGGTGAATTAATTGCAAAATAGATTCCTGGTTCAAGTACTGTTGCACAAATCATGGCCATAATTGCGACAAATGATTCCATCAACATACCGCCATAACCAATTACACGAATATCAGCTTCGTTATCAATTAGCTTAGGTGTAGTGCCTGAAGAAACCAAAGCATGGAATCCTGAGATTGCACCACAGGCAATGGTAATGAATAAAAATGGGAACATTGATCCTGCAAATACAGGTCCTGTACCATCCACAAACTTAGTCATTGACGGCATTTTCAACATTGGCATTGCAACCATAATACCAATCGCTAAACCTGCAATTACCCCAATTTTTAAGAATGTAGAAAGATAATCACGTGGCGCCAATAACAACCAAACAGGTAGGACTGAAGCGACAAAACCATAAATGATTAAACACCATGTTAATTGTGTACCCGTCAATGTAAAGAACGGTCCCCAATATGGATGTTGTGCAATATCACCACCAAAGATAATCGCAGCCATCATCAATACAAAACCGATAATAGATACTTCTGCAATTTTACCCGGACGTAGGAATCGCATATAGATTCCCATGAACAAAGCAATTGGAATCGTTGCTGCGATACTAAATACACCCCACGGGCTGTTGGTTAATGCTTTCACTACTACCAATGCCAAAACGGCAAGGATGATAATCATCACCCCCAAAGCACCGAGCATAACGATGACACCAGCAAATGAACCCAGTTCATCTTTTGCCATTTCACCGAGAGATTTACCATTACGTCGTGTCGAAATAAACAAGACAAGGAAATCCTGTACTGCCCCTGCAATGACCACCCCGACAAGTAACCAAATGGTTCCTGGTAGATAACCCATTTGTGCAGCGAGAATAGGACCCACTAATGGTCCTGCACCAGCAATTGCGGCAAAGTGATGTCCAAATAGCACATATTTATTGGTTGGCACATAATCCAAACCATCTGCTAAACGATGTGCAGGTGTTAATCGTCTTGAATTAAGCTCAAAAACTTTCGTTGCTATAAATAAGCTGTAGAATCGATAAGCAATGCTATATACACAGATTGCTGCTAAGACTAACCAAACAGCATTGACATGTTCACCCTTACTGACAGCGAGTATTCCAAAAGATACTGCGCCTAAAATGGCAACCACAACCCAAATCATTTTTGATAGCGCTGTTGGCTTTTTCTGAATATTTTCCATTAATACCTCACATCTTGATTACTAAAAGCAGTTCCATTGTTTTTATTTACCGCAATGCATTTCGTATGACATTTCCCTGATGAATTATGCTCCCTATTTTTTTGTTTTCGTTTACGACTTTGGCATAGATTTTAGTTTTAATCTACATGATTACATTCAGCTTTCCATATCAAATCTTTTTTATTCTAATGATTTATATATATCATTGAGTCAATATACTTCTCTTTGAATTTACACCCAATTACAAGTATTTCATCTAAGACTTTAGCATTAAAAAAGGGATGCTTCGAAAGCATCCCTTTTGGTCATTGTATATGGCTATACAATTACGCGCGTTCTAAATAATCACCTGTACGAGTATCTACACGAACGCTTTCTTCTTGCTGTACAAATAATGGAACACGTACTACCGCACCTGTTTCAAGTTTAGCGGGTTTACCACCACCACCTGAAGTATCACCACGTACACCTGGATCAGTTTCAACAATTTTCAATACAACAAAGTTTGGCGGGCTCACGCTTAATGGAACACCGTTAAACAACATGATTGTACATTTTTCATTTGAATCATCTTTCAACCATTTTGCAGCATCGCCCATGGCAACTTTATCTGCAGTAATTTGTTCAAAAGTGACTGGATCCATGAAGTTCCACATTTCACCATCGTTATAAAGATATTCCATCTCTACATCAACGATATCCGCACCTTCAAGTGTTTCATTTGATTTAAACGTTTTTTCTAACACTTTACCTGATTTAAGGTTACGTAACTTAACACGGTTAAACGCTTGACCTTTACCTGGTTTAACGTATTCGTTTTCCATGATTGAACATGGGTTACCATCCAGCATAACCTTAAGGCCTGCTTTAAAATCACTTGTAGAATAATTGGCCATGGAAAGGCTCACTCCAAACTTACTAACTTAATCTATTTACATGGCTCGATTTTGACATTGAAACATTCATACTGAATATTTACATGCAAATTAAAGCTCACATTTTCATTTGACAATATTCTAAATGAGCAAGACACATTGAAGCAATGTAAATATTTTCAACAATGTTCACATATTAGCTGATCACAGCATATACAGACTCAATAATGTTTGGTTTATCCCTGAGAAAGATACAGGTACAATGATTCTTAATTCAGCAATAAAACTTTGACAAATTTTATACTTGTCGGATTTCAAGCCTCTATAGCGAGTATTGCAAAAATACACGCTATAGAATCATTCGGTGTCTCAGACATCCAACCACTCATATTTTACACGTGGCATGATAAACTATTTATATCAAGAGCAAAACTGGCAATCTCAACTGAGTCAACTCATTACTGACCCTTTAGAACTGTTAGAAACCCTACAAATCTCTCCAGATAATTTATTATCTGGCGCACTTTTAGCAACTGAACAATTTAAATTGCGTGTTCCACGTGCCTTTGTTGAAAAAATGCAAAAAGGGAATGTTTTAGATCCCTTACTGTTGCAAGTGCTTCCGCATCATTTAGAATTAGAAGAACATGCTGGTTTTGTCACAGATCCACTCGGAGAAGAAGCAGCCAATCAACTTCCGGGTGTATTGCATAAATATAAATCACGTTTTCTACTGACTTTAACGGGTGCTTGCGCAGTTCATTGCCGATACTGTTTCCGTCGTCACTTTCCCTACCAAGAAAATCTACCGAAAAATGAAGATTGGCTAAACATCAAAGCCTATTTGGAAAGCCAACCACAAATTAATGAAGTGATTTTAAGTGGTGGGGATCCACTCACTTTATCAAATCGTAAATTAGCATTATGGATAGAACGTCTAGAATCTCTCAAACAAATAAAAATCTTGAGAATTCATTCACGTGTTCCGATTGTCATCCCCAATAGAATTGATGAAGAACTGGTTTCCTTATTGAAAAACAGTAGGCTACGTGTCATTCTAGTGGTACACTCGAACCACGCTGCTGAGCTTGATGATTTTACTTGTACTCAATTATTACACCTTGCACAGCAGAATATTTTGGTTTTAAATCAGGCTGTTTTATTAAAAGGGGTCAATGATTCAGCTCAAGTTCTTGTGGATTTAAGTCATCGACTTTTTGAAGCACAAGTCATGCCTTATTACTTACATGTTTTAGATAAAGTAAAAGGTGCACATCACTTTGATTTGCAAACAGATAAAATTGATCAAATCTATACAGATGTTTTAGCCAGCTTACCGGGTTATTTGGTGCCAAAATTAGTCCGAGAGGTCGCGGGAGAACAAAATAAAACACCGCTGTTTGGAGCATTAACCTTTTAAAGTGGAATATAGAGTTAAATAAGAAATGATAAATAAAGAAATTTCGGAAATTTTCCATTCTTCTACTGTTCTAAAAAGGGAACGGTTAAGCTTTACCGAACCGACTGTCCAAGCCATGAGTGCTTGGGCATCCAATTTATCGATGATGCAACTTGGAGATACTTCCGAGTCTGTATTACAAGCGATTCATGAGCTTTCAGAATTACAATGTAGTGAAACACTGAGATTCGATCTTGTCCAAGTTTTACACCCTTCTATTGAGAATGTTTTGACTGGTTTAGAAAAACATTTCATCAATCAAGGATTGTTTTTATCTGATCGAAATGAGCATATTATTTTACTCACGACACGACTTAGAACTTATTTTACCAATATCTATGTCGATATCGCACATCGCAGTCATCAGCAACTTTCTAGTCAAAAATTTTCTTTTTTTAAAATTTCTCAAACCAAAAATTTAAAAACAGCGCGTACACTCGCAACATATTATGCATTAGAACAATTGGGACTTTTATTAGTCCAACAGCAAATGCTTTATAGCAGTGCTTTATCCAACCAATGGTATAGAACGCATAACTTGTATGATTTGGCTGTCAGCAATCAAGATCAGCTGATCAATATCAATCAATTGCAAGGTACGCACCACACCATTCAAAATATTCAGCAAGCCTATTCACAAGTTCTTTTATTGGATATTTTTAATACACACCAAATTCGCCCATCTGAAATTCAAGCCTTGTATCAATGTAGTTTTGATTGGGCAAAAATGATTCAGGTTCTTCCACGAGAAACGACGTTATCACGCTATATTGTCGATAGTAGTAAAGATCACCCTCCTGTTTATAATCGTAAACAGCATGAAAGTTTTCATCCGAATCTTTATATTTCGACTCAAAGTTTATTAGAACATATCAACACAACCATTCAAAAAGATGCTGACTATCTTTCTAAAAATGAACAAGCCTATTTATCTGGCGCATTAAAATTTCATGTACAAAATGTATTGGGCACCAATAGTGAACGACAACATGAACGTTATGAATATTCTGCTCAGTTACAAATTTGCTTTAGCTTATTGACCGCACATTTCTATTTATCGAAAGCAAAAAACTTTCATGAAACATTACAACTTAAGAATAATTTTGGCTTTCAATCTGAGTCCAATGTACAGTCCAGTATTGCAAACAATAACGATTCCAATGCACCAAAGCATATAAAAACCCTTGATCGAGAAGCAAAGCATATTTACCAAGCCCAAGTGTTGGATATTTCCATTACAGGTTATCGCATTCGCTGGGCGAATGAAGCACCGAAGAGCTTACGTACTGGAGAGTTTATTCTCGTTAATGAGAATTTACAGAATAAATGGAAAGGTGCAATTGTTCGTTGGATTAAACAGTCTGTAAACAAAACCTATGAGCTTGGCGTTGAAATACTGGCTCAAGATATTTATCCATGTGCAGTGAAAGTCTCTACAGATCGTTCAAATGTAAATTATCATCCATGTTTACTGGTACAAAATCAAAATTTAGACACCACCAGTACTTCATTAATTTTACCAAATTTACCGTTCTTTAAAGAACAGCAAGCGATTTATCTTCGCTTGGCAGATCAAGAAGTAAAAATCTATTTAATTAAAACGCTTTTGATTACACAAAGTTTTGTTCAATTTGATTATGAGTTATTAAATGATGAACAACAGACCTTAATTGATCAATATATTCATCAACAAGCCACTGATTTAAATAATCAAGATGTATGGGAAGCCTTGAAGTGAGAAATTTACTGTTATCTAAAAAATTGAAACTATCTGAAACCAAGTTGCTCATCATTGATGACAATCAAATTCGATATAATACAATTATAGATCTCTTTCAAAGCAAAAATCACCTTGTGCAAGCCACTTTATTGGATGATCTGAATAGCTTTGAAAAGCAACTCAATACCACTTGGGATGTAATTATCTTCGGTCAAGCTTATGATTTAAAAATTGAGCAAGCGCTTACTTTAATTCAAGCTTCTTCACAAATTAATATTCCCGTTCTATTACTAAAACCTCAAGATTATAAAACTGAGCAATATCAAAATTATATTCATAAAGGAATCTATGATGTTGTTAATCTTGAATTTCCTGAACGTTTCTATATTGGTCTGGTTCGTGCATTGTCTTTTAGCCGAACATTACAAACACAACGCCTTTTACTCAACGAACTTGATAATGCCAAGAATCAGGCACAAGCATTGGTTCAAGAACAACATAAAGCAGTGGCTACAATTCAAGAAGGTATTCACACGCATGCCAATGAAGAGTATCTAAAACTATTTGGTTTATCGAGTGAAGATGACATTATTGGTTTACCGCTTCTTGATATTTTACAGCCTAAAAATTTAAATGATTTTAAAAATCGATTTAAAAGGATCAGCCAAGGCCAGTTTGAACTTGCACGTTTTGAAATTGACACATTAAATAAAAATGCAAAAAGTCAAAACCCACTCAAAATTGAATTTCTTCCTTCCACTGAAGATGATGCTGTTCAAATTACCATTGAAACACTAAATACAATCACTCATTCAAACCCTGCCTTACAAAGTTCAATCACGAGCAATGTGAGTCATGATAATGAATCAGCTTTCCAAAAAATTCAGCGTACTTTAATCCATCAACCTGCTAAAGCCAATGCATTGGTGCTATTTAGCCTAGCCAATTGTCCAGATGAAATATTGCATTTAGACTGGAAAACCACCAAAGAATATTTCCAACACTTAAAAAAATTCGTTAAAGAGCAAACTAATCAGACTGTATTTAGATTAGATACCGCACTTTATGCCACACTATTACAAGCCGAATCTCAACAGATTCTTGAATCTCGCATTTCTGGTTTAAGTGCTTTAGAAAAACCTCAATTGCTGAACATTCATAATCAAACCTTTCCACTACAATTAAAACTCGGTTTTAGCGAACTGGATTTAAACTCATTCACTGAAGCGAATTTTGAGTCTGTTTTGGCACAAGCTTATAACCAACCATTACCTAAACGAGATACAGCTTCTGATTTACAACTTGAAGCAACGTTACAAGAAACCAAGATTGAACTGATTGCAAATGAACCGACATTGAACATTGAACCTTTACAATTTTCTTCTGAACCTATTTTGAATGTCCAGCCCATTGTTAAAGAATCACCTCTTCTTGCCCAAATTCAGGAGAAACTCGAAAAAAGTGAAATTCATCTCAAGTATCAACAGCTTTATGATAAACAAGATAGTAATCTTTATACTTATGAAGTAACCAGTGGTTTTATTTATGAAAATCAATGGAAAAAAACCAATAATTTAATCGAACTTGATGATGATATTGAACTGTCGATTAAGCTAGATCGCTGGATTCTTGTTGAAGCCTGCAAGCAACTACATAATTTTATTACTCAATATCCTGAAGCAAAATTAATTGTTAATTTGAATCGTCATATCTTATTTAAAGATAAACAATTCCCTGAATTAGTTTCTAAATTGATTACGATTGTTGGTAGCCGCTTATCTCACCCATTGATTCTACAATTTGATGAAGAAGATATTGCAAAAAATCTGGTCGAATCTCAAAAGCAGATTGCAGTGTTACGGGAGCATGGTGCAGACATTTCTTTACGTAATTTTGGTTCGACGATTTCAAGCGAAGCCATTCTAAAACAAAGTGATGTTGCTCATCTAACACTCGATGAAAAATACACATTGATGCTGAATAATGATGCCTCAATGCAAACCCTTCAGCAGTTGATTGAAAGCTATCATGCCATTCGCCCCGTTGAAATTTTATTAAAAAATCTGAATGATATGAACTCTTTCGCGAATGCTTGGAATGTGGATGTACGATATCTACAAGGTGAATATTTCCAAAAGAAACTTGATCATCTAACAGATGTACAAGACCAATAAGGTCTTGTACTTTTCCATACCACAAAACAATAGATGTAAAAAAACGGGCAATTGCCCGTTTTTTATCTTTTGCAAGATTAGTCGCGTTTGATTGTACGTGACATACCAGAAAAGCGTTGTTTGAACTTGTCGATACGACCGCCAGTGTCCACATTCTTTTGTTTACCAGTATAGAATGGATGGCAAGCTGAACATACGTCTAGGTAAATAGTTTCTTTACCAATTGCAGAACGAGTTTCAATAACGTTACCACATGAACAAGTAGCAACTAATTTTTCATATTTTGGGTGAATATCGGCGCGCATGGTCGATTCTCCTAAGTAAAGAAAGGTTTTGCTGTCATCGCAATTGATCACTCTCAAAAGATTGAGGAAAAAGCTAAACTTTATGAAATTTATAAAAAAATCATAAAAATAAAGCAGATCAACACCACAACAGACCATTTCTCTTGGCCCACCGAGACGGATTCCGCCAGAGCTAAGCACAACAAGTGGACCTAATTATACATGAAAAATTGGATAATGTGAATTAATCTAAGACCGCATCTTTATCTAATTCAACATCATTTTGTTTCGACCAATAATTCGCAATAATTCCGCAGACCATGAGCTGAATTTGATGAAAAATCATAATCGGTAAAACAATCATGCCAATCGGTTGCCCGATAAATAAAATTTGTGCCATCGGTACACCACTGGCTAAGGTTTTTTTCGAACCACAGAAAAATACGGCAATCTGATCTGCACGATTAAAACCAAGCCATTTAGGAATATAGTAAGCAAGTAACATAATAATGGTTAAAAATACTGAACAAACCACAGTCAAAATAAACAAAGTTGTCCAACTGACTTGCTGCCATAAACCTGTTGTCACTGCGCCACTAAATGCACCATAGACCACCAATAAAATCGTACCTTGGTCAAATTCTTTCACAATCCCTGGAATCTTTTGCATCAAAGGAAAAACATAGGGACGAAGTAATTGCCCAGATACAAACGGAACCAACAAAAGTAACGTAATTTCTATAATGGATGATGTCGCATCATATTCATGTTTGCTTTGACCAAAAATAAATACACTGACCAAAATAGGTGTGATAAACATACCAATCAAATTGGAGAATGAAGCACTACATACTGCTGCTGCAACATTTCCTTTTGCCACAGAAGTAAATGCAATGGAAGACTGCACTGTTGATGGCAAAAAGCACATAAACAGGAAGCCCCAATACAACTGCTGTCCAAGCAAAGGCTCTAAAATAGGTTTTGCTAAAAGCCCGAGAATCGGAAAAACAGTAAAGGTAAAGGCAAAAACAACCCCATGTAATCGCCAATGTAGAATCCCCTGCACAATCGCTTCACGTGATAATTTAGCACCATGTAAAAAAAACAAGATTGCAATCGCAATATTCGTGATGACCCCAAAAATACTGGCGGCTTGTCCATGTACAGGAAGGAAAGTCGCTAATATCACCATCACAATTAAAAGTATTGTAAATCGATCAAGTGCTAATAGTTTCAACATATTCATAATTAACATCCTATCTGTCTTTTTATTTATGTAGAGCCCATAAAAAAGCTCAGCGAGATGAATTTACCGTCGGGTAAATATTCATCTTACTAAGCCTGATTAATTAAGCTAGTTTTTGAACAAAATATTCACTATTTATTTAAAACACTTAAACTTTTGTTTAAGTGTTTTATTTTTAAAATATTTATTCAAACACTATGTACTTAATTGTTACGTGCATCATGATCCTGCTGAATCAACTCAATCTTATAACCATCTGGGTCTTCAACAAATGCAATGACAGTGACCCCACCCTTCATTGGACCTGCTTCACGAACAACATTGCCACCGCGTGCTTTAATCTCTTCACACGCTTGATACGCATCAGCTACACCAATCGCAATATGACCATAAGCATTGCCTAATTCATAACTTGAAGTATCCCAATTATGCGTTAGTTCTAAAACTGTATTGTTTTCTTCATCACCATAACCAACAAAAGCTAAGGTAAAGCGACCTTCTTCATAATCACGTTTGCGAAGTAAAGTCATACCAAGTACTTCAGTATAGAACGCTAAAGATTGTTCTAAATTGCCTACTCGTAGCATAGTATGTAGCATGCGCATATTATTCACCTTTCTCAACTTGAATCGAATTTTGATGTTCTTTGAGCAGCTTTGCCACCCAAACTACTAAGATTAGAATTGGAATTCCAATAAAAGTTGTCATCAAAAAGAATTTTGGATAACCAATATTAGTGACAATTGTACCCGAATAACCCCCCAAAATTTTAGGGGTTAAAGTCATTAAAGAGCTAAAAATTGCATATTGTACTGCTGTAAATGAAACACTGGTTAAGCTCGATAAAAATGCAATAAAGGCAGCACCTGCAAGACCAGAAGCCAAATTATCCACAATAATCGCAAAATATAACCACGTTGAGCTATATTCCTTAATCACCTTGCCTTTCACTTCAACCATTTCATTTGAATGCGGATTGATCACGGCAATTGGCTCTATATCAATTGATAATTTTTCAGCCTGATTAGCGTTTGTATTTCCAAGTTGATAATTCAAATGTGTTTTAGATGCAATCGAACTAAGCGTTGGATCAATTGATTGCATTACAATTGATTTTACTTTTGCAGCAGCAAGCGCCTTACCATCAATTACACCACTAAAAGAACCATGCTCATCAATTTTGATCGGATAAGCTTTTCCATCAAGCACATAATTCAAAGATTTTTCTTTATCTAGTTTTTGAATATCCACACCACTCAACTGACCTTTCAATACAACACTTTGCTTTAATTCGGCGGTGAATAATTGATTATCTTGAGAAATTGGCAAAAGTAACAATTGCGGATAATTTTGTTGTACTAAAAACGGCTGTTGCTCAACTAACTTAGTTGAAGACTGAGTCGATACAACAATTTCATGCGATTTTTCAAAATCTGCACTGGGTATTTGTACCTTCCAATAACCCACTTCATCTGTTTTAGACTGATAAGTATGTTCACCCACTTTCACTTCAACTGAGCTTAAAGGTATACCTGATTTCACCAGACCAATGAAAATCAAATTGGTAGAGCTTGCTAATACAGCACCGACGAACATGAGTTTCATAATATTCATGCGTTGTGCAAGTAAACCACCTAAAAAGCCACCAACCAAACTAAAAATTACACCATAAATTTTCACGGCTTCAGCAATTTGTTCTTTGGTAAAGTTTAAATCTTGGTAGAAAACATTTGAAATCACGCCTGCAATGATGTCTGAAATTCGATAAAAACCGATTAATAACAACAGAACCAAAGCAAGTTTGACCCCATATCTCCTGAAAAAATCCGCAATCGGATTCACCCAAGTTTCATAGGCCATTTGCTTATTGACTACGCCTATTTTAATCAGCAAGGTCGCAATGGCAATCGCGCCAGCACCTGATCCTAAAAATCGTGTAGCCTCAGTTAAAAACTTCAGAAAACCATCTTCAATATGCCATGCTTTTTGAATGTACTGAATAAGCCCATCTGAATAAATATAGAAAACAACAAAACTTGCAACAGCGATCAGGAATACAAAAACTAAGCGGTAGTAATCTGTATTTTTATAATTTTTATTGACTCGATTAACCTGTGGCTCACGGATACATAGTGTTGTGATAATACCCACTAGCATTACAGCAGCCATCGTTAAATACGTATATTTCCAAGCGTCATAAATATAGTTTCCTTTTGCCGTTCCAAAAGATGCAGCGAGGAATAAAGCCCCTGCACCTGCAACAATCATCCCTATACGGTAACCCGCATTATAGGTAGATGCTAAAACTGTTTGCATTTCTGTTTCAGCAAGCTCAATACGATAGGCATCAATCACAATATCCTGAGTGGCTGCCGAAAAACCTAGCAACACTGCGCCCACAGCCATTTGATACAGATAAGCTTGGCCTAATGCAGGATCTGAAAATGCCATGATACAAATTGCACAGACAATCAAACATTGTGCAATCAACAGCCAAGCACGGCGTCGCCCTAAAATTTTAGTTAAAATTGGAACAGGCAATTCATCGATAAGGGGCGCCCAAACAAATTTAAAGGAATAACCTAAAGCTGCCCAACTAAAAAAAGTGACAGCACTTTTATCAATTCCCGCTTCGCCCAACCATAAAGATAGACTTGAGAAGATAAGAAGAATGGGAATCCCTGCGGAAAAACCCAGAAATAACATAATCAATGCACGACGATCGAGAAATGCTTGAAAAGCAGATTTCCATCCTGATGATTGTCCAGAAGTTTGCGTTGTCATTGCTTTATTATTTTCAACAAAATTAAATAGTGCTATTCAACCGCTTAATGCAAGCAGTTTCAATGTTTATTATGAAACTAGTTTATAGTTTTGCAGATATTTCCTACAACTGAACTTGATATTTTCACGTAAACCTGTATACCTTTAACTTTTCAACTGCACTTTTAGTTTTGGATTTCACCTGTGACCCAAAGACACGATCAAATTAGCTCAAACACCTTATCAAACACAACGACGACAACCAATATAGAAAAAATTGTAAAATCTTTTCCTTCAGTATTTGACCAGACGGAAATTCAAAGTACTTTGACGCAAACCATACTAAAACCAGAACAACTGACTCATATTCCAAATACATCTACAATTCCGAGTTCGACTAAACGGATTAAGCCCCTGAATAATTTTTTAGGGCAAGATCGTGCCAAAGCTTCCGTTGAAGCCGGTATCGCACTTCCCTACTCTGGCTACAATATCTTTGCTGTAGGTACAGCAGGTTTAGGTAAACGCACGATGATCAAGCGTTTACTACAACAGCACGCCAAAACCATGCCTACGCCAAATGATTGGGTCTATGTCAATAATTTTACCAATGCACGCCAACCCATCGTTTTATGCTTCCCTGCGGGACAAGGCAATAAATTTGAGGGGTTGTTACATCAAACTTGGCAAACCATTCTGAAACAGTTAGAACGCCGTTTTAGTGCGGAAACCTATCACAATCGCATTGAAAGAATTCGCCAAGTAACAGGAGATGAACAGCAACTAGCTTTGGTTGAACTCACCAAAGAAGGTGAAGATCTTGACCTTAAATTAATTACTCGAAATGATGAACATCGCTTTATTCCTGTACACTTAAAAGACAATAAAATACAAGAAATATCTCAAGAAGAACTGAAGACTTTAGATAGCAAAAGCCGTTCAGAAATTATCGCTAATTTGCGTTATATGGATAAAAAACTAGAACGCCTAGGGCTTCAACTCGGCGATCTTGAAGATGATGCACGTGATCAAGTTTCTGAACTGAACCGAGATATTGCAAAACAGGTAGTTATTCCACGTTTTGATATAATTTTAGGTAAATTTGAAACCGTACAAGGACTTGAACAATACTTAAAACTTTATGCTGAAGATATTATCAATAATGTTGAAACTATTTTAGATCAGGAAGGTGATGAGTTTTCACCTGCTTTATTTAATCAAGTGCCATCGCGTTATCAAGCCAATGTCGTGATGAGTAACAAGCCAAATAGTGGTGCACCTGTTATTTTTGAAGATTTCCCAACTCATTACAATTTATTGGGTCATGTTGAACAATTGACTCAAAATGGTACCATTACCACAGATTTTACTTTAATTCGCCCAGGTGCACTCCATCAAGCCAATGGTGGCTTTCTTATTTTAGAAGCTGAACAATTGCTTGAGCAACCTTATGCATGGCAAGGTTTAAAACGTGCGCTAAAATCAGGTCAACTGAAGCTATCTTCATTGGAACACATGCTGACTTTAACAGGCAGTATTTCTATTGAACCTGCATCTATTCCATTGAATTTAAAAGTAGTACTGTTAGCAGAACCTGAAATTTATTATGAAATTTTAGAAGTAGAGCCTGAACTCGGTAGCGTCTTTAAAATTCGTGCCGATTTCACTGATACATTACAACGTAATGACGAAAATGAACAAGCCTATATGCAATTAATTGCTGATTATGTACAGCAAGATAAGCTTTTACCTTTTGATCGCTCTGCCCTTTCTGCACTCCTGACTGACTCGAGTCGTCAAGCTGAAGATCAAAGTTCATTGTCATTGCATGCACTGACATTGGGTGATTTGATTCGTGAATCACACCATCATGCTGCACAAGCAGATGATAAAATGGTCACAGCGCATCACATCAATACGGCACTGAAACATCGCCAATATCGCTTAGGCTATTTACGTGAACTTTATTGGCAAGATTTATCACGTGGTACACAACTTATAGAGACCCGTGGTCACCGTTTAGGACAAATCAATGCGCTATCTGTCATTCAATACGCTGATGTTGAATTTGGCTTACCTTCGCGCTTAACTGCCTCTGTTTATCAAGGTGGTGGTGATATTCTAGATATCGAACGTAGTGTCGAACTGGGTGGATCATTACATGCGAAAGGCGTGTTATTAATGTCTAGCTTCTTAAAAGCACACTTTGGACGTGAACAAATACTACACTTCTCTGCTGCACTTGCTTTTGAGCAAAGTTATGGTCAAGTCGATGGTGACAGTGCCACTGTTGCTGAGCTTTCTGCACTTATTTCAGCAATTTGCCAACTTCCAATTGATCAATCTTGGGCAATTACAGGTTCAATGAACCAATTGGGTCAAGTGCAACCGATTGGCGGTGTAAATGCCAAAATTGAGGGCTTCTTTGATGCTTGTAAATTACAAGGTTTAACAAGCAGACAAGGTTGTATTATTCCTCGTCAAAATATGCAGCATTTAATGCTTCGTCAGGATGTTATAGATGCTGTGGCGAATGGACAATTCCATATCCATGCCATTGATACCATCGATCAAGCTTTAGAAATTTTAATGGCTCGCCCTGTTGGTGCTTTAAATAAAAAAGGTCGCTATACCAAAGGTTCAATCTATGCAGCCGTGATGGAACAGCTTGAATATTGGCAAGCAATTGAAGATGGCATTGTAGAAGAGCCGAAGAAAAAGAAAAAAAAGAAGAAGAAAGAAAAAAAGGCGGACAAGACTGAATCATCTAAAGTGATCAAGGATAAAGAAAAGCCAGTTTCTGAGGATAAGGCTGAAAAAGAAGTTATAACTATAGAGCTTACTACGAAGTAAGTCATAGACTTTTAAATTTCTAATTCTACAAATATAGCCCTTCAATTGAAGGGCTATATTACATGTATGACTCTATAAAATAAGCGTAATGACATCAACTAAAGCTTTCCATCATGCGTATTAGAGTTAAATTTTAGCCATAAAAAAAGCACCTCGATCAGGTGCTTTTTAACATCATCAGCTTATTAAGCTTCTGGAGCAGCACTATATTGTTCAACCAATGATCTTAATTCACCATTTTGGAACATTTCCGACATAATGTCGCTACCACCAATCAATTCACCATTAATCCACAATTGTGGAAATGTAGGCCAATTTGCAATTTGTGGCAAAATCGCACGAATATCTTGATTTTCCAAAATATTTACATAAGCAAATGGACGACCAATTTGACTAAGCGCTTCTACTGCACGTGCAGAGAAACCACATTGTGGAAATTGTGGTGTACCTTTCATATAAAGAAGTACAGCATGTTTAGCAATTTGATCACGAATTAACGCTTCTGTATCACGCACTTGTTCAGTCATTGGTAAATCCTCAACTCATCTGCCTGCATTATACCTAAATCCGCAATAAAGAGTATGACTTGGCCATTAAATCCAATTTAATTTGAATTTAGGCTTTTAATCTGTGGCCGTTTTTGTTTATATAAACTTTTACTTTCCATCACATAGATAAGAGTTAGTCATGAACAACATTACTCTCGCTCCAATACAAACTGATCAACCTTCACACTTGATGCCTGTTTTTGGGCGTCAACAGATCAGTTTTGTCCGAGGTCGAGGCTCTTATTTATATACTGAAGATGGAACTGAATATTTAGATGCACTTACAGGTATTGCTGTGTGTGGTTTAGGTCATGCTCACCCAGTAATTGCAGAAGCGATTGCTGAACAAGCTGCGACGTTAATTCATACCAGTAATATTTATGAAGTGCCTTGGCAAACCGCCGCTGCGCAAAAGCTTGCAGAAGTTGCAGGTATGGAAGAAATTTTCTTCTCAAATAGTGGTGCTGAATCCAATGAAGGTGCGATTAAAATTGCACGTAAATTTGGTCATATGCAAGGTATTTCGAGCCCAAAAATTATTGTTGCAGATCATTCATTCCATGGTCGTACTATGGCAACACTTTCAGCAACGGGTAATAAAAAAGTACAAGAAGGTTTTGGCCCACTCGTAGAAGGCTTTATTCGTGTGCCATTTGGCGACATCCAAGCCATTGAAGAAGCTGCAATTCATTACCCAGATATTGTTGCTATTTTGGTTGAACCTATTCAAGGTGAAGGCGGTGTAAATACAGCACCTCAAGGTTTTAGCTATTTAGAAGAAATTCGCCATATTTGTAATCAACACAATTGGTTGATGATGTTGGATGAGGTTCAAACAGGAAATGGTCGTACGGGTCAGTTCTTTGCATATCAACATACCAATATTGTTCCTGATGTTTTGACGACAGCGAAAGGCTTAGGAAATGGTTTCCCTATTGGTGCAGTTATGACTCAAGGTCGTGGTGTTGGCGTTTTAACAGCAGGAAATCACGGTTCAACCTATAGCGGTACACCTTTAGGCTCTCGTGTTGTTTATACCGTAATTGATTTGATTCAAAAGGAAAATATTGTTGCCAATGCTGCGGAAATTGGAACGTATTTAGTGGATGAATTGCGTAGCCAACTGGCAGATCAAAATGTGGTTGTCCGTGGTTTTGGTATGATGATTGGTATTGAGCTACCAAAACCGTGCGCTGAATTGGTTGAAATGGCGCGTGATGAGCAACATTTAATTATTAATGTGACTTCAGGCAATGTTGTACGCTTACTACCTGCTTTAAACATGAATCATGAACAAGCGGATGATTTACTGAAACGTCTTATCCCCGTGATTAAGAAGTTTCTTGCTTAAATAAATATAAATTTAAGTTAAAAAATAAAAAAGCCGCTGATTCAGCGGCTTTTTTAATGAGTATTTCTTATGAAGCTTCTTGATATATTCTGCCACCAGGTAACTGACTAAAATATTGTTTCAAAGCATCCACACAACGATGGATTTTCATAGGTTGTTGTTCACGCTTTAAAGTCATTGCATTCAACGTAAATGTTGGCAACTTCCATTCAGGCAATACTTCAACTAAAGTCCCATTCATCAATTCTTTTTGTACATCTAAATAAAGAATTCGCGCAATACCATGTCCATTTTGGCAGAGTGATTTAGCCACAAAAACATTGTTGGTTTGCACACGATGTTTCATTTCTAAATTAACCACTTCACCTGTAGCACCATGTTGAAATGAAAAATGTTGATAATTCTTCATGATATTTACAGGAATCAACTCGTGATGCATTAAATCTTCAGGACGTGAAAGTGGCGCTGTCTGATTTAAATAGCTCGGTGATGCAACCAAAACTTGATCAACTCTTGCCAAAGCAACACTCATCAAATTTGCAGACTCATCAGTTTTTGAGCACATACGGATTGCAATATCAATACGTTCTTGAATTAAATCAATGAATTGATTATCTGCTTCAAAATGAACCATCAACCCACGATGTGCCGACATCCAGTGTGATAACGCAGGAACAATATGGGTTGCTCCTAACTCAGGTGTAGTTGCAATACGTAAATCACCGACTAAGTCATCTCTCAACTCATTAATTCGGATTTTACCGCGTTCCGCTGCCGCAAGCATTTCTTGACAGCTATGGAAAAAAGCTTGTCCTGCTTCCGTCAAACTTAACTTTCGAGTAGAACGGTGTAGAAGTGTAACTTCCATTTCATTTTCTAAAGAACGAACTTGTTGACTCACAGCACTTGTAGTAATACCTAAATTACGAGCGGCACCACTAAATGAGCTCTTTTCAACAACGCAAGCAAAAACACCCATCGCTCGTAGTTGATCTAACATAAATTTCCCTCTGAAATTATGAGACACTTCACATTTTTTTGATAAAAGCAACTCATTGTATTATACGAAGAAATTTACATTTTGCATTAAATATATTTAATTAGTAGGTAAAATATTTATCGGATTAATTGGCTTACCATCTAAACGTACTTGGAATTCCAACATCGTACGATTTGTTCCTGTAGAGCCAAACTCCGCAATTTTTTGCCCTGCTGTAACATTATCTCCGCTTTTCACCAGCATTTTACTACTATGTGCATAAGCAGTGATATATCCATCTATATGTTTAATTAAAACTAAATTTCCATATTCTTTTAAGCCGTCTGCTGCATAAACCACTTGACCATCTGCTGCAGCAAAAATCGGATCCCCTAAATTACCACCAAAACGTGTTCCTTTGACATTGTTTGCTAAATTATAATTTTCAATGATTGAACCATTTGAAGGTTTCACCCATCTCAAACTGGTTGATTTAACTGCTGTAACTGGCGTTGTTGCGACAACAACAGGCGCTTTCACAGTTGTACTTGGTTGGTTTGTTGGTAAGTTAATGGTTTGTCGCTGGATTGGAGCTTCGCTTGTCGCTAAAGCTTTCGTTGTTGAGCGATAATTATTGGTATTCCCCGATTTTTTCAATCTGAGTGATTGATTCACATAAATTCGATACGGCGCTGAAATATCATTCATCTCAGCAACTCCAATATAGCTTAAGCCGTATCTTCCTGCAATTCCACTAAGGGTATCACCTGAACGAACTGTATAAAATTCAGGTGCATTGGTATGACGAGTCATATTGCTACTGATTTGTGGTTTTGATGCACAACCCGTAATCACCAAAGTTGAAGTCATAGCGACAGACAACAAAACTGTCTTGGTCCATACCTTAGGCATCTTTAAAACGTGCTGTGATCTTACCAAAAGCATTATTTCTCTCTCTACATCTAAACATTAAAATATCCGTTGTCCTAAGATTAGCAAAAAAGAATACAGTTTTACTGTTTATCATTGCTTTTTCACAAACTTATAACATTCAACTCAGACTTAGGTATAACTTTGCTCAAGCTGTAATTGCAAGGCATCTAAAATTTCATAATTGGTGGCATCCATTTGAATTGGCGTGATGCTCACATATCCATTTGCAATAGCAAAAAAGTCAGATTGGATATTCATCATGTTCTTTTTCGGATCTGTTACTGCTTCACCTGCAAGTCCAATCCAATAGACTTGACGCCCACGTGGATCTACATGGCTACTGATCGGTTTCGATTGTACTCTACGACCTTGATAGGTCATTTGTGCACCTTGAATTTCCACGACATCTGGAATATTAATATTTAGAATATGTCGTGGTGGAAGTTGTGGAATACCTTGAGCAATAAAATCATGTACCCATTGAGCGGCTTGAGCATAATCATCAGCATGTTCATAAGAACGAACATTACTACCTGCTAATGACACAGCAATTGCAGCCTGTTTCATTAAGCGACCTTCAAATGCTGCACCCACAGTACCTGAATACAGTACGTCATCACCCAAATTCGCACCGCTATTAATACCACTGACCACTAGATCAAATTCAAAATCGAATAAACCATTGGTGGATAAATACACGCAGTCTGCAGGTGTTCCATTGACTGCCCAAACATCAGGTGAAAGCTGAATGGGTCTTAATGGTCGATCTAAAGTTAATGCACTGGAATAGCCACTACGTTCACTCTCAGGAGCAACAATCACAACACGACCTAAAGGTCTTAATGCTTTGGCTAAGGCTTGAATACCGGGTGCAAATACACCATCATCATTGGCAATTAAAATATTCACTACAGTTCTCGATCTAAAAAATGACTAATGAGATTATTTCATTTTAAGTTATTCAATAATTATATATAGTTAGCCACCTATTTTAATATTAAATTTGCGGGGAAATGATGTTCAATCGTTCACTTAATCGCTTGCTTTGTTTAAGCCTTTTCACATTATGCACTCAAACTGTTATTGCTTCTGACGCCTTAACAGTTGCAGAATCAGACACTTTAGCGAAAGAAGACATTGCTGCGGCGCAAGTCTTGGCTGAAGTATGCCCGACTTTAATTGGAAAAAATCCAGCATTCGATAGCAAAATACAAAATCATACTCAAACTTTACTGAAAGATTTAAAAGGTTCAGCAAAAAACCTAGAACAGCTTGCTCAAGATGCTGAATATCAAGCTATTTTAAAATCTGCAAAATTAGATGCCAAAGAAGTTGAAAAAGAAGAACAAAAATCTGTATGTGAAGATGTCTTAAATATAGAGAGTTAATCTGTTTAGCACATTTCATTTTGCCCTATCTGCATTTATCTCGTTTAGAAAACATGTAGGGCAAATAAAAATTTAAAAATCTACATCATCAATACACTTTCTCTACTTTATTCACATCAAAATTGTTTACCCTATACAAATCATAAAGTTAAAATTTTTAGGATCATTATGTCTGCAACATTTAGTAAATTATGCGCTTTCGGTCTTTTAGCATCTTCAATGGTGTTTACATCTCACACTTTTGCTGCTAAAGAAACGAGTCATGATGAAAATATTGAAGTGACGCAAACCCAAGTGACCAAAGAAGAATTAGCAGCGATTTATGTTCTTTCTGAAGTTTGTCCTTCTTTAATCAAAGAAGATAAAAAATTTGATCAAGGCTATGCTCGTTTATTAAAAGACTATTTACCAGGTGAAAATAACCCTGCTACTGCAATCAAAACGTTAAGCAAACAAAGTAGTTTTAAAGCTGCATTAAAAGAAGCTCGTCAAGATGCCAAGAAAGCCGGCGACAAAGGTAACTTAGGTGTGTGTCAAGATGTGAGCAATTACCATTCATAAAATGAATTAGTTACAATAAGTAAGAAATTAGCCGTCTTCCCCCATAGAAGTCGGCTTTGCTTTACCCTAAAATGTTAAACTCTTTTTGTGCTCATCATATATATAAGATTGGAACTACCTAGAATGACCCGAAAAAGCGCCATTGCTGCATTGTTACTATTACCATCATTTTCTTATGCAGCAACAGTCTTATCTACTCCGCCAGAATTAAATAATAAATCTTATGTCTTGATGGATTATGAGACGGGGCAAATCCTTGCATCTAAAAATGAAAATGAAAAACTAGCACCCGCTTCTATGACTAAAATGATGACTAGCTTCATCATTGAACAAAAACTCTTAAAAGGTGAACTCACGGAAGGTGAAAAAGTTCGCATGAATGAGTCTGCGTGGTGTCGTGGTAGTAGTTCAGAATCATGTATGTATGTACCTTTAAATGGTACTGCAACTGTTCTTGAAATGCTTCGTGGTATTATCATTCAATCTGGAAATGATGCTTCTAAAGCAATGGCTGAGCATATTTCTGGAAATGAAGGCTCTTTTGCTTATGCGATGAACCAAGAAGCTAAAAAAATTGGTATGGCAAATACCCATTTTATCAATGCTACGGGGATGCCTGCTGAAGGTCATTATTCAACTGCAAAAGATATGGCGACACTTGCTAAACATATCATTCATGACAGTTCAAAATATTATCCAATCTATTCTGAAAAAGAATTTACATTTAATGGGATTAAACAAGGTAACCGTAATGCGTTACTTTATACAGATCCAAGTGTAGATGGTTTAAAAACAGGTCACACAGATGAAGCTGGTTTTTGCTTAACTACTTCTGCAAAACGTGGCCCAATGCGCTTAATCTCTGTGATTTTTGGTGCACCATCGATGAATGAACGTGCAAATCAAACACGTTCACTTTTGGCTTGGGGTTATTCAAACTTTGAAACTGTAAATGTTCAACCTGCGAAACAAGTCATTGCTAAAGCAAAAGTGTATTTTGGTAAAGACAATGAAGTGCAAATTGGTTTACCTGAAGCCTTTAATGTCACAATGCCAAAAGGTCAAGCGGATGCCATTAAAACGCAAATTACAGTTCAACCGAATTTGAATGCACCATTACAACAAGGTCAAGTGGTGGGTAAACTTACTGCAACTTTAAATGGTAAAGTCATTGCAGACAAACCACTTGTTGCTTTAAAAGCAGTTGAAGAAGCAGGTTTCTTCTCTCGTATGATTGATCATATTAAAATGTTCTTTAGCAACTTATTTTAATTAGTACGTTCTAAGCATTAGACCAAAGCATCCATCTCTTAGATTTGGGTGCTTTTTCTTTTATAATCATTTTAATTTAAATCTTTAAACATGGATTTCGTCAATGAAAAAGAATATTCGCCCGTACTTAGAACATCACCCTAAAATTGACTCAACCTGTTATATCGATGATCTTTCTGTAATTATTGGTGATGTCCATTTAGCAGAAAATGCTTCAGTTTGGCCTTTTGCTGTGATTCGTGGCGATGTTAATCATATTCATATTGGTAAGAATAGTAATGTACAAGATCATTGTATGTTGCATGTTAGTCATAAAAATGATGCAAAACCAAATGGTTCACCTTTGATTATTGGTGAAGATGTTACAGTCGGACATCATGTAACTTTGCATGGTTGCACCATTGGTAATCGAGTTTTAATTGGAATTAGCACCATTATTTTAGATGATGTGATTATTGAAGATGATGTAATGATTGGTGCAGGCTCTTTAGTTCCGCCACGTAAGCGTTTAGAAAGTGGTTATTTATATGTGGGCAGTCCTGTACAAAAAGTCCGTCCTTTAACCAATAAAGAAAAGGAATTTTTACCCTATTCGGCAAGACATTATGTGAAGGTTGCAAATAATTATTTAGAGCAGGCCTAAGCTTGCTACGAAAGATAACTTCTGAATAAGCGATTATCCTTATTCAAATAAAACTTAAATAATTTCAAAATCTATATTTTCAAGGTCTTCAACTAGCACCAATAAATCAGATTTCAAACGATCATAATCTACACTTTTAGGAATCCTAAACAATGGATTATTGATACGTTCAATAAATAAAGAACAATAAAGATCCCTCAATTCATTGATAGGAAGTCTCTCTATATCTAATGGGTTAATTAAACTTTTAAAAATAAAGGTTATTTCTATATTCCTATTATGATCTCTTGTTCGCTCTAAATTTTTAGCTTGATTAAACCGAGTTTGATTTACATCCACTTCTTCATAGATACTTATGACTTTTAAAATTGATAAAATTAAATTTATGCCATATTGCTTATGATAAAGAGCTTTTTTATTTTGATCATCAAAGTAACAATTGATTTTATGAATTTTTTCAAAATAAGGAGCTACCCCCTGTTACAGATGTGGCAAATAATCTCATTCCCATGTCGGTACTAGTTAATCAGTTTTTCTATAATTTATCATATGAAGCAAAAGCCCTACCATTGATGAATAGATACATAAAAATAAATTATTCACGAACATTGTGTCTATGTTGCGATCTAAACAATGATAACAAGTCATCAAATTAGTAAGCTTTCATCCAAACCCTCAAAGAAAAATGCCTTCAACATAGCCACCGACCTCTAAATTTTGTAGAATACGGTTTTACTCCCACGGTGTTGTTGAATGACCTCTTGGACTCCTCATGTTACTGTCGCAACGGTTGTTGAAAAAGATGGTAAATTTCTGTTTGTAGAAGAACACACAGAAGGTGTAACGCATACGGTATTTAATCAACCTGCGGGACATGTCGAAGCGGGTGAAACCATCATTCAAGCAGCCATTCGTGAAACGATGGAAGAAACAGGTCATGCGGTAGAAGTAGATTCACTATTGGGTATCTATACCTATACGCCACCGATGTTTCCAGATCGCACTTATTATAGATTTTGCTTTTTAGCACATGTACTTGAATACTTTGCAGAAGCTCAGTTAGATACAGACATTGTCGGTCCTGCGTGGATGACATTGGATGAATTAATTGAAACTGCAAGTGCGCGTAGCCCTTTAGTCATTAAAGCGGTGCAAGATGCCCTTTCTGGACAGAAATACCCTTTATCGCTCGTTTATGAGCACCAAAACTCTCCTTTAAATTCAAATTTGGATGCTTAATCCTATGCAACAACGTGTCATCGTCGGTATGTCTGGTGGTGTAGATTCTTCTGTTTCTGCCGCACTTCTTCTTCAACAAGGATATCAAGTTGAAGGACTTTTCATGAAGAATTGGGAAGAAGATGACGGCACGGAATATTGCACGGCGATGGATGACCTTGCCGATGCTCAAGCGGTCTGCGATAAAATTGGTATTAAATTACATACCGCCAATTTTGCGATGGAATATTGGGATCGCGTATTTGAGCATTTCTTAGCGGAATATGCTGCAGGTCGTACGCCAAATCCTGACATCTTATGTAATAAAGAAATTAAATTCCGTGCCTTTTTAGATCATGCTGTGAACTTAGGTGCAGATTTTATTGCGACTGGACATTATTGCCGTCGTGGTGAAACCATGACCAATTCTAAAGGTGATGAATATGCGCCTTTACTACGCGGTGTAGACCAAAATAAAGATCAAACCTATTTCTTACATGCCGTACATGGTCGTGAAATTAATAAAACCCTCTTCCCTGTGGGTGAAATTGAAAAGCCTGAAGTCCGTCGTATTGCAGAAGAGTTAGGCTTAGCCACTGCAAAGAAAAAAGACTCGACGGGTATCTGTTTTATTGGTGAACGCCGTTTTAATGACTTTCTTAAACAATATTTACCTGCTCAACCGGGAAAAATTGTCTTAGATAATGGCAAAGTGGTTGGTGAACATCACGGCTTAATGTACTATACGCTCGGTCA
Source organism: Acinetobacter sp. ANC 3832 (assembly GCF_002135415.1). Classification (GTDB taxonomy): domain Bacteria; phylum Pseudomonadota; class Gammaproteobacteria; order Pseudomonadales; family Moraxellaceae; genus Acinetobacter. The sequence continues at coordinate 330,363 of NZ_NEGJ01000003.1, forward strand.
GCGTGGTGGTATTGGTCTGGGTGGAATTAAAGATGTTGCCGAAGGCGCATGGTTTGTTTTACATAAAGATATTGAAGGCAATCGCTTAGTTGTCGGTCAAGGACATGAACATCCTTTAATGCTCAGTACGACATTATGGAGTGAGATGATTGACTGGGTGGCTGGTGAGCAAGAGATTCCTGAATCAGGTTTCCGATGCACGGCAAAAACTCGATATCGCCAACCCGATCAAGCGTGTACAATTTTTAAAGATGAAGCGTTACCTAATGGTGTACGTGTAGAATTTGATGAACCGCAACGTGCAGTTACACCGGGTCAAAGTGTAGTGTTCTATGTGGATGAAACGTGTTTAGGTGGTGGTGTTATTCACCATACCAATGCACCAAAACCAGACTTTATCGTTTAAAGTCTGATTATTTTTCATTTGAAAATAGTTTAAAGGAATTTAGGCATGGTTGAGTTACCCTTTCAACAGCCTCGTACTTTGAATCAACGTCAAAATCGTGCCTTGGCGTTAGCAGCTGTGTTCCAAGCAACACAGCTGACCAATATGACCGCCATGTCTGGAAGACAGAGTATTGGTGAAAGTGGTAACTTTTATCTAGAACAATTGATTAAAGCCAGTTTAAATATCCGCCCTGTTGCCAATACAGCAAGTCAAACTTTAGATTTTTTTACGCAACTTGCTGATATTTCTTTGGGTTTAAAAACACTCGAAAGCAGTATCACTCAACCATTTAGTACCTCACCTAAATCTCGTATTCCCAAATTGGCAAATGCGAAACTTCCTATGTCTTATGCCATGTCTTTATTGGCATTAGAAAAGAAAGTGTACGGCGATCCTAAATGTGTTGAAATTATTGAAAAGTCTCAACAAAAAATTCTAAAACAACTTTCTTTCTTTGATAATAACTATCTACATCCCAGTATTATTGCCAATTTAGCGCAAACCTATGTAGAAACTGCAGGACAAATCAATCCACGTATTCTCGTTCGAGGCAATGCTGAAGCTTTTAAAGATGCTTCACATACCAATCGAATTCGCGCTTGCTTATTTACAGGCTTACAGTTGGCTCACTTATGGCGTCAATTGGGCGGTAGCTCATGGAATATGATTTTCAGCAAGCGCAAACTACTTCAAGATATTCAAGATCTCGCTCGTTTACAGTATCAGGTGGTTTAACCTGATGTGTATTGAGTTCCATTTCGGTTTAATTCCAAAATTTAAGGAATCTCTATGAACGCTTTAACCGCACTTTCTCCATTAGATGGACGTTATGCGAGCAAATGTGATGCTCTACGCCCTTTCCTCTCTGAGTTTGGTTTAATCCATGCTCGGGTGACTGTTGAAGTACGTTGGTTACAAGCGCTTGCGAATCGTCCTGAAATCAAGGAAGTTCCTCCGTTCAGTACAGAAACCAATGCTGCTTTAGATGCAATTGTGTCTAACTTCTCTGAAGATGATGCGAATCGTATTAAAGAAATTGAACGTACCACCAATCATGATGTAAAAGCCGTTGAATATTTTCTTAAAGAGAAAATTGCACCGATTGCTGAATTAAAAGATGCAGGCGAATTCATTCATTTTGCTTGTACTTCTGAAGACATCAACAACTTGTCGCATGCTTTAATGTTGAAAAATGGCCGTGATGTTTTAATCACATCAATGCAACAGATTATTGATTCAATTGTGGCTCTTGCAGAAACACATGCAGAACAACCAATGTTGTCTCGTACTCACGGTCAAACGGCTAGCCCAACAACTTTGGGTAAAGAAATGGCGAATGTTGCGTACCGTTTAGCGCGTCAAATTAAACAATTCAAACAGGTTGAATTGTTGGGTAAAATCAATGGTGCCGTCGGCAACTACAACGCACATTATTCTGCTTATCCAGATATTAATTGGCCTGCACATTCTCAAGCATTTGTAGAGTCTTTAGGTTTAGATTTCAATCCGTACACCACACAAATTGAACCACATGATTATATGGCGGAACTTTTTGATGCATTGCGTCGTTTTAACACGATTTTGATCGACTTTAACCGTGATGTTTGGGGCTATATCTCTTTAGGTTTCTTCAAACAACGCTTAAAAGATGGTGAAGTTGGTTCTTCAACCATGCCACATAAAGTCAACCCAATTGACTTCGAAAACTCTGAAGGTAACTTAGGTCTTGCTAATGCTGTATTGGCACATCTAGGCGAAAAATTACCAATCTCACGCTGGCAGCGTGACTTAACTGACTCAACTGTTCTACGCAACATGGGTGTTGGTTTTGCACAAAGCTTAATTGCTTTTGAAGCGTGTTCAAAAGGTATTGGTAAACTTGAGCTTAATGCTGCACGTATTCTTGAAGATTTAGACCACGCTCAAGAAGTATTGGCTGAACCGATTCAAACGGTTATGCGTCGCTATAACGTTGAAAAACCATACGAAAAATTAAAAGCACTGACTCGTGGTCAAGCAATGACACGTGAAATGATGGTTGATTTTGTCAATGGTAATGAACTTGTACAGGTTCCTGCTGAAGATCGTGCTCGTCTCGCGACAATGACACCTGCAACCTATACAGGTAATGCTGCTGAACAAGCAAAACAAGTGAAAGATTTAATTTCTAAAATCTAAAACTATTTTTCAAGATAGGCTTTTATATAAACTACCTATTCTTGATTAAAAACAATATTTCTTAAAAACGAAGCTTCGGCTTCGTTTTTTATTACATGGATTCACGTTACAATAGTGTGACGATTAACACAGAAAATAAAAAATGATTTATCACAACCTGACAATAAAACATTGGCTTACTTTAGCTGCACTTGGATTCGCGATTCTTATTGCCAGCATTCATCCTTTAGAATTTCCATCTTATCTGTTGCATCAGATTGGAACCGTACTGATGCTGGTTGCCCTTTTCATCTGTCAAAAAAAAATTGGACTCAGCTACCCGACTTTTCTACTTTATATTCTATTTTTAGTCATTCATGTGATTGGAGCGCACTATCTGTATTCTTATGTGCCCTATAACGACTGGATTAAATCCATCTTTCATTTTGATTTAAATCAAAGTATGGGCTGGTCACGTAATATGTATGATCGCCTTGTACATTTTGTTTATGGCTTATTTCTTTATCCTTTTTTCTATCGCTTATTTCAAGTTTGGTTACCGAGTTTAAAACCAAAAACTTTATTTATATTGGTGATTCAATTTGTCATGGCAAGCAGTCTATTTTATGAGTGGATCGAATGGTGGATTGCTATTGGACTATCACCAGAAGAAGCAGAAAACTATAATGGTCAACAAGGCGATCTTTGGGATGCACACAAAGATATGTTTTTAGCAACAATCGGGAGCATTATTACAGGGCTCATTCTGCTTATACGAACACCTGAAACCATGAATCGATCAACTGTTTAATAAGCTTAAATAGAAGATATTTTGTATAGAGCCTTTACAACTCATCTAGTTTTTAAGTTGTTATATTTGAGTGACTGATTTCATTTATAAATGAATCAGTCATGACAATATCACTCAATTCAATTATGCTTAAATTGAAATAATAAAATGATTTAAGTCTATGTCACATTCTCATCATGCTGAACAACATTATATTCATCGGACTGGATGGTTACGTGCTTCTGTGCTTGGTGCAAATGATGGGATTATCTCTGTTACCAGTTTAGTGATGGGAATGGCAGCCAGTGGTGCTTCTACACATACTTTATTAATTACCTGTATTGCTGGATTAATTTCAGGTGCAACCTCGATGGCGGCAGGTGAATATATCTCTGTAAAGTCTCAAGCTGATATTGAAGAAGCAGATTTAAAATTTGAAGCCCGTGAATTAGAAAAAAATCCGCATTTAGAACTTAAAGAACTCACACAAATTTACATTGATCGCGGACTGACACCTGAATTAGCACATGAAGTTGCTGTACAACTTACAGAGAAAGATGCTTTAGAAGCCCATGCTCGAGATGAGATTGGAATTAATGAGGTGACCTCAGCAAAACCATTACAAGCGGCTTTTTCTTCTGCACTCTCTTTTTCATTGGGTGCACTCTGCCCAATGCTCTCTATTATGGTCAGCCCTGAAAAATACTTGGAAATAACCGTCTTAATTGTGGGAATTATCTCTTTAAGCTTACTCGGTGCTTTATCCAGTTATTATGCAGGGACATCTTTAATTAAAGGGAGCTTACGTGTCACGGTTTGGGGGGTTTTAGCAATGGCTTTTTCGACTTGGATTGGTTCACTCTTTCAAGTTGGTCCATTATAAATATAAGATATCTTGCATAAATCCTTTTATTTATTGCTAGAGGATAAAAATAATCCGTTTCTGAATAGTGAGCGAAGCTAGCTATAGTTTATATAACATTTATTGATATAGCGTATCAATTATTCTCAGTCATATTCAATAGAATCTGCAAAGTCCAATCATATTTACGCATGCATAATAGACTAAAATAGCGTGATTGATCTCCTATATTCTTAAAACTCTCCTATGCCTGTTTTAGCTGAAAAATCCAATCGATCTAATCCCTCGATTTGGATTGCTGTTCTATTGTTGCTTATTGGCACGATTGGTTCATATCAAGTTGTTGGTCTAAACCAAGCTTTATTATTTATTATTGGTGGTGCATTGGGCTTAACCCTTTACCACGCATCCTTTGGCTTTACTTCAAGCTGGCGTGTCTTTATTAAAGAACGTCGTGGGCGTGGTTTACGTGCCCAAATGATCATGTTAGGACTTGCTGTTCTTCTGTTCTTTCCAGCCTTAGGTGCAGGTCAACTCTTTGGTCAGCCTGTTACTGGTTTTGTTTCACCTGTATCTCTATCTGTTGCTATTGGTGCACTGATTTTTGGTGTCGGTATGCAATTAGGTGGTGGTTGTGCATCAGGAACACTCTATACAGTGGGTGGCGGAAGTGCACGTATGATCGTGACGCTTATTTTCTTCTGCCTTGGTTCACTCATTGCAACCTCACATTTAGACTGGTGGTTTAACCTACCGCATTTAGCACCCATTTCCGTAGTTGAACAATTAGGCGTTGTCCCTGCAATTATTGTCAATTTCATTCTATTTACGATCATTGCTATAGTTACTGTTATTTTAGAAAAGAAACGCCATGGTTCACTTGAAGTAGAACCTCAAGCTGAAACTCAAGGTTGGAAACGTTTTATACGAGGTCCTTGGCCTCTCGTTTGGGGTGGAATTGCCCTTACTTTACTGAATTTCGCAACTTTAGCACTTGCAGGTCGTCCTTGGGGTGTCACTTCTGCACTTGCGGTTTGGGCTGCAAAATTTGTAGATATGGTGGGTTTTAATGTCGCAAGTTGGGACTATTGGCAACAACCTGCCAATGCAACAGCGTTAACACAACCGCTTTGGTTTGATATTACATCAATGATGAATTTCGGTATTATGATTGGTGCTTTATTGGCGGCAAGCATGGCTGGAAAATTTGCACCCAATTTTAAAATTCCTAAACGTTCTATTATTGCAGCGGTGCTTGGTGGCTTACTTTTAGGCTACGGTGCGCGTTTAGCATATGGTTGTAACATTGGTGCATATTTTAGTGGTATTGCATCTGGAAGTTTACATGGTTGGTTATGGCTTATTTTTGCATTTATTGGTAATAGCTTTGGCGTAAAATTACGTCCATACTTTTTCCCTAATGAGAAAGCACAACCTGAAAAACTCACCAGTTGTTAATAGCGATACACTTACTTTTAAAGCTCATCATATGATGGGCTTTTTTATCTTTAAAGTTTCTTTATCCCCTCTCAATATTTCTAGACTAAATACTGAATATTATTTGCCATCTTCCAGATGCTTAGCTACTTTAGAATAAACTCAGGAGCCTAAACATGACTTTATTAGAACGTTTAAATATCAAGCATCCTATTTTATTAGCACCCATGGCAGGGGTTTCCACACCTCAACTTGCAGCCGAAGTGTCTAATCATGGGGGTTTAGGTTCTTTAGGATTAGGCGCAAATTCAGTTGCGGTCGCAAGAAAACAAATACTAGAAACTCAAGCCCTTACACCGCATCCCTTTCAAGTCAATTTCTTTTGCCATCAATCTACAGAAGTGGATGTTAAAACAAACCAAACTTGGATTGAGCACTTACGACCAGAATTCGAAAAATTTGGGACAAGCCCTCCTACAGAACTAAAATGTATTTATCCGAGTTTTTTGGATAATGATGATTTTTTGAATTTGGTTTTAGAGACAAAACCAAAAGCCGTCAGCTTTCACTTTGGCATTCCGCATGCTCATCAAATTCAAAAACTTAAAGATGTAGGTATTATGACGCTTGTTTCTGCGACCAATTTAGCTGAAGCTAAGATGATTGAAGAGGCAGGCATTGATATTCTTATTGCGCAAGGCATAGAAGCAGGTGGACACCGTGGAATCTTTAATCCTTTATTGGATGGAGCATTAAATACTTCTGATTTGGTTCAACTGATTAAAAAACATTGCTCAGTGCCTGTGATTGCTGCAGGTGGTATTATGAATGGTCAGCAAGCAAAAAAAATGCTGGACTTAGGTGCAGATGCCGTTCAGCTTGGAACTGCTTTTATACAATGTAAAAGTTCCAGTGCCAATGCAGTATATCGTAAAGCTTTATTCGCTCAACCCTTTACTCAAATTACTGCTAGCATTTCAGGACGCCCCGCACGTGGTTTAATCAATCATTGGCAAGCTGAAATAGATCGACCTAATCGTCCGCAAGCTGCTCCCTATCCTTATGCTTATGACCTTGCAAAACGGCTCAATACCCTTGCCATTAAGCATGATCATATTGATTATGGCGCATTTTGGGCAGGCAGTAATGTTGCTCAGATCAGAGAATTAGAAGCAGGTGATTTAATCAATCAATTAATTTTAGAAATGGATTGATTGAACAATGTATAATCCCTCTTTATTGTGCCTTAAGCAACTCAATAAAGAGGTTATGAATACCAATACAAGCTGTCTAATCATGACTATTACAAAATCTTTAACTTAAAAATCAGATATTTTTATGATTCATTTTTCTTATTTAATCTATTTTGCTCTGCCAACATATAGACTAAATCTAATTCAGGACAATCATATCCCAGTGCAGTTAAAGCTGCAGTAATCTGCCCACGATGATGTGTACCATGATTAAAAACATGCATCAGTGTTGCTGTAAAAGGTAAACACAATGCTTCACCATTTGAACGCTGATAACTCAAATCACTAACTAAGCGAGATTCATCTAGATCTTGAATAAAATTAATCCAATGTTTTGACTTAGATTGAAGCTCATTTAACAGTTGAGTTTTATCATGATGAACGATTGTATCTAATGCAATACTAGGTGATATCCCATCATTAAAACGTGAGTACCATAAATAATGCTCGCCCAGTAAAAGATGATTTAAAGTGCCTGAAATGCTTTTAAAAAATAGACTTATATCTTTATGAAAATCATCATCTGAAACATTTGTTAAATGCTGAATCAGACGATCTGTTGCCCAAATATTATAATGTGCGAGAAGCAGTAAGTTTTCTTTAGTCATCCCCACAAACTCCTCTTTTTATTAAAATCTACTTTATTTCGTTTCCAATAAATTCACAACTTCAACCTGCACATCACTCATTACACTACCCTGATCAAGCAAATGATTAAAATAATCTTCTACCACTTTTGCTTGTTCAAGTGTACTTTCAACTTTATACATACTTTGACGAAATTCATTACTAAAACGTAAACCTTTGGTATACCAAGCAATATGCTTGCGCGCAATACGACAACCTGAATATTCACCATAAAATTGATACAACTCAGACAAATGCCCAAGTAAAACATCTTTCACTTCCTGAATATCGGGTGCAATTAAATGCTCACCTGTTTCCAAATAATGTGCAATTTCACGAAAAATCCATGGTCTGCCTTGTGCTGCACGACCAATCATGACCGCATCGGCACCTGTATAATCCAGTACATATTTTGCTTTTTCAGGACTGTCGATATCACCATTGGCAATCACAGGGATTGATAAGGTCTGCTTTACTTCTTTAATTAAACTATAACGTGCGGTATTTAAATACATATCTTCACGTGTACGACCATGCAATGCTAAAGCAGCAATCCCTGCCTCTTCTGCACGCTTTGCGACTCGCATAATATTTTCATGACCATTCATAAAACCTAAACGGGTTTTAAGTGTCACAGGGACATCAACCGCTTTAACTACAGCATCTAAAATACGGGCAACTAAATCTTCATCTTTTAATAATGCTGAACCTGCCAATTTATTACAAACTTTTTTTGCAGGACATCCCATATTAATGTCTACAATCTGTGCGCCATTTGCAACTTGATAACGCGCAGCCTCAGCAAGTTCACTGGGTTCAGAGCCTGCAATTTGTGCCGAAATGGGTGCCAATTCACCATCAAAATTTGCCCGATACAAACTTTTTTTACTCATTCTTAAAGTTTGATCTGACGTCATCATTTCACTCACTGCATGCCCCGCACCAAAGTACTTGCACAGTGTTCTAAATGGACGATCAGTGACTCCCGCCATAGGAGCAACGATTAAATTATTTGACAGTTGGTACGGACCAATATACATATATATTCATACATTTTTCGACCGACATAGTATACTGCATCAGCCAAATCGGCTCACCTTTTTCTGAGTTTGTTTTCATCGATATGAAAGAATCTAGTCAACATCGCTTCCTTCTTAAATCCCTCAGTGTGCTAGCAATATCACTCAACTTAGTTGCCTGCGGGAATGGGTCTTGGTTTTCTCAGGATGATGAACCTCAATTAAAGGATGAACAAATCAGAAAATTGATTCCAAGCCGAGTCAATGATCGTGACTCTTGGGCAAAAGATATTTATTCAATTTCAGAAGAGTTAAAAATCCCAACCACCAAAGATAATATCTGTACGATTATTGCCGTGGTCGATCAAGAATCTAACTTTGTTGCAAATCCTGTCGTTCCAGGTTTAGGTGAAAAAGCAGTTAAAGAAGTCACAACGCGCTTAAATGAAAAGTTCGAAGATAAATTAGGCACCACCATTGGTGGACCTATTGCATCATATTTTGAACAAGTTTTAAAAAATCAACCGACGCCTGAAGATAACTATTTAAAACAAATGCGTAAGGTCAGAACGGAAAAAGACTTAGATGTTTTATACCGTGAAATTTTTGACTATATGTCAAAACACTATCATGTCAGTGCATTAACTGGTGCAGCCAAACTGGTTGGACAAGACATTGGCGAAAAGATGAATCCAATTACAACATTGGGTTCAATGCAAGTGCATATCAACTATGCCAAAGACCATAAACGCAATAGCATGAGTACCAATGAATTACGTGATAATTTATATACGCAATTTGGTGGTTTATATTATGGTATTCACCGTTTAATGATGTATCCTGCTGATTATGATAAAGCCATTTATCGTTTTGCAGATTTTAACTCTGGCATCTATTCCAGTCGTAACGCTGCATTTCAAAAAATGGTTGATAAATTAAGTGATGTAAACTTAGCACTAGATGGTGATCTACTTTCTTATGATAAGAATGGTGATCCTAAAACGGCCATTACTGATACAGAAAAAACCTTGATTTCGCTTTTCACACGTAACGGTATTTTGGTCACGCCTAGACAACTACGCAGTGATTTAAAGAAAGAAAAAGATAAAGATTTTGAAAAGACCCAAACCTATATTGCGGTAACCAAATTATATAAAAACAAAACAGGCAAAGAGCCACTCTATGCAATTATGCCTGAAGTTGTTATTTCAGGTCCTAAACTCAGTCGTGATTACAACACAAATTGGTATGCTAGTCGGGTAAATGGAAGATATGAAACATGTATGCAACGTGCCAAAAGAATACGAATCTAGCCTTATTTGATTTTGATGGAACCTTATGTAAAAAAGACAGTTTTACAGGGTTTATCTTTTATGCACTTTCAAAACGGCATATTGTTAAACAAAGCATTAAAATTTTGCCGTGGATACAAGCATATTATTTAAATATCTACCCTGCTCATGCGATGCGTCCAAAACTATTCAATGCAATGTTTGCTAATGCCAATGCAGACGAAATTTTAGAATTGGCAGCAGAATATGCACCTAGACTTTTATCTCAATTAGACCACTCACTTTATCAACAATTTTTAAAACATAAGCATAACGGGGATGATATTGTCATTGTTTCCGCTTCTGTTGATTTATATTTAGAACAAGTGTGTGAATTATTGGGTGTCAATTTAATTTGTACTGAAACAGAAATAAAAGACGGTTTTTTTACAGGGCGTTATTCTACAGCGGATTGCAGCAGTGAGCAGAAGCGACTAAGAATTTTAGAAAGTTATGATATTCATCAATATCATAATATTTATGCTTATGGGAACAGTGTAGAGGATTTAGAGATGCTCAGCCTTGCCAATTACAGCTATATGGTGGGTGAAAGTAAGACTTTACCGTCTTTAGAAAAAGAGGAAAAATTTGCTGAACAGTAAAAGCTAAAAGCAATTACTCCAAAGAAATAAGCAATAAAAAACCTCGCCATAGCGAGGTTTTAAGCATTAAGAGAATTAATAAATTGCCATATGATTGCGATGAATCATTTCTAAAGAACGTGCTTCACCTAAAACTTGATGAACTTTATCAGAAGATAGACCCTTTACGATTTCAGCTGAACGCGAGCTAAAATTAACACGCCCTACTGCAATACGTCCACCGCTCTGATCAACACACTCAACGACATCACCCCGTTCAAAATGCCCTTCAACAGCTTTCACGCCAACAGGTAATAAACTACGATGATTTTCTTTAATGGCTTTTACCGCACCATCATCCAAAACCAAACGTCCTGCTGTTTGCAAATGAGCCGCTAACCATTGTTGATGTGCTGTAATCCGATCATTGTCTGTAATGAATAACGTTCCCAACATCTCACCACGCATTAAACGTGCAAGAACATGATCACTTTCACCACTGGCAATGAGTGTAGGACAACCCGATTTAGCTGCTAAACGTGCAGCGCGCACCTTGGTCAACATACCACCCCGACCAAACTTACCACCACCACCTGCCATATCAAATAGACTTTCATCTAAAGCACGCACAGTTGAGAATAGTTTAGCATTCGGATTAGAACGAGGATCAGAATCAAACATGCCCTGCTGATCTGTCAAAATAATCAACAAATCAGCATGAACTTGACCCGCAACCATCGCTGCAAGTGTATCGTTATCACCAAAACGGATTTCATCTGTTGAAACCGTGTCATTTTCATTAATGACTGGAATCACTTTCCAATCAATCAAATTCTGCAAAGCATCACAAGAATTAAGATAACGACGACGATCCGCCAAATCGTCATGTGTTAATAGAACCTGAGCTGTTTGAATGCTGTGGTTTTCTAAAACACTTGACCATGTATGAATTAAACCCATTTGACCAATGGCAGCACAAGCCTGAAGACTAGGTAGATCGGTGGGTCGGCTATCAAGCTTCATTCGAACCATACCTTCAGCCACAGCACCCGAAGACACAAGAATAATCTCATGTCCTGCATTGTGTAGATCAGCAATTTGTTTCGCCCAATGCGAAATTGCCTCTATATCTAAACCTTGCCCGTTTGCTGTGAGTAAAGATGATCCGATTTTAACAACGATTCTTTTGCAAGCTTTGAGCTGACGTTGCCCATCTACCACTTCTATCATCTTGTCCTCAGTTCCATTTTTTACGTCTTATCGAACGTAATGTACTTCCATTTCGCCATCATCTTCACCGTCCTCTTCATCATCATCTTCAGCAAGCAAGCCTGCGAGACGTTGTTGACGACGTAATTCACGATAAGCATCTTTCGCTGCAAGCGTTTGTTCACGTGTTTCAGCTTCAAGCTGATCACGGAATGCTTTCATTTTCGCTGCATATTCAGGATCTTCAGCTTCGAGTTCACGTTGCTGTTCAATTTGATCCATTAGATAATACACAACTGGTTTTGTTCCTTCTTCAAGCAAACCTGAAGTTTTAAATACAGGACCATCCCATTGCATTTCTTGAAGAATATGATTACACCATTCTTCTTGAGTATCATCATCCAACTGATCAAGTTTGTTCAATACAAGAACGATTGGTAGTTGAGCCAATGTTGGAGAGAATTTTTTCAATTCTTCCATAATTGCTTTCGCGTTATATGCAGGATCTGAACCATCAATCGGCTGTACATCAACAATATGTAAGAGAATACGCGTACGTGCCAAGTGTTTTAAGAAGCGAATACCAAGACCCGCACCTTCAGATGCACCTTCGATTAATCCTGGAATATCAGCCATCACGAATGAACGATGACGATCCGCATCTACAACACCAAGGTTTGGAACCATTGTTGTAAATGGATAATCTGCAACTTTTGGTTTTGCTGCTGATACTGCACGAATAAAGGTCGATTTACCTGCATTCGGCATACCCAACAAACCAACATCCGCAAGAACTTTAAGCTCTAAACGAACTTCACGATATTCACCTTTAATACCATGTGTACATTTACGCGGTGAACGATTTGTTGATGTTTTAAAGTGGGTATTCCCTAAACCACCATCGCCACCCAAGGCAACCATTATTTTTTGACCATCTTCAACCAAGTCACCAATAATGTCACCTGATTCAATATCTACAATGGTCGTTCCTACAGGAACTTTTAAGATGATTGATTCACCACCACGGCCTGCACAGTTTGCGCCACGACCATTTTTACCGCGTTCTGCGCGGAACTTACGGGTATAACGATAATCTACAAGTGTACTGGTGTCGTCGTCTGCTTGAACATAAACCATACCACCACGACCACCGTCACCACCATCTGGACCACCAAATGGTACGAATTTTTCACGGCGAAAACTGGCTACGCCATTGCCACCGTCGCCAGCCTCTACGGTAATGACTGCTTCATCAACAAAGCGCATGCTGCCAATCCTCTAAATACTTTAAAACCGCATATTCTGCCATATTTTGAAAAATTTCTCGAATAGTATTATTCAGCAATACATGAATTTTCCTATTTTGACTGGATTTTAATGAGTAACGCAGACCTATAAACGTATTTTATGGATGAGGCTTAGTTATTTTTAGGCTATTCTTTATTAAACATTCAGGTTATTATTTTAACAATATGGTGAAAAATAATACTTAGACAATTTTTTATCATTAGATATATTTGGTTAAATCATTCTCTATCAACATATCATATAATTTTTAAATTAAATAAAAAGGAACATCCTATTGTCTATCGTCCAAATTAGTGCTGCGCTTGGACCCGCAGAATGTGAACTCGCTGTTAAATACACGCTTCAAGAAATGCAAAAAGAAGCAAAATCAAAAAAAAATTGAACTTGAAATGATTGAAGCTTTTGCAACTCAATATGGTTATTCATCACTCTTACTGAATATTTCAGATGATGCTGAAATTTGGCTCAGTTCATGGCTTGGAACTATTCAATGGACATTTCAAAGTCCAATTCGACCGAATCATAAACGTAAAAACTGGTTTGTTGGAATCACCAAATTTGATCTACCCAAGCAATTTCCCAATGATGGCACAATTATCTTTCAAGCTTGCCGTGCATCAGGTGCAGGTGGTCAACATGTCAATACAACCGATTCTGCTGTACACGCAACACATGTTGCTTCTGGCATTAGCGTCAAAGTCATGTCCGAACGTAGCCAACATGCAAATAAAAGATTAGCAAAAGAATTAATTGCCTTAAAATTACAGCAACAATTAGATAGTCAATCTGCTAACAATCGTCAGTCACAACATCAGCAACATGCTTTAGTTGAAAGAGGAAATGCTGTACGAAGTTTTAGGAAGTAATATTAATCACATTACTTCAATCAACCAACAAGTAAGCTAATATTAATCATCAGCTTACTTTATTTAATTAGCTATTGATTTTACTACTTAATAAATATACATACTTATTAAAACTTCAGTGAACCAAAAAATTATTTTTATCTTTCACATACAAGGATTATAAGAGCATTCTGCTTTATCCTTTTTTAGAGAGTCCTTTTATACAGAGAATATTCATACATATCATTTTTTAGATTATTGAAATTTTTCTCGTACTTTCCCTTACTACTAAATAGTTCATCTAAATTTATGGAGTGAGATTGATGATAGTAGCTTCCAAAGCTTATATATGAATCATGAAAATTTTGTATCATTTCTAGAGTATCTTTATGTTTATTCTTAAATTTTATAAGTTGTAACCTCTTAACTATATCCATATTTAATTCTCGGAAGTTAATAAATCGTTCTTTATCAAAATCATTAGGCACTTTATTCTCTATAGACATTGCCATCATATCTTCTAAAACTATATTTAATTTCGATGGTATTTTTTCTATTAAGTTGAATATCTCACGAGATTCTATAGATATTACTTCACTACCTTTTTGCTTTTTCCACTGATTAAATATATGCAGAGCTACAAAAGCTCCTATCAAAGTACCTAAAACCCCTATTAGATCACTACTACCCATCTACTATCCTTTTAAAATTTATACTTTGATCTATTTCACTCTCAGACTTTCTTAAGCTTATTATTATCCAATTAATAAATATAATTACTTAATTTAAAAAACTTTAAATCTAGTCGCATATTCTTTATATGTTAATCCATTTACTTTCTCACCCTTTCTTTATTTTCAATAATTTCAGGTAAGCTTCGCTCAATCCAACCAATTAAATAATTTAATTTTTCAGCGGCTTGAGCACCTAAAATTGTTAACTGATACTCCACTTTTGGTGGCACTTGTGGATAAACTGTCCGCAAAATAAAGCCATCTTTTTCCAAAACCTTCAGCGTTTGAGCAAGCATTTTTTCACTCACACCATCAATGCGACTTCTCAGCTCGCTAAAACGCTGCACACCATCACTTAAACAACGCAGAACCAATACCGACCATTTACTGGTCAAGTGTTCCAATATTTCACGTGATGGACATTCGCTAGATAAAACCTGCCCGAGTAATGTACTGCTTGCATAGGTACTCATTCATCTTCTCCAAAGCACTATCCGCTTACTTTCAGGTATGTACTTACATTAAGTAAGTTAAAATAGCACAATCATTTAAAACAGTACATAAATCAATCAGGTTAAGGACGAATATTTCGTACAGGTAAATCAATTTTCATTTCTAAATCCGCTAAAGATTGTCGTTCTTGGTTATACATGGTGGCATCAAAAGTTGCAATTTTACGCATTGTCATCGGGTCATTAATATTCAAAGTCGGTTTTAAAGTATGTTTAAGAGGCAAATGAACTTGCTCATCGAAACCTAGTTCTACTGGCCCACTGAAGTTAATTTTGATTGGAAGCTCATAGGTTCTTTTTAATTGAAAAGGCACACTTAAATGAATTGGGATATTCAATTTTAAGGGGAATTTCGGTAATAATTTATTTTGGTAAACCAAATCTGTTGTTGTCTCTAAAGGCATGATTGTATCGATATTAATGTACGTTGAATAATCAATATGAACCGTGATGGGCGTTGTGACTACAAAACTTAAATCTGCAAGATACTTGCCTTTTAGCGGTAAATTAAGCTCACGATCAATTGCAATTTCAGTCGATAATGCACCTTTTGCATGTGTTTCTAAATAATTTCCGACATGAATTTTAGTCGGCAGGGAATGTGAAAGTTGAATTTGTGCATTCAGTGCTGAAACCTGCATGGAAGCTTGTACATTCAAATATAACCAAAACAAAACAGCAATTAAGATGACTACGACGATAAAGCTTAATATTAAGTTTTTAGCAGAATTGAATATCCACATCGTGATTACCCTTATTCTGTTTGAGCTGTTGAAGAATTGGTCTTTTCAACAGGTAGCGTTGGTTTTTCTTCTACATCTCGCGACAGTCTTAAACTACTTAAAGGAATTTTTAACTGACCCTTTTCAATTTTGACTGGCAATGTATTTTGTACATCTACTGTTGCTTGTAATGCCGATTTAATCGGAACATTTAAATGCCCTTGAATTGGAATCTTGGCTTTTAATGTTGTATCCAATGGAATATGTAAATTTTCTTTTAAAACCGTTTTAACAGGTGCATCAAATTTTAAATGAACATTTTGATTTAACGGAACTTGTAATTGAATAGGAACATTCATTTGAATTGGAATGGTTCCTTTCAATGGTAAAGTAATATCTTTTCCTAGAACGCGAATCTGCACCTGAGTATCAATAGGCATATTCTGATTGACTTTTAAAATCTCATTAACAGGAATGATGGTTTGAATCGGAACTTGATTATCAAAATAAACCCGTGGCGTCAGCGTTTGAGTAAGCGGAATGCTGAGTTTTTCATGAATTGGGATTTCTGCATTGACCTGCCCTGTTACATCAACATTTAAGGCATCATGAATTTGAACTTTGGCTTGTAGTGGTTCTTTCAAATCAATACTGACCGCTTGATTTTCAAGTGGAATATAAATATTGAAATGCTTAAATATCCAAATTGCGATGAGCACACCACATACAGCAGCCACCACAATAAAACTCAGCCCAGCAATCATTGATTTAATTTGCAAATGATCTTCCTTAATACATTTTGTTTTTATCAATCTATGATTTTATAAGTTTATGCGAAATAGTTTGCGATTTTATGTATCAAAGGCGATGCAATTTGTTGTTAAATTTGATTAATATTTAAAATAAGAATCTGGCCAATAACATTGTACTCGCATCAATTCCCCCTCTTTATTTATACTTAAACCTGCCATTGCAGCATCTTGCTTTATCTTAAATTTAATCTTAGAGAAATTCTTTCTAGCTTGCATTGTTGATATATTAAAATATAAGGTCTAATTGATTTGCTTGGCAATATTTCCGTAGGAATATTTTATTTTATGATTGGAACACCCCTATAAGTTACATTTTTCAAAGGAAATAGAGTACTACTATAGACTGGTTGTTCAATATATTTTGCTTTACCTGTAAATGGTTGCAATTTTTTATCTAAACCCGATTCAGAATCATATAAATCATAGCCTTCACGAATTGAACAATCACTCTCATAACGATCTTTCATAGTTGGTATTAAATCTAAAGATTGAGCATTCAGTTACGAATTGATTAATACAAATCCTAAACTCATCAATATGATTCGTATGCTTCTCTTATACATTATCATTTCTCTTTTTATATTTATTTAGGATGCTGAATAAACATCTTATATAACGATGAATAGCCTCTTTATTTTTATCCTGAAAGAAAAATTATAGCTTGTTATACAAGAATTATAGATCTGAATAAAATTAACATGAAATATAGACACAAAAAAAGAGCTTCAAATGAAGCTCTTTTTCAATTTATTTACAATACTTGCTTTACAAATTATGCATTTGTTTCAGCAGGAACTTTTGGATAGCTTACGCCACACATTTGTTCAGCAATACGTAAAACTTGGCAGCTATAACCGACTTCGTTGTCATACCAAACATAAGCAGTTAAACGAGTCCCTGAAGTAATCGTTGCTTGAGCATCAAATACACCCGCTGTACGTGAACCGATAAAGTCCGAAGATACAACTTCAGTCGAATTGGTATAACCAATTTGACCTTGAAGGCTAGAATTGATTGAAATTTGACGAATATATTCGTTCACTTCTTCACGATCAACTTCTTTCTCAAGTGTTAAGTTCAGAATAGCTAAAGATACGTTTGGTGTAGGAACTCGTACTGAATTACCTGTTAATTTACCTTGTAACTCTGGTAATGCTTTAGCAACAGCTTTAGCCGCACCAGTTTCAGTAATCACCATGTTCAACGTTGCAGCACGACCACGACGATCCGCTTTATGGTAGTTATCAATCAAGTTCTGGTCATTTGTAAATGAGTGAACTGTTTCAACGTGACCATTCAGTACTTTATATTTGTCATGCAATACTTTAAGTACAGGTGTAATTGCATTCGTCGTACAGCTTGCAGCAGAAATGATTTTATCTTCATCTAAAATATCAGTATGGTTTACGCCATAAACAACATTTTTCATTTCGCCTTTGCTTGGTGCAGTCAATACAACACGAGCAACGCCTGGGCATTTCAAGTGTTGAGCAAGACCTTCAGCATCACGCCATTTACCTGTGTTATCAATCACAAGTGCATTGTTAATGCCATAAGCTGTGTAATCTACTTCTGCAGGGCTAGAAGCATAAATCACTTTAATAAAGTTACCATTGGCAATGATTGCTTCATTGGCTTCATCTACAGAAATTGTGCCTGCAAATGGACCATGAATAGAATCACGACGAAGTAAAGAAGCACGTTTTTCTAAATCACCATCAGATGATTTACGAACAACAATTGCTTTTAAGTTTAAGCCACGACCTAAACCTGATTGACCAATGATCAAACGTGCAAGAATACGACCAATACGACCAAAACCGTAAAGAACAACATCTTTAGGTTCAACAATTGCAGGATTACCTTCAAGTGATTTTACTGCTGTTGCAACAAATGCATCAACATCACCACCTTTTTCTTTGTATTCAACTGCAAGTTTACCTAAATCAACTTCAGCAGAACCAATATTTTCTAGTTTCGCCAAAGCTTCAAGAATAGGGAAAGTATGAACAACAGAAAGTTCAACATCCATCATACGTGTACGACGGTGTGCTTTTAAAATCTGAATTACTGAACGGTTAACTAAAGAACGTCCGTAAACTGAAGTGACAATATTTTTCTCACGGTATAATTGACCGATTAATGCAATCATACGTTCCGCGATTTCTTCACGGTTTTTCCAGCGACCTTGGTGCTCTGCATGTAGGGCGATGATAGTGTCTTTGCTCACAGATACGTCCTCTATTTATGTATATCTAAACTTGATTTTTAAAACCCCATAATTGTAATGGAATTCTCAAATAGTTGAAATCGAAACGACGTATATTTTTATTATGAAATAAAATATTTGCCATTCATTTTAAACTTAGTGAATGATTTTATTTGTATTTTATTTATTTCCCTAATATTTCTATCAGACAAAAAACATACAGTGCTTTATAACAATTCACATTGGCTTGTTCATAAAAATTCATTTTCCTTATAGAGAAAACAAATATTCATAAAAAACTTATTATTCAATGTATTAGACTTCGCATATAAAGCCTTTTTATTTACCCATCAAAGAGAAAAATAAAGAAGTTATTATCCTTGCCCAAGATGCTATTCATCATAAAAATATCATGAGTACCATTTCACTTATTTATTCGGAGAAAAACGTAAATCGTAGCTCATAATTGAAGCATTAAAATCATCAAAATTGAAATCGACTAAATTTTCAGGCAATTTCATCAGCAAAGGTAAGCGTGTCAGTCCATTATCACCGTTTGGAAAAGCATAATGACGCTCTAACTCACTCATCGATGTTAAGCTTTCAAATTCAATAAACACACTATATTTAGGTAAGCTTTTTGGTACTGCCAACATGTCTAAATATGCTTGTTTCTTAATTCGAATTGAAGCCAAATTTGCTTGAGTAATATCTTTTTCTACTTTCTCACCTTTCATCATGCGTTTTAGAAAAGACCCTTTTACGGCAGTTTGTTCTACTTTTAATTGTGACATATAGGTTTTTAGATCACGATAATCCTGCATATGATGAGCCAATACTTCTTGAACTTGCTTGAGTGGTTGTTGTGAACGCTCATCCATAATGTTCCACTCATGACCATGCAAAGGAATAAAAGCCTCATCCTTTCTTTTTTCAATGAGTTTTAAATAAGCCAATAAACGATATTCGAATAACTGTACTTGTGCATTAAAAAACAAAGCGGGTTGTTCTTTAAAATCACGGTAGTGGGAGAGTATTTCCGATAAGATTCGGTGCACGCTCATAAATAAATATTCAAATTCTTCAATATGAGATAAATCATTTTTCACAGCATTTCTAAGTGGTACTAGGATATGGTTTACCAACATATTTTCAATATTTTTAATATAATCCTGTGCAACAGTATCGCTATTTTTTCCTACAGCACCTAAAGGTTGCATCAAATAAGGAATGAATTTTTTCTCTGTAAAACTTTCAAAGTCTGAAACAATTTCGAGTACATCCTTGTGTACTTGGTGCTGAATCGTGATCATCTTCTGTAAATGATCAGAAACTTCATCAATATATGAATTTTCTTTTACGCGCTTTAAATCAACAACTACACCATTCAAATAAATCTGATCTTTATCTTCATATTCAAGATGATCTTCAACTAAAAAACGGCGAATTGAATATGGGTTTTGCTCAAAATTTGGAATAGGTGCGATTAAAAAAATGAACTCTGAGGTTTGAACGATATCAAATTTTCGAAAGCCCTGTTCTCTCAAAACAAAGTATTTAAAAAAAGGATGTTGCATCGTTTGTGAATACTTCGGCAGTAACGGTTTAAACCAATAACCCAATAATTGTTGCTTAATATACACTTCAATAATAAAGCATTTGATTTGTTCAGCTGTCAGTTGGCGTATACCCTTCGGTCGGTCTAATTTTAGACTACGAATGATATTAGCCACATCTTGTAAAAACACACGTCGGATTAATAACTTTTCACGTTGTATAATCAGATCATCATTGACTGGAATTAAGTCTATTTGTTTAAGTGCATTTTCCAAATAATCTGCAATTTGCATACTATCACTGGTTTTTTTCAACCAATCTGTAGACTTCCCCAGTTTTGCTGCAATAGAACGCATTCTTTCATTAGAAAAACTGTGTTTTAGAATATCTAAGGAATTGTTAATTTTATATTCAAAACTATTGGCGATTCTATTCCATTGAATATCTTTTGGTTTTAAAATTTGACGATCTATTTCTTCACGTATTTCAATGTTTTCTTCATCAAAAATATGAGACACGATTTCCTTCCAATTCAAATCAGTGCTTGGCTCTAATTGCAACAAAGTTGCTCGAATCTGGTAAGGAATCATTGTCGTATTCATAATACTCACATCTTTTTTTATTATCTATCATTAGCATTAATTATGTTAACTATTTAACACTTTTTTTAATTATTGTTCAACAATTATCGTAAGTCTTATTTTAATTTTTATCATAACTTACAACAATTCAAAATATTAGATTAAACCTCATCATAAAACAATGAGTCAAATTCTAAACTACCAATAACATCAATAAATTTAATAATTAACGTTGCGCATAATAAAAAAAATTGATATCAATATTCATTCATGGAATAGTTGATTGAAAAGGATAAGAATTATGTCGCGTTTAAATAATAAAATAGCAGTTGTGACTGGTGGTGGTTCAGGTTTTGGTGAGGCAATTGCAAAAATTTATGCACACGAAGGCGCTAAAGTTGCTGTTTTAGATCTAAATTTAGATTCTGCTATACGAGTTGCAAAAGAAATTGGGGATTGTGCCATCGCCATTCAAGTGGATGTGGGTAATTTCCAAGCTGTACAACTCGCGACTCAAGAGATTATGCAAAAATTAGGTATCCCCGATATTCTAGTGAACAACGCAGGGACAACACATAAAAATATGCCCATGTTAGAGGTCGATGAAGATACTTTTGATCTGGTTTTCCGTGTAAATGTAAAGTCGATTTATAATTTCGCGCATGCACTTGTTCCTGCCATGCGTGAAAATGGTGGTGGTGTAATCTTAAATGTAGGCTCGACCTCAGGAATTCGTCCTCGCCCAGGTTTAACTTGGTATAGCGGTTCAAAAGGTGCTGTAAATATGCTTTCAAAATCAATGGCTGTAGAACTAGCATCCAGTAATATTCGTGTGAATGCAATTTGTCCAGTAATGGGAGCAACAGGAATATTGGAGACTGCGATGGGTCTTCCTGATACGCCTGAGAATCGTGCAAAATTTATTGCAACAGTCCCTTTAGGCCGTTTAGCAGAACCATCAGACATTGCAAATGCTGCATTGTATTTAGCATCTGATGAAGCAGCTTTTATTACAGGTGTTGAATTCCCTGTAGATGGTGGACGTACTATTTAAAATTTTAATTGCATCAAATTAAGTCTTATTAATAAAGCATGTCTAGACGAACAAAGTGCTGATGTTCGTCTAGACACTTTAGCAATGTCTATAATATTAAATATTTTATAAAACTTGTGAACAACTTTCTAGAAGTGACAATAAGCAGCTTATTGATATCAGATATCTCATTCAAAACAACAATCTCATGCTCTACCATTCTGCTTTTCAATATTTCGCTTTAAGTTTTTAGACTTTTGTTGTTGTGTATATAGATGCCAAATTCCTTCAATCACCAAAATACCGACTGCACACCAAATTGGAATATAAGTAAACCATTCACCTGCACCAATACTTTCACCCAAAACTAAAGAAACCAGTGCCAATAATACAGGCTCTAAATAACTCAATAATCCAAATAAAACCATGGGTAAATAGCGGCTTGCAAGTATATAACTCCCTAACCCAATTGCACTTAAAATACCTAAACCTGCGACAATTAAAAATAATGAAGGTGATTCAGCAAATTTAAGATAAGGGCTTAATCCTGTTTGAGTAAAATAAATAGCAATTGGAAGGCACAATACAATATCCCACCAAAAGCCACCTAAATTATCTGTACTCATTTTCTTACGAATGAAAAAATAAAGAGAATAGCCGATAGCAACTAGCATGGTTTCCCAAGCAATACTGCCTAAACGCCACAATTCATGTCCAACACCCACAACTGCAAAAAATACAGCAACCATTTGAAATTTAGATAATTTTTCTTTATAAAAAACACTACCCACAAGAACCAAAACCAAGGGTAAAAGGAAATATCCCAATGAGACTTGTAAACCTCGCCCATTCATTGGCCCCCATAAAAAAAGCCATAACTGCACACAGCTCAAAAATGACGTGACGATGAGCATTAATAATAAGGCAGGTTTTTGCACTATTCTTTGATAAATTTCTTTGACGTAACGAAGATCACCACTGAAATACATAAAAAGACTTAAAAAAGGTAACGTTGCAACAATGCGCCAGCCGAAAGTTTGTTGACCGTCTAAATCACCTAATAATTGGGTGTAAAAATATAAAATACCGAAAGTAATAGATGCCAATACTGATAGCATTACGCCCTTAAACATCAATCACCTCAAACTAAACATCCCAAAAGACAAATGTCTTCATTCAATTTTTTCATTTTCCTGAGTGAGATTGAAACATATACCCATCAAAGTACAAGAGAAATTTAAAGTACTTCAACATAAACCATCCATCTTTTATAATAATGAGTTTTTACAGTCCATGTTGAATAAGCTTCATTGCAATAGATTAAGAAATAAATAGACTATTCACAGTGATGATAAAACAGCTAATTAATATGAAGATGTCTCACCTTTAGCATTTCAAGGGTGAAATTAAAACTGAGCTTAATTTTGAGCAAATACTATGTGGATTTTTATTTATTTAGCTTTAGTTTGTGGTATTTGAATGATATTTTTGATGTTATAGCCTAGCGATTTTGCATATTTTAGATATTCATTAACCATCGCTTCATCTGGATGCGGATCTCTAGACAACACCCATAAATATTTGCGTGTGGGCTCTCCGACCAAAGCCATTTGATAATGTTCATCTAATTTTAAAATCCAATAATCACCACGACCAACAGGAATCCAACGTACAGCTTCTGGTACGAAACTCACTTTAAATTTACTATTGTAAGGCTCATTAATCACAAAAGCTTCGCCAAAACTTTGCTGTAAATTCCCTTCACGATCATAACAACGATTATCTACAGCAATATTGCCATTCTCATTCACCGTATATATCGCTAAAACATCTCGAGCACACTGTTTTTGAAAAGACATGGGTTTACGAGCAACTTCGTACCACACCCCTAAATACTTATCTAATTCAACCTTTTCTACTGTAGGCAAACTCTTGCTTTGAGCATAGGTTGTTGTCCCAATCGCGACGCCCCAAGCAAGTGTTCCACTCAGAATAACTTTGGTCCAATGCAACCTTATTTGTGATGAATTATTATTCATAATAATTTCAGGTACCTTATTCTTTTATCTTTTACTCCATTCAAAGATATAAGGTTTTACATTAACCATTGTATAAATATGTATCTTAGGTCGCTTTCAATGACATCAATAGATTTTAACTCATTGCAACAATTGAGCTTTTAAACGCAAAATTTCATCACGCAAACGAGCAGCCTGCTCAAATTGCAATTCTTTAGAAGCTTTCAACATTTCTTTTTCAAGTTTGGTCAGATGCTTAGTGAAAAGTTTAGGATCAGACAAAATATGGCGCTCATCCGCAGTTAACGCTTTTGCCTGATCTGAAATATTCGCTTCAATTTGATCATCTTCAAGTATTTCACCACTGTCAATTTCTTTCACTTTTTGACGAACTGTACTCCGCGGAATAATCCCATGCTCTTCATTAAATTGCATTTGTTTAGTACGACGACGATCCGTTTCATCTATTGCTTTGCGCATTGAATCAGTAACACGGTCTGCATAAAGAATCGCTTTACCATTTACATTACGTGCAGCACGTCCAATGGTCTGAATCAACGAGCGTTCAGAACGTAAAAAACCTTCTTTATCTGCATCAAGAATGGCGACCAGTGATACTTCTGGCATATCCAAACCTTCACGCAACAAGTTAATGCCGATTAAAACATCATGTACACCCGTGCGTAAGTCATGGATAATTTTAACGCGTTCAACGGTATCAATATCTGAGTGTAGATACGCAACTTTGACACCATATTCTTTTAAATACGATGTTAAATCTTCTGCCATCCGTTTGGTTAACGTCGTCACCAAAACCCGTTCATCTAATGCTGTCCGAATATTAATCTCAGATAAAACATCATCAACTTGAGTTAACACAGGACGTATCTCAATGGTCGGATCGACAAGTCCTGTTGGACGCACGACTTGCTCAGCCACTTGTTCTGATCGTTCTAACTCATATTTTGCAGGTGTTGCACTAACATAAATCGTTGTTGGCACAATGCGCTGCCACTCTTCAAATTGCATCGGACGATTATCTAAAGCACTCGGTAAGCGGAAACCATAATTCACTAAATTTTCTTTTCGTGAACGGTCACCCTTATACATTGCTCCAATTTGTGGAACAGTCACATGTGACTCATCAATAATCAGCAAGGCATCATCAGGTAAATAATCAAATAAAGTCGGTGGCGCTTCACCCGATGGACGACCTGAAAGATGACGTGAATAGTTTTCAATACCGTTGGTATATCCCAACTGCTGCATCATTTCTAAATCATAACGAGTACGCTGTTCAATACGTTGCGCTTCGACTAATTTATCGTGTTCTTTGAAAAAAGCTAAACGCTCTCCCAGTTCCTCACGAATTGTTCCAATTGCACGATATAGATTATCTTTTGGCGTGACATAATGACTTTTAGGATAAATCGTCACTCGTGGTGCTTTACGGACGAGCTTTCCAGTAAGCGGATCAAACCAGCGAATCGAATCCACTTCATCATCAAACAATTCAATACGAATTGCATTCTGATCAGATTCCGCAGGAAAAATATCGATAATTTCACCCCGAATTCGATAAGTTCCTCGTAAAAATTCCAATTCATTACGGGTATATTGCATTTCCACCAAACGGCGAATAATATCGTCACGACTAATTCGGTCACCCTGTACAATATGTAACAGCATACTCATGTAAGCATTCGGATCACCCAAACCATAAATGGCTGAAACAGAAGCAACAATAATGGCATCTTTACGCTCTAATAAAGAACGTGTTGCCGAAAGTCTCATCTGATCAATATGATCATTAATGGCTGAATCTTTTTCTATAAATGTATCGGAAGATGGAACATAAGCTTCGGGTTGGTAGTAGTCGTAATAACTTACAAAATATTCAACCGCATTGTTTGGAAAAAAGGACTTAAATTCACCATACAATTGTGCCGCAAGGGTTTTATTGTGTGCCATCACAATGGTTGGACGTTGTAATTGTGAAATAACATTCGCCATTGTATAGGTCTTACCAGAACCTGTTACCCCTAGTAATAACTGATCGTGATAACCCTTTTTTACTCCTTGTACAAGTTTTTCAATCGCTTGAGGTTGATCACCCGCAGGTTGATAAGGCGTGACAAGTTCAAAAGGTTGGTTCTCATTCACAGATAATTTCTCTATGTATTCTAAAAGGCGTAGCTTATCAGATGCAGATTTGGACAAGCTGTTAAGTTTCTAGATATTGGGGATAAATCATTTTATTCAAGTAATATAACTTGACCCCATTGCAATTCAATTGCAACATGGAAAACACGCCGATAAAAGAAGTGAAATGCCATGACCTATCACTATCATGATGAAAATATTATTAAAAGCTTGCCAGAAGATACTGTTTTTGTGTTTGGTAGCAATATGGCAGGAACACATCAAGGTGGTGCGGCAAAGACTGCGCTCTTACATTTTGGGGCGATGAAAGGTGCTGGACGTGGATGGTCTGGTCAAAGCTTTGCAATTCCAACCATGAATGAGCATTTGCAACAAATGCCACTCTCACAGATTCAACACTATGTTGATGATTTTAAAATTTATACCAAGAATCATCCTAAGACCAAATATTTTATTACTTCAGTCGGTTGTGGTGTAGCAGGCTATACAGTGGAAGAAATTGCACCAATGTTTAAAGGTATTTCACACAATGTAATTTTCCCAAGTTCATTCCGCCCTTTTGTAGAAAAAACGTTACCGAAGCTCACTCAACAATTGGTCAAAACCTTTATTACAGATGCTGTGATTTTTAGTGATGACCCATCTCAAGCGATTCAAAATTTAGAATTAACAGATGCTGAAAAAAGCTTAGCAACGATTGTAGTCAATACGCCAATGTATCCTGAAGACAGCAATGGGCGTGACCGTACCTTTGAAATTCGTGATATTTTAAATACTTTACATAACAAAATTTTCCAATTCGAAACCAATTCAGAAGGTTCTCTGATCTTTGGTGGTGTCATTTTGGCATTATTAGAATTATATCATTTGAATGAAAATGATTTTATTGATGTGTGGAACGGTGAGAGAGAAATTTCCCCACCTAAAGCCGTTCATAAAGCCAAAAAGTAACAATGCACTGAGTTTCTGAACTGATTTGATATAACTCAGGTACTTATAGTACACTTATTAGACATTTTTAGATTTAGCTATGCTGAGTAAAGCCTAAGGTTGATCATCTAAAAGAGAAATAAAATCTTACCCACTTTAGACATTACCATGTAAGCAACTCGATGATATTAATAAACTACTTATCTAAAACTTTTTACACTCATGCGAAATGTCTAATTTTAATCACTTTAAATAAAATGGTACGAAAGTATGGAGCAATTGGATCTCACCGTATTTGATTTGTCTCCTCTCGCAATGTGGTTACAAGATTTTAGCGGTGTTAAAAAAATATTTGAACAATGGAAAGCTGAAGGTGTTCAAGATCTTAAACAATATTTACTGGAAGATCCTGAACGTTTACAGCCTTGTCTTGCAACCATTCGAACCACTCATATTAATAAAAGTGCTTTAAGGTTATATGAGGCTGAAAATTTAGAAGAAATTATACAAAGTTTTTCTAAATTGCATTTTGAAAAAGTCAGTCAATTTAAAGTTCATTTTTTTGTTGCCTTATGGAACAAAGAGGCAAATTGTACAATTCCTGCGGTCAACTACACTTGTAAAGGTAAGCAAATTGACATTCAGTTACGTGCCAATGTTCTGCCTGGTAATGAAGACAGTTGGGAAAGCTTATTGTTAACGACCGAGGATATTTCTGATTATCAGAATGCACGACGTTTTGCCGAATCTATCTTTACATACAGTCCAACTCCGTTGTGGATTAAAGACTACAGCAAAATAAAGTCTCTTTTTGCAGAACTTCGACAAAATCAGATCAGCAATCTTAAACAACATTTAAAAGATCATCCTGAGTTTCTTCAACAATGTTTTAATGAAATTAAATTTATAGATATTAATCAAGCCTCTTTAAATTTATTTGCAGCTAAAGATAAAACTGATTTTCTGAACAATACCCCTCGAATTTTTTCTATTCATATTCACCAATCATTTGCGGAACAATTGTTGCAACTTTGGGAAGGAAATTATTATCAACAACGGGAATGCACCTATTATTCAACAGATGGGCAAATCATTCATGTGCTTGAACAGTTTAATATTTTCCCACAAAATGAACATGATTGGGGCGTGATTCAGGTTGCTCTCACAGATATTCGAGAGCGTAAAAAACTTGAGAACCATCTTAAATATCTAGGTAAACATGATATTTTAACCAAACTCTATAATCGTACCTTTTATACAGAAGAAATCAGTCGACTTGAAGAGAATTCAATTTATCCAGTATCCTGTATTTATTTAGATATCAATGGATTAAAAACCGTTAATGATACTTATGGGCATGATATTGGTGATCAATTATTAAAACGTATCGGACAAATTTTAAATCAAGCCATTGCAGATACCCTTTACACAGTGTCTCGTATTGGTGGGGATGAGTTTGTCATACTGATGCCAAATGCGGGCAGTCAAAATGTACAGTCAATGCTTGATATTATTCAAAATTTATTGGATCAAGATAACCAACGAAATCAGGATTTATCGATTAGCGTTGCAATGGGTTATTCCACAACTCGTAATAATGAAACCATTGAAGAATTACTCAAACGTGCTGATCAAAAAATGTATAAAAAGAAAAATGAGTATTATCAATTGCGCATGAACTGATCAGATATTTATGATCAAGTTTTTATTTTGATTAAGCGATAGTTTTTTGTATGATCTGATACAGTCAAAATTTTGTATAAGTGTAAATAAATATTAAGATGTAAGAAGTCTATTTGTATTAAATAAAACCAATAATAAAAAATACACTATTTAAATATGTTATTTCACTTTTAACTATATTTAACCATAACTGTTTAAAATAAATTAACAAATCATAAAGACAATGAAGCAAAACTTAAATTAATGTAATTTAAAGATATTTGTATCACATTTTAAATTAAATATAGTTTTTAAATCACAATATTGGTGGTATATTTTGCCTATAAACTTAACCGACTAGAATAATAGGAATACTGAAATGGAAATATTGGAGTCATCTATTTTTGACTTATCACCTATTCCAATGTGGTTAGAAGATTATAGTGAAATAAAAAAACAATTTGATGTATGGAAAGATCAAGGCATTACTGACCTTAAAAAATTCTTACAAGATGATATTTCACGAGTCACAGAATGCGCACATAAAATTAAAATTATAAAAGTAAATAAAAAGACACTCGATGTTTTCGAGGCCAATAATATTAATCATTTGTGTCAAAATTTAAATACGATATTTCAGGGTGATATGTTTCATTCCCACATTTTAGAGCTCGTTTCATTATGGGAAGGAAAAACTGAATTTTCGAGTACGACCATTAACTATACCATTTCAGGTAAACCACTCGATATTAAGTTACGTGGCGTGATATTGCCTGGATCAGAACATACTTTTAAACAAATATTACTGACCACTGAAGATATTACGGATTATCAAAATGCCAGCCGTCTTGAAGAAAAAAATCGACGTTTAGCTGAAGCTCGATTTATTTATTCTCCAACATCATTATGGGTTGAAGATTTTAGTCGTGTGAAAATGCGTATGGATCAATTACGTCACATTGGTATTGAAGATTTTCGGACTTTTTTAGATGTACATGCTGACTTTGTCCATCAATGTGTAGAAGATATTTTATTATTAGATGTGAACCAAGCCACACTTGATTTACTTAAAGCGCCTGATAAAGACACTTTATTTAAAAATTTAAATAAAGTCTTTGCCAAAGAAATGCATCAAACATTTAGAGAACAACTGATTGAATTATGGAATGGTAAAATCCACCATCAACGTGAAGCCATTAATTATGCTTTGGATGGTTCAATGCGGAATGTTCTTCTTCAATTCACAGTATTTCCAGGTTATGAAGAAGATTGGGGCTTAGTCCAAGTTGCACTGACGGATATTACAGCACGTAAAAAAGCAGAAAGTTATTTAGAATATTTAGGTAAGCATGATGTGCTTACTAAACTGTTTAATCGCTCATTCTATACCGAAGAATTAAATCGTTTAGAGCGTGGTATTGTCCGCCCTGTTTCAGCTATTTTTATTGATATGAATGGCCTAAAAGAAATTAATGATACACGTGGGCATGATGTTGGTGATGACTTATTACGTCGTATGGGCAATATTCTCAGTCGTACCGTCAGCCACTCGAACTACACCGCTTCTCGTATTGGAGGTGATGAATTTGTGGTTCTCATGCCCGGAGCGGATGCCCAAACTTTAGACTCAATGATGATGACCATTGAAGAACTTTTAAATATTGATAATCAATATTACTCTTCTCACCCCATTCGTATTGCCATGGGTCATGCCACAACATTTGAGGGTGAAAATGTTGAATGTATGCTTAAACGTGCAGATCAAGTGATGTATCAAAAGAAAAAAGATTACTATGACTATATTATGGAAAAAGCAGAAGGCTAATTATGCTTTAAGAATAAGACTTTCTTAACAACGTATTAGAACAATTTTAAGCTTTAAAATAGGATTTTTAGGGCAAAGCCCTTTAATGTATCTATTCATGAGAAAAATAAAGAGGTGGATCACTCTTATGTAAAATATCTTTGGTGAATTTTTTTGAAAAGATGTAGCAAAACTAAAATAAGTTAAACGCTAAAATACATAATGATAAAGAATGAATAGGTCTAATCAACAGACAAAAAAATAGATGCATGCGCACCTATTTTTTATATCTCAACCTGATTAACGCTTACCAAAAGAGCGTCGTGTACCTCGTGGAGGCATCCAAGTACGATCAGCATATGGCTGTGGTTTTGGACGTAGATCTTCAACATCTTCATCCGCACTTTTTGCATCATTTGCTTGTTTAATCGGAAAAGGTAAATTAACCAAAGGTTTTTTCTTAGGAGAATTTTGGGTGCTCATGTGATTCACTCAACTTAATCTGAGCATATTGTACGTAAATTTTAAATCGAGTGCGAGTTTCATACTGACTAATTTTAATAGAACAATTTAATTGAAACAATAATTTATAATTTTTCGTGTTTTTTTATTAATTTGTTCGCTTATTGGACGACGAAACTCTACATTTTAAGCTAAGATAACCTGCTTTTATTTTTTATCCCTATAAGAAGGAATATTGCCGTGGACGTACGTCTCTCTGATCGTGTCAATGCCATCAAACCGTCCCCTACACTTGCTGTGACAAACAAGGCTGCTGAATTAAAAGCTGCTGGTAAAAATGTCATTGGTTTGGGCGCAGGTGAACCTGATTTTGATACCCCACAACACATCAAAGATGCAGCAATTGCAGCGATTAACAACGGTTTTACTAAATATACAGCTGTTGACGGTACGCCAAGTCTTAAAAAGGCAATTATTGCTAAATTTAAACGCGACAACAATTTAGATTACGCTGCAAATCAAATTTTGGTTTCTTGTGGTGGTAAGCAATCATTCTTTAACTTAGCGCTTGCTTTGTTAAACAAAGGTGATGAAGTCATCATCCCTGCACCTTACTGGGTAAGCTACCCAGATATGGTGATTATTGCTGAAGGCGTCCCTGTTGTTGTGAAATGTGGTGAAGAACAACGTTTCAAAATTACACCTGCACAATTAGAAGCTGCAATCACTGACAAAACTCGTTTAGTGGTATTAAACAGCCCTTCTAACCCAACAGGTATGATCTACACTAAAGCAGAATTAGAAGCTTTAGCGGACGTTCTTCGTAAACATCCAGAAGTATTTGTTGCATCTGATGACATGTATGAACCAATCCGTTGGGATGACGAGTTCTACAACATCGCGACTGTTGCACCTGATCTTTATGACCGCGTTATTGTATTAAATGGTGTATCTAAAGCCTATGCAATGACTGGTTGGCGCATCGGCTATGCAGCGGGTCCTGCTAAATTGATTGGCGCAATGAAAAAAATCCAATCACAATCAACGTCAAACCCAACTTCAATTTCGCAAGTTGCTGCTGAAGCTGCATTGAATGGTCCTCAAGACGTTCTTGAGCCAATGATTGAAGCATTCAAACGTCGTCATGACTTAGTTATGGCTGGCTTAAATGACATCAACGGTATTTCTTGTCTGCCTGCTGATGGTGCATTCTATGCATATGCCAATATCAAACCGTTAATTCGTGCTAAAGGTTTAAAATCTTGCACAGAGTTTTCTGAATGGTTATTGGAAGAAACTGGCGTTGCTGTTGTTCCAGGTGATGCATTCGGTTTAGGCGGTTTCATGCGTATTTCTTATGCAACTGCTGATGAAGTTCTTGTTGATGCACTTGCTCGTATCAAAAAAGCGGCTGATTCAATTGAAGGCGTTGATGCTGCGATTGCTTCAATTACTGCTGAAAAATAATTTTAAAGAATACTTTCTTTAAATTTTTTAAAAACCCGCATTTAATGCGGGTTTTTTTAATAGCATAGATTTAACTACTTTTCTGCTTCACTGAAAAAATCACCAAAGCAATGCCAAACAATACAACAACTGTCGAAAATATGATTCTCAGTCCAATGGGTTCTCCAATAAAGAAAGAACCACCGAGTATTGCTAAGCAAGGAACGCTCAACTGCACTGTACTTGCTGTAATTCGATCTATATGTTTAACAATCGAATACCACAAAACATATGCACCACTTGAGGTTAATCCTCCTGAAATGAGAGCGAGTATGATTCCTTTGGCATTCATTACGACATCTTGCTGAAAGAGAAAACTTGCAATTAAAATGATGGGTACAGCAAGCAAAAAATTGGCGAATGTACTGGATAAAGGATGACTCATCGTTTTACCTGAAATACTATAAGCCGCCCAAGCCAAACCAGAAATTGCCATTATCACACTGTAAAATAAACTTGGTGTACTCGCACCTGGCAGCAACAATATAATAATGCCAAGCAAAGCCACACAAACACCTAACCCACGTTTTAAAGTTAGTTTTTCACCATGAAAAATACCGTAAAAAATCATGGTCAATTGCACTGTACCAAATAATAAAAGTGCCCCCACACCTGCATCAATTTTGATATAAGCATAGGAAAAAGCCAAAATATACACAAAAAGGAATATCGCATTTTTGATATTCCATTCAATTTTGACTCGTTGCGTACTCAATAGCCACAGGATCAATAAAACCATTGCCCCTGAACTGACTCGAATCAAACTAAAACTCATTGGATCAATCAGTCGATCTGACAGTGCTAAACGACAAAGTACAGAGTTTGCAGCAAAAGCGATCATTGCCAGTGAAATTTTGAAGAACATTGCTGAGCATCCATTTTCAACGATATTGCTATTATGATCATAGATATCTGATTTTATTTGAGATATCCAATCCTTATCTCTGATGCTCTAAATCAATAAATTTGTTATCTATTTTTTATTCCCTCTCAGCACTTTTTAAATAAAGCGATGACAGGTCTTTCTTATCAATAAATGCATTGAATCAAGTACCTTGATTTCTCCTCAAAATAAAGAAATAAAGAAATAAAGAAATAAAGAAATAAAGAAATAAAGAAATCGTGAATACCTATATAAAATCTCTAAAAAATATTTTATTTTTACATGCCAACTTAGAAATACTCACGGATTATATGCTGTGTGAGTGGTAGCTTAAATGTATGAATTTCCAACGTTTACAAAAATTAGAAACAATTAAAAAGTAGAATTTTCAACTAAAAAAATTTAGACTGAATACTTACAATGACTTAAATATAATGATGAATATGCGCTACAAAATTATAGATGTTTATCAACAACAAAATTTAAAACGATATATAGCGAAATGTTTAAAACAACAATCACCACAGTTTATTGTTATTGAAAGTGATCGCACCTTATGTAAAGAAATCGATATTATTGATGTGGAACATGGCTCAATGATAACGACATGGGCAACAGGT
This sequence comes from Acinetobacter sp. ANC 3832, assembly GCF_002135415.1. GTDB lineage: Bacteria > Pseudomonadota > Gammaproteobacteria > Pseudomonadales > Moraxellaceae > Acinetobacter. The sequence goes on from NZ_NEGJ01000003.1 coordinate 364,438, forward strand.
GAAAAAATTGCGCTTAAAATTTTAAAAAGCTCTGATAGCATCGAGAAAATTTATGAATTAGATACTTAAGATTCACAAGATGATATTGCTATTCTAAGAATTTGGCACTAATTTATCTAATAAGTTCCTTTTTAGAACTAAATATATTGAAGGATTAAAAATGAAACATCCAAAAGAAATGACAGGTCTTGAATTCTTAAAAGCAATGGTGGATGGGCATATTCCTAGAGCCAGTATCAGCGAAACAATTCCTATGGATCTACACCAAATTTCAGAAGGTACTGCAAGCTTTAATGTTAAAGCGGATAAGCGCCACTTGAACCCTCTTGGTGGCGTACACGGTGGTTTTGCTGCCACAGTCTTAGACTCAGTCACAGGCTGTGCGGTACATACACTACTTGAAGCAGGTGTTGGTTATGGAACTATAGACCTGAATATTAAAATGTGTCGCCCTATCCCGCTAGATAAAGAACTTTTAGCAATTGGACAAGTCATTAATATGAGCAAAAATTTGGGTATTTCTGAAGGAAAAATCGTGGATGAAGATGGTAAACTTTATGCACATGCAACTGCGACCTGTATGATCATTAGAAAATAAAACGCAATCCTTCAAACTATTCGGATTCTTTATTCGAATAGTTTACTGAAAAATTATTATTAAGAAAAAATAACAAATACTCCTTATAAAACCAATCAAACGCCTACGCTCGTTACACTCATATCACTCAATATCAAGTACATATAATGAACAAATATATTATTTATTGAGGATTTATATATGACAATTCACATTCTTTTGGCAAGTTGGGATGATTCAACAAAAGCTTATGATTATTTCACAAAACTAACAAATTCTTCTATTGGTAACATTAACCAAGCATCCATTGTTGAACGTCTAAGCGATGGTAAAATTAAAATTCATGATGAAAATAACAGTTCAGATGGCATCAATACTTTAAGCGGCGGAGCGCTTGGCTCACTTTTAGGTATTCTAGGCGGTCCACTAGGCGTACTTCTGGGTTTTTCTACAGATGCTTTAGTCGGTACATTATTCGATGCTGATGACTTTGATGAAACGGATGACAAAGCAGCTGATACATACTTTAAGGATGCACATGCTGTTGTTTATCGTTGGGATTATGACGAAGTTGAAGCTGAAATTGAAGCTTCAGTGGAAGCAATAAAAAAAGCAAATAGACAAGCCAACAAAGTGTTAAAAGAACAGAAAAAAGAAGAAAACAAAGTAAAACGTCAAGAAAAATGGGCTGCTTTTAAAGCAAAACTACCGCACAAAAAATCAGCAAGTTAATTCTTAAATACACTAGAACAATTTCATTACATCAAACTCAATGTTTGATGTAATGAGCTTTTTACATCAGCCTTTTTCTTATGCTTACCTTACTCAAAATAAAGAGTTCGTTCAAAACTGATGCAAAATGCTTAATATCTAGAGATTTAAACAGCCGATTTAAAAGGCAGGATCTGCTGAGCTGAAAAAATCGGCTGATCAGTTCCTTTATAAATACAATAATATTTAAAGACACTGTCTAAAGAAACCACTAAGGATTTTTGCTCTGACTCAGACCACACTTTTGAACGATTTGAACCTGATAAAGCACTGCCTTCAAGTTGATACAGATATAAATCATGATCACGTTGAAGCGATTGCTTAGCCTCTCTATACAATTCTCTAGTCGCATCTTCAAGGAATAATTGACAAGGTGAATTGATCAACCACTTTTCACTAAACCAGAGTTGTAATAAATCACCAAGATGTAATTTAATTTCACCAATAGGCCAAACGTGGATATGAGCATTCTCAACTTCAGTATAATACTGTGCTGAATCAGAGAGGATAGAAAGATAATTTTCTTTATAAAAATCAATATTTGAAAAAACTTCGGGGATAGTAAGCGTATTCATTCGCTGTCTCCTGTTTTAGCCATTTTAGTGCTGGCAAGTTGGTTAAATCCACACTGTTTAAATAAACATTTAAACGTTCTGTTATGGATTTAATCTAGCAAGCAAATTCAACAGATGCAAGACTGAATTTATATTTTTGCTTACTTCTTTACTTTCCGATCAAATAAGAAGCATACGATTGAAAAATGAAGGATTCATGACATTTTTAGCTTGACCACTTTTTAAATCTCCTTATAATCGCATTCAGATTCTCCAATAGCTCAGTCGGTAGAGCGACGGACTGTTAATCCGCAGGTCCCTGGTTCGAGCCCAGGTTGGAGAGCCAAATTATAAAAGCCTATTTTAATGAAATAGGCTTTTTTTATGGACTAAATTTAAAGAAATAAAAATCTAAAATGACCTATGAAATAAAGGTTAATTCAAATTCCATGCAAAATAAAAATTAAATGAATCGACATAAAAAATCCCCTAACATGTAGAGGATTTCAAACTCGCTATTCTTAAATTTCTCATATCAATCGATGTGATACACGTTAAGCTGGTACACCGCTATGAAAACGGAAAGTATTATCTTCTGAAAGAATCAAGTTTTTTTCCACTTCGCGAATATGGTCAATACGTTGTTGAATATCTTCTTCAGAATCTTTCAATTTAGACGTCTTTGCAATATCTCGTGCCAAAGCCAAATAGTCTTCAAAATGTCGTGATTCAGATTTAAGTAAATAACGATAATAACGTCCCAGCTCTTCATCGACAAGCGGTGCAAGCGCATAGAAACGCTCACAAGAGCGTGCTTCAACAAAAGCACCGATCACAAGGACATCTATTAGCGCTTCTGGCTCATAAGTCCGTATTTCTTTACGTAGCACACCTGCATAACGCCCTGCACTTAAGGCCTTCCATTCCTGACCACGTTTGGTCATAAACTCAAGTACCTGTTCATAATGAAGCATTTCTTCACGAACCAGTTGTGCCAATTTGATCTGCAAATCTGTAAAAAAACTATAGCGAAACATCAGGTTCATGGCTGTACCTGCCGCTTTCTTTTCACAATTTGCATGATCTTGCATTAATAATGGGAGATTATTTAAGGCTTCATCCAACCATGCTTGCGGTGTTTCACAACCCAAAAAACCAATCACAGGCTGCATAAGTTCATCATAATTCATATTTGACATTGATCACACTTAAATTAACGAGCGGCTTGAATCGCAGCCTTCATATCCTTCACTGCTTGCTCTAAACCAACGAATACACTTTCTGCAATAATTGAATGTCCAATATTCAATTCATTTATTTGAGGAATCGCAGCAATTGCCGCCACATTTTCCAAATTCAAACCATGCCCCGCATTCACAACCAAACCTTTATTGGCTGCATAAGCTGTACCTTGAACAATTCGCTCTAACTCAGCTAACTGTGCTTCTGCTGTTTCAGCATTGGCATAAGCCCCAGTATGTAATTCAATGGTTGACGCCCCACATTCGAACGCAGCATCAATTTGTGCAAAGTCTGGGTCAATAAACAAAGAAACTTGACTACCTACAGACATTAACGCCTGTGTCGCAGCTTTTACATCTTGAAAATGCCCAACGACATCCAAACCACCTTCAGTCGTAACTTCTTCACGCTTTTCAGGCACAAAACACACAAAGTGAGGCTTAATTTCTTGAGCAAAAGCAACCATTTCATCGGTGACAGCCAATTCTAAATTCATACGTGTTGTTAAAACTGGACGCATACGTCGTACATCATCATCTTGAATATGACGACGGTCTTCACGCAAATGTAAAGTAATCCCTTCCGCACCTGCTTGTTCGCAGAGCAATGCTGCTTTTACAGGATCAGGATAATTTGTACCACGCGCTTGTCTTAAAGTCGCAACATGATCAATATTTACACCCAGCAATGCAGCCATAACATTTTCCTAACTAGATTTATGATTTGACGTGTTCGATTGAGAATTTTGAATCCACAGCTGACGACTTTTTAAAGGTCGATCACCCAATAATGATGTAATCATTTGACGATAAAGCTTGCTGAGTAATTGTAACTGTTCTGTATTAAAATCCCCACCCTTTTCATAATTCAACATACTGAGAATTTGCATACCTTGTAAAGTTGCAGAAGAAGTATGTGAAACAGGGATGAAGCCTTCGTTTAATTGAAATTGATATCTTTGATTCGGTAGAATATTGTGATGTTGCGAATCACAACTAAAATCGATGGCATAACCTAATTCTTCAAGTAAGACATGTTCAAATTGACGCAAAACTTGCTTGAGAAATGCATTCGCTTCAGGATGCTGACCCAAATGCTGTAAATTTTCTAAAGTGGTATGATACTGCTGAAAAGTTTCAGGCATTCCCTCTTCTAAAGGGCATAAACGTAGAATAATTTCATTTAAATAAAAACCTGAAAAAAAAGCATCACCATAAAAGAAAATCGGTTGATTCAAAATTTCCAACTTTGTAAAATTTTTCAGCTCAGATTTACCTGTCGCTTGCAAAGTAATCGGCTGATATTGTGGTGGGGGTGTTTGTCTAAGAATACCGTCCATACGACCATATTCCTCAGTGAACAAATGCACGATATGACTACGTTCACGATATTTTCGATGATGAATTAAATAACCATGCAGGACTTCATTACGCATCTTGCAATCGCTTAATCTTTTTTATCCTTTTTCTGATCATCCTCGTCATCATCACCATCTGGGATGACTGCACCCACGACTGCCGCAGTCCCTTTTACCACACCTTTGGTGGTTTTGTAGGCAACTTTGACAGGAACCGTAACGAGTTTATATACACAGCCTTGCAACATAAAAATGCAGGATAAAACTACGACAACTCTGATCATTACGGTTCTGTCCTTGAATGCAATTAGTAATTAAATATCACTATAACCTAAACTTTTGAGTGCACGCTCATCATCTGACCATCCACCTTTCACTTTCACCCAAAGCGTAAGCATGATTTTTTGTTCGAACATTTTTTCCATGTCCGCACGCGCATCCATACCAATCTTCTTCAGTTTTGCACCTTTTTCACCAATTACAATGGCTTTTTGCCCTTGACGATCAACAAAAATAGTCGCATCAATATAAGTACATGCTGGTTTTGGTCGACCTGTTTTTTCATTCACTGTTGCTTCTTCAGTCTTAAAAGACTCAATTTGCACCGTTAAATCATAAGGCAACTCTTCACCCAACTGACGCATGATTTTTTCACGAATCACTTCAGATGCAAGAAAGCGCTCTGAACGGTCTGTCACTTGATCCATTGAATAAAGTGGTGGTTGAAATGGCAAATATTGCTCAATCACATTACGTAAATGATCTAAATTTGAACCTTGTAATGCTGATACAGGAACAATCTCAGCAAAATTCATTAATTTGGCACGTTCTTGAATTAAAGGCAAAGCTGCATTTTTATTATCAAGCGTATCCAATTTATTAATGACTAGAATCACAGGCATTTCAGCATTTTTAAGCTTTTCCAAAACCAATTCATCGTTTTGAGTCCACTTTTGTGCATCAACTACAAATAAAACCAAATTTACATCACGTAAAGCAGAAGATGCAGCACGGTTCATCATTTTATTGATGGCGCGAACTTCTTTTTTATGCATTCCTGGCGTATCTACGAATACCGCTTGTGATTTCTCACGGCTATCAATACCAATGATTTTATGGCGAGTCGTTTGTGGTTTACGTGAAGTAATTGAAAGCTTTTGACCCAACAAGTGATTCATTAATGTAGATTTACCTACATTTGGGCGTCCAACAATCGCCACAAATCCGCTTTTATAATCGGCAGGAATTGTCATACCTTGTGAACTAAAAAACTGATCTAACAGATCAGTATTCGCTGTTTCAGCAGTTTGATCTGTTTCATTCTGATCATTTTGAATCGACATGAAGGTTATTGCTCCAATAGCTTTAAAAATTCGGCCGCTACCGCTTGTTCAGCGAAACGACGACTTGATCCTTCACCCAGCATTGCTGGCAGACCAGCAACCACACATTCCACTTTGAAATGTTGGTTTGGCGCATCGCCCTGAATATCCACAACCTCGTAAATAGGGAGAGGTTTTTTACGTCCTTGCAGATATTCTTGTAATCGGGATTTAGGATCTTTCAGTTGATCTGTAGGTTCAATATTTTCAAAATAAGGTTCATACCATTTCAGAACAATAGGTTCTAAAATTTTTAAATCATTACAATCAACATAAATTGCACCAATAATCGCTTCAACTGTATCTGCGAGAATGGATTCACGATGATGACCACCTGATTTTAATTCGCCCGTACTTAATATTAAACTATGACTTAGTTTCAAATCGTTTGCAATTTTACCAAGCGCTTCCTGACGAACTAAAGTTGCTCGCATACGCGTTAAGCGACCCTCATTTTCTTGAGGATAAGCGCAGTAAAGATAATTTGCAATGATCATCCCTAACAATGAATCGCCTAGAAACTCTAGGCGCTCATAATTATATTTGTGGCTCACCGATCGGTGTGTCAGTGCCAGATGAAGTAGCTCAGATTTTTTAAACTGATAACCGATGCGACTAGGTAAGCGTGGATCACTTACTTTGAACTGACCTTTGATCAAAACTCTTCTCGAATGTTAGGACTAAATCAATATTCATTAAGAAATTCTTTCTTACTTCATACTTCTTAGTCACTTCTAGACCATCCTTAGTTGATACAGTCGCAATATCTTGAAATTTGATATCACGAATATTGTTCATTTCTAAGTTTTGGCCCATTTTGCTTATAAATGTTGAAGGTGTGATATCTGCAGGGCTGTTTTTAACAAGTTCAGCAATCTGATTGTTTATCACACGATCATCCCAGTAGCTCGGCCATATCGCAACTATTATTTTCACAATAAATGCAAAAGCCACTACCCCTAATAAAATTCCAATATAAGATGTACCTTGTTGATTTTTACGCATTTTTATTATCCAACATAAATCTTAAAATACTGATTAATCAATCGCACCATTACGAGCAAATGAAGGGAAATTCAAACCAGGTTCTTTATGCATCCATACATAAATTGCATGACCCGTTAAATTCTCTTCAGGTACGAAACCCCAAAAGCGACTATCAGCACTTTGATCACGATTATCACCCATAGCAAAGTAATGTCCTTTTGGCACTGTTACTTCCCAGCTTTGACCATTCGATTTTACAAAACGATCATTTGCGGTTGCAACAAAAGGTAGATCCTTTTTACTTTGTGCATAATTAAATGCAGCCACTAAAGTGTTCTGACCTTCAAGTAGACGAATTAAATGCTTATGAGTCCCCATTGTCTCAGTATAATAAATTGATTTCGGTGTATCTAAAATATCTTTCTGACGGCTAAATTCAGTTGGAATTTGCTCGACATTTTGACCATTGATATTCAACTGACCTTTATCATAGATAATATGGTCACCTGGTAAACCAATAATACGTTTGATATAACTGATTTTTGGATTTTCTGGATAACGAAATACAGCAACATCACCACGTTGTGGTTCGCCAATATCTAAAATTTTAGTATTGGTAATTGGTAATCGCACACCATACTGAAACTTATTCACTAAGATATAATCACCCGTTTCTAAGGTTGGAACCATAGAGTCAGATGGAATATTAAATGGTTCAAAGAAGAATGAACGTAAGACTAAAACCACTGCCAAAACAGGCCAAAAATCATAAGCCCATGAGATAATAAAATGCTCATTCCCCTTGCCTTTCGTTTTACGTTGTTTAAACACAAACTGATCAAGCAACCACAAGCCAAAAAAGATTAATGTGGCAGGTACAAGAATTAAATTAAAATCAAAATCCATGGGCTATTATATCCTCAATTTATTATCTATCTACTTTCAAGACAGCTAAGAACGCTTCTTGTGGGATTTCAACACTACCCACTTGCTTCATGCGTTTCTTACCTTCTTTCTGTTTCGATAACAGTTTCTTCTTACGTGAAACGTCACCACCATAACATTTAGCCAATACGTTTTTACGCATTGCTTTTACTGTAGAGCGCGCAATAATTTGAGCACCAATGGCTGCCTGAATGGCAACATCAAACATCTGACGTGGAATCAGATCTTTCATTTTTTCTACCAGTGCAATACCACGATGACGTGCATCATTACGATGACAAATCATTGCCAACGCATCGACTTTCTCACCATTAATTAACACATCAACCTTAACCAAAGATGAACTTTCAAAACGTACAAATCCATAATCAAGTGATGCAAAACCACGTGAACACGATTTCAAACGGTCAAAGAAGTCCATAACCACTTCAGCCATTGGAATTTCAAAAGTCACAGAAACCTGATTGCCTAGGAATTTCATGTCTTTTTGAACACCACGGCGTTCAATACATAAAGTCATGACATTACCTAAGTATTCTTGAGGAACAAGAATATGGCATTCTGCAATTGGCTCACGTAAATCTTCAACAGTTGAACCATCTGGCATTTTAGATGGACTATCGATATAAATCGTTTCACCCGTTTTCATCAACGATTCATAAATGACCGTTGGTGCTGAAGTGATGATGTCTAGATCATATTCACGTTCTAATCGCTCTTGCACAATCTCCATATGGAGCATGCCTAAGAAACCACAACGGAAACCAAAACCTAAAGCATCTGAACTTTCAGGTTCAAAGAACAATGCTGAGTCATTAATTTGCAATTTATGTAATGCTTCACGGAATGGTTCAAAATCACTTGCATCAATCGGGAATAAACCTGCATAAACCTGTGGTTTAACCTTTTTGAAACCAGGTAATATTGCAACATCAGGTGTGGTCGCCAATGTCATGGTATCGCCCACTGGCGCACCAAAAATATCTTTAATCCCTGCAATCACAAAACCAACTTCACCGGCTTCCAACATACCTGTTTCAGTATGTTTAGGGTTAAAAATACCCACAGAAGTAATAATATGCGTTTGACCTGTTGATTTGATGAGCATCTTGTCGCCTTTTTTTACGCGACCATGCTTAATTCGAACCAAAGACACCACGCCTAAATAATTGTCAAACCAAGAGTCAACAATTAAAGCTTGTAAAGGTGCTTCTCGATCACCTTCAGGCGGAGGAATAACACCCACCAAGGTTTCAAGTACACCAGCAACACCCAAGCCTGTTTTTGCAGAACACGTTGGTGCATCGGTCGCTTCAATCCCAATAATTTCTTCAATTTCATGAATAACACGCTCAGGCTCAGCCTGAGGTAAATCAATTTTATTGAGAACTGGGAGGACTTCTAGCCCTTGCTCAATTGCCGTATAGCAATTTGCAACAGACTGAGCTTCAACGCCTTGAGCCGCATCGACAACCAACAATGCACCTTCGCAAGCTGCTAAAGAGCGCGAAACTTCATATGAAAAGTCGACGTGTCCAGGAGTATCAATGAAGTTGAGTTGGTACTCTTGTCCATTCGGATGGGTATAATATAGAGTAACTGAAGTCGCTTTAATGGTAATCCCACGCTCACGTTCCAACTCCATAGAGTCCAGAACTTGAGCTTGCATTTCACGATCTTGCAAACCGCCACAAGTCTGAATAAAACGGTCGGCCAAAGTCGACTTACCGTGATCAATGTGAGCGATAATACTGAAGTTACGTATATTTTTGATATCAACAGATTTTTTAGCTTGCGCCATGGGTTACCTTGAACGATAAATTGCGCTATGTATAAAATTCAAACTACATAGCAAAAGCAGTTTAAGAAATTGGATCGGATTATAGCAGATGGTCTTTTCAAAGTATTCATATTAATGTGGCGTCCTTAAGAAATAATCTTGAAATTCGTATAGATGCTTTTCAAGCGTTAAACACCAATGAAGGTTTTTACATCAACCAAGCCGATTTTCTTTATTCTTTTTTAAATTAAGATGGGATTTCTTATATAAAATCTTTTTACTCCCCTTTCAATGAGAAAAATAAAAATTTATTTATACTTATGTAAGATCTTTAACTCCTCAATTTATTAAAAAAATCCATTTCAGCAAAACTATACAAACCTTCTTAATCTCAACCTTTATCCCAAATATTCAATGCTGTTATTAATCAATAATCTAGCTCCCTAAAAAATAGGATTTAATAGCAATGGTAAAAACAACGTTTCTGCTTATTTTCAAGCCAGATCAGCTTAACTTGAAATCACACTCAATATTAGTTTAGTGATATATTTCACAAAGTTTTACACAAAAGTGATTAAAAAATAACTATTATTCTTAATAATATCTAAAAATAACTCAATTAGGTTTAACCATGATTAAAAAAACACTACTCGCAATCTCTATTGCTTTTATGTCTGTTCATAGCTTTGCTTATGATAATGAAGTTTGTAAAAATCAAAGACAAAGTATCGAAAAGCAAATTGTAGATGCTAAACGTTACAACAACCAACGTCGCTTACAAGGTTTAGAAAAAGCCCTAGACCGTGTCAATAAAGTCTGTTCAAAACAAATGAAAAAATCCGTTTAAACATATTAAATTAAGCAACTAAGACTAAAATTACAAAATAAGTATCAATTTAACATCACCATTTAAAGCGCTTTCTTTCGCTGATCACATTAGGCTTAATTGCAGCATAACCAATAAGACCTTTCATTCTTTTCTATTTAGAAGAGCATGAAAGGTCTTATTTTCAATTTGGGACAATCAAAAACTCCCAAACAAGATACATTCTAGTTTCAGAGTTTATTTGGAAAAATCGAAAGGATTTAAAGTTGAATCAATTGGCTGATAAGCCTGAATAAAAGTGGGCGACATACGTTTTGGGCGACCTGTCGCAATTTCAATACACGCCCATTTTGTACTTCCAGTAAATAGTAGAGCGCTGTCTTTCGCCCGATAAAAGGCATACTGCCGAAAAGAATATAATGCATTAATGTCATAAAACCATGTTCTTAGAATCACCTCATCATCTAACATTGCAGCTTTGCGATATTGCACTTGATGCTCTACCGCAACCATCGCATGCTTTAATTCTATATATTCTTTTAAACCCAAACCTAAAGCTTCGATATGTGCAGTGGCAACATCCTGCATCCATGCTACATAAACTACATTATTCACATGTCCTAAGATATCAATATGCTCAGGCTGAACCATTAATTTTAAATCAAAAAAACATGTACTCACTTATTTTATCCTACGAAAGTTCCTTTTAGTCCTGAACAATCTAACAAAGCATGACAGCGGATGGAATCTTCAGTAATAAAAAACCACTCAAAATGAGTGGTTTTTTATGGTGATTAAGTTTATTCAATCAAACTTTTTCATTTATTGAATCCGAAGACCAATCATCGCATGTTGACCATCACGAATAATGGCAACACGCGCTACAGTATTTTTTTGCAATTCAGATACTGCTTCAACAAAATCATTTGGTGTGTTAATTTTTCTGTTATTAATTTGCGTAATCACATCTCCCGCGATAATACGAGATTCTGCTGCTAAACCGCCACGGGTCACATCTTGAATAAATACACCACCTTTAACACCGATTTTATTTTTTTCTGCTTCAGTTAAACCACGAATCGCAACACCTAATACAGGTCCTTTTTGTGGTTTGGTGGCTGTCGTTGCATCATCTTTTGCAGGTGTATCATCTGGCGCAGTCGTTAACGTTGCTGAAATCACTTTGGCTTTATCATCACGTAAAACTTCAAGCTGAACAGTTTGATTCGGTGTGGTACGGTTCAAATAATTTAATAAATCAGATGTTCTTGAAATAGGCGTGCTGTTATATTTCATAATCACATCCCCAGATCGAAAGCCTGCTTTAGCCGCAGGAGAATCCGGAGCAACTTGCGTAATCAATGAACCTTCCGGTTTTGATAATTTGTAGGCTTCAGCAAGATTACGGTCAATATCCTGTAACATTACGCCTAAATATGAGCGTGTCACTTTCCCATTCTTCTTTAATTGATCAACAACATCCATCGCGACATCAATTGGAATCGAGAATGATAAGCCCATGTATCCACCTGTCCCACTAAAGATACGTGAGTTCACACCAACAACTTGTCCTTGTTGATTAAACAATGGACCACCCGAATTACCTGGGTTTAAAGCAACATCTGTTTGGATAAATGGAACTGATGTTTCACCCATCATATTACGAGATTTTGCACTGACAATTCCTGCAGATGCTGAATAATCAAAACCAAACGGCGAACCAATTGCAAGTACAGGCTGTCCAACTTTAAGCTGATCTACATTCCCTGTGGTTAAAGCAGGATAGTTATTCCCTTCTACTTTCAATAATGCAACATCAGTACGCTCATCACTTCCCACGATTTTTGCATCAATTTCACGGCGATCATTCAACATAATCGTGACTTTAGAGGCATCTTCAACCACATGGTGATTGGTCAGAAGGTAGCCATCCTTACTAATAAAAAATGCACTGCCGTATGCGGTTTTTTCTTGTGGTACTCTTTGTTGTGGAATAATGACTTGATTACCAAAAAAACGTTTCAATATTTCAGGAACTTGTTGCTGAAGAATCTCTTCCTGAGTCATCTTTTTAACAACATTGACACTCACCACCGCAGGGCTGACTTGCTCAACCAGATTAGAAAAATCAACGGGTGCTGATGCCTGCGTTTGCACTGCTGTCATTGTAAAGACCGCAGCGTACATTCCTTTTTGTATAGAGCGACTATTCATGAAATATGAACCCACAAATGATGATTTTACTAAAAATTGTTTGTAACATATTAATCGGCATATTTGCGTAAATATATGTTGCTTTATATCTATAAAACAAAGTCTTACTTAATTTTTTCTTAAATTGTCAAAAAATCACTGCTTTATTTAAAAAGTGTGAACTATAACTATTGTATTTTTATACAAAAAAGAGTGTCATTAACAAACTTTTTTCAAATTAGCTGATAGACATGTCTAATTTAAGCACAACACATCAATTTGATGTGATTATTGTGGGAAGTGGCGGTGCTGGCTTAAGTTTAGCCTTATCGCTACCTGATCATTTTAAAATTGCAGTTTTAGCGAAATCATTCCTAACTGATGCAAGCACCTATTTTGCACAAGGTGGTGTTGCCGCAGTTCTTGATGAAACAGATTCTCTAGAACAGCATATTGATGACACGATGATTGCAGGCGCTCAGTTATGTGAAAGAGATGCTGTACAACATACAGTTGAAGGTGGCAAACCTTCGGTTGATTTCCTGTTGAAGCAAGGTGTTGAATTTACTTTAGACGAGAAACAACAGCTACATTTGACTCGTGAAGGTGGGCATTCTCAGCGCCGTATTATTCATAATGCAGATGCCACGGGTAAAGCGATTTCAACCACTTTAATTGAAAAAGCCAAACAAAAACAAAATATTGATATTTTTGAAAATTATATTGCGATTGATTTAATTACAAAACATAAACTCGGTGAAACTGATGAAGAAAATCGGGCTGTAGGTTTATATGCCTTGGACGAAAAAAATGAAAAGGTACATACCTTCTTAGCACCGTTTACTGCCCTCGCCTGTGGGGGTGCAATGAAAGCTTATTTATATACCTCTAACCCTGATATTGCGACAGGTGATGGCATTGCAATGGCATATCGTGCGGGTTGCCGTGTTGCCAATATGGAATTCAATCAATTTCATCCGACCTGCTTGTATCATCCTCAAGCGCGCTCATTTTTAATCACAGAAGCCATGCGTGGTGAAGGTGCATATTTGCGCTTACCTGATGGTGAACGCTTCATGCTTCGCTTTGATGAGCGTGCAGAACTTGCACCTCGAGATATTGTTGCACGAGCAATCGACTACGAAATCAAGCGCCTCGGGATTCGACATGTTTGGCTCGATATCACACATAAGCCTGAAGCTTTTGTAAAAGAGCATTTTCCGACGTTATATGCACGACTGCTTGAACTTGGAATCGACATTACCAAAGAGATGATTCCAGTCGTTCCAGCAGCGCATTACACTTGTGGTGGTGTGGTTGTTGATGAAAATAGCCAAACGGATATTGAAGGTTTATATGCGATTGGTGAAACTTCGTATACTGGCTTACATGGTGCTAACCGTATGGCAAGTAACTCACTTTTAGAATGCTTCGTCTATGGAATGAGTGCTGCAAAAGATATAGAACAGAAATATAGTCCAAACTTTCATTTCCCGAAAGTTGCTGGGTGGGATGCAACCCAAGTCGACAATCCTGATGAAGATGTTGTTATTCTGCAAAACTGGGATGAGCTGCGTGCCACCATGTGGAACTATGTCGGTATCGTTCGCACTACTAAACGTTTAGAACGTGCACTACATCGTATTGAAATGCTGAAAAAAGAAATTACTGAGTATTATCAGGATTATCACGTCAGCAAAAATTTAATTGAATTACGTAACTTAGTTTTAGTTTCAGAAATGATTGTTCGTTGTGCAATGCAACGCAAGGAATCTCGTGGCTTACACTACACCTTGGATTATCCTGAATTATCACCTGAATTGCGTAAAACGGTTTTAACACCACCCAACTTCCAAGTGGAAACACCATTGGTCAATGCATAAATTTAGAAGGAGATATCATTTCAATAATGGTATCTCCTGTTCTTGATGCACTATTCGATTCAACCAAAAATAAGCTTCCTAGCCAAATTAAATTATATTGCTCAATCTTTGCGGAGGAATAGAATAAGTTCCTGTTACATGTGCGACGGGCTCATCTGAATCAATTGAATAAATCCAAACTTCACCCACAATTAAAGCTTTACCAACTTTCATTAGTTTACACACACCACGAAGATCTGTTCCACCTGTTGGTTTACGCAGGAAATTAATATTCATATTCGTGGTTACAGCTAAACCAACAATCCCAATTTCACCTAAAATCGCAACATATAAGGCAAAATCAGCAAGGGTCATCATGGTCGGTCCTGATATTGTGCCACCCGGACGAATATCATTTCCACTTACATGCCACGTTAAAGTTGCGCCTTTTTCAACAACCTCTTCAATCTCACACTTTTTTAAACTCGGTGGAAAGTGCTTTTCTAAAAATGCAACGATTTCTGTTTTATTACTTTTCATAAAGTTTTATCTTCATATCCATATGTATCACTTATCAATATAAAGACTTTCTCAACTTTATCTAGTCAGGTAACCCGAGCGTTCACTTTTAAAAAATGATTAAAATTCTTTTACATAACCAAGCGCAGCTTCAAAGACTTGTTCAGGCATTTGCGTCGCATCCAAACGTTTCATCCTCACTGGATTCTTTGCATGAAGCTCTTCAAAACCAGAACGAACTTTTTCAAAAAAGCTCACTTTTTCTTGTTCAAAGCGATCTAAAGCACCACGTTCACGAGCACGTGTCATGCCCAATTCAATGGGTGCATCTAACCAAAAGGTAATATCTGGCATTTTTACCACAAAGTTATCATTTAACAATTGTAGCTTTTCACGACTTAAACCACGTCCGGCACATTGATAAGCAAAACTTGAATCACTAAAACGGTCACATAAAACAATCTGACCTTGTGCTAAGGCAGGTAAAATAACTCGTTCAAGATGCTGCGCTCGAGCCGCATACATCAGCAAAAGTTCAGTATCATGACTCATTTGCTCATCATGATTTACAGAAAGCAATAAAGAGCGAATCTGTTCTGCCAAAGGTGTGCCACCCGGCTCACGAGTTAAAACAACATCTTGAGCTTCAGCTTGAAAATGTTCATACAATTTACGAATAAGCGTGGTTTTTCCTACACCTTCAGTGCCTTCAAAACTAATAAACATGCTCATTCCTTACTTCTTAGATCGCATAACTGAAATATATTCCTGCACAGCACGGTTGTGATCTGCGAGATTGCTGGTAAATGTATGCCCACCATTACCTGTGGCAACAAAATAGATATTTTCTGAATCATCTGGATGCATGGTTGCTTCAATGGCTTTCTTACTTGGCAAAGCAATCGGTGTTGGCGGTAATCCATTGATAGTATATGTGTTATATGCTGTCGGTGTACGAAGATCTTGTTTCGAGATTTTCCCTTGATATCGATCACCCATGCCATAAATAACGGTTGGATCAGTTTGTAAACGCATCCCCATTTTTAAACGGCGTGCGAAAACACCTGAAACTTGCTCTAATTCACGATCTACACTGGTCTCTTTTTCAATAATGGAAGCCATAATCAAGGCTTCATACTTATTCTTATAGGGTAAATCTGGGGCACGTTTTTCCCATGCTTCATTCAAAATTTTCATTTGACGTTGATATAAATCAGTCAAAATCTTTTTATCTGACTCACCTTTATCAAAGAAATAAGTATCGGGTGCGAATAATCCTTCAGGATGTTCATAAGGGATATTTAGTTCTTTCAAAAGCTGTGCAGTCGGTAAATTGACCACTGATTTTTGAATCAAATTGTCTTGACGCAGTGCTTGAATCAATTGTTTTGCAGTCGTGCCTTCAATCACCAATAAACGACTCATTTGAGCATTATCAGCATTGGATACCATGTCCAAAACTTCACGAACACTCATACCTTGAGTCACTTCGTAGACTCCAGCTTTCATGGTGTCATGAATAAAAACCTTACGGTATAACTTTAAAATGATTGGAAAACTAACTTTCTTATCTTCTGCCAGTTGATCGATAAAACCAGTATATGTTTCACCATTGGTAATTGATAATTTTTGTTTTTTTCCTTCGACAGGATAATCTTTAAATAAGTTTAATTTTAAGACAATCGCAACCACGACACACAATGCCATGAAGCCAATGAGGATACCTTTATACATTTTATTCGAAGCAGGCTTGGGTGCTTTCTTTTTCGGTTTAGCTTGAGTTGTCGGCATATTAATTAAACTGATTCAATTGCAAAGTTTGAAATAGCTCAACACAAGGTTGAACATCTAAAGTACGGGTATCAAATTTTTGTACAGCTTTCATCGGACTCAAAGCATTACAGAAAAATAAGCTTTGTATGTGTTGGATTTCATCCATATCAATGAAACGCGATATACAAGGAACATGATGTTGTTGCATACGCGCTAAAATTTCCGCACGCATCACACCATGAACGCCATTATAACGAAGTTCAGGGCTAATCCACTCATCGTTTATTCTAATAAAGCAATTACTGCTTACTCCTTCAACAACTGCACCTTGTACATCAGTCACCAAAGCCTCTAACCAGCCATGTTCTTGGGCTTCCTTTTTTAACATGACTTGTTCTAATCGGTTTAAAGTTTTTAAACCAACCAGATTTGGCATACTCAGGCCAATAGCTTGCATAAGTACACCACTTGAAATCACTTCAGGTTGATGATCTAAGGTTTCTTTTGGATAAAAAATCACATAAACATCTGCTGGATGATCAGGCATCGCATAACCACGATCCCCCTCTCCACGGCTTAAAATTATTTTTAAAGTACCACTTAAATTTGAAAAAAGTTGATTCAGTAATTCAATCGTCTGATCGAGTACAGCGAAATCAACATTCAAAAATAACCGTTCAGCAGAAAGTTTTAACCTCGCCCAATGTAAATCTTTCAACTCAAAATTTTGCTGATGAAAACGTGCCGTACTAAAACAACCATCTCCATAATGAAATGCTCGATCTAAAAGTGGAATTGAATCAATTTGTTGACCATTTTTAAAACATATCATTGCAAATTACACCTTCTCAATTTCGTAAAACTAGCTAAACATATCACCAAAAACTATTTCACATTTATTCATATAAAATTCATTTTTTATTATTTTTTATGAATAAAGACTGGCGGTATGCTCCATCCATATTAACGAACTTTCGAAATACTTGGGGATTATAACCATGCGCTTTTCAAAATTAAAATTGAGTATTGTCACAGCACTTGTTTCAGTTTCATCTTTTTCTTATGCAGCTAAAGACTTTTTAAATGTCTCATACGATCCAACTCGTGAATTATATGAAGATTTTAATAAACAATTTGGGGCTTACTGGAAAAAAAGCACAGGACAAGATCTTAATTTCAAACAATCTCACGGTGGCTCTGGTAAACAAGCCCGTGCTGTCATTGATGGTTTAGATGCCGATGTCGTAACTTTAGCACTTGCTGCAGATATCGATGCGATTGCTGAAAAAACCAATTTACTACCAAAAGACTGGCAAAAAAAATTCCCTCAAAATTCTACGCCATATACCTCTACCATTGTCTTTTTAGTCCGTAAAGATAATCCAAAGCAAATTAAAGATTGGGGTGATTTGGTTAAACCTGGTGTGGAAATTATTACACCAAATCCAAAAACATCAGGTGGTGCACGTTGGAACTACTTAGCAGGATGGGCTTGGGCAAAGCACAAATATGGTACAGAGGCTAAAGCACAAGATTTTGTTCGCCAAATTTATAAACAAACCAAAGTATTAGATTCAGGCGCACGTGGTGCAACCACAACATTTGCTGAACGTGGGATTGGCGATGTGTTATTGGCTTGGGAAAACGAAGCTTATTTAGCTGTTCGTGAACAGCCGGGTAAATTTGAAATCATTACCCCATCTCTGTCAATTTTAGCTGAGCCACCAGTTGCGATCGTTGAAAAAAATGTACAAAAAGATGGGAATGCCAATGTAGCAAAAGCATATCTCAACTTCCTTTATTCACCTTTAGGACAGGACATTGCAGCGAAAAACTATTATCGTCCTCGCAATGCAGCCGTGTTGAAAAAATACAGCACTGTATTTAAACCTTTAAAATTGGTCACAATTGATCAAGAGTTTGGTGGATGGACAAAAGTTCAGAAGCAACATTTTGAAAATAATGGTGTGTTTGATCAAATCGTTAAAGCCAACAATACAAAATAATTCAATTGAATAAGAACGGGAGCATAGACATGATTCATACCCTCATTGTTCCAGGTGTCGGTGGTAGTCAGTATCAGCATTGGCAATCTTGGTTGCAACGCCAACTCATGTCTAGCTCACGTGTTCAACAGCAAGATTGGAACTTGCCTATTTTAGCAAACTGGGTTGAAAACTTTGTACACAGTGTTGCTAAAATTGATGAACCAATTCAAGTTGTAGCACATAGTTTTGGATGCTTGACCAGTCTTGCAGCTTTGAATCAGTATCCTGAACTTGCAAAAAAAATTAAGAAATTGATTTTAGTCGCTCCTGCAAATCCTGCTCGTTTTGGTGAGCAAGGTTTTGCACGTGACAGTATTGGAAATTATGCAGCTTATTTTCACTCTTTAAAGGTCACGCTTCCGAATGAAATGATCATCAGTGAAAATGATCCTTGGTTAAGTTTTAGCGATGCGCAAGCCCTTGCTCAAGCTTGGGGAATCAAGCCACGAAATTTAGGAAAAGTCGGGCATATTAATGTGGATTCAGGCTTCGGCCCTTTTCCTGAAATATATGATCATCTTATTTTAGAAAAGAAAAGCTCATATATCAGCAATACTGATGATACCAAGTTGTTTTTTAAATTTGCAATTTGAATGATGCACTCTATTCTTGGCGAAAATTGTTTTTAAATTTATTCACCTACTGAAATTCAGTCGGTATTCTCTCTTTGAGGAGTAGTCATGTCGCAGCGATCCCGAGTGCTGCCAGGATTTGGTCTTTCTCTAGGCTTCACCCTAGCGTATTTATCTTTAATTGTTCTTATTCCATTGTCCGCAGTTTTTATCAAATCTTTCGGCATCGGTTGGGATGGATTTATTGATATTGTTACTTCTGAACGTATCTTAAAATCTTTGCAATTAAGCTTTAGTTCCGCATTATTAGCCGCATTAATCAATGTTGTTTTTGGTTTATTATTGGCTTGGTGTTTAGTGCGATATACCTTCCCGGGTAAACGTATTGTCGATGCTTTAGTTGATTTACCTTTTGCCTTACCTACAGCTGTTGCAGGTATTGCACTCACCTCTTTATATGCACCAACAGGTTGGATTGGACGATATTTAGAGCCTCTCGGTATTCATGTTGCCTATACACCTATCGGGATTACACTGGCTTTAATCTTCATCGGTATTCCTTTTGTTGTGCGTACAGTACAACCTGTACTCAGTGATTTAGAAACTGAGCTAGAAGAAGCTGCCTCTGCACTTGGTGCCAATCGCTTTCAAATTGCGACTAAAATTATTTTACCGATTTTATTTCCTGCTTTATTAACAGGTTTTGCACTCGCATTCGCGCGCGGTGTAGGTGAATATGGTTCTGTAATTTTTATTGCAGGGAATCAGCCTTTTGAAACAGAAATTGCACCTTTAATGATTATTTCTCGTTTAGAGGAATACGACTATGCAGGTGCAACAACAATTGCTGTAGTGATGCTTGTGATTTCATTCGCAATTCTATTTCTAATCAATTTAGTGCAAGCTTGGGCTAGCCGCCGTACAGGGAGAACTGCACGATGAGCTTAAATAACAACAGCAATGCTCTGGCAATAAAATTACAATCGAGAGATGCGACGCGTGAACCAACGTGGGTGCGTTACACCCTCATTACGATTGCACTGATCTTCTTTTTGAGTTGCTTAATTTTACCTTTAATCTTGGTTTTTGTTGAAGCCTTTAAACAAGGCGTTCATGTTTACTTCCAAGCATTAATCAATCCCGATACATTATCCGCAGTCAAACTGACCTTAATTACAGCAGCCATCGCTGTACCGCTTAATGTCGTATTTGGTGTTGCGGCAGCATGGTGTGTGGCTAAATTTAATTTCCGTGGTAAATCTATTCTAACCACAATTATTGATATGCCATTTTCGGTCTCACCAGTCATTGCAGGTTTAATGATTGTACTGATCTTTGGTTCTCAAGGTTGGATTGGTGGTTGGTTAATGGATCATGATATTAAAATCCTCTATGCAACACCTGCCATTGTTTTAGCAACAATTTTTATTACCGTACCCTTCGTTGCTCGTGAATTGATTCCACTGATGGAAGCGCAAGGTACAGAAGAAGAAGAAGCCGCAATTGTATTGGGTGCTTCAGGTTGGCAAACCTTTTGGAAAGTCACCTTACCCAATATTAAATGGGGTCTAATCTACGGCGTGATTCTATGTAATGCCCGTGCAATGGGTGAATTTGGTGCTGTCTCTGTGGTATCAGGGCACATTCGTGGTGAAACCAATACTTTGCCATTACATGTTGAAATTTTATATAACGAATATACTTTTAGTGCCGCTTTTGCAGTGTCTTCACTGTTGGCTTTACTTGCAATTGTCACCCTCATTTTAAAAACTTGGGTCGAAATACGTCAAGAAAAGCAAGATCGTCGCAATGAAGATTCAGCAACTTAAGGAATGACCTCATGAGTATTCAAGTTAAAAATATTGAAAAAAACTTTGGTGCATTCCATGCACTTAAAAATATCTCTTTAGACTTTCCAGAAGGTCAATTGGTTGCATTACTGGGACCCTCTGGCTGTGGGAAAACCACACTTTTACGTATTATTGCAGGTTTAGAATCTGCAGATAAAGGTCAGGTCATTCTAGAAGGCACTGATGCAACCGATGTACATGTTCGCGAGCGTCAAGTGGGTTTCGTATTCCAACACTATGCTTTATTCCGCCACATGACTGTATTTGAGAATATTGCATTTGGTTTACGTGTTCGACCACGTGCAACACGTCCAAATGAGGCGGAAATTAAAAAACGTGTAACGCGTTTGCTTGATTTGGTACAACTTGGCTTTTTAGCAGACCGTTACCCTGCTCAACTGTCAGGTGGTCAGCGTCAGCGTATTGCACTGGCTCGTGCATTGGCTGTTGAACCACGTGTATTGTTGCTTGATGAACCTTTTGGTGCTTTGGATGCTAAAGTACGTAAAGAATTACGTCGTTGGTTACGCACACTGCATGACGAACTTCATATCACCTCTATTTTTGTGACACATGACCAAGAAGAAGCTTTGGAAGTTGCAGATCAAATTGTGGTAATGAACAAAGGTGATATTGAACAAATTGGCTCACCGCGTGAAGTTTACGAACAACCCGCGACACCATTTGTCTTTGACTTTTTAGGTCAAGCTAATCGTTTTGAAGGTGAAAACCATCAAGGCATTATCCAAATCGGTGAAGATCGCATTCAATTACCACAGTCACAAAATGCACCACAAGGTAAAGTCATTGCTTTTGCGCGTCCAAATGAATTACGCATTCATGCGCAACCAACGGATAATGCGATTCAGGCTACCTTCCTACGTGAAATTTGGATTGCAGGTAAAGTCATGGCTGAATTACAAGATCGTGAAGGGAATTTGATTGAGATTACGCTCAGCCCTGAAGAAACAAAATTACACCAATTTAGACCGAATCAAACTGTTTGGATTAGTGCATCAACATTACACTTGTTTGCAAATCAAGTCGCATAACGACATTAGGATGCATTGGATGATGCATCCGCCATTGAGGTATGAATTAAAATGAACTTTCAGCAATTACGCATTATTCGCGAAACAGTTCGACAAAATTATAATTTAACGGAAGCTTCTGCCGCACTTTACACATCACAATCGGGTGTGAGTAAACACATTAAAGATTTAGAAGATGAATTGGGTGTACAACTTTTTGTTCGTAAAGGCAAAAGACTGCTTGGATTAACCGAACCTGGACAAGCTTTATTGAGTATTGTGGAACGAATGCTGATTGATGCCGACAATATTAAACGTCTTGCGGATGACTTTAATAAAGTGGATGAAGGAACATTAACGATTGCGACAACGCATACCCAAGCACGTTATGTATTACCACCGATTGTGAATGCCTTTAAAAAACTATTTCCTAAAGTCCATTTGATTTTACAACAAGCCAGCCCTGTTGAAATTGCAGAAATGCTACTTTTAGGTGTCGCTGACATTGGTATCGCAACTGAGTCTTTAACCACTGAAGATAACCTAGGTAGCGTACCGTTTTATAATTGGAAGCATAGTATCATTACTCCTCAAGGGCATCCTTTGACTTTATTAGACCCAAAAGACATCACCCTCGAGCGTATGGCTGAATATCCGATTATTACCTATCACGGTGGTTTTACAGGTCGTTCAAAAATTGATAAAGCCTTTGAAGATGCGGGTTTAGATGTTGATATCGTCATGTCAGCATTGGATGCCGATGTGATTAAAACTTATGTAGAACTCGGCATGGGTGTCGGTATTGTCAATGATGTTGCTTATGATACTGAGCGTGATCATCGTCTTAAACAAATTCCGACTGATATTTTTGGCTTAAATACCACTTGGATTGCGGTAAGAAAAGGTCATTTGCTGCGTGGCTATGGTTATGAATTTATTTCACTCTGTTCACCTGAAGCAGATATTAAAGCATTAAAAAAAGTCGCTTATCCTGAAGGATAAAATATGACTATTGAAAAGAGGGGTTATCTCCTCTTTTCAACCTTTAAAATTAAAACAATCAATAAAAAAACGAGCCGAAGCTCGTTTTTTGTTAAGAATAAATACTTACCAATTGTAGCTTACGCCAACTTTACCGACTGGTAACCATTTATATTTATCATCATTCGCAATTTTTTGTTCTTCAGCAGCTACAGACTGTCCAATAGTCGGAGCACCTGGAACGCCATTCACAAGTGTTCCGTAATCATGTAAATTTACTGATGGATTACCTGTATAATAAGCACCTACTTCACCAAAAACACCAATATTTTTAGTAATTTTTGGTGCAAAACCTAAACCGACATATGGAGCAATATTATTGTCGTATGACAAATTACCTTTTACGCCACCGATGCCAGTATAAGCAACATCATTTACATTAATACTGCCATTAGCATTACTATTACGTTTATTCAAATCATAATTAGAATCAACATATGCTACACCAGCTGCTACATACAAACCTTGAGCCCATCTATTTTGGCTCGCACCCCAAGGACGTAATTCAGCATTTAAATAGACTAAGTCATTATCCATATCAGCATCATACTTAGTACCATTTACAGATACATCATCAGTCCAAGAAATGTCACCGCCATTATAACCCAATGCCAAACCTACATATGGATTTGCTGTCCATAGTAAAGCGCCACCATAACCCGTTGTGCCAACTTCTGCACGAACACCTGTAGGAATCAATTGATTTGCATCAAATGTGCTACCACTACGGACAACTTGACTATCAGCCATTGCTAAACCAGATGCCGACAATGCTGCAGCTACTGCAAGTACTTTTAACACTTTCATTTATATCTCTCCTCAAAATCGAGTTTGTTCTTTAATCTTTAATGTGTTCAGACTCATGATGCATACTAGTTGAAAACTAGGACACATTTAATACAGTTATTGATTATTTTTTGTTATTTTTTGATACAAATAAGTGTTATTTGTTGTTTTTTATCACTTTACTGATTACAAAATAACCTATATTTATATTATTTTTCGCATTTAATATGCATATATTAGATTTTTCTATGAACTTGCGTTTTTTTATCTAAATTGTGGGCATTCTGGTGTAGAATCTTTAAAAATTTTTTGGGAAGAAAGATCATGTCTCAGCTTTCAACGATTATTGAAGAAGCGTTTGAAAACCGTGCTAACTTTTCTGCAACGGATTGCCCTGCAGAAGTTCGTCAAGCAGTTGAACAAGCAATTGCTGGTTTAGATAATGGTACATTGCGTGTTGCTGAAAAAATCGAAGGTGAATGGATTGTTCACCAATGGTTAAAGAAAGCCGTATTATTATCTTTTAAATTAAATGACAATAAACCGATTGAGTCATGTGATCTTCAGTTTTATGACAAAGTTGATACTAAATTTACAGGTTGGACAGCGGAACAGTTTAAAGTTGCTGGTGTACGTGTAGTACCACCTGCTGTTGCTCGTAAAGGTAGTTTCCAAGCGAAAAATGTTGTATTGATGCCATCATATGTCAACATTGGTGCTTATGTAGATGAAGGCACAATGGTTGATACATGGGCAACTGTAGGCTCTTGTGCTCAAATTGGTAAAAATGTTCACCTTTCTGGTGGTGTGGGTATTGGTGGTGTTTTAGAACCTTTACAAGCAAATCCAACCATTATTGAAGATAACTGCTTCATCGGCGCACGTTCTGAAATCGTTGAAGGCGTGATTGTTGAAGAAGGTTCAGTGATTTCAATGGGTGTATTCATTGGTCAATCAACCAAAATTTTCGACCGTGCAACAGGTGAAATCTATTACGGACGTGTACCTGCGGGTTCCGTTGTTGTTGCTGGTAGTCTGCCTTCTAAATGCGGTACATACAGCCTTTATGCTGCTATTATCGTGAAGAAAGTAGATGCTCAAACTCGTTCTAAAACAAGTTTGAACGATTTATTACGCGAAGACTAATTTCTCGTATATTCATAGGTCTCTACGGTCAGTCATGATCGTGGAGATTTTGTTTTTATAATCTGTGGTATTTTGTTATGAATTCTCTGCGCTCAAGTGCAATCCCTGTTTCCGATCCATCTTCTGGCTTACGTATCACGGAAATTTTTTATTCTTTGCAAGGAGAAGCAAATGCAGCAGGTTTACCTACCGTTTTCATTCGTTTAACAGGTTGCCCTTTACGCTGTACGTATTGTGATACGACCTATTCTTTTGAAGGTGGCGAACGCCAATCATTAGAGCATATTATTCAAACAGCTCAAGATTTTAAGACTCCATATATTTGTGTGACTGGTGGTGAACCCCTTGCACAGCCCAATTGCTTACCCTTATTACAACAATTATGCGATTTAGGTTGTGATGTTTCTTTAGAGACCAGTGGTGCTTTAGACGTTTCTAAAGTTGACCCGCGTGTTTCTAAAGTTTTAGACTTAAAAACACCAACATCAGGTGAAGAGAAGCGTAATCTTCTCAGTAATTTAGACTATTTAACTCAGCATGATCAGATTAAATTCGTCATTTGTAATCGTGAAGATTATGAATGGTCTAAGCTACAACTTGAAAAACATGAGTTACAGAAAAAAGTCAGTACTGTCTGGTTTTCTCCTGCATTTGCAGTTGAAAAAAATACGGCTCGACTCCCTGCTTTAGCGCGTGATTTAGCGCAATGGATTTTAGACGACCAACTCCCCGTTCGTTTTCAATTACAATTACATAAATTGCTTTGGAATGATGAAACAGGTCGTTAATCCTATAATCAAATTAATTTGGAGATATTGATATGCACCCTCGTGCCATTGTTTTATTGTCAGGCGGATTAGATTCAACAACATGTTTAGCTTGGGCTCAAGCAAATTATGAATGTATCGCAATTAGCTTTATGTACGGTCAGCGTTCAACCACTGAACTTGATGCAGCAAGAGCACTCACGCAACGTGCAGGCGTTGAGCATCGCGTCATTAATATTGATTTGGGTAATTTAGGTGGTTCTGCGCTCACAGATCTAAGCATTGACATTCCTGAGCAAGAACAAGAAGGCATTCCTGTCACTTATGTTCCAGCACGAAATACGATATTTCTGTCTTATGCACTTGCAGCAGCAGAGGTTTTTGATGCTGAAGCTATTGTGATTGGGATTAATGCTGTTGATTATTCAGGATATCCTGATTGCCGGCCTGAATTTATAGATGCCTTTGCCAATATGGCACGTTTAGCAACCAAAGTCGGTGTAGAAGGAAAACCTCTTACATTTGAAACACCTTTGTTACATTTATCCAAAGCGAATATAATACGCTTAGGCATAGAACATGGCGTAGACTATAGTCAAACAGTCTCATGCTATCAGGCAGATGACCAAGGACGTGCATGTGGTAAATGTGATAGCTGTCGTTTGCGTAAGCAAGGTTTTATTGATGCAGGTGTTGCAGATCCTACACGCTATATACCCTAATAATCAGGTACAGTTATGAAAAATTTAAAATCGGGTCTTATTCTTTCTACTTTATTTTCTGTTACAGCTTTATTCGGTGCAACGACTCAAGCTGCTGAATCAAATGCGATTCAAGATGCATATAAAAGCAGCAATGTTAAATCTGCTTTAATTAACGTATGTAAAACAGAAACAGCGAAAAGCGGTAAACTAACCACTGCTGAAGTCAGTAAATATTGTAGTTGCGCTGTTGAGTCTGATGGTAAATTAACCAATGATCAAAAATGGCAAATTCAAAGTGCCATTAACCAAAAGAAAAGCCCTGCAACTTTAACTTTTGTACAACAGCAAAATAAAGCACTTCAAGCATGTTTTGGTCCACAGTTAACGACTAAATTACAGACTTTAACTGAAGCTGCGATGAAAGCTGCTCAAGCGAAGAAATAATTTTCGTATTACAACAAAGCCTGCATTCGCAGGCTTTTTGTCTATTTATAAGTTGAAAAGTAATGCAACATCAATGGAATACCAATGCAAATGACAAAAAACTTGTCGTTTCCTATAGTGGTGGTAAAGACAGTACTTTAGCGTTATATCATGCCTTGCAAGTTGGGGAAGTGATTGGCTTAATCATGATGTTAGAAGAGCAAGGACAGCGCTCTCGCTCACATGCAATGCCGCTTGAGATTATTCATGCTCAAGCCAATGCACTTGATTTACCTGTTTTAATGGCATCTTCAAGTTGGAATAATTATGAAGCTCAATTCCTCGATTTATTGGCTCAAGCAAAAAATCAAGGTGCTGAAGTTTTAGTTACAGGTGATTTAGATATGCCTGAGCATGGTTGTTGGCATGATCGTATCACTCAACAAGCTAAACTCAAATTAAGTATGCCATTATGGCAAAGACCACATCGAGACGTTATTGAAGAATTCATACAGCTGGGTTTTCAAACCATGATCGTGACTGTGAATTTAGACTTAGGCATGAAAATAGAAGATTTAGGTCAAATTTTAACACTTAAATATATCCAAGAACTTGAAAGTCGTAATATTGACCCATGTGGTGAAGGTGGTGAATTTCATACTACCGTACTTGATGGCCCTATCTTTAAAACTGCGATTTCAGTGCGTAAAGGTGATATTCTTTATCACGAAAATTATGCCTTTTTACCACTCGAATTAGAAAGCCATTCATTTTAATTAAGGATTAAAGCATGACTGAAAATATTAAGCTTCCAAATCAAATATTCCCAACAACGACAGGTGAAATCAACCTGACAGAATTAGCGACAGATTGGTTAATTCTCTATTTTTATCCAAAAGATTCTACGCCAGGCTGTACAACGCAAGCTGTCGGTTTTTCCTGCTTAAAAGATCAATTTGATACATTAAACACCACCATTGTTGGTGTATCACGTGATTCTGTCAAAGCGCATCAAAACTTCACTGAAAAACAATCGCTTACCATCAACTTGATTAGTGATAAAGAAGAAGTTTTATGTCAACACTTTGATGTGATTAAAGAAAAAAATATGTATGGTAAAAAAGTTATGGGCATCGAACGCTCTACTTTTATTTTCCATAAAGGTCAATTAGTAAAAGAATACCGTAAAGTTAAAGCTGCGGGACATGCTGAACAAGTTCTAGAAGATCTAAAAGCATTACAAGCCAACTAATTTATTTTGTTAAACGTCATCAAATTCAATATTTTTTTGATGACGTAAACAGCGACCCAAGCTATCACTTAGTCGCTGTTTTTTATTATAGATTTTAAGATAGCAGTAATGAGATTGCGATTCCCCACATCATACAAGCAATCAAAAAATCTAAGATTTGCCATGACCTCGTCTGCTGAAATAATGGCAACAGTAAGCGTGCTCCATAGCCTAAACTGTAAAAGAAAATCCATGACGCAGTCATTGCACCTAAAGCAAAATAAATTTGAGTTGTAGGAAATTGAGTCGAAACAGTCCCAATTAAAACCACGGTATCCAAATATACATGTGGATTTAGCCATGTTAAAGCCAAGCAAATCATGATCATGGGTAAAAGCTTGGTTTCTTGATTTTCACTCAGCTGTAAACATTGTTGTACTTTAAAAGCCTGATAAAAATGTTGAGCACCATAAAACAGAAGAAATAACGCACCTAAGTATTTTGCAATGACCACTAAGTTTGGATACAGCAAAATTAATTTTGAAAACCCAAGTACGCCAAATAAAATAAGCATCGAATCGGACAATGCACAAACCAGGCATAGCCAAAATACGTGTTGTTTTTTAAGACCTTGCTTTAAAACAAAAGCATTTTGAGCACCAATGGCTAAAATGAGCCCTAAGCCAATACCAAAGCCTTGTAAATATGTATTGAGCATGACATGACTGCGATAAAATGATGATGCCATTATCTTTGTTTTTATTTTAAAATAAGTATAGTTAAGAAAATATTAGTATAACTCAGTTTTTCTAAGCTTGAATTTAAACTCTTTATAACACTTTTCGTATCCAATTTTGAATTTTCCTTAAAAATGGAAAACTATAATTTAGCTCATTCAAAGGATGATTATTCAATGTTACAGAGCAAACAAAGCGAAACTTTCCTTTTTGTTGCTGAAACAGGAAGTTTTGAACTCGCCGCTGAGAAACTCAATATCACAGCATCAGCAGTGACTTTACGCATTCAAAGTTTAGAAAAATCTTTGGGGCAACTCCTTATTATTCGTGAACGTCCTTGTAAAGTCACACAAGCAGGACAAGCCTTATTAGAATATTTACAACACACACGCTTGATGGAACAAAATTTAATTCAACAATTCACAGGTAAATCCATTCACTCAGATTTTTATAAAGTTAGCCTTGCGACTAATGCAGATTCACTCGCAACATGGTTATTACCCGCTCTACAAGATACGCTTTCTCGTGAAAAAATTGTACTTGAATTAAAAATTGAAGATCAATCTCAAACCTATACTTTACTTGAAACAGGTTTGGTCAATGTGTGCATCTCAACAGAAGCCCAAGCCATGAAAGGTTGTATTGCTCAACCATTAGGAAAAATGATTTATAAAATGGTAGCGACAGCAGAATTTTGTCAAAAATGGTTTAAAGATGGAATGGATAGAGAAACTTTAAAAGCCACTCCTGCGATTATTTTCAATCAAAAAGATCATGTACATCGCGATATAATCTTAAAATTATTTGGCTTAATGCCCACAACTTATCCATGTCATTACATTCCATCATCCACCGCTTTTGTAGAGGCAATTTTATTAGGATTGGGTTTTGGGATGGTGCCTGAATTTCAAATCGAAAATCGTTTAATTACAGGCGAACTGATTGAAATCATGCCCGAAGCTCAAACAGAGATTCTATTGTATTGGCATCATTGGAAACAACAATCTGCTCAATTGGCACAGCTTACGTCTGATATTTTAGTGAATGCACAACGAGTTTTAAAATAGCTTAGTGATTATTGATGCTTTCTATCACTCTTTCACATTGAACATAAAGACTGCCATCTCCAATATTCCTAATGTATAGAATAAAAATTCCGATGATCAATCACGATTCAAAAGAGCAAACCCTTCATCACTCTAATTTTGAATTTGATTCATTCAAGTTCGACTTATCTTGCTTTTGATATTTGTCTTGTAATTTCTTAAAAATTTCTGTGTTTTGAAAATGCTGTAAAAATTCAATCGTTCCCTGAGGGAAATACTGTTCCTGAATTTCACCACGATAATACGCTTCACGCATTGGTGTTGCCGAAATTGAATCTTTTAGACTATCCAACTCCACCATCTGCCACTCAGGGAAAAGCTGCAAATAATAAGAAGAATCATCTTTAAAATGACCAATTAAACCGACTTTATCTTCAGGTTTCACAACACTTGCAACAAGTGACTTTACCAATTTGACCCACTTCACATCATTATAAACATCAACCACATGTACAAAAATAATTCGTTTTTGATCAGACTCAGAAAAATTAGATAGAATCATCTGTTCGCGTTCTTGTGCGCTAAATGGATTTTTTATATTGCGCTCATTTTGGGCAGAACCCAGTGCCAAAATCACATTCTGACTTTGTTCTAACGCAATTTTAACCGTTTGCAAATGTGCCAAGTGAAAAGGCTGAAAACGACCAATGTAAACCAGATAATCAAATGTATATTTCATAGTAGATCAAACTTTTTTATGAACTCATCAGTTGCAACACGCTTTTAAATATGCGACATAATGAGGGTATAAAATAATATTCAGTTTAAAGCAAGGATAGTACGATGACACTCAGTTGTATTCAACAACCTCATCAGCATTTAAATGCAAATCTTGAAAATGGTATTCTCACATTAGCGATAAATCGCCCTGAAGCAAAGAATGCTTTATATGGTGAACTTTACTTATGGATTGCCAAAGCACTTGATGAAGCTGATCAGGATCGTGATGTTCGTGTGGTAATTTTACGTGGTGCTGACGCTGACTTCAGTGCAGGTAATGACATGAAAGATTTTATGGCTTTCATTCAAAATGCGCCTGAAGGTAAAGAAGGTGATGGCCCTCCATTTGTATTATTGAAATCTGCAGCTCGTTTGTCTAAACCCCTGATCTGCGCTGTGCGTGGTGTCGCAATTGGCATTGGTGTAACTGTATTACTACATGCTGACCTTGTGTATAGCGACAATACTGCCCTATTCCAAATTCCATTTGTTAGCCTTGGACTTTCTCCTGAAGGTGCTTCAAGTAAATTATTGATTCAACAAGCAGGCTATCATAAAGCGGCTGAATTATTACTAACTGCACAAAAGTTCAATAGCGAAAAGGCTTTGAATGCAGGCTTAGTCAATAGTATTGAAGAAGATGTATATGGTCATGCTTTACGCCAAGCACAAACTTTGGCTGCATTACCCCTTGCATCATTGGTACAAACCAAAGCACTGATGAAGCATAATCTTGAAGAAATTATTCAATGTGTTGATGATGAAGCTGTGGTCTTTATGCAACGTGTGAAATCACCTGAAATGGCTGAGGCTGTTGCTGCATTTATGCAAAAGCGTAAACCTGATTTTACACAATTTAACTAATTCAAAACATGATTTAAAATCATGAACAATAACCACTGAATGACTACGATTCAGTGGTTTTATCTTTTATATGATTTGTCTAAATTTTTCCTAAACCTATTGTGATCTTCCTTATGACTAAGCCAACAAAAACTGAAAAAAAGCGTTATTTTGAACCTGCTCCACAAGATATTAATGTTGAAAATTTTAAAAAGGTAATTCAAAGCCGTCGTTCAGTCCGTAATTTTACAGATAAGCCAATTCCTGCTGAAATTTTAGATGATTGTTTAGATTTAGCATTACTTGCACCAAACTCATCTAATTTACAGCCATGGACGTTTTACGTGGTACAAAATCCTGCCAAGAAAAAGCAACTCATTAAAGCCTGTATGAGCCAATTTGCGGCACGTACTGCAGCTGAATTGATTGTCTGTGTGGCAAGAACAGACCGTTTAGATGAAATGGCAAAGCGAAATGTAGATGAATTTCCGTTGATTAAATTATCACTTGCGGAAGTCCCTGCGATCATTCAAAAATACTATCGTTTTATTCCATACAATTATAAAACAGGTTATTTAAATGCTTTAGGTAACTTTAAGAAAGTTACTTTCAAAATAGCACGTACAGCCAAACAAGTTTTACCTGTTACAGCATTTAAACCTGCTGATTCAATTCTTTGGGCAAGTAAAACCACTGCTTTAGCATGTGAAAATTTGGTTTTATCTTTACGTGCTTATGGTTTTGACAGTTGTATGATGGAAGGTTTTGATGAACCTATGGTTCGTAAAATCTTAAATTTAGGTGATCAGCAACACCCTATCATGGTAATTGGTGCAGGCGAACGTGCTGAAGATGGTGTGTTTTATCCACAATATCGTTTTAATCGTGATTTATTCATTCAAAAAGTTTAGAACCGAATATCCACGATTTGTATAAATTCAAAGGCAGGCTCTTCATAAGGATGGCTTGCCTTTAATGCTTTGGCAACTTGTGGAGCTTTATCTTCTGAAACAATCGTTTCTACTCGCCATTCTGGAATTTTCTCTAAAATATCAAGTTCGCCAATAAAGGGATTTGCGCCTTTTATCGGCTTAAACTGCCCTGTTCCTAATACTTGCCATGCACAATGTTCGTAATTACCTATACCGCCCGCACCTGCTTCATAAATTGCAAGTTTGGTAGATTCAAGATGTGATTCTGGAACGTAGTAGATGAGTTTTAGCATTTCTATTTGATGTGTATTTCATTAATATAAAACTCATCATATTGATAGATCAAAATTATGTCTAATAAAAAAATTATCAGCGAACTTACTTTAACCACGACTGAAAATTTAGTTGATGAAATTCTATTTAAAACAGCAAATACATTTTTAGACGATGCAATTAAATCTATTCCTTTTGCATCACTAATAACGAGTTCAATTCAAAGTTATGCTAGATTTCGTACTTTCAAAGAACAAAAACAACTATTAGCTTTCATCCAAGAGGCCAATAAT
This sequence comes from Acinetobacter sp. ANC 3832, assembly GCF_002135415.1. Classification (GTDB taxonomy): domain Bacteria; phylum Pseudomonadota; class Gammaproteobacteria; order Pseudomonadales; family Moraxellaceae; genus Acinetobacter. Next base: position 397,709 of record NZ_NEGJ01000003.1, read on the forward strand.
ACAGACCATGAATTCATTGAGAAATTCTTTAGTGATAAATCTAATATTGAATTAGGATTCGAAATTTTGGGAATTCTTGATCAAACCTACTTAGAAAGACAAGCTCGAATGATTTTTCGTGCTACCAAACTATTTAAAGACAGCCAAGTTACCAAACAAGAATTTGATAAATATACTTACATTATTACCAAATTAAATAGCCATCTCACCACCCTTCTAAAAGAACTTTATCTTATAAAAACAAATTCAAATGTTCCTAAATATGAGTTTGATATTGAAAATCCCAATATGGAATTTATTAGCTTTGAATTTTTAAAAGAAGTTCCCTCACCGCTTTATCCTGGATCTATTCCCGTTACTAAATTTAAAAGGACTGATAACTTCTATTATTTTTATAAAAATATATTCAAAGACTAAATAAAATAAGAAGTGAAATACATGTCACTCGTTGGGTAGAGGATAAAAGAAAACATCCTCCACCCAATAAAACTATGAAATCAATTTTAAAATTAAAAAACCACCTCTCGGTGGCTTCTCTATTAAATACTCAACATATATCCCAAGATCACAAATAGTATTTGCAACCCAACCACCGCACCAAACAAAATCCAACCTTTTTGGCGTAATGCAACCCGATCAACACTTGTATACTTTTCAATTCTTATCATTTTTTCACCTCATTTTTTTGATTCATCAATGAACACATGTGGGCAAAACATTTATCCTTATATAGACAATCTAACTGATGCAAAAAATAAACCAAGTTTTTATCTGTAACCAACTATTTTATGTTCTCTAACTTCGTCATAACAACAAATCGCAATTTCAAATAAATCTTAAATTTTACTAACAATAGAAAAGCCACCTTTCGGTGGCTTTTCTAACGCAAACATCTTTAATGAATTAGTTTAAAATTAACCAATAAATTTACGTGCATTACGGAACATACGTAACCATGCACCATCTTCAGTCCATTCTTCAGGCTTCCAAGAATGTTGAATTGCACGGAAGTTACGTTCAGGGTGAGGCATCATAATCGTTGCACGACCATCTTTCGATGTCACACCAGAAATCGCTTCAGGTGAACCATTCGGATTCATTGGATATTGCTGTGTTGCATTACCCAAGCTATCTACATAACGTAAAATGACTTGATTGCCTGCATTTAATGCAGCAATGCTCGCGTCAGGTGCAACAACACGACCTTCACCATGCGCAACAGCGATTGGTAAAATTGAACCATCCATACCTTCTAACAATACAGAGTTCGATTTTTCAATACGAACGTTCACTGCACGTGCTTCAAACATTTCAGAGGTATTACGATAGAAACGAGGCCAGTTCTCAGTACCTGGAATGAGTGGTGCAAGTTGTGACAACATTTGACAACCATTACAAATACCTAAAGAGAAGGTTTCATCACGGTTAAAGAATTTTTCAAATTGGTCACGAAGTTTCGGGTTAAATAAAACTGATTTTGCCCAACCACCGCCTGCGCCCATCACATCACCGTAAGAGAAACCACCACATGCAACCAAGCCTTCAAAGTCGTCTAAATCGATACGACCTGCAAGTAAGTCACTCATATGTACATCGACAGTATTGAAACCAACCTTGTCAAATGCAGCTGCCATTTCAACATGACCATTTACGCCTTGTTCACGTAAAATCACCATGTTTGGACGACGTGAATTAATATATGGCGCTTCAACAGGCTCATTCAAATCGAACGTTGGTAATGCGATTAAACCTTTGTGTTCTTTGTTCGCAATCAAGCTATATTCTTGATCTGCGGTTTCAACGTTGTCACGTAAACGCTGTATTTGATAAGACACTTCAGTCCACACTTGTTGTAAATCAACACGACTTAAACTCAAACCATTAATGGTCAAAGTATCCGTATTGTTGACTGTACCCACAACAGCAATTGCATCTTTTAATATTGATGCAGCAACTTCTGTTTCTAATGTAGCCCAGTCAGATGCACTGATTTGAACCACTGCACCAATTTCTTCAGCAAATAAACTTTCTATAGACTGGTCTTCAAGTGCGACACCTAAACGTGCAGCAAACATCATTTCTGCAACAGTTGCCAATAAGCCACCATCACCAATGTCATGATACGCTTTGATTAAGCCACGGTTGTTCCAGTCCTGAACCAATGTAAAGAATGCTTTGAAGTCATCAAAACTATCTACATCTGGTGTTACAGAACCAATCGCTTTATAAACTTGCGCAAGAATCGAACCACCTAAACGGAACTGGCCTTTAGACAAATCTATACGAACAAGTACAGATTCGATATTTTTCAATTCAGGTGTTAATGTTTTACGTACATCCAATACTGGTGCAAATGCAGTGATTACACCTGTCATGGGTGAAGTAACGGATTTTTCTACACCCTCATCATTCCAAGTAGTACGCATTGAAAGTGAATCTTTACCTACTGGAATAGCGATACCCAAAGCAGGACACATTTCCATACCAATGGCTTTTACACCTTCAAACAAGGCTTGATCTTCACCTTGCTGACCCGCTGCTGCCATCCAGTTCGCAGATAATTTAATGTCGCTGATCTGTTCAATATTGGCACACATGATGTTTGAAATTGATTCTGCAACAGCCAAACGAGCAGATGCAGCAGGATTTAACAATGCCACAGGTGGACGTTCACCCATTGCCATCGCTTCACCTGTAAAGCCTTGCAAACTTGTGGTTGTTACTGCTGCATCTGCAACAGGAACTTGCCAAGGACCAACCATTTGGTCACGTGCAACCATACCTGTAATGGAACGGTCACCAATGGTGATCAGGAATGATTTAGATGCAACCGTTGGATTTTTAAGAACACGATAAATCGCATCTTTTAAATCGACAACTTTAGCTGCATTAAAGTCATCACCTTTACGTTCAATTGTTTCGTATGAACGTTGCATGCGAGGTGTACCACCCAGCATCACTTGCATTGGCATATCAACTGCTTTATTACCAAATAACGGATCTTCAACCGTTAAATGACGTGCTTCAGTTGCCTCACCCAATACCGCAAACGGACAACGCTCACGTGCACAAATCGACTCAAACAATTCTAAAGAACTTGGACGAATCGCCAAGACATAGCGCTCTTGTGCTTCGTTTGACCAGATTTCCATTGGAGACATACCTGGCTCTAATGATGGAATCTTACGAAGATCAAGCACAGCACCTAACTCGTGATCATTCACAAGCTCAGGCATCGCATTAGATACACCGCCCGCACCGACATCATGTACAGATACGATTGGGTTGAAATCTTCCATACGCCAGCAGGTATCAATGACTTCTTGGCAACGGCGTTCCATTTCTGGATTTTCGCGTTGAACAGAAGCAAAATCTAAATTTTCACCGAGTTTACCACTATCTACAGAAGATGCTGCACCACCACCTAAACCAATCAGCATTGCAGGACCACCCAACACGATGAGTAAATCACCCGGTTGGATTGCATCTTTTTCAACATGGTCAGGACGAATATTACCGTAACCGCCAGCAATCATAATCGGCTTATGGAAGCCTTTTACATCGCCATTCACATTTTGTTCAAAAGTACGGAAATAACCATTTAAAGCAGGACGACCAAACTCGTTGTTAAATGCAGCACCACCTAAAGGACCTTCAATCATGATCTGAAGTGGAGATGCCATACGAGATGGTTTGCCGTAATTGTCTTCCCAAGGCTGTTCAAAACCCGGAATATTCAAGTTAGAAACAGTGAATGCTGTTAAACCTGCTTTTGGTTTACCACCACGACCCGTTGCACCCTCATCACGAATTTCACCACCAGAACCTGTCGCTGCACCTGCAAAAGGCGCAATCGCTGTAGGATGGTTATGCGTTTCCACTTTCATGAGAATGTGTGCCGCTTGACTCTTATATTTATAGACATGACGACCATTTTCATCCGCTTTCGGATAAAAACGTTGCGTGTCATAACCCACAATCACCGAAGCATTGTCTTTATATGCTGACAATACGTCTGTAGGCGATTCTTTATAGGTGTTTTTAATCATTTGGAACAATGACAATGGTTGTTTTTCACCATCAACTGTCCATTCCGAACCAAAGATTTTATGACGGCAATGTTCAGAGTTTGCTTGAGCAAACATCATCAATTCGATGTCATTTGGGTTGCGACCCATTTTATTGAATGCTTCGGTTAAGTAATCAATTTCTTCCATTGATAACGCAAAACCGAATTCATTATTGGCTTTCACCAATGCATCTTTACCTTGACCCAAAATATCAATTGAGTTCAAAGGTTTTGGCGCTGTTTCTAAAAATAATGCAGCAGCATCATCTATTTGATTAAATACGCTTTCTGTCATACGGTCATGTAACGCAAGTTTTACTTCATTGGATATTTCAGAAATACCCTTTAAAGTAAACAAAACACCGCGTTCAAGGCGGTGTATTGGCGTATTACAATTGGCAAAAATATCTGTTGCCTTAGATGACCACGGAGAAATTGTTCCTAGACGTGGTGTCACCAATATCTGGACTTCATCACTTGCAGCTTGGCGTACTTCGAAAGACGCACCATCATTTAAAAGCTGTAATGCAGATTGCTGTTGTTGCTCGGTGAGCGCTTGGTCAAACAAATAGACCCATTGGCTTTCTATTGATTGAACAGAACTCATTGACGTTAAACGGTTTAAGAGTTGAGTTTTCTTAAAAGAAGAGTGTGCTGGGGCACCGGCCACGATAAACATGCTGATTTTGGCTCCACGGGCAGGTCTTAAGAACCTTGCCACAATGTGACTTGAAGAGAGCGCACATTCTACTGCGAAAGCATATTTTCAGCTAGTCATATCCACTTTAAAAGTGAGAGATTTATCAATGGAACTTGCTCTATTTATAACAATTATCTTATTTTAGAAGTAATTGTTAACAAATATTTTATTGAGATGAAAAAATAAGATCACCTGTTTGAGCATCTTCTTTTGCAACAATTCCAATTTTACCAAAGAATTTTTCGCCACAGGAAATATCCTCATCAATCTCTCCATCTATGCCATAAGAAAGTGGAATATGGGTATGTTCAAATTCACGGCTAGAAGTAGCTTCTTTAAAAAACACCTCCATACTTTCCATGTTGTAACAGACAAAAATCTGTTATGGAACATTGTTTTTATTCAAATCAAAACTATATGTATGGTCTGAATTAACTTTTAAACAATCTATTTTTAGCGCAGCTGAATTTATCCAGTCTTTTTCGTGATTAATCGCATACGCATATTTCAGATTTCCTGTTCGTTCATCCTCAGAACAATTTTGGATAGATTTGCCAATTTCAACTTGTACAATATTTAAATCATCTTTTGAAAATATGGATTTACCGTTCAAATCACTGCCTGGAATAATACTCCAATAAGTTTTCCCTTCAGCTTTAGCATCATCCGTCCAAATACAATATTTTGATAGCTTTTGATCTGGTGTTTGTTGATATGCAAATATTGCCAAAGGTTGATCTGAAACTTTTTTTGGCATTTGTTGAGCAGGAATTTTAGATTGTGCCTTCTTTACAGATGAATCACCCTCTTGGATTTGATTTGTTGCCTGTTCTTTTGCTTGTTCTAATTTTTTGGAGTCACAGGCGATTAAAATACTACTTAGGCTGAATATTAAAATTATTTTATACATCTTTATCCACTCTTATTTTTTAAAAAAATATCATTAATCGATATCTTGTATAAAGCCGTTCATTTCTCATCACAGAGGCTAATAAAAAAGTTTTTCACACTTGTAGATAAGATGCCTAATATAAATGATAAAGACAACTTATGTCGCCGAGCTCTAGTACATTTTCAATAAATTTGGCATGATGCAAATACGTAATAATTGAATAATGATAAATGACTCAAATGCGTTGGTTAGAACTGCTTTCAACAATTCGTATGGGCAGTAAAAAACAAAGTTCAGAGCAAGCTCGTAGCCCTTTTCATAAAGATTATGATCGCATTATATTTTCGCAAAGCTTTCGACAGCTCAATAGAAAAACACAAGTTCACCCATTAACCCAGCATGATGGCATTCATACCCGTTTGACTCATTCTCTTGAAGTGTCTTGTATAGGGCGTTCATTGGGTATGTTAGCAGCTGAAAAAATTCAAAAAGAATTGCCTGTATGGATTTCCCCTGCCGATGTGGGGGCAATTATTCAAGCCGCCTGTCTTGCACATGATATTGGGAATCCACCTTTTGGACATGCAGGTGAATATGCCATTCGTGAATGGTTTGATGATGCATCTCATACAGATTTCTTACAAGATTTAAGCCCAGAACAACAAGCAGATGTACGTCAGTTTGAAGGTAATGCGCAGGGCTTACGTCTACTCACCAAAATTGACTATCATCCCAATGATGGTGGAATGCGTTTAACTTATGCAACGTTAGGGGCTTACTTAAAGTACCCTTGGTTATCTAAGACCATTGAATCTCAAGGGAATACTCCTGCCAGTGCTCGTGCAAAGTTTGGTTGTTATCAAGCTGAAAAGGATATTCTTCAACAAATTGCTGAACAATTGGGTTTAATTCAACTTGGTGAATATCATTATTGTCGTCATCCACTGACCTACCTTTTAGAAGCTGCGGATGATATTTGTTATGCACTGATTGACCTTGAAGATGGCATTATCTTAAATATGTTGTCTTATGAAGAAGTTGAACTCATTTTCCTAGACTTAATTGGTGAATATGGTAAACCTGCTGAACTCAGCATGCCTTATACCACTTGGCAACAGAAGATTGCTGCGCTACGCGGTCGGGTCATGAAACGACTTGTGGACGAAGTAACGACAGCTTTTGCCAAACATCATTTTCAGATTATCTCAGGACAATTAAAAGGTAGTTTATTGCAATATTGCTCGCCTGATATTGAAATAGGTATTGATAAAGCAAAGAATTTGGCTCGTGAAAAAATCTTTGAACATCCACAAAAATCAGGTTTAGAAATTATTGCACATCAAAGCTTACAGCATATTTTAGATGCTTTTATTCCTTTAACGACACCGAATAAAATATTGAGTTTTAAAGATGGTCGCTTGATGTCAATTCTAGATCGTTTTGGTGCACGATTTAATGAAAGTCATTATGACAATATTATGCAAGTTTTAGATATTGTGAGTAAATTTTCAGACCATCAAGCCTATAATCTTGCTCAGGAATTACAAGGCAATAAAGTTGGGTTTTTCTAATCTCACACTCATCTCTCTTTAAGCTTAAATTGATAGATCTCATGCAAAAGTTTAAAAATGAACAAAACTTTATAAGTGGAAATAATATTTGATTAATATTGAGTGTTCCTTCTCCTTCTAGGAGAAGGTTAGGATGAGAGTGAATCCTAAAGATAGTCCTACCTCCAATCCTCTCCTTAAAAAAGAGGAGAAATCCATTGTGAAACAAAAGCTGATTAAGAGCTGGCTGATGCAAGAGGTTTGATAATCTTTGATCTATCACATATAAGTGTATAAATGTTATTTTGCGTTTAGAGCAAATGGCATCTACTATTCAACCATTAACAAAGAAGTGAACAAATGCAATGATCGGATGTCTTATTGGTGAAGTCTTAGCTTTGGAAGCACCTACAGTTCTACTCAATGTAAATGGTGTAGGTTATGAAATTGATACACCGCTTTCTACATTTTGCCAATTACAAAAAGGTCAAAAAGTCACTTTATGGACACATTTAACCGTCCGTGAAGATGCACAACTGTTATATGGATTTTCCAACGCACAAGAAAAAATCATTTTCCGTACCTTACTCAAAGTAAATGGCGTTGGTCCTAAAATGGCTTTGGGTATTCTTTCGACATTAAGTATCGATATGCTCATCCACACCGTAGAAAATGGTGATGTAAAAACATTGGTTAAAGTACCAGGTGTTGGTGCTAAAACTGCTGAGCGCTTAATGATTGAACTGCGCGACCGTTTTAAAGCATTTACGACCAATACAGTTTCAAACAATTCAACGCAAATGCAATTTACTGGAAACTCTGCTGTTGCTGAAGCAGAAGCTGCCTTACAATCATTGGGTTATAAACCACTTGAAGCACAGAAGTTAATTCAAGCCGTTAAAGCTGACTTTACTGAAGCTGGTGATATCATTCGTGCTGCACTTAAATCTTTGAATAAATAGTATAAAGTTTATCAGCAAAATAAATGCTATAACTTTGATACACGTTAGTGTCATTCGCAACTGTTCGAGGCAGAATTCTTTATGTAATATAAAGTTTCTGCGAATTATTCGATAAAAAATTATATTTGACGAGTTTTGCGAATGACAATGGTTTTGCTTACTGTTGTAAAAACAAAAGTAAGGCTAACCGTAGGTATATCCTGAAATTTAAACATTAAAGAGTAAGACTCCGCTGTAATAAATCATTGTTAAATGAATGATGAAATTACTTCAAAATAAATTCGCTTTACTTTAGATCAAATCAATTATGCAAGACCGTTTAATCAGTGGTTCTGAAAAACCTGAAGATCATTTTGATCGTGCCATTCGCCCCACCTCACTGGATGACTACATTGGTCAGCCTGTGGTTCGTGAACAGATGGAAATCTTTATTGGTGCGGCACGTGGTCGTGGCGAAGCGCTCGATCACACCCTTATTTTTGGTCCACCAGGTTTAGGTAAAACCACATTAGCCAATATTATTGCCCGTGAAATGGGTGGCAATTTAAAATCAACCTCAGGCCCTGTTTTGGAACGTGCGGGAGATTTAGCTGCAATGCTGACCAATCTTGAAGAGGGTGATGTTTTATTTATTGATGAAATCCATCGCCTTTCACCTGTGATTGAAGAAATTCTCTACCCTGCAATGGAAGATTACCAACTCGATATTATGATTGGTGAAGGCCCAGCCGCTCGTTCAATTAAACTTGATTTACCGCCTTTTACCTTAGTTGCAGCAACCACGCGTGCAGGTCTACTCACCTCTCCGTTACGTGATCGCTTTGGTATCGTGCAACGCTTAGAATTCTATTCAGTCGAAGACCTAACCCATATTGTATCTCGCTCAGCTTCGTTGATGGATTTACCAACGACACCCGATGGCGCTGTAGAAATTGCACGTCGTGCACGCGGTACGCCACGTATTGCCAATCGTCTATTACGTCGTGTTCGTGACTATGCCCAAGTCAAAGGTACAGGTGAAATCACCAAGGAAATGGCACAACGTGCTTTAGATATGTTGAATGTCGATAAAGATGGACTGGATACCCTAGATCGCCGTTATTTAAGTATGTTGCTTGAGCGTTTTGATGGTGGTCCTGCGGGTGTAGAAGCTTTGGCTGCGGCTATGGCTGAGGATTCTGGAACACTGGAAGATGTGATTGAACCTTATTTAATTCAGCAAGGTTATGCCATGCGTACAGCTCGTGGTCGTATCGCAACCAATCAAGCCTATATACAGTTTGGAATGACACCACCCGAACCAAAAAATTAGTCATTAATGTCGTGCTTAATTTTTAAATAAATCACTTGTATAAAGCTTTTTATTTTTCCTTATGTGGAGAAATAAAAAGCTCTACTTACAGTTATTCAACATCTAATAACTTGTGGACTCAGTTTGGAACAACGGATGGGTAGATCGATAAGAAATTAGCTTTTCTCTTTCTTTATTTAGAAATAATTTTGATTCTTCTTCCCATGTCGCTTTACGACTATCCAAACCGGAGTTACGTAAAACCCAATCAGAAACAGAGCCGTATATAAAAGAATTATCAGCAAAGATTAATTTTGATTGGTTACTTGTATCACTCATAAAAACTTTATGCGTCGGTAAAGAACCGAATATATTAAAACAAGTATATAAATATTTATAATTAGCGTGCATCGTAAAATCTTCCTATCTAGTTCTCACTATAACAGTAAATAACGCACACTATGACAGCAATAATGAAACATTTAATATTTTTTAATAAGCTTATTTTAAATAAATTCTCACAAGAAGAATATTCATACTTTCAAAAATAAAGAAGTCGTTAATCAATATATAAAATATCGAGTATTTAAATTTTAATCATAAAAAAAGCCTAATCTATGTAGATTAGGCTATGAAACTTTAAATCTTTCTCGTTGGTAGCGGGAGCTGGATTTGAACCAACGACCTTCGGGTTATGAGCCCGACGAGCTACCAGACTGCTCCATCCCGCATCAACGAAGTGACTTTATACGCCTAAAAGATAAGAAATACAAACGTTATTGAATATATATTGAATTAAATACTCGAAACTCAACTGTATGGCTAAATATCACTCGTTATCTTTCATAATTCAGTCATATCGTTAAAATCAGTGATTATCTTTTAAACCTCATATTTTTTAATTATCTAGATTAAAGTAAATTGTAAAATTTAAATTTGATTATTTATTAACACATTTACTTATGGTGAATTAGACTTCTTTTATAACACCTTTACATTTTTCATTATCATATAAAATAAAAAACTTATAAATCGTTATATAAGATACATCATTAAATCGCTTAAGAGCATTATTAAATTAAATCTAAAACAATTGTGCATATCTTATGTGTAACACTCCCCAAATCAGTTTAATTGCTGTTCTAAATCTTGGCTTTAAATTCTATGAGTCCCTCAATCTTTTGCTTAGAATTGTAATCTTGCGCCATTTGTGAAAATACGCCCTGTGCTAAAATTCGCGCCTGAGTAAATGCTAAAGATCTGTATAGAGTAATCATAGACCAAGCTCGATTTTTTGGATCTAGATAAATTCAAGCGATGTTCATTTGACTTTTAAAGTAATTATATCAAGTGAACAATTCACTCAAATTATTTTCCTATAATTTGTGACTTATTCTTGTACTTGGTCAGTGTAAAATTTAATGAAGTCATCTTCTATATTACTCACGTTTATACATTTGCATGAGCTCTTTACTTAGACAAGTAAATATCACCACACAAGCTGAAATATATTATTTATTTTTAAAGATGGTACTAAAAAATGGCGAACAAATTTGAATTCCAAATTCTACAGTATCACTAATATTTCACAATAACTCGCAATAACCGACAATAACAAACAGAACACAACACTGATAAATAATAATTTTATTTTAATTAAGCAATAAATCGCAATAACTGACACCAATAAACAATAGACCTAAAGTCTACAATCAGTCTACTTTTAGATAAACCCATTGAACTTGCAGAAATGCGCAAGTCTGCATAAATCGCTATAAAAGAAGGTGTGTCCAGTTTTGGGCATACCCACAGTTAAAGATTTTATGCTGTTTTTCCGACAAAGTTAAAGTGACTGAGGTTGTAACAAGGTTTTAAAACTTTAAGTAAAAATCGATTTTATATACATGATACGCAACTTTTTAAAAGGTTTTAAGCAAGGCTGTCTAAGTTAAGCTTAAATCTTATCTATCTGATATTTAGTGATAATGAAAATATCTATATTCACATAAATTACTAAAGGCTGAACCAATCAAACTTAATTTTACGTCAAATGTTAAATATTTTAGGCAACATTGTTTATCCACATTTTTTAAATTTAAACCCATTCAAGTTAAAATCTTGAAAACGTAATACAATCAAGTCGTGTTTTTATAAATATAAAATTAGATGATAGGTCTTCAAAAGATAAACTATTGAAGCTTCATGAAGTGTCATTAGATCACTTGAAAAACTCAAAAGCTATTGATAATACAAAAAGAAATCAATTAATGCTCCTGATTTTTAAAATATCCGCGCATTTGAGGCTATTGAAAAATGCTCTATCCCTCTTGTGCTGTATAAAATTGCTATTAGCTTTCCCTACCCTGCACAAGTTACATAATCAAAATTCTTAAAAACTTTGTCATCATTAGTATATAAAAAAAGCACCTTATGGTGCTTTTTCCTTTCTAAATCAACCGTACAATGTATCAAAACTGTCTATTTAACGATGATATATTCGCTATCTTCTCTTGATGTAGCAAACTCTTCCATGCGTGTAATCAGCCCATCTTTAACTGTATAGACTTGTACCCATTTTTGAGCAGCATAACCTTCTTGACCATCAATAAAAAACTTCTCCTGTCCCAATACAACAACCGTGTCATCCTGCTGAATAGTTTTCAAAATATCAAAATATTCTGCATGCATAGTTGTGAAGTTGGTGTTAAAAAATTCTCTTACACCAGATTTACCTTCAAATCGTAAAGAAGGTAATTTTTGAGTCCCATGATGAATCCACACTGTATCGTCAGAAACTGTTGCAACTGCAGCATCAAGATTTTGTGCTGAAAAGGCTAAAAACATTTTATCTACTATTGTTTTCTCTAGGGATTTAGTTGTCATTGCTTAGGTCTTCTTTATATTAATGTGTAAGCGTTAAGAATGAATTTAAAAAAAATTTAGAACAATATACTTTTATATAGTTACTTTTTCATTTTATTCCGATATTAAACTTAATTCCTTATGATGTTGTCCCCATGTTGCCATTTGAACCATCAATTTTTCTAACCCACGGCCTGACTCAGTAAGATCATATAAAAAAATAGACTTACCAGTAGTCTCATCACATATTTTTACTTTTGTAACGACATTATTGAGTTCTAACTCTTTTAATTCTTTAGAAATCATTTTAGGTGTAATACCGGGTAGTAAACGCTCAATGTCATTAAATCTGCGTTGCTGTTTGAGTAATGTAGCTACAATTGCAAGCTTCCACTTACCATTGACTACGTTTAATGCATTTTTTAGAGCAGATATAAACTGCATGTTGCATTCATCTTCAATTGTATAATTTTTTGTCATATTTACTTTATTTTTCAAATTTTAATTTAACTATCCTAGGGTATAGTGATTTCATTTATTTAAAAACTTATAAATGAAAAAATAATTTTTAGAACATTAAGAGTAAATTAAATATGATATTAATTACTGGTGCAACAGGTAATTTAGGATCCAGTGTTGTCCATTATTTAGAAAGCTTAATTTCACATAATGAGTTTGCTGTCTTAGCGCGCAACCTAGAAAAAGCTAAAATATTTTCTGAAAATAACATTAAAGTTCGGTATGGTGATTTTAATGATATTAACTCGCTACAAAATGCATTTATTGGTATAGAAAAACTTGTTTTAATTTCCACCATGGAGATGAATCGTTTAGCTCAACATAAAACAGTGATTGATGTAGCAAAGCAAGCTGGTGTAAAGCATGTTATCTATACAAGTTTGGCAATACAAGACATCAATACCTCTGCAGTCAAAGAGCTGATGGAAAGCCATTTTGAAACAGAAAATTATCTAAAAAGTAGTGGTTTAAATTTCACAATTCTTCGCAATACAATCTATGCCGAAGCTATTCCTCAGATTATTGGGGAACAAGCCCTAGATACAGGTATATTGCTATCTGGAGGCTTAGGTAAAGTACCATATGCTTTACGTGATGAAATGGGTGAAGCGATCGCAAATTTACTAGTACAATCAGGACATAAAAATAAAATTTATAATATTACAGGTAGTACATTTTATAATTATCAAGATATTGCTGAAATGCTCAGTGATATTTCGGGTAAAAAAGTAAATTACCATGCTTTAGAAAATGATGAATACGTAACTTTATTAGAAAATCTTGGTCTACCTAAATTTTTGATTTTTCTCACATCAGGTACGGTCTTAGATATTAAAAATGATCAATATGAGATTGAAAGTTCAGATTTAGAAAAATTACTAGGTCGTAAAACAGCATCATTAAAAAATTATTTAACTCAATTTTATCAATAATTAAAAGGTAGAACTCTATGAAATTATTAGACGCATTAAGCTGGCGATATGCAACTAAGCGCATGACTGGTGAGAAAATAGACCAAGCACTAGTTGATCAGATTTTAGAAGCTGCTCGTCTTGCACCTACATCTGCAGGTGTGCAACCGATTCATATTTTTTCGATCACAAATAAAGAAGTTAAAGAGAAAATTTCTCCGATCGCACTCAATCAACCACAGATTACAGAGTCATCGCATTTATTAGTTTTTACGGCTTGGGATAATATGGCTGATCAACGTATTCAAGATGTTTATGACTATACAAATACAGAACGTGGACTTCCTTTAGATACAACAGCAGATGTAGTAAGTGGACTTAAACAAATGTTTTCGACTTTTACTGAAGAACAACAACATCATCATGCTTCCAAACAAGCACATATTGCATTTGGCCTCGCAATTGCAGCTGCTGCAGAATTAGGCATAGATGCTACGCCGATGGAAGGATTTGATAAAGAACAGCTTGATGAGTTTTTAGATTTAAAATCGAAGGGACTAAAATCAACAACATTACTCGCCTTGGGACGTCGTGCACCTGAGAATGATTGGCTTATAAAATTAAAGAAAGTCCGTCAACCGAAAGCAACATTTATTACAGAAATCAAATAAAGTATTTAATCATATTATTGATTTTTATTTTTTAGATAAAACTCCCCCTCTTTGTGAACACTTATTATTTGCAAAGGGGAACACTTTAATTTTATCTTACGGGTCTATAAATCTTATGAAACATTTTCTTTTACTTTTAAGAGCCAATATCGAAATGAAACCTGAAGCTTTTACTGATCCTAAAGAAATCGAAAGCCGATTATCTTGGTTAGAAAAAATTAAAAATTCAGGTACTGTAGTTGATTTAGGTGGAACATTGCCACCAACACCATTGATGGGAGCGACTATTTTTGCTGATGGCTCAATAATCTCTGGTGCTTTTAAAGAGGTTTCTCACTTTTTAACTGGATATTTGGTGCTACAGGCAGAAAGCTTAGAAAATGCTTTAGAACTTGCAAAAGATAATCCTATTTTGGTAGCAGGTGGTAGTATTGAACTTAGAGAGATAATTACCAGAATTAAAGAATCTTAATTTAAAATTATGACTCTTTAATTCTCATGCCCTTCAAATATTAGCTTCTTTTTATTTCGCAACAGTATCAACAGCCCAAAGCCCTCTAAAGGGCTTTCTCAAACAACTTTCGTTCTTTAGCACGACGGTTCACCAACCCTTGCACAATCTTACCTTTCACTTTATTCCATACATTAAACTGAGCAGCTGCACCTAAATAATCACCAGCATTCAGCTTTTTAAGCAATGTAGAATCCTTAAATGCGGTTTGTCCAATGTTATAAGTCAGCGATACCAGCGCATCAAATTGATTCTGATTTAATGGCACAACAACTGCAGTATTTACTGTCTGCTCAAATTTCTTTAAGTCATGTGCCATATAGCTTTTAGCTTGCTCTAAAGTGCACACATCACCCTTTTTCACTTTAATGCCATCTGGATAAATAGTGGTACCAAAGCCAATCGTCCAAACGCCCACGCCATCATCATAGGCTTTGAGTTCTTTTCCTTCAAAGCCACAAATGATATCAACTCCTGATTTACTGACCGTTTTGTTATTACCACCATCTTTTACAATGAATGTCAGTACATCATTCAATTTGTTGACTTGTTCTTGAGTGAGACTACCGCCTGCTAACGTTCTAGCAATACCGAAAAATGCTTCTCTGCTCATTATTTATCACCACTTTTACTGTTTTGATCTGAGTTACCGAAATAAAAGCTCACGACGGCACCACCCCATCCAATGATTGAACCGAGTGCGATATTTACCAAGTCACGGTTTTTTTCAGGAATATCAATAAAAAAAAGCCCGATAATTGCAAGTACTGCAATACCGAGCGCTACAAAAGCAATAGCGGTTTTAGTCTGTTCGCTGTTCATTGATTACCTCTTTCACTTTTTGAACCCTTATTTTGTGTTCGATTTTCCGCATTTCATGCTCTACTTTTTCCCGTTTATTTTTTGCAACAGCAAAATACAACTGAATAAAAAGACCTATGAATGCAATTCCTAAACCACCCCAAGCAATCACATCAACTTTTGTTAAGAATGCAAAAAAAGATGTTGCTCCACTTGCTACTGTAATTTTCTGAGTAATTGCCACTGCACTTGCTTCAATGACTGCCTGTGTTTCAGACATATTCCCTCCAAATTTTGGCAATAAAAAAGCACCCGATTGGGTGCCTTGAAATTAATTAATTTAAGTTTCAGTTGTTGCTTGTGTTATACGTGCCGAATAATTCCAAGCTGTTTCTTTCCAAACATCACTTGCTGCAACCCTTACGTAATATGTAGTTGTTGATTGAAGCTTATCGATCGTGCAAGCATTTTCAGTACCGGTCCAACTCGCTGCCACAATTTCAGGATCAAAATTAGCATTTGTACTCACCCAGACCTGATAATCTTTAAGATCTGGTGCTTCACTTGGAATCCATGTAACTGTGATAGAATCCTTGGTTGCTGATGTATAAACATTTAATAATTGTGGTGGCACTAGGTTACTGATATTTAGTTCAGCATAAGAGCTTATAACCTCTCCATTTTTACTCGCTACACGAATTGTATATGAGCGCTGTACACCATCAATTTTAGCTTCTTCCATCGAGTAGCTATAATCAGTGTTTGTCGTATCTACAGTTCTTAATAATGTTCCACCTGATAAGATTTGAACAATATAACCAGATGCGCCTGCAGTATTTTGCCATTGAACTTTAAAACTTGTTCCAACAAATGATGATTGTAAAGATAAGCCTTTAACGCTTGATGGAATACCGCCACTAATCGTATGACTATATGCTGTTACCTCATTTAAAGATTGTTCTTTTTGCTCCAAGCCATTGAAGCTAGTAAATTTTAAATAGACCTGTTTACCAATTAAATTCTGATTAAAATCATACTCAAATATTGCTCTATCTATACGAACAAAAGGCTCACCCACATTATGTGAATTCGCTTCATAATAACGCCCGCGAAGCATTCCACTTAATGTGTAAAGCCCAGATCCATTTAACGTTGCACCCACATAATTGACAAACTCATCACCAATCTTACAAAGTGTTGCATCTACCTGTGCTTCCTCAACAGTACCACTAAATATTTGGCTCGAAGTATTCAACTGGACTTGTAGAGCAGTATCAATTTCATTAATGCCTGTTGTTAATGCTCCATATCGAGCTGAACCATATATGGTACCAATGCGTTCATAAGTGGTATTGTCTAGACTTACCCAAACATTACAACCGCCCCAATTGCTGCCACCTGAAGCAGCTACCCAAATTTGATTTACGCCATTAGTTAAATCTAAAGGAGGTTCAAAAATTACAGGCGCATTCACATTACCTGGTTCTTCATTACCACCTTGATACCCATTAGATGACTGCTGATCATATTCGACTGCTGATCTTGAACCTATTGCCAACTCCTCTGCAGTAATTGTCAGCATGCCGTCTTCATCTTCTTCAACACGTGTAATACGCACTAAGAATTCATCTAAACCTAGTGATTCATCTGTAATTGTTACAATATCCATCGGTTCTAAACGGCAGTACTTCCAGCCAAGATTAAATTCATATTCATTTCGAACATATAAAAGTCGTTGCAAACGTAACTGAACTGCATGCCGTGCGATTTTTGGTTCACAAAACATTTCTAATTTAACTGGATCTTCCGTGCGTAGACCGTACATTTCAATGTTTGCCTGATCTTTGGCTTCGACTGTTTCAGTATTGTATTGATTGAAGCGGTTTACATACTCGATCTGAGTATGATTAAACGCATCAGTATCACGGCTACGACGAACACGTACTGGTTCATCTTCACCAATAAAATCATCATCAGTTAAATGATAAACTGGCTCTAAATTAGGAGTGAATGTGTAACCATTGCCTGAAATAGCTGAATCACCAAAAGATCGAATTTTTAAGCCATCTGGACTCGGTACCACTGCACAATTCACAGCTACAACGATTTCATTAATAATTTCATGCGCCTCACGTTGTTCAGTTAATGCAGGGCTAATCAATAAATTTGCTGCAGCACAGTAGGTCCTGAACTCAGATAAATCATGCATGTTCAAATATGGTGATGCACCGTAACGTTGATTTGTAATCAAATCTTCAATTACATCTGCTGGGTTTGCATCATGAATCGTATCCGAGAATGTAATATCGCTAATGACTTCAAAGTTATGATTCGCAAGGCTTGCACTACCGCCTAATTCATAGTTGGCACATGCGACATATCCAAGGTAAGGATAATTAATAGCTTTGTCGGGATGTTTAGTTTGCAAATAGCCCCATATAGGATTTCCATCACCATGAAAAAGTTCAAAGCCAATCTGGTCGATTGGCTTCATTTGAACATTATTTTCAGTTTTTGTGACGATTTGCTCTTTGTCTCGCCAAATAATCCCGATATCTCTGATTCTGTTCTCACACAATCCAAGCATTAAAGATGTGTAATATGTATATGTAGTATTCTTTGTTTTAGAGCTACCACCTTTACCACCAGATTTAGTTGTGGTTGTCTTAGCAATTGAATGAAAATCACCGTACCAAAACATATTGGCAGCCATGCGATTCTTACCGTAAACCAAAGGCTGACATAAACCATAAGCAGACTGCTGAACGCGCATTGAATTAATACGTGTATCAGAAGTACTCATGGTAGAACCACCAAATAATCCACCCATATTATTCTTTTAGCCTCTTCATACGATAAAAGCCCACAACACGGCGGGCTAGACTTCCTTTTGTACCATCTTGAATGACGACACCAATTCCAAGATATGAATGAATTATTGTTGGCCATTCAATCACAATTGCGCCATGACTCACACATTTTCCAATTTTATAAAGCACTATGTCACCCGGTTGCGGTTCTTCTACTTCAAAACACACACTTTTGATGTGTTCTAAATAGCGTTCACCCATCTGATGCATGTGCCAATCAGGCGGATAGGGTCGTGGATCCAGATAATCCATCAATCCTACTTTTTCGTAAACCTCACAAATTAATGTACCACAGTCGACTCCAACACCCTTAATGCGACCTTGATGGTGATAAGGTGTGCCTAACCATGTTTTCGCTTCATCAATAATCTCTAAAGTATTTTTATTCACTTTTATGCCTTCCATATAAATCAACCATAAAAAAACCTCAGAGTTAAACTGAGGTTTTTTATGGTGTTCTAGACTCCTAATCTAAAAGAAGAATCTACGATGAATAACTAAATAGTTTGAAATAACAGACATGTAAACCTTGTACTGCAAATAAACGATTTATACTTACGGCATAATCCTTACAGCACATTCATCAAGATTAACCATTACACCTGAATTATTCGTGTGAGTAATCGTTACTAAGCCCGCAGCCAAACATTCGGCAGCCATTGTTGTTCCTTGTAATGGCATTTGGAAGTCTACTGTGTACTTTGTTCCGACTGTAGATCCAGCCAAATTCAATGATGTTGTTTGGCTTGTTCCATTTACCAGAGATGGAGGATTCCATAGTTTTTGAGCCAAGACACCTGGTGCTAAATATCCATATTTGGCATCAAGATATTTGATTCTTGCATTCAACCAAGACATGATCTGATATATGCCACCAAAATCCTTTGATGGAATATCAGTCCATTTTTCTTGTTCTTGTTTAAACAAATCAAGGCTAAACTTAGATTCAATATCACGATTTAGCTTATATATAGATTCAGTTGTAAAAACTCCATTGTTACGTAATTGAGCGTATCGCTTGATTACATCGTTTAAAATTATTGGTCTTACAATTGGAATAATGTTGTTTGCATCCCAATTCCAATTTGTATCATATCCAAGACCTGTGCCAGCCCAATGAATTCCAAATGTTGTATCTAAATCATATGGCATCCAACAATACTTTGTGCCATCCCATGTGGTTAAGATTGAGTTTTTATCTAACAAATCTGCAGCTGCAGTGAATTCAACCAATAAATACCAATCAACTACATTTACTCGATCATAGTATTTATCAAATTGGGCTGTACGCTGGTCTATAGGTAAACGATGGAAATCCCATAAGGCTTGCATTGAGGCAACGACCGTTGGATCTGTGATCGTTGCACCCTCTTCATAACTACTCAACTTAGGATTACGCAATCCTAAATTCGCATAAGGAGGAGTTGCAGCAGTGAAATCTACACCTCCACCCAACAGCTCAAATTGCACATGTTTTTTGTTATCTTTGCTTAGATTGTAATTGTCACGTTTTTTTCCGATATTTAAAGTACCAATACCATAAAAAACACCATTTAATCGAACTACAGCTGGATAACCGTCTACATGTCCTATTGCACCAGTATCATTTGATTTTGTACCTGATTGGTTTACATAGGTACGGTCAACTTCGCGCTTAGGGAAACCAATTCGCGTTTGAACTATTTGCTCCCATAAGCGGTTACATAAAATATTACGGCTATGAGTTGCATCAATATAGTTTGCTTTCCAAACAAGTTCTTGTTGTGGAATTAAATCCCCTAACTTAATTGTGCGCTCAGTAGAGAAGGTATCATCCGTAAAAAAACTAAAACTAAAATTCTTTTTAGGATATACAGCAGAGCTACTTCCTTGAACCCCATACTGAACTGCACTTTCGGTTACAACGCCATCTACATTCAAAATTAAGCGACAATTTATTAATCCCTGAGCTTTTGACTCTGGTGGAAAAACTGTATCAGCATAAATATCGATCTGAATAAGGCTCGTAGGTTTTGGCAATGTAAACATTGTGTTTTTTACAACATTTGCATTAACCAGTTTCACCTTTGTGCTTAATTTATTTTTTCGATTTTTTACCACATATGGATTGGATAATTTAGACCAAAAAGGATCTGATCGGTGAATACTTGTAATACTTATAAATCCTTCATGTTCACAAGTATAGTTAATCTTAGCTGCTCTAATACCCTGTGAACCAAACTCAGGAATAGTGTGAACACATTTAATTAAATTTCCGTTGTAGTCATATAAATTAAGCACACTCATCAATCCAGAAGGCTCATCCGTATCTACTACGGCTTCAAAAGTATCCCCATGCTTGACAGCGATCTTCCCAGTACTTTTATAAGCATTCCAATATTCAGGTGAAACCATTTGATTGAATTCAATACCATCTGCGGTATAACCAGTGCCAGGTACTAAAAATGGAATAATTTCTTCAATTTTATCTGCAGTCAATCTTGCAAGACTATCATCTCGTACAAAAACATTTTCCTGTGGGCGATTCGACGAAATATTTGGATCAGTCCCAGAAGGTTTCAATACCGCTTTAAGACTCAATCCACTGATATAAGCTCTATTTGCTGGGGCGATTGAGCAAAAAACAATGTAGCAGCGTTTATCTGCCGTATAAAAATAGTCAAATGGGTAAGAATCACCAGGTTGATCTGTATTTTTGAAAGACTCTACAAATCTAAGATCCTTATCAAAAACTACCATCGCTGCAATATCACTATCAGGATTAAGTACTGTTGCAGAAATTTGATCCCCAATTTCTAATGGAATAAGGCCTGTATTACGGTATGCAGAGGTATAAATATCACCACCACCATGCAAATCATGAGCGCCGCTTAAATTGTATCGACCTAACTCATTAAACTCTATAGTTATGTTCTTACCTTCGCTTAGCATTTTCGCATTTGCTAAACGTAAATTAGCAATCATGCGCACTACATATCTATCAAAATACGAACTTCGATCCAATACCGTTAATGTATTATGATTATTAGTCACTGTAGCAAACCGCGCAGGGTAAATAGATCCTGCCCATTGAATTGTAGATGCCACACAATAACAATTATCCGTAGCTGTATATGCATATTCGATTTCTTCAGCATCTTCAGCAGTAATATTGGGCTTAGAAAGATTAGCTAAAAGTTTAAGATTCATGTCAAAAACTAATAGAGAAGCTACATCAGCTTGATTATTTTTATTTTGTTGTAAAATTATTGCTTTAAATTTTGCCCCTTTATCTAAATAAATTAAACCTGTATTTAAGTAATTATTTGAATGTACATCAAAATTTAAAGAGCGATCAGATACACCATTTTTAAAGTATCGACCTGTGACATTGAAAGGATAAGTATTCTGACGATCCAAATACATGCTAGTCAATGCTTTCAAGGCACTGATTTCATTGAGCATATCTTTATTCACCGAAGTGTATGCTTTATCAATATTTTCTTTTGATTCAAGCTCTTCAATGTACTCAATTAAACGTCTAAGGGCATCTTTAAAACCATTTTCGGTGACAGACGAATCGATAAATTCAGCAACAGTTGGCAATAATTTCATATTTAATTTCCATAAAAAAACCCGCTAAATTAGCGGGTTTCATAAAATTTATACTTAGACAGAAGTTTCAGGAACTGGGATAAATGGTGATCCACGAAACATGGGCTTGTTGTTAAAGCGATTAATACAGGTCTCAAGACGTTTATCACAACCCGGATAAACTCTTATTCGCTGACCTACCTGTGGATCTTCTAAAAGTGGCAAAGTCAATAATAAAACACCTGATTCATGTAGGCGCACAGTACGTTTTAATCCTGCATTACCACCATCCAAAAATTCAACCACACCTTGTGTAAACCAGCCCTGTGGCTGTGTAATATTGCAAATAATTCGTGCTGATGTGCTTCCTGATTCAATTACTCTTTCAGCCATGTAATTGAGGCGGTTCAAGCCACACGCGCTATCAAATAAGGTGTTTGAACAACCTGGTTGATATAAATTCCTTGGCATCTGCACGCTTAAATCATCGAGATCAGAAGCAACATTAAAATGGATTACGTTTCTATCCAGTTCAGGCTCAATTATTCGACCCTCAAATAATAGTAATGCCCCCGCACTTGTATCAGTTGGCGTATTGATATCCATAAAAATGCGTTCTAATTTAAAACGCGCACCATCCATTTGACCGTTATGAAATGCTTGGGCGATAGAAATTAAATTGAAGTCATTTTCATCTGTTGATTCAATTGAAACAAATAAATTATCAACTTCAACACCCAATGATAGATTAAATCCCTCTCTGCTAATAATAGGACCATCAGTCAAATGGGTATTACCACCAACAATCAGGTCGTAATCATAATTTGTGTATCGATGCACTTGATTCTGAACTGTAGTGATAGTGTACAAATCAGCCATCAAAAACTGATCTGCATCTAACAAAGCGATTAACTGTGCTGAAGCTGCTCTCATATTTTCTTTCCTAATGACCCTACCATTTCAACCTTTTGTGCTTTCCAAAGTTTGGTCATAAAATTAGTATATTGTTGCTCATCATCTTTAAACCGACATCGATAATAAAACGTACCTGAAATGACCAAATCTTGACCTAATGCCAATGGCTCGGACAGTTCAATAATTCCATCTTTGGTTAAAGAAACTATGCCTTTGTTCCACATGAAGTTTTCTGAATCACTTAACCACATCGAAAAATTTGAATTTCTGTTCCACATATTAGGATTTAGCACAATATATTGTGGTTCAACATGGCTTAAAGGAATCTGATTCATTACAAATTCAGATTCCCACCATCCTAAGTAATCCGCATTCCATATCTGACTTTGATCGTTTTTAGACCACATATTTTTTGAAAAATAATTCCACATATTAGGATTTACATAATGTGGAATTGTATTAACTGGTTTATGTGACTTTAATTCTTTATAAATTTGAAACTTGCTCGTTAAACCATCCCCTAAAAATTGGCATTTATATTGGTTATCTTCAGGCATTTTCAAAAAAAATGAATCAAAAGCACCACGGCGTTCTAGAAAGAAACCTTCAAGGGCTTGCAGTTCACCTCTATTTTTCGACTCCCTTAAAAATGCATAAGACATACTTATTTCATATTTGGGAACTCCTTGGTAACTCGCACGAAGCTCACGACCATTAACTGAAGTCATAATTTTGGTATTAAAAATGGGAGTCTTTGTAAGCTCCCATTCTAGTCCTGGTAATTCAGGAAATAATTCATCTGACATATAAATTCCTTATTTACCGAAATTACGGTTATACCCTTTCAATCCGCCTGCCAATTCACGGCCATGTTTCTTCATAAAGCGTTTTACATCTTTAGAATCCCATGCTTGGATATTAAGCGTAGTCATTCCGCCTGCATCACCCGGTATTGTTGGTTGACTCAACTCGCCGCCTGCCATTGACTTACCCAAAGCACGAATGGTATTGGCATGCTGTTTAGGTAATACCATTTCTTCTTCATGTAGTTGGGTCATTGGATTTACACCTGAAGGAATATCGTATCCTCCTCGAGCAGATGCAACCTTACCAACAATCGCCGATACACCAGCGAATGCGGCAATACCTGCAGCAACACCCAATGCAGGACCAACAAATGGAATTGCTGAAAGTGCCGCCCAAGCTGCTGCCATTGCTTCCCATGCCGACATCATGATGGATTTAATAACCTCCATGAGTTTTAAGCCTAATCGAGCAAATACACCTGCTGAAGTCGCAGCGGTTTTCATCCCTTCACCAGCAACGACAGCTGTAGTTTGAGCAGTTTGTCCCATAACTTCCGCAGCTGTTTCAGCTTTGATGAATCCCATTTTTACTGCGAGTCTTCTGGCTAAACCCGACATATAATCCTGAATGGGTTTAGTCACCATTTTTTGAACAAACTCCATGGCAACTTCAGAAAAAATAGCATTTGTTGCATTTTTCCATGTCAAGGTACCATTCATCATGGCTTGCATGCCT
This sequence comes from Acinetobacter sp. ANC 3832, assembly GCF_002135415.1. Classification (GTDB taxonomy): domain Bacteria; phylum Pseudomonadota; class Gammaproteobacteria; order Pseudomonadales; family Moraxellaceae; genus Acinetobacter. The sequence continues at coordinate 422,348 of NZ_NEGJ01000003.1, forward strand.
TGATCCCAAAGATTTGACATCCTTGAAGTCAAGCCACCAAACTTCTTCTCAAAGTCTGCTAACTGAGCTTCATCTAGTTTCTTAGGTGCACCTGTGTCACTGACCTTTTTCTGGCTATCCAACTCAGCAATATTATTGCTGATTGTCGCTTGGCCTGCTCCCTTGCCTGATATTGATGATTGTTGATTCTCCAAATCCAATCGAGCCAGTAACCCATCACGTTTAATTTGGTAAAGCTGATCTTCTAATTGTTTGTCAAGTTGAACTTTTTCAACATTAGAAATACGACCAGCATCCAAAGCTGCTTGAATACCAGCCTTTTCTAGCTCATAAATCCGCTGCGCCTGATCTTGTTTGAATTGAATTTCTTGTTCATAAATAGCTTTGATTTTTTCAAAAGCTTCTAAATTCAAAGCAACGATTTTATCTTGCGATTCTTTTTCGGCTTTTTCTTTGAAGGTTTTTTTATCTGCACTATTTAGTGTTGATTTTTCGATTCGATCCAACTCTTTGGTTAATTCAAGCTGAACCTTTTCCTGCTCTGAAGCATATTTATATTTCAGATCAAGGCGCTCTTTTTCAGCCTTTTCCGCATTTCTTGTCTGCTCTTCAAGGTAACGTTCATACCGGGAATCTGAACTGGATTTCTTACTTCCTTTTACCTTGTCATTTTTAACCAAGGCTAGATACTTATCCGCATCCGCTTGAGAATTAAAGCTGACGTGAATATGCCCACCTGTTGCACGTTTAGATGGATTTTTATATTCATCAAGAACTTGAGCATTTACACCATTCTTCCCAAGCATCGCTTTTAAATCAGAAGCGACTTGCCCACTTTTCGACTTATCCTGCAAACCAAAATCTACAGCTAGACCCTGAGCGTGCTTGCTTGATGTGCCTTGATGATATTTATCATTGAATGCTGTAAAGCGCGTAATCTGAAACTTATCTTGAATAAGTCCTGCCAAATCTAAAACACCTTGATGTGCCTTACCTCCTGCATATGCTTCAGTACTCTTGATTCTTAAATCTGAATAGGAGGTGGGTTCATATTTAGACTCTTTATGACTCCCTGATTTTTTTTCATCCTTTTTACCAGTCCCAACACCTTTATTAGGATCGAATGTCGTTGAAGTTGCAGGGGATGGTTTATTCTCTTTTAGTTTACCCAAAAAAGTATCTGATAATTGCTGACCGCCTTTTGTAGCAGAATCAACAATCGTCTGCCCCATCAAGTTAACTGCTGTAGTAATTCCAACAGTAGATTTCTGCCAGTCGCTCTTCATCCAATCTAAACGCGTACTCATTTTAGAAGTGTAGCGATCAGTGATGGATCCTAATTCAGTAAAACCCTGCTCATAAGCAGCCTTAGCACCCGAAAAATCAAAACTTAAGACGCTACTCACTACATTTCCAAAAGTCTTAAACTTCACACCTAGAACATCTAAGCCATACTGAATTGTATCTCTAAAGCCACCGAACACATTCATAACAGTACTAATCGCAAATGAAAGCGCCTGACAGACTGTTGTTACTACTGCACGGATAACAGCAAATGCAGATTGGATAGCTACTCTCAATCCAATAGTTAATGCTGCAAATACTCTTAATGCACTAGTAACCATATCCATGAATCCAACTTGCTGTACAGACCCATCACCAATATCTTTAGTTAGGTCACCCCAGATATCGGAAATTAGTTGCATTACCCCCGTTGTGCTATCAAGCAAATTTTCAAAAATCGTAATTATTGCAGTAATTGAACCATCGATTGCTTCTTTTGACTTAGTGGCGGATGACAAGAAATTGTTCGCCATGTTTTTAAGACCGGGTGCCAACTCTGCAACCAATCTACCCAACAACCCTTTAATAGTTGCACCTATTAATCCTAAAGATGAATCAAAGTCTTTGGTTGCTTGGATTGCTTCATCATCTAGAATTACACCAAGGTCATGGGCTTGTTTCGAGTATTCCTTTAATTTCTTTGCGTTATCATCTAGAAGTGGTGAAAGTAACATTGCATCATTGGCGATAGACTCCATATAGAAAGTCATTTCAGCTTGTGAAACATTAGCCTTCTTTAATGTCTCGTAATATTTACCTAAAATCTGTGGTCCCGATAAACCTTGAAACTCTTTCGCTGTTATACCAACCTTAGGTGCTATCTTTTCAAAGAAGTCCGCCATCTCCCCGCCACCAGTTTGCATGAAATCACCGAACTTATCGTTCACATCTTTCATGATGTCGCCAAGCTTTTCTTGACTTATACCTACTGATTTTGATGCAAAACCCCATTCTTGAAATTCTTTAGTTGTGGCATTAGCAAGACGTGACATGTTCTCTATTTCACGTGCATTGCGTATGACTTCACCTGTTAGTGCCCCTATCTGGGATACTAGCTGACTTGCCATATTTGCAAGAAAGTTACCTACCAGACTAGTGCCTATTCCAGAACCACTACCACCACCAGACCCACTACCATCTCTCCCTGAACCCCCACCGCCTGAGCCGCCACCACCTCCACCACCAGAATTTATTCGAGTCCTTAAATGATCAATGCTCGTTTTTAAACGGTCCAAGGATCCGCGCAACATCGTACTTGTGGCATCAACATTAATAACTGTATTCAAGTTGATATTGGTGTGTTGTAGACGGCTAATTGCACTTTGAATCATAGTGCGGGCTTGATTTAGCTGTGCTGACAATAAAGGCAAATTAACTGTAATTCGAATTGCATTAGAAAATACAGATTGTAATGTTGTTGATACAGTTTGCTTTGCTTGTTGTAACTCTGAGCGTAATTGGCTTAGATCGATGCCTAATTTGACTTTAATCTGTTGATTATTGATTTGATTCAAACGGCGTTGAATCTCATGAATATCAATGTCTAATCTAACATTTTGAATAGGAAGTGAAGACAAACGAGATCTGATCAAGTTTTCTGCATGGCCAATTTCGGAGTCCAATGCTGTTGTATCAATTTTTAATTTGATTGAAGCTTCATCAACAATGCTATTAATACGTGATTTAATTGTATTGGCTGCATTGCTCAATTTTTGTTGAACATCGCTCATATCAATGTTTAAGCTAACATCAATATTTTTAAGTGAATCACGTACACCATCAAATGCATTCTTAATCGTATCTGCAATACGATTGATATCAGCCGCAGCAGATTGAACTTTATTGGTTGCCTCATTCATACCATCGGAAAGTGCATCCGTAGAGGCTGTGATTTTTACTTCAACTTCATTGGCCATAACTTTTCCTTAGGCATTAAAAAACCGCCTTATTGGCGGCATGAATTTGATTACAAATCAATTTTTAGAATTTTTAATCCCTTGTTCAACTATTTCAACCATTTCTGCTTTTGAAGGACTTTTAGTAGAAATGTAATAACTGGCAATACTAATCACTAAACTACCAACACCCATACAAATAACAAAATTATTCATAACCTTAGATCTATTTTGTTTTTCCTCTACAATTTTTGAATTTTCAAGCGCTTTTTGTAATGGTATTAAAAGGTATTTATCTGAGTCAGAGCCAGTGTTTTCTGTAATTTGCACTAATCTGTGAATTACTTGTTTTAAATCTGTAGGAAGATTTCCAAATGGTTCTAACTTTTCTAAAGATATAAGTACTTCAGTATAACCTTTAAACTTTGACTCATCATCACTCGCATACATCATCTCATATATAAGCTGAATTGCCTGCTGTGTACTTAGACCTGAAGCTCTTAAAATCCTAGAGCAATCTTCTGAATTGATAGATAAATTTTTCCCGATTTTACGCTCAATAATTTGTTTAAAATATAAACAATTTTTTCTTTTCTTAAATTTATCTATCCCAAAAATTGTAAAAGCAAAAATAACTAATACTGGATATGATATTGCTATTGCCCAATTTGCAAATACTTCTATTGAAAATTCCATACGCGCTTCTAATAAATGATACTTAATTGTTATAGCAGTATATTTGATCAGGGCGACCGAAGTCACCCTTGCGGAAATGCACTCAACATTTCTTCTAAATCATCGTCATCATTATCCTGAGGCTGTGAATTATCTTCAATCCCCATAAATGCTTCTAAAATTCGACAAAGTCGCTGAATGCCAACATCTGCGGGAGGAAACTTTGTTTGATACTCATTTAATGCGCTGATTCTTGGTAAATCCATTTGATCACGGATATAGTCATAATCCTTACCAGTCGTCATCATTAAATGAGTATAAAGCTCCTCCCAGTCTATTCCCCCGATTCACCTGCATCAGCTTTATTATTTTTTAGTCCTGATACTGCCATAACAGCACCCATCACCTCTTCCAGCTGATCCATGTAAATCATATCTGCAACATCATCACGACTGATTTCCGGATAATTACGCTTCAATGATTTATGCGCGACATCAATCACTGTACCAACATCATTTGGCTGAAAGCCTTGCAATGCTGGTAAAAGCTTTTCAACTGCACCAAGTGACAACGGCGCAAATACAAATGCTTGGCCATCAATTTTGATTGTAGTGCCGCGTGGATTTTCAATTTCTTTAAATTGCATAGGTTATTACTCCGAAGTATTCCAAGAAAAAACGCGGTTTAAATCATCAGCCATCGGCTGAAATTCGAATTCTGGAAGATCGTAATCATCCTGTTTAGAGCTAAACCCAAGTTTGTTACTGGTACAGCGGAAAAATTCCATGCCCATGAACTTACCTTTATATTCACGCTGCAGGTTCACTGAAAATTCAGGTGTGTAACCCATATCAAGGTTATTGACTAAGCCTGACTTTGCACCTGCCACTGTTGCCGAATATTTAAAGCTGATAAATACCACTTTGCCTACATCAAGCGTGGCAAAAGTATATGCGCCAGTTGCTTCATCGACACTGTATTGACCTGCCGTTGGTGCAGAAGTCACACGTGTCAGCGGAATAGCTTTAGAGTCAGTGACACCCAAGTTTTTAACATAAGTCCCAGAGTTTGGTACAACTGGGGTTACGTTACCACCTGTTAGAATTTTTTCACCGTTGATTGTTTGAGTTACAATCTCCAAACCACCATCAGCAACTACACCACCGAAAAAAATCGAATTCAGTAATGCACCACTAATACGACCAATCGTTGCTTTACACTTAATCGAACCTTTACCACGCGCAGCATCTACTGCAAACTGTCCACGACCGTATAATTCTTTTAAGTCATATGAGATATCTACAGATGTACTCTGCATAACCCCCACCTCAACAGGTGTTGGATTGCTAATAGGTTTGCCAAATACGTCTAAAATAGGTGTTGCAAAGATTTTGCCTGCACCAAATAAATATTGAGCCATTGATTTTGACCTCTTAAGAATGACAAAACCGCCATTTAAGGCGGTCATAAATTAGTGTGAATTGTTTAATTGGTTGTTAAAATTTGAATCGGAATGATTGCAATACCTTGTCCATCAAGCATTCCATCAACACCTTCATAAATTTCAATCGTGCCATCAATCCAACAATGTTCAACCAAACCACCCAAGGTCTGGTATTCACAAATTTCAGGAAACTCTGGTTTGATAGCTTCACGAATAGAATCGACAAATGAATTGATTTGAGTTGAGATTGCCTTAATCGGATCAGATTCATGGATATACAAATACAAATCTGCGCTCATAATGATCTTAGCGTTCAAACCCTTTACAGGATTTTCAGCTTGATTGCCTTGCGTTACGAACAACGCAGGACGCTGGTCATCACCAACAAGATTGAAATGTTTTAAACGTCTACTAACTGAAACAATGCCTTTTATATTTGAAAACCGAAAAAATAAAGCTTGATAAATACTTTCGCTATCCATTCAAACCTCGCTCAATCGCTTTATCAATATTCTTGGGCACAATTTTAGCAATCTCATCTAATGAATCACGCATAAAGCGACGCTCTTTAAATTTAACATTGCGACTATGAGCCTTAACCAAAACATCACGTGGCGTAATTGGCCTCCCAAAAGCCTGTTTGATATGCCTCAAGTGCTCTTTAATGCTAATCGCAGCAGATAAACCAAACTCATGGATAAATGCATACTTAACGTGTGTACCACCTGCTGACACAATGCCTTCAATTACACCACCAACCTCTTCTACTCTTGAGACTAGTGAGCCACGTAAACGACCAGATTGAACATTCAATCGTTGCCCACTTAACATGTCTTCTTGAATCATGCGTTGGAGTTTTAAAGTTAATGCTGTGATTGTTCGTCGTATTTCAATCTTTATCCGGTTGTTATCTTCATTCATTTGAATATGAACATCGACAGAATCAACCATGGGTCACCTAGCTTTTAGTTGTTGCGACTACCGTAGATTTTTTAGGCTCATCCACATAACGAGTAAATTGCATTGGTTGAAGTGCAAAATAGATATCCTCATTAGAGGAAACAATCCCATCCTTTACTTCATAGGATTGCCCTGAAATTACAATATGGGTTGATTTATATGAATCAGGTGCTTGATATTTAAATAACATCTATTTCTCCTAAATAACAAAAGCACCGATTCCCAAACTATTGGGATTCGTTCCTTTGTCATCGATTGGAATGGAATTTTTTAAAGCCAAATAGCGTTGGCCATAAATACTTTGATCGTAAAATGTATCTTTTGATGATCGAGAGAAACTTGCACTCTGGCCAGCAATAGACAAACTGGATGCATTTGATATAGCAGTACCATTTGGATTTGCTTTTTGAACTTTAATAATATGTGCCGCATACAGACCTACAGCACGTTCTTTTAATTTTCCAAATTCAATAACCGAAACAACTAATTCAGCTTCTTCCAAAGCATCCTTTATTTCAGATTCATTTGAATTGTAAAGTTGAGAATCTGATTTAAATCGTTCTCGAAATGCTTGCAGGTCCATATACCACCTATTCTTTTGCTTGAACTAACTTAGCTTGAAGTTGCTCTATTGCCTCATCATCAGCAAAGGTAATGCCCATCTCAGTAAGTTCGGCTTTAACATTGGCTAAAGCATCGTCTAGTTTGTTTTCATTACTTCCTTTGCCTCCCGCACTAGACTTTTGCTTAGCCTCTTCACCTATAGTGATATCCCCACTCTCAAGCAATGCACTAAAAGCCTTACCTTTGGAGATACGTTTTAAGTCAGCCACAGATACATCAATGGTCTGACCCTTACCGATCTGAACCCCATCAAAAGAAAAAGCGGCTTGAGAGCCGCTGTAATTAATTTTTGGCATGTTTATTTATCCTTATTCAACATCGTAGTAGCGAAGGGAGTCGACACGTTTCAGATAAACACCTTCATACATGTAATGACCAGGTGTGCGAATCACATAATTGACAGGCTGAGCTGCCAAGAATTCCAAATCGTTGCATCGAAACGTAATGCAACTTGGATCACGGCGATAAACAATACTTCGATCTGTTCCACCAACACCTTTGCCTTCTAAATAGCTTTCAGATGCAAAATTAAGCGTTTTATTCTGCATAGCAAAGGTGTTCTTTTCCTTAATGTATTCAAGGAAAGTTTTACCCGCAGAATCAGGAACGATACGACTCGCAATAATCGTAAATTTATTCTCTGGCATTACAAAAGTATCAGGCTGTACACTGCTATCAAATTTAGATGCATTGGTTGCACCTTTAATTGCTTTATTGATATCAGCCAAAATCACTTCAATTGTAGCTGTGGCGTAATCAACCGTTGAAGCAATGACCTCAACTCCTGTCTGGTTGTAGAAGCCATTCAAACCCGTATCACTTTCACCAAACCAAGCAACATCGCTCATATGGTTTTCAAATGCTAAGCGTGCTGCTGTGATTTTGTCTGTAGCCAATGAAATTCCTGCTTTTAATGCCGCAGCAGTTTCAAAGATTGAAGTTTCATAACCAATCACACCAACCTGAACAGTTAATTTAACTTCGTCATACATCACTTCTGCCAACGGCACGTCATTACCAAGTCCAGAATGACGCTTACCACGACCTACACCATGTTTACGCTGTAAGACACTTGCAGAACCAACAACAGCTCCAGCCAGACCTTCGATTGGTAGGTATTTTGCGTAAGCTTGAGCTTCAGCCAATTGAGGAGACATTTCATCTACTGATTCCAAATTGATCAGTAATTTAGCAAATGTATCCAAATTAAATGCATCACCTGTAGCAACTTGCACACCATGTGCTACTGCAGATAAGCGAATTTTCATTTGATTTAATTCTTTAGACATATATTACGCTCCACGTAAACGAAGAATTGCCAATCCATCAGGGCCTGTAATGGTTTCCCAAGTGGCATTCGGAAACAAAGTTGAATCAAGCGCAACGGATGACAAAGAACCCAATGGCGCATCAGCAGTGCCATTTGAAGTCTTTACATAGACCTTGGCATTAATATCCGTCACAGGTGCTGTAGGTTTTACCCAAGCAGATCCAATTTGCATGATCGGTGCGCAATCATGCTTTTGATACGCTTCAAGACCTTTGGAGTTTTTACCTGATTTACCGATATGCTGGAAAACGACTACACCGAATTTAGTATTAGCGGCATTAGTAACTGTTGTTACCGTTTTACCATCCGTCGTTTGAACTGCGACTTCACCATCGCTAAGAACACTAGTGCCAGAGACAGGCAAAGATAGAATTTCTTCTGGCATGTGTAAACGCGCACGCATACCAGGTACCGCTTGAGGTGTTAATGACATACTCATTCCCCTTTAAATTAAAATGATTGTTTCCAAGCTTCTTTTTTGGTACTTGGTTTTGGTTGTTCAGCCTGCTTAGCAACATTAACCTGTTGCTGCTGAAACTGATTTAATGCATCACCCACTGCATTGCTTGGGCTGACACTCTTAACTGCTGATAACGCGCGGAAAACAGTGTCCACTTGCTCAGGTTTAGCATCTCCAATAGCAATACCACCCAATACAGCTACAACTAAGCTATCTCCTGCTTTTGCAGTAATAACATCACGTTTGATTTGCTCACATGAACAACCATTCGTTTTAATGCCCGGCACAAGTGCTGTAGCATCTGCAACGACTGATGTACGCTCAGCCACGACTTGATCTAATTTTTCAGGAGTGATTTGGTTCTTTTCAAGATCACCAACCTTTTGCTTTAAATCTGTATTTTCAGTATGTAAAGTATCAACTACTGCTTGAACTGCTGTGAGTTCATCACCTACCGTAAATTGTTTATCACCAACTTTTAGCTTTGCAGCCTTTATGTTTGTAAGTTGATCCTCTTGCTGCTTTAAGGCATCTGCTAGTGCTTGGTTGTCACCAATTTCAAAGCGAATACCGTTAACTTTAACTTCCATCTTTTTCCCCTTTGGGCTTGGTTTTTCGTCACCGATACGACAATCACCACCACAGCGACCGTATTTCACTAGTGCCACATGATTGCCAATAAAATTAATAAACTTCGCTTGATACGGCGTACTATCAGGTGCTGTACCATTTTCTAAAACAAGAACTGCTGCATAGCCGAGCGACATCTCAATGCGCTCATTGCTTTGAATTAAATCGATACTGTTTTTATCTTTAATCAGAAGATCACCCACCAAAAAATCACCTTCTTGACGAACATTTTCACAATAACCTGTGTGATATTCCTTCCAATTTGATGCATTGATCTCGTTCTTGGGGGGATGGTAGTCCGTTGCATCCACACCAGAAAAACTTGCAACCGATTCAGGCTTGAAAAGTTCATCTGCAGGTGTGTAGACATTAATGATTTGGTCTGCTGTGAATCCCTCTAATGATGGGAATTCATAGGCGTAGTACTGCCGTACTTGGGGTGCCTTTGCCAAACGAACATTCACGCATTTCAAATAACCTTCTTTGGTAAATGAGCGTGATGATTCACTTGGGGCAAAGTCACCAATTTTGAGTTGGTATAGGATTTTCATTGATTATCACTATGACTTCTGTAGGGGTATTTTATTTCGATTTTTTGAGATGAAATTTTTACAAGGCATATATCCGCCAAATTTCCTAGTAAATGTACAATTTTGACAATTACATTGATTATTTGTTTCCATAAATTTTGCTCATAAAAAAACCCACCAAGAGGTGGGTTTTTTTATTAACTAAAGAATTTAAAAATATGAATTATTTACCTTCTAAATCATTTCTCGAGGCAACAACCTGCATATCAACGTTTTCTGTAGCATTAAGTTTTACCGCTAATTTAGCTAACTCATCATTAGGTAAACTTGGTTGAACAGAAAGCTTATCTTGTCCAAAAACATGAAGCGTTTCTGCATACTTACCATCATCAGAAACATATAGCTGTATGTCATCAGTAGGTGTTTTAATATGAATATATTTCTCAACACCAATATTTATAGTTGGTTTTTCAATTAAAAGCTCATAGCCTTCTGGAAGATTCTCCTTAAGGGCATCTAAAACATGTTGATTGTTATTTGGTTTAATCACAGCATGGCGATATGAGTTAATGTGTTCTTCTGTCATTAGTTTTTTCTCAAGAAATATAAGTTGAAAAAATATAGTGCTGTTGAAATTATTTTTTTCAACCCTAATCAATTAATATATCTTCATAATTTGGTACAGCCGTACAGCGACATCTAACCTTCTTACCAGGATGGCCACCCGCAGGCGGTGAATCCCATTTGAAAGTTTTACCGTGATGACTTCTACATAATGGGCGTACTTTTTCATCCTTTGATGTCAAATAATCATAGCTCTCAACACCCAGTGACCGTTGACGCTTTTCATTAATATCAGCATTAATCTTGCCCATTTGATCTGCTGCGATTAAGCGTGCTCGGTATTCTGTAGATTGCCCCAATTTATGAATTTCTTGTGCCAATTCCTCATTGGTCAAACCAGTCTGCAAAGCATTCATTACCAATGCTTCTAACTTGTCAAAATACTGTTGAGGTATGGATTTTATAAGCGCCACATTTGTAGCAATATTCATTTCAACAGTGCTTTGTATATCAGAAGCTTGATAGAAAGGCGTTAAATCAATACCGATTTGAGATTTGGTATGCTCAGCAATCTGCTTATCCACTTCTTTTTGGCTATCTACAACAACCTTTGTGGCTAATGGTTTTGCAACTTCCACAACATATTTAACAAGCTTTTCTCGAACCTTGTTAAACATATCGCTAAACCAACCATCCCCAATGTTTTCACCAATCGTGGGTAGAACAATTTCTTTGGTTTGATCTTGGCAGAATTGCGCAATAGCAAGCAATTGCCGAGTGTAGTACAACTCAATACGGCGGTTAACAACTACTGGTTTAGGTTTAGCTTTACGACCCTTTTTACTCTTCTTGATTTGTTGGAATTGGGGCTTTAGCAGCTGGATTATCGTCATCATCTGTATTCACCGCCATCATTTCCAATTCTTTAATGTGCTTTTCATCAATCACAGAATAAACACCATCAATAAGCAACTGTCGTGCAATTTGAGGTTCAGTCAAAATACCCATATCAAGATAACCCTGATCACGTTCTTTATTGTTTTTCTCAACTTCAGAACGTATTTTTGCATCCAATTGCCACAATGGATTAAAAACCACACTTAGACCTGCAATCTGACGACCAAACGTAGACTGACAAATGACAGCTAAGAATTGCATAAGTACAGGCTTAACATCCCACTCTTGCTTGGTTGCAATACCGTCATAATAATTACGGGTATCGTGCTCACCTGTTGCATTTAAACCCCCAGGTGATTGACCAAATAAAAGTGTATATGGAATATCTGCAGAACCTGCTGTCTGAATTGAGTATTCACGCAACATGTCAGGCAGACCAGAAAAGTTATACGTTTTAGATTCATACTCTTCTTCTTTATCTAAAACCAACATGCCGTTAATACTTTTAAGCAAACCAACACTTAAAAACCGCTCAGTGACTGCTTTGATATCCTCTTTAATTTTTTCAACCAAACTTGGGGTACGAATAATATCAATTTTTGCTTCATGTATAAGGCTAGCCGCGCCACGCTTCACACTTGCATGATCAAGTAAGTCGTTATAGACCTCTTGTAAAATACTTTGAGGTTCTTCATTCACAACATCTGCATGACAGATTTTAATCAATCGACTGTGATGAATTCTTTGTTCAGGCTTACCATCATCAAAGCGCAATTTATAAAACTCAGGTTGTTTCAGCAATCCACCACATTCTTGTGGTGATAAGTACTTAGTCTTATCCTCTTTTAAGTACTTCTTCTTAATCACAGTGAAGAATTCTAAACGCCCAGTACCAAGCTTATTAAGCTCAAATGGCAGATCTAAAGCTTTTCCATCTGCTGTACCCAATAAGACGTAAACAACACCATAGAGACGGGATAAAACTAAACATGAAAGCAGTATTTTATTCAGATTGAACTTTTTACATGTCTCCTTCAGTGATTCTAGATCGCTATCTTGAATGCCTTCATAAAACCAACCAGCACGTAGCATATCTGATGCAGGTCGGTTCACAATACGGCGCGCTAACCAATCTTGATACACAGCTTCAAGCTGTTCATCTGGTATATCTTTTCGTACAAAATGACCGTGTGATGCCTTGTCACGCCCAGTGCCGATATTAGAGACAAAATTGGTGTAAGCTCCTGCATCGCCAATAGCGTCAGGCTTTTTATTTTTAGCCATAATTTTTCCTAGTCAAATACAGTTGGCTTACTTGCAACAGTGTCATTTATTGCATCAATCGTTGGATCCCACTGATCATCATGATCATGTGTCATATCTGCTGTGAGCCCTTCGATCTCTTCAATGTAATTTAATAACCACGGTGCTGATGCTGGTAACATCACCATGCCATCCTCAACATAGAAAACCACATCCATAGTACGTGTGAGTTTATCTGTGCTTCGTTGAATAGCTCTGATCGGTAAAGTTGTCTGCCGTGATATGGTTTGAATTAACGTTGTGCCTGATGCCTTATCTTCAATCGCCATGTATCGAAGCTTGCCAATTTCGGTGTTAGCATCTTTGTGCTTATTAATAAAAAGCTTTGCTTCCTTAATCAGCTCGGGTGCTTCCCATTTTGCTCGTTTCACATCAATGATATAAAGCTTGCCGTCATACCCAAGACCACCACACAGAAACACAGACCAGTCATTATGCTCTTTGGTTTTTTGCGCAGTATCAGCCCAAATAGCCCGCCACTTAAGAACAGGCAATTTAAGATATCGACCAAACCACTCAGCCTTGACCAAATCACCACCAAGCTTTTTAGGTTGCTGCTGATACTGACTGCTGAACGTATAGCGTGAGACTGTTGCACCATCTTTGTCCTGCCCGCCTTTTTCCAACTGTAGTAATGAAAGCAACGATTCTTTTAATGGCCAATAACTTTGGCGACCTTTGTTATCACGCTCAATATTGAGTGGGACTTTGACCCTAATATGCTCTGGCAGCTTTCTGATGTAATCATCATCAATCAGTGCTGGTATAGAAATTTGATGCCACTTACCTGGCACATTCCCAGTCATGACAAAGTTAGTCGGATCTTCTACATGCAATCGCTGCATGATCAGAATAATCGGGGTTGATGACTTAGCTTTACGTGAGTTGACCGTATTTAGAAGTTTGCGATTAGCCTTGTTACGTGCCGTCTTACTAAATGCATCCTCTGGCTTAAGTGGATCATCCAAGATGATTGCACCAGTAAATCCATCGCTTGCTAACGTACCTGCACGGCGACCCGTAACCTGACCACCCATTGAAGCTGAATACACATGCCCAGCTTCATATCCATCTACTGTTGTTTTCCAACTCGCTTTTGCATCGGTACTGGTTGATATCTTGACTGGCCATAAGCCCTGAAAGTCGTCCGACTTAACAATGTTTCGCGCTGTGCTTGATACATCTTCAACCAATGACTGGGAAAACGATAAATACAGAAATCTAGAGCGTTGATTTTTTGCTATGCCACGTGCAATTAGGTTCGTCAGTAATTCTGTCTTACCCGAACCGGGAGGGACGTTTATAACAAGGTTTTCTATTCGCCCCGCAATAACCTCATCAATTGCCCAAGCAATATATTCATGATGCCAATTAACTGAGAACTTAAAACCCATGCGTGGTAAAAAAAAACGGCGTGTAAAGAATAAATGTTCCTTTTCACAGCGCTCCTGTTCAATCTGCATTTCTAGCAAGCTAGTATTTACTTTCGAGTTCATCCATAGCCTGCCTTACTTGCTCTTTAGTAGCAGTCACATAAGTTGAAGCCTCAGTTTGTAATGGTCCACCACTTGCCCCAGTTAATTCAGTCTTGTTGGTATATTTACCACCCATATCTTCAGCAGCCTGCTTTAAAAGGCTTTGTGCTGCAACTCTGTTTTTACCATGTTTGATGTACTGATTCTCTAAACGCTGTAAACGCACTGACAGGTTGGCAATTGGGATATTTTGAGGTGCGTCCAGAAAATCTTTGCGGGTAGCTTCAAATTCGGTCTTAAGCTCTTCACTTAAATCTTGTCCTGATCGCTTGGTGGGATCATATGCTTCGCACTTCTGTCGAGTGATCTGTAACTGAAATTCTTCTTGGACAAGGTTCGCTGTTTCTTGGGGGGTATTGAACTGTGCAAGTGACCGCACTATAAAGACTTGAACCTCTTTTTTAAGTCTTGCCATAATTTCACTTCCGTCCAAGAGCGTCCAAGAAGACGGGCAAAAAAATTAACCAATCACACATGTTCCACAGCACGCAGCAATACTTGTTTCTGATACGAATGGTGCATTCTTTGCTATTTCTAAAAGTCGTTTGACTGACTCATCCATTCCCCATCGTTTTGTCTCACCGAAGAACACTTCTACGTCGTGACCAGCCAAATAGTGTTTAGGCAGACCAGTCGTATCGCTATAGATTGGCTCACCATATTCATCACGCTCTACACCAATGTGATATAGCTCATGCTCAATCAACCGGCAGAATTTAAGATCAGTTATATTCTCGCAATAACTCGCATCAATCGTAATTAAGTAAATTGGTACATATCCGAACCAATCTCGCATCTGCTGTTCCTGACGTGCTTTCTTCCAGCCGCCCTGATTAAACATCACTTTTTCACATTGACCTAAGACCATACGCTTCTTAGAAACGGCGGCAGATGAAGCCCAAGCGAATGCTAAGAATGTTTCATCATCGTGAATTAGCTCAGCAATGTGGTCATGATCAGGGTTATGAAGAACACCACCTAATGTTAAAAAGTTATTTATAACCCATTCTCTTAAGTCTATGCCGGGTGCAAGCAGAATAGCTTCTTGTTCTTCAGCTCTATCAATCAAGTCAGTCGGGGGAAATGGTCTGATCTGTTCCATCTTCTAACCTCTCTAATTGAGCTTGAACCCAATCAATTGCATATCCCGACTCAATTTGATGAGGTTCAAGACGTACAACTCTATAACCCAGATCTTCAGCTAAATCATATTTATTAAATGCATTTGCTATCTTTTTGCCACCACGACCAACTGACCATGGGCTGCCTGCAATTTCTATAAGAAGATTCAACTTCACAATATAAAAATCAAACCGCCAATTTTTGGTTGATTCAAATTGAAACTTACGGCGATAACCAAATCGATATTCTTCTAATTCTTGAAAAAGTGTTTCTTCTGCTTCTAAGTATTTTTCTTTAGCCTTAGGCAAGGGTTTGGTGCGAGGTTTATTTTTATGTGGGCGCATCTTGGTTTTCCAGAAATAATCTTTTGCATCCATAAATAGCACCCATTAAAAAACCACCTTCAGGTGGTTGATAAAATTATAATTGATTCTTTTTTGCTTCTGCTAATAGATCTGTAAAGTAGTTATCTGGAAAATAAGGTATAAACTGTATTACAACTTGATGCTCCTCATCAATATCTCTAGTCCAATCTCCGATGTCTTTTGCTTGTTTCTCTGACCAATTATGTTTAATCGCCCATTGAATAATCTCTTCGGCATTTAATACTTCGTTATGTTGATGCAACCATTTTAAAAGATACTTCGCAAATGACTCATCAGATGGGTGCCCTGCGAAATTTGAAGTATTCTTCCGAATATCTATTTTTTTTAAAACAACTTCAACCAAAGGTGTCATTTTATAATTCTCATTATCCTATTTAAATAATAATTAAGTCAAATCAGATAATTTCAACTGTTAATTATTTAAATAAAATTGAATACTTAAATTATATTTAATTTTTATAATCAAATCATCATATAGTTAAGAGTATAAAAGCCCATCTTTCAATGAGCCCTGACATGTATAATTATTAATTAAGAGAAATCTAGTCCTTTCTCAAAGCCTCTTAGCTCATGGCGTGCCATTGCTAAATTTGACTTTGATCGATCTAACACCACATACAAAAATAAATTTTCATTCGATTCCAATGGACGGATAATGTGATATTGCTTACCTAAAGTTATTAAAATATCTTCAATTTGATCTTTTAAATCTAAGACCTTAGCAGTTCTGCGTTTAGCGCGAATAACTTCAGTGTTACCTGCAGCAGCAAGCTCTAAGTCAATTCCAGAACCTGCAGTTGCTAATGATAAACCACTTTCACTATCTACAAGTGCAGCAGCAATAAAACCATCAATATCAATTAAAGACTCTAAAGTAATTCTAGACATAGTTTATCCCCAACATAATTTTTTAATTGAACAAAAATTTAAACTATA
Source organism: Acinetobacter sp. ANC 3832 (assembly GCF_002135415.1). Taxonomy (GTDB): domain Bacteria; phylum Pseudomonadota; class Gammaproteobacteria; order Pseudomonadales; family Moraxellaceae; genus Acinetobacter. The sequence continues at coordinate 439,003 of NZ_NEGJ01000003.1, forward strand.
TATTTGATATATATTTAAACATTACAATGTACATAACCAAATTACATGAAAAATAAACTATTTTAAATGACAAAAAAGCCCATATTTCAATGGGCTCTAATATTTACAGTATTTAATTAAGAAAAATCTAGTCCTTTCTCAAAGCCTCGTAATTCATGGCGTGCCATTGCTAAATTTGACTTTGATCGATCTAAGACTACATATAAAAATAAAGCATCATTACTTTCTAATGGTCTTATTAAATGATATTGCTTACCTAATGTAATTAAAATATCATCAATCTGATCTTTTAAACCTAAAGATTTAGTTGCTTTACGGTTAGCTCGAAGCACTTCCGTATTACCAGCTGCAGCTAATTCTAAATCGATTCCTGAACCAATCGTACCCAAAGATAAACCACTTTCACTATCTACTAGTGCAGCAGCAACAAATCCATCAATTTCAGCTAAAAATGCTAAAGATAATTTACTCATTATAAAGTTCCAATATTTTTACAATTATAAAAAATAACTTAATAGTATTTAAGAAAAATGAAATGATATATTAATTTAAACTTTATAAAAATGGTAAATTCAAAAAGATCTATGTATAAAACAATACAATTACCTATTTTAGTAAATTTAAGTTATCTCGTTTATCACCTATTTTTGTATAAATTCTAATAAAATATTTAAAAATTAAAAAAAAGCCCACACGATTGGAAGTGTGGGCTTAAACAACAACTTCCAGAGGGGAAGTTAGAAACTACAGCAGCAATTTCTGTCGTGCATTTTATATTCAAAGACAATCAATACAATTGGCATAAAATGCCAATTTTAAATTTTTTCTTTTTAATCAAGCCTTTTAATTAGAAAAACTTCACATGCATAATTAACAACAAAAAAGCCCACCTTTCGATGAGCTTCTTACTGTGCAATTTACATACTTCGCACACTATAACTGAAATATGCCATATCCCTTGCGCAAGGTCAATAGAATCACATTGCCTTTAACCCATTGGTTCTATAATATTTTCATTAATCAGTTTAGCTCACATCTTTTATGTCTGAATTTCAACTTTCATTAAGTGAATACCTTGCCACTGTACAAGAAGTTATCCGTATAACTTTTGAAGAACCTGTATGGATAAAGGCCGAGATTCGAAATCTAAGCATTAAGGGTGGTCACTATTATTTAGAGTTGGCTGAAAAAGAAGAAAGTACAGATAAAGTTATCGCAAGTTGTAAGGCAACCATCTGGAAATTCTCCGCAACAAAAATGGTTCTAAAATTTGAACGTGAAAGCGGTATTGAGCTCTCGAAGGACCTTAATGTCCTCATTAAAGTAAAAGCTAAGTTTGATCCTCAATATGGTTTTTCAGTCAACATAGAAGATATAGACTCAAGTTACACCATTGGCGATATTGCACGGCGTTATATGCAGATAGTTGAACGCCTAACGTCGGAAGGTCTAATTAACAAGAATAAATCACTATCAACACCTTTTGATCTTCAAAATATCCTGGTAATCGCTCCAGAGAATGCTGCAGGTCTTGGTGACTTCAAAAAAGATGCCGATGCCTTAGATAAAGCCGGTGTTTGCCATTTCATTTATCACACAGCAACTTTTCAAGGTAATACAGCTGCAACCAGTATTACTGAATCACTCAGCACTGCATTAAGACAGTGGGCTAAGGATTTTAATAGCGCACCAGATCTGATTGTCATTATTCGAGGCGGTGGTGCTGTAAATGATTTGGCTTATTTAAATGACTATGACTTAGCTGCCCTACTCTGTAAACGCTCAGTACCTATCTGGGTCGGTATTGGCCATGAAAAGGACCGAACTATTTTAGATGAAGTGGCAAACCGTTCTTTTGATACACCCAGTAAAGTGATTGGTGGGATTCGTAATTTGATTGTGGAGCGTACTCAAGAAGTACTCGAGTCTTTACAAACGATTAAGCTTTTATCTCAACACCAAATTACTGCATATCAAAGTAAAAATGATCAATACATCAAACTTATCAAGACACTTGCTCAAGGGCAAATAAATCAAGCCAATAAAAACCTAGATTTAATGAAAAGCACAACTCAATATTTAGCTCAACAGCAAATAAAATCAGCATCTACCCAAGTTGAATCATTGATGCGTGAAACTCTACTTCAGAACCCAAAAAACGTTATGGCCAAAGGTTACGGTATTATTCGCAATCAAGGTAAGGCAATACGCTCAATTAAACAAATCACAGGCGATAGCATCCAAGTAGAATTACAGGATGGTATTATCGACGCTCATGTGACACAGGTATCAAGCAATGACTAAGAAAGAATTAACATTTAAAGAAGGCTATGAAGTTCTTAAAAAGAATGCTGATTTGCTAGAATCTCAAGAAGATCCTGATATTGATAATTTGATGAAGATTGTAGAAGAGTCGATGACTGCATACAAAGCCTGTAAGTCACGTGTGGATGCTGTGCAACAGGCTTTGAATGAGACTTTTAAAGAGTAACAATATTTACAATGAACTCAGTTCTTCATTTAATTCATTTGATTTAGATATAGCAAACTTAGCTTGCTTTAAATTATTTTTATAAAGTGTCGGATCTGAATTTTTTATATGCTCCAAAATTCGGCTTTTAACAAAAGCTCGAAATTTAAATGGATTTGCATTTGGATCCCTTATTGAACCCTCATCTTGAAACCAGTTTTTAACTTCTTGTGGGTTTTTAAGCCCCATATCACCTATTGTTTGAACATCAATCGTATCCAAAAACACTATGCTTTCTAGCCATTCTTTTTGAATTTTAGTCATCCAGCGGGTCGTTCTATTATAAAACTGCTTAAGTTTTACAGAACTTAGTCCCCCTGACTGAGCTTCCTCTTTCCACAATTGAATATAATAAGGGTAACCATTAGTTTCGTTCCAAATTTTTTCTTGTTGATCTACCTCTAATATTCCAAATTTCGAGGACAATTCTAATACTTCTTTTTTACTCAAATTTTGTAAAACAATAGGATCACACATATTATTATCAAAATATTGATTCCAATCCACTGAAGTTGCTGTTAATGAGTCACGCCCAATAATTACTACCGTAGATAAAAATCCTGCATTTTTTAACGATTTTAAAAAATTTTGAGTTAAAAAATCACTAATTATTGGTTGTAGTGCTTCATAATCATCTATAACAAGTAATAAACGATCTATTCCTTTTATTTTACTTGGTGATGGTTTTGATTTTTCAATTGGCTTATCTAGTATTGCTGATAAATCATTAAATAATGATTGAGACAATGGAATTAAAGGATTCAGTCTAAATTGATTTCTCATACTTAATTTATCTGACGTTAAAGTAAGCTTCTGAATAAAACCCACGGTTTCCATTGCTAGAATCGTTAGATCTTGTATTGGCGTTTTTAAGTCACTAAACTGTGTTTCCATATTTTCAGCATTTATGTATTCAGCTGTTTTTGGAAAAATACTATTGATACCTTTACCAATACTTACCAACCTATTAATACTATTAATAAATTTTTCTGAATCTTCATTCGGATTTTTTTTCTCATATTCCTTCAATAATTCACTTTGAAAATCTTTATAATATTTAATCATATTGGTTGTATATGGGAAGATTTGACCAGCTTGCTTATTTTGTATAGGGTAAGCCTTTGCGGATAGTAGTAAATCACATATTATATCTACTGGGTCTTTTGACTGTGATGAATTTCCATCAATTCTTAAGACTAGGAAAGATTTTTCATCTAATTGTTCTTGCTTTATACAATGATCAAATAATGTAGACTTCCCTATTCCAGCGGGTCCCTCTATGCTCTGAATCTTAAGTTTAACCCTATCAAAGTCTTCTTCAATAATTTTTATTAGTTCATTTACGCTATCAGATCTACCAACAAATTTACACACTACCACACCCCTTCTTTATAAAATATTTATTGATAAAATCTAAAGAACTATGCATTAAAAAGTACTTTTATTTCAATAATTTTTGATTTATTTACTTTATTACATAAATAAAATACTTTTTAAACAAATCGAATTAAATATTAATATCCAATAAACCCATATCGACTATGCAACACTGCCAATCCACACTTCACATCAGATCGTGCATCATTCTGTGTACGATCTTGTCTTACCATTTCAGACCATGAATTTGTATAGAAATAGCGACTAATGATGGCATCCATCCAATCATCTAATACTTCCGATTGTCCTTTAATATCCAAAACTAGACGCTGTACGGCGCGGGCCTCATTATCATCGATTTCACATGTCATTTTTGTTTTACGGGGTTTAGGTGACTCATAGTCCCCTGTTAAAAAATCGGTAATTACCTGCAGTTGTTGATCAGCATTAAGCTTTTTACTTTTCTTGGCTTTCACTGCATTATCCATCGCAACTGCAATAGGATTCACCGTACGACCGCTTGAACCAGTGTTGGTATATAACCATGCCCCAAATTGCTGTAACCATCCTTCTAAATCAAACCGTGACCAATCAACTGATTGTAAAATATGTTGCTTTACTACTGCAGTATTCATCGTTATATATCCCCTACCATCTTCTCAATCTGCTGAACTGCTAAACCTGACTTCACTTGCTCTGTACTAAACCGTAATACCTGATAACCCAGCATTGTTGCCGCGTTATACTTTTCCAAATCACCTAAATAACCTTTCCCTCTAGTGTGTCTTCCATTGCTCCAAATCCCTCCCTCAACTTCAACTAAAATCATTTTTTCTACCAGGTGGAAATCAGCTCGCCATTTTCGTTTTGGATGAAACTTAAATTCTTGTTCAAAGCTGATTTTCAGTAATCGCAATTGGTTGGCCAATGTAATCTCACCAATGCTTTCAACTTTTACACCCTGTGTTTTTTTCTTACGCTTAACAGCAGTCTTACGACCACCGTATTGCTTATGATATTCAGCGAGAGAAATACTGGTCAAACCATTGCCTCACATGACTCTGAACATGAGCCAGATTCGTAACGTTTACTACTTCTCAATGAGTTATAAAGTTCATCACGCGAATGCTCTTTGTAAATCTCAGCAACATCACTTCCATGTAGACGTTCACGATACATACGATGATGGTTGTACTTGCGACCTTCTGATCGGACTTGGTCACCTTCAGTGACTTCTACCCATTTAACAAACTGCTCAGGTTCATCTTTTACAGCTAAAGCAACTTTGTTTAACCCCTTTTTGATGCAAAAAACACAATTACCCAGGTGTTCAGTAATAGCTAAATCGAATGGCTGTTTTTCCCACCAATCCAAAACATCATCTTTTTCAAACTCAGTGATTTCTGCTAAATAGCGAAACCCTTGTTTTTGTTTAACTGCTTTTTTGTGTACTGGTAAACTAAGTGCTTTTAAAATTTCAATCGGCAGTCGCTTTGGTTCGTCATATCGAATGCCGATCCATCTCTCAAAATTCCCTTTACCGAACTTATTGTTACAGTATTTTTCAAATAGCTCTGTCTTCATGCGAGCAGTACAGAATGGCAAGTCGTAGTAAGGACTGCCATACTTTTTAACCATTTCGATCCAGGGCTCAAAATCCTGTTTTAACTCATTAAGACCAATAATCTTGTAGGTCCCACCCTCATTCATTTTTGGATTAACTACTACACGCAAACAAACAAGATCAATGGCCCAGTGCTTTACAATATCTTTGATGAATTGGTAAGTTGCGGGGTGTTCGGCACCTGTGTCCATGAATACAAAATGTGCATTTGGATCTGATTTAAATAGATTGACTAAATACGCAGAAGTTCTTCCACCTGAAAAACTAATAACTTGAGTTTTCATGCCTTCACCCCAAATAATTGCTTGGTTTTATCAGTAGCCGTATAAGCTCTGCTATTTTTCTTGTTGTTTGATACAAGATAATCAGCTTTTGCTAGGCGCTTCAGATGCACATTTAATTGACCTCGTGAAAACTCTGTAACTTCTTCCTCTAGTTCTTTAGCACCAACTTCATGATCTGCATGTGCCACGTAAATCAAAATATCTAAATAATCTTCGAACATTTGTATTGAGCCATTTCTCATGCAATATCTCCCAATATCACACCCTCAAAACCAACCTGTTTCAAATAAGACTCCCACTTCTTCGCTTGAGCTGGATCTTCAAGTTTCACAGCGATACGCGTTGCAAGTTTGTCGTAGGATTCACCTGGTTCTGAGAAACGGCTGATGAAATCAGAGTGATGAGAAAGTTTTTGAGCAAACATCTGAATCTGTTTTTCGCTCAGGTGTCTGGCTTGTGCGCTTGATCCGTTTGGTTTAGCAGCATTTGAATGATGTGTATTTGAATATTTGTTTCGGTATGCGTTGATCAGCCAATCTGCAAAGTGGTAAATCATCAGGTCATCACAAAGATTTTTTTCAGCGTTGTAAATTTCGAATGCCCGTTTTTCTCGATTTGCCCAATTTGATTTCATGATGGTTTCGAAGTCGATGCTCTCATCAGCCAAATGCATTTCTTCTCGAAGTTTTTTAAAACAAAGCCACGCTTTTATATTTTTAGATTCAATTGAAAGATTCATTGGGAGATTCTGTGTCCCAAAATTGGTACTGGTCTCGGTACCGTTATTGGTACTACTCCCCGTTCCAATAGTGGTACTAGTACCACTATTGGAACCCGTACCTAAATTGGTATTGCTTGCTTCATTTGTAGCAGTACCACTTTCGGAACCAGTTCCTTTTTTGGTACAGGATATTCGATCTTCTTCACGACCAAACACGCCAATCAATTGATAAACTTTTACGCCATTTCCACGAATTTCACCTGTAAATTTAATCAGCTTTTTATGCTCAAGTTCATCAAGTACTTTAATAATTGTTTTACGGTTTAAGGTCGTATCCTTGGCTAATCTTTTCAGACTCGGAAAGCATTTGTGATCTTCACCTGCACGATCGGCAAGGGATAGCAGAACGAGCTTTTGACTCGCTCCATCTACCACAGTTCGCCATGCCCAGTTTGTTGCATCTAAACTCATTCTGGGGCCTCATCTATTTTGGGCTGAACATAGCCACCGAATGTTTTAACTTTGTCTGCTTTAATCAGACTTGTAATAATCTCATGAGCCAACCAGATCGTGATTTTGAATCTGTATGCCATCTTTTGAGATAACTCTTCTTTGGTTACTGCCGCATTGTCTTGGTTATAACCACGACGTTTTAAGTTTGCCCTTTTGATTTCATAAACTTCGTTCAACACACGCAATGCAGGTTCATAGAATGACTGCACACTTTGCTGTTGCCTGAATTCAGGCTGTTTCTTAAATTGACTATTCATGAAACCTCCGCGATTGAAAGTTCAATTTCATCCAAACGTCGTTTGTGAAATAGTTCTGATGGTGTTGCTGAACGAATCACTTTTTCAGAGACACGTCCAATGTGGTGATCTGTTTCCCAATATTGGCCATCGAAGCTTTTAAGGGTGATGAGTTCCTTTACACATAACAGATCTAGTTTTTTTAAAACCACAACATCCTCAGCTATAAAGTTACTGTCGTTGTAAGGTGTGGCTGCTTGTGCTAAATTTGATTTCATAT
>NZ_NEGJ01000030.1 GCF_002135415.1 Acinetobacter sp. ANC 3832
AGTTTATTTGCCGCCCAAGGTGGCATTAAAGCGATTGCTGCCCAAGGGAAAGTTGAAGTTCAGGCACAGTCAGATGCTTTAGATATCTTTGCGAAACTGGGGATTAAAATTAGCTCGACCGAAGATCGGATTGAAATCAGTAGTCCCAAAGAGGTGGTGATTACAGGTGCGTCATCACAGCTTACCTTAAATGGTTCGGGAATCTTTCCGAAGACCGGGGGTAAATTCCAAGTCAATGCAGGACAACATATATTCCAAGGTGGTGCGCATGTTAATGCTTCACAACAAGTATTAAAGTCAAATAATGCTAAAGGTGTATTAGAACTGTTTAATAATTACATTCATGGTGAAGCGATTAAACAAGGTAAGTTTAAAGTTGTGGATGTACAAGGTAAAGAACATCAAGGTGTTCTTGATGATAAAGGATTTGCGCGCGTTTCTGGGATTATACCAGGCTCCGTTAAAGTGTTTTTTGAAGGAGATCAGCGCGATCCGTGGGCACCAAGTAGTGATTTTAAGCTGAAATCGGATTGGCCAACTGAAGAGCAGTTACAAGGATTTAATCCAGAAAAAGTGTTTAATTCATTATCAAAAATGGTTAAAACAGGTTCTGAAATTAAAAAAGCGCATGATAATGCATTAAACACTTTAAAAAATATAAAAAAATTAATATAGAGATTTACAAATGATTGGAATGATGAATGGTACAGTTAAAACGCCAGCAAAAGTAACACATCTTGTTTATGAGAGTTTTGTTGTTGCCCCTTTAAGAGAATTTCATCCAAAAGATGTACAAGCCAGTGCAAATAACATTGATACATGGTTACAACAAATTCATCCAAGCCTAAGCTTGAGTACTTTAGCAAATGTTGCTGGGGTTATACCTGTAATTGGGAATATTATTGCGTTGGTCGATACGGTTGAATCATTGATCAGTTTGGTAGATAACCCGAATCCTGATATGTGGGATTGGGTTGATTTATGTATCAATTTAATAGGTGTAATTCCAATACCTCCGAATATGGCTGCAGCAAGAATGACAGTTCGACCAGTCGTTATGACTGCTCGAAATGCTAAAGCAACAGGAAAATCTATAGAAGGTGCAATCAAAGAAGTTATTGCATCGAGTATCAATGCAAAACTCGCAGGAGAAATCTCCACTTTTATTGATGGTGCAACGACTGGATTAGATAAACTTGTTGTTGATTGTGCAGACTATTCAGCAAAGCTATCCGGTGATTTTGGTGGTGGATTAATCAGCCTAGGCAAAGGAACTTTTTCACTCAATCAAGCAAATGCTAACGCAAAAAAAGATGCAGCAAAATCTTTTAGTAAAGTGACATCATCAAATTTAATACGTGATCCAGATAAAACCATAGCAAATTTCTTCTCTGCAATAGCAAGTTCAGCTAGAGGAATGGCAGGAGATTTATTGCAAGCACAACTTTCTATCCTTTTATCAACTTTAACCGCCGAAGCTAAACAATTTATAATACAAATGGGCAATAAAATTGTTGCTCTAGGATTAAAAGCCGCAACTGGTATAAAGAAGCATGCGAAACAATATATTAAAGATTTTTTATTACTTTTAAAAAAATTAATTCTTCCAAAAGCAAAAACCTCAGCCATTCAACCAAACAAGACTGTGAAGGTAACAAAAACAGCGCCTGCAGCTGAATTAGAAGGAAAAACAAAGCTCGAAAAACCAATTTCAAACCCTAACCCTTGTAATTGTGGTGGTGCTGTTGCCAGTAAAAAAAGTATCAGTTTTTCATTAGGTACAGAGTTTCTCAATCATTTAGATGCAGATATTCTTGCATCTAAAGGGATTTATCAAACACGCAGTTATGCTTCTAATTTAGATTACTATGATGAAAGTGAGTTTGGAGCAAGATGGTTGACACCATGGACGCTTAAAGTATTTGTAGAAGGTAGTGAGTTTCATTATATTGATGAGACTGGGCGAAAAATTCATTTACCTAAACTTGCGGTAAACACAACCTATTTGGCGGTTATAGAAAATCTATATATCACGAATTTAGATGATAATTTAATTATTGAATATAAGAATAAAGAAGAGTATTTATTTGAAAAATATAAAGATCACTACATTCTTAAAGCAATCACCAAGCCAGATCAAAGTACTGTACTTTTAGAACATCAAGATGGCATATTAAAAACAATAAAATTTTATAATGATAAAAAATTAGAATTTTTTATTGAATGTTTGCAGACAAAGAATAGAAAAATTGAAAAACTGATTTTAAATCAAGATGGTAAACAGCTTGAAATAGCAAATTATAGGTATGATCAACATGGGGATTTAATACAAGCAACAACACGTAATCAAGCATCGTATCACTACTCTTATCATAAACACTTACTTACTCGTTATACCGATTTAACCAACCGAGCGATGAATTTGGAATGGGATGGTGAAACTCACAAAGCACGAGCATTCCATGAATGGGCTGATGATGGTAGTCAAGAAGTATTCCTAGAGTGGTTAGATGATAAACGATGTACCTTAGTCATGGATCATGAAGAACATGTTACTGCATATTTTTATAATATTCATGGCTATAACTATCGGATTGTCTATGCTGATGGATTGGAGGAGTGGTTTATTCGTGATGGTAATTCAAAAATAACCCAACATTTTACACCGACTGGTGAAGTTTATATTTACCGCTATAACGACGATGGTGATCTGCTTGAATCAATTAACCCTGATGGTAGTTCAGTTCATTATAAATATGAAAATGGTAATCCAGTAGAAATTGAAAATTCAGAAGGTGCAATCTGGAAAAATGAATATGATGATAAAGATCAATTAACTAAAGAAATTGATCCATTACAGCGTGAAACATCATACAGTTATAATGCTCAAGGGTTGCCGACTAATATTACCGATGCAAAAGGTGGTGCAAAAGCATTTAAATATAATGAACAAGGCAATTTAATCAGTTATCAAGACTGTTCAGGGAAAGAAACCAAATGGGGCTATGATGAACGTGGACGAGTCAAGTTTGCCGAGAATGCGTTAAAACAAAAAATTGAATATTTCTATACAGAACTCACCACTGAAAAACGTGAATCTGCTATCAGGGGCTTGCCACTCAATGCCTTTGGACAACTTGAAAAGATTAAACACGCAGATGGTACAGAAGAACATTTTGTTCATGATGCAGAAGGGCGCTTGCTTACTCACCTTGATTCGAACCAACAACACACCCAATATGAGTATGATGAGTCTGGGTTAATTACATCTAGGACAGATGCACTAGGTCATAAACTCAAGTACAAGTGGGATAGACTTGGTCGCCTGCAAAAACTCATTAATGAAAATGGCGCAAGTTACGAATTTTTCTACGACGTAATGGGGCGTCTGCTCAAAGAAATTGACTTTGATGGCAAAGAAACAGTCTATAAGTATGATGACAGAACAAAACAACTCAGCAACAGTATTGAAATCGCATCTACATATGGTCATAACTTAAAAGATCGAGTTACACAAAAAGACCGGATTCAGCAGTTCATTTTTGACAGCATGGGGCGTTTAGAACAACGTACTGCTGGTTATGGCTATGATTCTCATGAAGTCGAACAGCAACAAACAGAAGAGTTTGCTTATGACAGCAATGGACAACTTGTTTTAGCGAGAAATGCAGACAGTGCAGTACATTGGTTCTATGATGCAGTCGGCAATCAAATCCGTGAGCATCACCAAGATTTAAAAACTAATAAAACAGCTGTTTGGAAACATGCTTATGATGAGCTGAATTTAAGAGTTCAGACTATTCGACCTGATGGACAAAATATCGACTGGCTGACTTATGGCAGTGGCCATGTTCAAAGCTTGATCTTAAATGGTGAAGATGTTGTTAGCTTTGAGCGTGATGATTTACATAGAGAAATCGCACGACACTATGCCAATGGAATTAGCCAAGAACAGCAATATGACGATATTGGACGCTTAACGCAACAAAAAATTGTCAATGGTCATGAGTTTGGCTATCAGTCACCAAGCAAACAACAGAATAATGCCATCAACGAAACTCAGCAGTTAATTCAGCGTTTATATCAATATGATAAAACAGGACAGCTCACTGGTATTCAGGATACACGACGAGGGAATATTGTTTATAAATATGACCCTGTTGGTCGCTTACTGGATGCAACCAGTAAATTAGGCAAGGAAACATTTCGTTTTGACCCTGCCAATAATATTATTGATCCGTATAGCACTACTTCTGAAAGTCGTACTACGCAAAATGCAGAAAACAACCCTTACGGCTACAACCGTCTGGTTAACAACGTCGTCAAAGAATATTTAGAACAGCAGTATCAGTATGATGAATTTGGGCAGCTCGTTCGACAAAAGAACGCTCAGGGTGATTTACATCTTGAGTGGGATGTATTTGGTCGTTTGATGAAAAGCCGTAATACTGAATATACAGCTGAGTATCGTTACGATGCGCTAGGTCGTCGTATTCAGAAACGTAGTAAGCACCATCATACAGGTGCTGAACAGAATGTGTTTTATGGATGGGATGGAGATACAGTTGCTTTTGAATCTACTGAAGATTACACAAAGCACTATATTTACGAAAGTGGCAGTTTTATTCCGCTTGTTCAAGCTGTTTATTTGGGTGAGGTAGAAGTACATCAGAGTGTAGATTGGAGTAATAAGCCTTATAGCATTTATCGTGATCCATTGTGGAAAGTAACGAAGAAGAGTAAAGGATTTAATGATGTTTGGTATTACCATTGTGATCACTTAGGTACACCACAAGAAATGAGTGACCACTCAGGTGCAATCATTTGGAAGGCACAATACAAGGCTTGGGGGGAGTGTAGAGCTGAGAAAAACAAATCTAATTTCTTTGAGAACTCAGAAATTATAAGCAACAACATTCGCTTCCAAGGGCAGTATTTCGATGAAGAAACGGGGTTGCATTATAACCGCTACAGATATTATTCGCCTTATGTAGGGAGATTTATAAGTAAAGATCCGATTGGGTTGTTGGGAGGGAATAATAATTATCAATATACTCAAAATCCAATAGATTGGATGGATCCCTTAGGGTTGTCAGCATGCAAATTGAATAAAAAAGTTAATGTTGATGCGATTGTAAAAAAATATGGTGGAAAACATATCACATCTGATTATTATGAGATGCCGTCGCATAAAGCAGCGAAGCAAGCAGCATCTGAAATTGCTGGTAACTTATCAAGTGCACCAAAAACGACACGTAGGCAAGACTATCGAGGTGGACCGAGAACATGGAGTAATAGTAATGGTGTAATTGGAAAGAATAGTGGAGGAGATAATCCTTGCTCTGGTTGGCGAGATGATTCGCCAGGTCATTCATTTAATGATAAAAATGGTAAAACCGAAATACCATCTCATTTGAATGCTTGGAATAAGCTAGGAGGAGTAGAGAATGTGCATTTGTTATATAAGAAGGGTCTAATTGTTAATGGAAAAAAATACTAATGAAAAATAAACCTTGGAAAAAGTTTAAGTATCAAACAGAGTCTAATAAATTTTATTATATTTTAGCTGGTGAAGATTTCAACAAAGAAGATGGTATTACACTTAATCCATTTTTGAATAGTGAAAATTTAATGGATAAAGAAGTTATTATTGCTCAACAAGAAGACTTAGCTGATTTACCATGCTTTAATATTAAAAATACTGATGCTGGTGTTTTTTTGGAAATATATAGCTTAAATAAAGCAGAAATATATATTGTTAATAAAAATTTTGATATGCCTGATTTAGTTGAGCTCATTTTTAAATTAAGCCAATTTAGTTATGTGGCTACTTTGAAATATATTAAGTTTAAATATGGATTCAGAGAAAACTATCTTTTTTTTGAAACCTAGTCTAAATTGTTAATATAATTATAGCTTAAGAATTAATAGTGCTTAATAATCATGATCTTGGTTTCAACCAAACTTCGACGATAATAGCCTGACCATTTTTTCCATAGTGCCCTGCCGAAACGTTTAACCGTCCGAAGTAGTTCATTTCGCTTTCGTGAATGAACTTTTGTATCTTTCCAAGGCTTTACATTTTTTCTGGGTGGAATCACTGGATACGCCTGCCGAGATGCAATGACCTGACCGCATTGTTTTGTGTCATAGCCTCGTATGATCCTAGACAAAATAATGGACACATAGTCCCTCTAAAGATAACGTAACGTTAACTTTAGAGATGTAAAAATGGCTAAACGCTTTAGTCCAGAATTTAAACAGTAAGCAATTGATTATGCGCTTTCAAACTCACACGAGTCTGTAGTTTCAATCGCCCAGAAATTAGGTGTAGGGTATTCAACCTTAGATAAATGGATTCGCGAAGCTAATCCAGTTGGTTCAAGCAAGCGTCAACTTTCATCAGAACAACAGCGTAT
>NZ_NEGJ01000031.1 GCF_002135415.1 Acinetobacter sp. ANC 3832
GCACGGTATAATTCGTCAAACACATAAGAATCAGACTGGCGTGGGAAAGAACAAATGATTTTACGCACAGCACCTGCTTTAAGGAGTTTGGCTAAACCGTAGTCGCCATTGCCGGCATTATTATTCACAATCACCAAATCTTTAATGCCGAGTTCGATTAAGCCATCAATCAGTTCAGCAGGTTGTCCTGCTGTACCAAAACCACCAATCATGATGGTGGAGCCATCTTTAATTTGTGAAAGCACTTCGTTGAGTGAACCTGAACTTTTATCAATCATAATCTTTCCTGTTTAATCTGTTCTCGTCAGACGTTGCCCGATTAACCCTTTGGAGTTTGGGTTGAATGCATAGTATTGGCAGCAGGTTCACGTTTAGTTAACACTAAATGTGCGATAATCCCGATACAAATACCCCAAAATACTGAACTGAGCCCTAAAAAATGCATACCTGAAGCGGTCGCAAGAAAAGTAATGAGGGCTGCATCTCGTTGTGAATCATTTTTCATTGCAACTGAAATATTGGTTGCAATTGCACCGAGCAAAGCAAGCCCTGCAAGTGCTGCGACAAGTTCTTTAGGAAGTAAACTGAATAACATTACAATGCTGCCTGCGAACAAACCGCCTAAAATATAAAAAATTCCGTTGGCTATTCCTGCGATATAGCGTTTTTCTTTCAATTCGTGTGCATCTTTACCCATACATAAGGCAGCGGTAATCGATGCCAATACAATGGTAATTCCGCCGACACATGCAACAGCCAAAGAAGCAATACTGGTCACGCTAATAATGGGTTTGGCAGGGGTGTCATAGCCACTCAATTTCATAATCGCCATACCTGGTAAAAACTGACCAGATAAGCTGACTAAAATGAGAGGGAGTGCCAGATTTAATGTTGAATTCCATGTCCATTCAGGCATGATGAACAGCGGAACAGCCAGTGAAAAACTGACATCTACAGGATTCATCTTTCCAAAAATTAAACTGAGTGCAATACCTGAAACCAATACCCAAACCATGGCATAGCGTGGACTGAATCTTTTTGCAAAAAGGAAAACAAGAAGCATGCCAAAAACAATCGTTGGCATGGTATCTGTTGCTTTGAACAAGCCGAGCCCAAATTGAAATAAGATACCTGCCATCATTCCCGCAGCCACATCTTGCGGTATCCATTTCAATAATTTATCAAAATAACCTGTTGCGCCAATGGCAAAAATCACCACGGCAGAGGTGATGTAGGCAGCAACAGCTTCATTTAAAGAAATGTGGGGGAAGAGGGTCACCAATAATGCTGTTCCGGGGGCAGACCATGCGGTAATCACTGGAACTTTATATTTGATGGACAGGAAAATCCCTGCAACAGCAGCACCAATCGAGATTCCCCAAATCCATGAAATCATCATCGGTGTTGAGACATTGGCTTGCTGTGCAGCTTGGAAGAAAATAATTAAAGGACCAGAGTAGGAGATCAGTACTGCTAAAAATCCTGCAACAGTAGCTGATACAGACCAGTCCTCTTTTAACGTTTTTAACAGGGCGGTCATTGGGCGATAGCCTCCATGCGATTGAATGCAATGATCCTGTTGAATGAATTGAAAATGATCAGGCTTAACCCTGATCACCTCCGCCTACAGGAACAATGGTTCCTGTCATATATGAAGAGTCATCTGATGCTAGAAATACAATGGCATTCACTTGTTCTTGAATCGTGCCATAACGTCCCATAAAAGTACGGTCAATGGTTTGATCAACCACTTCTTGCATCCATTGTTTTTCATTGTCTGTTAATGGCTTTGCATTACGGGGTACTTTACGTGGCGGTGCTTCTGTTCCACCTGTAGCCACAGCATTAACACGAATACCATCTTGCGCATGTTCAAAAGCAAGCCCAGTCGTTAAACCATTGACACCACCTTTTGAAGCAGAATAAGGCACGCGATTGATACCACATGTTGCGATAGACGAAACATTCACAATCACACCATGCTGATTTTTAATCATTTCAGGCAGGACTGCACGGCAACACCACAGTGTTGGGAACAATGAACGATTTACTTCCTTGATAATTTCTTCTTCAGAAAACTCTTGGAAAGGTTTCATCCAAATTGCACCACCGACATTGTTGATAAGCACATCAACACGACCATAGGTTTCGATGGCTTTGGCAACGACAGCTTGAGCACCAGCAAAGGTTTCTAAATCTGCATTGATGGTGATTGCATCACCACCATGTTCTTCAATTTCAGCAAGTACTTCTTCAACATATTCTGAACGGTCAGCCATAATGACTTGCGCACCTTCAGAAGCAACTTGTAATGCAACACCACGACCAATGCCTTGAGCTGCACCGGTGACAATAACGACTTTATTTTGAAATCTTTGACGATCTGACATTTGATGGATTCTCCAATTTTTGACGATTGATTTTTATAACTGAGTATTACAATCAGTTTGCAGAGAATTTTTCAAATAAGAAGTTCGCTGGTTTAACACCTTCTGTATCTAACCAACCACGAACTGCTTCCACCATTGGTACTGGACCACAAAGGTAGACATCAACATCACCGCCATTTAACCATTCATTGTCAATATGACTCGTCACATAACCTTTACGTTCATGTGCTGAATCTGGATGAGCAACGACTGTACGGTATTCGAACCAAGAGAATTTTTCTTGAAGTTTATTAAGTTTTTCAAGTGCCACTAAGTCAAAATCATTGGTCACACCAAACACAAGACGAACACGTTGTTCAGAACCTTTTTCTTCTAACACTTGTAGCATAGACATGAATGGGGCAATACCTGTACCGCCTGCAAGCATGAGTACTGGACGGGTCACATTGCGTAGGTAGAAACTACCAAACGGACCTGTAAAGCTCATTTTGTCGCCAGCTTGTACTGTTTTACTTAAAAATTCACTCATTTTGCCATTTGGCACATTACGAACTACAAAACTGGTTAAACCATTGCCTGGTTTAGAACTAAAAGAATATGAACGCGTTTCCGTAGTACCCGGAATATTGACGTTTACGTATTGACCTGCAAGGAAATGAATATCAGGTTGACCTTCATTTAGTTGGATATCAAAAGTAATGGTTGAATCTGAAAGGTTTTCCACGCAAGCAAGCGTACCTTCAAATTGATGAATCACAGTTTTACAGACATCAGATGATGCTGCAATTTTAAAGACTGCATCAGAGGTTGGTTTGCATTGACAAGCTAAAATATAACCTTCAGCTGCTTCTTCAGGTGTTAATGCATCTTCAATGTAGTTTTCTTCAGGCATGTCATATGTACCTGATTCGCAAAATGCACGACACGTACCGCAAGCTCCATCACGACAATCGAGTGGAATATTGATTTTTTGACGGTAGGCTGCATCAGATAAACTTTCATCTTGTGCAACAGAAATAAAACGGGTAACGCCATCTTCAAATTGAAGTGCAACATTATGGTTTGACATGGCTTAGTGTCCTACATAGAAGTTTAGCTTGGGAGACTTCAGCCAAATTTCCGTTTGGCTGAAGGGGTTGAGCAAAGTGGGTTTAGAGGTGGTAAATATCAATCACTTGGTTGATATAGTCATTTTTCAAAACGACGTATTTATTTTCAATTTTTGGTTCATCACCAGATACATCAATCACATAACGTGACATACCAAAGTAACTATAAGTGTTCTTATAGCGAAAGCTCAAAGTATTCCAGTTAAAACGAACTGTTACTTTGTCACCTTGACGTTCAATCACTTCAATATTTGCAATATTGTGTGAAGTACGGGTGTCAGGCATGGTTGCAGAAGAACGCTCAGTTTTAATACGGAATATACGGTCTTCTAAACCCTGACGGTTTGGATAGTAAATTAACGAAATTTCAGTTTCAGGATCTTCAGTCAGCTTGTCATCATCATCCCAAGCTGGCATCCAAAATTCTGCACAAGGCGCATAGCACTGTAACCAGTCATCCCATTGTTCATCATCTAAAAAACGTGCTTCTTTATAGAGAAATTGTGAAATGTTTTCTAAAGATGTTTTATCTAAAGTCACAGCAGCATTCATGCGCTTTCTCCTTCAGTTGCAGCCAATTCCTTTTCAGATGAAATCGCATGTTTCATGCTTTTGAGCCAATATTGATGTTGTGCAAGGTATAAACCTTCATCTTCAGTTTTAATACCGCTCAATAATGGTTTTAAACCAATTTCATTAGCCGCTTCATCTGGACCTTGAATCCAATGTTTAGAACCACGACACATGTCGTTCCATTCAAGCTCAATACCTGCATAGCCTGCTTGGCATGCGCGGAATTCTTCGAGATCATCGGGTGTAGCCATGCCTGAAGCATTGAAGAAATCTTCATATTGGCGAATACGACGTGTACGTGATTCTTTGTCTTCACCGACGGGTGCGATACAGTAAATCGTCACTTCAGTTTTATTCACTGAAATAGGGCGCAACACACGAATTTGTGAACCAAACTGATCCATTAAATAGACGTTTGGATATAAGCAAAGGTTACGTGAACGCTCAATCATCCATTTCGACATTGGTGCGCCGAATTTGTCAGTATATTCTTCCGCTTTCGGGAAGTTCGGACGATCTTCTGGGTTACCCCATTGTGTCCAAAGCAACATGTGACCATTTTCAAAGCCGTAAGAACCACCACCTTGTTTGCCCCAAGAGCCTGCACTCATTGCGCGAACATTGTCAGCCGCTTCTTTTTCTTTACGTTGCTGTGTGGTTGCTGCATAGTTCCAATGTACAGCAGATACATGATAACCATCTGCGCCATTTTCAGCAGTCAGTTTCCAGTTACCTTCGTAGGTATAGGTTGATGCACCACGTAAAACTTCTAAACCTTGCTCAGATTGATCAACAATCATGTCAATAATTTTAGTGGTTTCACCTAAGAATTCTTCTAAAGACGGAACATCTGGATTTAAGCTACCAAATAAAAAACCTTTGTAGTTTTCAAAACGTGCAACTTTTTTCAGGTCATGTGACCCTTCTTTATTGAAACAGTCTGAATAACCTGCATCAGCAGGGTCTTTAACTTTTAATAATTTACCCGAGTTGTTAAATGTCCAACCATGGAATGGGCAAGTATAGGTTGCTTTGTTACCACGTTTATGGCGACAAAGTTGCGCACCACGATGTGAACATGCATTAATCATTGCATTAAGTTCACCATTACGGTTACGTGCAATTAAAATAGGCTGACGTCCCATATACGTTGTGTAGTAATCATTATTATTTGGAATCTGACTTTCATGAGCCAAGTAAACCCAATTACCTTCAAAGATGTATTTCATCTCAAGGTCAAAAAGGGCTTGATCTGTAAATACTGATCGATGAAGTTTAAATTCACCAGTTTCAAAATTATCGACAAGTAATTCATCAATACGATCTAGATGGCTGGTATTAATAACTGGAATACGTGGCATGTCCGTTCTCCGACTTTCCTAATTTGCGGAAGTCACCAAGACTTAGTCGAGCTAAGCCTTGGTTCCTATGATTTACTTGAGGGTTTACTTAAGCGCTTACACGACGACGATCAACTTCAGAGGTTGGTGCAGCATCAAGGTCTTTAACAAGTTTAAAATCAAAAGTGATATGTTTAACTGGTTTATCTTGACCACGTTTAGCTAACTCAGCAGGATCAGTAATATCCGTTACAGATGCGATTAAACCTTCACGTGTAGCGAATGCGAAGTCATCCCAAAGGTACTGATCACCTTCGATATTGAATTGAGTCGTAAGCTTGCGGTAACCCGGTGCAGAAATAAAATAATGCACATGAGAAGGACGTTGACCATGACG
>NZ_NEGJ01000032.1 GCF_002135415.1 Acinetobacter sp. ANC 3832
CTAGCTGAACAGATTAAAAACGAAAGAGGGATTTATTTTAAATACAGAGCCGTTATAATAGATCTACAGCACGATGATTTATCTTGAATCTTATGTCGAGCGCTAACTCACATAACTTTCGTTATTAATTATTTCCAGTAATTAATAACCGTGCATCGAATATAAAACTAAACCCGATCATATTCAATATGGTCGGGTTTTATTTTTTAGCCAGGGAACGATTATTTTGCGACGGCAGCATAGCTTGCCTAAAAAAAAGGGTTAAAAACATAAGGAAGCAGTAATCAGGGAAAAGAGGTCATTAAAATAATTATGTCAGTTCGCTTCGTTAACACTCACTCTAAAAAAAAGCCACCAATCAAATAGAGGGAATATCTTAAAATCAAAGTGTTCTGATGAAGTCAAATCGTGGGCTGTTCCTCAAATTCGACTTTCTAACCGTTTCGCCGATTTACTGCGTTCGATCTTCCCACTAATTTCTCATCATCTTCCCAAAATCTTGGGCGCAAGGCTTCCCCGTTCCTCTTTCTTTGGTTTTTCAAAGCTGTGATTCTCACCTGTGACCATCCAAAAAAAGCGTTTAAAAGCAGTTCAGCGCTCGGATGTGCACAGCCCTTCGGGAAAATTTTTCTGATCTGTGAACAAACCTGATGGATAAGTCCGCATAACGGTTGTGCTGTTATACGTTGACTTACCCACAAGTTTGATTCACAGGAAAAATTCTGCACACAACCGAGACAGAGCTGAACTTAACTATAGGTTTTTTAAACTTACTTTTATTTGTTCAGGTACATCGAAGACGGCTGCGAATCAACAAAGTCGCTTTATCAAACGGCTGCATCTTTCGGATTTTGCGGGGGAAGCCTTGCGCCCTTCAATTCCGTGAGCCTTGATAATTTCAAAATTAGTGTGAGCCTTGATCTCACTGGTAAATCGAACTCAACTCAAAAGCTCAAATTCTCGGAGGCAGTCCCGACTATCGAAGCTTTCTGATTATGGAAAAAATAACCCGAAACCGATGGGAACAAATTACCGTTATAATGTGTTTCCAAGACAAAAAAATGCACCCTTAAGGGCGCACTTATGCAAACTAAGTTTGCTAAAATACTTTTAAATCAGTGATTTCGGAAAGACAATAAAAAGAGCCACCATTCTCAATCAAAATCTCTGGTGAACCAGAAAGATTAAGAATTAGACTGATAACTATGCCCTGATTAGGGAAAATTATGTCACCCAGTGAAGAATTAAAAGAAACTTGTTTGCCTAGAAGGTCTAAAGCATTAAAATTTGAAAAAGTCATAGTGATCTCCCAATAGATCGATGTGATTAGCTGAAACATTGGACGGCCATCCGGTGTTTCAGCGATTTAATTATAAACGTCCGGTTTTAATCGAACGAAGCATAAAAAGTTTAAGTTCCCTGCTAGGATTTGAATGAGTTTTCTTACAAACCTTCTCAAATTCAGTCTTCAACAAACTATTAACCTTAAAATTAAGAGTTGTATCCAAATCAGAAAATGAATCCTGAATTTTTTCTACAAGATCTCGCCTTTGTTCAATATCTTGCTGCATACCCTTAAAAGCTTCCAAGGGATCGTTTTTACTCATTTCAATACCAAAGTAGTTACTAAGTAATTAATTGGAATATACCAAGTAATTACTTTCAAGTAAATATTTATTTTAAAATAAATGGTTAAACCAATGTATTTAAAGTATTTTTTTAAATCAATTACCTAAAAAGTGCTAAATTTCGCACTAGAGTCCACCATTAGAAAGAGTGGACTCAAAGAGAACACAAAAAAGAATGTTCAAAACTGCGGTGCGTACAGTCGTGCGCTCCTCGTTCTGAACATTCTCAAATTGTTTTTTTTGGAAAATACTTAATTTAAGTAGTGATAATTTAGTTTCTAAATTTATCATTATGGTGAAAGTTGGAGAAGATCAGGGAATACTCACCCTAAAGCACAAGAAAGCGCTTTAGGAGTATTTCCCTAAACAATGTGGTCATCACTACGGAGCCAAGCCATCGTTTCACAGGAGCGTATCAGAGTCTATTCCTACGCTTGTTTTGGTTATGGTATAGATCACCACCCGAACACGTCCAAAACCGCCTATAAACGCCTTTTATTGATCAACGCAAGGGCAAAACCCAATATGCTCACGATCAGCGTTTTATGACTACTCATAACGTCATCTGCTTTGTTCAGTTCCCCCAGTAGCAGATTTAACCTATTTTGCGCTGGCGTACACGAGACCGACCCACAAAATGGACGGAAATTGACTAGCTGAACAGATTAAAAACGAAAGAGGGATTTATTTTAAATACAGAGCCGTTATAATAGATCTACAGCACGATGATTTATCTTGAATCTTATGTCGAGCGCTAACTCACATAACTTTCGTTATTAATTATTTCCAGTAATTAATAACCGTGCATCGAATATAAAACTAAACCCGATCATATTCAATATGGTCGGGTTTTATTTTTTAGCCAGGGAACGATTATTTTGCGACGGCAGCATAGCTTGCCTAAAAAAAAGGGT
>NZ_NEGJ01000033.1 GCF_002135415.1 Acinetobacter sp. ANC 3832
AACATCAAATGGTGCTGATGGTGCACTTACGTTACCCGCAGGATCTGTTTGTGTTGCTGTGATCGCATGCTCACCTTCAGTTAGACCAGGTGAAGGAAGTGTGTAACTCCAATGACCATCTTTATCCGCAATAGCACTGCCTACAGTAACACCATCTACATTGATGGTAACAAGGTTACCTGGTTCAGCTTTACTACCCGAAATCGTCGGTGTTGTATCATCCGTTGAATCACCCGATTTCAATGGACCTTGTACTGTGCCCACATCATCAACAACTTGATCAATTTGAAGCGCAGTCGGTGCAGTCGTATCAATCGTTAACTTCGCTGTATCTGTTGCTATCGTGCCATTGTCTAATACTGCTGTCGCAGTATAAGTATGTGGACCATCAGCTTGTGAGCTAAGTTCTACTGTCCATTTACCATTCGCATCTGTGGTCGCACTGCCAACAGTTTTGCCTGCTTCATCTGTAATTGTAACCACAGCATTCGGCTTTGATGTCCCGTTCAGAATTGGGGTGTCATCATTGGTGATGCCACCTTTCGCTACAGGACCAACCACAGGCGCTTTATTGTCTTCAAAGCCCGTGATTTGTACGTTAACTTGTTCGGTATTAACTGTGAAATCTAATGGGCTACTTGGCGCACTCACGTTACCTGCAGGATCCGTTTGTGTTGCTGTAATTGCATGTGGACCATCTACCAATGCTTTGTCTGGCGTATATTCCCACGTACCATCTGCTTTAACTGTGGTCGAACCAATCGGCTGACCATTGTCATAAATCGTGACTTTATCACCTGGCTCACCTTGACCCTTTAAGGTCGGGGTAGAGTCATCAGTGGTATCGCCTGATTGAATGTCACCTACTTTCGGAGCAACATCATCTGTTGCTGTAAATGTAGGTGTAGCTGGTGCTGTCGTATCTAAAACAATTGGATAAGTACCTGTTTCTGTACTCGATACACCTGCATCATTCACCGCTTTCGCAGTAATGTTTTTAACACCATCCAAACCTAGATCATTCAGCTCTATTGACCAGCTCTTATCTGCTTGAACTGTCGCTGAACCAACTTCTACACCGTTGCTATACACATGTACGACTGTTCCAGGTTCACCTGTACCACTTACTGTTGGGGTCTTGTCATCAGTTGCTCCATCTTTTTGGATCGGACCAATAATGTCACCCGCATTATCATATACAGATAGAATTGCTGGTTCTGCTGGTGCACCAACCAATAAATGGAATGTTAATGCATCAGTTTGTTTGCCTTCATTACCTGCATTATCAACAGGAGATGCTGTAAAGCTATGTTCTTTACCTGTAAGTGGTGTCGTCGGTGTAAAGCTCCATGTACCATCTGGGTTAACTGCGGTTGAACCAATTAACTGACCATTATCATAAACATTCACCACACTTACATCTGGTGTTGCCTTTCCTGAATAAGTTGGAGTCGTATCATCAGTTGAATCACCATTGGTAATATTACCCACGGTTGGTGCAACATCATCATAAAGTTTGAGATCAGTTAAGCTACCATCCGTAGGTGGAGAGATGTCAATCGTGACATCTTGACTGGTCATCGCTCCAGCATTACCTGCCTTGTCTACAATTTGTGCTTCTACAACATGCTTACCTTCTGTTAATGGATTTACTGTGTTGTCATATGACCATGTGCCATCTGCTTTTAATGTCGCATCTACCCACTTACCACCATCAACACTGACTTGAACCTTATCACCCGCTTGGATTTGACTCGCGTCAGACACTTTCCCACTAATGATCAATGTTGGATCTTTAGTGATGAAGTCGCCTACAGTACCTGTATCGTCTGTAATGCCTGTGATTGTTGCTGTAACCGTTGGTGGCGTAATATCAATAACAACATCAAATGGTGCTGATGGTGCACTTACGTTACCCGCAGGATCTGTTTGTGTTGCTGTGATCGCATGCTCACCTTCAGTTAGACCAGGTGAAGGAAGTGTGTAACTCCAATGACCATCTTTATCCGCAATAGCACTGCCTACAGTAACACCATCTACATTGATGGTAACAAGGTTACCTGGTTCAGCTTTACTACCCGAAATCGTCGGTGTTGTATCATCCGTTGAATCACCCGATTTCAATGGACCTTGTACTGTGCCTACATCATCAACAACTTGATCAATTTGAAGCGCAGTCGGTGCAGTCGTATCAATCGTTAACTTCGCTGTATCTGTTGCTATCGTGCCATTGTCTAATACTGCTGTCGCAGTATAAGTATGTGGACCATCAGCTTGTGAGCTAAGTTCTACTGTCCATTTACCATTCGCATCTGTGGTCGCACTGCCAACAGTTTTGCCTGCTTCATCTGTAATTGTAACCACAGCATTCGGCTTTGATGTCCCGTTCAGAATTGGGGTGTCATCATTGGTGATGCCACCTTTC
>NZ_NEGJ01000034.1 GCF_002135415.1 Acinetobacter sp. ANC 3832
GATGTTGATTTACCAGAAGGTGACGAAATCACATTTAGCACAGGTGGTACGAGTGCGAATGGAGGGGTTGTAACGGTCGATCCGATTACAGGTGAATACAAATACACGCCTGCGAAAGATTTCAATGGAAAAGATAGCTTTACGATCACGGTGACAGACAAAGCTGGTTTAACAGATACGATCACGATACATGTTGATGTGACACCAGTAAATGATGCGCCAACAGCAGATCCAGAACAGGACACAACAACGGCAGAAGATACACCTGTGAAAGGTACGATCGAAGCAGACGATATTGATTTAGGTCGAGAAGGTGATGAGTTAACCTATACGGTTACAGGTAATCCAATCAACGGTACAGTTACGATTGACTCAAAAACTGGTGAATACACCTATACGCCAAATCCAAACTATAACGGTAGAGATAGCTTCACGATCACAGTGACGGATAAAGACGGACAAACTGTAGAAGTAAAAGTTCCAGTCAAAGTAACCCCAGTAAACGATGCACCGGAATTTGATGAAGGCCAAGCAGGAACAGATTCGAATGCACCATTAACGGTGTTAGAAGACCCGACTACACCATTGACGGGTACGGTCACAGCGGATGATGTTGATTTACCAGAAGGTGACGAAATCACATTTAGCACAGGTGGTACGAGTGCGAATGGAGGGGTTGTAACGGTCGATCCGATTACAGGTGAATACAAATACACGCCTGCGAAAGATTTCAATGGAAAAGATAGCTTTACGATCACGGTGACAGACAAAGCTGGTTTAACAGATACGATCACGATACATGTTGATGTGACACCAGTGAACGATGCACCGGAATTTGATGAAGGCCAAGCAGGAACAGATCCGAATGCACCATTAATGGTGTTAGAAGACCCGACTACACCATTGACGGGTACGGTCACAGCGGATGATGTTGATTTACCAGAAGGTGACGAAATCACATTTAGCACAGGTGGTACGAGTGCGAATGGAGGGGTTGTAACGGTCGATCCGATTACAGGTGAATACAAATACACGCCTGCGAAAGATTTCAATGGAAAAGATAGCTTTACGATCACGGTGACAGACAAAGCTGGTTTAACAGATACGATCACGATACATGTTGATGTGACACCAGTAAATGATGATCCGACAGCGAATCCAGATGAAGCGGTAGCACAAGAAGGCCAACCGTTTACTTCGACTGAATCTGTATTGAAAAATGACACAGATAAAGATTGGGCATTACAGCCGGAAGGTGAAAAAGACCAATTAACTGTGACTACTGGGGCTGTTACGACAACTGGAGGTGGCACAATTACCTTTAATCCAGATGGTAGCTATACTTACACACCTGCAGAAGGTTTTAGTGGTACAGATACAGTTAAATATGAAATTTCAGATGGTCAAGGTGGTACAGCGACAGGTACATTGACAAT
>NZ_NEGJ01000035.1 GCF_002135415.1 Acinetobacter sp. ANC 3832
GGTGTAGCTCGGTGCCGTCACTTCGCCTGTGGTTTTGTCATAAGTTGAACCGCCACCTAAGTTGCTTGCTGTGCTTTCGCCCAGTTTGTCGGTGGTTGCTGTTCCTGCTGCTTGGAGCGCATCCAATTGGTCTTTGTTGACCGCATCTTTGCCATCGACACCTGCAGTCACGTTGTTAATGGTGTTGCCACCCACATCAACTTTATCTGATGTCAGGGTAATGGTTTTGCCATTTGAGCCTGTAACTGTCGCACCATTCGCTGTGTAGTTGCTGCTGTCGCCTGCTGCATTGTCAACTTTGGTGCCACCCGCTGTCATCGTCGAGCTGTTGCCTGCACCATCTGTGGTTTCAACTGAAGTTAAGCCTTGGAGATTTTTGTTCAGCGCAATCGCAGCTTGGCCTTGGGTCACGGTCGTGGTGATGTTGCTATCACCCACAATCGCAAGTTCGCTACCCAATGGGTTGCTTGAACTGCCAGATGCTGCATCTTTAAACGTCAGTGGGGTGTTCACCGCTGTGTTTAAGCTGTCGATTGCTGCACCGACGTTGTTGACTGTGGTGCTGGTCGTCGCATCGTTCGGATTGCTTTGTACGGTGTAGCTCGGTGCCGTCACTTCGCCTGTGGTTTTGTCATAAGTTGAACCGCCACCTAAGTTGCTTGCTGTGCTTTCGCCCAGTTTGTCGGTGGTTGCTGTTCCTGCTGCTTGGAGCGCATCCAATTGGTCTTTGTTGACCGCATCTTTGCCATCGACACCTGCAGTCACGTTGTTAATGGTGTTGCCACCCACATCAATTTTATCTGATGTCAGGGTAATGGTTTTGCCATTTGAGCCTGTAACTGTCGCACCATTTGCTGTGTAGTTGCTGCTGTCGCCTGCTGCATTGTCAACTTTGGTGCCACCCGCTGTCATCGTCGAGCTGTTGCCTGCACCATCTGTGGTTTCAACTGAAGTTAAGCCTTGGAGATTTTTGTTCAGCGCAATCGCAGCTTGGCCTTGGGTCACGGTCGTGGTGATGTTGCTATCACCCACAATCGC